>JBBCKG010000019.1:0-122507 GCA_037190905.1 Agriterribacter sp. | reverse complement strand
CGAAAGTTAATTGCTATTGTTGTGTAACCACAGTGGAGTCCATTAGCCGCTGTTAGTTTTGTTTGTTGCTGTTCGAAGTCTCCGACTTCGCAAACATTATGTTCTTCCAGGTTTTTAAACCTTGTGTTGTATTCCCGTAGGAGCCGGGGGAGAACGTAGTTGTTTGTCCGACGTCACAGAGGTTCGGACAAACAAGGATATCCAGCCGTTTTGTATGGTTGCTGTTCAAAGTCTCCGACTTCGTAACCCATGTTGTATTTATTGGCCCGGCAACTTGCCCTCGTTCCTGCTATCCAGTGCAAACCGCCAGGTACCATCCTGCTGTCGTTTCCAGATGGTAACATAGCTTCCGGTGTATAGGGAATCTTCTATTTCCATACTGTAGGATCCAAAGGTAAAGCCCATATCGCCGGTAGCAGCGATATCGCCTCCCTGCGGTTCCCAGCGCAGTACTACCAGCGAATCGTTGAGCGAACTGAGTTTATCCACCGCGTCGGCTCCCACCCAGGGAAGGCTGCCCGGACGAAGCAGCACCGCATCGTTGTCGATGTAGTCCAGAAAGGCGCGGCGCAGTCCCAGCTCCTCCGATCTTTGAGAAAATGCCACATCCGTCTGCAACATGCTGTTATAGGCCGCTATCCGCTCCCGCTCCTTTTTAAAATCCATCTTCGACCTGAAATCACAGGCACCCAACAGCAGCAGAACCAGCAGTCCAAAACCCAATCGATACATAAGCAACAAATTTACGGGGCAAAATACGCCCGGGTGTTTTGCATAAGTTATTACAATTCTTGTACAATTTCCCGAATAATCCCCTGGTTTTGCCACCTTATTATCCACAGGTTGTCCATATTTGCCAGCACCACCGGCTGATGTGCATAACTCGTTAACTATAAAAGGCTATGGAAAATATCCTTAGCCTAAATTGCCCGTTGTTTAGGGTATATCTGTCTTATAAAATTTTAGAAAGTGCGATTAAAGAGTTTGGAAATCAAGGGATTCAAGAGTTTTGCGGATAAAACTGTTATTAATTTTGATGAGGGCATTACCGGCATCATTGGTCCCAATGGCTGCGGCAAAAGCAATATCATAGATTCCATCCGGTGGGTGATCGGTGAGCATAAGATCAGTAACCTCCGCAGTGAAAACCTGGAAAGTCTGGTTTTCAATGGGTCGAAAACCCGTAGTTCCAGCGGCCTGGCGGAAGTGAGTTTAACGTTCGAGAATACCCGCAATCTGCTGCCCACCGAATTCAGTACGGTTACCATTACCCGCAAATTTTACAAAAGCGGCGAAAGTGAATACCGGCTCAATGATGTAAGCTGCCGCCTGAAAGACATCCATAACCTGTTTATGGATACCGGCGTGAGCACAGACAGCTATGCCATTATTGAACTGGGCATGGTAGACGACATCATCAAAGATAAAGACAACAGCCGGCGTCGTATGCTGGAGCAGGCAGCGGGCATTACCATCTATAAAACCAGAAAAAGAGAAGCCAAGCTCAAACTGGATGCAACCGAACAAGACCTGGCACGCATAGAAGACCTGCTTTTCGAGATCAATAACCAGTTGAAAAGCCTCGAAAGTCAGGCAAAAAAGGCAGAGAAATATTACGAAATTAAAAAAGAATACCGCGAGCTGAGTGTAGAACTGGCAAAAGCAGCGTTGGAGGGGTTCAACATTACCTATAAAGACCTGAACGAGCAGCAGCAACTGGAAGTAGACAAGCGGCTGGAACTGGAAGCCGCCATCGCTACGGCCGAAGCTGCCATCGAACAGGAAAAAGTAGGGTTCATTGAAGAAGAAGAAAAACTGCAGCAGATGCAGCATGCCTTCAACGACCTCCTGGGAAATGTGAGAACCAAGGAAAACGACAAAAACTTAGGCGAGCAGCGTTTGCAATACCTGCACGAACGAGAACAAAGCCTGAAGGATTTTTTAGAAAAATCGGAGGGACAGCTTAAGGGACTGGATGAAAGCATCCGCTTCACCGGAGAACAAATCAAAGACGAGGAATTAAGGCTGGAGGAGTTTAAAGATAAGCTGGAAGACCTGAAAGAAGGCGTGGAACAAAAACGCAGCATATTCGATGAGAAGCGCTCCTATATCGACATTCTTCGCCGCGATAACCAGGCGCTGCAGCGCCAGCAGTTCGATGCGGAGAAAAAAGTAGCCGTAGCCGATACTTCTATTCAGAACATACAAAGAGCCATCCTGCAGGGAGAGGATGAACAGTTGCATCGCCAACAGCAGATAACATTACTGGAAAGGGAAAAGGAAGAACGCGAAACAGCCCTGGAAAACAAAAGAGACGAACTGCAGCAAATGCAGGAGCAGCACGAGCGAACCAAACAGCAGATACTGGACACCCAGGCCGTGGTTGAAAAGTTGAGAACAGAACTGGCAGAAGAAAACCGAAAGCTGGATGCACGTAAGAATGAACACGCCCTGCTCAAAAGCCTGATAGATTCCATGGAAGGCTACCCCGAAAGCGTGAAATTTCTGCACAAAAACCCCAACTGGAATCATGCCGCCCCGATTCTCTCGGATATCATTTACGTAAAAGAAGAATACAGGGCCGCCGTGGAAAATGTACTGGAACCTTACCTCAACTATTATGTGGTCAACGACCTGGAAGAGGGACTGAAAGCCGTACACCTGCTGGACGCCCACCAGAAAGGGAAAGCCAACTTCTTTCTGCTGGACCGCGTGAATAACTTTACAGATACACAACATCACCAACCGGCTGGTACTGTAGCCGCCTTGAGCGTGATTGAAGTAGACAATGCCTACCGGAAACTGGCCGAATACCTGCTGAGCAATGTGTTCATCGCAGAAAACGAAGAAGCCCTCCGCAACAGCAACGGGGCCATTATCCTGGAAAAACATGGTAAATACGTAAAAGGAAAATATGCGCTGACCGGAGGATCCGTAGGTCTGTTTGAAGGAAAAAAAATCGGGCGGGCCAAAAACCTGGAAAAACTGCAGGATGAAATACAACAGCAGGAAGCCAGGGTTGCCGAACTGAAAGCCGCCATCCAGGCCAGACACAATGAGGTACAGGGATACAGCGAACAACTCAAGGAGCAGGCTATCCGTAAAACGCAGGATGAAATCAACCAGATGACAAATCAGGTATTTGCCCTGCAAAATAAAATCGAAAACTTTCTGTTTCAGGAAGAGTCCGGCGGTAAAAAACTGGAAGAACTCCGGAGCCAGTTGCAGGACAACCAGGATAGTATTGCAGATGTGCGCGACGAGCTGGAGAAACTGAATACGCAGGTACAGCAACTGGCAGATAAATTGCAGGCATCAGAACAGGAATACAGCCTCGCGGAACAGGAGTATAACTTTGCCAACGCTGCGTTCAACGACAGTAACCTGCAGTTTACCCGGCTGCAAAGCAAAATCAATGCACTGAAGCAGGAGCATACCTTTAAAAACAGTCAGTTACAGGAATTACAGGTGCAGATCGAAAACAGCGCCAAACAACTGGAAGAAGCGGCTGCGAATATTCGTCAGACCAAACAAGAGCTGGAGAAAGCAGGCGCCGACCTGATCGGGCTGCTGCGCAGTAAAGACGAAGAAGAACGCAAACTCAATGAAGCCGATCAATCTTATTACAACCGTCGCAATGCTTTGCAGGAAAAGGAATCCGCATTAAGATTACAGCAGAAATCCAAAGAGCAACTCGATCAGGTATTGAACGAAATCAAGGACAAACTGAGCGAATTGAAATTGCAGCTCACCGGAATGAAAGAAAGGTTGCGCGTGGAGTTTAAAGTAGACCTCGATGCCATCATAGACGAGCCGCGCGCTACCGATACCGCGCTGGAAGACCTGCAGTCCTCCTGCGACCGGATGAAAAAACGGCTGGAAAATATGGGAGAGGTCAATCCTACTGCCATTGAGGCCTTCCAGGAAATGAAAAAGCGCTACGAATTTATTCTGGAACAAAAGAATGACCTCGTAACAGCGAAAGACAGCCTCTTGCAGACCATACAGGAGGTGGAAACCACTGCCAACCAGAAATTCCTGGAAACATTCAACGCGGTCAGAGAAAACTTCCAGAAGGTGTTCAAAGCGTTGTTTACAGAAGAAGATACTGCCGACGTGTTATTGGAAAACCCGGAAAACCTGGCAGAAACAGGCATCGACATCGTGGCAAAACCAAAGGGCAAACGCCCCTCTTCCATCACGCAGTTAAGCGGGGGAGAAAAAACGCTCACCGCCACAGCACTACTGTTTGCCATCTACCTCATCAAGCCCGCACCGTTCTGTATACTGGATGAGGTAGACGCCCCGCTGGATGATGCCAACGTAGGTAAGTTCACCAAAATGATCCGCCAGTTCAGCGAGAATTCACAGTTCATCATTGTAACCCACAACAAGATGACCATGTCTACCGTAGACATCATCTATGGCGTTACCATGCAGGAACCGGGCGTCAGCAAACTGGTACCCGTCGATTTCAGGGGGCTGAGCAATAATTAGAGGTATTTTACTCCTGTATCAATTATGTGAAGAACAGGGTGCTATTTAGATTAAGAGTGTTTTATACGAAGGTTGGTAGATGTGCTGTCGAGGGTCTTAAATTGTTTAAAAATTTCTCCGCAGAAGCATTGGGTTAGCGAGTGCCGACATGATGTTTCATAACTAAGTAAAAGGGATTTCTGTGTCCTCCTTCAGTACTTTTGCGGCAGCCGGATTTTTCTCTTTTAAATAGGAAATAAGCAGATCAAAAGAAGTGGACGAATCGATCATAGTATAAAAGTACTTCGTATCATCTAGCCTGTATTTTATTTTATACTCAAAAAGAACTGCCAGCGATCGAAAACTGGTCTTCTTTATATAAATTATAGACTCCAAAGGTATCATTTCTCTGCTACCAGAAAAAGGTCGTTTGGTGATTAGATAGTCCGTGTTATAGTCAACAGAACGACATGTAAAAACACCTTTTGCAGCCCAGACAAAAACCAAATAAAAAAAGGAAAGTCCCAAAAATTCAAAGTCGAATGCTTCTTTATCTAAATCTAAAAGATATCTAAAATAAAAGAAACTCGCAATTAAGAGAAAAACACCTAACGTGTAGTATGTTTTATAACTCGACAATTTATAAGTAACCATAAGTGTTTGTCAATGTGTAAATTTTAAATCTATTTTTAATTCATTTAGTTTCATATATAACGCGTTCTCATTTTCCATCTCACTTACCCTACCTGTTTCTTTATTTACTAACCAAAATTTAAAAACTTTTACTGAATCAGAAACATAGAAACCATTTTGTGTTTTTGCTATGATATAAGTTTCATTAAATTTATAAGCAACCACATGAGGCCCAACAACCACCTCTCCTTGATCTTTATATTTGGATCCGCTATTATTGATGATCGTTTTAGGGTTGCTTTGTATATATCTATAGTTATTACCCAAATCCACACTGTCGTCAAGATGTACGAGGATACAAGAACCAAACATACACATACAAACAATCAATATTGTGGAATAGTTCATTGTTAATTACTTCGTGTTTATTCTTCCTCTGCCATTCACTCTTGACCGGGCCGCGCCCTGTGTAGTAATGATGACAGTACCATTGTACCAATGATATTGTTTGTCTGTCTCCGACAATTGCGCCAAGCGTTCCGCATCATACTTTTTCGCGTAAAATTCGTATAGCGTATCCTGGTTGTGCAGTATAACCCTGCCTGTAGCTTCGGTCGGATACTTTGAAGAAGATCTGCAACCTGACAGCAAAAGCAATAATATAAAAGTTTGTAGTAAACGATACATTGGATAAGTTTACACTCCCAGGATAACCTGTTATATTTAAAAACGGTAAGCTCCTCCCAAATAAAATCCGCTCGCTTTGCTTATCTTCCAGAGAATATGTGTTTTGGTATAGCTACTTAAACCCAATTGATAATTAGCCTGGATGCGAAACCGCTCCCGTATGGTATGTTCCACGCCGAAAATCCAGTTGAAAACCGGGGTAATGATCTTTTTTTCTTTTTTCATATCTTCTTCACTTGATCTTTCTGACGGACCAAGACTGCCGATAATCCTTGAGAGGTTATTGATTTTAGCGCTAACGGGAAAATCCAGTTGCGGGCCAGTTTGTATGGTAATGTATCTGGTACTGTATTTAAACATAGTTGCCAGCGTAAAAGCGCCGATGTGAAAATCATCAGTATACCTGTCGGCATCGTCTGCGTTATGCGGCGAAGCGCTGTACACCTGTTTTTGATGATAATACACATACCCGATTTCCGGCTGCACCGATAGCACTTTGGATGAATAGTATTCCATAAAAAGCCTGGCAGCAAAACCAGGAGCATATTTGCTTCTTTTATACACATAGTAGTTGGGGACAACCTCTTCGTAAGAAAGTGTAGGAGACTTTGTATAGTTAATGCCTGCGGCTAACCCAAATTTCACTTTCTGAATAAGCGAAGGATCGTTTTGACCTTTCACCGGGGTAAAAATGACCAGGGTTATAAAAAGAACGATGGCTGATTTCATAAATGGATTATTTGGATAAGATGAGCGATTTTTTGAGAAAATTGTAATTAATTAGTCACTAGGATAACTTTTAAAGAAAATTTCTTTTACTAAGCCCCTAACAGTAATCATCTAATCATTTATGAAAACTACTCCAAATCATCCACAAATGCCGCCCTGTAATAATACTCAATGTCTGCCGGAATTTCAACAACTGTAGAGAAGTGCCGATTGGTCTTATCAGAAAAAGAAAATATAATCCTGTTTTCAGTTAAGAAACGTTCTACTATTCTTAAATTTTCAGATTTGCCTCCTTTCTTTACGAATCGGGGATCTTCACTCTCCAGTATAAAAAGTAATTTTATATTACTTTCAGGATTTAAAATGACCTCATTAGACTCAACACCCCAAAGTTCAAATTCTCCGACTTTATTGTTTAATGAATCCTCTATAAATATGTGGGAGTTGATATTTGTTTGTACACCTTTTATATTTAACAGGCTTTTATTCTTTTTAAAGATCAAAGTATCAGAAACTTCGCCCTGATTTTCTAACCTCATAAATAGCGAAATTCGTCGCCCCAGAATAGTATCACCAATAAAAACTTTTTCGACCTGAGCAAATGGAGTGGGTTTACCCTGATCATCATTTGAATAGCAACCACAAGCAAACAAAAATGAAAAAAATATTACTAAAGTACGTTCCATATTCATTATTGTTTTATCTAAATTTTGCATCATCTTGAATTGCCAACCGATAACCTCCTCTTATAGCCTCTTGAAACATCGAAGTAGTTTTCATAAAAGTAGGGTGTTTTATTTGGAGTTCATAGGAAAACCTATGTTTACCTACCGAAGCATTAAACCCATTAATTTTATGACCACCAATTTCATGAACTGCGAGATTTTGAATATTCTCTACGGTATTAAGATACTGCATATAGTTCAAGTTATAAGTCAATCTATTATCAGAAAAATCAAATGTGGCAAGTGCATTATCTAGCGCATCCTCATCTAACAATCCTGAATTTGTACCTATTGTATTCCACCGCTTCCCTCTTCTATCATAATAGGATAGAGCACCATAAGTTGAAACCTTTCCATTATAAAGGTCACTCATGGAAAACCCCTCTATTGATAATTGTGAAAGGACATGACTAAAAGCTGCACCTAAAACTTTAGCGGTTTCCTGAGTAAAGGGAAGAAGTCCAGAAAGGGGAAGTGACGGAAATTCTCCAATTTTTAAGCCTATTGACGTTGCTAGGTTGTGGTCGATGATTTTATTACCATCATTTGAAAGACTATTATAGACACTCTTCGACATAAATAATATTTCGCCTTGGTATCCCTCGGAATCCACTCCTAAAAACTCCCCTGTTGTAATATCAAAAATAGGACTACTTTTCCCCCCATCCGGATCTACCCCATTGACCGGGTTATTTCCCATGCTTACATACGGAGAGTGAAACTGGTTCTTGGGATCTATGCTCAGCCACCGGGCAATTTTAGAGTCATACATCCTTAATTCGAAAGCGTTCCAGTCCGTTTCCGGGTCTTTTTCCGCGTACTGACCCTGGTAGCCATAACGATAATTGTCCGCCCCTTCGTTAATTGCTAAACCATAAGGATAGTAATCCGAATACATCCTCACCTGCAGGTTGCTGCCACTGCGGGCCACCACCGCCCGGGTATTGCCCAGGTGATCTGTCAATTGGTAAGCATAAATATCCCCCGGTCGGTAGTAAATCCCTATTCGTCCGCTACCCCCGTCTATCTCGTACTCCTGTACGGTAATGACGCCCGGTGTAGCGTCCACGAAAGGCTGGGTATATATTACATCTCCTACATAGTAAGTTCTCTGTATTTCATCGTAGCCGGCATTATACAGCTTTTTTACAATGCGCTGTCCAAGTTCATTATATACATATTCCACCACGGGCTGTGTAAAAGCCGCGTTTCTGGATACCATCACCACCTTGCCCGTTACATCGTACAGGATGTATTTTTTCTGTGCTGGATCCTGGGTGTCTTCGTAAGTCAGTTGCCCCAACGCGTCGTAGGTATAGCTGGCGTAGGTTTGGGTGCCACTGGCTGTATTGGTGATGCTGGCGAGTTTATTGGTATTGGTGGTATAATTATACTGGAACTTTTCTGTTAATACGCCTGTTTTGTTCGTTCTCTCCAGGTACTGGATATTGCCATTGGCATCATAGGCAGGAACCCCTGTGGTGGGATGCTTGATCTTTTCTTTATTAAAAGTAGTGGTGGTAAAACTGGCAGGTGTATTGCTGAAATTCAGCGAAGTGCCCCAGGTAGCTTCCGTAAGCTGGTACTTGTCGTCGTACTGGTATACATAGGTCAATGGTGCGTCTGACAGACCTGCGGGTGCAGTGGGCTTTTTGCTGAACCAGGAAATAGCCTTGATCTGGCCATTGAAGTAATCGGTTATAGTCTTACTATCTTCCTATTTTACCCTCTTGCCATTTTACCTCCTACCTCTCACCTCTTACCATTTTCCCTTCCTGCTATATCCTCAGTTCAACGCGCTTTTCTCCTTCTCTGTAGCTATGCCGCGGGTATGGCTGATGATTTCCCAACAGCCGGATACATTCCTGATATTATTGAAGCCATGCTGTTTAAGGATGGATGCAGCGATCACGCTTCTGTAGCCGCTTGCGCAATGAATGTAGATATTCTGATCGTCTTCCAGCGAAGCAATGTTCAACATATCCTTCAGGTCGGAAAGGGGCAGATTACGTGCATTTTTTACGTGGCCTTCTGCGTACTCCACCGGTTTTCTCACATCGAGTACCAGCAGGTGTTCGTCGAAAGGTAAGTCCATCGCCAGTTCGTCTGCATCGATGTTGATGATCATGTCTACCGTTCCCCCTTCGGTTTTCCAGTGTTCAAAACCACCGTCCAGTACGCCCAGGATATTCGTAAATCCTTTGTCGCGAAACACTGCCGCTGTTTCTTCTTCCCGGCCCGGTTCCGTAATAAGTACCAGTTGAGCGTCGGGGGGGAGCATTTCCGCCGCCCAGTCAGCCATCTTTCCGTCGTTGCCCATAAATACAGACCCGGGAATAAACCCTTCGGTAAACGCCTGTCGTGTACGGGTATCTACCAATACGGTGCCGGACTGCTGTATTAAATCTTTCAATTGTCTGGTTGTAAAGTATTGCATTGCTAAAACTTGCTAAAACATTGAAAAAAGCTGCAGCTATACCGGAGATTAGGTTTTTCAGGTGGTATAACTGCAGCTTTGATACCATACGGGTTCATAAAGAAGCCGAATGACGTTAACCCAAAATTTGTTCGACGAAATGATAAATTTCGCGCAAACGCTTGTGATTCACTGAGTAATAAATGAACTTTCCTTCTCTTGTCGTAGAAACAATACCCGCTCTCCTAAGGATAGCCAGGTGCTGAGAGGCAACCGATTGTTCCAGTCTTAACTGTACATACAACTCAGTAACAGTCATTTTCCTCTTTTCATCGAGTAACTGCAACATTTGCTGACGCAACTTGTGGTTAAGCGCTCTCAGGATCAGTGCCGCCTTCTTGACATTCAGAAAATCAATCTTTAGTTCCGCCCCGTTCTCCTGGGACGCTCCATTTAATACCATCGTGTAAGGACTTGCTAGGCCAGTCATAGGAGTTATTCTTTATTGTGATTAAAAATTGCGGATACAAATATATAACCGAAAATTCAAATAACATGGGGACTCCTGTTCAATGGCAGAGCAGCGGCTTTTTACCGCCTGGGCAGTTTCAGGCTTTCGAAGGATCGAAAAAGTCTTTGATATACAACGGAGCAGCATAGGCTATATCCTCAAATATATTGCTGGTAAAGGACTTGTAAGCCATCTGCGCAATAGTATCTGCGTTATATGCTATGGTTTCAAACCTGGCTTTTGTGGAATATGGCATCATTTTCTGGAATTTTCCGGCGCCATTTCCGCAAAACAAAATACTGTTTTTTTCCAAATAATCCGAAAAAGAATCCTCGGTCAGCACCAGCGCCCGGGGCTGTACTACTGGTACAATAGTGCTATCAAAAACGGCGGTATACACTTCATTTCGCCTGGCGTCGATCATGGGACAATACAGTTCAAAGCCTGGAACCTTTGCTGCGGCTGCTTTTGCGATAAGCGACAGGGTGGAGATGCAGATAAGGGGCTTTCCGAGGGCATAGCATAATCCTTTGGCCGTTGCCATCCCAATCCTGAGCCCGGTATAAGATCCGGGGCCATGTACCACGCCCACGGCATCGATGGAGGAAGGAAAAACGTTAATTTTTGTTAAAATTTCTTTTACCGCCCTGTGAACGAAACCTGCATGGGTGTTTTGTACCGTATTTTCCACGGAAGCCAGCAATTTTCCATCGGATGCTATGCTTACCGATGCCTGTGCCAGCGCTGTGTCGATATGTAGAATGAAGGCCATCCCGCTATAATTATTGAAGGTATGGTAACCGTGCCTGATTAGATATAAAAAACCCGGCAATAAAGCCGGGTTGCTTTTAATGCTTAAAATGCCGTAAACCGGTAATGACCATCGCCAGATTATTGGCCACGCAATAAGCTATTGAATCCTTATCGCGTATAGAGCCGCCGGGCTGAACGAAGGCGGTAATACCTGCGTCATGCCCCAGTTTTACGCAATCGTCGAAGGGAAAGAAAGCATCGGACGCCATGACGGCGCCGTTGAGGCTGAAGTTGAACTGCCGGGCTTTTTCCACCGACTGCCGCAATGAGTCGATGCGGCTGGTTTGTCCACAACCCTTGCCTACCAGCTGTTTGTTTTTTACCAACGCGATGGCGTTTGATTTCAGGTGTTTGCAAACCAGGTTGGCAAATACAAGGTCTTGTTTTTCGGTTTCGGAGCTCTGTCGCCCGCCCACTTCTTTCCATTCTGTAAAATTCCCTTCGTCTATTTGCTGGCTCAAGATACCGTTCAGCGCCGATTTAGACTGATGGGTGGCGCCCGGGGCTTTTTTCAGCACCAGCAGTATCCTGTTTTTCTTTGCCTGCAATATTTCGAGCGCATCCCCGTCGTATCCGTCGGCAATCAGTACCTCAAAGAATATTTCGCTGATGGCTTCCGCCGTTGCTTTGTCTACGATACTGTTGCATACCAGTACGCCTCCGAATGCGCTTTCGGGATCGCCCGCGAGGGCGGCTTTCCAGGCTTCGTGCAGCGTATTGCGGGATGCGATACCACACACATTGGTATGTTTGATAATTGCGAATGTTTTTTCGGTACGATCAAATTCACCAATCAACTGAACGGCTGCATCTACATCTACGAGGTTGTTGTACGATAGCTCTTTGCCATGCAGTTTGTTGAATACTTCGTCCAGATTGCCGGTAAATACACCCTCCTGGTGGGGGTTTTCG
This sequence comes from Agriterribacter sp., assembly GCA_037190905.1. Classification (GTDB taxonomy): domain Bacteria; phylum Bacteroidota; class Bacteroidia; order Chitinophagales; family Chitinophagaceae; genus Agriterribacter. Next base: position 110,605 of record JBBCKG010000019.1, on the reverse strand, counting down.
CCATAGCGTAGCACCTGCCTGGCTCCTGTAGCCAACAGGGAATTGCCCGGATTGAAGTATTGGCTGATGGCAATATCGTATTGGGTTACTATATCAAAAGCCCGCACAGCGAAAGTACGGCGCTGATCGAGGGTAGTGGTGCCCTCTTGTGATTGCAGCAGGTGCAACAGGGTCGCATAGTCGTTTTTAGCGGCTACCACCAGCAGGTCGCTGTGGTTTTTGGCTGCCGCCCGTATCATGGAAGGCCCGCCGATATCAATTTTTTCAATGATCATTTTTTCCGCCTCTTCGGGTGTACCCCCGAAGCCGGCCGCCTGTGTTTGGGCAACGGTTTCCTCGAACGGATAGAGGTCTACTATTACCAGGTCTATCACCGGTATTTTGAATGTTTTCATTTCCTCCACATCCTGTTGCACGTTTCGCCTGCCGAGTATACCGCCAAACACGGCCGGATGCAGGGTTTTTACCCGTCCGCCGAGTATCGAAGGGTAGGAGGTAAGGCTTTCTACCGGAACACAGGGAATATTGAGGTCTTCTATAAATCGTTGGGTGCCTCCGGTGGAGTAGATGGTAACACCCAGGCGATGTAATTCTTTTACTACCGGTTCCAGTCCGTCTTTATAAAATACTGAAATCAGGGCTGAATTGATCTTCTTTTGCATAGCTATAGTTTGAATACGAAAGCTCCGTCTTCTGCAACGGAATGGGGCCGCAAATGTAAACCATCGCATTCATTTTTCCATTTGCGTATTTTCCAGGCGGGGCAGGAACTGTCGAAAACGAGTTGGCCGTCTCCCACCAGTTGTTGCAACTGCTCCATGTTCAGCTCCGGGTTGCCGGAAACAATCACAAGGTCTGCCTGTACGGGAGCGGTTAGCAGGGATCCAATAGCGGGTTGCAGGAAGATGATGCGCTTGCCTTTCCATTCAATAACAGGGGGCGGCTGGTAAACGGTATGCCGGTTGGCCCGGTACAGCAGTCTGGCGGGAGCGAGGTGGAAGTTTCTTAAAAAATCGTTTTGTTCTACCGCGGTATCGCCAACAAAATAACAGCTACCACCCTGAATCAGGTCGATAGCGCTGTAAGAAGCTACATTGTACACCACCAGCCTGGATTGACGGTATTGCAGTACGAGATCTATGCCCCGGATACTGGTAAATGTCAGCAGGCAGCCCAGTGCGGAGAACAGCAGTTGTTTTTTGTTTTTCATCAGCCATACGGCTATCGTTATAATACTGGCATAGAGTAACAGCGTTTGCAGATAGGTCACCCGTATATTATCGGTTACGGAAAACGGGAGGCTGTTCATGTAGATAATAAAGCTGTTCATATACCGGAGCAGGTGTTCCAGTACAAAACCCAGCCACTGGGCTACAGTAGGCATGCCGGATACTGCGCAAAGAAGTATTTCACCGTACAGGATCAGGCCCGACAGCGGTACCACCAGCAGGTTGGTAAACAGAAACAGGTTGGGCAACTGGTGAAAATGGTATAAGCTCAGTGGCGTGGTGAGTAGCTGAGCCGATAGGGTAACGGCTGCCATCTGCCAGGTGGCATACGGTATTTTGTAGCGGCAGTACCACCAGTTGGTGATGGGGCGGTTAAAAATAACAATGCTCAACACAGCGGCATAGGATAGCTGGAACCCTGCATCCCATACAAAAAAGGGATTGCTGCACAGCAGAAAAAACGCAGAAGCCGCCAGGGTATGGTATACCGATACCCGCCGCGTAAAGCTTTCGCCTGCTACAATAAAAGAAAACATCACGGCACTGCGCAAAATGGAAGGACCGGCGCCAGACAGCAGGGTGAACGACCATAGTACAGCCAGGATAAGCAAACCACGCAGCCAGCGTGTAAGCAGGTTTTTTTGCAGGGGTTTCAACACCATAATGAGCATGCCGTATATCATGGCCAGGTGCATTCCGGAAATAGCAATCACGTGTATCACGCCGGTATCGGCGTATTGCTGCATCATTTCCCTGTCGAGGTTTTCCCGGTAGCCGATCAGCAACGCCTCCGCTACGGCTGCTTCGTCTTTACCCCGGATGTGTTGTTGCAGCAGGCTGAGTGTATGTTGCTGCGCCTCATGCAGCCAATAGGCGAACCGGGATTGTAGTTGCCGACCGGAAACGGTGAATTCGTCTGCCGATAGATACACCTGGTGGGTAATGCCCTGAAAAAGGCAGTAGCGCTGATAGTCAAAAGCACCCGGGTTACCGGCGTTTTGGATGGGTTGCAGCGCTTTGTTAAAGAAGATGGTATTGCCGAAACGTATCCGTTGCAGCAGGCTGCTGTCTTTCTGAAAATAAAGGATGATATCACCCCTGGTTCTCACCATCTTGCTGTCTGCTGCTATGGCATATACATCTGCCAGTACTTTGAACGACCGGGCTTTCTCTACGGGCGCCTCTTTAATCGAAGCAATAACGACTGCTTTGCTCGTATAATGATGCCCGAACCAGGCAGACTGGTGTGTAATGTTTTTGTGATGAATCAGCCACATGCCCAGCAGCGCCGTCAGCATCATAATGCATACAGCCCTCAACCAATTGTGTTGATAGGCCGTATATGCATTTGTAAAACCAAAGGCAGCCAGGATAGCAAGGCATAAGCCTGCAGCTATATAAATGATTGTCAATGGGAGGGGGCAATACCATTGCAGCAGGATGCCGGGTATCAAAGCCGCCACTAAACGGATGAAGGGGGCTTCTTTCCATATGGGCGCATAGGTAAGGTGCATAACAGTAAGTTACGAAAATGTAGCCAGCCTGTGAAGTTTCAGCCATACCTGCTCTTCAGTGGGCAGGGGAATGTACGCCTTACCGGTTTAGTTTTTACCGTCTAAAATTTTTTGCCTGTAAAGGCGTTGTTATTAGAAACCAGTACTTATGAAAAGTATTAAATATGCATTAAGTATTGTCTGCATACTGCTTTTGTCATCCTTCAGGATGTATGCACCGGATCCGGCGCATACGCTGATTGTGTTTGAAGGGTCAGACTGGTGCGTGTATTGCGATAAGTTCAACAAAGAGGTGCTGTCGGATAAAACGTTTACCGATTACCTGCAGCAGAAAGGCATTACCATGGTAAAGGTAGATTTTCCGCAACGCATCAAACAGAGCAGGGAAGAGAAAGAGCGTAACCGACGTATTGCGGAGAAGTATGCGTTTGAGGGCGTATTCCCAACGATAGTGATCAGTACCGGTGGTGATGAATACAAAAAACTGTATTACAAAACCGGGATGCGTGCCGGTGATGTGATTACATTAATAGAAGGTGAACTGTACTAAATGCAGGAGTATACCCTTACACAAAAGCTGATGGGCACCGTGTTTACCCTTGGTGTAATAGCCGGGGATCCATCGGAAGCCCGTGTATTCCTGGAGGCGGGTATAGCTGAAATAGAAAGGCTGGAAAAACTGCTCTCCGAGTTCAGGCCCGACTCTGCTACCACCAACATAAACAACAACGCGGGAGAAACCTGGGTTCCCACCGATGCGGAAACATATGGGCTAATCAAACGCAGCATTGCGATAGCAAGACTTTGCGGAGGCGATTTTGATATTACGGTGGCGCCGTTGAAAAGCCTGTATCGGTTTAAGCATACAGATTTTGTGATGCCGGCCGATGAGGAAATATCCCATGCCCTTCAAAAAGTGGGCTATCATCACCTGTTGCTGGATGATGCTGCACAGGCAGTGCGGTTTGCTGTGAGCGGCATGCGGATCAGTTTTGCTGCCATCGGTAAAGGTTTTGCAGCCGACCAGGTGATTCATAAATGGAAGGCAGCGGGGCTGCGTTCTGGCTTTGTAAGCGCCAGCGGCGATATCAGGGTGCTGGGGGTGAACAGCAAGGGGCTACCCTGGAAAGCGGGTATTGCCCATCCGGATGCCATTGGTACCGCACTGTTTCAATTATCGCTTCGCGACAATGCTATTGCAACTTCGGGCAGCAGTGAGCAATATTTTATGTGGAACAAAAAGAAATGGTCGCATAATATCAATCCCCACACAGGTAAACCTTTGCAGGGCATAAAAAGCGTCACCATTGTATCGCCGGCAGCAGAGCTGGCAGATGCGCTGGCAACGGCGGTATACGTGAAGGGAATCAGGAAAGGACTGGCGTTTGTAGACCAGTTACCGCAAACACATGCTGTGATAATAGACGAAAAAAACAATATCCATTTTTCAAAAAAACTGGTATATGAAACTGTTACTGCTGATGCTGTCGTTCCTCTGCTTAACGGGGTGCGTGAGCCTGAAACCGTATGAGCGGCAATACATCAACGACCCGGATATGCAGATGGGTTCAGATGCCGGTCGGGGCTTCAGAAGCTATATCTATTCCATACGGGAGGGGGCTGCCCCGGCCGATAACCAGAAAGCCAGTGGAGGCTGTGGCTGCAACTAACTACTGCATATGAAAAGGAAGTTTTTAATCGTAGGAAGCCTGGCCTTTATGCAACTGATCGCATCTGCGCAGCGCAGAGACAGCGTGGTGGAAAAAATCAGTAAAAATGAAGTGGAACTCGTGTATAATCACTATATACAGGATGGAAATCATTCTGCCGTTACCGGGGGAACAGGTACCGAACAACTCACCGTTTATGGCCCCTCTCTCCGGTACAAACGTGTTTTTGGTAAAAACGCAGCAGGCTTTACCGTTGGCACAGATGTAATATCGTCGGCATCTGTAGACAACATAGATTTTGTAAGTTCAGCGTCCAGGGTCGATGCACGCTCCTATCTGGATGGTACGTACCAGCGAACACGGGGCGACTGGAGTGTAGTGCTCGGCGCCGGCACTTCTATAGAGAGTGATTATTTTTCACTGAATGGAAAACTGGGTATTTTAAAGGAAGATAAGGAAAAGCTGGCAGATTATTCCATGATGTTGCAGGTATACCGCGATGACCTGCGATGGGGGCGCCTGAATGCAGACGAGGGCTATAGACCGGTAAAGCTGATTTACCCCGAAGAACTTCGTTACAGGGAATGGTACGACCGGTATAAGCGAAATTCCTATACGCTGAAAGCTGCCTTCAATGTTGCCGTGAATAGCCGCAACCGGCTGGGTGTGTCCGGAGAAATGGCCTATCAGGAAGGTTTATTGGCTACTCCTTTTCACCGGGTGTACTTTACAGACGACAGTCTGGCAGTGGAACAATTGCCTTCCGAGCGCTGGAAAGGCGGAATAGCCTTCCGATGGAATACATTCCCCACCGGAAGATGGGTGCTGAAAAACAGCGTGAATATCTACAGGGATAGCTGGCAGATAACAACAGCTTCTATAGAAAACGAGACCGTATTGAAGCTGAACAGAAAGCTCAGCCTTCTCCCAGGGGCAAGATGGTATATACAGCGTGGAACACCTTATTTTGCAAAAAATGCCCAACATGCACCCGATGCGGTTTTCCATACCTCAGACTTTGACCTCAGCAGCCTGCAATCTCTCAATGCCGGTATAGGATTGCGCTATACCCCCTATGCGCCGATCTGGCGACAGTGGATGTTCAGCAGCTTGTTGTTTAAATACAGTTATTACCACCGGAGCGATGGCTTAAGCGCACATATTTTTACGATGTCCTTCGGGTTTGAGTAGTATGTTTGTATGATAATAATCGTACTATGCACTATCAGGTATACCAGCCACATCCTCACCTGGCGATGCTGGTGAAATGTTACTGGACCCTGGAAGTGCCTTACGACCCGGCCGTATCCATACAACGTATATTACCAGATGGCTGTATTGAAATGTTTTTCATACTGGGAGACGACGTGAAAAGATTTACCGCCGAAGGATTTATTATACAGCCGAGAGCTATGGTACTCGGTCAGATCACAGAACCAATGTTTATTGAACCTACCGGTACAGTACATTCCTTTGCGGTTCGCTTCTACCCATACGGTTTCGCTAATTTTACCTCCTTGCCGCTGGCAGACCTAGCCAACAGGGAAACACCGATAGGTGTGCTGCTGGGAGAAGAGAAGGCCGATGCGTTGACACAACAGATAATTGCTGCAGCAGATACGGAGGAACGCATCGGGATTATAGAAGCGTTTTTATTTCAGCAACTTGAAACGCAGGAAATGGCAGACAAGATTGTTCGATCTGTGATTGATGTTATTCTACAGTCAAAAGGCAGTATACCTGTAAACAAAATACTGGAAAAAGAACTATCCAAAAGAAGGCAACTGGAGCGAAAATTTGCAGCACAGGTAGGAATCAGCCCCAAGCAACTGGGAAAAGTTATCCGGTTGCAGGCAGTGTTAAAAATGCTGTTGCAGCAAAAAGAAGAAACCCTCACTGCGGTGGCGTATGAAAACAACTATTTCGACCAGGCACATTTCAATAAAGATTTCAAGGAATTTACCGGCACCACTCCCGGGGATTTTTTCGGAGACGAGACATTCAGGCTTTCATCGCTGATCTACGGAGATGACAATGATTAGGTGTGTCGCGTTTTTACAAGGCTTTGTTTGTTGCAGCGCCTATTTTTGTTGCTTAACCAAACATCAAAATAATGAAGCAGTTCATTTCCATTTTCGAAATTCCTGTTACAGACATGGCTAGGGCGATACGGTTTTATGAAGCGATACTTGATATTTCCATTGAAGAAGTGGATATGGAGGGCACACAGATGGGGGTATTTCCCGGAGATGCCGATATTGTATCGGGCGTGCTGGTGTGCAGCCCCGGTTACAAGCCGTCCACGGATGGCGTAGTGGTATACTTAAATGGTGGCGATGACCTACAGGGGGTGTTGAACAAAGTGGTGGAGCGTAATGGTACTGTGGTAGTACCCAAAACAGCGATCAGTCCGGAAATGGGCTATTTCGCTATGTTTATCGACAGCGAAGGTAATAAGCTGGGCCTTCACTCACTGAAATAATAATTAATACATATCAACTATTGTATCGGAATACGGTTGACAGTTGTTATAAACCCGGTTCTTCAATAATTTTAGCAGCCCGGCCATCGTTTGCCTGTACTCACCAATCTTTGAAAACATATGGTTATGAAAAACTTGGCGTTGCCGGTGGTTATGCTAATGGTATTTGCATCGTGCAGCGAAAATCAGCAAACGGCTATCGGGCCCGTAGAAGTGGTGCCTGTAGAAGCAACACCGCCCACCGAAACCGGAGCAACAGCCGATGAAACGGAAATAGTGGATGAAGAAACCGCTATGCCTTCTGCGAAAGCAGCTGTACCTGCTGCATCCAAAGCAACAGCTACAGCGAAGCCTGTTGCTGCCACACCTCGGGAGACGAGCACCGAAATAGGCGACGGCGGCGAGGTTGCCGGCAATACAGTGGAGCCCAATGCTCCTGCAGCCGAAGAGAAAAAGAAAAAAGGATTGAATCACACCGCTAAAGGTGCTATCGTAGGTGCGGTAGCAGGCGGCGTTACCGGCGCTGTGGTGAACAAGAAAGACCCGCTGAAAGGTGCAGCGATTGGTACCGCAGTAGGAGCAGGCGTAGGCGCCGGCACTGGACTGATCGTTGATAAATCGTCGAAGAAAAAGAAAGAAAAGGAAGCGGCCAACCAATAGGGGGTAGCTGCATTGCATAGTATTTGCCTGTTGCTTGTGGTTATACCGCAGGCAGCAGGCAAATTTGCTTAGAGGGTGTGCAGCACGAAGATAGAAAAGAAAACTAAGGGATATACTGCTATATACTTCCGTCACTTCGAACGCAGTGAGAAGTCTCCCTCAGCATCGGACTACCCTTGATGTTCGAGCTGCGTAACCTGCCGTCGGAAGATATCCTGGAAGCAGTAATGAAGAGTGCCAGGGTCTCGCGCAACACTTCTTATGCCCGCGCAGCGAAGACCCCGGCATACTACTATAACTTTCCGTCCCTTCGAACGCAGTGAGAAGTCTCCTTCACCATCGGATGATCCTTGATGTCCGAGCTGCCGTAACTTGCCGTCGGAAGACATCCCGGAAGCAGTAATGAAGAGTGCCAAGGGCATCGCACAACACTTCTTACCCCCGCGCAGCGAAGCCCCCCCGGCACGAGATAATAATGCCAGGTCACTTGTGTGGATATACTACTATAAATCTCCGTCACTTCGAACGCAGTGAGAAGTCTCCCTCACCATTGGACGACCCTTGATGTCCGAGATACCGTAACCTGCCGTCGGAAGATATCCTGGAAGCAGTAATGAAGAGCGCCAGGGTCTCGCGCAACACTTCTTACCCCCGCGCTGCGAAGACCCCGGCATACTACTATAAATCTCCGTCCCTTCGAACGTAGTGAGAAGTCTCCTTTCCCGTCGTGCCTGGGTCTCCCGTGAGGGGACCCAGGCGCAAAAAACGTATGCCTGTATTCACTGTTTCGGATGGCCGATGCGCGTGACGATTTTTGCTGCAATTTCTTTCACCTTGCTTTTCAGACTTTCCGGTTCCAGTATATGGGCATCGTCTCCAAACATAAGGTACCAGCGGGCAAAGTACTCCATGTTTTCGTAGTACCGAAACAACATTATTACCTGGTCTCCCTGTTCTTCTTCAGATATAAACCCATAGAAATTACGGCTGTTGCGGATATACTTCGCCGTTGACTTATGTACCGATATCCGTATCGTTGTTTTTGAGTGGGTGGGTTCGTCGCTCAGGTAGTGCGATAATGGGCTATGCTGGAAATCGAAGGGCTTATCGGTAGCTTCGATGGAAAAAATGCGGTCCGTTCGAAACTTACGGTATTCCTTTCGGGTATGACAGTAGGCCATCAGGTACCAGTAGGCATGTTCGTGGTAGATGCCTACCGGCTCAATGTATCGGTTCGCCGGCGCTACAGCCTCCATGGATTGGTAGGCGATGCGCACCTGCTGTTTTTTTGCAATGCTGTTCATCAGCAGTTCAAGGGCATTGGATACATCGTCGCGAAATAGCTTGTGCATCACGGGCTTCACCATCACCTGGGTGTCCAGTGTATCTATCCAGTCTTTGTCTGACCATCGCAATACCGATTTCAGTTTGAACATAGCCGATTGAAAAGCGCTGCCCAGGGATTTATCTGTCAGATGCTGCATCAGTTTTTCTGCTGCTATAAAACTGGTGGCTTCTTCTCTGGAGAACATCACGGGCGGCAACCGGTATCCTTCCATGATAGAGTATCCTACCCCGGCTTCTCCTCCTATAGGTACACCCGAAGCTTCCAGGGTTTTGATGTCGCGGTAAATGGTGCGTACACTCACACCGAACCGTTCTGCCAGCTCCTGGGCCTTGATGATCCTTTTGGATTGCAGTTGTATCAGTATAGACACAATCCTGTCAAAACGTTTGGGGCTTTCTTCCGCTGTCATTGGTTAAATGTAATAAGTTTACCCTTTCTTTTGTAAGCAAATTTACCCACAGTGATCATCAATAGTATCGGATAATTGTGGTTGCAACATACAGTTGGATTTTAAGGCCTGTTTGGCTGTTGTCTGCGAAGAATGTATGTATGGTGGCTGGCAGGCAGCAGATCATTTACCTCCACTCAGACGCGGGGTATACTGCAATACGGTGCGTTCGCAGCCTGTAGGGAATTTCTTTCCCGTGTGGGCTCCTGAAATCCAGTCCGCGGGAACTGCGCAGCGGCATATGGCAAGTGATGCAATCCTGCGTAGCCATGTCCATTGCAGGCGGGTGTTTCGGCTGCTGGTGACACGAAAGGCATCGCTGTATCTGCAGTTGCCGGTTCAATGGCTTGTGCGGATCGTGGCAGGTGGTGCAGGTAAGCGTACTTTGCTGAAAGCATTCACTCATCTGCAGCAATTGCAGTTGCTTGCCATGTACATCTGGTTCACCGGTGGCGCCGGTATAGTACATATAATACTTGCTGAGGGTATCGCCGGGTTGAAAGGCAAAAACAGATTGCAGCGAAAGCGGATCGCCGGAATGACAGGTAGCGCACATATCCAGTTGCTGCTGGCGGGTAAGTAAATTTACCGGAGTGATATGTTTGGCCAGGGTATCGTCCGGGTGGGATTGATGAAACTGCACATGCTTCATAGCGGGTCCGTGGCATCGTTCACAATCTATGCCGAACACGATGGAGGCCGGCCTTATTTTTTCGCTTAACTCCAACGGACCTGTCTGCACTTTTTCGGCATACGCATACGAGGTGTGGCATTCCAGGCAACGGATGGGGATGGCACGTGTGTAGTAAGGCCGATCTACCGGGAAACCCGGGCTGTTCGTCCAGATGGCCGTATCGGTACGGTAGGTAAGTGGCAACTGGTAGAGTTCGTTTTCTTTCCAGTAGCCATAGGTTTGGGCTTTATCCCCCGATCCGAAACTGATATCCAGTCTTTCTGATTGTTGTTTGTTATCGCTGTGGTACAGGGTTTGAAAAACATCGTTCCCGTTGTTTTCTATACGCACCATTTGTCCATTGCTGTAAGAAACACTTTGGGTTTCAGCTTTTATCAGTTGCCGGAACTTATGGTAGGAAAATGTTTCAGAGGTTTTGTAATGATTGGTATGCAGGTAATGGTTGCTGATATCTGTATGGCAGGAGGTGCAGGCGGCCGCTCCGGCAAATGCAGAACCCCTGGGGTCGGCTGCAGCGACGGGCCCGTCGCCCATGCACTTGAGGAAAAGGATGCAAAGCATCAGCAGTCCTCCGGTCACCAGCAGAATTTTTTGGTGTGTTTTGATATTTAGCAGAATTTTCACCTTAGAAAAGATACGGAAATTGTTTGCAATCATCATACACAGCCGATGAATATTGAAGATATACGGGAATACTGTCTCGCAAAACCGGGAACGGAAGAGTCATTTCCCTTCGGAGAGGAGACACTTGTTTTTAAAGTAGGGGGTAAAATATACCTTTTACTGTCCATTGACGCAAAGCCTGCGCGATTCAATGTAAAATGCGATCCTGAAAAGGCAGCAGCGCTTCGAGAAACGTATGATTGTGTAATACCGGGATATCATATGAACAAGAAACATTGGAATACGGTGGTGGTGGATGGTTCCGTTTCCGGAAAGCTGCTGCAGGAATGGATAGACGATTCTTACCTGCTCGTGCAAAAGAAGAAACGATAGGGTATACAGGCATATCTGCAGATCACTGATTTCATGATCCATTGTTTTTTTGTTTTTGTAACTTTGCGGCAATGCTTCGCTCATTTAAAAGATACGCACTTTGAAGATAGCACTACTATTAGGGCAATACCTGCTACAGCACAAGACCATGCAACTCCAGGGACTGGGTATTTTCACCATAGAGTCTCTTCCGGGGGAGGAAAAGGGAAAAAACAAATCGCCAGACAACGACATTCTTTTTATCGCTAATAAAACAGTCACAACCACACCAGAACTGGTAGCGTTCATTTCTGAGCAAACCGGAAAAATAAAGCCGCTGGCCAGTTCAGATTTGGAAGATTTTCTGAATATCGGAAAGCAACTGTTGAACGTGAGTAAACAGTTTTACATTGAAGGAATGGGCACACTGATACTGGACGGAAACGACGGACTGAGTTTCAGTCAGGGAGAGGAGTTGCTGCCCGCTGCCATTGCAGACGAACCTATTGCCAAAAGACATACCGACATCATTAAAGACTCGTCTATCAATGCGCCCGACAGCATATCGTTCGAGAATGAGCCGGTGGTGCAAAAAGGCCGTACGGCGCGCAACCTGCTCGTTACACTCGCTATTGTGGCAGGACTGGCGTTTGCCGGCTGGATGACGTATTATTTTTACAATGAATGGCAGCAAAAAAGGCAACAAAAGCAGGAGTTGATTCAACCGGTTATCCCGGTGGTGCCGGATACTGCTGCGGCCGCGCAACAGTCAGATAGTTTGCTGAATGCTACCACTGATAACAACAGTTTCAAAGTGTTGTTGGAAACAGCGGGTCGAAACCGGGCTTTGAGAAGATTCCAGGATTTGCAAACCTGGGGCTATCCGGTGGAGCTGGTAACCAGCGATTCGGTGCAATTTCAGATCATCAGCACCGTAAAGGCACCTATAGCAGATTCCTCCAGAGTATTGGATTCACTCACCCGTTTTTTCGGAAGAAAAGCGGTATTGCTGCGTTAAAAGACTACTGCAGCATCTTTACCGCTTTTTTAATAGCGGCGATGAGCAGGTCTACCTCCTGCTTTGTGTTGTAGCATGCGAAAGAAGCCCTTACCGTGCCGGGTATTTCGAAGAAATCCATCAGCGGTTCTGTGCAGTGGTGCCCTGTGCGTACAGCAATCGACTGCTTGTCGAGCAGTTCGCCCAGATCGAAGGGGTGAATATCGTTTACCAGAAAAGAAATAGCGCCTGCTCTTTCTGCGGCATCACCAATAAAGCGCAACCCTTCAATACCCGATAACTGGCGGTAGGCATAACCGATCAGATTTTCTTCCGCTTTCTGAATAGCAGCTAACCCTATGTTGGATATATAGTCAGCCGCGGCACCCAGGGCAATGGCTCCCGATATATCCGGCGTGCCTGCCTCAAATTTAAAAGGCAAATCGTTGTAGGTTGTCTTGGCAAAACTAACCCGGCGGATCATATCCCCACCGCCTTCGTACGGGGGCATTTGGTTCAACCACTTTTCTTTCCCGTACAAAACCCCGGTACCTGTGGGACCGTACATTTTGTGGCCGGAAAAAGCCAGGAAATCCACATCCAGCGCTTTTACATCCACCGGCATATGCTGTACGGCCTGTGCGGCATCCAGTAATACCGGTATATTCAAGGCATGCGCTTTGGCAATGATGTCTGCTACCGGGTTTACCGTACCCAGACTGTTAGACACCCAGGTTATGGCCACGATCTTTACACGGGAGGTAAGTAATTTATCAAACTCCTCCATGATAAGTTCTCCCTTACGGTTGATGGGGATCACTTTCAGGACGGCTTTTTTTTCTTCGCATATCAACTGCCAGGGAACAATGTTGGAGTGATGCTCCATAGCAGAAATCAGCACTTCATCGCCTTCGCCGATAAAAGCCTTGCCGAAACTGGCAGCTACCAGGTTGATGCTGTTGGTAGTGCCTTTGGTGAAGATGATCTCGTGATCGTGTGGGGCGTGCAGCAGCCCGGCTATCTTCCTGCGTGCTTCTTCGTACGCTTCTGTGGCCTGCTGGCTAAGCAAGTGAACACCTCTGTGTACATTGCTGTTATAGGTTTTATAATAGCGATCCAGCGTTTCCAGTACCAAGGCCGGTTTTTGCGTAGTAGCGGCATTGTCGAAATAAACCAGCGGTTTTCCATACACTTCTGTATGAAGCAGTGGAAAGTCCTGCCGTATTTTATCAACATCAATAGGCGAATTTGCAGTCGCACTAATCATACGCCTCAGCCATTTTTTGCGTGATCAATTTATCAATATAGTTTTTAACGGCGGGTATAGCTGCTTTTTCTGTTACGTCGAAGGCGAAGGCATTCACCAACAGGTTTCGTGCAGCCACTTCGCCGATACCTCTTGTTTTCAGATAAAACAGGGCTTCCTGGTTGAAGCTGCCGATGGTGCTGCCGTGACTGCATTTAACATCATCTGCAAAAATCTCCAGTTGGGGTTTGGTATCTATCACCGCTTTATCGCTCAGCAGCATATTGTTATTTTGCTGGAAGGCATTGGTTTTTTGCGCTTCCTGCTGCACAAATATCTTGCCGTTGAAAACAGCCCTTGATGCATCCATCATTACGCCCTTATACAATTCATTGCTGAGGCAATGCGGCTTACGATGATTTACCAGCGAGTGGTTGTCTACTAATTGATTGCCTCCCGTAAGATACAGCCCATATAAATGGCTTTCCGTATTGGTGCCGTTCAGGTTCAGATGCAGGTTGTTTCTCACCAGCGAAAAGCCGGGCAGGGTATAGGTATGATTGTTATACAGGCTGTCGCCATCCTGCTCTACCTGCGTGAAATTAATCAGGTGCGCATTCGACGGGGCTATTTGGAGATCGTAGTGGTCCAGTCTGGCGTTGGGAGCCACATATAGTTCCACAACGGTATTGATGAACAGCCGTTCGCTGCCTTTTACGAAATAGGATTCCACTATTTCGAGTTTGCTCCCCGGCTGCATAATCACCAGTAGACGTGGTTGTGCAAACAGGGGTTCGGCGGCGTTGTACACATGGGTAATATGTACTGGTTTGTCCACCACTGCATTTTTTTCGGCTTCTATCACTATGCCGGTTTCAAACAGCGCCGTATTGAGCGCAGCAAACCCATTGTTGTGCAGCGGTACTGTTGCACCGAGGTATTTTTCCAGTGCAGGTTGCTGCAGGGCGGTTCGTACTGGTAATACTTTTAGCCCGGGTATGTTCACATCCTCGTTGAGTAAGCCGTTTTTAAGTACAATTTCGTGGGCATCCAGCTCGGGTATATGCCCGTAGTTCCTGTGCTCATGAAGGGGAATATGAACAGGCTGCAGATGGTAAGCCTCCTTCAGATAAGGAGCTGTATTGGTAAAACGCCAGTCTTCGTTTTTAATAGTAGGGAAACCATCTGCCTCAAACTGCTGAAATGCTTTTTGGCGCAGATTTTTTACCCAATCGGGTTGTTGTTCGGCCTTCCTGTCGAGAAAGCCCGTTGTTAATTGATCGTATAGTGATGATGTGGTTGTCATTGCAAAAAATTAGTTCACCGTTTCGGTAGAAACCGGTTCTTTAATCCAGTCGTATCCTCTTTCCTCCAGTTCGAGCGCCAGTTCTTTGGTGCCTGATTTCACAATCCTGCCATCGTACAGTACATGAACAAAATCGGGAACGATGTATTCCAGCAAACGCTGGTAGTGGGTGATGACGATGAATGCATTCTTATCTGAACGCAGTTTGTTCACGCCATTGGAGACGATCCTGAGTGCATCAATGTCAAGTCCCGAGTCTGTTTCGTCGAGTATAGCCAGTTTAGGCTCCAGCATAGCGAGTTGAAACACTTCGTTTCTCTTTTTTTCGCCCCCCGAAAAACCTTCATTCAGCGACCGGTTCGTGAGTTTGGCTTCGAACTCTACCAGCTTTTGCTTTTCGCGGGTCATTTTCAGGAACTCTTTTGCTTCCAGCGCAGGCTCATTGCGGTAAGCCCGTATTTCGTTGAGGGCTGTACGCAGGAAGTTGATGTTAGATACGCCCGGTATTTCCACGGGGTATTGAAAAGCCAGAAATATTCCCTCGCGCGCTCTGTCTTCAGGCGAAAGTTCCAGCAGGTTTTTGCCGTCGAACAGTACTTCTCCGCCATTTACGTCGAAGTATTCGCGTCCGGCCAGCACCGATGCGAGTGAACTTTTTCCTGAGCCGTTGGGTCCCATGATCGCATGTACTTCGCCGGGGTTCACCTGCAGGTTAATACCTTTTAATATTTGCTTGTCCTCTACTTTGGCCTGTAGATCTTTTATTTGTAACATGTTGAATGGTCGTATTTCTGTTTTATTTAAATGTATATCATCCGCTTACCCCACACTTCCTTCCAGCGATATGGACAGCAGTTTTTGTGCTTCCACGGCAAATTCCATGGGTAACTGGTTCAGTACTTCCTTGGCATACCCGTTTACGATCAGCGCTACAGCCTTCTCTGTATCAATTCCCCGCTGGTTGAGGTAAAATATCTGATCTTCTCCTATTTTGGAGGTGGTAGCCTCATGCTCTACGGTAGCGGTTTTATTTTTCGATTCTATATAGGGAAATGTATGCGCGCCGCAACGGTCACCGATCAGCAGGGAGTCGCACTGTGTAAAATTTCTTGCATTGTCTGCTTTGCTGCCCACCTGCACCAGCCCGCGGTAACTGTTTTGTCCTTCACCGGCAGAAATTCCTTTCGAAATGATGCGGCTTTTGGTGCCTTTTCCTATATGGAACATTTTGGTACCGGTATCGGCCACCTGCCTGTTTTTGGTAACGGCCACCGAATAAAATTCGCCGGAAGAATAGTCGCCCTGCAGTATAACGCTGGGGTATTTCCAGGTAATGGCTGAGCCGGTTTCCACCTGCGTCCAGGATATTTTGGCGTGAGCGCCACGGCAAACGCCTCTTTTGGTAACAAAGTTGTAGATGCCGCCGTTTCCGTCTTTATCGCCGGGGTACCAGTTCTGTACGGTGCTGTACTTGATTTCGGCATTTTCCAGTGCAATCAGTTCCACCACGGCTGCATGCAGTTGGTTCTCGTCGCGTTTGGGAGCGGTACATCCTTCCAGATAACTCACGTAGCTGCCTTCATCGGCTATAATCAGGGTACGTTCGAACTGCCCTGTATTCTGTGTGTTGATTCTGAAATAAGTAGATAGTTCCATCGGACAGCGCACACCTTTTGGAATATACACAAAGGAGCCGTCTGAAAAGGCTGCAGCATTCAACGCCGCATACATATTATCGGAGTGGGGCACTACAGAACCCAGGTATTTCCGCACCAGCTCGGGGTGTTCTTTTACCGCTTCACTGATCGGACAAAATATAACACCATGTTCTTTCAGCGTTTCTTTAAAAGTAGTGGCTACCGATACACTGTCGAAAATAGCGTCTACGGCAACGCCGGCCAGCAGCTTTTGTTCCGACAGGGGGATGCCCAGCTTTTCAAAAGTGGCGATCAGTTCCGGATCTACTTCATCCAGACTATTGTATTTGGGTTTTGATTTGGGCGCTGCATAATAGGAAATGTCCTGAAAGTCAACTTTTGGCAGTTCAAAGTTCTGCCAGTGGGGTTCAGGTTGTTTGAGGAAAGCATGATAACCTTTCAGCCGCCATTCTCTTAACCAGTCGGGTTCTTCTTTTTTTGCAGAAATGTAGTGTATGGTTTCTTCACTCAAACCCTTAGGAGCTACCTCCATTTCAATGTCTGTAACGAAGCCAAACTCATATTCCTTGTCACTGTACTCCGCCAGTATATCTGTACTGTTCGCCATAATAAAAAATAAGTTGAAACGGCCGGGGCAGGCTATACGGAAAAACTCTCTCCGCAACTACAGGTGCGGGAAGCATTGGGGTTATTGAATGTAAGTCCTTTTCCATTCAAGCCGCCGGAATAGTCCAATTCTGTTCCGTATAAATACAGCAGGCTTTTCATATCCACCACGATTTTTACTCCCTTGTCCTCAAACTCTTCATCGCCGTCTTTTTTTTCGCTGTCGAAAGTAAGCTGGTACTCCAGTCCGGAGCATCCGCCGCCTTTTACACCTACTCTTACAAAGGTGCCTTCGCCTTTTCCATCCCGCGCCAGCAAATCTGCGATATAATCCCTGGCTGCTGCCGAAACCGTTATCATATAATTAATAGTCTTTTTATAACCAATTGCAAAATTACGCTTTTTGATGATAAGAAACGCGCATACAGTAGAAAACCGGCAAATAAACAGGCCTCTTACAGAAAATCTTAACGTTAGTATAAGTTGTTAATTTACAGATAGATAGGTGGCTTTGTGTTTTGGGTATCTTTTCTCCTGTGGTTTATACTCCATTTATTACCGTTTGGCTACACAACCATGTCTGAAATACTTTGCGTTCCCGCAGGTTTTGACGGAGGGGTAGGAACTTACATAAATAACCATATGCGTACAGAAACCGGTATAACCGGTCGTGGAAAGCGCGATGGCGAAACCGGAATATGCATAGTGTGAAACCGGGCACAGCAGCATAAAATTTGAGTAAGGCCATAAAATTTGTTATCATTGCCCTTTTAAAATCTTATATATTAGTATCTCATTGAAAGCCTCTTTTCAAATACACCCGGCGCCGGAGCAGTTGCCGGATACGTCTGAATGCCATCTTGTGCTGGAGGTATCACCCGATTATCTGCTTGCCGGGATTATTGATGCTGCTGATAAACGGTTTTGCGTACTGGAGTACTTCAGACTGGAACCCCACGATGCTTTGAACAGCTTTAAAACCGTTTTATTTAACAATCAATGGTTTTCCAAACCTTTTCAGTCGGTTAAAATCGTTTATAATTTTCCCGAAAGTCTGATGATACCGGCGGCGCTGCACCGGGAAGATAACCTGGAAGACACATTGAACCTGGTATGCGGCGACGCTAACCCCGGAGAAATATTCTCGCGCCCTATCTCGTCCTGGGATGTTTGTAATGTGTACAGGGTGCCGGTAGTATATACTGCTGCTATCCGGGCACATTTTGTTCACCCTGAACTGTTTCATTTGCATGGCGTATTATTAAAAAAGCTGGAGGCAGAGAAAGACAGGGTGGCAGACGAGCATATATACCTGGTGTTTTACGAACGAAAACTCGTTGCGGTATGTATCAGGGAAGGACGGTTACTGTTGACACAAACATACGCCTACGAAACGGCAGATGATGTGAATTACCTGTTGTTGAATATCAGCAGCCGGTTTGGATTAAACAGAGAACAGGTGAAGATAACCGTATCGGGTTTGCTCGATGACCAGTCTGCAGTGTACAGCGAAATGAGGAAGTATTTTTTAGACGTACATATGGATGTGCGCCCGGAATCATTGGGTTATTCGGAAGGATTTAACGAATATCCACCGCATTTTTTCAACTCTCTTTACTGGTCTGCTTTATGCGAATAATAGGCGGCACGGCAGGGGGCCGGAGATTCACCCCCCCGGGTAATATGCCCCATACCCGGCCTACAACCGATGTGGCGAAGGAAGGGCTCTTCAACGTCATAGAGAATAACCTCGAAATTGATACACTGAAGGCGCTGGACCTGTTTGGAGGTACCGGCAGCATCAGTTATGAACTGGCATCCCGGGGATGTACAGACATTACTACTGTGGAAAAAGACTCCAAGATGCATGCGTTTATCCTTGGCAATGCCGCGAGCCTGGGTTTCAGGCAGATAAAAGTGGTGAAAATGGACGTGTTTGCTTTTATACAACAGACTAAAGAAACATTTAGCTTTATATTTGGAGGACCGCCCTATGCCCTGACCAATATAGACGACCTGCCAGGGGCGGTATTTAACCACCAGTTATTAACACCGAAAGGATGGTTTGTACTGGAACATACCCCCAGGAACGATTACAGTGAGTTCCCTTTTTACAGAACCACCAGAAAATATGGCACTACCTTGTTTTCTATCTTCGTGAACAGTAACCCCGAATAGTGATATGACACATGACCAAAGCCGAACTTAGAAAATTATACCGGCAGAAAAGAAACGAGTTGGACGATGCCACCCTGGAGAAATTACAGGATCTGGTGCTGATCCGCTTTCAGACCCTGGGTTTACCCTTACTCAACTGTATCAGCAGCTACCTGCCGGTGTATAGCCGCAGGGAAGTAGATACACAGCCTGTTATAAGTTATCTCCGGTTTCAATATCCGGGGCTTACGGTAGCCATTCCAAAAACCGATATCGCCACAGCTACTATGCAGCATTATGTGTACAACGATGAAACTGCATTGCTTGAAACCGGTTGGGGTATCATGGAACCCGTAGGCGGAGAACCCGTAGACCCCGCGGCAATAGATCTGGTGCTGATGCCGCTGCTGGCGTTTGATCAAAGAGGCTACAGAGTGGGATATGGAAAGGGCATGTACGACCGGTTTCTGACAGATTGCAGAGCAGATACCCTTAGAATAGGGCTTTCTTTCTTTGGAGCCGAACCCGAAATAACAGATACTGACGATTTTGATATACCTTTAGATTATTGTGTAACACCGTATCAGGTTTATGAATTCTAGTTCTGTGTGGATCCGTATACTGAGATTATTGCTTTTTCCCTTCGCTGTGCTGTATGGAATGATTGTGAAGATCAGGAACTATCTCTACGATGCGGGCATCATCAAATCTGCCACCTTCAATTTTCCGGTGATCTGTGTAGGGAATCTTACGGTAGGTGGCACCGGCAAATCGCCGATGGTAGAGTACCTTTTACGAATATTGGGGAGCCGGTATAAGGTGGCAACCCTTAGCCGTGGTTATAAACGTAAAACACAGGGATATACATTGGCAAATGAAAAAACAACAGCCCTGGATATTGGCGACGAGCCGATGCAGTTTCATGCAAAATTTCCGGATGCTTATGTGGCGGTAGGAGAGGAGCGCGCCACTGCTATACCGTTGCTGCTTTTTGAAAAGCCCGATACCGAAGTCATAATACTCGACGATGCCATGCAGCACAGGCAGGTAAACGCCGGGCTGACGATTATGCTTACAGACCGAAACCATCTGTTCACCCGCGACTGTTTTTTGCCGACCGGCGATCTCCGCGATGCACGAAAAAGTGCCCGGAGAGCAAATGTAATAATAGTCACTAAATGCGATCCGGCGATGAGCGGAGAAGATAAAGCAGCCGTGCGTGAAGAGTTGCAACCGTTCGACAGCCAGCACCTGTTTTTTTCTTACATCCGTTATGGTACCCCCTATCATATACTGAACCGGATGGAGCGGGCTTTGACGCCAGAAACGGCTGTATTACTGGTATGTGGCATTGCAAAGCCGGCTCAACTGACTGCATACGTGAAAGAACATGCCGCGAAAACGGAGGTGATGTACTACCGCGATCACTATATTTTCTGGATCGATGACCTGAAAAAAATAATCCAGCGGTTTGAGAAAATAGAACAGCAAAACAAAATAATACTGGTCACAGAAAAAGATGCCGTCAGGTTGCTGAAATTTCATGAACACCTGACGGAACTGCCGGTGTACGTACTACCTATTGAAACAGATTTTCTATTCAACCAGGCCGGGGAATTTGATCAGTTGGTGGAAAATTTTATACAAGAGTTTAAAAATTGATGTAACAATTATATGAAGAAGAAAAACCGAAAAACACAACATAAATCCAAAACCAATACCGTGGAAGGTATCCTGGATGTAACAAGGGCGGGCATCGGATACGTGATGGTGGAAAACCAGGAGCACGATGTTTTTGTTCGCCCCCAGCATTTTCATCATGCACTGCATGGCGACAAAGTGCGCGTTACCATTACCCGCCACAATCCCCGTTCTAATAAAATGGAAGGGGAAATCGTAGCAGTGATAGAAAGAAAACAAACGGAATTCATAGGCAGACTGGCTCTGAAAGATACGTTCGGCTTTTTTATACCCGACAAAGCGAAGGGTACACCTGATATGTATATTCCTTCCGATAAACTGAATGGTGCCCAAAATGACGATAGAGTGGTGGTAAGGCTTACCGGCTGGGAGAAGAAAGACAAAAGCCCGCAGGGCGAAGTAGTGAGTGTATTGAAAGCCTCGGATGAGAACGATATGGCGATGAAGGAAATATTGCTGGATGCAGGTTTTACCCTTGCATTTGACGATGAAGCACTGGAGCAGGCCGCGCGCATGCCTGATATTATTAGTACGGCCGAGATAGGCAAAAGAAGAGATATGCGCGATATACTCACTTTTACCATCGACCCGTTGGATGCTAAAGATTTCGACGATGCCATCAGTATCCAGAAGCTGCAAAACGGCTCCCTGGAAATTGGCGTACACATTGCTGATGTGAGTCATTACATGCAGCCCGAAACCGTACTTGATACCCAGGCTTATGAAAGAGCCACATCTGTATACCTGCCAGACAGGGTGCTGCCGATGTTGCCGGAGCAGATATCCAATGTACTGTGTTCGCTGCGCCCCAATGAAGATAAACTCACGTTCTCGGCTGTGTTTGAAATCAATACCAAAGGAGAGGTGAAAGATACCTGGCTCGGCCGGACTGCAATACATTCCAACCATCGGTTTACTTATGAGGATGCACAAGAGATCATTGAAACAGGCAAAGGCACCCATGCAAACGAGATACTCGCGCTGAACGACCTGGCGCAGCGATTTCGCAAAAAGAGGTTTGAAAAAGGAGCCATCAACTTCTCATCGCAGGAAGTGCGGTTCCGGCTCGATGAAAACGGGAAGCCGCTCGGCATTGTTGTGAAAGAAAGTAAAGCCGCTCATCAGTTGATCGAAGAATTTATGCTGCTGGCGAATAAAGCAGTGGCGGAGCGGGTAAGTAAAGTAAAAACAGACGGTAAACCATTGCCATTCCCCTACCGGGTACACGATAAGCCGGATGAAGAAAAACTACTACCTTTTGTGGTGTTTGCCAGGAAATTTGGTTACAAATTCGATGTTAAAACCCCTGAAGGCATAGCCCGTTCTTTTAACGATATGCTGGCGGCAGTGCAGGGAAAACCCGAGCAGCACGTGCTGGAGCAACTGGGCATTCGCACCATGGCCAAGGCGTTGTATACAGAAGATAATATCGGGCATTATGGATTGGGCTTTGCCAACTATTGCCATTTTACCTCGCCTATTCGCCGGTATCCGGATATTATGGTGCACCGCATCTTGCAGCAGGTACTCGACGGTAATCCGCTACCCGACAAAAAAATGAACGAGAAATGTTTTCATTGCAGCGAAAGAGAACGGGCTGCCATGGAAGCGGAAAGAGCGGCCAACAAGTATAAGCAGGTGGAATATATGCAGGATTTTGTGGGAGAAGATTTCGACGGTGTCATCAGTGGCGTAGCTGGTTTTGGCTTTTGGGTAGAAACCATAGCGCATAAGTGTGAGGGACTGGTAAGCGTGCACAGCCTGGCAGCATACGATGAGTTTGTTCATGCAGAAGAGGACTATAGCCTCGTGGGCCGGCGCAGCGGAAAACAGTTTCGGATGGGCGATAAAATCCGCATCCGGGTGATAGCGGCGAACCTGGGTAAACGGCAGCTGGATTATGAATGGGTGATAGACACGGAAGATCTGCCTGCTAAAAAACCTGCGGGCAGAGCCGACGGAAAAAAGAACAGTAAATCTAGAAACAAATAAATCCTTTAGTTGATCCATGTATTCATTTGAAGCCTTAGCCGGCGCTTTTATCAAGAGGTTCAACCGAACGCATTTTCCGGCTTCACTACCCTCGCTGTACGACCCCGCCGAATACTTTTTGTCGATTGGCGGCAAACGTATCCGACCCGTGATATGCCTTATGGGCAACGAACTGCTGGGAGATATACAGGAGGATGCCTGGCATGCAGCGGAAGCAGTAGAATTGTTTCACAATTTTACGCTGGTGCACGACGATATCATGGACAATGCACCGTTGCGAAGGGGCAGACCCACCGTTCATACAAAATACGGAACGCCTACTGCGCTGCTGGCCGGCGATGTAATGCTGGTAGCCGCCTATGATGCGCTGAACAATATCAGATCTGAACAGTTGCATAAAGTGATCCGCATTTTCAATACCACAGCCCGGCAGGTTTGCGAAGGCCAGCAAATGGATATGGATTTTGAAAAACTGCCCACCGTTCCGCTCGATGCATACATACAGATGATTACACTTAAAACATCGGTGTTGCTGGCGGGCAGCCTGCAGATGGGGGCTGTACTCAGCAACGCGTCTGCTGATGACCAGCATCACCTTTATGAATTTGGTAAATACCTGGGTATAGCTTTCCAGGTGCAGGACGATTACCTGGATGCCTTCGGCAACCCCGAGGTGTTTGGCAAACAACCGGGAGGAGATATACTGGCCAATAAAAAAACCTTTCTGCTTATACACGCGCTGGAAACAGCAGGCGACCAGGAAAAAGCCGAACTCCGCCGACTACTGGAAACCCAGGAGCCAGACAAAGTAGAAAAGGTATTACGTATCTTCCGCCAGTCTGGTGTAGATGAGTGGGCAAAATCGCTGAAAGATGATTTTTTCAACCGCTCATTCCTTCATCTTGAAAAAGTGTCGGTACCTTCCGAACGCAAAGAACCCCTAAGAGCATTGGCCCGTTTTCTGATTCAGCGGGAATATTAGGAACAATGGAATGGTGGCAATTGCAGGTTGTTTCTGATAAAGCCTACAACACCAAATGATGTGAACATTAGCTGTTCAGCAGTTCAACTTTGTATCCCGCCTGCTCTGCGGCAGTTTCAATATCTTTCGGAACGCCGCCGGTAGTGGTTAAAACCCTGTCTTTATGGGTAAGGTCTACTTTCCAGTTGCCTGCACCCGCTGCCTTGTCGAGATACGGGGATATTTTAGCAACGCATGCTGCGCATTTAATGTTGGTTTTAAATTGTAACGTAGTTATTTCCATAAAGTTATTTTTTGATACTCTAATGAACTATACAAATGTAGGTTCATTCATGAATGCCGGCATTACAGTATTCCGGGCTTTTTTTTCAAAATTTACAGGTTGCCCGTTGGCGATGACAGGTGCGCATATTGATAACAGATAGTACGGCGCGGTAATTACTATACTTCATCAAGCGGCTTGCGGCGCCGGCTTCCGTTGTTTTTAAACTGACTGGGTGTATAACCGGTTACTTTTTTGAACTGGTTACTCAGATGGGCAACGGAGGAGTAATGCAATTGCCAGGCGATCTCCGAGAGTGAGCGCTCATCGTACGCCAGTAATTCTTTTACACGCTCTATTTTTTGCGCAATAAAGTATTTTTCGATGGTATTGCCTTCGAGTTCTGAGAATAAGCCAGACAGGTAGTGGTAATCGTGATGGGTTTTACTGCTGAGATAGTCGGATAGGTTGGTAGCGAGTTCACCGTCTTTTTGGTGTACCAGTTCCACAATCAGCGATTTTATTTTAGTCACCAGTTGCTGTTTGCGGTCGTCTGCCAGGCTAAATCCCAAGGGTTCCAGCACCTGCTGGATGGTGTTTTTATCTTCTGTGGTTAGAAGGGTGTTGAATGCGGCTTCCCCAAGCGTAACCGTTTCGGGGCGGAATCCTGCTTTTTCCAGTGTGTCCTTTACCACCATAATGCAGCGGTTGCATACCATATTTTTGATGTAGAGCTTCATGTCTGGTGCAAAGTTACGCTTATCCGGCATTCCCGGTCGAAGCGGATGGGTGGTACACTCCGATGTGGCGGAAAAAGAAAATAAAGCAGGCAGATAACGGAGATTACACAGGGCAGCACACAGCCTGCTCATTTCATCGGGAAACCTCCGTTTCCAGACGCCCGTGGTCGGTATGTTTATAGAAGCGGTTAAATACCTGGCAGGTTACCAGATCGCCCATTACATTCACGGAAGTCCTGAACATACCCAGTAGCCTGTCTACCCCTATGATGAGTGCAATAGCGGTAACCGGTATGCCGATGGTTCCCAATACAGACCCCAGCACAATTACGCCGGCACCTGGTGCCGACGGGGTACCAATGGAGGCCAGTATGGTAGTGACGATGATGACCATAATGGTTGCGATGTCCAGTTGCATACCATACACCTGTGCCAGAAACAGGGTGGCGATGGCCTGGAAAACAGCGGTGCCGTCCATATTGAGTGAAACGCCCACTGGAATAATGAACCGGCTGACGGAGGGATGGATGCCCATTTTTTCTTCAGCGGTTTTGAGGGTAAGGGGCATAACGGCTGCTGAACTGGCAACCGAAAAGGCCAGCAGCAATACATCCCGGGCATCTGAAAAAAAACGCCTCACGTCTATCCTGGCTACCAGCAACAATATACAGGTGTATACTCCGACTACCAACAGAAGTCCTGCTACTACAGTGAGCATAAACATAGACAGGCCCAGAATGGTTTCGATGCCTACTTTTGAGGTCACCTGACACATCAATCCGAATACAGCCAGGGGAGCCAGTTTCATTGCCCACCGGGTGATAGACATAGTGATTTCCTGAACGGAATACAATACCTTCAACAGAGGGATGGCGGTATCTGCCGGTATGTTGGCCAGCGATATGCCAATGATCACAGCGAACACCACAATACTGAGCATATCGCCGGATACCAGCGCTGCAAGCGGGTTGGCGGGCAGCAGTTCGGTGATCATATTGGGAATAGCGCCGAAGCTGAGGCGGGGTATCTCCTGCGATGCATGTGCATTAAGTGCCATGTCTGCTGTTATGAGGCTGGAAGCATCCATATAGCTGCCCGGTCGGATAACAGAAGCCAGTAACACTGTGAGTATGAGTACAAAAGTGGTCGTAAAAGCATAATATACAAGCAGCCGCGGACCCGATTTCATCAGGTATTCTTTGTTATTGCCGCCGGCAATGCCCTGCACTACGGAACTGAACATGAGTGGTATCATGATCATTTGTACTACCCGGATGAACAGATTACCGGGGAATGCTATCCAGTTGATCAGGGCATGCATCGTTGATTCGCCGATCCAGCGGGGATGGGTGGCAAAATAGGCTCCCAATGCTATACCGGCCGCCATTGCGATCAATACTTTCAGCCAGAGCCGGGTTTGCACCAGACTTTGCAAATAGGAATACAACTCCTTGATGGGGTGGAGGGAAGCCTCGGGTTGCTTCATGGGCGGCTGTTTGGTTTCAACGGCTGCAAAGATAAAGCAATCGCAGGTTACCTGCCGGGGCAGTTGAAGCCAGCCTGTTTTTTATAGCCATGTAAATAACCCGTATCAAATATATGGCTACTGTTGTTGATATACCCTCACATAATCTATTTCCATTTTCTGGGGAAAAATCGCATCGTCTATTCCTTTCTGACCACCCCAGTTGCCCCCCACCGCAATGTTGAGCAGTAAGTGAAACCGCTCATCGAATGGCCACTCTTTAAAAGTCTTTTTTTCGTTGGGATAAGAAAAATACACTTCGTCGTCTACTAAAATGCGGATATCGCTTTCGGACCATTCCAGGGCATATACATGAAACTTTTCAGATACCTCATTGTTGTAAATGCTTTTTCCTTTCTGTGTGCCAATGCTGTGGTTATAAGCGGCAGTGTGCACGGTGCCGAATATGGAATCGGGCTCAAAGCCCACGTGCTCCATGATGTCAATTTCACCGCTTTCCGGCCAACCGCCGTATTTCCAGTCGGTAGGCAGCATCCAGATGGCCGGCCATATACCCCTGCCTTTGGGCAACCTGGCTTTAACCTCCACCCGGCCATATTTCCAGTCGCCCTTGTTTTTGGTGATCAGTCTGGCCGAGGTATATGCAGAGCCTTCAAAACTTTCTTTTAGGGCGGTTATGGTGAGTACTCCGTTTGCCACGCTGGCGTTTTCCGGTCTTTTGCTGGTATAATATTGTTTTTCATTGTTGCCCCATCCGTGGCCGCCCACATCGTAATCCCAGCGGGTACTGTCGGGTAAGCCTGTATAGTCAAATTCATCGCTCCATACCAGGGTTTGCTCCGGCGTGTTCAATCTTTGGCTGGGGTCTGCCGGGGCATGGCAGGCGATCGCTCCAGTCAGGAAGATCACCGTCAGTAAACTATATGCTTTCTGCGTCATAACTATTTTTTAGAGTATGCTATTCCTTATATATACCTGCGTTCGGCATAAGGGAATATGGTTATATATCACCTCAACAACGGCAAGAAGCCGTTGTATGTACGAAGAACGAGGTGAAGTATTCTCAGGTATTGCCGAAAATTGCGCTCCCTGCCGTATACAGACGGGAGGCACCTTTTTGAGCAAACGCTCTTTTTAACCCGAACGTACTTATCTCTATATACCCGGAACAGCCAAAGGCTGCCCGGTATATAGAGATTTGAGTTGTTTTAATAGCCCGGATTCTGGTGATCTCGCAATTTGGGGTTTTGGCCCAGTGCATCCAATGGTATCGGCAGCAGGTAGTTTTTGCTTTTGTCGAATGTCCATTGCGGAGCGCTGGGCGGAATGGCCGGTATACGGGTATAGGTGTATCCACCTGAACCGTTCGGTCTGGCTTCCATCCCGTGCATTACTGAGTTGAGCTTTTCCTCGGCCAGTTCCCACCGGATGAGATCGAAATACCTTTTTCCTTCAAATGCCAGTTCTATTCTTCTTTCGCGACGGATGTGTGCGCGCATTTCCTGCTGTGTAGCGCCGGGGTATACATCAGACAGTGCGGGAATGCCCGCCCGCTCCCTGATTTCGTCGATGGCTTCGTACACAGAGGCATCCGGCCCTACCGCTTCATTTTGCGCTTCTGCATAATTCAGCAATACTTCTGCATACCGGAAATAATAGTAATGCTGGTCGCTTGCACCCCATTGGAAAACATTCACGGTGGTGTCCATTCGCTTTTTAGTGCAATATCCGGTGTTGGTATTGTCGGTAGCGTCTGCCAGGTCTATCGCGTTCAGTCCGGAACCTACTGCGCTTAAAAAAGTTGTTCCATTAAAAGTGTTGCCATTGTAGAGCACGGACTGGTGAAACCGGGGTTCCCGGTTCACATAAGGATTGTCGTCGTCATAGCCGGAGGCCGGGTCGCTGATGGTTCTCCCGTTTGCCATTACATAGTCGTCGACCAGTTCCTGGGTTGGCGTGGAGCCGCCCCAGCTCAGCCATTGCGTACCTACATGGTTGGGGCCCTGGCGGTTGATAAAAGTACTTCCCTTTTTTATAGGCAGGTACTCACGGTACAGGATGCCTTCATTGTTGCCATTACCGGTTCTGAAAAAGAGTTCATCGTATTTTGGGTAGAGGGAATAGCCCATTTCCATTACCTGCTTGTTGGTGGCTGCTGCCGCTGCCCAGCGGCTAAGGTCATTGGAAGGGTTGTTTCTTTTGCTGGCATAAAACAGCTCTACCCATCCTTTGATGGTAAGGGCGGCTCCACGTGTAACTCTTCCCGCACCGTTATTGCCGCTGTTGGCCGGCAACATTTCAGCCGCTGCTGCCAGCTCATCTCGGATGAACGTGAATGTTGCGTCGAAGCTGGCGCGCTCATGGAAGATATTTTCTCCATCGGCGTTTCTGTCGTCCGGTTTGGTGATCAGCGGTACACCGCCATACAGCATCCACAACTGGTGATAGAAGTAAGCGCGCATTACGCGGGCTTCTCCGATACGGCGGGTTTTGTAGTCGTCGGGAAGTTCTGAATTTTCAACGCCCTGTATAAACACATTGCATTTACGTACTCTTCTGTGCAAAGTATTCCATTCCAGCCACATACTCGGTGCTTCCCAGTCGTACCAGAGTACAGTCGTGGGGTTGATATTGGTTTTGGTTCTTGCCACCTGCGAACTGATGTTCCAGTTGAAGCCGGTCATCAGGTCGTCTGACCAGGTATCGAACGGTTCAAAAACGGTACTGTTAAAATCCGGCAGGTTGTCGTATATATCGTTCAATACCAGGTCCGCCGAAGATTCGGTAGAAAAAGCTGTTTCGCTGCTTACAGCGCTGTTGTTGGGTACTTCCAGAAACCCGTCTTTAGAACACCCGGCAAGCAGAAGTGTGCCGGCTATACCACAGTATATAAGTTTTTTTATATCGAATTTCATAATCATGCAGATTGAAATGTTGTATTAAAATTGAATCCTGAGGCCCCCGGTCAGCACTTTTTGAGTCGGGAAATACCAACCCCTGTCGTTGCTGATTTCAGGGTCAAAATTTTCAATGGGCGTCCAGGTGAAAATATTCTGTCCGGATACATATACGGTCAGCATGTTCAACCCCCATTTGCCTGTAATGCGATTCGGAATGGTATAGCTGAGCATACCCGTTCTTAGTCGCAGGTAAGAGAGATCGCGTTGCCAAAAAGTAGAAGGTACCGTGTTATTGGGGCTGGGCGCGGTGGTCATTCTGGGGTAAGAAGCATTGGGATTGTCGGGCGTCCAGTAGTCCAATACGGTAACCGGAGCGTTTTTGTTGTTATCGAATGCCCAGGCTGCGCTGTTGGCAATTTGTATCTGCCTTTGCCCCACTCCCTGAAACAGGAGGGTAAGCTCAATGCCCTTGTAACTTACGGAGGGTGAAAACCCATATACAATGGCCGGGTAATTCGGGTACTTCATAGCTATCTGGTCATTGAAGTCTATCGTACCGTCGGGCCTTCCGTCTGGTCCGCTGATGTCTGCATAGCGTATGTCACCGGGGAAAACACTGGCGAAAGTCTGTTTTGCTATGCCATCTTTCAATTCGCCGGAGCTCTCGAAATCATTGGCGGTAAAAAAGCCGATGGCCTGGTATCCGAATCCAATATCAAGCGGTCTTCCTGTTTTCCTCAGGTTAGGATTATTGAAAGTAGAAGGGTTCTCAAACACCTCTACCACTTTGTTTTTGGCGTAGGTAAAGTTTCCGTTAAAGCTGATGCGTAGATCTGCTGAAAGGTTGTAGGCGCTGGAAACAGAAAATTCAAATCCCCTGTTTTCCATGATGCCGGCATTTACCTGTGAAAGGTTGATACCGTATTCTGCAGGTACCGTTACATTGGGTGCCAGCAACATGTTGGCGCGCCGTTCGTGAAAATAATCTGCTTCTATATTCAGCAGTCCGTTAAATAGCCTTGTTTCGATACCGATGTCTGTTTTAGTAGCTCTTTCCCATGTAATATGGGGGTTGGGTTCGGGCTTTTCGGTCAGCCCCTGTGTCTGGCCGCCGTTCAGAATGGCTCCATTGCCATACAGGTCAAATCCTGCCTGGTACTGGTAGGGGTTACCGGCAAGGTTGGCAGACTGCCCCCATGAAGCCCGGAGTTTCAATTCGTTCATCCATGGCAGTTTTGCCATGAAATTTTCTTCTGAAATTCGCCAGGCTGCGGAAAATGCCGGAAAAAATCCAAAGCGGCTGCCCGGGGCAAAATAATAATGGCCGTCGTACCTTCCGGCCGCTTCCAGCAGGTATTTGCTGTCGAACCCATAGGTTACTCTATACACCAGCGAGCGTTGTTTCGACCCCATGGAGTTGCCATCGTTGCTGATATCCGTTTCGCCTGCGCCACCTGCAAACAGTTCCTGTATAGGCAGGTTGTAGTTGTTCCTGCCGGCACTGAATCTTTCAGACCGGGTATTCCTGGCTTCCAGTACTACCAATCCGGTTACATCGCTTCTGCCGAAACTGCCGGCATAGTTGATAAAGCCCTGGTATGTGAAAGCCTGTGTCTGGCGATGCTCCTGGTAAAAATTGGGAAGCGTAGTGATGGGAATGGCGGTATACGTATAGGGGCGACTGCTGGTATCTATTGTATAATAGGGGAACGGCTGGTTCCATCGTCTTATGGTACTTACAACGCCGGGATTATTGGTGTTGTAGGGGTCAAAAGGGTTGAAGTCGTAAGAGCCGACGAACTTAACGCTTAGTCCTTTTACCGGCAATTGCTGTTCTACAGACAATTGAGAAAGCAGGGTATTGCCCCGGTGCTGCTGGTAGCTGGGGTTATCGTAAAAATAGGCATACATATAAGGATGCAGCCCGTTGCTGTATTTCAATGGTGTGCTGTTGGTAACGGTATTGATAAGATTTTCGAACATAGACTGTTCGCTGTAACCTGCCCCGGTAAGGTCTCTGTTTTCCACCCTTCCGTTCAGCGATAAACCTACCAGTGTGGTTTTGGTAGCCTGTGCCTGTACATTGGCAGATACATTATAGCGCCGGAACCTGATACCAGGAAACATTCCTTCCTGATCGAGGTAGCCCAGCCCCATTGCGTATTTAATAATGTCGGTGCCGCCGTTTACAGAAAGGGTATGGCTGGTGATGAGCGTGTTTTTTTGAATCATATCGCCAATCGGATCTATATTGGGATGCCCGTCGGGGTCGGAGCCGTCGCGGTATTTTTGCAGACTCTCCTCGCTAAATGGCAGGGAAGTTGCTCCGGCATTGCGGGCGCCTTCGTTCTTGAGCAATGCATACTGGTACGCATCCACAAACTTAGTGATGATGGTGGGGTTCTGAAAGCCAACATACCCATCGTAAGACATAACGGGTTTGCCGGTTTTTCCCTGGCGGGTGGTGACCAGTATTACGCCGTTGGCCCCGCCCAGTCCATAAGGCGCTACTGCGGCGGCGTCTTTCAACACAGAAATACTTTCTATATCTGCGGGGTTGAGTTGCGAGAAATTACGGGGAACACCGTCTACAATCAATAAAGGAGAGGAATTGCCGTTGGTGCCGATGCCCCGTATCATAATGCGTGCGGCATCGTTGCCCGCCTGACCGCTTCCCTGGGTAAACAAAACGCCGGTTGCCCTGCCTCCCAATGCATTGGAAAGGTCGCCTACCGGCTGACTTTGCATATCGCTGCCCCGGATAGTGGATACGGAAGCCGTTAGCGAAGTTTTTTTCTGGGTGCCATAGCCAACCACTACCACCTCGTCCAGACTATCGTCTCTGGCCTCCAGCTCAAAATTAATGAAGCCGCTGTCTGTCACCGTGCGCTCCATATCTGCCATGCCGGCAAAGCTTACCACCAATACGGCGCTGGCGGAGGGAACTGCAATGGAAAAATTACCCTCTGCATCGGTGGTAGTACGGGTAGCCGTTCCTTTTACGGTAATAGTAGCGCCCGGAAGCCCTTCGCCGGAAGATTTATCAGTTACCCTTCCCGTTACCTGAAGCGTCTGCGAAAAGCTATCTGCGGGTAAAAAATGTACAAAGAGTATAGTACATAATAGCCAGACAATGTTACGTCTCATATGCAATCGTTTGAACCGCCGGGTAGCCCGGCAGGCAGTTAAAAAATGATGGGAGGTTAAAACTAAACTAATTATCTGGCGATTCAGTTGCCGGCTACTACTTCAATACTACATCATACTACTAATTGGGTATTTAAAACTCCTCTTCAGTAATACAACAATGCTCTTTTATTATACATTTGTTTCAGGTATGAGGTGGATACTTATTATGATATGGTTGTATACGTTTCCTGCGGGTTTGATGGGGCAGAATACGATTGCATTGCCGGAAACGATCAACTATCCGAAACACACCTATAAAGCAGGTACTCAAAACTGGGGTATTTGCCAGGATAAAAACGGCCTGATGTATTTTGCCAATAATGAAGGCGTACTTTGTTTTGACGGTACATCCTGGAAAAATTACCCGTTGCCCAATAAAACCATTGTCCGGTCGGTAGCAGTTGGAGCAGACGACCGGATATACGCAGGAGGGCAGGATGAAATGGGCTATTTTACACCCGATAACCGGGGAAT
This sequence comes from Agriterribacter sp., assembly GCA_037190905.1. Lineage (GTDB taxonomy): Bacteria > Bacteroidota > Bacteroidia > Chitinophagales > Chitinophagaceae > Agriterribacter. The sequence continues at coordinate 77,889 of JBBCKG010000019.1, read as the reverse complement.
ACTCCGCTACCATTCGCTTAACAGCCTTGTGGCAGAAAATAACCGTTCTTTTTCTGATGTATGGGATATCGTACCGGTAGATAAGTCGTTGTTTTTCAGAACAACCGCACAAATTTTTCAACTAGCAGACGAAAAAATAATCGCTTACCCCGCCTCGAACTGGCTGTTCCTCGGGGCGGCGGGAGGAAAGGTACTGGCCCAGGAGGCAGACAAAGGCATTCTGCGTTTCGAAAACAATACCTGGGTGCCCCTGATTCCGATCGATCGGTTGCCGGAAGACTTTGTGATCACTGCTGTACTGGAAACCGGTAAAGACAGTATTTGCTTCACCAGTCTCAGGCACGGGATATACCTGCATACAAAAGAACAGTTTACGCCCATCCGCACTGCCGACCTCAATCGAATAGCCGACTATAATATATACGATGCCGTACAGGTAGGAGATCATTTTGCACTCGCTACAAATCGAAAGGGATGTTTTATTGTAGACAGGCAAGGTGGTTTTGTACAACAGTTTTCAAGGCATGATGGATTGCAAAACAATAATATACTCAGCATATTTACCGATCGGGCGGGAAATCTCTGGCTGGGACTCGACAATGGCATTGATTTTATAGCGCAAAACAGTCCGGTGAAAACCCTGCTCCCCGATCGGGAGAGCGATGGCGCCGGTTATTCGTCTATTATTCACAACCACCACCTGTACCTGGCTACGACAGATGGGGTGTACTTTGCTCCCGTGGCGGGTTATCAGGATTTCGGCTTTGCGAGAAGCCATTTTACGCCTGTAGCCAGCCTCAGGGAGCAGGTATGGAATCTTTCCCGCATAAACGACAGGCTGTTGGCAGGGCATCATGATGGCTTTGTGGAAATCAGGAACGGGCAACCGGGCATAGTGGATAAAACCACGGGATTTTGGACATTCCAGCCGCTCACCGCCGTGTTGCCCTCACCAAAAATGGTAGCTGGCTGCTATACCGGCATACGCATCTACGATTGCGAGGGTGAACAGTTGACCGAGTCGGCAAGGGTGAATTTTGAATCAGCCCGTTTTGTAACTGTTTTCAACAACCAGGTATGGATTTCACATCCTTATAAGGGAATTTATAAAATAGAGACAAGGGGTGAGCATCCCTGGGTAGCAGAAAACATGAATACCATTGCAGGGTTACCCCGCACCGGCAACTATATTTTTACTGTCAAAAACCGACTGGTGGTTACCACCGAAACAGGCATTTACGAGTACGACCCGGTAGAGAAGGTATTTGCGTTGTCAACCCTGCTTCATCCGCTGTTGGGGCATTTAGCCATTCGCTACCTGCATGAAGATAAAGCAGGAAATGTATGGTTTGTATTTGATAAGAGCCTGGGCGTAATTGATTTTTCTGAAGAAACACCCCGCATAGTGTATATACCGGAACTTCATCAAAAAATGGTGAGTGGTTTCGAGCAGGTATACGTTGCAGACATGGAAAACGTGCTGGTGGGAGCAGAAAAGGGTTTTTTCCATATCAACTATGCCAAATATCGCAACCAGTCGCAGGAGATGAAGGTTTTTTTGAGGCAGGTACATGTTATGGGACAAACCGACAGCCTGTTGTTTGGGGGTTATTTCGCTGATGTGAATGCACCACAACTGCAGCAGCGGCAGCCCTCGGTGTCGTACGAATGGAACAGCATACGCTTTGAGTTTGCAGCGCCCCAATACGAGCAGCAATCGAATATCGAATACAGTTTTTTGCTGAAAGGATACGACAACGATTGGAGCGACTGGAGTAGAAAAACTGTTAAGGAATACAATAATATGCCGCCCGGTACTTATAGTTTTTTAGTAAAGGCAAGGAATAATCTAGGAAAGGAATCGACGGCGCTTCGCTACTCGTTTGTGATACAACCTCCCTGGTACAAAACCTGGTGGGCGTATGTTTTTTACGGATGCCTGCTGGGCTATGGTCTTTACCGGATGTACCGCTGGCAAAAGGGGAAATTCAGGCGGCAACAACTGCGTTACGAAGAAAAACAGCGGCAGTTGCGCAACCAGCATCAACTGGAACTGGAAAAGAGTGAAAAAGAAATCATCCAGCTTCGGAATGAGAAGCTGGAGGCCGAAATACAGCATAAGAATAAGGAGATGGCTTCTGCCACCATGCACCTGGTTAAAAAAGGAGAACTGATTGGGAGAATTAAAGAGGAGTTGCAGAAAATGGCCAAAAATATTGAAGAGGAAAAATCACTGGAGGCTTTGAAGAAAATGATACGTGCACTGGGAGAGGAGGATAAAATGGACAAAGACTGGGAACATTTTACCATTCATTTTGATAAAGCACATAATGATTTTTTTGTGGCATTAAAAGAAAAACATAAAAACCTTACACCCAATGAGCTGAAACTGTGCGCTTATTTACGAATGAACCTTACCACCAAAGAAATGGCGCAAATGATGGGGATTTCCGTTCGTGGGGTGGAAATCAGCCGCTACCGGCTGCGTAAGAAGCTGCAGATTCCTACAGAAGTAAGCTTGTTTACCTATCTGCTCGATTTTCACGGTAGTGCGGTTGCGGGTAATGGAATAAGCAATACAACTCCGCCCCTGTCGTAACGGCGCCTATGTATACCCGATATATGATTAACCTGCGCCGGGGATAATAGAATACAGTTTTGTTTTCCCTTCAAAACATAAAGTAGTCCTTTCGCATAAGAATGAGAAGGGAATCTTTAAAATATTGTCTGAAATTGGCAGATTTCTCCCTGCCGCAGGCGGGTAGAAAGGACAATCAGTTTGAGTTGAGTTTCGGCTCCACCCGAATGTACGTTATTACTCCGGTAGTTTGTAGAGATGAAATACAGGAGAATAAATACTGGCATTATCATCTGTGGTAGTCACCCTGAGTCTTACGGGCATTCCCTTGTTGATCGGTTGGCCCGCGATGGTGAAGTTCAGGTCTATCGCTTCATCAGCTTCTATGCCGTGGTGAATTTTTCCATAGCCGGGTAATATGTAACGGATGTTCATTTTCTCAGCCAGCTTTCTCGCCTGCCGCCATTGTTTGAAAAAGTAAGCGTCTTCATTGATGGCGGCTGAAAGTATCGTACCCCAATAAGCATCGTCAGTTTCTACTGTTACAATGTCTACTATAAATTCCCTGTTTTGTTCGCCCGGGTTGCTGATACCGATATGTATCTGCTCGCTATTGGTCGTTACCGCTGTAAATAGTGTATCTATGGTAAGAGCCGGATCTGGTGGCAGGGGGTGTATATCCGGAGCAATGAATTTTTCTCCCCATATAAATAATAAAGACAGCAATAGGGCTTGTTTCATACTTCAAATGATTAGCTGAATACAAACGAAGTTGTGGCTCCTACAGTATTTTGTTTATCGAAGTGAATGGCCTGTTCGGGATACAATTGGCAAAGGTCAACCGTTTTCCGGCTATGTTTTTATCATATGTGCAACCGCGTGGATTTCTTTAAGTAGTGCGGAAAATACCAGGTGCGGAAAAGCAGTATCCTTATTCAGGGGTGAAGTCAATCGGCGGCTGATTAAAGCTTCTCGAGATAATTTACCATTTTTCGTCTGCCTGCCTCATCCGGCATTCGCCCATGTCCGGCGAGCATATTATCGGCCGCGTGTCGGGGGTTGGATGTGCCGGGAATAACACAACTAACGGCGGGATGCGCGGCAATAAATTTTAAGAAGTATTGTGCCCAGCTATGAATATCGTAATCCTTTGCCCAGGCGGGCAGTGGTTTCCCTTTCACCATGCTGAAAAGCCTTCCTTTCTCCAGCGGTTCGTTGATGATCACGGCTACTCCTTTATGCAGCGCGGCTGGTAAAAGCGAACGTTCCGCATCACGTGTGAGAATGGAGTAATTGCATTGTACAAAATCAACCGGGTGCTTTTCAAAAATCCCTTGCAGGGTGGCATGCATACTTGTAGTGTAATGCGTAATACCAGTGTAGCGGATTTTTCCTGCTTCCTTCCACTCCCGCAGGGTTTTAAGTTGGGTTTGCCAGTCAGACAAGTTATGAATTTGCATGAGATCCATTGTTTGTCTCTGCATTTTTCGTAATGAGCTGCCCATCTGTCGGATGCCCGCCTCCCTGCCGCTGGTCCATACCTTGGTGGCATAAAAGAAATGATCCGGATGCTTGGTTGCATGCGTGAGATCGCCAATTACATCTTCGGCGCTTCCGTACATAGGAGAGCAGTCTATTAGTTTTCCGCCGCCTGCAATCACCTGTTGCAGCACTTCGGTAAGGCGTAATCTTTCTTCTTTATTATTGCCTGCGTCGAACTGTATCCAGGAGCCGATGCCCACCACCGGCAGCATTTCGCCCGAAGCAGGAATGGGTCTGGCAAGCATGTAGGAGTGGGGCGTGGCGCTCCGCAGCCTGCTACTCATGAGTGCCGCGCCCGAGGCGGTCAGGAGCTGTAGCGCCTGCTTTCGGTTCATTTTTTTCATATTGCAAAGAAACAGAGAATACCGGAGTTGGGTAGAATGCATCTGGCCGGGAAAGGTCTTTTCTTGTACGATACCTTAGCTGTTCTTAGGCTGGTGTGCGATCAGGAAGCAGCCAGACAGGTTGTTTTTTTAGATTTAGCGGGTACAGACCTTGTTACAGGCTTCTCAATAATACTTACCTTTGCGCACTTTAAGTTGATATATGGAACTGAGCAAAAATTATACCCCCAAAGAGGTTGAAAATAAATGGAATGAGGCCTGGAAAGCAGGCGGTTATTTTAACAGTACGCCCGATGACCGTCCGGCTTATACCGTGGTGATACCACCGCCCAATGTGACAGGCGTGCTGCACATGGGACATACCCTCAACGAAACCGTGCAGGATATACTGGTGCGCCGTGCCCGGATGAAGGGGTTCAATGCCTGCTGGGTGCCGGGCAGCGACCATGCTTCCATTGCCACCGAAGCTAAAGTGGTAGCCATGCTCCGGGAAAAAGGAATCGATAAGAATGCGCTTACCCGGGAAGATTTTCTAAAGCATGCTTTTGAATGGAAAGAGAAATATGGGGGCATCATTTATCATCAGATAGAAAAACTGGGCTGTAGCGTAGATTGGAACAGGGTTACTTTTACCATGGACAAGGAGTATTACAGTGCCGTGATTAAAGTGTTTACAGACCTGTACCGCAAGGGAATGATTTACCGGGGCGCCCGGATGATTCACTGGGATCCCGAAGCGCAAACTGCCCTGAGCGACGAGGAAGTAGAATACAAAGACGGCGAAGGCACCCTCTATCATATTCGCTATGCCATTGCCGATGCAGCGGGCAATCCGCTGGTAACGCCGGCAAAAGGAGAGGGGGAGATTATCATTGCTACCCAGCGACCGGAAACTATTATGGGCGATACAGCCATCTGTGTGCATCCGGATGATGAGCGATATGCGCACCTGAAAGGCGCTTTTGCAGTGATACCGCTGATCAATCGCCGGATTCCGATCATATTCGACGAATATGTGGATATGGCCTTCGGGACCGGTGCACTGAAAGTAACGCCGGCACACGATATCAACGATTATAACCTGGGATTGAAGCACAACCTGGAAATAGTAGATACGCTGAATGCCGACGGCACCCTCAGCGAAGCGGCTACTATTTATGTGGGAGAAGACCGGTTTGCCGCCCGCAAAAAAATTGTGGCCGAATTGCGGGAGAAAGGGCTGATCGTAAAGGAAGAAAACTATGCTACCCGTTTAGGCTACAGCCAGCGTACCGGCGCCCTGGTAGAGCCCCGCATCAGTACCCAGTGGTTTCTAAAGATGAAAGAACTGGCAGCACCCGCCCTGGAAGCCGTGGTGGAAGGCGCTATCGCCATACACCCCGGAGACCGGTTCCTCGCTACTTATAAATACTGGCTGGAAAATGTAAAAGATTGGTGCATCAGTCGCCAACTCTGGTGGGGGCAGCAGATACCTGCCTGGTACGACAGCAAGGGGAACTGTGTAGTGGCAGAAAACGAAGCAGCCGCCTATGCATTGTATCAGCAACAATTTGGTACAGCAGAAATATTAACGCAGGATGCAGATGTGCTGGATACCTGGTTCTCGTCGTGGCTGTGGCCGATGGAGGTATTTAAAGGCATTTCCAACCCTGGTAATGCAGATGTCAATTATTATTATCCAACCGCTGTATTGGTGACGGGGCAGGATATTATTTTCTTCTGGGTGGCCCGCATGATCATGGCGGGACTGGCATACAATACAGAAAAACCACTGGAGCAGGCCATTCCCTTCAGAGATGTATACTTCACCGGCATGGTGCGTGATAAGCTGGGGAGAAAAATGAGTAAGCAACTGGGCAACTCCCCCGACCTGCTGCAACTGATCGACGAATATGGCGCCGATGCCGTTCGGTTTGGCATTATGATCTCTTCTCCGGCGGGCAACGATTTGTTGTTCGATACAGCTTCGCTGGAACAGGGACGGTTTTTTAATAATAAAATGTGGAATGCCCTGAAGCTGGTGAAGATGTGGGAGCAGAAGCTCAGTGCCGACCTCCCCGAACAGGATAGCTTTGCCACAGAATGGTTTGCCAGCCGGCTGAACGAGGCCCGGCTGCAGGTAGATAAGCTGATCAGTGAATTCCGGCTCAGTGAAGCGCTCAAAGTGATTTATTCACTGATATGGGACGATTTCTGTAGTTGGTACCTGGAGTGGGTAAAGCCCGCATATGAGCAACCTGTTGCTGCCGCTGTTTTTTATAAGACCGTTAATTTTTTCAGTGAACTGTTGCAACTGCTTCATCCTTTCATGCCATTTATCACCGAAGAAATCAATAGTATCATCGGTAACCGCACACCGTTGTGCATAAAAACACTTCCTCCTGATGCCGTTGCAGATACTACCCGGCTGGCGGAAGGAGAACTGCTCAAGCAGGTAATTACAGCGGTGCGGGATGCAAGAGTCAGGAATCAGTTGAAACCGAAACAGGAAATCGCCGTTTTTTTACAAACAGACGATAGCGATGTTTACAAAAATATCACCAATGTATGGGCCAGGCAGGTAAATGCCACTTCGATTGTGCCCGTGCATGAGCCGGTGGCAAATTGTCTGAATATCGTATCGGGCCGCGACCGCCTGTATATCCAGGCAGAAACGCCGGTAGATATGGCGGCACAAAAACAGCAGTTGGAGAAAGACCTGGAATACCAACGGGGTTTCTTGATTTCTGTAGAGAAAAAGCTGGGCAACGAACGGTTTGTGCAGAATGCCAGGCCCGAAGTGGTAGCCATTGAAAGGAAGAAAAAGGCAGATGCGGAGGCTAAGATCAGCGCAATAGAAGAAACGCTGGCACAACTGGATCTGGACCAAAAATAGTGCTTGTTGATGCTGCAAAGCGTAGTCGGGGGCAGGGCAGCGGTCAACATAGAACCAACTCCGGCATATTTTGTTGAATGGTATGTAAGGAAAACGACATTTTGACCTGAATAATACCTTGGCAAGCTTGTTGATTTTATACACAGCCAATAATAATTAAAGGCAATCATGGAACAAGAAAAGAAAAATAACGTTGATAATCAGCATGATGTGAATGAGACAAGGATCAATGAGGCAGAAGAGCTGACAAATATGGCAGAAGGAACCGAAGCGGCTGAGCAAATGACAGGTAATGCGGAAAAACTGAGTGCCGAACTCGCTGAGCAAAAAGACAAATACCTGCGCTTGTATGCTGAGTTTGATAATTTCCGGCGCCGCAGTGCCAAGGAAAGAGTGGAATTGATGCAAACAGCCGGTAAAGAGGTAATAGTGTCACTGCTGGATATACTGGACGATTGCGACCGGGCTGAAAAAATGATGAGTGAATCAGAGAACACACCCATCACGGAAGGGGTGTTACTGGTATTCAATAAACTGCGGTCTGTTCTTTCTGCAAAGGGACTAAAACCGATGGAATGCGCAGGACAGGAATTTAATCCTGATGAGCAGGAAGCGGTTTCTCAGGTGCCGGTAACCGACGAAAATCAAAAGGGTAAAATAGTGGATGAAATAGTGAAAGGGTATTACCTCAATGACAAGATCATCCGGTTTGCCAAAGTAGTGGTAGGCAACTGATCCTAATGGTATAGAATGCTCCTGCCTGCAATTGCTGCTGCCTTTTATACAATAAAATGTAAGATTACGTTTGTAATAAACCGGTATTTAATACTTATATGAAAAGAGACTACTACGAAGTGTTGGGCGTGTCAAAATCCGCATCCGCTGAAGAAATAAAAAAGGCATACAGGAAAGTAGCTATGCAATACCACCCCGACCGTAACCCGGGCGACAAGGCGGCAGAGGAAAAATTTAAGGAAGCGGCAGAAGCATACGAGGTGTTGAGCGACAGCGATAAAAAAGCACAGTACGACCGGTTTGGGCATGCAGGAGTGGGAGGTAGAAGCGGCGGATTTGGCGGAGGCGGCATGAATATGGATGATATATTCAGCCAGTTCGGCGACGTATTCGGTGATGATATTTTTGGTAGCTTTTTTGGCGGTGGTCGGAGAGGCGGTGGCGGTACAAGAGCCCGTGGCACGCGTGGCAGCAACCTTCGCGTGAAAATAAGGCTCAATTTCGAAGAGATGGCCAACGGCGCTACCAAAACGATTAAAGTAAAAAAATATGTAGGTTGTACTACCTGCGGCAACACCGGTGCAAAAGACAAAGGTGGCGTACAAACCTGTGCTACCTGCGGCGGTACGGGGCAGGTGCGTAAGGTACAGAATACTTTCCTGGGCCAGATGCAAACCGTAACCACCTGTTCATCCTGCAACGGCGAAGGCACCACCATCAGCAATAAATGTACATCGTGTAAAGGGGAAGGAAGAGTGTATGGAGAAGAAACCGTGCATATTGAAATTCCCGCAGGTGTGCAGGAAGGCATTCAGTTGAGCATGAGTGGTAAAGGCAATGCCGGTGAAAGAGGCGGTGCCTCCGGCGATCTGATTATACTGATAGAAGAAGAAAGCCATCCTGAATTGCAGCGGGAGGGTTTAAACGTGGTATACGATCTGCATATATCCTTTACAGATGCCGTGTTCGGCACGCAACTGGAAGTACCTACCATAGATGGTAAGGCGAAAATAAAGATTCCGGCGGGTACCCAAAGCGGGAAAATATTCCGGCTGAAAGGCAAGGGTTTTCCGGCTATCAACTCCTACGAAAGAGGTGATGAAATGATTCATGTGAATGTATGGACCCCGCAAACTGTAAGCAGCGAGGAAAAAGAAATATTGGAAAGGCTGCAGGATTCACCGAATTTCAGGCCCCAGCCCAACAAAAGCGATAAAAGCTTTTTTGAACGTGTGAAAGAGATGTTCGGGTAACCGGCAACAGGAGCGACCGGTATACATCCAAATCAGGACTGCTCAAATCTTATGCAGGTATTCTTCTTTTACCGTCACTGAAACCTTCATATGCAGGTTTTTTGCGCCGCGTTTATTACTTCCCCATTGTTACCGGTCGCTGTTCACGAAGCGACTGTTGGGCAGCATACGCAATTTCGGTGGCTGTTTCTATTTCTGCCGCTGTTTGCGGAATAGGTGTATGGTGCCGGATGGCCTCGATGAAAGCTGTTATTTCGTTCAGGTAGGAGCGTTCATACCGTTGAACGAAAGACGACAGGGGGAGTGCCCGGTGCTCGCCCGATTCATCGTACAGTACAGTATGGTGCCTTGGGTTGTTGTTTACCATCATCATTCCCCGATCGCCAAAAATTTCTATCCGCTGATCGTATCCATACACGGCTTTCCGGCTGTTGTCGATTACCGCATAGGTGCCATCCTCGAAAGTAAGTGTTACCAACGCTGTATCAATGTCGCCCGCTTCGCCCACTGCGGCATCCATAAATACCAGTCCTTTTGCAAACACTTCCGTTACTTTCTTTTGCATCAGGTATCCTGCCATATCAAAATCATGGATGGAAAAATCCATGAACATACCGCCGGATGAGCGTATGAATGCAATCGGGGGAATGGCCGGGTCGCGGTTGGTGATTTTGATGATCTGTACGTTCCCTATGCGCCCGTTTTCAATACATTGTCTGGCTTCCAGCACGTCGGGATCAAACCGCCGGTTGAAGCCCAGCATTAGTTGTATACCTGCAGCCGCAGCCTGCTTCAGCAGCCGTCTGGTAACATCGAGCGACAGGTCGAGCGGCTTTTCACAGAAAATATGCTTTTTGCTGTTGATTGCTTTTTCTACCAGACCGGCATGGGTATCGGTAGGTGTAGATATAATCACCGCATCTATATCGGCTGTTTCCAGCAATGCATACGGATCTGTATAATACCGGGCCACCTTCCATTTTTGTCGGAAAGTTGTTTCTTCCGACAGTGGATCTGCTATCGCCACTACGAGGGCACCCGCTGTATGTTGGGTCAGGTGTCGGAAATGAATCTGCCCCATTCTTCCCAAACCCAGCATGCCTATATTGATCGTGGGTTTCATATTAAAGCAATGATTTATTCTCTAAAATAATGCAAATAAAAATGCCGGAAACATTCCGGCATTTTTATAATATGCTATGCTATGTACAACATTCAAATTATCCGAAAATACCACCTTTTTTAAGGGTCACGGTACCTTCGCCAATTTTAAAGCCGTTTTCAAATACTTCCACCTTATAGGTTCCTTTGGTGTATTTGTCGGCCTGCTTCAGATCGAAGCTTACATTTTTCTTTCTGCCCTGCTCGTAATCTATCGACACTTTATTGGTATAGTCTTTATCACCGTCTTCACGGGTGGTCAGCGATCCGGATCCCAGCCCTTCTTCTTTTACCACTACTCCTTCCGGGTTGGTTACCACTACATACAGGTCTTTGGTGCCGCTGGGTGCCAGCCTGTTTTCCACATCAAAGGAAACCCTGAACTTATCTGCGCGCTTGGCCCGGGAAGTTTCAGATTCCTTACCACTTTTTTTCTCGTTGATGGCAACGATCACGAAGTTAGTAGCATTGAGGGTAGAACCCACTTCCACCTTGCCGGCCAGGTCTTTGTTCTCAGTCAATTTCTGATCAAGCGAGGTAGTCAGCTCCTGCTTTTCTGAGCTCAGTTGTTCTTTGTCGGCCTGCAACTGAATGTTTTCGCCAGTCAGTCTTTCTATTTCTTTTACATACTCTTCAATTTTTCCGTTCAGCGAATTGATCAGTTTCCGGGCTTCTGCCAGGTCTGATGCCGATGCATTTTGTTTGCTGATGAGGGTTTTAATGCGCGACCTCATCTCGGTTACTTCCTTGTCTCTGGTTTTTACCAGGCTGTCGAGCTTGGTGTTTTCCGACGTCATTTTATCAAGACGAATCTCCGCAGCTTCATAATCAGCTGTCAGTTGAATCCGTACGGAATCCAGCGATGCATATTGAACATCCTTTTGCTGGATTACTTCTTTGGTTTTACTTTTATCGTAGATGATGTAGCCCCATGTACCTAATAAGGCGGCAATCAATACACCGTAAATAATACCACGGTTATCTTTTTTGGGGGGTTGGGGGTATCCCGAAGTTGAGGGATAATTTGAAGCGCTCATAGTGTTTATTTTTAGTGTTTATTTGTTTGTTTTTTTTAAAATGTCCGACCATGCTCAACGCAGTAGACCTTACAAAGGTATTGGTTATTGATATTGAAACAGTGCCCGGAGTCCCTGATTTTCAACACTTGCCAGTGGTTTGGCAGGGCCTTTGGGAAGAGAAGGTTTCCAAAACCATGCCAGAAACGTTTTCTGCTGCCGGCTACTACCGCGAGCGGGCGGGTATTTTGGCGGAATTTGGAAAGATCGTCTGTATATCCTGTGGTTTTTTTTATCATGAATCCGGTGGCGATCTTCATTTTAAAATCAGGTCTGTTAGTGGCGATGACGAAAAGGTTTTGTTACAGGAATTTGTTTCGCTGGTGAACGCCTTTAACGACAAACGGGGCCTCATTATTCTATCTGGTCACAATATAAAGGAATTCGATGTTCCTTATCTGTGCCGCCGCATGATCATTAACCGCGTAGGCTTACCAAAGTGTTTACAATTGTACGGAAAAAAGCCCTGGGAAACGAACCTGCTGGATACGCTGGAGCTTTGGAAATTCGGTGACTACAAAAACTTTATTTCTCTGAAACTCCTGGCGGCCGTTCTGGGTATCGATACGCCCAAAGACGATATTGACGGTAGCATGGTACAGGATGTGTACTACAACGAACGAAATCTTCCGCGTATTGTTGTATACTGTCAAAAAGATGTGCTAACGGTGGCGAATATACTGTTGCATTTTAAAAGCCTGCCTCATTTGCCGGAGAGCAGCATTCATATTGGTTGAGGTGATAACGGGAATGCCGGGTTTTAACTATTTTGCAGTTTCATTATGAGTGCGGACAAAATTTTAACAGATTGGAAAAAAGGTGTTTTTCAACCGGTTTACTGGCTGGAAGGTGAAGAACCGTATTACATTGATCGCCTGGTACACCACGCCGAACACGCCATTCTTTCGGAATCAGAGGCAGGGTTCAATCTCTCTGTCTTTTACGGTAAAGATGCAGCCTGGCCCGATGTGGTGAATGCCTGCAGACGGTATCCCATGTTTTCAGACCGGCAGGTGGTGATACTGAAGGAGGCGCAGCATATGCGCGATATCGATAAACTGGAAGCCTACATCGAACAACCCCTGCCATCCACTATACTGGTAGTGGCTTACAAGGAAAAAAAAGTAGATGGACGCAGCAAACTGGCCAAATTACTAAAACAGCGGTCTGTGCTGCTGTCTACCAAAAAAATGTACGATAACCAGCTTCCCGACTGGACCAGCAATCTGGTAGCATCCAAAGGATATGCCATCACACCCCGGGCCGCACTGCTGCTTACCGAACACATTGGCAATGATATCAGCCGTATCAGCAATGAGGTGGATAAGCTGATGCTGAACCTCGGGGCAAAAAAAACAATTTCAGAGGAAGATATTGAGGAGCATGTAGGCGTGAGCAAGGAATACAACGTTTTTGAGCTGCAGTCGGCGTTACAGCGGAAGGATTTTGCTAAAGCTTTCCAGATTATCCAGTATTTTGAGTCGAATCCCAAAGCAGGGCCTATTCAGATGGTATTGCCGGCTGTATACAACTTTTTCAGCAGGGTATATATGCTGTTCGGTATAAAAGGCGACGACAAAACCGCTGCTGCTGCGATCGGGGTGAATCCCTATTTCATAAAAGATTACATGGCTGCTGCCAAAAACTACGGATACGATGGGGTGGAAAAAGCACTGCTGCTGCTACACCAGTATAACCTGAGAAGCATCGGTATACACGATGCAGGTACAGAAGATGCTTCTTTATTGAAAGAGCTGGTTTCGAAAATCAGGCAACTGTAAAAGAGGCTGTTAAAAAGCATGACGCCATAAAACCGCAGCATGTACAATACCTCTGTTGGTAATACTTTGACTATTCTTTGTTCGAAAGCAGGCAAAAAAAGACCTGCGGGTGCAAGTCTTATAGCTGTTTGTATGATGTATACTACTTGTCTGGCGGCGGAGGTAGTTCAATTTTGCTTAGCGGATGCGTTTTTCCGTTGTGGCAGGTGATGCAGGTAACAGGAGCGTCTCCGCCCTTCTTCACATCGTGTCCGAAATACTTTTTGTTGATCCGGGCAGTTAGTTTCATCATAGATCTTGTTACTTCCTTTTCCTGTTTTTCATCGCTCTTAAAATCGAGTTTTCCCGGCGAGGTTTTGGAGGGGGCATGGCAATGGTTACACTTTACACCCAGGGCCACATTGAATTCCTTCATAATTCTTTCCAGGTCTTCGTGCGCAATGTTTTTGGGTAGTACTTTCAGGTTTCGTTTGGGTACATCAGCAGTGGTAGCGGCAACGCCCATCATCAATATGGCGCACAATGCCAGCCCCACAAACAATTTGTTTTTGTTCGTTTGTAGCATAGAAGTGGAATTTGTAGAGTAAAGTATATTTTTTTGATTGACTTACCAACTATTTTTGCATGAACATTCTAAGAATCGACTTTTGTTTTTAAAGGCATTCATTAAAATATACCCACACATATGTTGAAAGAAAAAATACTGGTTATCGGCGCTTCCGGGCAGATAGGCGTGGAGCTTACCCTTGCACTTAGAAAGATATACGGAAACGCTCAGGTGGTAGCTTCTGATCTGCGGGAAGAAAACCCTTTATTAGCAGGTACGGGCCCCTATGTGTCGCTGGATGTAATGAACAAGGAAATGCTGCACGTACAGGTGATACGCCAAAACATTACCCAGATATACCTGTTGGCCGCCATTTTATCAGCTACCGGTGAAAAAAATCCAGGACTGGCATGGCACCTCAACACCCAGAGTTTGCTGAATGTATTGGATATAGCGAGGGAAGAGAACCTGCACAAAGTGTATTGGCCGAGCAGTATCGCTGTATTCGGCCCCACGTCGCCCAAAACAAACTGCCCGCAGCAAACCGTTATAGAACCCACCACCGTATATGGCATCAGCAAATATGCAGGTGAGTTCTGGTGCAAATATTATCACCAGCGGTACGGGGTGGATGTGAGAAGCCTGCGTTACCCCGGGCTTATCAGCTATAAATCGGCACCCGGCGGAGGCACCACCGATTATGCGGTAGAAATATTTCACGGTGCAATAGAAGAAAAAAAATACATCAGCTTTCTTGGTAAAGATACCTATTTGCCTATGATGTATATGCCCGATGCCATCAGAGCCACCATAGAGCTCATGGAAGCAGACAGCAGCAGAATTTCCGTGCGTACGGCTTACAATATCGCCGGTATCAGTTTTTCCCCTGACGAGATCGGCAGCGAAATCCGCAAGCATATTCCTGATTTCACCATGGAGTACGAGCCAGACTACCGGCAGGCTATCGCAGATAGCTGGCCCCAAAGCATAGACGACTCTGTAGCGAGGAACGACTGGGGGTGGCAGCACGAATACAACCTGGAGAAAATAGCGGCAGATATGCTGAAAAACTTAAAAAACAACAGTCTGCCCCATCAGTAGACTATCTTTGTGAAAAATACAATCATGAAACGGATGGGGCTTTTACTTTCCGGGCTAATAGCGGTAGCTGGCTGCGTACAGGCACAGGTGGTGGGTTTGGGTAAAGGAATATGGCGGGGCGAACTACTCCGCATTGATGGCAACGCTATTGTCATCAACTTTGAAGTGACAGAAGAAAATAGCGCTACGCACCTGGTACTCCTGAATGCAGGCGACAGGCTCGCTGCCGACGATATTATGCAAACAGGCGATTCCCTGTTTGTAAAACTGCCGTTCTTCGATTCCCGGTTCAGTCTTCGCCTGCACGGTGCCGACCGGGTGAGCGGGCATTGGATCAAAACCCTGGCCGACCGCGAGGTGGTCATACCTTTTACAGCTACCAACCACCAGGCGTATCGGTTTAAGATACGCAATAAAAAAAAGCCGGCTGATGCCTCCGGAAGATGGGCGGTTACTTTTAAGGATACCATCAGCGGCCGTTCTACACCGGCAGTGGGCATATTCCGGCAGGATGGCAGTAAACTCACCGGCACTTTTTTAACGCCGTACGGAGATTATCGTTACCTTGAGGGCGTGGTGGATGGAGACTCGCTGAAGCTGTCGGGCTTCGATGGCGGATACGCGCAACTGTTCCGGGCGAGGATAGGCAGGGACGGTACGATTAAAAATGGTGCGTTCTATACCGGGTCGGGCCCCGCTACCCAGGTATGGCAGGCAGTGAAAGACGCCGGAGCAGCTTTGCCCGAAGGCGCTGCTGCCGCTCATGTGAAAGAAGGAGTAGCGCCGCGATTCGATTTTACCTTTAAAGATGCCGACGGAAACCCTGTTTCTATTCAAGATGAGCGTTACAAGAACAAGGTCGTTATCCTCCAGATACTGGGTAGCTGGTGTCCCAATTGCCTGGACGAAGTGCCTTTGTTTACCGAAATGTATGCGCAATACAGCGCGCAGGGACTCGAAATAATAGGGCTCGCTTATGAGCGTACGGAAGACTTTGCAAAATCGCAGGCAGCCGTTAAAAATTTTATCAGGCGGCTTAAGATCAATTATCCCGTACTGATAGCGCCGGTAGCCGTGGGCGATACGTTGCGCACCGAAAAAACCCTGCCGCAGCTCACGAGAATACCTGCTTTCCCGACCACTATTTTCATAGGCCGCGACGGCTCCATCAGCGCTATTCATAGTGGCTTTATCGGACCGGGAGCGGGAGAAGAGGAGTACAACAAACAGAAAGCAACATACCGGCGTATAGTGGAAGAGCTGTTAGGCAGGTAATAAAGGCCCCATAAACCAGCAGTTCCGTATACACGAAGTGTACTGAATTAACTAAGGCTGCCCTGGCCCGGTATGTATGTTATGAAGGGAGATGAGCTGCTTCACCCCCGTACCATAATAAAATCTTAGCTTCGCTCTTTTTCACAGGCGTTTCTGAGCGTCGCTAAGAGGTTTTCATATTATGGATGAAAAAATACTGGCGAATACAAGTTTGATTTACGAATGGACCTTACGGCAACTGATTGATCTGGGCGTACCAGAATCGCAGGCCAATTTCTTTACCATGCTGGTACTGCTGGCTTTGGTGGCTGCATTGCTTGGACTGGTCGCTTTTGTTGTACGGAAGGTATTGATGAAACTCCTGGCCGGGGTTGCCGCAAAATCTGCCAATAAGTTCGACGATTTTCTGGTGCACAACAAAGTGTTGCTGTATATATCAAGGATTGTTCCGCTTATTTTCTTTATCAATTTTATTCCGGTAGTCTTTTCCGGTTTTCCGGGCTGGATGGATCCTGTACAGAAAGTAGTAGATGTACTGTTGGTAATAGGCTGGGTGTTTATTATCCGTGGTGTATTCAGGTCGGTGCGCGATGCCATGCGGTTGAGAAAAGGATTCGAAGATAAACCGCTGGACAGTTACCTGCAGGTGGCTAATATTTTCCTGTTCTTTATAGGTGGAATTTTGATTTTTTCTTTGTTGTCGGGCAAATCGCCATGGGCCTTCATCGGCGCTTTCGGGGCGCTGTCTGCCATATTAATGCTGGTATTCAAAGACACGATATTGGGTTTTGTTGCCAGTATACAGGTGTCTACCAACGATATGGTGCGGGTAGGCGATTGGATAGAAATGCCTAAATACGGAGCAGATGGCGATGTGGTGGAAATCAACCTGAATACAGTGAAAGTGCAGAATTGGGACAAAACCATTACTACCATTCCTACTTACTACCTGATTACCGACTCCTTCAAAAACTGGAGGGGTATGCATACCTCCGGCGGCAGACGGATCAAACGTTCCATCTACGTGAAAATATCATCCATCCGTTTTCTGGAGGATACTGAAATTGACAAGCTCAGTACCATACAAATACTCGCACCGTACATTACAGAACGCCGGCAGGAAATAACACAATACAACGAGCAAACACAGG
The DNA here is from genome assembly GCA_037190905.1 of Agriterribacter sp. GTDB lineage: Bacteria > Bacteroidota > Bacteroidia > Chitinophagales > Chitinophagaceae > Agriterribacter. The sequence goes on along the minus strand of JBBCKG010000019.1, from coordinate 60,470 downwards.
CAGACAGAACCATGCCCGTAAACGGACGAAATATGACCAATGTGGGGCTGTTCCGGCAGTATATTAACCGGATGGCGCAAAACCATCCGGCTATACGAAAGGATATGACCCTGCTGGTAAGGCAGTTGCAACCTACCGAACATGGTTTGCCTATAGAATTATATATGTTTGTGGGCGATACCCGCTGGGCCATATACGAGAATGTAATGGCTGATATATTCGATCACCTCCTGTCGGCCATCAAGTATTTTGGACTTGAAGTGTTTGAAGCTCCGGCTTCTGACGATATCAGGCAACTGAAGTTCAGGTTGCAGGAGGTATAACCTGTTGTTATATTGCCTGATTCAAAGATTCTTCTGCGGGAAGGGGAAAATATTATCATTTTTACAGTTTATTTTAATAAGTATGCAACTGCGTTACCTGCTTTTTGTTTTCAGCCTGCTGTTTTCATCACTGGCTGGGGCCCAGCATAAAAATTACTATGTAGCCGTTGATGGCAGCGATGCCCATCCGGGTACCCGATCGGCTCCGTTTGCTTCCGTAACAGGCGCTCAAAAAGCAGTTAGGGCATTTAAAAAAGATAACCCCACTACGCCGGTTACCGTATGGATAGGTTCCGGGCATTATACACTGGAGAACCCTATTCAATTTACCGAAGAAGACGGAGGTAGCCGCGGCGCACCGGTAAGCTATCGTTCGCGCGGAAAAAAAGCGCCCGTATTTTCAGGAAGCCGGGCCATAACAGGCTGGCAATTGCTGCAGGACACATCTGTGATCAACCGTTTGCCCGCTGTAGCCTGGAACAAGGTGTATGTGGCAGATCTGCGTGCGCAGGGCATAGAGGATTTTGGCGATCCAGCAGTACCGGGAAAGCGACCGGAATTGTTTTGTAACCGGCAGGTACAAACGCTGGCGCGATGGCCCAACCAGGGCTTTGCCAATGCCGGGCAGGCAAAAGGAGCAACGCCTATGCCACCCACTTACATTAAGGTAAATGCTACCCAGGAAGGTATTTTTGAATATACAGATGCTTCCAAAAACAAATGGGCGATGGAGCAGGATGTACGCCTCAGCGGGTACTGGTATTGGGACTGGCTGGAAGGGTTTCAGAAACTGGAGTATATGGATACCGCAAACCGGGTGATGGCAGTGAACCAGCCTTACCATCATCACGGATATAAAGACGGCTTCCGGTATTTTGCATTAAATGTGCTAAGTGAAATCGATGAGCCGGGTGAATGGTATCTGGACAGGCAACGCGGATGGATATACTGGTATCCCCCCACCGGTGTAGATCCGCTGCAGGCGGAGGTGGTGTTGTCGTTATTCAGCAGCGATTTTATGGTAGAGGCAACCGGCGTTTCATGGCTGCATATAGAAGGATGGAGCCTACAGGAAAGCCGCGGTAGCGGCATACGCCTGAAAGGTGGTAGCAACAGCGTCATCAGGGACTGCCGTATAGAACGCATGGGGCGCGACGGCCTGCATGTGGAGGGCGGCAGCAACCACTACATTGCCGGGAATTACCTCTCTACGCTGGGGCACGGAGGCATGAAGGTATCGGGAGGAGATCGAAAAACACTCGCCCCATCGGGACATGCGGTTGAACACAATATTGTAGAATACTTCTCATTATTCAAAAGAACCTATGAGCCTGCCATTCATTTCGATGGCTGTGGTATTCGCATTGCGCATAACCGTTTCCGTCACTCTTCCTCCTCGGCCATGCGGCTGGATGGAAACGACATCATGGTGGAGTACAACGAAGTGAGTTTTGTGGTAAATGAGTCAGACGATCAGGGAGGTATAGATATGTGGTACAATCCAACCTATCGGGGCAATGTTTTCCGTTACAACTACTGGTCGGATATTTCGGGCGGTACCCGGCATGGTGCAGCAGGCATACGACTCGACGATATGATATGCGGTACACTCATCTACGGAAATATTTTCGAACGGTGCGGCGTACTGAAGTTTGGAGCGGTGCAGATACATGCCGGAAAGGAAAATATTATAGACAATAACGTGTTTTACCATTGTCATGCGGCTGTTAGTTTTTCTAACTGGACGGACGAGCGATGGTTGAAAGAATTGGAGTCGCCCCGAATGCAGAAAATACTCTATGAAGATGTGGATATCCGCTCTGCTGTTTTTACCGACCGCTATCCTGCTATCAGCAGTTTACAGGAAGGTATCGGTATCAATACCATCAGTAATAACCTGATCGTAGGATGCGGAACGGATTATATTCAGGCAAATGACAGGCAGCTATTGCGTAATAATACGTCGCTAACCGGGGAAAAACCGATTGCATATTATTACACAACCAGCCGGTTGCGGCAATACGGGCTGCAACCCATTCCCGTTAAAAAGATAGGACCCAACAATAACCGTTGGATCAGGCTGCGCCAGTAACCGGTTGCCGACGGCACGATACTTAATTGCCTGTCAGCAATCTTCTTTCAACTCCTTCGGTGGTAATCACTACGGGTTTGATGCGGCCGTTTTCGTCGAATTCCATTTTGTCGATGCAGGTTTCACGGGAGTTGCGGTCTGTTTCTGTCAGGGGACGCCGATGGTATACGATATACCATTCATCTGTACCAGGTATCTGTATAACGGAATGATGTCCGGCGCCGGTGGCGATAGACGGGTTCTGCTGTAAAATCTTATCCGCTCTTTCGAATGGACCGAAAGGAGAATCAGCCACCGCGTACGCTACACTGTAGTCTGGTCCGGTCCACCCGCCTTCAGACCACATAAAGTAATATTTGTTATTCCTGATAAACATAACCGGTCCTTCCACATAGTTCTCCGGGGTAATCTCCCTGAAAACAGTACCATCTTCGAACGGAACGAACCCGGTAAAGTCATCATTCAGTTGTGCAATATTGCAATGCTTCCATCCTCCGTATATCAGGTAATGTTTGCCGTCGCTGTCGCGGAATACGAATTGATCTATGGGTTGGGCACCGTTGTAAAACTTGTCTACCAGCGGCTTGCCGAGATGATCCCGGAAGGGGCCCGAGGGATGATCTGCCACTGCTACGCCTATGCCTCCGTACTCTTCATCTCCCTGGATATCGTTTCCGCCGAAAAACAGAAAATACTTACCCTGGTGGCGTATGACGGATGGTGCCCACAAAGCCTTATGTACCCATTTTACAGCCGCGGTATCAACAATTCGTTCGTGTTTTTTCCAGTTTACAAGATCCGGCGATGAAAAAGCATCCAGGAACACCTGTTGTTCATAAGGAGCCGAATAGGTGGGGTAAATCCAGTATTCCCCGTCGTAAATAATAGCTTCAGGGTCGGCATACCAGCCCGGAAATACAGGATTGCCCGCTCTCGGTGCATCGTTCGAAGATGTACAGGACAATAGAAATAGTGCGGTACACAGCAGACCCGCAGCAACTGTTTTTTTCATATATTGTAATTGATAGTATTGTGATCAGGTAACAAGATACGCTTATTAAAGGTTATCGCAACGGGGCGCGACCGTCATATTGTCTCCTGAAACGCTGTCAAAGCCGGCCTTGCTGCTTCGATGACACAGGCTGAAAGGCAGTGGAGAAGAGCTCTTCACAAAAACTCCCCATCCCGCTGTTTTTCTGTCATAAATTCAGGGGAAACCCTATCTTTGCACCCCAATTTTAATATTAGTAAAGTATTATTTGTATGCAACTGAAAGGTCTGGTTACTTTTTTTGCGATTGTTTTAATGGTGATTTCTGTATACCAACTCCATTTCACATGGAGGGTAAGAAGCCATGAAAATAAAATGGAAGCCATTGCTCAAAAATGGGTAGACAGCCATTACGGCAATGCCTCTGTACAGGAAAAAGATTCGGCTTTTAATGCAAGGTTACATCGTTTGCTCGACAGTACGCAAAACGACGTGATAACCTATGGCGTTACCGGTGCGGTTAGCTATAAAAAAGCAAAGGAACAGGAACTGAGTCTGGGACTTGACCTGCAGGGTGGTATGAGCGTTACGCTGGAAGTAGAGTTGGAAGACCTGTTGCGGTCTATATCCAACAGTCCGAAAGATCCAGCGCTTAACCAGGCGCTTTCACTCGCTACCCAACGGCGTGGTACTACTGATGCGGACTATATCGGGTTGTTTTCACAGGCATACAAAGAAGTAAACCCTTCGGCCAGACTGGCAGGATTGTTTGCCAATGCCGGACAGCGCAATATAAAGCTGGAAGATACCGACGACCAGGTAATTACCAAGTTGCGTAAAATGGCAGGCGATGCCTTCGAAAATACAAACCGTGTACTCACCAAACGTATTGATCAGTTTGGTGTGGCACAGCCTAATATCAATCCGGATCCCCGCAAAGGGATCATCACGGTGGAACTGGCCGGTGTGAAAGACGATCCCGAAAGAGTGCGTAAAATACTTCAGGCTACTGCCAACCTGCAATTCTGGGAAGTGTATCGTATCAACGACCTGAGCCAGAGCCTTACCCAGGCTGAGCAAACCATCCAGAACCTGAAATCCGGCGAGGAACAAACTACAGACGCAACACCGGCGGCGGCAGCTCCTGTTGCCAATCCGGAGATAGACAGCACCCAAACCCTTTCGCTTGATAACCTGCCTGCAACCGGCGATTCCAATACTGCAACAGCCGATGTAAACCAGCCCGCACGTTCTAATACGATTTTGGGGCTGTTGATGCAGGCCCAGCAGGGCGAGTCGGCGCTGGCTTATGTACAGTTAAAAGACACTGCGTTACTGAACGACAACCTCGATCTGGTAAAAGACGTGTTTCCTTCCGATGTAAAGTTCCTGTATGGCGTGCCGCCGGAGGGAGCCGGAATAGTGGCTTTATATGGCGTTAAAATGCGCGACGGCGCCAATCCGCCGCTGGAAGGAGACGATGTGGAAGAGTCCAGCCTTTCTTACGACGAGAGAGGGCGCCCGGCAGTATCCCTTAAAATGACCAAACTGGGTGCCAAAAAATGGGGCGATCTCACCTCTGCCAATGTGGGCAAGCCTATCGCCATAGCGCTGGATAATGTAATATATTCTGCGCCGAATGTAATCAATCCCATCCTTGACGGTAATTCACAGATATCCGGCAGCTTCACCGATCAGGAAGCATCCGACCTGGCCAATATATTACAGTCTGGTAAACTGGCAGCGCCTGCGCGTATCGTGCAGGAACAACTGGTAGGGCCTACCCTGGGGGCTGAAGCGGTGAAAGGTGGATTCTTGGCATTTGCACTTTCTTTTGCACTCATCTTCGCGCTGATGTTGATTTATTACAACACCAGTGGCTGGGTGGCTAATATCACCCTTTTCCTCAATATCTTTTTCACCATCGCCGTGCTCAGCGGGCTGGGGGCCACCCTTACTTCCGCCAGTATCGCAGCCCTGGTATTGGCCATCGGTATGGCGGTAGACACCAATGTGATTATTTTTGAACGCATCAAAGAAGAGATCAGTTGGGGACGAAGCTATTCTGTAGCGGTAGATCACGGTTATAAACGATCGCTGCCGCCGGTACTGGATGCGCATATTACTACCCTGATCACCGCCGTGATTCTCTATATTTTCGGTATGGGCCCCATTAAGGGCTTCGCTACCACGCAGATCATTGCCGTTATACTCAATATGTTTTGTGGTATCCTGATTGCGCGGCTGATATCTGAATGGTGGACCAACAAAAAGGGACGTCATTTTGAATATTTTACCAAGCTGTCTAAAACCATCTTTAAAAAGGCACATTTCAAATTCGTAGAATCCAGAAAAACTGCCTATATCATTTCCTCTGTGGTGATGTTGCTCGGAATCGGTGCTTTCTTTAACGGGTTCGACGAAGGAGTAGAGTACAAAGGAGGAAGAAGCTATACCGTGTTGTTCGACGGGCCGCAGAAAAACGATGAAATCAGGAACGAATTGCAGAAGGCATTCGGCGAATATCCTGTGGTGAAAACAGTAGGCAATAACCGTACACTCAACATTACCACATCTTTCGAAAAAGAGAATCCGTCCCGCACGGCCGATTCATTGGTAGAAGCCACTCTTTTGGCCGGGTTGCAGCCTTTCCTGGCAGAAGGAACAGACATGTTTACTTTCAAGAAGAATTACCTGCAAAGTTCTCAGAGTGTGCAGCCCAGTATATCAGCCGATCTGAAACGTGGGGCCGTAACGGCTACCGTAGTAGCTATTGTAATGATATTCCTGTATATCTTCCTGCGTTTCCGCGACTGGCGCTTCTCGTTCGGTACGATACTGTCGCTGGTGCACGACGTGTTGGTAACATTGGCGGTATTCTCGTTCCTGAGGGGAGTAATGCCCTTCCCGCTTGAGATAGACCAGCATTTTATTGCTGCTATACTGACGGTGGTAGGGTTTTCGATGAACGATACCGTAATTGTGTTCGACAGAATCCGGGAGTACAGTAAAACGATGCATGGTCAAAGCAAAACCACCATTATCAATGCGGCTATCAACGATACCCTGAGCCGTACCATTATGACCTCGGTAACGGTATTCATTGTGGTGCTGGTACTGTTTATAGTAGGCGGAGAAGTGACCCGCGGTTTCTCGTTTGCTATGCTGGTGGGCGTTATTACCGGTACCTATTCGTCTATATTTGTGGCAGCGCCCATACTGGTCGACTTTGCTAAGAACAAACCACTGAGAAAGCTTTCGCAGGAAGACAAAGCAAAAGCAACGTCGAAACCTGCTCCGGCTCATTCCTGATAATGAATCATTCAGATAATGCATAAACAAAGCCCCGCTCACAGCGGGGTTTTGTAGTTTTACCACTAGATTTGTAAGGCGATATGACACCCGATAGCATCTATATGCGGCGATGTTTGCAATTGGCAAAACTGGGAAATGGATCGGTAGCACCGAACCCTATGGTGGGCGCTGTGCTGGTGCACGAAGGAAGCGTTATTGGCGAGGGGTATCACAGAAAATATGGGGGGCCGCATGCCGAAGTGGAGTGTATAGCAGCCGTAGCGCAGGCAGATCGCCACCTGATCCGTCAAAGCACTTTATATGTATCCCTGGAGCCTTGTGCGCATTTTGGTAAAACACCTCCCTGCGCAGACCTGATCGTTCGGGAGCAGATACCCCATGTGGTGGTGGGCTGTCGCGATCCGTTTCACGCTGTGAACGGAAAGGGCGTTGAAAAAATGAGGAGAGCCGGCATACAGGTAGAGATGACTTCGATAGAAAATGAGTGCCGCGAATTGAATAAGCGGTTTTTCAGATTTCATACTGCGCATCGTCCCTATGTGGTATTAAAGTGGGCACAAACGGCTAACGGTGTAATCGGAACCTACGGAAACAGGCTGTACATCAGCAAGGCCTTCAGTAACCGGCTGGTACACCGGTGGAGAAGCGAGGAAGCAGCGATACTGGTAGGTACGCACACGGCGCTTGCCGATAACCCTTCTCTGACCACGAGGCATTGGCCGGGCAAACACCCGCTAAGGCTGGTAATAGATATGGAACTTGCGCTCCCGGGCAGCTTGCAGCTTTTTGACGGCACAGCCCCTACACTGGTGTTCAACCGGCACAAGCATACCATAAACGATCTCCGAAATCCGGCATTCGACCAATATCCTCTTCAGTTTTACCAAGTCACCAGCGATACAAGCCTCGTACAGCAGTTGCTGCATGCACTATATCACCTGAATGTTCAAAGCCTGCTGGTGGAGGGTGGACGTACCACTCTTCAGCATTTTATAGATGAAAATGTATGGGACGAAGCCCGTATCATCACCAACACGGGGCTTCTCGCAGAAGCAGGTGTAAAAGCCCCCGAACTCAAAAACGGTAAGCTTGCATGCTCCCGAAACCATTTTGGCGACAACATCAGCACCTGGCTTCCAGGTTAGGCTGGTAGCAGATACCTATGCAACGGGTACTGTGTAGCCTTAGTAGTCTGTAGCGCTACCCTTCAGACTGTTGCATCAGCTTTTTTGCCCGGCTTTTGAATGCGGGTGTTTGATGAGGTAGCTGGTCTTCTACCAGCGCTTTCAATTCCGGCATAATATCCGGGTATTGTGCAGCCAGCTTTTGTAAAACGGTCATCGAAAATGCTTTTATCGCTACAGCTTCTTTGGGGTCGGCCAGGTAATCAAAACAGGTGTTCATCACCATACCATGTAAAGGCAGGGGTATATCAATGTGCTGTAGCATACGTACGGTATTGCGTTTTACCCCATCGTGCAGCCCGGGTTGTTGCAACTTGCGCACAATCCTGGGTAAATACTTTTGTACCAATGCCGGATACCGCTCCGCACAGCGGCTCAGCGGCCAGGCTGCTCTTTGCACCACACGGTATTCATCCTGCAGAAACAGTTGTACCAGCTCTCCGAAGCGAAGCCGGTCTGTACCGATATAGCGTACTATTTTATCGCATTGTTTTCTGGAGTGTTCTGCTAACAGCATTTCGCGAATATTCATTATGTAAAATTACTCAAACGATTGAGTGAAATACACAGAATAACAGGTGAAATCTGTTTGCTTTTTAGTGAAACCGTTATCTTTAATCAAATTGATTAATTCTTACAACATGATACCGGATATACTGGAAGCCTACGGACTGGCGGATAGCAATTACACTGCAGCGCCGTTCGGCAGCGGACTGATCAACAATACCTGGAAGGTGACATCCAATGGAAAATCCTACATTCTGCAACGCATCAATCATCATGTTTTCAGGCAACCTGAGTATATTGCGCACAACACGCGAACAATCGGCCGTTATCTCTCTGAGCACCATCCGGACTATTTTTTCGTACGGTCTTTACAAACCCGCAATAAAGCGGATCTTCATTTTGTAGAGGGGGAGGGGTATTTTCGGCTCACGCCATTTGTGGAAAATTCGCATACGGTAGATGTGGTGCAAACGCCGCTACAGGCTTTCGAAGCCGCCAGGCAGTTTGGAATGTTTACCTACCTGTTGCGCGATTTTCCTGCAGATAACCTCAAAGACACCATCCCGGACTTTCACAACCTTGATTTGCGCTACCGCCAGTTTATAGAAGCATTGTCTGCAGGCAACGCCCAGCGTATAGCAGAAGCGGCTGTAGAAGTGGCCTGGTTACAGGAGCAGAATTTTATCGTTAAGAATTTTAATGCCATGCAGCAGAATCCGGCTTTCAAGCGCCGGGTTACGCACCACGATACGAAGATCAGCAATGTATTGTTCAACGAAGCAGACCGGGGCATCTGTGTAATTGACCTGGATACGGTGATGGCTGGCTATTTCACCAGCGATGTGGGCGATATGATGCGTACCTGTCTGTCGCCGGTAAGTGAAGAAGAGCAGGACTTTGATAAAATACAGATTCGCGATAACTATTTCGTGGCCATCGTAAGGGGGTACCTGGATGGGATGAAAGGCGAATTGAGCGAAGTGGAAACAGGGGCGTTTTTCGATGCAGGCTGCTACCTGATGTACATGCAGGCCTTGCGGTTCCTGACCGATTATCTGAACAACGATACCTACTATGGCGCCCGTTATGAGGCACACAATTTTGTGCGGGCACGCAATCAGATAACCCTGCTCCGGCGAATGCTGGAAAAAGAAGACTATTTCAGAACCGTGCGCTGATTAATGCGAACAGCCACAGCCATTGCCACAACTGCCACCCTGCGCAGTGTGTGCGGCATGTGCGTGCTGATGCGAAAGCTCTTCTTCCGTGGCCTCGCGTATGCCTTTGATGGTTACGGAAAACTGAAGGGTACGGCCCGCCAGGGGATGGTTGCCATCCAGCACTATCTTGTCGCCGTCGATATCCGTTACCATCAGTTCCAGGCCGTCTGACGACTGCACGGTACTTCCCCGCTGCAATTCGGCTGCGCCTTCAGGAAACTGTTCCCTGGTTACTTCAAATACCAGTTCAGGGTCAAAGTTTCCATACGCCTGATCGGGTGCTAACACCACGTTTTTTTCTTCATCCACACCCAGCCCGTTCAATTCCGCTTCCAGGGGCTCGAGTATATTACCATGCCCGTGCAGATACTGCAATGGTTCAAACTCCAGGTTGCTGTCTACAACCTGTCCGGTTTCATCGGTGGCGCTATAGGATATACTGACTACTTTGTTTTTTTCAACTACCATTTCCTGTTATTTTAATAAAGATACCGCATGCAGGTCAGCTATTATTGGCCTGTACGTTAAAACTGTATTTATTCCCGATCCAACTTTTGCCTGCGGGTACAATCCAGTGTTCCTCCAGGTCTTTTCTGGTAAGTACCGTATTATTGAAATAGGGAGTATCGAATTCGATAAATTCGTTTTCTATGCTGTATTTCAATTGGTTGAGCGGTATTACCTGTATTTTGTCTTTAATGATAAAGGCCAGCAGTTGCCGGTCAAACAGGCTGATGGCGAAACGTTCTTCCAGCGATTTAATAAATCGTACAGAGCTGTCTGTACTGCATCCACTCACCTGTGTATGCGTTTCGTCGGCCATCAGTACCACAAACTGTCCGAAAAAAACGGTACCAAACCCTTTTACGGGGGCGCCGTGCGCTGTCCACTGTGTTACAAAGCCTTCCAGCAGCTTTTCCACTTCCAGTACTTCCGAAAGAGAGAAGATGCGATTGCTCTGGTAGAGCCATACCCGCGAGGAGGGCGCAAATTCCTGCGGTAACAGGTGTTTGTATTCGAAGTTCATAAGGCAAATTTACGGATTTACGCTTTATTCCATAGAGGCAGCTACCAGTTCTGCTATATCCAGCACCTGCACGCTATCTTCCTTTTCTCCATTTTTTACCCCGTCGGTAAGCATGGTATTGCAAAAGGGGCAGGCAGCGGCTATGACGGAAGAACCTGTTTCGAGGGCTTCGTTGGTACGCTCCTGGTTGACACGTATATTGCCTTTTTCTTCTTCTTTAAACATTTGTGCACCTCCTGCGCCACAACAAAGCCCTTTGCTGCGGCAACGCTTCATCTCTACCAGTTCTGCATCCAGCGCTTCCAGCACCTGCCTGGGCGCTTCGTAGATGTTATTGGCACGCCCGAGATAGCAACTGTCGTGATACGTAATGCGCCTGCCTTTGAAGCTGTTGCCCTCCCGCATTTTTATTTTTCCCTGTGTAATCAGGTCCTGGAGAAAAACAGCGTGGTGTATTACCTCATAGTTGCCGCCCAGTGCCGGGTATTCGTTTTTGAATATATTAAAGCAATGCGGGCAGGCCGTAACAATTTTTTTGATGCCGTAGCCATCCAGCAACTGAATATTATTGTAGGCCATCATCTGAAATAAAAATTCGTTGCCCGCGCGCCGTGCAGGATCGCCGGTGCACATTTCTTCTTTTCCCAGTATAGCGTATTTGATGGCGAGTTTATTCAATATGGTAGCGAAAGCCTGGGTGATTTTTTGTGCCCGGAGGTCAAAGCTGCCGGCACATCCCACCCAGAAAAGAACTTCGGGAGTTTCGCCTTCGGCTAACAATTGTGACATGGTCGGAACGTGCATGGCTCAAAATTTGATTCAAAACTACCTTAAAATCAGCAATCAGACGATCAGCTACTTCATAACGCTGAAAGAGTCCGTTTTGTATCGCCTGGTATTATTTTATAATAACCGAGTGGTGGCCCGCATTCCTGTTGCAGGAGCCTGCTTCGTGTTAATGTTTTGTTGCAGCCCTATCTGTATATTCATGTTTAATATCTTTGGCATTACTGCTTTTTTTTACTATTATACCATGATATGAAATGTATTTTTACCCTGCTCTCGGTTTTTGTTTTTTCTGCATCGTATGCCCAACAGTACACTGTTGTGGATGAGGGATCAGAAGTGGGGTTTGCCATCCGTAATTTCGGTGTAAATGTCCGTGGCAGCTTTAGCGGGCTGGAAGGCGCCATTGCTTTCGATGAAGACGATCTTGCCGGCGCGGCGTTCAACGTTACGGTAAAAGCCAATACCGTGAATACCGGTATCAAACGCAGAGATAACCATCTCAATGAAGAAGAGTTCCTGGATACGAAAAATCATCCCCTGCTGCAGTTCGTGTCTGATAAAGTAACCACCAGCACCGATAAAGACCATTGGTTTATTTTCGGTCAGCTTACGATTAAAGGTGTCACCAAAGCCGTTTCCTTTCCATTCAAGGCGGTGAAGGAAGAAACGGCGTACCTGTTTGAGGGCAGCTTTAAGATCAACAGAAGAGATTTCAACGTAGGCGGGTCCAGCATATCTATGGCAGATGAACTGACCGTACACCTGAAAATCCGTGCGCAACCCAGGCAATAGCCCTTTCTGACGGGGCTCATTTCGCAATCTGACATCTATTAGTTTTTATTTGCCGGAGAACCACTATTTTAGCGGCTTCAAATCAATGCACACGATATGATAGGAAATCTCAATTCTTCGGAAATAGATGAATTATTGGCGTCTGGTCAGATTGCCCGGCTGGGTTGTTTAGGCAACGGCAGGGTATACGTTGTTCCCATAAGTTACGTGTACGATGGCAGCTATATTTATGGCAGAACGAAGGAAGGGATGAAAGTAGATTTTCTCAGAAAGAATCCAGAAGTATGCATTGAAGTGGAGGACATTACATCTATGGCATCATGGAAAACAGTGATCGGCTGGGGGAAGTTTGAAGAACTCACAGATCCGGAAGCACGCAGTGAAGCGTTGAAAAAACTCTCGTCGCGCGTGATACCGGGTGCGTCCAGCGAAACCATGCGTTTTACAGACGACTGGCCATTCAGCCCGCCCGATATCAATACCATAGAAGGGGTAGTATACCGTATCAGGCTGGAAGAAAAAACCGGTCGCTACGAAACACCGCAGCCGGGTACTACCATACGCAGGTAAATCAAAGTAACCAGGCAGTACCAACGTTGTTGGTTAAACAGCCGCATTAGCCCATTTGTCGCGCTCGTCGGGGCTTAGCTTCCAGGGGGCAAAATTGTTTTCGATATTGCCAAACATGCTGTTCCATTCCTGTGGCGCATTACTTTCTTCCATCACCAGGCTGCGGCGCAGTTCCAGTATAATCTCAAGTGGATTGATACTTACCGGGCATTCTTCCACGCAGGCATTGCAGGTGGTGCAGGCCCTCAGTTCCTCTACGGTGATGTAGTTGTGCAGCAGGGTTTTTCCATCGTCCTGAAACGAACCATAGCGCCGGATGTTTTGTCCCACCTCGGTAGCCCGATCGCGCGTATCCATCATGATCTTACGCGGAGATAATGCTTTACCGGTAATATTGGCTGGACAAGCGGCTGAACAGCGGCCGCATTCCGTGCAGGCATAAGCATCCAGCAGGTTTTTCCAGCTCAGGTCAACGATATCTTTCGCTCCGAAACGCGGAGGGGCAGCTTCCGGATCAGCGGGCGGGGCCTTCTCCGGTTCCATCATATACAATACTTCGTTTTGGATGGCCGGCATATTCTGCATGGTGCCCTTGGGTTCCAGCCGGGTATAGTATGCGTTGGGAAAAGCCAGTATAATGTGGAGGTGCTTGGAGTAGGGCAGGTAATTCATAAAAGCCAGAATGCCCAGTATATGAAGCCACCAGGCACCTCTTTCCAGGGCTACCAGCGTGCTTTCGCTGAAACCTGTCAACAGTGGCGAAAGCGTCCCGGAGATGAGGAACCGGTCGGTTGGATGCGCGGCATACAGCGCATGTCCTTTTTCCTGCAAGGCCAGGTCGGCGCTGTTCATCAGTAAGAACAGTGCCATCAGCACGATTTCTGTAATAAGTATATAATTGGCATCACTTCTGGGCCATCCGTTCAGGTCTTTACTGGTGAAACGGCGAAGCCGGATCAGGTTTCTTCTTACTAAAAATACCAGGCAGGATACCAGTACCAAAGCGGCCAGCACTTCAAAACTGTTGATGAGTGCGGTATAGCCCTTGCCCAAAGGGGCAGCAAACAGCCGGTGTGTACCCGATACGCCATCCAGCACGATTTCCAGCAACTCAATATTGATGATCAGGAAACCGGCATACACAAAAAAATGCAATACCGCTACCAGCGGATTTCTGAACATCTTTTTTTGCCCGAACGCCAGCAACAGCAGGTTTCGCCAGCGTCGCCCGGGCTGGTCTGTATAATCAGCGTCTTTACCCAGCAGAATGTTGCGGCGGATCAGCAGGAGGTTTCTGATAAACCAGCCGATTCCCCCGGCTACCAGGAGCGCAAATATGATCTGTATAACTGCCTGCATGTTGTTATTCTAACGCTAAGATAAGATGTTTAGTACGAATTGTTTTATTCGCCAATACCACTTAGTTTTGAAATCATTAATACAACAGATGAAGAATTACATACTGCATTACGAAACGATAGAAAAAAAACTGAAGCGTATGGCCTACGAAATTGCTGAGCAAAACGTAGGAGAGCACAGCCTGATACTGGCTGGCGTAAAAGACAACGGCGTGGTAATAGCCAAAAGGTTGCAGCAGTTGCTGCAGGGGGTATTTCCCGGTGAGGTAACAGTGATCACCATCGAAGTGGATGATAAAAGATTCCCCCGCCGGATAACTTTAGATGGTGATTACAACTTTGGCGGCAAAGCCGTAATTGTGGTAGACGATGTAGCCAACAGCGGCAAAACCATGCTCTACGTGTTGCAGACTTTTTTAGATGACCACCCCAAAAAAATTCAGACGCTGGCTTTGGTAGACAGGACGCACAAAACATTTCCCGTTCATACAGATTATATAGGCTATGCGGTAGCTACCACCTTGCAGGACCATATTTTTGTGGAAACAGATGGAGATAAGGTAGTGGGAGCGTGGCTGGAATAGCGCAAACCAATGCTTCCAACCCGGGTATAACTGGTATAAGGGTGTGTTATTGTTTTACACAACTCCTCCTGCACCGGCCCGGCTAAAAAACTTGCGTAGTTTCCTGTTTTCCCCGATATTCGGTAAAGATTATTGAAACCGATTGCAAACTCTAACTATTAATTATGGACGCCAAGGTTAAAGAAAGGATAGATAACTGGTTGAATGGATCGTTTGATGAAGATACAAAGGCAGGAGTAAAAAAACTGCTGTCGGATAATGCCGATGAAGCAGTAGATGCATTTTACAGGAATCTGGAGTTCGGCACAGGAGGCTTGCGCGGCATCATGGGTATTGGTACCAACAGAATCAATAAGTACACCATAGGAATGGCTACACAGGGCTATGCCAACTACCTGAACCGGGTATATGCCGGCAGAGAGGTAAAGGTAGCCATAGCACACGATAGTCGTAACAACAGCCGTCAGTTTGCTGAGATCACAGCCAACGTAATGGCGGCCAATGGCATAAAAGTATTTCTCTTTGAGGCATTGCGCCCTACCCCGGAATTGTCTTTTTCCATACGGCACCTTGGCTGTCAGGGTGGCGTGGTTTGCACGGCTTCGCACAACCCGCGTGAATACAACGGATACAAAGCCTATTGGGAAGATGGAGGACAACTGGTGCCACCGCACGATAAAAATGTAATAGCCGAGGTAGACAAAATAGCTTCTGTAGATGAAGTGAAATGGTCGGGTGGAGAAGCCAATATACAGATGATTGGCAAAGAAGTAGACGATGCCTATCTGACTATGGCGAAGTCGCTGAGTGTGTATCCCGATGTGATTGCCCGGCAACACGATCTGAAAATTGTATATACGCCTATACACGGCACAGGTATTACCCTGGTGCCGGAACTGCTGAAAGCTTATGGGTTTACCAATGCAACAGTGGTGGAAGAACAGGCAACGCCAGATGGCAATTTTCCAACGGTGGTATACCCCAATCCGGAGGAAAGCGAGGCCATGAGTATCGGGCTTAAAAAGGCCAGGGAGCTGGATGCTGATATTCTGCTCGGAACCGATCCGGATGCCGACCGCGTGGGAATCGCTATTAAAGATAACCGGGGAGAATGGATGCTGGTGAATGGTAACCAAACTGCCGTACTGGCATTTAGTTATCTGATAGAAGCACGCAAATCCAAAGGGCTGGCCAAACCGAACGATATGGTGGTGAAAACCATAGTGACCACCGATATGATAGACCGGTTTGCCGAAAAAAATGGCATCGCCTGCTACAATGTGCTTACAGGGTTTAAATGGATTGCAGAACTGATCCGTGAAAAAGAAGGAAAAGAGAACTATATAATAGGAGGGGAGGAAAGCTACGGATTGTTGGTAGGCCCCGAACTGAGGGATAAAGATGCGGTAAGTGCCGTTGCCATCCTGTGCGAAATGGCCGCTTACGAAAAAGATAAGGGGCGCAGCCTGTTCGATAAGCTGGTAGATCTCTATGTACAATATGGTTTTTACAAAGAGCACCTCATTTCTATCACCAAAAAGGGAATGCGCGGGCAGGAAGAAATAGCCGAAATGATGCAATCGTATCGAGACAAAACCCCCACTGCTATCAATGGGTCGCCCGTGGTGCAGTTGCTGGATTACCAAACCGGCAAAGGGAAGAATCCGGCTACAGGAGAAGAATGGAACATCCCGCTGCCGAAATCAAATGTATTGCAGTTCGTACTGGAAGATGGCACCAAAATATCGGCACGTCCTTCCGGTACAGAACCTAAAATAAAATTCTACTTTAGCGTCAATGCACCGCTGCCCGCTGCTTCGGATTACGAACGGGTGCATGCAGCACTGCAACAACGTATACAGGCGGTTATTGCCGACATGCAGCTACAATAGAGGCGTTGAAATCTTTTGCTGGCGATATGCGGAATGCTCATCGTGAGCACTTACCGATAGCCGGACCGGGTTGCTCCCTGCGTTATTGGCATGCTTTCTTACCGGCGTCCTGATTTGCGTCGGAAGAGGCTCATGTGTATATATACCGTGTAATAGCACAATAGTTTTTCACATTTGCGGATTTTGTAATACCTTTGTTTTTCATTGTATGGTAAGTTTCACCAGTCTCCGTACCACCGAAAACCGGTTTGCCTGTCAGGCCCTTTAGTAAAGATAATTTTCCCCTTTGTACAGATTGCCATGCCGTTGAGATAGCTTATATTTTATTACATAAAAAGAAGAACATGGTACAGAAAACCTATTTTAAAACCAAAGATTATTGCAAGGTGAAATTCACAATAAAGCCGGAAACTGCAGAAACCGTAGAGATACTGGGCCTGAACAGCGACTGGAGTAATGCCGTAACGATGAAGAAAAAGAAAGACGGTAGTTTTTCCATTGATATAAACCTGCCTAAAGATTCGAGGCAGGAGTTTAAATACCTGATCAACCGGGAAGAATGGCTCAACGAGCCGGAAGCCGATAGCGAAACCCCCAATATATTCGGCAGCACCAATAGCATCATAACAACGTAGACACATACGCTCGCTCCCTTTAGTACAATACAGCAAGTGATGCCTTCACTTCCTGAATCATGAGGTTGCCACTGGCAGCCTCATGATGTTGAAAAAAATACAGAAAAAATGGGGTCAGTGATCATTATAGCAGCACTTTTAGGCTTCCTCACTGCCGAAAATTATAAAATCAAAAAGCGGATTTCATATTGAGTTAACATTGGGTAGCGAAATTGCACCCATGTAACCGCCTGCCCATGAGACGTATTTTTGTCGTTTTTTTAGTGCTGTGCTGCTCCTGTGGCGACCCGCATAAAGTGATCAGGATCAAAGGTTCCGATACAGAAGTGAATCTCGCTGTGAATCTGGCCGAACGTTTTCATGACGTGGCGCCGGGGTATGTGTTGTCTGTATCGGGTGGAGGTTCCGGATTGGGCATTGCCTCCATTTTAAAGGGACAGGCAGATATCGCCAACTCTTCCAGACCCCTTACCGATGAAGAAATAAACATGTTTGAGAAAGCAGGAATAGACATTAAAACCGTTTCTTTCGCTGAAGATGCCACGGCATTCATTGTGCATGAAAGCTTTCCCCTCGATAGCATTACCGTACCGGAACTGGCCAAAGTCATCAGCGGAGAATACCGTTCCTGGGCGCCGGTTGCAGGAAAAGAAATGCCGGTTACCATATACGGAAGACAGAGTAATTCCGGTACGCATTCGTTTGTAAGGAAAAAACTACAGGTTGCATTCAGCCGCAATGCCAAAGAAATGAACGGCAATGCTCAGATTATGGAAAGCATCAAACAGGATGTGTCTGGAATTGGTTATGTAGGCGCAGGGTATGTATCGGTGGGCAATCCGGGTGTAAAAGTGCTGAAGATAGCCGTTGCTGCCGATACGCCGGCAATATCTCCTTTAGACCGAACAGCTATATTATCGAACCGCTACTTTTTTCAGCGGCCGCTTTATCAGTTTGTACCCGCTTCATCCTGGGAAAAAGTGCAGGACTTTTTACAGTTTGAAAGCAGTGCAGCAGGCCGGACATTGATCGAAGAAGAAGGCTATTATATTCTTCAATAACCCGCAACGAATGAAAACACACAGAAGAGAGCAGTACGACCGCATGTTTAGCGTGCTATTCCGAACCACCGGTTGGATGGTCATAGCGATACTGGGAGGTATATTCCTGATGTTGTTGTGGAATACCATTGCCTTTTTTCTGCGGGTGAGCCCCTGGGATTTTATTACCGGAACACAATGGAACCCCTCGGGCAACGTAGCTTCCTATGGTATTTTGCCTCTGATAGTGAGTACATCGCTGGTAACCCTCGGCGCTATGCTGATTGCCGTGCCGCTGGGAATTGGTACGGCAGCTTTTATTTCTGAATATGCCGGAAAATCGCTGAAGCAATTCTTAAAACCGGCTATTGAAATGCTGGCAGCCGTGCCGTCTGTAGCCATCGGTTTTTTAGGTATCGTTATTGTAGGTCCTGGTATTGCGCGGATGACGGGTGAGCCCAACGGATTGAATGCCTTCAACGGCGCTATTTTGCTGGCTGTTATGGCGTTGCCTACTATCATTACCGTGGCAGAAGATGCAATACGGGCGGTGCCGAAAACCTATCGCGAAGCCAGCTATGGGGTAGGGGCCAACCGTTGGCAAACCTTGTTGTTCGTTACCATACCCGCAGCCGCACCAGGTATCATAGCCGCAGTAATGCTGGGTGTAGGGAGGGCCATCGGCGAAACCATGACCGTATTGATGGCAACGGGGAATGTATCTGCTTTTCCGAAAGGTTTTTTTGATTCGGTGCGTACCATCACGGCTACCATCGCTATAGAAATGGGGGAAGTACCTTACCAGACCACCCACTATTTTGCCCTGTTTGCCATCGCCACCGTATTGTTTATCATGACGCTCGTCGCCAACCTCGCGGGCGAATATTTTGTTAACCGTTTCAGAAAATACCATAGCGCCTGATGAAAAAGAAACTATCTGCACTGCTGGAATGGTTTGTATTGTTGTTTTGCACCGGAACGGTTTGTTTTTTCCTGGGCGTGATTATTACCGATATAGTGGTAAAAGGATGGCCTGCGCTTTCCTGGGAGTTTATCAGCAGCCGTCCCAAAGAACAGATGACCCAGGGGGGCATATTGCCGGCGATCATCGGTACAGTGCTGATCACACTCATTACTACGATATTTGCGGTGCCGTTTGGCATCTGCTGCGCCATATACCTGAATGAATACGCAAAAGATACCTGGGGCACCCGGCTGATACGTGCTTCTATACGGAACCTGTCTGGCATTCCCTCCATTATTTACGGACTCTTCGGGCTCGCCCTGTTTGTGCAGGGCATGCATCTGGGAACATCGATGATTTCAGCCGGACTTACGCTGGGGCTGTTGTCGCTTCCTTATATCATCACCACTACAGAAGAAGCCCTGCGGCGCATACCAGCCAGTATGCGCGAAGCGGCCCTGGGTGTAGGTGCCACACAGTTCGAATCGATCCGCGATGTGGTATTGCCCATGGCACTTCCCGGTATACTCACCGGAGTAGTACTTACCCTCTCGAGGGCAGCCGGCGAAACCGCGCCCATTCTTTTTACCGGCGCTGCATTCTACATCAGCGGAGCTACCGGTTATCTAAATCAGGAATTTATGGCCCTGCCATATCATTTATACATGTTATCTACACAGCACCAGGCCATAGAGCAGGTGCGTCCGTTGGCCTATGGCACAGCTTTGATACTGCTGATGGTAGTACTGCTGCTCAACCTGACGGCATTTTATATACGGCATAAGCATAGCAATAATGAGTAAAGAAAAATTAAGTACCCGCGACCTGCATCTTTGGTTTGGCTCCAAGCACGTATTGAAAAACATCAATGTATCGTTTCCGGAAAACCAGGTGACGGCACTTATCGGACCATCCGGTTGCGGTAAAAGTACCCTGCTGAGAAGCTTCAACAGGATGCACGATCTCAATCCCGAAGCTAAAATAGAGGGAAAGCTGCTACTCGAAACACAGGATCTGTACGATAAAAACATTTCAGTAACGCAGATCCGTAAACGAATCGGAATGGTGTTTCAAAAAGCCAATCCGTTTCCGAAAAGTATCTACGATAATATTCAATACGGACTCAAGATCAACGATGTAGCCACCTCAAAGCGCCCGGAGATCATAGAAAATGCGCTGAAAGAAAGCTTTCTCTGGGATGAAGTAAAAGATGAACTGCATAAACCCGCCACCCGCCTGTCGGGCGGACAGCAACAGCGTTTGTGCATTGCACGCACCGTGGCCTTGCGTCCGGAAGTGATATTGATGGACGAGCCCTGCTCGGCGCTCGACCCCATCAGCACGCTTAAAATAGAAGAACTGATACATAAACTGAAAGACCGGTACACCATCATCATCGTAACCCATAATATGCAGCAGGCGCAACGGGTAGCCGATAAAACGATATTTATGTACCTCGGTGAAGTGATCGAAGAAGCACCTACCAAAGACTTATTCCAAAAGCCCCGGCACCAGTTAACGCAAAACTATATCAACGGGCAGTTTGGGTAAGTGGAGGGAGGTTGACATCTATTTTGTTTAGTTGTATTTTTTACTTAATATTTGCTTTCCTGAATAAATTATTAGAAACTTCTAATCTGACTAAGTGAATATCAACAAACGATATACAGAACAGGAGTTGATTGTATTGCTTGCGGATGGCAACGAGGGTGCTTTTGAGCAACTGTTTCGTTTGCATCATCACAGAATAAGTGCATTTGTATCTTACATGGTAGAACAAGAACCTGTAGCGGAGGATCTTATACAGGAAATTTTCTTGAAGCTATGGTCAAACCGTAGGAAGCTTCCGGCAGTTTCCAACTTCAGTGCTTATTTATACACTATGGCCCGTAACCACATATACAGTTATCTTAAGAAACAGGGGCGGGAACTTCGTGAGAAAGAACAATTAGGAAGCTATTCGTTTGTTGTTCAGGAAACAGAAGAGGAATTCAATTACAGGAAACTTATAGAAGAAGCTATAAACTTGCTGCCAGCCCAGCAGAGAAAAGCCTATCTGTTGAGCAGAGACGCGGGACTTTCCAATCTAAACATAGCTAAAGAGATGGGTATTTCGCTGGAAACGGTAAAAAAACACATTGTACTGGCATTGCGAAATATTCGAAACCATCTGATGATCAGTAAAGATAGAGTCGTATACTTTTTTGTTTTTTCTTTTCAATTCCATTACCTCTTTTAGGGTATCCGTTAGTCATATAGGGGTATTACTGACCCTATTATGGATTTACAAAGACTGCGTTATTTACTTAACAGGCATTTAAACGGAGAACTGACAAGTGCTGAACAACTTGAATGGGAAGAGATATTGTCTTCCGATCACGAGCTAGAGGTGAAAGCACTGATAGACGAGGCCTGGATAAGATCAGGAGAAAGCTCGCCATCTGTCTTCAATGAAGACCATAGCGATAAAACATTTCTGGCACTTAAAAGGAAGATAACACCCTCGCACGATACACAGGCGTCCAGAATGAATATAAAAAGACGGATAGGAGTAGCCGCCGCAGTTTTATTAGTATTCACGGTAGGTTATATCTACATTTTTACGCATATCGGGCAGCAACCTACGGCTGTGATTCCCCAACCCCTGCCATCAATCGGACCCGGCAGTGACGGCGCTGTATTGACCCTGAGCGATGGAACGGAAATCGTATTGGATAATGTGATGGATGGCCCTGTCATAGAGGAATCAGGCACTACGCTGGCAATGCGCGATGGTATGCTGGTATATGAAAATACTGCCCCACAACCTGTTGACTCCTACAATACCGTTACAACTCCACGGGGAAGGCAGTTTAAACTTAAGTTACCTGACGGATCGAAGGTGTGGCTGAATGCGGCTTCATCTATAACCTACCCGCTCGCTTTCACAAAGTCAATAAGGTCAGTTAGTGTAACAGGAGAAGTATATTTTGAAGTAGAAACAGATCAGGCAAAGCCCTTTATAGTTAGTAACGACGACCTAAGTGTAAAGGTAACGGGAACAATATTCAATATGAATACCTACGCAGATGAGTCGCGCAGGAGAGTTACCCTTCTGGAGGGGGGAGTGGTGGTAACGAGGGGTGATAGGGAGGCGAAGCTGGTTCCCGGACAAGAGGTACTTGCAGAGGAGGATGGGAGAATAAGCCTTAGTTCCGATGTAAACACAGAGCAGGCTGTTGCATGGAAAAACGGATATTTTTCTTTCGATAATACTTATCTGTATTCGATGATGCGCATGATAGCCCGGTGGTACGATGTGGAGGTAGTGTACGAGGGAACAATACCTTCGATGAAGTTTGGAGGTGAAATCAGCAGGGATACACCCCTGGAACAGGTACTGCTCATTCTTCAGGAAAGCAATATACGCTTTAGTATAGATTACGATAACGCGGAAAGACACGGCAGAATTATTGTTTCACCTTAAAATCTATTAACATGAAATTCTGATAACAGAAATGCTTCCCGGGAAGTTTTACCGGATGATAATCGTGCATCGCCACAGGCGAATCGACCAAAATTAAATAACAAAAATCAGCAAATTTATGTATCTATCAGGTAAAGGCAGTGGGGCTGCAAAAAAAGTATTGCAGACAAATTCTCCCCGAATATTACTGCTGAAAATGAAATTTGTCATTTTTTTTCTACTGATCGGATGTTTGCAACTACAGGCCGGTCATGCCCAAAACGTAAGCTGCTATGGAAAACGTATTACCCTAAAGCAGGTGTTCAATCAAATCAAGGAACAAACGGATTTTGTATTTTTTTACAATGAATCATTGTTATCGGGTACTTCCCGTGTAACGATCAATCTTCGTGATGTTCCGGTGACAACTGTACTCGACCATGTTTTGAAAAACTATTCACTCACCTATTCGATTGTAGGTAACAATATAGTTATCAAAGAAAAACCTGCCATTACCTTGTATTCATCGGCCACGGTAGTAGCTGCGGCAGACATACGTGTAAGTGGTACCGTTACAGACGATGGCGACAATCCAATGGAAGGAGTTACCATTCAGTTAAAGGGCACCAATCTGGCAGCAGTATCAGATGAAAGGGGTGCATTTACTATTGAAGTGCCGGAAAATAGTTCTAAAACACTCGTGGTGTCTTTTGTGGGCATGGCAACGCGTGAAATAACCGTTTCAGGAACAGAAACCAACCTGGTGATAAAACTGGAGCCTTCTATCACCCAGCAGGACGAAGTGGTCGTAATTGGCTATACCAATATGCGGAGACAGGACCTGTTGGGGGCTGTTTCTACTGTGAAAGTTACCGATAACTTCAAAGGCCGTCCGGCGTCTCTGGGCAACATGATTCAGGGTCAAATGCCGGGTGTGAACGTTACGCAAAGTGGCGATCCTACGTCATCCGGCGCCATCAGTATCCGGGGAAAAGGTAATAAGGCAGGCGATGCAGTGTTGGTGGTGGTTGATGGTGTGCCCGGTGCCCCGTATAATCCGGCTGATGTTGAAACCATCACCGTATTGAAAGATGCATCCTCCGCCGCTATTTATGGCGCTTTTGCCGGTTCTGGCGGTGTTGTACTGATTACGACCAAACAGGCGAAAACAGGTAAGCTGATGGTAGAGGCCAACGCATGGAATGGCACACAGCAGGCCTGGAGACTCCCCCAGGTACTTACGGCAGAACAGTTTAATCAGGTATGGAAAGACGCTTCAGAGGAAGCAGGTACCAATGTTCCGCAAACATACAACCCTGCGCTATTCCCTTATGGAAATGTAACACGTACAGACTGGGTAAAAGAAATTTTCCGGACGGGACGCCTGCAGCACTACGATGTGACAGTAAGAGGCGGTACTGATGCCATTAAAACCCTTGCATCTGTAAGCTATGATGATGTGGAAGGTACTTTGCGGAATACCTATAACAGAAAATTGACCAGTAGGCTAAACGTAGATTTTGCGCTGGCACCCTGGCTGGAGATAGGGCAACACATCTTATACGATTATAGTAAAGGGCAAAGTGCCGTAGGTGATGGCCATACCGGAACAATTTTTGGGGCTATGGCTTATCCCAGATTCAATGAATTGTATGAAACCGATGCAGACGGAAATCTTTTATATAGTGGTACCGTTCCCCGATGGGCACTGGCGGAAGGGTTCAGTGTGGAGGCGGATCTGAGGAACCCGGTAGCCATGCTGGAAAAAGTAAAGCAGCATAATCCCGGTCACAAGATTTTTTCTAAGACATCTCTTCGGTTAAAGCCACTTCCTGGGCTTAGCTTCCGCTCTGAATTTTCTGTAGATGCAGGCAGTTACCGGAATGAATCTTTCCAGCAGCGCTTTCTGGAGCCGGGCAGAACCATAGATATGAATTACCGGATCATCAGCAACACGCTGGCTACCGGCTGGAACTGGGATAATATATTGTCCTACAGCAAGGTGTTCAACGGTGTGCATGATGTGTCGGCGATGGGTGGATTTCTTATGAATAAGAGAGCCTCTCGCTGGAGTAACACCGAGGTGAGAAATTTCGATATAGAGGACCCTTATCAAACTATTTTTAACAATGGAACGGATTGGACGGCTGTAAGACCTTCTGAAGATATATGGGAAGAAACATTCGTATCTGTACTGGGGCGCGCCTCTTATTCTTTCGATAACAGGTATTTTGTATCAGCAAGTCTCCGCCGGGATGCTTCTTCCAAATTAAGTCCCACGAACAACTCGGATGTGTTTCCGGCGGTGTCGGCATCCTGGAAAATATCTTCCGAGAATTTCATGCAGTCCGTTGAACAAATTGATCTGTTGAAGTTGCGAGCCAGTTGGGGACAGGTGGGGAATATCAATTCTGTACGTCGTTTTATCTATGCGCCGCCTTATCAGGTTACATCCTGGCCACTTTTTCTGGGAACGAATGGCGAAACTCAGGCCTTCGGCATCTTTCAGCCTACCATTCCGAACCCAAATCTGAAATGGGAGAGAACAGAGCAAATCAATATTGGTATGGATGTGTCGCTACTGAGCAACTCGCTCAATGTAACAGCAGACTATTTTGTGAAGAAAACCCGCGATCTGATCGAAACCATGCCAATGCCTTCTGTGGCTGGCGTTGCCTCTCCTCCGGAATTCAATATCGGACAGGTGGAAAATAAGGGCTGGGAGTTTTCTGTAAACTATACTAAAAGTATAGCTGGAGTAGGAGTAAATATAGGCGGCAATATTGGAACTTTCCGTAATAAGGTGATCAATATAGGGATGACCGACTTTATAGCCCACGGAGAGGGTGTCAACTCTATGAATCCGTTGCGCTCTACAGCCGGGATGCCCTGGCACTCATTCTTCCTTATTGAGTCAGAAGGTATTTTTCGAAGCCAGAGGGAAGTGGATGAATACACCTGGACCGACCCTACTACAGGAGAAACACGTAAGATACAACCGAATGCAAGACCAGGCGATCTGAAGTTTATCGATCACAACGATGATGGTACCATTAACGATGGAGACAGGGTGTATATGGGAGCTTACGATATGCCGGATTTCTTTTATGGTGTTAACCTGGGAGCAGACTGGAGAGGTTTCAGCCTCTCTGTATTTCTGCAGGGCGTGTATGGGGCTAAGGCATTCAATGGCATCAAAGCCATGACCTATACCGGTTCTAAAGGTTGGAATATGAGTACGGATGTACTGAACTCTTATAACTATAATCCAGATTCAGATATTCCAAACCTGGCGGTGGTGCAGGATCCCAATGGGAATTATTCTAAGGTTTCCGACTACTTTTTAGACAGGGCTGATTATATGCGCATTAAAAATGTACATCTCTCTTACACCCTTCCAACATCAGTAATGCCTAAGGTGGGCTTAATGAAAGATACGAGAGTGCGAATATATGTAAACGCTGAGAACCTGCTTACGTTTACAAAGTACACAGGTTTTGATCCGGAGATAGGTAACCTGGGTATCGACGGCGGACGCTTCCCGGTATCCAGAATGTACAGCGTAGGGATGAATGTTTCTTTCTAAATTTTCGAACGCTGATCAGTAAAAAATAAAACAGATCGAAATGAAAACAAAAATAATAATACTGGTTTTTATACTTTCAGCTGGTAGTTTTAGCTCCTGTAAAAAGTTTCTGGAGCTAACGCCTTACGGGCAGCCGACAACGTTGGACAATATGACAGATGCACAGGCCATGCAAGCGGTGTATTCCCTGTTTTACTGGCAATACAGGGAGGGAACCACCGGCAGGGGATTCATGTGGTTTGAAAATTGTAGTGATAATTTTGTAACAGGGAGAACACAGGCAGAGGCACAGAATATCAAGAATTTCCTGGATGAAGGTTCCAACAGCAGGGATGTAAGGCAAAACTGGCCGCAGATGTACCAGACCATTAATTACGCCAACAACCTGATACGTTCTGCGCCCGATGCAGCCAGCTTATCTGAAAGGGTAAAAAACAGCATGTTGGGCCATGCCTATTTCATGCGGGGTTTTTCCTACCTCTGGCTGGCTCCCTGGTATGGCGACAACGGTCCGAATGGTGGTATACCCATTGTGTCGGAAGATACTCCCATGGAAGAAATGGATGTGCCGCGACCCGCTTCTGTACTGGAAAATTACGATAACATTATAGAAGATTTAGAAAGAGCAGCCGAACTGCTTCCCTGGTTTGATGAAATACCGGAAGGAGAGCGCGGTCTGATGCATAAAACAGCCGCCTGGTCCTTAATGGCCCGCGCAGCGCTGTACGCAGCGCAGTATGATGCTTCGTATTACGATAAAGTGATAGAATATACTGACCGCGTAATCAATTCCGGTAAACACCAGTTACTAGCTAAATATGCTGATGTATTTGAAATAGAGAATAACTGGAGTTCGGAATATATCATGAGTGTCACCAGTACAGAGATAGACGGGTCGAAGTTACCAGGTGTGATTTTCCAGAATGGGGGGTTTGGTATATACAATACCTGGGGGTATTTTCAACCCACGCTTGAATTGCTAAAAGCCTTCGAGCCAGGCGATACCCGTAAAAAAGTGTCGATAGTGGAGCCTGGTGATACCATTCAGTTTGTAGGCAATGAAATAGTATGGGCTGTAAATCCTTCGTCGGTATCCAGCCCTACTGCACTAACCATTGGAAAATACCTGGCGCCCTTTAGAGAAGCAGATGCCGTAGGAAATACAGTCAACCCTAATAGTGACAATGGTACAACAGACCTGAATATACCTATCGTACGCTATGCTGATGTGTTGCTGATGAAGGCAGAGGCGCTAATATGGAAGGGCCTGGACGGCGACGCGCCGCTAAATCAGGTACGTACCCGCGCTGGTCTGGAACCTATAACAGGAGCAACTAAAGAACATTTGAAAAATGAACGTCGTTGTGAATTTGTACTGGAGTTTGGTGTGTTCCGTCACCTGGATCTGGTACGCTGGGGTGATGCTAAAGAGGCATATGCAAAACCACTGCACGGATATAAAGTAAACCTTACCGGTACAACCATTACATCTTTAGAAGAAATAGAAGTATGGCCGGCTAGAAACTTTAATCCTGCTGTACACCATGTGTTCCCTATCCCGAATGTTGAAATAGCCAAAGGAATAAACCTGAAACAAAATCAGGGCTATTAGTGAAAGGTGTGAGATTTGTTTTGAAAAGAGCCTGCATGAGTCATGCAGGCTCTTTTCAATTATACGGGTAAGAAATTTGTATCGTGTTTTTCTTGAAAGCAAGTGATGCTCTCATCCAAAAACTCTGCGTATAACCATATGAGCTGGTAGGTATGCCGTCGTAGCCGGGATAAGTATTATACTAATCATACAGTTTTACTACCACTATATCCGGGGCATATGCACACCTCAAGCAGGCAACTTGCCTCGTGCAAACAGAAATCCCCTGTAGAAACAGGGGAAACAATGGTTTTTAGCCATTAAACCTTATCCTATGAAAGGTTTAAAAGTAGTAAAAAATTGAATACCACCCTGAAATTTTGATGAATTTTT
Source organism: Agriterribacter sp. (assembly GCA_037190905.1). Taxonomy (GTDB): domain Bacteria; phylum Bacteroidota; class Bacteroidia; order Chitinophagales; family Chitinophagaceae; genus Agriterribacter. Next base: position 32,173 of record JBBCKG010000019.1, on the reverse strand, counting down.
TTTATCGTTCGCGAGGATAGCCGTTTTCGTTTGAATAACAAGAAGATAGGAAGATATGGTGTTTCAGAAATGGCCGTTGTAAAGTATATATGTACAATGTGAGTTCGGCTTAAGCTGAAAGTTAGCGGAAAAACTGACCCCCATTTCTATCCGCCGCAGGGGGATAAGTCTGCTCAATTTTCAGCAATACCTGTGGGGGGTGCTTCTCTTTCTTTGTCGAAAGGACTACTTTATGCTGCTTTTGCAACGAAATAAATCCAGATTCTTTTATTCCGAACGCAGGTTATATAAGATAGCTACCCGCTAAATGATAGCTTGGGTCATCTGCTGTGCATGTACTAAGGCTGCGTATAAGGGGTAAACTTCCTGTTTCGGATGGAGTGCAGTTGAAAACCAGGACAGTTATTAACCTTAGATTTTGCTATGTTACCATAGTGCCGGTTTGTTACTTAATTATCTCCAAATGCTCTACCTTTCTGCCATGAAAAGTATAGTATTTGTAATCATGCTCACGGTCGCGGCTTTTGCTTTCCGCGTGCCTTCTCCAGTTGATGATGATGTAAACCATGCTGCTATACTCAGGCAGTTGAATAGCGAGACACTCGAAAAAGGGAAGCGCATTTATAACAGCTCTTGTATTGCCTGTCACGGCGCCGACGGTACCGCCGCTCTTCCGCAGGCAAGGTCTTTCAACAAAGATGTCATGCGTTTTGGTACCAGGCCCTACGATATGTGGCAGACCATCACCAAAGGCGCCGGAACCATGCCGGCGCAATCTTGGCTGACGCCGGAAGAACGTTACTATGTGATACAATATATACGTGAAAGTTTTATAAAAAAGGCCAATCCGGGGCAGTATTTCGCCATCACCCCATCGTATCTCGAAAGTTTGCCCAGATCGAAAAATGCAATAGCCCAGCAAAGACAGATTGCCCGTTCGGAAGCGCTGAAAGGAAATATCCGTTACGGACAGGATTGGTTTAGCGCGAATGCGGGAAACTATGGTGCTGCTATCTATTCGCAGTTGAAGGATCAGGGAACGTCTATGCTTACCGTACAACTCGGCAATAATGCTTACATCAGTTATAATCTGCTGCGGATGGGCAGCACTGCATTGTGGAAAGGAACAATGGACTTGAGCGAAACCAAATACCGTAAATACCGTGGGGAGGGACAACCTGCCATCAAGGGCACTGTATGGGAAGGTGTGAACCTGTGGCAGTGGGCCTATGGTGGAAAATCAGATTCCCTGCATAATGCTACCGGGGTCAGAACTTCCCTGCCCGAAGAATATATGCAGTATCACGGACATTATACCTCTCAGCGCCGTACCATACTTTCTTATGCTATAGAAGGACGGAATATCCTGGAAATGCCGGAAGTGTTGAACAACAATAAAGTAATAGCCCATACCCTGCACCTGGAACCAGGCGGAGCTCAGTCTGTTTACATTGGTCAACTGCCGGGGGGCAACCTCGTACTGGACAGCGTCTTTGCAACACTCACCGCTGCCGGCGGCAAGTCGTTCGTAGCGGCAGCCGTTTCCATTCACGATCCATCGGTCTCCTATTCAGCAGACGACAGCGGACGTATGATACTACACATACCGGCCAGCGACCGGCCAATGACAATACAGGTACTCCGGAGCGCCGGTAAAACTGTTCAGGAGTTACAGGCTTTCAAAACATATACAGCTACACGTAGAAAAAATACACCGCCTGCTGATCTCACTAAGATGGTACAGGGCGGTGCTCCCCGGTGGCCGCAAAAAATACGGGTGGCCGGCAAGCTGAATACAGGACGTCCGCATTTCGACCCGCTGTACAGCAAGGACGCAGATAAGACCAGCCCCGCTAAGGCTGTATCCTTGCCATCCGACTATCCATATGCGGTAGACAATATTCCGCTGCCGTTTCAAAATCCGTGGAATGCGTGGATACGCCCTACCAGCCTCGGTTTCAAAAGCAATGGCGATCTGGTAATCGCTACCTATACCGGCGATGTATGGGTGGCAACAGGGATAGATGCATCTTTGAAAAACATACACTGGCAACGAATAGCTGCCGGTTTGTATGAGCCCATGGGATTAAAAGTAGTCAACGACCAGATTTTCGTTACCTGCAGGAATGGTATCGTATTGCTCCATGACCTGAATGGCGACGGCGAAACTGATTTTTACCAAAACTTCTATACCGACCACGATGTGTCATCGTTTTTTCATGCCTTCAACTTCGGATTAGAAACAGACAGCCAGGGAAATTTCTACTATGCCAAGGTAGGCGCATTTACCGACAACAAAGAACCGGGAAGTGTGGTGAAAATTTCGCCAGACGGAAGGAACGCGGAACATATCGGCACTGGTTTTCGTACCAACAACGGTATCACGCTTACACCCGACGACCGGATTTTCGTAAGTGATAACCAGGGCAACTGGATCCCGGCTAACAAGATCAATCTGGTACGCAGCGGCGGTTTTTACGGCTACGTTCCCAATCAGTACGATGCCGGGAAATGGTCGCCGGACGGAAAAACGTTTACCAGTGAGCAGGGGGTAAAAGGTACCTTGCTGCCGCACGTAGTACCCGTACCGGATGCTTATGACCCGCCGGCCATATGGTTGCCACAGGAATTCGACAACTCACCCGGCGGAGGTGCCTGGAGCGATGAAAGCTGGGGGCCGCTGGGCAACCGGTTTATCCACTCCAGTTTTGGCAGGGGATGGCTGTATGCATTTTATCCGCAGGAAGTAAATGGTCTTACACAGGGCGCAATGCTCGCGCTGCCATTTCAGTTTGATGCGGGCATTCAACGGGTGGCTGTGAACCCTGCAGACAAACAACTATACACCACTGGTTTGACGGGATGGGACGATGGCGTTGCCTCGCAGTACGGCGTTTTGGCGCGGGTACGTTACAAGGGAGGAGAGGGACATATGATAACGGGAGTAAGCGTTGTAAAAGATGGCATACAACTGAATTGTAATTTCGAACCCGCCGCAGCAGCCTATACCGATCTCTCGAAATACCGGGTTACCCGGTACAACTATAAGTGGACGTCGAGGTATGGATCTGATCATTATTCGGTGAGTAACCCCGGTACCAAAGGAGAAGATACCCTGCAGGTAAGCAGGGTGTCGCCGGGCGCCGACGGAAAAAGCCTGGTGATAACCATACCGGAGCTGGGGCCCGCTGAAACGGTTTGTTTTCGTTTTGAAATTCCTGCTAAAAGCGGGGCTGTGGTGAAAGATGCGGCGTACCTCACCATACACCACATGCCGGAGCAGTAACATTGTGCTGACGAGGTGGGTGGTATGGGTATATCGGGTAACTTTGGTAAAACAACATACCAATGAAATTTCATATGCTGCTGAAAGGCATGGCTCTGCTGGTGGGTATTTTCAGCCTGAGTTTTTGCTTCGCCCAAAAATCTACCTACGTAATCGTACATGGCGCCTGGGGGGGTAGCTGGTCGTTCAAAGCGGTTGATGCTGCGCTAACGGCTGGCGGGCATACTGTGTATAGACCCAGTCTTACCGGGCAGGGAGAAAGAGTGCACCTGTCTTCGTCCGATATCGACCTGAAGACGCATATACTGGATGTGGTCAATACTATTCTGTTCGAAAAGCTGGAAAATGTGGTGTTGGTAGGCCATAGTTACGGCGGCATGGTTATCACGGGTGTGGCCGATAGTATACCAGAAAAAATACGGCAACTGGTATACCTGGATGCATTCGTTCCCGAAGATGGAGAGAGTGCTGTAACCGCGCGGAAAGACGGGCAGGCGGGACCGGAAAGAGATTCCGAAAACGGGTTTGTGGTTCCCCGATGGGTAAAAGACAGTGATCCCGTGCCCAAAGATGTGCCGCAATCGCTCAAAACCTTCACAACACCGGTGTCGTGGAAGAATCCGGGGGCCATTTCATTGCCTGCCACCTATATTTTAACGGTAGACGAGGGTAAAAAGGCGGAGGAAGATTTCTTTTATTTTTTCGCGGAGCGCGCCCGCAAGCGAAACTGGAAAGTGGTGGAGATGGTGGCTGATCACAATCCCCAGTGGTCGAAAGTGCCGGAACTGGTCAACCTGCTGGTTACCGTATCAAACCGTTAGCCTGCTGAAGCTGTCTGTGGTCAGGCCGGAATCTGAAACGGATCACAGTTTTATTTTGTCGGCATCTATGCCGTTGTTAAGGCTGTTCTTATCCTCCGTACCAGCGGATAGGGCGCTTATACCTGCAACTCGTGGCGGTAGGGTATGGAAGACTGGGCGCCTCGCCTCGTAACAGACACGGAAGCTGCCTGACAGGCAAACCCAACGGCTTCCTCTATGGATCTGTTTTCCGAAAGTGCCACAGCCAGGGCGCCGTTAAATACATCACCGGCTGCGGTGGTATCTACCGGCAGTACCCGGGGTGCTTCTACTACAACACAATTATTGGACTCGCATATAAGCGCACCTTGCGCACCCATCGTAACCACAACAGCAGGCACCCCTTTTGCACATATCCGCCTGGCCGCTTCTTTGGCAGACTCGAGACCGGTGATGGCCATATCGGCGATCTGTGCGGCCTCCGAAAGATTAGGCGTCAGTATATTCACGCAGCGGAGTAGCTCTTCGGGCAGCGGTGCCGCAGGAGCGGGTGCCGGGTTGAGTATCACCCGGGTATCTACTGAAGCAGCATACGCTGCTGCGAAGCTGGCGGTATCCAATGGTGTTTCCAGTTGTAGCAAGAGGTGTGAGGCTGCAGCAATAGCAGGCATTGCCTTGTGAACATCCGATTCAGATAATCCGGCATTGGCGCCCGGTGCAACCACAATACTGTTTTCTCCCCATTTGTCTACCGTTATTACGGCTATTCCGGTTTGCTGGCCATCGGTTGTAAAGAGGTATTGGGTATCGATGCCCGCACCGATCAGCGCCGCCGTTAGCTGCTGACCCAGCGCATCAGTCCCTACCCGCGATACAAACTTTACGTCTGCGCCCAGACGGGCGGCAGCCACGGCCTGGTTGGCGCCCTTGCCTCCCGGGTTGATCAGTAAAGATTCAGCAAACACTGTTTCGCCGGGATTGGGAAGGCGCGCGGTAGTAACCGCTATGTCCATATTGCTACTGCCGATTACTACAATTTTTCCGGTTTTCATGTGGTGGGTTTTTGTTGCCCATCGCTGGGTCATCGGCTGTGGCCTGGCCCTGGCTGAATGATGGTATGGTGTAAGATAGGTATTCTTCCTTTTTTTGGGAACATATTCCGCTATTCCAGACCCTGGTTCATCGTATACTGCACACTCCGGGTGCCTGCTGCTACGGCATGAAATATAAAGGCCGCCGGTATCGGCAGCCTTTTATCAGATTTATTTTTTATTGCAGGGATGTTTAGAAATGCCATCTTACGAAAGCTTCCATCGCGGCATACTTGGTGAGACCGAGCTGTGCGTAGAGGTTGGCGGTATTGGCATTTCTTTCTTCCGCTCTTTCCCAGAATTCCCTGGCATCTGTTCCCTGGAAGGGCACAGAATCTTTTTGCGACTGGTGGATGAAAATACCAAACCTTTTCTTCAGTACCTGCTCGGGACTCATTGGTATTGCCATTTCGATTTCGGTGATATCCCATTCCTGCCAGGCGCCCTTATAGAGCCATACCCAGCAATCCTTCACCCATTCATCGCCGGCTTCTTTGATGCGGCGGAGCGATTCAAAAACAATTTCCAGACAAACTTTGTGGGTGCCGTGCGGATCGGCCAGGTCGCCTGCGCAATATACCTGTTGCGGTTTTAGCTTGCGCAGCAGTTCCATGGTGATTTGTATATCTTCTTCCCCCATCGGTTTTTTCTCGATGGTGCCGGTTTCGTAAAATGGCAGGTTCTGAAAATGTGCGCGTTCATCGCCCACGCCTACATACCGGCAGGTGGCTTTTGCCTCGCATCTGCGAATGAGACCTTTGATGCTTCTGATCTCCGGCGTATCCGACTGCCGCGAAGTTTTCTGCTGAAAGTATTCGCGTGCGTCGCGGGATATTTTTTTCGATACAGAAGCGTCTTTGTCGAACAGTTCGTCAAAGCCCGTAGTAAAATCAAGAAAGCGGGTCACAAATTCGTCGGTAACGGCAATGTTACCCGATGTCTGGTAGGCTACGTGCACTTCGTGCCCTTGATCGTGCAGTCGTTGAAAGGTGCCGCCCATGGAAATAATATCGTCATCGGGGTGGGGAGAAAATATAACCACCCTTTTAGGGAAGGGCTCAGACCGTTCGGGATGCGCCGGCAGGTGTACATCCGGTTTGCCCCCCGGCCATCCCGTAATGCTGTCGCGCAGCATGTAATATACCTGCAGGTTGATGCCGTAGGCATCGCCTTTTTCTACCAATAGATCGCCGAGACCATTGTCGGTATAATCGCTGTTGGTGAGGCTCAGTACGGGCTTTTTCAATTTCAAAGCCGTATTGATCACCGCGCGGCGGATCATTTTCGGGTTCCATTCACAATCACCTGTAAGCCAGGGCGATTTATAACGGGTAAGCTCAGCCGCAGCAAACTCATCCAGCACAAATTCGCAATGGTCGTGGTTTTGCAGCAGCGATGCGGGAATAGACTCCGTTACATGGTCTTCCACCGCCGCTTTTATCACGGGTGCTTTCGACTGTCCCCATGCCAGCAGTATTACTCTTCTGGCTTTCATGATGGTGCTGATACCTGCTGTGATCGCCAGTCTCGGTACCTGCGATATATTGGCAAACTCGTATGAGTTGGCCAGCCTGGTGGAGTTCTCCAGGGTTACAAGCCGGGTTTTGGAATATACGCTGGACCCCGGTTCATTGAATCCAATATGTCCGTTTACGCCAATGCCCAGCACCTGAAGGTCGATGCCGCCGGCATCGTCGATCAGTTTCTCATATTCTGCTGAATATTTTTTCACCTCATCCTTGGGCCATTCCCCGCTGGGAATATGGCAGTTGGCGGGATCTATATCAATATGATCGAACAACTTTTTCCGCATGAAGTGATAGTAACTCTGCGGTGCTTCTTTTTTGAGGGGATAGTACTCATCCAGATTGAACGCTATCACATTTTTAAAGCTTAGACCTTCTTCGCGGTGCATCCGGATCAGTTCGGCGTAAAGGCCTTTGGGAGTAGAGCCTGTGGCGAGCCCCAGCACTGCATGTTGTCCTTTGCGCTGTTTTTCTCTGATCAGGGTTGCGATCTCTTTGGCCGCATATACAGCGCCTGATTGAAAATCGGGGAAGATCTGGCACGGAATTTTTTCAAAAGAATCTACCATACTCATTTTGCAATTAAAAGTTTAAAGGGGTGTGCGGGTGTATTTGCCTCCGTTGTAAAAGCCAGTTTTTTTGCACCAGTTTTGTTTGTCACCGGCGTCAGACCAACCAGCAGTGACCCTACAGGCGGACAGGCGCCTGCGAAGATGATAATACGCCCAGGCGTGTGCTAAGGTAATCCGTTATTTTGATTTTAAAGGCATATTTGGCAGGAATTGCCGAAAAACTAATGCAATACATACCGGCAAACGATTGCGTATAAAACGCTGTATAGCCGGTTAGCGAAACGGTTGTGCAACCTCCCGCGGAAAGGCCCCTTTATCGGCACAGACAGCATTGGTATAAATTTATTTTCATGCCCCGGAAATCTGTTTATCTTTGCGCCATGTTATTATTTCCGGTGTATTCCATCAGCTCCATCGCCCGATGTATATAAGAAGTTTTCAGCACGCATACCAGTTGATTGCTTGTTATTGAGCAGTACACTTATCATCAGGGCGGATTGTTGCCATAACGGATAGCTTCGCCAAAATCAGGAAACAAAACAACATCATTATCATTTATTATTATGTCGGGAATATTAGAACTGGTGGGTAATACACCCATGGTATCGTTGAAAAGTATTTATCAGCAGCAAAACGTTAGCATATATTGTAAACTGGAGGGCAATAACCCCGGAGGGAGTGTGAAAGACCGTGCGGCCTATGGAATGATCAAGGGGGCGCTGGACAGGGGAGAGCTGCAGCCGGGCATTAAACTGGTAGAAGCTACCAGCGGCAATACGGGAATAGCCCTGGCTATGATAGCCAGTCTTTTCGGAGTGGAAATTGAGCTGGTAATGCCGGAGGATGCCACCCGCGAGCGTGTACTCACCATGCGGGCTTTCGGCGCCAAAGTAACCCTTACGCCGAAAAAAAGAGCCATGGAAGGCGCCATAGATTACGCTAATGAACTGGTACGCCAGGGCGGCTACCATATGCTCAACCAGTTTGCCAATCCCGATAATCCGGGTATTCATTACAAAACCACCGGCCCGGAAATATGGAGAGATACGCGCGGGGCTATCACTCATTTCGTATCGTCTATGGGTACCACGGGTACCATCATGGGGGTAGCTGATTACCTGAAGGAGCAAAACAACAACATTGTGATTGCCGGCTGTCAGCCCACCGAAAACTCACAAATACCCGGTATACGCAAATGGCCCCAGGAATACCTGCCTAAAATATTTGACCGTTCCAAGATAGATACGATATTGGAGGTGAGCGAAAAAGATGCCCGCAACATGACCAAAAGACTGGCCAGGGAAGAGGGTATTTTTTGCGGCATGAGCAGCGGAGGTGCCGTACATGCCGCTGTAGAGCTGGCAAAAACATTGGAGAGCGGGGTAGTGGTGGCTATTATATGCGATCGCGGCGACCGGTACTTATCTTCCGATCTTTTCGATTAACTTTCCGAAAAAGAAAGGATATGGTAACGAAAAATAATCTCGGCATACTGCGGCACGAACTGCAGAATATCCATGATCGTTTCCGGAGTGAATTGCGCCCCATACCTCCCAACTGCGATACCCGAAAGTGGATCAACGCGCTTTTTGAATTTCTCTTCCCCGTGCGTAGCGATAAAACGTACGGGGAAGCCGAGATCGGGCAATTGCAGACCGGGTTACAAAACCTGTTGGAGCCCATACTCGCAGACGCTGAAAGAGCGGTGGCGGTAGTGAACGGTTTGTTCGGGCAGTTGCCTGAAATATTCGAGGAGTTACATCGCGATGCGATCAGCATCTTGCATTTCGATCCTGCCGCACATTCCATAGAAGAGGTGCTGGCAGCCTACCCGGGTTTTTTTGCTGTAACCGTGCACCGGATTTCCCACGAGTTGTACCGCATGAAAGTGCCCGTGTTGCCCCGGCTTTTTTCGGAGTATGCCCACAGCGCCACCGGTATCGATATCAACCCCGGCGCAACCATCGGCAAAGGCTTTTTTATAGACCACGGCACCGGTATCGTGATTGGCGAAACCTGCGTGATCGGTAATAATGTGAAGGTGTACCAGGGGGTAACCCTCGGCGCTATGAGTGTATCGAAAGAACTGGCCGATGTAAAACGTCATCCTACTATTGAAGACAACGTCATCATCTACTCCGGTACCACTATCCTGGGGGGACATACCGTTATCGGGCACGATTCTATTATCGGAGGTAACGTGTGGCTTACGGAAAGCGTTCCGCCTTATTCGCTCGTGTACCATAAAAGTGAAGTACGGGTAAGAAACAATACCGGGCTGGAAGGTATTGATTTTGTGATATAGGGTTTGTTGCCTGCGTACTATCAGCACCTGCCGCCGTAAGGGTTCGACATTAAGCTACAGCAGTACGAATATATTTTTTGCTTCCATGTTTTTTAGTCTCGAACAATGTTCATGCTTTGTTTTCTTAGTTGTTCCAAATCCTCCTTAATGCCTTTCGTAAATAGTCCGAAAAAAGAAGTTAATCACAAAAAAAGTATGTGATGTTGATTGGAGTGTTAGTTTTTAGAGCCTAAAAATGACGACTAAAGGGTTCGGGTGTTGGCGATTGACGGGCTTTTTAACACAAATATTTAAAGTGTGTTAGATTTTTTGTTTCTAATCATAAGTTTTTTAAAAAGTCGTCTTCCGATATGATTTCGAGGGTTGCCCCTTTTTCAATTAACTTAACTGCTTTTTCTTGTTTATTACTCATTTCATCGTCGCCGATAATACGATAGTCTTGTTGTCCAACAACTAAAAAGTCTGTGTCTTTTGTTACACTGTTTCCGTTAATTCCACCAGTATTTGTAACGATTTGTTGTGCTTCTCTTCTTGTCATGGACGATAATGTTCCTGTAAAAACAACTGTCTTGTCATAAAAAATACTCTCAGGATTGTGGCTTGTAGGGTCACCAACATTTTTTGCTAGATATTTTGATTTATAAAGTTGTTTAATTGTTGTACCTAGTTTTTCTGGAAAGTCGTTGATAGAATAAATGCCAGCAATATCAAATGCTTTTAAAGTCAGTTCGGCTGCCGCTTTACTGTCTGCGCCTGCTCTATGATGATTTAGGTCTATATTATTGACTTTGCAAAGCGTTTTGAGGTCGTAAGCCGGAAGTCCTTTCCAGACTTTTTTTGACAAGAAATAACTACAAAAATAATTTAAGGCAGGAAGTGAAAGTTCATATAACTCTAGTGTCTTGCATAGTACGCTAATGTCAAATCCGGCATTATGGGCAATCAACAACTGATTTTCTACAAGCGGTTTTATTTCGATCCAAAGTTCATTAAATTCTGGTTTGTCTGCAACTAGTTCGGGGCTGATACCGTGAATAGCCTTATTGAAATAATCAAACTTGTTATACATCGGTTTGATTAACCATGATTTTGTTTCTACGATTCGCCTGCCTTGAACGAAAGTTAAACCAATTTCGCAAGGACTTTCCCGTTTCGCATTTGCGGTTTCAAAGTCTATTGTAATAAAATCCATTTCATTGATGGTTTATGTTTAGCATGGTCGTCCTGATCGGACACACAACCTGGGATATGCCGGTGTTTTTATTCAGCCTTTTCTAAAAGCTTCCATTTCCTTATAAAATCCCATTGCCTTCATAACAGACTTTCCGCCCGAACCTGCTATCATATTTCTAAACCATTTTTTGTTTAAGTTTTCGGGTTTATGGTTTTTAAATAGCCAGTAAGCTAACAGTGTAAAAGAACCCGTTATTGCTGCCTGTAAAATGATGTATCCAAATCCGACTTCGTGCGGAAACCATTTGTTGCTCAAATAAAATGTGGTGTAAAAAGGAATTTGTATACACATTGTTTTAGCGTGACTGATTATAGACAATTGCAATTGTGATAATTGCTGTTGAATATCCATTACGCTGCCGTCATAGTTAATATTATTCGCCCAAACAAGATGTTTTATATAATCTGCAAGACCTTTCAGGTTTACTACAGTGATTACTGAAATGGAGACGATAAAATAATTCAACGCAGATGAATAGTTGGCAAAAGCATACACCAATAGGTAGCTTAGCAGCAATATATAAAGAATAAACGCAACTATACCTGCTGTTTTTAAGGTTGTCAATGATTTCAAAGAAGACCTGACTTTATTGTTGGTGACTTCTTTCAAGAGTAGTTCATTGATGGCTAATGTTTTTTCAATCTTGGCATTTTGTGCCTTCCAGATATCAATCAATTCTATGTTTTCCATTTTATTTTTTTATTTGGAGAAATTTTTCTTTAAAGCTGTTTTTGATGCGGTTTATTTTTGTAGCTACATTTGTTTCAGATATACCAATAATCTGAGCTATTTCTTTGTGGCTCTTTTCTTCCAGATAAAGCAGCATTAATGCTTTATCCAGATCTTTGAGTTGACCAATCATTTGCTGTAAAATGCTTAAATCCGTTGCTGTATCTTCAGAGCAGTGCGCATCCGGAAAATGGATGATGCCGTCTGTTAAAGCATTTGCCAGTTTTCTTCTGCTGTTTTCTTTTCTATAAAAGGATATGGCAACATTCAATGAAATTCGGTATATCCAGGTTGAGTGCTTGAAATGGTCATCATAGTTGTCAAATGATTTCCATAACTGAATAATAATTTCCTGACAAAGGTCTTGCCGGTCTTCCATCCTTTTGCAATACATATTCGCAATCTTATAAATTATCCCCTTATTGGCTTGAATAACAGATAGGAATATGTCAGCATTTTCAGGTCTGCCCATTCAGTTAAATAATTAGCCGTTCAAATTCTATTTTTAAATTATTCGCACACACAGTTAGAATATCACAGATTTTTTAATTTTTTTTTGGGGAACACACCCATATGGATGGTTTAGGGTGTGGAGGTTTGAGTAAAAGCTGAACCATCATAGCAGGAATTACCCAACCTCCCGCTGGGCGTATCCTGCCCGAAACATTGATTTTTGAAAGTCTGTAAGTGCTAATTCTTTGCATTGTTCGCAAGCACACACATTAAAAATACCCACCATGAATAATTGCCGGATCGGAAAACAGCATAACACCGCTTGTTTTTCGTGTTTCGTTTGTTGTGGCTGTTATTGTTTAAAGGTTGTTGGTGCTTTGTCCAGTTCACCTTTAATGAAAATCAAAGCAGTTTCTTCGTTTTTCATAAACGGTGTTTCTTTGCCGTCTTTTTCCTTAATGAGTTCAACCGTTTCAGTGAGTATGCCTTTTTCATAATCGTAATTTTGTATAATTCTGAATTTGTTATACGGCGTAAACCTGCTTGCATTCGGAACATACATTGTCAGTTCGGCGTTGCGAAATTCGGTGTCGGTAATTCCTGTTCCATTGCCTAATGACGAATTGATAGTTGCCTGTACTTTTTCGTTCATCAGATTTTTGTAAGCAACCTCAAAATACATGGTCTGGTCTCTTTCGCCTGCTTTTCCGTCATAGTCCGGGTGAATACGATGAAGCGACTTAACGGATTTCCAATGCTTGTCATAACGCTTTTGAACAACGTCAAATTGATAATCGTAGTCCTCGGCCCGCAACCATTGTCCGCTATCGTAGCGGTATGCTTTACTGATGCCGTTCCAGATAATGGTGTAAGTGTCGTCCAACTCAAGGGAGCGACTAAGCGGAATTGTTACTTGTTTTGATGTGCTGCAACCCGCAAATATCATCGCTGTTACTGTTGTAATGGAAAAGATTGCTTTTTTCATTTTGAAGCCTTTTAAAGTGAAACATTAAATTGTACACTGCAAAAGTCCAAAAGTGAAATAAGGGAGAAATTGACAAATGTTACAATAGTTACCTGGCTGCTATTTTTTTTCGCAGGCGGCTTACACTTTCACGTTCAAGCCCCAGGTATGAGGCGATATGATAAAGTGGTATTCGCTCAAAAATTTTTGGTTGATTGTTGAGTAAATCAAGATAACGCTGTTCCCCGTCCAAAAACAAAAAACTTTCCACTCGTCGGGTTGTCAGTTTGTAAGATTGCTCGGCTATCATTCTGCCAAAGCGTTCCCAGTTTTTTGATTGATCGTAGGCATTTTGCAAAGCCGATAAATTGAATGTTACGATTTGCGTTTCTTCCAATGCCTGTATAAAATACCGGCTTGGTTTGCTTTGTAAAAAGCTGTCGTAGTCCGTTACAAAATCATTGTCAAACATGAAATGCGTATTGATTTCTTTTCCATCTGCAAGGTAATACGTTCGGAAACTGCCTTTGTTTACAAAGCCAATTTCCTGACAAACTTTTCCTTCTGTCAGAAAATACGCTTTGGCGGGGTAGTTCTTTGTCTTTAAAAAAGGTTCAAAAAGTGAACAGTCATTTTCCGTTAAAAAGGAAACTTGTTTCAGCCAATTTTTAAAGATTTTAAAATCGTCCATTGTGTTTACTGGTTATCGGTTGAGGTTTTCTACAACGGTTTGCTGCCCGGCGCCCAAGCCTTGTCAGGGGTTTGTTGTTTTTTCATTTAGCTGTTCTGCTAGTCCAATCAGAAGTCCTTCAACTCCACGAATGTAGCATAGCTTATATACGTCTTCATACCGAACCACTTCGCCAACCAGTTCTGCGCCTTGTTGAGTAAGTCTGGAGACCAACTCATCAATATCGTCAACTCTGAACATAACTCTTAGATACCCGAGAGCATTAACAGGTGCTGTTCTATGGTCTGAAATAGTTACCGGCGTTAAAAATCTTGAGAGTTCAAGTCGGCTGTGTCCATCAGGTGTAACCATCATCGCAATCTCTACGCTCTGATTGCCAAGGCCCGTTACTTGTCCCACCCATTCGCTTTCAACCATGGCTCTTCCTTCGAGGTTGAGTCCTATTTCTGTAAAAAAGGAAATGGCATTGTCAAGGTTTTCAACAACGATACCAACGTTGTTCATTTCTATTAGTTTACTTTTTTTCATTGTTTATTCATCTTCTTTTTTAGTCATTTAGTGAATTTACGCCTGGCGTGTAAACACCACCATTTGTATAAGATGATTAGTTTGTCTGATTTTACTTCCAATTGCTGGTACGGGCTGCAGTTTTGTGATGGTATGGCAATAGCGAACGGTCAGTCGAATTTTGTACCAAAGTTACATAGCATTACCGAAGCTGAACCTATACTCGTCAGCCGCACTATTGCAAAACCGCTTGTGGTGCGTTCGCTTTTGTTAGTCAAAAGTAAAGAAAGTTCACTCAGTGCTGCACTTCAACTGTCACCTTCCACGTAATACCAAATTTGTCTATACATATTCCATAATAAGATCCCCAAAAAGTAAGGTTCATCGGCATTTTTATTTGCCCGCCTTGGGAGAGCTCATTGAATAGTCTGTCAGCTTCTTGTTTTTCGTCAGTATGAATGATAAGAGAGAAGTTGCTATACGTTAGCAGTTCGTTATATGCTTCGGTATTATCAGCCCCCATTAAAACGGTTTCACTACTGATAGGCAAAGAAACGTGCATAATTTTTTCGTCTGTTTCCCGAAAATTTTTTCTGTCAGTTTGAGGAATGTCTTTGTATCGCCCGATATATGCAATGTCTCTCTGAAAAACAGTTTTGTAAAAGTTAAATGCTTCTTCGCAATTTCCGTTGAAGTATATGTACGGATTTACAGTTGCCATGGTTTCTATTTCTTATTTATATTCGGGCTACAACCGTTTACTAAAAATCAATAAGCCAATATGGAGTCTTATCGATAAGTATTAGAAATTAAAGGTAAGTTTTTTTGTCCCTGTCAACCATAGCCCTATGTGTATCGGGTGTTTGGACTTCAACTTTGACTTAACCTGGCCATTTAGCTTCGCTGAGCTCACTTCGTTCGGTTTGCAAAACCCTTGTTTTAGGCCGGCATACTATTGGTTTATTATTTCGATAGCTTTTTCTAAAACTTCGTCTTTTCCCTCTTTAATGCCTTTAATAGTTGTTTTTATCGTAATGTCTGGAACGATTCCTATTCGCTGTGTTTCCTTTCCGTCCGGATAATACACTCCGATTCCTGAAATCATTGTTCGTAATCCTCCGGGTAATAATATTTCAGAAACGTTTCCATCAGCTCCTGCCGTTGTACTTCCGATGATGGTTGAGTTTTTAACTGCCCGAAATGCCATTGCGGTATATTCGGCCTGGCTCTGTGACTTTTCATTAACTAAAACAATCAATTTGCCTTTATATGTCTTTCCATTATTTGGAATAGATAATACTTCTGTAAAATTAAATTCACCAGGATTATTGGGGTTTCCCATAGTAAATTTGACAAAAGGTGTTGGTTCTGTTAAAAAGTAAGCGCCTAAGCTAAATGGAACAAAGGTAGACGGGTAATTACGAATGTCAATGATAATGCCTTTGGTTTCGTAGAAGGATTTTTTGATTTCCGGAATATCTTCTTCTTTGATATTTGCTAAAGTGATATAGCCGATATTTCCGTCTAATAATTTATAGCATTTTTCATCTTTATTTACTTTATACCAATGGTACATATTTAATTGTTCCCGATCGTGTAATTCAACCGCTTGATCTTTTTCCTGATTTTCGGAGATATATTTCAAATTGATTGTGTTTTTTGCAGAACGTAGCAAATCGGCTGAAATATCTCTCAACATAGATGCTTCATTAGATGAGGGATAATAAACTTTTACACTATCTACGATATAGTCAACGAATTTTCCGTTGATATGGGTGATTATATCTCCAATTTTTAATTTGGCTTGGGCTGAATATTCGGGATTGAAATAATCGGTAACAACCAATTTATTTTCAACAAATTCAGTCTTGAAAGGCGCATACTTATTTCCTCTTAATTCATCAACTTTATTTCTACCACCCCATAAATTTGCGTGTGTGTCGTTAATTTCTCCAATCACTTGAATTGCGACAAGTTCGTATTCTAATTCATTTTTTGCGTTAATGAATTTCGGAATATATTCTTTGAGGACTGTACTCCATTTTTTGTTGGTCAAATGCTTGTTGGGAAAAAAGTACTCAATCATATTCCAATATTTGTAAAGCGCTAACAACCTGAATCCACTATCGGGATAAGGCATATTGGAATACGGATTTTCATTTGTAAAGTCGGGGTTTCCCACATTCGGGTGGAGTCTGATGTAATAATTTTCCTCCTGATTCCGATTGTTATATATTTCTCGGAGCGATGATTGTAGACTGTTTGACAAATTTGAATCATCAATCCACGACAAATCAGGCTTTTGCACGGCATTATCCGGTGTTGATCTGCATTTTCCGCAAGTTGCTAAATTTCCGTATTTTTCAATCCAGGATGTGAGGATTTTATCTCTTTCTTTATTGTTTTTAGCTTTTAAATATTCGGGAAGAATCCTGAACAATTCATAGTCCCAATTATAATTTCCTTTGGCAATTTCAGGATGGTGGTATTTTAGGAACCCCCAAATTTTACCCAATAATTCTAGATTATTTATGGTTTGATTGGTCAGGTTGGAAAAACTAATGTTTGAACCATTATCAAATTCTTTGTCTTTTTCTGCTGGCAGGATTTCGCGTGTGTAAATTTCAATATTTTTGTTATCCAAATCTTTTCCGTCTATTGAAACTTTTAAGTTATCTAACCACATTTTTCCTTTTCCGACCAAAAGGCCACCTACTACAATTTTGTCAGTCTTTTTCGGGTTTAACGGTAAAATAATTTCGTATTCTTTCCAATCTGTTGTACCTGTAATCCCTCTGCTATTCATATTGTCGAAACCAATCTGAGGGTCGATTCGCAACCATAATCCTGCATAACCGTCGGTTACATTTTCTGTCTTTATGTATCCTGACAAGCGGATAGACTTTCCATTATAATTATTGGGTAGGTTAATTGCCAACGCTTTAAAGTGTGATTTATCTCCATGGCTTTCTATTACCGCCGATATTTTTCCGTTTTGAGTATTGACAGAATCCACATAAATTTTGTAATCTTTGCTTCCGAAGTTTTCCCATTTTGCGGGATAATTATTTTCGACTTGTTCAAAGTCAAGATTCAGTGTATGAATTTCAGATGTCTGAGCCCATCCGGGATTTAAAAACAATAAAGTAGTAATTACAATTAAAGTCAGTTTTTTCATATTTCTGTTTGTTTGACGGCTCGTTCGAAATGCTTGAATATGGAGGTAGTGTCAACGGTATGTTTCAGTAAAATTTCTGCCAGGGTTAATGCATTCGTTTTGCACTGGTAATAGTATTCTTTCACACTGGGCAGGGCCGTAACTTTTTTCTTAACGGCCGCTGAACTGATGATTGGTCTGGTTGTATTGTTCGGGTGTTATGAAAAACGTCCAACCCGGAACCGACGCTGATTAAAGATACAAAAGTTGAAAATATATTCTACTGTTCATTAGCGTTTACGCAGCTGGATATGTAGCCGATAATAGCACTAAGATGAGAGTTTATTGTTCACGCTGCTGACGCAAAACTGCCTGGTGCGTGCTGTTTTTGAATTATTTACGATAATATGTCCAATCTTCTTTTATTGCTCCATTCAAAACAGTTTTATTGTAAAGTGTCATATTTTGCCCCGTCAATTCTACCACTTCAATAGTCGTTGTTATTCCGTTTTTGACAAGTGTTAAATTGTTACCTGAATAAGAATAGGTAATTGTGTCTTTTGGAAACTTGATTTGTGGCGGTAGAGCAGATTGGGAATTTATGATGGTATTTCCAACTTCTACATATAGCTTTCCATCTGCTTTGAAAGTGAGTTTTTCGTCGGGAAAGCTAAATGTGTCTTTAGGAGAAATGTAGTACCAAGAAGTCGGAATTCCCTCTCCTGTTGAATTCGTCTCGTCAATTGTGAACCAAGCTACCCGATTTTGGGATATCCAATTTCCCAAGATTATTGATTTTTGGTCAACAGCATTATCTTTCTTATTACATGATATAACAAATGTTAGACTTATAATTGGAACGAGAAGTAAGAGTGTCTTCATATATTAATTTTTGTCCTTTGTTTTTTAGATGTAGTTCTGTTATTTACAGGTTCTGTGATTAGGATAAGCCATTAACTAAGGAAGTAGAATTGTTTTTTTGTTTCTTAGCGTTTGCCTAATAACACACAACGTTAGCACATTGGTTTTTGCGCTGGCGATAGTATTCCTTCCGCCACGCTTTTGCAAAAACGACTGTTAGCGGTTCGGGCAGTCTTCGGATTTTTCTTTTTCAGTCAATACATAAATACTTCCTTTGCCTTTTCCAATCATTATCAGTACCTGTTCATCTCGTAAGTATTGCAAGTCTTTTTTCAAAGTGCTTAATACAATTTCGGGAAATTGTTTTGCCAAATCAAAGCAAGCCATTTTTACTGTCACATATAGCTATGTCCCGGTGTCATTCGCTTTGGAAACTGAAAACCGTCGTCCAATAGCTGTTCATGGTCTAACCTACAAGCCACTCCCGGTCAGAAAAATTTCAGCCAGTCCGGCCTGACGGCATAGCTGCCAACGGATATGGCTTGGCGATGTGGCGGTATTTCTATTCGTCAGCCGGAACTGAAGCTGATTAGCGAACGGAACCATGAGGATTTATTCGTCAGCCGCCATAGCGCCAAACCCCATGTTGGCGGTAGTGCATTATTGTTCCACAGGTTTTAATTTGCTTTTAGTCTAACTGTATTCTTTCAATTCAGTAAAAGTCATATTCTGTGTTTCATAGCTTACTTTGTCTCAAATATCACGCATCATTTTTACGATGTCAAAAGTTTTTTCTTTTTTAATCGTTTCAATAATTTATAAAGGTCTTTAAGTCTTCTTATTTCTATCATTTGATAACCAAAGCGAAGGTTCACTGAATTATAGCCTTTTTTCTGTCCAGATTTACAATATGTTTAAAAACCCAACTCACAGGAGCATCTACTTTATTAATAGTCGTCAAAGCAATATGTGTGCAATCTTCTAAGTTTGTTCTTCCAACTATTTTTTATGATATATATCAGCGAGTTTAACTACATCCTCAGTCAGCTCTACACACATAAATTTGTCAGCAGAGTAGCTGTAAAGTAATTGTTTGACTTTCTGTGCTGCATTTATAATTCATAGTCAAGCAAGTCGGAGACTGCAAATAATCTGAGTTTGGGTTAATACGATATTTTATTTCCCAAGATAAGTTACAGTAATTCCGGTTTCCCCATCAGTATTCCCGCCATATCCGGCGTTACTTGTTCCCAGTGATTTATATTCCATTAGCAAGGTATCATTTTTGTGTAAGTTTACAATTTTGGTAACCGTGGATGAAAACTGTTCATGACCTGTACTTGTTTGTCCAACAAAGCCGTTAACTATGACATCCGTTGTGTTTTGTTTTTTTATTCTAAACAAACCGATACCATGATTAGTAATATTAAAATACATTCTTCCTGTTGCCGTGAGACTATATTTTCCTGTTGCCGGAACTATAAGATGCCCTAGTTTGCTATCAGTTACCCAGATATCTGAGACCAAGATATAGGGAATATCTTCATTGGTGCGTGAATATATTCCGGTAGAAAATTTTGCATATTTTACACTACAACCAGTTAATGCTATCATTAAGAACAAAAAAAGTGTCAATTTACGAGGCATATCAATGAGATTTAATTTTTTTACTTCCAAACATTTCTCCATCCTTTAATCAGTATAAATTTACAAAATTTTGTCTAACTATTACTAAATACTGATAGCCTAGGTTGTGCCACCGGCCGCTGCATTACCGCTAACGGGTTACGAATTGGCGAAATGGCGGACAAATTGAACCAAAAGTTCAAGTTAGCACGTCAGTAAGCCGATGTGTTTTCACAAAGCTAACTTAAAAAAAAGCGGATGTGAAACACATTCGGCGGATAAAAAGCACAAAAGTTGAGTTTAGTACTTAACCCGCCATTTTGCCAATGCGATGTTGTGGCTAGTTATCTATCCCATCCATCTATTAAGTAAGATTTTTCAGTCAATTTCTTTTCAGTTCCATCCTTTTCGGATTTAAACCAAAGCTCAAATCTTGCAGGGTAATATTTTTCAAATGTTCCTTCGTCAATAACAGTTTGACCCGTAAACAACTTATAGTCATCTGACAACTCACTAATTGTATTCTTAGTTCTATTTTTCAGCTTCCACTCTGAAAGTCTTTGGTTGTTAGTTATTTCAAAAGCCTTAATGTAGATTTTACCCTTTTCAGTCGGTTTATGCCACATATAAAAATTATATCCGCCATAACCTGTTCCAATAATTTCGATTCTTTCAGAGTTAACAATTAAGGCTTTAATTGAGTCAAGTTGTTTGTTGTTCAGATATTCAGTAGGCTTTTGGTAATCTTCACCTTCTGGGATTTCAATGTCATAAAATTTACTGTCTTGCCAAGAATAATACAAAATTGAGCCAAAGAAAAGTCCAATGACAAGTAGAAATAAAAGTCCTAATGATATCAGTATTATTTTCAGGATTTTCATTTTTTAAAATTAGCCACAACGAGCAGGGCTTTATGCAGGTTAGGAATTAGTATTCCGTCTGCCCATAAAAGCTGCCGATTGAAAATATGTTGATGAAGTTATGTACAAAAGTTGATAGTCATTCGTCTGCTGGAACTGAAGCTGGGATTTGCAATTGGTTGATGTTTACTGGTCCAGCCCAACTTGCATAAAACCTAATGTAAGCTGCCGTTTTCGTCAGCCATCGATAAGAATACCATTTGGTTTGTCGTCAATAAAGTCTATTGTCACTTGATGATTGAGGTCATGGACAGTCGTAAAAGCCATGTCCCATGTCACAGGTTTATTGTCGAGTCTTGGAATTGTGACACACACAAGTTCAAACTCCTTATTAAAGTCTTTGATTTCAAAATCTTCTTTCCAATTACGAAACTCATCCTCAATTAATGGCTTAATTTTTTGTATGTATTTTGCAAAGTTTGATTGCAGGTCGATATAAAACTGCTTTTGTTGATCAGTCGGACCGCCTTTGTCTGCCTGGATTAAGAACTCGGTGTCGCTATCTGTTGGCTTAAAATGTCCTTTGCCTTCAAAATAATTTTTAGAAGCGTCTTTAAAATCTACAAAACGTAATACCCCGAAAAAATCGTCTTGTAATATTGTTGGCTTTTTGAATAAGTTGAATAGTCCCATACCAGGGTGTTTAAATAATGGCAGCTAACGGTTAACAGCTTTGCATTCGGCAGGGAATTTGAAAAACATCCAGCCCGGAACTGCTGCTGATTAAAGATACAAAAACTGCAAATATGTTTTATCGCTCATTAGCGTTTGGTCAGCCGGATATATGGCTGATAATAGCACCAAGGTGAAAACTTATTTGTCGACCCCTGCTGAAGCAAAACTGACTGTTGCCTGCTGCCCTTACATCGTAAACTTATTTCCTAAAGAATTTTATCTGTTCAAGTTTTGTCAAAGCCTGTTCACTAGTGTATTCATCTTTGCTTAATGTGTCAACCCATTGATAGTTGCCGAATCGTATTTCTTTTACATTTGGTCCAGGTGAAATTAAGTTAAGTTCGCCACAATTATTACACTTCGCAACAAACCAACTTGTATCGGGTATTCCTTCCTCTATTCTTAATATAAAAGTCTCTAGTTCCATCTCACATTTGGTACAAGGTTGTCTGAGTGTCTTTACAATTCCTTCAGGCTTTTTGATTTTCATTAATGTTGTCAAAGTTGAACCATATAGCCATTTGTTTAAGATATCTTTAAAGTCGACATTAACAATTGTTGCTAGTTCGTGAAAGAGGTCGCTAATATACTCTCTTTCTTCGGTGTCGTAGTCCAGTTTATTAAAACTGTTAAGGTCAGTTTTAAAAACAGATTTTAGTTGTCTGTCTGAATAGTCCTGGTTTATTGCCTTTATTAAATTGTCTACACAAGAGTTAAAAAGGTTTGTCAATTGATTACATAACTCTGTGCTTGATGGATTAAGTCCCCTGTCATTCCAAGCGGCTTTGGAAAATTTCTCTCGCTGCTTAAATAGAAGAAGTTTGTCAAATTGGCTTTTTTCTGTGTGCATAGTTAGACTGTGTCAAATAGGGTTGCGGGCAACGAGCAGGGCTTTATGCAGGTTGGGAATTAGTCTTCCGTCTGCCGATAACCGCTGCTGATTGAAAATATAAGGTTGAACTTAAGAACTAATGTTGAGAATTATTCATCCTGCCCGAACTACAGCTTGGATTTGCAAATAGCTGAAGTTACAAGGTCAAGCCCAACCTTGCATAAAACCTAATGTTGGCTGTAGTTTTAGTCCAATTTAATTTGTAAGGTTTTGCATTTTCCAAGTAAAAAGTTAATGAAAGAACTACATACGACAAACATAAATTTAGCGTCTTCAAAGTCAGGTTTTTTATGTTCGTCTATAATTGCATGTCTTATACCACTCTGCTTATTATTTGTAGATGCATATAGCTTCTCAAATGCGGCTTTAAACTGTTCATCAATTTTCAAACCCTTAGATTCAAAGCTATTTAAAGCTTTCCCCAAAGTTGATTCTCCAGTCAGCACTCTGCAAGTTGTTTCAACTGCAGAAATTGCTTCTTTCATAGAATTTCTAAAATCTGGTTGAATTCTATCAGATAGTTTGTTTAATGAGTTATTCAAATGAATATTTGCTCCTTTTAATGAAGTAAAATATTGAATTTGACTTAATGCCTTTTCGACTTCGTCGATTTCAATTTGATTTGTTATCGGCGAAATTTGGTTATTTATAAATCTATACGCAGAAAATTCTTTTTCAAGTAAAGAGTTTATAGCATCAATATAATTTTGTCTCTCTATCCCGTCTATAGTCAAAGTAGATAAATACTCAATAAAATCGTAAACTTCATACCAAGGGTCATTAAAGAATCTTTGTCTAATATATGCAATCGTATCTGATGAATATCTTGGAATGGTGTCAACTGGTAATTTATAAAACGTATGCCAAGTTATTGATGCAAACATTGGAAAATCTCCGTCACCTCCATAACGTCCGTGTGTTGAAATATTGTCGATGACGTGAATCTTGGTCAAATTCCACAATCCGTTCAATAATTCTGTGTCAATACTTTCAATTTGCAAATCTTTTATTGAAGTAGTCTTACCGATTCTCTGGGAAAATTTCATGGTCTTTAAAAATTACAGCCAACGGGTAAGGGCTTTCTGCTGTGCTGGTATTCTGTGACACGTCCAGGCCGGGACATAAGCACAATATTGTTACTAAGGGTGAATTTACATTATTTAAATGATCTTGTGATTTTTCTGCCGGAACTATGGCTGATTAGCGATTTGCAGTTGATGTTTTATTCTTCAGCCAGCATAGTAGAAAGCCCATGTTAGCGGCTTTGTGCCAGCAGAACAAAAGGTAGTGCCTGGCGCTGAACCAAATTCGAGTTTATCCGCCATGTTCCAGTTTAAGAAATGATTGCTTAGGAATATTTACGTGCGTGGGCTTTAGCAAATGTCTCAAAAATTCCTATCGGAAAGCTCCAAATCAAATTCCAAATCGGCAGAACGACCAGCAAGTTTTACAGGGCCATGATCATTTGTAACGTACAGTTTCATTGAATATGGATAATTTCGAAATCCCTCCAAAAGAAAAATGGTGGTCTCAAATGTTCCATTAGGTACAGATAAGGATACATTTTTTTCTTTGAGTGTAATTGTTTCCACGATTCTGTTACTAACTTCTTCAGTTTCCACAATCCATTTATCGCCTACGCTACCATTCAAATCATAAAAAACCTGCTCATCCGTATATTGAAGCGAGCTGGCTTTGTAAAGTTTTTTGTCACAGATGCGCAAATGTCCGATTGGAACAAATATCCCAATATCGTCAATTACCTGAACACGGGATTTATTTACTTCTTTCACAAAATAGTTGACATTGTCAGCCAGCCCAGGTAAATTGCTTTTAAAAACCAGTTTTACATCTTTCTGATACCAAGGGCTAGTGTTAAGACAGTCGTCTAAGACTTCCTTTTTCTTACATGAAGAGAGGCTAAAGAAACAAAGCATTGCCAATAGATATAGGTTTCTCATGGAACACATTTTTTATTATAAAATTTACAACCGTGACAACAACTACAATTTTAAATCTGTGTCTGAATGAAAGAAGCGTTGTTTCGCTCGGTTTTATTGCGTCGATTCTTAGGTAGCCATTTTTTGTCAAGCCGTTAAAGTCTAGTTCTGTCTCTGAAATTGTTGTAATTCTGTTCGGGTGGATTTTGGCATTATTGCCACTAACGTGCGGCGGCTTTGCGATGGTGCGGCAATAGCGAACCGTCAGTTGAATTTTGTACCAAAGTTAAATAGAATTACTGAAGTTGAGCCTTTGACTTTCAGCCGCACTATTGCAAAACCGTTTTGTAGGCTCCCCATTTTTAGTACAAGTTAAAAGTAGACTACTTCATACATGGTTTTAGTTCTTTGGGTTCAGGGGCGTAGTGGAGCGTAGGCGTAGCCGAAGCGGAACGGAGCCCCTGAACCCAAAATTTTTCTTTATACATTTTTGGCGACAGCCCTCCAAGTGCATCATGTGGTCTGTAATGGTTATAGTTGTTTACAAATTCTTCTGTTATCTCACGTACTTCGTCAAGGCTCTCGAATAGATATTGGTCCAGCACACTTTCCCTGAACGTCTGGTTAAAGCGCTCTATGTACCCGTTCTGCATCGGTTTGCCCGGTTGGATGTAGGCAAATTCTATTTCGTGTGCAGCGCTCCACTCCTGAGACAGTTTTGCTACAAATTCAGGCCCGTTGTCCATCCTTATCCTTACCGGCTTGCCGTAGCGGTTGACCAGGTGCTTCAGTACCCAGATTACACGGCTGCTTTTGAGTGAATAATCTGTTTCTATAAACAACACTTCGCGGTTGTAGTCGTCTATGACGTTAAAGGAACGGAACTTCCTGCCGTTGCTCAGCGCGTCACTTGTAAAGTCGATGCTCCACGTGTGGGTAAAGCCCACTGGTACGGCTAAGGGTATCTTTTCCCTCGATGGAAGCCGCTTCTTCACCTTACGCCGCAACGGAAGTTTCATCTGCGTGTACACACGGTGCAGGCGTTTGTGGTTTACCTGCTCCCCCGCATTGCGCAAACGGTAATAACACTTCCAGAAGCCTTCCGTGGGGTTATCTAACGCCAATTTTTCCAATTGGGCTATCGTGGTGCTGTCATCTTTTAGTGACTTGTAACATAGGCTGCTACGGCTTATTCGAAGTGCACGACACGCCTTGCCGATGTCGCCAGGTCGCTCTTCTTTTAACTCACCTATGATACGCCGCTTATCGCAAGGCTTTAAAGCTTTTTTTCTATAATGTATTTGGCCACATCAAGCTCCATCGCCAAATTGGCGTACATGCGTTTAAGGCGACTATTCTCCTCCTCCAGTTCCCTGATGCGCTTCAACTCGCTGGCATCCATGCCACCATAACGTTGACGCCATTTGTAAAGGCTGGCTTTGCTAACACCGTGATCGCGGGTAATCATCTCTGCTGTTTTGCCACCTTCAAACTCCTTGAGTATAGCGGCGATCTGCGTAGGACTAAATTGACTCTTTTTCATCTTTTACGAATTTAAAGTTAAGACTTTTGTCTACTTTTAAATCGTACTCTTTTTGGGGGAGCTTACAGTTTGTTGCAGGCAGTTTTTATGTTTCAAAATAATTTTCAATTTCTGGTCTGTGGTATTCTACAATCCAATTGTTCCGTTTAATGTAAATATCACGAATCTTGTCTGCTTTGTCGCTCCAAACATAGCAACCTCTGTCGTCATACATTTGAAATCCTTTGTCGGTCAATGGGTCAAAGAAAAAAACTCTTTGGTCTATGGCAGGGTCAAAGCCCATTTCAGTATTTGCAATTCCTGTTAGAATATTTTTTATACTAATATTTTTTAAGGGTAATTTCCCAATTATAATTCTTACTTGGTCTGTTTCTAATGTGTCATTTCCGTTTTCGTCTGTCGTAAAGTAACGTGTATTTACAGTTTCTAACTGATTATAGAATTTATTGAAACTGTCGCCTAGAAATTGTTTGTGTAAATATTCGTTTGAAGCGTTAAAAGTATTTTCCCCTTCGTATTCATAAATTAAAATAAAAACATCATTTGTCAGGTTGTCAAATGTGTCATTGAAGATTTTCAATGCTCGGTCTGTCACTTGATTTACTCTTTCAGTAGTTCCATTTTCTTTGTCGCCACCGAGTTCAAACCTAATATGAAATTGTCCACCAATTGTATGTTCTGTGTCAATTTTTGAATTAGGATAAACTCGGTCAAAGTATGTTTGTAATTCTTGTCTTAACATTTTTGTCCTGCTGTAATGGTCGCTAAAATTGCATGCAACGATTAGGGCTTTGTGCAGATGTGGCATGCATTGAACGTACAGCCCCGAACAAAAGCCGATTGAAAAACTGAGGATGAAGATAACAACTAAAAGACATATTACTAACGTAAAGCCCGTAACCGAAGCCCAATAGTGAACTACTGCGGATGCTTAGAACGTCAAGCCGCACTTGCACAAAACCCCGTGTTGTAGGCAGTTTTAGTCCCACCCACCAAAATATTGCCAGACTTTTACACGGTCTTTACCAATTAATTCAACAACTAATTGTTCAACTTCTTTTTCAAAATTTTCAATGTCTTCTCCAATTACTCCTTGTGTAAAAATTAGTAGCGATTGTAAATACTCATAAAATGTACCAAACATTTGATTGATGTTTGGCTTATTGTCGTGGTTGTAATAAAATATTTCTTTTGTGTCTTTATGAAAACACCAAACATTCCCATTTCCTAAATAGTCGCCAAACGCTATAAGTTTAGATAAAACATCTTGTTCGTCTTTGGTGTAATGGTCAAGAAAATTTTGTCCCCACTTTGCTGTGATAAATTGGAATTCTTTTACAGTAAAAAGTCCTTCTATTAACCGCGCAGCACCAAAACGTAAATAAAAAAGTTTCATGTCGTTTGGCAGTGTCGTACCAAGTTTTTTTTCGCACTGTTTAATACTGTCTGTAGTAGTTGGTTCGCTCATTTCGTCACCTAAATAGTCTGCATAAGCTTCCAAGATGGGATATATTTCGTCTTCCCAACCTGTGTCAACCCCAATAATTTTGCGAGGAATAATTACATCTTCAATTTTTTCTATTGTCATAAGGTGAAGTGTGTGTCAAAAAAAATGCCTATAACGATTACGGCTTGGCGATGTGGCGGTATTTGAAAATCGTCAGATCGTAACTGCTGCTAAATTTATAACTAAAAGTTCATTGTTTATTAAATTTCCCAGCTTTATTCATCGGCTGGAACTTAAGCCGAATAGCGAGCAAAAAGTTGAGAATATATTCGTCGCCCCGCCATATTGCCAAACCGCCTGTTGTAGGCAGTTTTAGTCTGTCCACTAGGGCTGAATGAAATTAATGTTTGCAAATTTTGCAACTTCTTTAAATTCATTTGGTGTCATTTTTTTAGGTGTTCTAGTGTTGATTTTCTTTTTAAAGATGTTATGAATATCCTGGTCTGTCAAAATTGGGGGGTCTTTCAAGTTTATATAAACTGGTCTTGTAATTATAAACGTTCCCCATTTTTTTGATTTCTCTAAATATTCTTTATCCCACAGCTTTACAATTCTATCGCCGATTACAGTTTGCTGTTCTGTTGAGCGTGTCAAGAAATTTTTAATGTCTTTTTTATTTTCATAACGTCCTGCTGTTTCAAGAAATGAATGTGGTGGATTGTCGTCAACCATACAATTTGAAGGAATTGTCAAGCCCTTGCTTGTATACCAAGACTTTGCTTGTAAATGTGTGTTCTTTCTCTCAATTACTTCAAGAATTGCAATTATTCTATAATGGTCAAAGTCCGCTAACCATTTTCCTTTTACTGTCATATAAACAACTATGTCATTTGGATAAAGTTGCGGTGCAAATTTTTCCTGTCTGCACAATGCTGTAATTGAAGGAAAAGAGTTTTCAAAGTCTGGTTCTCTTCTGCAAGATGCGTCAATGAAAGGTGGAAAGTTGAAAGTTGAAACTGCGTTTTGTCCAATATCAGTTTCATACAGCGGATGAAAAGAGTTTAACCTTATTGTTTTGATGTACTTTTTAACGTAATCTGTCATTAATAACGAAGGGTCTGTAAAAATTGCCTACAACGTTAGCGCATTGGTTTTGCGCTAGTAATAGAATTCCTTCTGCCTGGCGGCGGCCGTAACTTTTTTTACTAACGGCCGCTGATCCGATGTTTGGTCAAGTTAAAAATGTTCAATCTTACTTCCTTCCGCCAGCGTAAGACCAATGCAATGTTAGCTGCTGTACATTGTTTTATTTGGAAAGTATTTATTTACAATCTGGTCAACATTTAGGGCTTGTTCTTTTAAATTTATGATAGATGCAGCATTGTAATAGATAGTATTCATGACGTCT
This sequence comes from Agriterribacter sp., assembly GCA_037190905.1. Classification (GTDB taxonomy): domain Bacteria; phylum Bacteroidota; class Bacteroidia; order Chitinophagales; family Chitinophagaceae; genus Agriterribacter. Next base: position 3,546 of record JBBCKG010000019.1, on the reverse strand, counting down.
TTTGTGGCAGTGCCTGTTATAATGCTCTCGAATTTATTAAATAATAAGTCAGAATCTTCTGTTTCGATAAAAAAAGCAATGTCATTTGATGGAACAAATACTTCATGCTCTTCAACTTTTCCATCTCTCACAATTACATATTGGTTACTGCCTGGCATTAATTCATCTACACCTAATTTTGAATGCACGATAATACAGTGCCTTTTAAACATGAGGCTTAAATCAATAAATATTGATAAATATTGAGCATTTGAAACACCATTTACTTGACCGGTACAACCTGTCACGTTTGAAAAAGGAAATACTACCTTATAAATATCTAAATATCCCTGTTGATTCAACTTACGTCTGGCTTCAACTAAAATATCACCATAAGATATTCCTAGCTCTCCAAATGATAAAAATCTTGATTCGATAGTTTTAAAATATGCGTTTATATTTTTATCGCCTATTTTTGAAGTAATTATAGAATTAAAATCTTTGCTGCCCCATTTAGATGTAATTCCTCGTGCACCTAACTTAACAACATTTACGATGTTTGATGCCACAATAGCGGAAATCGTCGAAACATTTATTGTCTTTAATAAATCTCCGCCAGTTCCGATGATATTAAAATGCTCATATTTATACATATCAGTATGGCAGATAGTCTCAACATGCTTTACTAAAGATGCGAGTTGTTGTGTTGTTAGCTTATCAGGTTCTAAAGCTTTTAAGCATTCGAATACTTCTTCTTGATTGTCAGAAGAATACGAAGTTTGCAGTAATTCGGTTATTGTTCTTTCCATCTAGCTTTGATTGTTTTCAAATCACCTACTTTTCTTATCCAAATGTCTGTTGGGCTTGCTGATATTTGTTTAAATCCGTTCTTCTGCAGATGTGTAGTTCCAAAATTTGATACTGGTCTCGCAAATAGATATTCAAGATTTTTGCAGTTATCAATCCATTTTGTTATCTCTTCAAAAAGCAGAATCAAAGCACAAGCATCATAAGGATAGCAATTGCCATATACTTCAGTAATGTAAATAGACTTTGCCTCTTTGAATTTTTTGACAATCATTTTTGCTTCAATTTTTGACGCACCTCTGATGTCCCTGTTTAATATCCTATCAGTTGCTAATTTGTTTAAAGGAGCAATAATAAAAAATGCCATTAGCGAGTTCCGATTCATTATATCAGTATTGGAAATCCAACATCGAAAACCGTCTTTATTTGCCCCGTAATGCGTTTTCATCAAATCAAGTGATGCGAAACCCTCACCATTTACTCCATATCCGATTTCATGCATCCTATGAAGCGTCATGTCATTTATATCAATCTCAACTAATTTTTTGAGGTGTTTCTTCACCTTCTTATATGTCAATAATGTCGAGAGATAGGTAGTTTGAAAAATTATTAAACTAATGAGATAACCGATAAACAGTACAACGGAACCAATTACGACATAAGTTGACAATTCAATTATTTTCTCAGGATTTAAATTATTAGAAAGAATAGTGTTTTTCACGGAGTCGGATGTTTCGACGGCCTGCCAAATCGCCAAGCTAGTCGAAAAAAATGCAATTGAAGGTTTTAACAAGAACGTATTAAGTTTCTTGTAAGTCGATTTTTTTATTGTTTCTGTTTGGTATAATTCAGTAAAAATTCGATTTAACATTTTATGAGTATGAATTTGCTCGTATAGCAGCTAACGGGTTAGGTATTTGCGATGTGGCGGAATCAGTATTCCGTCTGCTAAATGTATTACAAAAGCTCAATAGCTGCAAATGGTTTAGTGTTTGATTTCCGGCCGCCATATTGCTAAATACCGTGTTGGCAGCTGTGTAGAGTCCACCGATGGATCGGTAATCTTCTGTTTTGGGTCATGCGTGTTTAGTCAACCGATAGCTGTAAAAAATGGCTGCTCATAATAGCCGCCGTGTGTTGGCCGTTGTCAACAACCAAACCAAGAATCGATCTCATTATATAGCCTAAAAAAAAATCCAGCGATTTGCAGCCTTGGCTGTTGATATTTGTCGCGTGTTGGCCTTATAATTTTCCTTGTTTCTTATATTCTTATTTTTCTTTTCTTCTTTTTCGTCTGGTCTGCCTGCCTCTAAAGCCTGTTTCCAACTGAAGTGTTACTGAAATCTATAACCGATACGAAAGAATCGTAGGAAAGTCTATAGGGTATTCTGTCGCTCAAAGCAAGCCATTTTTTACTGTCACCTATAGCCATTTCTAGGTATCATTCGTTTTGGAAACAGAAAACTGTCGCCTAATAGTTGTTCATGGTCTAACCTACAAGCCACTCCCGGCCAGAAAAATTTCAGCCAGTCCGGCCTGAAGGCATAGCTGCCAACGGCCACAGCTTTGCGTTCGGCAGGGCATTTGGAAAACGTCCAGCGCGGAACTGCAGCCGATTAAAGATACTGAAGTTGAAAATATATTCTGTTGATCATCCGTGTTCAGTCAGCCGGATGTGTAGCTGATAGTAGCACTAAGATGAGGATATTTTCCTCGTCCTCTGCTGACGCAAAACTGCATGTTGCCAGCTGGCCTTTATTTACCCGTTAACAAGGAGTAAATATAATTACCTATGACTCCAAGTAATAAGCTTCCAATAATTGTCCAAATGTATTTCCTCCAATTAAAGCGATAACTCTTTAAAGTTTTTTCCTTGTCTTTAAGGGATTCAGATGTCAAGAGAATAAAACTAGGACGACCATAAATTTCAAACTCTTCTAATAAAATCAAAGTCAATTTTAATAGGATAAAAGTCCCTAAAAATAGAAATAGCAAATTGCCATAATAATGAAGCCAAAAGGAAGGGTCGAATGTTAGGTTTGCTGCTCGTAACTTATAAGTTTTATATCCTGCAAAGGACATTGTTATTAACGCCAGTAGCCCACTTACAGAATTTTGAACTCTTTCTGTATTGTAACGGAAAAAAATAGCAAACTTTGAATCTTTTTGAACCAAAGTCTTGATATGCTTTGTCAAAATGCCCTCAATATCTGCACCCCAAGTCCTAGCCGTATGATGGATCCTTAAGAAAACATGGTTGTCGTGGGTATACACTTGCATTTCTTCGTCGATATTTATACGACCGTCCATTTCTGTTACGAAGGATAAATTTATTTCCTGTTTCTCGAATGTTCCTTTGTCTCGAAATTTTATGAGATACTGCCACGTAAGATGTATGCCTTTTGAAACAACGGGTAAAGGTTCATTGTAATGAACCAGGTGTTCAAATCCAGTTAAAGTAACTGTCGAATTATCATCATAATAAACCGTAGCTCTAAACTGGATAAGTTTTGCATCATTTTGTTGAAATACCCGTTGATTAAGCAACTCAAACAACGTTATAATATTGTCTTTTGTCAATTCAAACGAGCCCCTAAATCTTTTTGTTATTGTTTGAGGCTGTCTTAACCCCCAATAAACTGGACTGATTTTTCAAAATGGTTTGCTACTGATTCGTCGTTATTCCGGTCGCCGTCCAGGCAAAGATAAGCCGGTTCGCTGTTCTTGTCAAGGCTATACAAAGCGGACGCCGCGCACCTA
>JBBCKG010000018.1:0-127037 GCA_037190905.1 Agriterribacter sp. | reverse complement strand
CAATTCCTTTGAGTTTCAACCTTGCGGTCGTACTTCCCAGGTGGGATACTTAATGCTTTCGCTCAGACACACACAGTGTATCGCGTATGTCGAGTATCCATAGTTTAGGGCGTGGACTACCAGGGTATCTAATCCTGTTTGCTACCCACGCTTTCGTGCCTCAGTGTCAATAATCGCATAGCAAGCTGCCTTCGCAATTGGTGTTCTATGTCATATCTAAGCATTTCACCGCTACATGACATATTCCGCTTACCTCTACGATATTCAAGGTATATAGTATCAACGGCAGTTCCCAAGTTAAGCTCGGGGATTTCACCACTGACTTACATACCCACCTACGCACCCTTTAAACCCAGTGAATCCGGATAACGCTTGCACCCTCCGTATTACCGCGGCTGCTGGCACGGAGTTAGCCGGTGCTTATTCATCTGGTACCGTCAGACCCGTTAGAAAACGGGAGTTTCGTCTCAGATAAAAGAAGTTTACAATCCAGAGGACCTTCATCCTCCACGCGGCATGGCTGGTTCAGACTTGCGTCCATTGACCAATATTCCTTACTGCTGCCTCCCGTAGGAGTCGGGCCCGTGTCTCAGTGCCCGTGTGGCTGATCATGCTCTCACATCAGCTACTGATCGTAGGCTTGGTGGGCCGTTACCCCGCCAACTACCTAATCAGCCATACGCCCATCTTTAAGTGATAAATCTTTAATAATAAGAAGATGCCTTCTCATCATACTATGGGGTATTAATCCAAGTTTCCCTGGGCTATTCCCCGCTTAAAGGAAAGTTGCGTATGTATTCCTCACCCGTTTGCCGGTCGCCGCCCATGTATTGCTACACTGCGCTGCCCCTCGACTTGCATGTATTAAGCCTGCCGCTAGCGTTCATCCTGAGCCAGGATCAAACTCTCCATTGTAAATAATGTGAGATTTGAAGATTGCTCTTGAAATCAAATTTTCTGGCTGGTTTACCTTACCTTAGTTTCTTATAAAAGAAATTAAGTGCTGTTGCTTCCAAACTTTCAAAGATCTTAAATTATCTTATTTTGCTTCCGTTTTTAAACGGGTTGCAAAGGTAGAACTTTTTAATTTATCAGCCAAATATTTTTTTCGAAATTATTTCGTAATTTGGCTTCTAAGTTATTGTTAATCAGAGAACTAAGTTCGTTACCGAACGGGCGGCAAAGTTAGTTTTTCTTTTGTTTTCAGCAAAAAAAACTTTGCTATTTTTTACTCTTTTTTTTGCAGTGTGCTTTTCTAAAGAACGACCGATTTTTCAATCGGGTTGCAAAGGTAAGTGTTTCTGATTAATTTCAAAATCTATTTTTTAGATTTTTACTTTTCGAAGAACTGATCGATTCATTTTTGAATCGGGGTGCAAAGGTAATCGTTTTTAGTTATTTTCAAAATCTTTTTTAGCGATTTTTACTTTTTTAAAGAACGATCCGATTCATTTTCGAATCGGGTTGCAAAGGTAACTGTTTCCAGTTATCAGCAAAATCTTTTTTAGAGATTGTGTACCTTTTTTTCGAAGAACTAACCGCCTTTTTTGAAAGCGGGTTGCAAAGATAACCATGTTTGACTTCCTGCCAAATTTATTTTGAAACAACACGTGTTTCAGCAACCCATAATATTATGCGCTTCTTACCTGCACTGCATTTGAGCGTATTTATTTTTTTCCCAACCGTCGGGCATACACGGTCGTATAATATCAAAAGCCCTGTTTATGAAAGCGCTTATTATTATGCTGAGCCTGGTGGTCTGCCTGTCGTACGACTCTTCCGCCCAATGCCACGCCGACTTTACCTATGATATAAATGAAAGCCGGGTAACTTTTCATCCCGCTGACTCCTCCTACGGAAAGATCCATTACTGGGCTTTCGGCGACGGCAATGCAGGTACTAATATTCGTGAAACACATTATTATGCCCCGGGCATATATACGGTACAACACACCATACACGATACGGTTTCCAATTGCATCGACTCTGTTACCACTTCAATACAACTAGACTATACTCCTGTATGTGTCAGCTATTTTTCTGTTCGATCAGATCATCCGAACCCCAATCATTTCAGTTTCCGGCAAACCGTAGACGGCGATGTATTCGGCATCATTAACACCACCTGGACAGTAGATGGGCTGGCGGTGGCCAGTAATGACTACGGAAGCGATTTCGAATACATTTTTGCGCCTTCAACGCAACCTCATATCATTACCATGGATGTTGAAACGGCCAGCGGTTGCGTATCAACCTACCGCGACACCATACGCACCTACCAAAAATGTGACCTGGATATTTCTTTCACCTATTCATTCTCCCCAGATGATGCGTCATCCGTCAGCTTCATTCCCAACGATACATCCATGAAATATCATTGGTTTTCCGATAACTATATCATTGCAGGTGGCCCCCAAGGCAACCAGTATCGGTTTACCGCTCCCGGTAACTATTCCGTCATCATGCGTGCTACCGACTCATTGACCTCTTGTTTTGATACAGTCAGCCGGGTGGTGAACGTAGCAGATGGCTATAATAGGTGTACCATCGCGATGAACGTGTCGCGGGAGGAGGGAAATCTCCTGCTTCTTTCACCATCGAGCGATCAACCCATTGCCCGGCAGCACTGGAGCATTCACACGTCCTCAACTATGGATACCATTAACGCCCCCAATGGAAACCCGCAGCAATACTTCATCCTGGATACGGGCATGCACATTATTTCGCTTTCTATTGAAACCAACTCGGGCTGTACCAAACAGATCACAGATACCCTGTGGGTAACTCATTCTGCTGATTATTCGCGCAGGACCACAATGAACATTTATCCCAACCCCGCCAATAATGAAATCAGGCTAACGGTGACGGCGGAAAAGGACAACAATGCAAGCGTTACTATTTTTACAGCCATGGGCAAAGTAATTCTGAAACGACAGGAAAAAGTATACAAAGGAGAAAACCATATTTCCATTCCGGTCATTCAGCTCCCCAGGGGACAATACTTTATACATGTGCAACAAGCAGGCCGGATCCACAGAAGCTCGTTCAATAAACTGTAAATTCAAGACCGTCTATTGCATACCTTATCGAACTTCATTATCATTGCAAAGTATGCGAGCACCATATCTTGTAATGATACTTCTGTTGACGGCTGCATCAGGTAACGGACAAAGCACCCTGGGGCGGCTGCCCGCTGCATTGAACGAAATATCCGGCATAGCCCTCTCCTCACAGCAAAACGCATTTGCTTATGTACACAACGACAGCGGCGACCGAAGCAGGTTCTATGCTATAGACAGCAATGCCCGGCTTGTTACCACCGTTTCTTTTCAAGGAGCAGAAAACAACGGGAACGTAAGAGATTGCGAAGACATAGCGGTAGGAAAAGGGTCGAAGGGCGGGCAACGGTATGTTTACGTGGGAGATATCGGTAACAATTTCGGACTGCGGCCTTATGTATGTGTATATAGCATTGCTGAGGCCGATATTCAAACACATACACCCGAAATAACAGTAGCTTCAACGCCGGTATTTCTCCGGTATCCCGATGCCCCCCGTGATGCTGAAACGCTGATGATCGATAATATTGACCGGTTGCTGTATATCGTTTCCAAACGGGAAGACAGTGTGCAGGTATATACCTGCAAGCTCGGATGGAACAAAAACGATACCCTGGTACTGGAAAAAAGAAGTACCCTTTTCTTTCCCGGATCACGCCCCCAGAAATGGATCGTCAGCGGCGATATCAGTTGGGATGGAACAAAAGTTATCCTGAAAAGTCTCAGCAAAGTGTATTACTGGGAGCGGGCAGCCGGTGAAGCCGTATGGCAAACACTGTCGCGCACGCCCATAGAACTGCCTTACAAAAAGGAACCGCAGGGCGAAGCCATTTGCTTCGATGAAAAAGGAACAGGGTACTTCACCGTCAGCGAAGGAAAAAACCAACCAGTATATTATTACAAGATCCTTAGATGATCTTCCTGTAAATTTCCCTATTCCCCATCATTCTGTTGCGGTAGCCAGACACTAGTACTCACGTTCAATTGACTACAATATACCAACACATTGGTGTTTACCCGGTCAGTTGATCGCTGAAAACAACAGGGATGTAATTCCATTAAAAGAAAGTAATATTTATATTCAATTGATATCAAAATATCCAATTCAATCTTAAAAAAACGATCACACATTAGAGTAGTTTTCTATCTTTGGATGAAACCCTGTGAGCATGAGAATCCGTTTTACCCTATTGGCATTGTGCTTTATTTCGACTAACGCAAACGCCCAGTTCATAAACGTATTCAAAGATACCGACACGACTTCGAATGTCAGGGGTATTCATTTTATGTCACCAACAGAAGGGTATATTGCATTTTCAAGTTGGATAGGTTTTACGGAAGACGGGGGTAATAGCTTCAGAAAAGCAACCATCACCAATAACAACGTAGACTTCAATAGATTCCTACCTGTAAACCTCACATTTGGCTTTACGATAAATGGCGTGCATGGTATAAATAGGGGGTCCTTTTTTGTTTATGGTCACTATGGCTTTGTTCCCGCCATACTGTTTTCAAAAGATGAGGGTAAAACTTTCACACTAATATTCCATGAAACATCGAGACTTCATGTAGAAAACAGTGGCATACAAAAGATCAGCTTTCCTGATAATTCCAGAACAGGTTTTGCCATAGAGAGCAACAACATTCTGAAAACGAATAACGGAGGGGAATCCTGGATCTCAATACTCAGGGATAATGGGGCCAGGTTTCAAAATCTTGAATTTATTGACGTAAACGTAGGTTACGTTCTGGACAAAAATAAATTGATGAAAACGAATAACGGGGGAGCATCCTGGAAGATGATTGAAGTACCCCCGGGCGATCTAAAATCGTTCAGCTTCGTCAACAAAGATACGGGCTGGCTGGATATCAAAAACACCGTATATCAGACCACAGACGGCGGCATAACGTGGGAAAAAAAATCAAAGAATCTTCTGGGAATCGCAGGAGCCATCAAGTTCGTTAGCAGTACGGCCGGCTTCTACCAGGGTCATGAAAAGATCTACAAAACAACAGATGCCGGCAATTTCTGGGAGCCGCTGATGCAGGAATATGACTATCCATTTTTTCATACTGCTATTTTTTCCTTAAATCACGAAATAATATGGATGGGTGGCAGGTATGGAATACTTGACAGAACGACAAATGCAGGTGGGCAGACTTTACCTGAAGCACAAATTGACATTGATCTGTCTGAGCTTCAAAGTTCTTCAAAAGTAAAACTGATAAATCTATCAAAGCCGGGAAACAGTTATACCTGGTATAAGAACGCAACTGAAATTTCAAAAGAATTTGAAGCCGACTATCTATCGGAAAGAAATTCAATCGATACTATTTTTCTGATCGTAAAAAAAGGGCAATACGCTGATACTTCTGAAAAGAGGATTGTAGACACCCGGGTCAATACACAATTCTGCCATCCAAGATTCACAATAGTATCTGATACAGGCACGGTAGTGGTCACAGCCGGATACACCGCCCCCGGCGTAAAGCATTACTGGTTTTTTGACGATGGTTCGGTTGACAGCCTCAGCGGCCCGATTGCAACGCATCACTATAAGAGGATCGGGGACTACTTAATCACCCACAAAGTATTCAACACCATTGATAAATGTACAGCAGAATCTGTCCAAAAGATCACGATCTACAGAACACAAAACTGCCTCGACGCCGACTTCACCTATACGGTTGCAGACAGCTTTTTTACAAATCAACTTCGTTTCCAGATAAGTTTTGATACAACTAAAGAGCATAATCCCAGGGCCGCAGGGTTGGCGTGGGTTGACTGGGGCGACGGGACTACTGAAAGGTCTTTAACACACACATTTGGGAACAAGACAAGTTATAATGTTTGTATGGCCATAAGGAACGCGTTCACAGGATGTGTCAGCCCACCCATCTGTAAAGATGTAATTGTGGGAGTGGAAAAAAACTGTGATGCTTCGGTAGATATTCAACATTATAACCGCACGATAGTTGTTAACAGCAAACCGCACGCAGGCAAGAGAAAACACATCTGGATCATAAACGATACCGATACCACAAGAACTGACACTTCAGGTTATTTTCATCAAACATTTTTCACCGAACGGAATACTTGGGGTTATTATTTACAGGGCGGAGTAGGTTGTTCAAATGAAGGTGTTTCAGTTCCTATTGATTCCCTAACAAAAAAACTTACGCACATAGTATATGATGAGGCTACAAAATGTGCAGACACCCTTTCGCAAATTATAAAAATAAAAGTCGATCACGAAGTTTTTATTAAAGCAACCCCCAATCCGGAATTTTCATTAAGTTATACTTTTAATGCTTTTACGCTTTCTTCTTCTGGAGATACAGTTCCATACTATGCCCCGGCCTGGCAACTCAAGGGCGGGGGATCAGACTTCACTATCGAAGGAGGAAATTATCGACACCACCAACTCAATTTTACATTCGCTTATGGCGGTAAAGTGAGGGTTTCAGTTCCATCGACAATATGCAAAGGAACGCAATACAAAGAAATCTACTATAAAGAAATTGAAGTTGTAGCCCCACCCTGCCCCGTATACCCACCTGATTTCGATTTTAGCGTCAACCCTGATGATCCGCTGGCCGTCAGGTTTACAGATCTGACAGCTTATGTCAACTCTTCTGCAAGGAACAGGCAGGTTTGGTATTTTGGGGATGGGGATTCTTTAACCGGCCCCTTGGGTTCAACTATTCCAACACATGTATACCCGGATTATGGCACCTATACTGTACAGCTCCAGTATACAAGTCCTAACGGATGCACCAAAAGCATAACAAAGCAGGTCATATTAACACCTCCGTGTAGGCTATTACCGACATTCTCTCTAACAAGAGATGCTTTGAATGGCTCTAAAATTTACTTATCCAACCAATCAAATATTCAGGATAGTACTGTTATGTTCATATGGCATTTCGGAACGGGAGATTCCGCGTCAGGAATTAATAGTGAATATACCTACAAAACACCGGGCAGCTACCAGATCACACTAAAAGCAATTGAAAAAGGCATTTGTGAAGTTGTCAAAGACACGGCAATTGTGATCACCGAAGAAGACATCTGCAACATCAAAGCAGGATTCAGTTTTAAATTAAATGATGGACAAATTGAATTTATCAATCAAACCTTACCTACCGGTCTTTCCTATAAGTCATATTGGAGCTTCGGAGACGGTAATACAGATAGTTCAAATGCACCTGTACATGGCTTTGTCACATCCGGCAGGTATAATATCTGTCTCCGGGTTTCCATAGATGTAGATTGCATGTCCACATTCTGCGACTCGGTAGACGTTATCGTTCCTCAAAGAAGAAGCGTGGAAGTATTTCCCAACCCTCCTGTCAATGAAATCACGGTCAGATTTTCTATCCCCGAAGGGGTGGCTGTTCCAACTAAAATCTCCGTCTTGAATGCTTCAGGCGTTGTACGCTGGAGAAACCAAATACTTGCCTCGCCCGGGCAAAACACCTATCCTATTGATATTACCGGACTGCCAAAAGGTATTTACACCGTGCTGGTTGCTGCTTCAGGCGGCACTGTGAAGGCAGCCAAATTCCTCGTAAGATAAATATGTGGATATATGATTCAAGGTTTTGTTTGGCAAAAAGATCCACAGAAAGAAGCCATTTGCTTCGATGAAAAAGGAACAGGGTACTTCACCGTCAGCGAAGGAAAAAACCAACCAGTATATTATTACAAGATCGAACAGCGGCAATAACAGTGGGGTATGCCTCCCCGCCCACGCGCAGGGCCGCCGGGAAGTACAGGTTACGAATACATGATTCTGCCTACAAACTATCCTTATTAAGCATCTTAAAGGGGGTATGAATGAATGTAGCTATTGTGTTGTCTTCAAAAAGTTCCACCACCCGAAATCCGTTATAGGCTGTCCCCCAGCCTCCCCCACCCCCAAAATGCGCGTCGAATACGAAAGGGATTCCTTCCCTGACTTTGATGTCGTCTTCATCATGATCATGACCGTTGAATACAGCCCGCACATTAGGATATCTGGAAAGCAGTTTAAACAGAGAGGGGCAATCCACCGCGTAGCGGGTCTGTTTTGCGGGATTAATATGTAGAAAAAGGAAAACATTTCGTTGTGCTGTATGCTTTTTCAATGCCCGTTCCATCCAGCCCAGATCCGGACACAAATAGGTACCCTTTTCGTCGGAAGTGGTGCCCACAAGAAAACTCTCTCTGCCGATGCTAAAGTCAAAATTGAGCGGCATTCCCCATACGGCTTCCCATTCCCCGGGAGTGGCATGGTCATGATTTCCCTGGCTTACATAATATGGGAGACGCAGTTGATCCAACGCTTTTTTGGCAGCCGGGAAATATTTTTTGTCGTCGTGTATGATGTCTCCATTGATCATACAAAAATTAAAGGGCCGGGCTGCATGCAACTTGTTTACTTCTGAAACAAATGCAGCGTAATACGACTCATAGGGAGATCCCTGGTATCCGTAATGGCCGTCTGACGCAACAATGAACCGCAGCACCGGCGCCGTATGCCCTTTTATTACTGTACCAGGAACGCTTTCCTGCGTTTCGCTGTTTTTCTTCGAATGAAAAGGCGGCATGGCAGATCCCTTGCTATACATTCTCTACGTTTTTTTGGTAATACACAGTTATATATACATAGCACCTCCCCGTTCACCGGAAGGTTGCAGATATACACCTGTCCTCGTGGAACGAGTACCTGATACCGAAAGATACTGAAAGTACCCGTAAGCCGGGTGCCGATTATTTCAACGCGGAATCTGCTGTCATATACCTCCACATGAAGTGATCATAGGACCATAATCGGGCTCCTTTTGGAATGCTTATTTTCCCTTCCGGCTTACCCTTCCGGTTCTTCTTTACTTCCAACGCAATGCGTGTATAATGACCTTTCTCATAGTCATAGCTTTTTCCGTCATCATCGTATAACGCATAGTAACCGTCTGCATTACCATAATACCGTATCTCAAGCGCCTGCTTTTGCTGCAAATCGAAGCGTTCTTTGAGAAACATCGGAATGATCGCCCCATCTCGCACATATACAGGGATTTTGTCCAGCCCCGGTGTTACGGTAATTATTTCCTCTTCACCTGCAAAGGCACCGGTATAAAAATCATACCATTTGCCCGCCGGCAATATTACCTGACGTTTCGTCTCACCCGCAAATAAAGGAGCCACCAGCAGTTCGTTGCCTACCATAAACTGGTCTCGGATCTCGTTCCGCACTGCTTTTGCATAAGGATTACCGGTAGAGCTAAGCGTGCCTTCTGTACTTTGCTGCGTTGCTTCAAAACCCGGCAGCAGGTTCATTGCTTTTACCGGCGGAGTGCCGTAGAAGGCATAGTCGGCATAGCTGGTGTAGAGATAGGGGATTAACTGCATGCGGAGGTGCGCAACATCCTGTACCTGCTTACTTACTTCAGGAAAAGACCAGGGCTTGGTGCCATCGGCCCAGGCATTGAGCATTGCAAGTGGAGAAAAGCATACAGTCTGCATCCTTCGGAGCCATTCTTCCCCGCTGTCTGAAGCCCGTACCTCCGGCGTCCACAACACGCCGATAAAAGAGCTGTTAATCAATGCTGTGATAAAGTCGCGGTGACTATAGTAGTCGTTATATATAACATAGGGAAACGAGGAGGCTCCTGCGTTGGATCCCCTCACCAGCCCATAGGTACGTTGGTTACGACTGCGATAAAGATCGGTCGTGAGCTGCTGCATCATCACCGCATAGGTTTGCCTGTGCTGTTCTGCGGTATGCCCCGAGGGAAAACTGGCTACATCGGGCCACAACCACTCGTCGAAACCGTCGTTCTCGTCCATTTTAAACCCGCTGACACCTATATCGAGCACATGTTTATTAAAATGCTCCCTTAGCAGTTTTCGTGCTTCGGGAAGTGTATAATCAGGTACCAATCCGGTCCATACAGTATGCGAAGCTGTATAGGGCAACAAGCTTTGCCCGAGCTTTCCATCCGGCACCAGATAGGGATTGATCCACAGGTTTGTTTGTATACCTCTTTTTTTCAGTGAATCGACAAACCGCTTCGGATCGGGGAATCGCTTCTTATCCCACTCATAGCTGCATGGGTACGCGATACTTTGCCAGCCGGGTTCCAAACCAATTACGGTCAGCGGGAAATTATGAGCTGCATATTCCTCTACCTCTCTCAGTACATCCTGTTCTGTGTATAAAGTTGGGGTACGATGCCAGAATCCTAATCCCCATTTTGGCGGCAGCGTTCCTCCTCCGTTGAAAAGGTTATAACGGCGAACAGCATCGATAGAGGAAGGGCCGCCAAAGACAATAATCTCAGCGCCCTGCGCAGGCACCAACATCTCAATGTTATCGGAATAAGGATTGGCACTCCAGTCCGGATCTGTATTTCGGTCGCGTACCCTGGGGGGCGTTTTGCTGTCGCTCCGCACCGCTGTACCCACCCATACATCTATATACCGTGCCGAATTAATGAGCACCCCATAGCCTTTGGAAGAAATATACAATGGTACGGGAGCATGACTGCGTCCGTCATCCCGTCCGCCATAATGATCCATGTGCAGGCGCAATATCCTGCCGCGCTGGTCAACCGTTTTAAAATTCAACCCCAGCCCGAAAATACGCTCTGTACTATCAAGCGGAAAGTGGAGGTAAACTTTTCCATCTTTCTGAGTGGCGCTGATCGCTTCATTCCTCAGCGGAAAGTCTATCTGCCCCATTGCCTCTAAAGCCTGCTGCCGCGGTTGCACGGAGGCGGCATGGTACAGATCGAGCTTATCAGGTTGCCCTATACGGGCCTTCCATATACCGGGCGCTACGGTTTCCCATTGCAGGGCAGCCTGCGACCAGCTTGCAACATATAAAACAACAAAAGCTATACACAATACTGCTTGTTTCATCCTATCTGATTTTTGCAAACAGGCATTTGGGGTGATTAACCATATCCCAATAGCAACACCTGTCTAATTCACCGATATAACATCAAATTTTCAAATACAATTAACGCTTGTTTTTTTCAGACGGCTTCCCAGCCTCTTCTATTATTATCCGGCTATTGGATTTGGCGGGGATCCTGATCTTGAGTTCTGCTTGCCGCTGATCGTCGAGCAGAACGATGCGCGGCGATTCATCCGCTACCCGTACACTGGCTTTTGACTGCAGACCCGTATAGTATAACGGCAGCCTTAGATTGATCTCCATATCGTTATCTGTAGGGTTGAACAGCAATGCATATCCCTTCCGGGCCGACAAGGGATCAACATGCAGGATGCCATCCCAGTCGCGCCCCGTTGGTCTGCGAAGATGGATGATATCTGCATTCAGTATGTCGCGGTATTGCCGGTAATGCCTTATCTTCTGTTGTACCAGTTTTTTAGTAGCATCTGTGTCGTACAACCTGTTGCCCCGATAGCATGCCTGAACGCCGGAACCGTAGTTCTGCTCCATATGGGCAGCATAGGCGTCCAGGTGTTCGGAAAGCGGCTCCAGGGTAGCTGCAGCCCCTCCTCCATGGTACTGCACCAATGGCACGAAAGTCCAACCCATACTTGGTGTTCTCGTCCAGGTACCGTCGTATATATTCTGGCGTCCGAGTATCAGTTGTTGTGCGCGGGGCAGCGACCAATTCACTTCTCTATATCCTATAGAGGTTTTGTTGGAACCTGAAAGAATATAGAAATCAGGAATATTCAGGTACACGCCGCGTCCACGGAGCCATTTGTAGAACTCTGTGAGTTGCTGCCACTGTTTCCATTGCGAATCGTGATAACCTTCGTGACCGGGATGACTGGTAGAAGCACAGAAATCGCCCGGATACGGACCGTCGTGCTCGAGTATATCGAAGCCGGTTCTTACAAAAAAGTTTTTTAGTTTTTCGAGGTATGCAATTCCCCATGCACTGCCCAGGCAGGGTGCATTACCAAAAATCGTTCCACCCGGTTTACCGGTCTTTACATTGATCACATCGTGCTCATCGCTGACCCTCCGGCTCGATAATAAAGAATAACCACCAATGGCAATACCGCGTGCATGGGCATAATCTGCCAACTCTTTGAACTTTTGCAGGTTCGCTTCCGACTGATCCTCCATATTCAGCCCACTGCCAAAACTCAGGATTACCATTTCGTAACCAGTTTCAACACATTGGTCGATCGCTGCTTTCACCACTTCGGGTTCGGTAGAGGTGAGATGCAGGAAAATGGGATTTTCAGTTACCCATGGTGCGAGGGTTCGATACATTTTTCTTTGTGCCAGCGTATTCCGCTCCCTGTCGGTGCCATCCAGTGGCATCAGATAGGTACGAAAACTGGTGAACAGCTCTCCCTGCTTCAGGCGGAGGTGGGGTCCTTGCTTCGGACGGCTTTTGAGTATGCAGGGCATCACCATTTCATAGTTGCTTTGGGAGGTATATTCAGGATCGGGCTCCCACACTATGGCCTGATCCGACTCTTCGTAAGTGAACCCACCAAATGCATAGTCGTTCTCCATATACAGGTTGGGCCTTTTCCATTCGTGGGGAACCGCCACATGATTTTCAGTTTCAGGATGAGCAATGATTTCTGCAGTAAATTCATTTACCAATACCGCTCGTGTACCGGTATTATTTACCACCATCCATTTAGACAGCAGCGGTATATGATCGTACACCTCGTGGTGCACTTCGATGATGATCTCTGGAAATGACGGATGACGGAAGTACATCACCAGCTCTTTGCCGCGGGCGTTCCATTGCGTAGCAGGCGCCCAGCGTTTTTGCTCCCAGGTAATTTTCGGTTCCAGTTCTTTTACTACGAACTTTTCAAGCGTGAATGCATTTGCCGGACTATACATCTTATTGAGCCATTCGTATAACAGGTATCCTTTATCTACTTGTCCGCTCAGTCCCCCTACGGGGTACTCTACACCATCTATGGTAACCAGCGCTTCGGGTTGCACCGAACGGATAAATTCTTCACCGGTACGCATATTCTTAAGACTAACGGTCGCGGCATTCGGCACCATATGGATGGTTCGGCTAACGAGTCCGTTACTCAAAACGATCTGCCGGTCTCCGTGTACAAATACGTCTGCAGCTATAGCCGGCTTTTGCAATAGCCAGTCTTGTTGTGCCGTTGCAGACCGGTAGCGGGGTAGTTTTTGCAACAATGGTTTCAACTGCTGCTGAAAATGCGTTTCATTTCTATTCAGAACGAGCAAATAATCGGCCGGAACAATCTGTGCCGGTGTACCGGGCATAACCTCCACCATGGCATTGCACCAGTTTGCCACATCCCCGCTGATACCATCCCCGCCATCTGTTACCGAAAAACGCAGCAACTGCACACCGCTGATATCCACATCCACTTCCTTAGGAGCATCGCCCTGCTTCATCAAACCACTTGTCCAAAGCTGTTTTCCATCTCCATAGAGCGTAAACTCAATGCTTCCCGGCTGTATGCCTTCGAGGCTTTCTCCCACTCCGATCAACCGCCGGGTACCGGGATCCAACGCATAAAAAAAAGTCTTTACGCCATCCGTGCCCACCAGCATATCCGCGTTTTGCGCATTGGGCCGGCGATTACCTGCATCATCCACGCCTACCTTTGCCTTAAAACGCCTGCCATTGCCGCCCAAATACAGATGTCCTGTAGCAGGGGCATGTACGCTGATGCCCGTTGGAAAAGTATTACCAGCTATACGCATCCGTTCGCCGGTCATAGAACGGTTAACCGCAGGCTGCAACACTTCCTGTTCAATAGCAGCGGCATTCAGTTGGGCCAGTTCTACCAGTTCTGTATGGGTCTGTGCCCTGGTACCAAGCCCAGCCACGCAAAAGAAAGCTACTAAGCAAACAAATCTCATAGTCATTTGTATTTAATAAAAAATCCCCGGCCGGAACTGCCGGTCGGGGAAATGATCTGATCAATATTATTGCAGCGGGTCAAAGCTACCTCCGTCCCAACCGCCTGTTTGAACCAGTTTGGAGTTCTTCTCTATATGCGTCATGGGAATTGCATAAAAATAGTACTCATTTTTATAGTCGATTACATTCAACAAGTCCAGTTCGCGGGTATTGTCTTCAAAATAATTGTTATAATCCTGGTCCAAATTTACGCCGCCATTATTGTATGCATCAAAAAAAGCATTTTTATCGCCCCCGAAACCCTTCAGGCTGATGACCAGTCCCAGGCGTTTCGTTCCGTTCAACTGTCCGTAGAGCCTTCTTCTACGCATATCCTCTGCACGCTTACCCTCGAAAGCAAGTTCTATCCTTCTTTCCAGCAGTATCGCTTCTCTCATTTCGGTTTTTGACATACCGCTTTTCAAACCATACAGTCCGTTGCCTCCGGCTTCAATTCCCGCGCGCTGGCGAATAGTCTTTAGTACATCATATGCCTCTGCAATCTTGTCTACCTCATTAGCAGCTTCGGCGAGGTTCAACAACACTTCTGCATACCGTATCTCAATCCAATCCACACCGCTTAACTCCGTTTCGTTGGGCCGGTAGGATTCTTCTATACCTTTTCGGGTGAAAAAACCAGTATTACTATTGCCGGTTTGCTGGCTGCCCAAAAAAGTCCATTGAACTCTGCCGGTTTTCCCGGAGAGCTCCCAAAGATTACCGTTGTATGCTATTGTGGCTCCGAACCGGGGGTCACGGTTTACCCAGTAAGCATCCGGATCGTACCCTGAGCCAGGGTCTGTGATGGGCAACCCGTTTTTCATAGGAAAAGCAGACACCATTGCAAGAGAGGGCTGATCGGCGCCCGTGCAGTTTTGTGCCTCATCCAACGGACGCGTGCAGGCATCGCGGTTATGTGTGAGCCCGGGGTTATTGAAACGTTTTACCAAAACAGCCTCGGTATTTGCATTGCCTTCCACGAACCACAAGTCTTTAAAACCGGGCATCAACGATTTTCCGGCTGCTATAAGAGCGGTATTGGCAGCCTTGTTGGCATTGTAGGCATCTGTCCACCGGTCTGTCTGGCTTTGCGTTGGATCAAACCTTTCGGAAGCATAGTGTAATAGCACTCTGCCCTTCAGAGCCAATGCAGCACCACTGGTAAGCCTTCCTTCGTCTTCACCCACCCATGAAGGCGGTAATAGCGAAGCCGCCTCATCCAAATCTTTAACAATCTGGGTGATGCATTCGGAGGTTTTGCTCCTGCTCACTTCCAGGTCATCGTTAAGTTCCTGAACCTCCAGTACCAGCGGCACGCCACCATAGTGATTAACCAACTGAAAATACTGCCATGCCCTCAAAAACAACGCCTGCCCCCGTAGAATACTCTGCTGGCCCTGCGTAAGTGAACCAGAACCAACATCTCTTAGCAGGATATTTATATTTCGAATGAAATCATACGGCCAATAGTCAACGGAATTGATGGTCAGTTGTCCGTGCATGATATTGTCTGCTCCACCAGCCTCGTCAGACTCTGAAGATTTATTGGTCGGCCATCCCGGCAAGTTCTCCACATACAATTGATTTACATACGCTGTTGCCAAATTAATATCGTTCCATACCGCCGTTTCGGGAATAGCGCTCAGATCGGGCTTATCCAATACCCGGCTACAGCCGGAATACAGTATCGATGCCAGTGCGACAACCGAAAATATTAATATATATCTTGAAAAATTCATGTCTTTTGTATTTGTTCTGTTATAAGGTAATGTTCAGTCCGAGCGTGTAGCTGCGACTAATGGGATATGCATTGATTCCTCCTTCAGGATCGTAGAGTTTTATATTGTCCTTTAGTAATAACATATTCGCTCCATTGAAGAAAACTTTGATATTCTCGAAATGAATGCGCTGCGCGATTGCTGCCGGCAAATCGTATCCGATATTTACATTCTTCAATCTCAGGAATGAAGCATCATCCAACCAAAATGTAGAAGGAGCCCCGGAGCCTCCGTAGTCTGAATAGAGGGGATAGCCCGCATTGGGATTTTCCGGTGTCCAATGATCTTTCCAAAAAGAGAAACTGGCCGACTCCTGGGTGAGCCACTGAGCCGAATGCCAGGTAATGGCACGTAATTTTTTATGACCGCTGAGCCCCTGGAACAACAGGTCTAACGAAAACGCTTTCCAGCGTGCGCCAACCGAAAATCCGTAAGTAAGGGGCGCAGAATTATAATCAGCGATAAATTCCCGGTCGTTGTCATCTATCTTGCCATCCGGCGTATCAGATGTTGCTCCCCTGATATCGCGGAAATTTAGCATTCCCAGACGAGGTACCGATCCGTTAATGGTATAACCTGCCGGTAATTTATCCAGTTCTTCCTGTGTACGAATGATGTCTGTAGCAATCAATCCGAAAATTCCGCCTGTTGCTCTGCCCAGTTGAGATTGGTAAGGACGGATATTGCTGGCTTCGTCGATCAACACCTGCTTGTTGGTGGCATACCCAAAATTGGCAGAAGCAAACAACGAAAGGTTGGTGGTTACTACTTTTCTATACGACAAATCCATTTCTATGCCGCGGGAAGTAACAATACCATAGTTTACGGAAGGTAAAACGCCCCCAAAGGTGGACGGGATACTCTGTACCGTTGGCCCGAGAATATCGGTACGCCTGTTATTAAAAATATCCAACGTAAAAGCCAACTGATTGTGCCAAAAAGCAGCATCGATGCCGTAGTTAAACGTTCTCTTTTTAGCCCAAGTGATGGTAGGGTTGGGGATGGTACCTGGCGTAATACCATTCGTAGCTGCTCCACCAAAAACGGCTCCATTTGTCTTACGATAGCTTTGAGACCACTGTAACTGTCCGATAAAATTATCAACATTCGGATCCAGCTGATCATCGCCGGTGATCCCAAAAGACGCTCTCAGTTTCAGGTCGTTAACAAATGAGATATGCTCCCGAAAAAAATCTGCCTTACTGATTCTCCAGCCTGCTGATACCGAAGGAAAGAACCCGTAACGGTTTTCAGGTGTAAAATACCGGGAGCCTTCATACCTAAACGAACTCTCCAGGAAATACTGGCCGTCGAAGTTATAGCCTACCCTGCCGATATACGAAAGTCTGCCATCTTCAAGCTGACCTCCCGCCACGCGAAAGTCTTTTGTATCGCTGCTGGCAAGCGACAGTTGATCTAATGAAGGAGATATAACATTCCAGTTCGTGGCTTTGAAATTATGATTGTTGGATTCATATTGCTCATAAGCTGCCATGGCCGATACACCATGCCGTCCAAAGTTTCGTTCGTAGTTCACATAAAAGTTCAACTGATAGAAATCGCTGCTGGCATAGCTCTGCGCTACCCAATTGCCATCATTTCTTTCGAACGTTCCTGCCGGATCCAGTTCATTGCCCACAATGTGGTTGCGGCTTCCTTCGGTATTAAAGGTATACAGCTTGTAAGGTAGGTTGAGCTCCTTCCGGGAATCATGACGGGAATATTTTGCATAGGTAGAGCGCAACTGCAAACCTTTCACAAACGGTACGTTATAGGTTACGTCTATCTGAGCCTGATAATTCGTCCATTTTTTACGGTTGTATCCGCTATTGCCATTGATTACTTCACCAGGATGCCATTTCATAAGATTACCCACCGGATAGCTTTTACCGTCTACCGATATGTAGTCTGGCGACATTTTTCCTCTGAGTAAGGTATTTCTATACAAGTCGAGAAAATCGTCGTTATCACTATCCCAGCGCCAGTAAGGCTTTTCGTCATTTCTTACATCGGTATTCAGGTTCAGTGAAACAGTGAGGTCTTTGGTTACATTCGCATCTACCTTTGCCCGCAAGTTGTATTTTTGAAACTCCAGGTTGTCAAAAGATCCTGTTCCGCGGAAGTATGATCCTCCTATGTAATAGTTTACGCGATCGGAGCCGCCGGACAGATTGAGCGAATGCCGCATAACAGTGGGGCGGATAAAATACTCGTCGATCAGATTCCAGGAATTATTTTTGAAGTATTCCAATTCATCATCGCCATAAAACGCGGCATTATTTTGATAATTCGGATCGGTTTGCCTGAGATAGTCATTCGTAAATATGGCCTCATTATAGGCATTCAACGTTGCCGGAACCCTAGTGGCCTCTTCAATACCATAGCTGCCAACATAGTTGGTCTTTGGCTTGCCGGCGGTGCCTCGTTTGGTAGTAACGAGTATTACACCATTGGCAGCCCTTGCCCCGTATATAGAGGCAGAAGCGCCATCTTTCAGTACAGATATATTGTCTACTTCACTGGCATCCAGCCCGTCGAATGCAAATTGATCGGCGATGACGCCATCGATCACAAATAATGGCGGACGCGCGCTCCCAAATCCGTCGTAGGCACGAATCCTTACATTAGAAGAGCGGCCGGGTTTACCGCCGGATTGTGTGATAAACAGCCCAGGCATTCTTCCTGCCAGGGTTTGCGTGATATTGGCGGCAGGAATTTCACCCACTTTTTCTGCTTTTATAGAACTGATTCCCTGCAACACATTGGAACGCGAACGCGAACCATATCCTATAACGACTACATCCGAGAGCGACTTGTCGCTGCTCAGCATTGTTACCATCATAGGTTGCGTTGCCTCAATGGCCACCTCCTGCGTCTCCATATCCACATAAGAAAACAACAGCATACGATCTTCTTCTCCCACAGAGATCGTGAAAGTTCCGTCCGCCTGCGTTGTTGTAAACGTAGACTTATCTTTAATCTGAACGGTTACACCCGCTAAAGGCTCACCCTTTTCGTTTATCACCATTCCGCTTACTATTCTGTCCTGACGCCGGGTCGAACTATCAGACACAGGACGCTCTGAAATGATAAAGAAACCGCTTTTACTGTCGAAACGGTATTTCAAACGGGTGTCAGACAATACCTTGTCCAGTAAATGTGCAACGCTTATTCTTTTTACGTCTACAGAAACCCTGTTTTCTGCATTCACTACGTCGTTGCTAAATGCAAAACGATAGGGAGATTTTTTCTCAATAGCTTTGAAAAAATCAGAAAGATACACCCCTTCGAGGGAAAGAGATACTCTGCTATGTTGAGAATACCCCCCGGCATGTACCGACATTAATCCAGCGAACATCAAAAAGACTGTAAACCTCATAACTCTAAGGAGATTAGTAATCGGCGGGCATAGAAATTCCCGCCAACGAGCAAGACCATTTTTCATACCTTTGTTCTGGTTTTTTAAATTAAAAAAGAGAACAGCGTCAACTGTTCTTGAAATTTTGATTTAAGGGGAGAATGCGTCAACATTCCCCCCTTTTTATTTTCGATATAACTTAAGTGTACGCGATTCGCCGTTTATAATTTCATACCGGAAGTATTTAGATTCTATTAGAAAATCCAGCACTGTTGTTAATTCTTCTTTTTCGAAGGCCCCGGTGTACCGGTATTCACGAATATCCTGGTCAACAAATTCAGTATTTACCCCATACCACCGCTCCAGCATTGAAGCTATTTCCTCCAGAGAATGATCATCAATAATCAATCTGTTTTGCGTCCACGCTATTGCATCCACCTCTTTCTCCCGTTGCAAATCAATATTTTGCACCACCCCGGCTTTGTCGTGTGCAGGCGCATCTATCGCCGCCGGCTGACTGGTCGTATTTTGCGGCACAGCATTCACTCTAACCCCCTGATAGGGCTGCAACAACAATTTTTTATTGTTGTCGTCTTTCAGGGTAACTTCCACCAGGCCTTTGATCAATACAGTTTCAGCCGCTTTTTCACCGGCATACGCCTTAATATTAAAAGAAGTGCCCAATGCCCGAACATCCATATAGGCCGTATATACAATAAAGGGCAGTTCCTTATTAGGTTTGACTTCGAAATATGCTTCCCCAAGCAGTGATACATTACGGGAAGTTTTATTAAATGCTTCATCAATGCTAAGCGTACTGCCTCCATTGAGAATGATGAGTGTACCATCTGGCAGTTGCAGGGTCTTTCGCTCGCCGTTTGCAGCAGAATAGGTTATTTGTTTAACAGATTTTGAAGAAGCAGGATAAAAATAATATCCCATCGCCACCAAAATACACGCCGCCACAGACCATTTCAGCCAAAACCCAATACGATGATAACTCACAGTTTTAACCGGCCGGGCTGCATTAACTGCGGATATTTTTTGTAATAATATGTTTTCCTGCCGCGACAGGTCGTCCATTGAGTGGTGTATGTCATGGTATAGCTCAAAAGCCTTATCAGCTACCGGCTTATATGCGGGATTTTCCTCCAGAAACCTTTGCCAGTAGGCAATGTCTTCGGAATTGCTTTTTTTACAATACCTGATAAACGACTCGTTAGCCAGTAATTCCTCAATACTCATAAATAGAACAATGTTTAGACTGTTCAATTCAAGAGAGTTGGCCTGGAAACATTTTTACCGGGTTTTTGTTAACTATTTTTTACCATTTTGTTACACTCCTGATTATAGTGCTTTAAAAAACAAAAAAACCACACAACATTATCAGGAGCAAAGTAAGCGCAGTGCCATAGACTTTTCCGGGATCCAAATCGCCTTTTAATCTTTTCAAAGCTTCGTAGATGCTGTTGTATACAGTACGATGCGCCAATCCCGTTTTGATAACAATTTCCTCATAGGATAAGCCCTCATAGAAACGAAGCTTTATAAGTTCGCGCTGCCGCGCAGACAATGTACTGATATGTTTATACAACTCCACCCTGATTTGCCGGCGCTGGTCATTTCCCACGATCATCTCCTCTTTTGACGGAGCGTAGTTTTCGAACTGGCCGCTCCAGTCGAGAATCTGCCTGCTGTCTTTACGGCTCTTTTGCACTGATATTGCAAGCCGGCGTGAAAATGCCGCAGATAAATATGCTTTCACGTGTCGGGCTGGCTGAAGCGTTTCTCTTTTCTCCCACAAATACAAAAACAATTGCTGGATGACGTCTTTAACCAGTTCCTCATCGCCAACTTCCTTTAAACCAATTACTAACAGGTAATGATAATAATTACGATAAAGCGATATAAACAACTGCTGATCTCCTTTTCGTAACCCCTCCCATAAAACTTCATCATCAGAGACCGTTCGTCGTTGGTTTAACATTGCAACTTAAATGGTTTAACTATCTACAGTAATCGCACAGTTTCGGCATTGGGTAACGTATCCTAAAAAGTAAATTTTACAACACAGATACAGTTTCTATGCTTCTCAAAGATAAAGAATCGGGCGATTATTGCACGATGCTGCTTATACCCCCTGCCAGACAGCTCCTACGTTTACTCCCACGCCGTACATCTACCTTCAAAGCGCTCTTTTCGCCAATCCTACCACCACGCCAACGCTCAGATTGCCGCGATATATGACATCATCGTACCGGTGGTGCGTTTCCGTTATATGGCCGGTTACCAGATCTGTAAAGGTCTCCCTGTAGGTAAACTTAACTTTCTTCCGGAAAAGAGAAGCATCCAGGCTTACCCCAAAGATGCGGTTGATACGATATATAACAGCCAGAGCGGGTCCTGTAAAAAGGGCATCGTTTGATAATTTGTCTGCTTCATACCGGATTTGTTTTACCGCATTTGAATTTAAGAGAAGTACCCCCCGCTGTCCATTTTGCAATCTCATTATCTTCCCATTTTCTCCAGCTCTTCGAGTGTCCATGGCTTCCACCGCCCTCCTTCTGCTTTCCTCACTTCCGATACTTGTTCGGACAGGATGGGCGAAGCATTGTTACCGAGGTTGGTTCGTATATAGCTGATCACTTCCATCAGCCACTGATCATCGTTGTTGCGCTGCGAAGGCATGATGCTGGGATACTCCACTCCGTCTACCGGCCCTTCCAGTCCGTTGAACAGAATTCTCACGAGCTTACCCACGTCCCCGTTCACACGCGGAGAACCTGATAGCGGTGGCGCTACCAATGCACCGCCGGCCAGGCTGATGCCTTTTCCATTCGGGCCATGACAGGAGGAGCACAGGAATTTATAGTGCTTCGCGCCATTCTGCACAGCTAGTTTCTCTGCGTCGCTCAATCCCTCCGTTTTTAACGGCACTTCCAGCGAAGCTGTATGGAATTGCAGCGTCATCTGCGATGCCCGGTACAACATTTTAGGGGTATCGTCTTTCGCTACCAAGGCTTCCAGCCAGGGAACCACTTCCTCCATTTTTCCATGCTGTAACGACAATGCCAGTTGTATTTTCACATCCACATCCGTATCGCTGATCAGTTGTTTCAACTGACCGAGAATGGCTGTATCGCCCGCTGCAATGAACGGCTCGCTTACCCAAATGGCCATCCTCCTCATTTCGGGCGATTCATCTTTTAACAGTTGCAGCAACAATTCCTTATCCACCGCCTGCATACTCTCCAGCGTCCATAAAGCATGTATTCTCGCTATCACCGGCGTTGGCTGCCTCCAGATCAGAAGTCGGTCTATGAAAGATGTTTGCTGTAAAGCAAGTTTTTTCAGTTCCGGTACCGTGGCAGCGTCGTTGCGCAGCACCAGCAGTTTTTGCGCATTATCGCGCCACCAGCCATTGGGGTGCGACAGGTAATTGACCAGATCGTGGGAGGAAGCCTGCAGCAACGATGGTTTTTCAGCCGGCGTAGTTGTATGGTCATGTACGATACGGTAAATTCTTCCCCTGCCGATGTTTTTTTCCAGTCCAAAACGTAATATCTGGGGACGGAGGTAAGAAGCTGGGCCGGTCCAGGTACCTTCCTGGATGATGCCACGGTACATATCTACCAGGTACAGGTGACCATCCGGACCGGTAGCCATATTCACCGGGCGAAAATTCATATCGGTAGAAGCCAGAAATTCAGCCTTACCGTAGGGATTCTTCAATACCCGGGTACCATTGTCGTTCACTACTTTGGCCCTCCTCACCAGTCTTCCTACCGGTTCGCACACAAACAGATCGCCCCTCATGTAGCCCGGCAACTGATCGCCCCGATAGATGGTTTGACCGCAGGCTCCGGTAAAATGATTCAGCGTGCTGTCTTCGCTCAAACGCTTTTTTCCACCTTCCACGTCGGGCGTGGCGATGATGGGCCAGGGTTCGTGAAAGCCTTCTTCGTATTGTGCATCATATACATTGAGATCGCCGTATGCGGGCATGTGCTGAAAATCTTTGGCTACGGTTTCTCCGCCCGCAGACGATAAAAACAATCTTCCATAATCGTCGTTCGCCAGCCCCCATTGCCCCCAGGGCACGTCTTTCAGACTGTCTACCTGCAATTTGTCTCCAGTCCATTTGTATCGCAGAAAGATGCTGGTATATATCCAGTTATCCAGGTTCCAGACCAATCCGCTGTTCTGGTGCTCCAGGTTTCTCCTGTCTACCACATCGCTATGGTACACCAATTTTTTTTCATCGGCGCGGCCGTCTCCGTCTGTATCTCTGTAAGCATGTATACTGGTACTATACGTTTCCTGCACCAGCAGTCGGTCGTCGAGCGGCAGCAGCATGCGGGGCAATACCAGACTGTCTATAAATACCGTTCTTTTATCCATTTTTCCATCACCATCGGTATCTTCCAACTTTACAACAGAGCTAAGCGGAAGGTCCTGCCCGGTTGCTTCTATATCCTGCATGTAGGTGTTCATTTCTGCCACGTACATATCTCCGTTAGCATCCCAAACAACAGCAACCGGCTCCTGCACCAGTGGCTCGGCCGCCACCAGCTCCATACGAAACCCATCGGGCAGGTGCATGGTTTTGATGCTTTCTTCCGGCGAAAGCGGAGCTGTATTGGAGGCATGAGCCACAGGCGGACGAAGCACCCTAACTTCTTCCATATTTTTTTCGGAAGACTGGCAAGCTGAAATACATACCAACAAGAACGTCCATGCACACGATCTGATCGACAATTTTTCGGCGGAAAAATGATAAATGGCCCTGTATTTCTGTAATATGGAAGTGTTTTGCATCACTAAATCTACTTAAAAACTACATACGCCATTATCGCGGGCACCTTCTTTCGTTTAAAAAGCCATTTCAGCCCTGCAATAGAATGAGTAGTATACCTGCTGCTCTGAACGCAAGCCAATGCTGCAATTTTGGGAAAGACGCACTTCCGGTAATCTCCATAAACAACCTGGGTTTTCACTTATTAATTTCGGGCAGACAACAATGTCAATAATTCCAATGGACAATTCAGTCCGCCACGTTATTTTCGCGCAAACGAATCAGTTTGGCCCAACATAAACTCTTTTGGCTATGACAATCAGCGGTTTTACATTTCTCCGTAATGCTTCCAAACTTTATTATCCGGTGAAAGAATCCATTTTATCAATTCTCCCCATCGTAGACGAGTTTGTGATAGCCCTGGGCGATGGCGACCCCGACGATAACACCCTGGAAATGATACAAAGTATCCACTCAGAAAAAATCCGCATCATTCACACCAAATGGGACCTTGCCGGTTTCCCTAACGGTACCGAATATGCGCGCCAGACAGATATTGCCAAGCAGCATTGTAAGGGAGACTGGCTGTTTTATCTCCAGGGCGACGAAGTAATACACGAAGATGATCTTTCCGAAATCCAAAAGCGCTGTTCTTTGCTCCTTAATAAGCCCCAGGTGGAAGGGCTTCTGTTTGATTACCTTCACTTTTGGGGCGACTACAACCACGTTCTTCTATCACACGCCTGGTACCGGAACGAGATTCGCATTATAAGAAACGATGCAGACATCCACTCCTGGCGGGATGCACAGTCATTCAGACGTATACCCAATTTTGATGGGAAGAATTACAGACAGAAAAACAACAGTTTTAAACTGAAAGTAGCCAGCGCAAACGCCCGGGTGTTTCATTATGGATGGGTAAGGCCCCCTTCCTATATGAGGAAAAAAAGTCAGCATCACACCTATAACTATACAGGCAGACCAGATACGCAGCTTCAAATCAGGAAAGAAAAAAAAGAGCAGTTCAACTACGGTGACTTAAGTAATATTCCGCTATTCAAAGCATCTCATCCCGCGGTAATGAAGGGTATGATCAACCGATTTAACTGGCAGGAAGAACTGATACTTCCCCCATCAGCTTACATGAAACACAAACATGAAAAGCTCAAAAACCGCCTGCTGTCTGCCGTGGAGAACAACCTGTTAAACGGAAAACAGATTTTTACTTTCAAAAACTATACCACTGCCGGGATTAAAGATTTTTAGGGTCTGCTCACCGGCAACATGGTGCAGGATTATTAAAAAACCGTAATTTCGTACGGTTCGGCGCCCGAATATTCCGTATAATGAGGATTTCGTCTTTTAGTCGGGAGATACCAGGATTCATGGCTGCCTGAAAAAACTGCTTTTTACTCATCAATACCCTCACAAAGCCTTGTATTATTAATACCAATTAAACGCTGAAGCTTTCTATGCCTGTTTCCATCGCCATGTGTACATTTAATGGTGCATTGTATATAGACGAACAACTGGATTCTATTGTTAATCAATCCTACCCTGCCTCTGAAATTATAGTGGTCGACGATGCATCGACAGACGATACCTATTCCATCCTGTTAACATGGCAAAGCCGCCATACCAACATCAAAGTGTATCGAAACACAGCCACATTGGGTTACAATAAAAATTTCGAGAAGGCTATTTCATTAACTACCGGCAAGTATATTTCCATATCCGATCAGGACGATATCTGGCTGCCTGAAAAAAACGAGCGCCTGGTGGCCGCCCTCGAAGCTTCGCCCCGGCATATGCTGGCTCACTGCCGGAGCGCGCGTCTAAAAAACGGAAAGGTGCGTTACGTAGCCGCGAAAAGAAATAGCATATTTCAATCGAATGATACCAGACGGCTGATCTTTCACAACCAGGTAAGCGGCCACGATGTCATGTTCAGAAAAGAACTGGTGCCGCTTATTCTACCCATACCCGATAAAATGTTTTACGACTGGTGGATAGCTGTGATTGCCACTACCCAGGGCTTGATCGCTGCAGTTGACCTTCCACTGGTACAACACCGCATCCACGATTCCAACGCATTTTTCACATCCCAAAAAAGGATGCATGAACCAGACAGGGATGAAATCATCGAAAATTTCCTAACCATTCCACACCTAAGTCCGGAGGCCCGTACATTTGCTCAGGAACTGCTTGATAAAATAAAACACCAGATACATAACAAAAGCAGTTTAAATTTGCCCCTGTTGGCATTCTTCTTAAGGCACAGAGAGATTATTTTCGGGCACAATAAGAAAATAATGGCCTTCAGCAATAGTCTGAAGAAATCGGTAAAATATGCTGGCTGTGAATACCGTGGTACGGGTGTACACTAAAAAAACGTTCCAAATTATAACCAAAACATGGCAACCTGCTCCCTCATTATTTCCACCTATAACTGGCTTCCGGCCTTATCCCTTTGTCTGAAAAGTATTTTGACTCAAACTGTTTTACCTGATGAAATCATAATAGCAGATGACGGGTCTGAAAAAGACACGGCCGATTACATCGCTCAATTTGCCGCACAAACTCCTGTTACAGTAAAACACATCTGGCAGCCCGACGAGGGTTTCCAACTCGCTAAAATCAGAAACAAAGCCATAGCTGCTGCTTCAGGCGATTACATTATACAGATTGATGGCGACCTGATACTCCATAAAGCATTTGTGAAAGATCACCTCGATTTTCGAAAACAGGATTTTTTTACTACCGGAAGCAGGATGTTGCTTTCTAAACACCATACGGCACAAATGCTGGCATCGCCACAATTAAAGGTTAAGAAGATGCTGGCCGGAAACAGAAACTTCTTCAACAGTATGCGCATTCCTTTTCTTCATGCATTCCTGTCGCAACGATATAAAAGCAAAGGACGCTATCGCTTTTATGTGAAGGGATGCAATATGGCTTTCTGGAAAAAAGATCTGCTAAAAGTAAATGGGTATAATGAAGACTTTACAGGATGGGGAAAAGAAGACAGCGAGATTGCGATCCGGCTGATCAACGCGGGCGTTCAAAAGCGCTTTCTAAAATTCGGTGCTGTAAACTTTCACCTTTTTCACAATGAAGCCTGCAGAAATAGCCAGGAAAAGAATACGGTTATGATGAATGAAACGATCCAAAAAAGAATCTTTTGGGCGAAAAAAGGAATCGACCAGTATTTGTAGGAGTGCCCGTTTTGCAGCTATTCCAGCGGAATATTAAGGATCACACGGGTTCCGGCGGCATTGCCTTCCGCGTCTTTCACATCGTCGATGGTTATCAGCTCCTCCGAAACTGTATGTTTATTCAGCAAGCCGAGCCGGCTTTCAGTGAGCTTCATACCAAGCGATTTTTTGCCGGAGACTGATTTGCTCTTCAATTCCCGGGCTTTTTCCCGCCCTATGCCGTTGTCCTCTATGATACATTGCAGCATGTGGTCTGTTTTCAGCGTAATGTTTATTGAAAGATGTCCGGCTTCTTCTTTATGCAACAATCCGTGCCAAATGGCATTTTCGGCATATGGTTGAATAATGAGTGGCGGCACATATATACTTTCTGCATCGATTTCGTCGTCTACGGTTATCTGGTAAGTAAACTTTTTATCAAACCGGATGCTTTCCATTTCGATGTACAGCGATAAGGCCTGCACTTCGTTGGAAAGCGTTATGGATTTATTATTAGAGTTGTCTAAAATAAGCCTGATCAGCTTTGCAAACCTTGTTAAATACAGGGACGCAGTAGCAGAATCGCTTTTTACAATATACCTGTTGATAGAATTGAGACTGTTGAAAATAAAATGCGGGTTCATTTGTGCACGCAGGGCCAGCATTTCCGCCTCTGCCATTTTTTTCTCTGTATGCAGCAGCCGGTCTTCTGCCTGTTTTTTTTCTTCATGGGCTTTTAGTTTTATGATTTTGGCAGCGCATAATCCTGCAATATTACCCAGAATATCCAGGTGTTTTTCCTTGAAAAAATGGCTACGGGAGTGTTCGCAGTCAATAATTCCCCAAACAGCGCCTTCTGTAACTATAGGTACCGTAATCTCAGCGTTGTGCCGCTTTCCTTCCACAATATACCGGTCATCTTTTCTGGTATCGGGAACTGTTTCGGCTTTACCAGACAGCGCCACAGCCCCGGTGATACCATAGCCCAGGGGTATTTCACTGGGGGAACGTTCACTCACCGACGCAGCGCCGGCTGCCGTACAGGATGCTACCGGTACCAGACAGTTTCTTTTATGATCTACGTAATAGATGATGCAATCTTCTGCATGAAGGTGAGAAATACAGTTTTTGGCTATGCCCCACAATATCTCATCTGTGGAATTCATTTGATATATATCGGATGAAAAATGGTGGATGAGCTGCTCGGTTTCCAACGCTTCCTTATGCGCAGCAATCTTCTTCCGGTGATCTCTCATCACCCAGCCTATACCACCCGCAATGGCCAGCGCTGCCAGCCCCATAAACCACCACGTCATCCAAAAAGGTTGCTGGATAGTAAAGGTGAGTACATTGCTTGCATCCTTCCAGTCTACCTGATTAAGACTGGCCTGCATAAGCAGCGTATAGTTGCCCGGCGAAAGCGAAGAGAACTGCACTACATTCCCACTTCCTATTTCCTTCCAGCCCGGGTCTACACCATCGAGCTTATAACGATACCGAACTTTTTCGGGATTGTTGTAATACACTGCGCTGAACGTAACGCCAATGGAGTTTTCTGTATATCCTATCGGCTGCAGTTCACTAAAGTTATACATCGAATAGGCCTTGTTATCCACCTGGGCGCTATTGATGTAGGCTTCGAATGACTGCGAGGGTGGCGTAAATGTGTCGGGGTTCCAATAGTTAATGCCGTTAATGCCTCCCAGGTACAGGGTGCCGTCATCATCTCTGAAGTAACTGTTGCTATTATAATGATACCCCTGTATATTGTCTGACCGGTCGAAAAGGTTCAGCTTCAAACTAGAGGGATCAAAGCGGTATATACCATCATCTGATCCAGCCCATAACACACCTCTCCTGTCGATATACAGACCTGATAACTGAACGCGGTCAAACAGGGTGGTTTTCTTTTCAATCGTTATTTTACCGTCTGCATACCTGGCTACGTACAGCCCCTCCCGGAATGAAAACAACAGGCTGTTATCTGACTGCACACAGCCGGTAGTGACGAATTTTTTCGAAAATGCTTCCTCTGTTCTGGCCAGGTACCTGAAACTGCTGTCCATACAATACAAGCCTTTACCGGTACCTACCCATATGAGTCCGCTTTTCGTCTGCATTGCAAAGTTGGTTTCTCCTCTTTCTTTGGGCAGGGTTTCCAGTATATCCAGTTCGTAGGTTTTGCCGTTCAATACGTACATGGCCTGATTGGCAGATATGATATGGTCGCCGCTCCGGAGCGTGGTGATGTGATTGATAAATGCTTTCTTATTAGACAACTGTACCTCTTCGCTGGCATACACCGGCCGCCGGTAGGTTTCGGTTTCCGGGTTGAACAGCCATAGGCCGGTATGTGTTGGTCCCACCAACAGGTATTTGCCGTCGTATCCAAATCCCCTCACCGACTCATGCGCCAGCCGGTCGGTGGCACCCGCTACCGGAGGAAACCGTTTCCACGTGTTTTTATTTTTCTGCCAACTGGCTATACCGAACCCCGTGGCCATCCACAGGTTTCCCCGCTTGTCTCTTCTCACCTGCCTCACATCGTCTACACTGGAAGCAATGTCCTGATTCAACGCCTTGATCTTTATCAGTCCGATGGGCTGGCGCGTAATGGAAAAACGGGAAATTCCTTCGGTGGTAGCCAACCATATATAGTCATCACGCCAATCATAAAAAAAGCGTCGGGCATATTCTTTTGTAGGAAATTCTCTGCCATGCAGAAAAAACTTCAACGGCACCATTTCTTTTGCATCGGTTCTGTATTCCATTATACCTTCAGACGATGCTACCAGCATCCTGTTGGGCGATATAGCAACAGCATCTCTTATGGTAAACGGAGAGCTCGCATCTTCCTTAAATCGAACGAGCCTGGTTTCGTGGGTGGAGAAATCATAGCATTGTACCATCCGGCTGGTAGAAGCTACAAACAGGCTATCTTCCGTAACAGGATGTATGCCATAGATATCCATACTCCCCGGCATGCTATCCAGGCTGCCGGTGCGCATGTTCCATTTGTACAGATAAGATTCGTTGTTCACAAATGCCACATCACCGATCAGGCTGCAATTGAAAATGCCCAGCCGGGTAAAAGGGTTTTCCGGCAAGGGTTCAAAAGCATTGGTACCATAAGTATAAAAGCCGGCACTGGTTACGAGACAAATGCTTCCGTCCTTTCGTTCTATAACAGGTCCCGTTTTAAGCTGATCGGTTTTACCGGCGATATCTACCGTTATAAACTCACCCCGAACTGTAGAAAACAAAAAAACTTCGGTTCTGGACGACACCCATATCCTGCCTTTTGAATCGCAAAACAGGTGGTTCAGTTGACCACGCAACTTGAAGTTCTGCACTTCTTTTCCGTCAAAACGCTGTACAAGGGTATTATACAATATCCATATCATCCGCTGATTATCCTTAGCCATTGAGGTAATTTCATTGGGCAGTATGCCGGTAGGATAATCAAAAAGCTGTAGATGATAATCGGGTAACTGTGCCCTGGCGGTGGTAAAAATTGCCAGGAAACATAGAATAAGTGCCGCACCTTTTGTACACTGTATCATTATAAACTTATAATGGAGGTTGTCTAGTTTCTATCCTCCCCGGTTCCCATATACACCGTTCTTCCACTTAGCGCCGACTGTTTGGCCGCCTCAAGTATTGCTACCACCAGCAGGTTGTTTTCCAGGCTGTAAAGGTCGAACGGACGGGATGCAACCTTTCCTCTGATGAGGTCGGCAAAATAAGTAAAGGGGTCCAGGTACACCGGCACTTCAGTAGCCTTGTATGTTCTATGATACTCCTTCCTGTCGTCTTTTCGCCTGATACGCATATCGGTATCGTTCAGGGTTATTATATAGCCGGTTTTTCCATACAGTTCCATATCTTTCCTGTTGAACGGCCAGTTCCAGGAGGCTTGTATAATAGCAACCGCATTTGCATACTGCACTACCACTACAGCATCATCGTCTACCCTGGGGTATACTTCGGGTTTAAACTGCCGAAGGGTAGCGGTTACAGACACCGGCTTTTCTCCCCTCATCAGCCAGGTCATAATGTTGGCGCCATAGCACCCGAAATCAATAACCGCGCCGCCCCCGTTTGCTACGGGGTCTGTGAGCCAGTCGAAAAACTCCCTGCTCACACCTATTTCCCTGGGTCCTTCATGCCCGTGGTGAAATACAGCTTTTGTCAACCCGCCGGTATAATTGCTGTCGGCCACCAATTCTCCGGCTTTAAAGGTAGCAGGATACCAGGAGGTTTCATAGTTGGTTATCAGGTGTATGTTGTGCTGCGCTGCCAAAGCTGCCATTTCACGTGCATGTTCGGTACTTACTGCCAATGGTTTTTCTACCATTACATGTATGCCCCTGGGTGCACAGGCACGCACCACCATCAGGTGGTCGTAAATAGACCCGAATGCCACTACAGCCTCCGGCTTCACAGCGTCCAGCATTTTGTGAAGATCGTCGTAAAACAATGCTTTTGGATGCCTTCCCCGTTCCAGCACCTGTTTCACCAGCCCGGCATCCGTTTCAAAAATCCCTACCAGGGTTATATCTTCTTTCTTCTGCCGGTTGAGTATCCAGGAAGCGTGTCCATGCGAAATACCGGCTACGGCTACGCGCACCGGCTCCTGGCCGGCAGCAGCTTCTGCAACAAATAATACTATAAATGCTATAAAAATACAACAGCGTATCATAAGCGGCTTACACGGGTTGGTTTTGAAAAATATCCTGCATCACTGCCGGAAAATCGGCCAGGGCAATCTCGGGATCCGCCAGTTCGGGATGCCAGCGCTTCTCCCATTCAAAGCTGTAGTACCCTCTAAAATCCGACTGGCGGAGCAGCGAGACCGCTTCCCGCAAAGGCACGATACCCCTTCCTGTGAGCACGTTATAATCCGGCTTTCCTTCATTGTCGGTTACCGCGTCTTTTATATGTATGTGCTGTATATACCTGCTCAGCTTTTCAAAAACCAGCGCAGGCGCTTCGCCGGTTACCAGCCACATATTCGCAATGTCCCAGATGAGTGCTACCCCGTGCTCGTATACCTGCTGCATAATTCTCTCCAGATCGGAAGTGTATACCACATCGCCATGCGATTCGAGTAGTATGGTCACGCCCGATCCTTTTGCAAACGCTCCCAGATGTTGTAACCCTTCTATAATGAGATCGATCACCTGCTCACGGGTATCATCCTTCGGCAATTTATCGGGGAATACCCGTACAAACGGGCATTGCAATGCACTCGCCAGCTCTATGTAACGCTTCGCCTCCTCCAGGCTCTGCCGCCGCTGATCCGCTTCGGTATGGTGCATGGCTGCGGAGGAGCCGAGATTAACAAGTTGGATGTTGTGGTTGGCCGCCTTCCGCCGCACGTCGCCTATGGCTGCGGCATTTTTAAAGGCAGCACTCCGGGTGATATCCAGTTCATTTTCTATGCCGCGTATCTCGATGCCCTGATAAGCATTGGCAGCAGCAAAGCGCAAAATCTGGTCCATATTCCAGCCCGGACAACCGAGGGTGGAAAACGACAACAGGGATTCCTGCATTGTCGGCACATGCAACGCGCCACCCGAAACGGACAATGGCAGCAGTGAAACGGTTTGGAGAAATCGGCGTCTGGTAAACTGGGTCATTATAAATTAAATATACAAATTTTCAAGAAACCGAAGGAAAATCATAACATTGCCTGTGCATTGCACACAAACAAAAAATCTGAATATAACAAGTATTTTTTCCAAGTATTTTTTCTATATATTTGTTTTGATTTAACAGACTGGAGAAATTAACATTACGTCATTGAACTTTACCGACTTTAATCTACACCCCGATCTTTTAACGGGCATTGAGGCTTCTAACTATGAAACCGCAACACCTGTTCAGCAAGCGGTTATTCCACCTATTCTTTCCGGCAAAGATATTATTGCATCTGCCCAGACCGGCACCGGTAAAACGGCAGCATTTCTACTGCCTATCATTCACAGGTTGCTGACGACGGAACCTTCCGGCGGCAGTATCCGTGCGTTGGTGATTGTACCCACCCGGGAACTGGCCATACAGATATCGCAGCACGTGGAGGGCTTGTCGTACTTTACCAATATCAGTTCACTGGCCGTATATGGCGGCAGCGAAGCGCAAAACTTTGTAGGGGAAAAAAAGGCTTTGCAGATGGGCGCGGATATCATTATCTGTACCCCCGGGCGTTTTATTTCACACCTCAACCTCGGATACGTATCGCTGAAAGGGCTGGAGTTTCTGGTGCTGGATGAAGCCGACCGTATGCTGGATATGGGATTTCAGGATGATATCAATCGTATCATTGCCAAGCTGCCCGCAGAAAGGCAGAACCTCCTGTTTTCGGCCACCATGCCCCCCAAAATACGCACCCTCGCCAAATCTATACTGCGTAACCCGGAGGAAATCAATATTTCCATTTCCCGGCCCCCGGATAAAATATCCCAGAGAGCATATGTAGTATATGAAGCGCAAAAACTGCCGGTGCTGAAACATGTATTACTCAACACTACCTTCAAGAGTGCATTGATTTTTTGCTCCAGCAAGAAAAATGTAAAAGCACTGGCCAGGAGCCTGAAGCAGGAGGGCTTGAAAGTAGAGGAAATACACAGCGATCTGTTACAATCACAACGAGAAGATGTATTGAACGGATTCACGAGCGGCCGCATTCCCATCATCGTGGCAACTGATATTCTGAGCCGTGGTATTGATATTGACACGATTGACCTGGTCATTAACTACGATGTTCCCCGCGACGGAGAGGATTATGTACACCGTATCGGCCGCACCGCCAGGGCGGAAGCAGAAGGCATTGCGGTAACATTTATCGGAGAAAAAGAGCACAGGCGGTTCCAGTCTATTGAACACCTGATCGGCAAAACGGTAGAAAAGATGGCTGTGCCGGAGGTGTTCGGCAAAACGCCCGAGTATGCAGCGCGTCGTTCACAGAGCGGCCGCCCTTCTGCCGGAGCCGCGCGACGGAACTTTCACCACAAAGGACGGACTAAACGATAACCTTCCATACAGGTACGCGCATTCCAAACGATATACTTACTTGTTGCAGACAGCCATTGTCTGACGCACAGTTACTGTAGCAGTTCCGGATAATCTATCGCTGGTATTGCAACATCCACTCGTAAATATTCAGGCCTTCTTCTTTGTATGCGGGATCGCTGGCCTCCGTCCACGCGTCGTGAAGGTTTTCTTCAAACATGCCTTCTTCGAATATCGTCAGCCTCGGCGCAGGGTCGGGCGCGTATCCGTTGATCAAACTGATGTTGGTGAGGGTATTCTGCAGAGGTGCCACATCGTCCAGCCGGTTGTGAAAAGCCCATATGGGCAATCCGGTTTGCGCTATGCGTTCGGCCTG
Organism: Agriterribacter sp.; assembly: GCA_037190905.1. GTDB lineage: Bacteria > Bacteroidota > Bacteroidia > Chitinophagales > Chitinophagaceae > Agriterribacter. The sequence continues at coordinate 92,576 of JBBCKG010000018.1, read as the reverse complement.
CACATCTGTGATGGTACGGGCAGTCGCAAACGGAACGATGGCGGCTACCTGATCGGGGTAATCGCCGGCAAATTCAAAGGCCGTAGTGCCTCCCATACTTGCACCTGCCATGTATATGCGGCTTTGATCTACGCGGTACCTCGAAAGGATGTAATCAAGAACCAACCTGGCATCCGCAGCCGTAGGTCTTTCCCTGAACCTGGGGGTAACCACGATAAATGAATAATTCTTGCCCTCGTGCACTACGTTTTTGGGAAACACCTGGTCCTGTAGTAACTTTCCTACTGAATAGGAAACAATGGTTTCCATGTTAAACGTTCCGCCCAATGCACCGTATCCGTGAAAAGAGATCAGCAAAGGATAATTCCGATCGCTTTCAGCATAACTGCCGGGTAATCCCACATAATAGCCGGGACAATTGTTTCCGATATTTTCTATAACCGGCTCGTGGCTGTGTATTTCGGTTTCCGCATATTCCGGTTCTTTTTTATCCTCTTCGTCTTTATCCTTTTCACATGCAACCAAGGCCAGCAGCAGCATTCCGATGAATAGGGTAGTATATCGCATTACACAGATTTTTTGCACGAAGTAAGTAAAAATTCGGGGGCAAAATTATTACGATTTGGTAAAAATCAGTCCTCCATTTCTGCTTTTATCTTATCAGATATGATAACCAGCACTTTATCGATCCTGTGGCTGTCCATATCCACAATTTCAAATGTAAATCCCCGCCATTCCAGCTTATCGCCTGTTTTGGGAATACGCTCCAGTTGATGCAGGATAAACCCCGCCAGGGTATCAAACTCCTGCTCACCCTCATTCATCCACTCCGTTTTGTTAAAAGTGGTCAGGAAATCGTAAAAAGGATATTGTCCGTCTACAAGATAGCTGTCGTCTCCCCTTTTTACAATTTCATATTCATCATCGTCTATCTGCGGTATATCACCCACAATAGCTTCCAGTATATCGTTCAGCGTGATCATTCCGAGCAGGCTTCCGTACTCATCTACCACAAAAGAGGAATGCACCTTGGTTTCTTTAAAGCGCTCCAGCACCTGATAGGCCGTATTATTCTCCGGTACAAACAAAGGCGGCTGCATCATTTCAGTCAGCGGCTTTCTGTCGGAAAAAATAAACAGTTCTTTGATAGATACCACTCCTTTTATATTATCAATATTGCCATCGCATACCGGATATACAGAATGCGGATCAGCGGCAATTTTTTCGTGTATAAGCTGCTTTTCACCGCTTTGCAGGTCGAACCAGATGATATCATTCCGGTGCGTCATCAACGAGGTGATGTTTCGGTCGCCGAGGTGAAATACCCGTTCAATAATCTCCTGTTCCGCTTCTTCGATGGTACCCTGCTCTGTTCCTTCGTTGATGATGGCTTTGATCTCTTCCTCCGTAACATAGTTATCCTTGTTTTGTATGTTTAGCAAACGCACCATGTAATGGGTTGATTTGCTTAACAGCCATACAAAAGGATACGCGATCTTACTTAATATACGCATGGGAACCGCCACTAGTTTGGCTATAACCTCCGGTTTCGATAAACCAATTCTTTTGGGCACCAACTCACCGAATATGAGTGTAAAATAGGTAACGATGATTACAATGATAGCAGTAGCTATACCACTGATATACAATGGATTAATCCAAGAGAAGCGGGCCAGCCAGGCAATCAGGTCTGTTTTGAGCGATTCGCCGGAATAGATACCGGTCAGGATACCGATCAGGGTAATACCGATTTGCACGGTAGAAAAAAATGTGTCTGGCTTCTCCGCCAGTTTCAGCGCCTCCCTGGCTCTTTTGTCGCCTTTTTGCGCCTGGGTTTCCAGGCGGGCTTTTCTGGACGACACCAAAGCAATTTCTGCCATGGAAAAAATACCATTCAGTAATATAAGACCCAGTATAATTAGTATTTCCATCATGTTGGTCTGTTATTTATCAATACACCCGGTCGTACTATTTTATTAAAAACAGCCGCTGTAAAAAATCCGATCCCCGTTCCCAGCAGTGCCCCCCCTACAATATCAAGCGGGTAATGCACCCCTACATATACCTGGGCATAGGCAATAACAGCCGCCCAAAGTATAAACATCCATCGCCAGACCGGTGCAGCAAATAAAAATGTGTTGAAGCTAAATACCCCCAGGGCAAAATGATTGGTGGCATGCGAAGAAGTAAAACTTTTGCCCGACCCGCACGATATCAGGCGTCTTACCGTATCCGAAAGCAGAGGGTCATTGCAGGGACGCAGGCGCCCTACCGCAGGCTTGATGATATGACTGCTTAGCATATCGCCTATTGCAAACGTTATCAGAAAAAAAGCAATCCAGTAAACGCCCTTTTTTCCGAAATTCGAAATCATAAATACCACCAGAAATAAATACAACGGCGACCAGAAAAACTGGTTTCGCAAGAATGGAAACAACCAATCCAGAAACGGAGTAGTCCATTGCCCGTTGATCCTGGAAAACAAGGCTATGTCAAATTGAATCAACCCATCCATGCGTTCCCGGCTTTGGTTACTAAAACAGGATTGGCTGAAGAAGACAATCGAAACGGCCCATCAAAATACATTTCAGTGTGAGACAGATATAGATATTGGAACCGCTGGACCCCCGGCATTAGAATGATTAATGGTTCTCACAAAGGTACTATTGTTTTGCATTCATTGAAAATATTAGTGCCGCGATTACCGTTGCCGGTTCATCGTCCAAGCCGGTATAATCTTTATTTTCCCTCAACGACTGCCTTATACCGGATTTATTATTTGAAAATCAAGTGATTGTAAACAAATCAGGTATTGAAAAACCGGCAATATCCTCTATTTCAGGCAATAGGAGTTTACCGGCGGATGCCTTGCCCGCCCGCCGGAGCTGGTAAGGCGATGAGCCCAACAACAGCCATCGTATTAACCTATTGTACCATACACGGCGCATGCATTGTGCTGGTTTTCAAAAATTCTGCTAAATTTGCTCCTTTAAATTTTTATTTGTGGCACTGATTAAGAGCATTTCGGGCATCCGGGGCACGATAGGAGGCAAACCCGGTGAAACATTATCTCCGTTAGACATCGTAAAATTTACCGCAGCCTATGGCAAATGGCTGGTAGACACTACCGGTAATAAAAAAGTAGTAGTGGGCAGAGACGGGAGGATCAGTGGCTGGCTAATCGAAAATATCGTTATCAGTACGCTCAGCGCACAGGGTATTGATGTAGTAAATCTTGGGCTAAGCACCACCCCTACCGTAGAAATTGCAGTGCCAATGGAGGAAGCCGGCGGCGGCATCATCATCACCGCCAGTCACAACCCCCGCGAGTGGAATGCACTGAAACTGCTGAATAATAAGGGAGAATTCATTTCCGGGCAGGATGGAAAAGATATCCTCGCCATTGCGGAAGCCGACGATTTCAGCTTTGCAGGGGTAGATAAACTGGGCGCCATTACGTCAGACAGCTCCTACATGGAAAAGCATATCCGTGCCATATGCGCCCTGCCGCTTACAGATGCGGAAGCCATCCGGAAAAGAAACTTTAAAATAGTAGTAGATGTGATAAACAGCAGCGGAGCGATATTTGTTCCGGCTTTGCTGGAGGCATTGGGCGTGGCACCTGAGAACGTTACAGTCATCAACAGCGAAGTGACCGGCAGGTTTGCGCACAACCCGGAACCACTGCCTGAAAACCTCACAGAACTGAGCAATGTGGTGAAAAAAAGCGGCGCCGACCTCGGCATTGCTGTAGACCCCGATGTAGACAGACTGTGTTTTGTATGCGAAGACGGCAGCATGTTCGGCGAGGAGTATACACTGGTGGCCGTGGCCGATTATGTGCTGAGCAAAAAAACCGGTAACACGGTTAGCAATATGTCGTCTACCAGGGCTTTGAAAGACGTGACCCTGCAACATGGCGGCGCCTACTACCCCAGCGCTGTAGGCGAAGTGAATGTTGTAAACCGGATGAAAGAAGTAAATGCAGTGATCGGCGGCGAGGGCAACGGAGGTATTATATTGCCCGATCTGCACTACGGCAGAGACGCACTGGTGGGAATAGCCCTGTTTCTGACACATCTGGCTCATTCTCAAAAAACCATCCAGCAATTGCGGCGCCAGTATCCCGACTATTTCATCAGCAAGAACAAACTGGAACTGGAAAAAGGAATCGATACCGGAAACATCTTCGATAAGATAAAAAACAAATACAAAAGCCATCCCGTGAATACGGAAGACGGCTTGAAAATAGAGTTTGATAACGATTGGGTGCATTTGCGTACCAGCAATACCGAACCGATCATCCGCATTTATGCGGAAAGCAATTTTGAATCAACCGCCAACAACATCGCCATGCGGCTGATGATGGATATCAAAGAATTGCAATAACTGCTGTTCACGGTCCTGCTCCCTGCAATCACCCGACAAAACGCTTTTTGTGGGAGAACGAATATACTTTGACAATGCGGCTACCACCCGTTTAGACCCTTCTGTACTGGAGGCAATGCTGCCCTATATGACAGAAAAGTTCGGCAACCCGTCTGCGGTATATTCCTATGGAAGGGAAAGCAGGCTGGCTATTGAAAACGCCCGGAAATCCGTAGCCCGTTTACTGCATGCACACCCCGCGGAAGTATTCTTTACCAGTGGCGGCACTGAAAGCGCCAATACCGCCATTACGGCATCCGTTGAAGACCTGGGCTGCAAAAGAATCATCACTTCTCCCATAGAGCACCATGCTGTGCTACACGCCGCAGAAAACCAGTTCAAAAGGGGACGTGTAGAATTGAAGATGGTCAACATTCTTCCGAACGGCCATATAGACGTCAACCACCTGAAGCTGTTGCTGGCCAACGACCCTAGGAAAACCCTCGTGAGTCTGATGCATGCCAACAACGAAATCGGCAACATGATAGATTTGTACGAGATCGGAGACATCTGCAAAGCGCACGGTGCCGTTTTTCACTCCGATACAGTGCAGACTGTAGGTCATTTTCCTTTCGACCTCAAAAATACGCCTGTAGATTTCATTACCGGTGCCGGGCATAAATTTCACGGCCCTAAAGGCGCGGGACTACTCTACATTAATGAAAATGTAAAAATCAGTCCGTTTATACACGGTGGCGCTCAGGAACGGAATATGAGAGCCGGTACCGAAAACCTGTACGGCATCGTAGGGTTTGCCAAAGCGCTGGAAATCGCCCACGAAAAATTTGAAGAGGAGCGCCTGTATATACAAAACCTCAAGTTGTATATGCATGGGGAACTGCTGAAGCATATACCCGATGTTGCATTCAACGGCGACCCGCTGGGCAAAAGCCTTTACACCGTGCTGAATGCTAACTTTCCCAAAACAGAAAAATCGGAGATGTTGCTGTTCAACCTCGATATCCACCACATTTGTGTATCCGGCGGCAGCGCCTGCACCAGCGGTGCAGATATAGGCTCCCACGTTATCCGCGCCTTCAACGACAATCCCGACAGAATCTCTGTTCGTTTTTCATTTAGCAAGTATAATACGAAAGGGGAAGTAGACAGGGTGGTACAACTGCTGAAGGAATTGTTGTAAGGATTACTGCTGCAGGTTGGCGCAATTCTCGAGTTCCTGCCGTTGCTTCCGGATATTGTTGAATTAAGCCCGCGCGGGGAAGCAACAATTATTACATATGGCCTGCACAACGGGCAATAGCGTACACATATTCTTTTCCGTTAATGGTTCCTGGAACGAAACATGCGCCCTATTCCACCAGCTTATAATGGCAGGTTAATGTTACCTGCGGACGCCCCAAACCATGCATAATAATCCTTTCCACAAAACTCGTCTTAGTGGCACTGGTCATTACATACTTCTCCAGCAATACGCCGCCGGTAGAATACAAATCCCTGTTAAGTCCGTTAAATTTATTCTTACCAATTTCCACCATATGCGTATTGTTATCAACCAGCATTTCACCATTATCATAAATAGTGTACTCTATATTTGGATACGCCGTACTTATCCTGGAATTATTAATAATGATCCATCCTCCGTCGCCAAAATCAAAGGGAGTGCCTCTGTCCAGTATCCGGGTAAGCCGCCATTTTTTACCGGCAATTCTCATATAATTTTTTTGCTGCAAGGTACCCTGCGCATCCGGCGAAGCATGTACCAGGTAATCCCGCGGCAAGGTAGCCGCAGAAACATGTTTGATACCTGCCAGGAACATCGACGCTAAAACAGCCGCGGTTACACAAGCCGCGCCTCCGGACATGATGCAGGCGATAGCTGTACCGCCGACCGCAACCATCACAGAATGCTCCTGTAGAATCTCTATCAGCTCTTTTTTGAAACTTTGCAGACTGGCTGTAACATTATCCGTATAAAGGGCAGTTTCATCCTGTGTCATTTCGTTCAGCGTTTCGTCCTGCACTTTAAGCGACTGATAGCTCCCCTTGTTTACCAGATGCGTGGTCTTTTGAAATACCAAAGAAGAAAAATGATCGTCCCAGTCATATTCGTACACATTGACCCTCACCGAATCCGAAGCTGGATATTCCAGTTTGCAAACCCGGTTCGATTTCTCCCCGGATTTCAAAGAATAGTAAAAATATTCGAGCTGCTTTTCCTCATTAAAAAAGTAGTTGTATACGGTATCGGAGCCTTCTTGTTCCACAGAAAAGGATTTCAGTCTTTCGGTGTTTCCATTACTGTTAAAACTTCCATACAACAGTACCCTTGCCTTGTATTGCAAATGATACAAATCTGCCTGAAGTCCGTATTCTCTGCCGGGCGTGTTATAGAACAAATTGATTTGGGTGGAATCGTTTTTTTCTACCACAGGGGGCGGAGGCGCGGGGGGAAGGGGTTCATCGGGTGTCGTATTCTTTTCGCAGCTAAATAGTGCCAATACAAAAAACAGCCTGCTCAATGCATACAGGTTCTTAATCATACATTGCTAATTTCTGCCACCAAACTACATTATTTGGAATAAAAAACCAGCTCTCTTCATCATTGGTAAAAAAAATTATCATTTTTCCGCATTCCTGCACCACCAAACAGCTTCCTATACACGAAGTACCCTATTCCCCTTCTGCCTGCTGCCGCTGATACCGGCGCAGCAAACGCATGCTGATCAGCACGTTGACGGCGATGCCGAGGTTGAAGACAAACAGAAATATGACCATCCCCTGCAGGTAGGGCCTGATATCGAAGTCTTTTAATTGCTCCGGAAGCGTTGCCCGGGTTTGCTCTACAAATTCGCCGGCATTTTGCCAAACGGTAACGGCACTGATGATATTTGATACGGCAAAGAACAGCGCCAGGAAGCCTACCATTCGTACGCCCATGGGCGTTTGGCTGCTTAATGGTATAGCAGGATCTTTGAGGCTTCTGATCAGTTGCAAGCTGGCATAGCTGTGTAGTACAATAGAGGCAATGAGCAATACCGGCAGCAACAGCATCATATTCCCCATCATCAAAACGGCCATTGCCCCTGCAAATACCCACATACCCCCCACCACAATATTGATCCATGACAACACCGTTGATACCTGTATTTCTGTTTTCATTGTTGTTGTAGATTATGCTTTAAAATCGGTAATCGTTAAACCAAGCTCTTCCAGTTGTTGCGGGTCTATGGTAGCCGGCGCATCGAGCATCACGTCTCTTCCACTGTTGTTTTTCGGAAAGGCAATAAAGTCGCGGATGCTTTCGCTGCCCCCCAGCAGGGCACACAGCCGGTCGAATCCAAAAGCTATACCCCCGTGCGGCGGAGCACCATATTCGAAGGCCCCCAACAGGAACCCGAATTTATGGTTGGCTTCCTCCGGACTCATACCCAATGCAGCAAACATTTTTTCCTGTAAGGGACGCTGGTATATCCTGATGGATCCTCCTCCTATTTCATTTCCGTTCAGCACCATATCATAAGCATTGGCCCTGATGCCGGCATAAGGATGTTCAAGGTACTTTCCTGCATCTGCTATCTCCGGCGAATGCGCTATCATTACCGGAATGTCTGCAGGCTTGGGCGAAGTAAAAGGATGGTGCCGCGCCACCCAGCGGTTTTCATCCGGGGCGTATTCAAACAGCGGAAAATCGAGTACCCATAACAGTTTGAACTCGTCTGCTTTCCGGAGCCCCAATCGCCTGCCCATCTCCAGGCGTAATTCACTAATGGCCTTCCTTGTTCTTTCTTCGGCTCCCGCCAGTATCAATACCAGGTCTCCCGGTACAGCGCCGGTGGCAAGGGCTGTTTCCGACAGCTTTTCTTCTGGAAAAAATTTATCAAAACTGCTTTTGAAGCTGCCATCTGCATTGCATTTTATAAATGCCAGGCCCTGCATGCCAATCTGCGGACGTTTCACCCAGTCCGTCAGTTCATCGGTTTGTTTACGACTGTATTCGCTGCAGCCGGACACAGCGATCGCCACTACCGTTTCAGCTTCATCAAATACCCGAAAGCCACTGTGCAGCGCGGCAAGTGGTGATTTTTTTCCGGGAAAAACATGGCCTGGAAACTTCATGTTGGCCACCTTCATATCAAAACGAGTATCAGGCTTGTCATTACCATAATGCCACATAGCGTCTTCCCAGGTCATTCGTTCTATTGCATCGGTATAATCAATTCCCTTTACAGCTTTAAAAATATGCTTCACGAGTCCTTCAAACATCTGCAATATATCTTCCTGCTCCACAAAACACATTTCACAGTCTATCTGCGTAAACTCCGGTTGGCGGTCGGCCCGGAGATCCTCGTCACGAAAGCAGCGGGTAATCTGGTAGTAACGATCGTACCCGCTCACCATCAGCAATTGCTTGAAGGTTTGCGGACTTTGCGGCAGTGCATAAAACTCTCCATTGTTCATGCGCGAAGGCACCACAAAATCCCGTGCACCTTCCGGAGTAGATTTTATCAGAAACGGTGTTTCGATATCCATAAAGCCATGATCGTGCAGGTAGTTCCTGGCAGCGCGGTTCACGGCATACCGAAGCTCCAGGTTTTTCTTTACGGCATTTCTCCTGAGATCGAGATAGCGGTATTTCATCCGCAGATCTTCTCCGCCATCGGTATCATCCTGGATGGTAAACGGCGGGGTGGCAGATTTGTTGAGTATGGTAAACCGCTGTACCGCAACCTCTATGTCGCCTGTCGGTATCTGCGGATTCTTATTGCTTCGTTCGCTTACCACACCGTGTACCTGCAATACAAATTCACGCCCTACCGGGTTCTCCTCCAACAGGCTGTTGAAGGCTTCATCTATCAGTAACTGGGTAATGCCATAACGGTCTCTCAGGTCTATAAAAGTGATGGCGCCGAACTTCCGGACGGTTTGCACCCACCCTGCCAAAGTCACTTCCTTACCTGCGTCTGATAAGCGCAATTCGCCGCACGTATGTGTTCTGTACATGTATTCCCTTTTTGTAAGGACGGCAAAGGTAGTACAAAAGCATTATTTATTGGGTTCCAAACCTTGTTCAGGCATGTGTGCATACCACATCCGGTTATACAGGTTGGGAAACTACCCTTTCATTCCGTCCATTTCTCATTTTATTTCTTATTTGACCGTATTTCTCTCGTTTCTAAAGATGTGATGTGAACAAATATTTTAGCGATTAGTTCTCTGCAGCAAGTTTGGCCAGTTTAACGCACATGGTTCAGATATTACCTAAAGAGCGGGAAAACCATAGAGCTGAAGGCGCTGATTGTACCTGTCCTTACAATGGCTGTTCTTTCCTTACCAGTTCTTCTGCCTGCTGCTGGTTGCGATCGCGGAAGCTTTTGCTGGGCGCCAGGAATATATAAAAATAGAGCAGTATCAGCAGTCCCGCGCCAAACGGTAGCAGCGCCAGATGACGTGAGCCCCAGGTACCTTCATCAAAACCATAGAATTCGCCTGCCATCCACAAACTATTGGCTATAATCCAAAGCAGTACTGCCAGGTTGTGATACAACTCTGCGGTGATTTTCCGGGTTTGCCAGGTGATGGTAACAGCTACTGTCAGCGCAGGTATGATCATAAACATTCCCATTACCCGAAAATCCAGCGCCCAGCATATATCCTTCAACAACCACAAAAAAATATGCATATTTTCTATTCTCCGGAACCGGGCAGGTATGCTGTATACAGGTTGTTGGTTCATACTTCAAAACTATGTTCCCAAAGATTGTGTTTGCTCAGTATTGTCCATGCAGGCTGGCTGTTCCATTTTCCAGTTCCATAAACCTTGTAACCGATCCAGGAATTTCCGTCTTATAATGACTCACGTAGAGCAGGGTGGTATTGCACTGCTCACAAATACCATCTATCAAACGGATAAACTGTTGCACATGCTCCCGATCCAGTCCCTGGCAGGGCTCGTCCAGGATCAGCAACGGTGGATTTTTCACCAGGGCGCGCGCCAGTAATACCATCCGCTGTTCGCCCATGGAGAGCGCCGACAACCGCCTGGTTGCCGATTCAGACAGGTGAAACAGGTGGAGCCATTGGTTTACCAGCGTTGTTTGATCGTCGGTAAGTTTCCGAAAAAGTCCAATGGTATCGAACAAGCCGGAGGCTACCGTTTCGAAACAGGTAGCGGTATAATCAAAGAAAATATGCATTTCGGGCGATACATATCCTATGCGCTGCTTAATATCCCAGATGCTTTCCCCACTGCCGCGTCTTTTATCAAACAAATACACCTCGTTAGCATACGCCTGGGCATTATCGCCGGTAATCAGGCTGAGCAAAGTTGATTTTCCTGCACCGTTGGGACCCGATATCGCCCAATGCTCTCCTTTTTTCACACACCAGTTGATATTTTTAAGGATATGCCGGTCGCCATAGCGCACATGTACATTCACCATTTTTACCGCATCTGAAAATTGCTGGTTCCCTTCTTTACAAAGTAACCGCAGCAACGCTTTATCCAGGGAAAACGCGTTTTCCTTTACCATTGAAGGATGAAAATCCGCTGCCGGGAGGGTGTTGCGAATGGTACCCTTTTCGAGAATGGCTACATGCGTAGCCGCTGCCGGAATCTCTGTTGCGGGCGTTATAACCATGAGCTTCATTCCGGATTGCAACAAGCGGCTGATGATGCGATGAAGCGTTTCCCGCCCCTGCACGTCCAGCCCCGTAAACGGGTTGTCCAGAATCATCATATCCGGTTCCTGTAAAATTGCACGGGCTATCTGCAACCGTTTGTTTTCTCCGTTGGAAAGCTGGATCAGCGGCTCATTGAGCACGTGTTCTATGTGTAGGATGGAGGGCAACTCAGCGGTGGCTATTCCCGACGAGAGCATGGCCGGGTAACGATCCAGCTCCAGCGCCTGCTGTACAGTAGCGGCGTCTTCGGCATCGGATGCGTTAAAGCGCTGCTGGTAGTAAAAATCAGTCACATTGGAAAGATTCTTAAACCGGTGTTGCTGCTCTACCACCATTACCGAAGGTTTGCTATCGGAATGCCACTGCACAAGTCCGGATACGAAATGCCTGCCGGCTATAGCGTGTGCCAGCGCGGTTTTACCACTTCCCGAAGGGCCGGTAACCGCCCAGTATTCGTTGTCGCGAACCTCCAGAGAAAGGTGATGGAGCACTTTCTTTCCATTCAGCGTTACATCTACATCTTTCAGGGTTAAAAAAACAGGAGCCATTGCACAAATGTACAATGGCTCCTCCAGATTTTTAAAAGTTCACCAGCGTGTTATTCCTCGTCCTCGTAATAGGCTCCTTCACTGTTAAAGTACGATGCTTCCCATTCTTTCACCATCTTATCGTCCAGCAGTTCTACGATTTCAAATATGGTATCTGTTTTTCTTTTCCAATGTTGCGTTTCCTCCGTTTCACCATAACGTGAGATAAACATGCAATGATCAGAATCCAGAATTACCCTGATTAGCACTATGGATGAACCCTCCTCCTCCTGAACGAGATAATAACAACCTTTTTCCAATAACGCATACGAATACATAACTAATAATTTTTAACCTGATCGAATACAGACTAATGGGTAGTAAGCCGTAAGAGTTAATGGGTAAGTACAGAATAACCGGGTAGTAAGTAGAATACAAATCTACTGATTTTACCGTTGGGAAAAAAACAACCCGGCTGCGTTTGATCGAATTTTCAAAACCATAACATTATTATATAAATTTTCAAAGACATAAATATTAATATAAAAACATATATATTTTAAATATACTCCAGGATATGGATTAACCTGCGTTCGGGTTGAGGAAATATGGTTTTATTTGGCCGTAGCAACAGCAAAAACTTGTCCTTTTACAAAGAATAAGCTGAAATCTGCTACAAATATTACCGCGCATCCGGGAGATCTCTTCCCGCACGGGCAGGTCGAAAGGATGGTTGGTTTAGAGAGCTGATATATGTTTGCCCAAACGTAGGCTGTTAACTCCTCTAGCCTGCCAATAGCGTCCGCTATGATGAATAGGCTCGGAGCATTCGCTGCGCGTACAGCGGATGATAGGCTCTTCTGCTACCGCATCTATTGGCCGCTGATATTCTGGTCTCAAATCTGATACCAGCACTGCAACCACCCTACTCCATTCAACCGGCATAGACGAAAGCATTGAGGGCAGCCGAAACACCGGAACATAGGGTAGCTGAAAACGGATTTGTAAAAAACCAAGATTCATTTTGCAATTTTTATGTCTATCCGCTAACTTCGCCCCCTAATGCAACTCAGCACAAAACATTTGTTGGGCATTAGGGATCTCACGAAAGGGGATATCCAGCTCATTTTAGATACCGCCGCCCAGTTCAAAGAAGTATTACAACGCCCGATTAAGAAAGTTCCCACTTTGCGGGACGTTACCATTGTCAATTTATTTTACGAGAGTTCTACCCGAACGCGTATTTCGTTTGAGCTGGCGGAGAAAAGGCTTAGCGCCGACACCATCAATTTTACCGCCAGCGGCTCCTCTGTATCCAAGGGCGAAACCCTCCTGGACACCGTGAACAATATCCTGTCTATGAAAGTAGATATGGTGGTGATGCGTCACAGCGCCAGCGGCGCGCCTCACTTCCTGGCGAAACACATTCCGGCTGCCATTGTAAATGCCGGAGACGGCATCAATGAGCACCCTACGCAGGCTTTGCTGGATGCATTTTCTATGCGGGAGCAAAAAGGAACCCTGGAAGGCATCAAGGTGGCAATCATCGGCGACATTATGCACTCAAGGGTAGCGCTCAGCAATATCTACCTGCTGAAGAAAATGGGCGCCGAGGTAATGGTAGCGGGACCTCCTACATTGATCCCTCCGTACATACAGCAGGCTTTCGATATCCGCGTAAGCTATAATATCCGGGAAGCCCTGCAATGGTGCGATATTGCCAACGTACTGCGCATACAACTGGAACGGCAAAACCAGGTATTGTTTTCTTCGCTGAGGGAATACAACCTGGCATACGGCATCAGTAAAAAAATGCTCGACAGTATTGATAAGGAACTCGTGATTATGCACCCTGGCCCCATCAACCGCGGGGTGGAACTGGATAGTGATGTGGCAGATTCGCAGCAATCAATTATATTGCAGCAGGTAGAAAACGGGGTTGCCACCCGGATGGCGGTATTATACCTGCTGGCAGGCGGCCGGGAAGTGGATCAACCATCCAAACCATAGCCTCTTTCCTGCATAATCTTAAAAAATTTGCCAGATGAGCAGAGTTGCATTATTCCCCGGCACATTCGACCCCATTACTATCGGGCACCTTGATATCATTTATCGTTCCCTACCTCTCTTCGATAAACTGGTGATTGGCATCGGGCGCAACGCCAACAAAAAAGCCATGTTTTCCGAAGACCAGCGCCTGGCGTGGATTCAGGATATTTTTAAAGGGCACCACCAGGTGTCTGCCATGGTGTATGAAGGACTCACTGTTGACTGCTGCAAAAATATCGGGGCGCGGTTTATCCTTCGCGGCATCCGGTATGTAAGCGATTTTGAGTACGAGAAGGCGATTGCCGACATGAACCGCAGCCTGGCGAAAGATATAGAAACCGTTTTCCTCACCTGCCTTCCGCAGTATACTTCGGTAGCTTCTACGCTGGTAAGAGACGTCATACGAAACGGTGGAGATGCGGCTCCTTTTCTTCCTGAACCGGTAATAAAAAGTTTGCAGCTACCGTAACGAATCGTGCAGTGCATTCCTCATCGCTGCTTTACGAGGCCTGACGGTGCATTTCAAATCCGCCGGCTGCTGCATATTCCTGTATTTTGTCGTGTAATACTTCTGGCTTAAAGGGTTTGGGGATATAGTCGTTAAAACCTTTGCTTAGCAGATCTTCCTGTATATTTTCATAGGTGGCGGCCGTAAATGCGATAATAGGTATAGACGGATGCGTTTTCCGTATTTCGGCTACCGTTTGTGCGCCGTCCATCTCCGGCATTTCCAGGTCTACCAGCAAGAGGTCTGGCTTATGTTTGTAGAAAAGGTCTACCGCTATCAGTCCGTTTTCGGCCGTTATCACCTCTATATTCCATTTTTGGAGAAACCTTTTGGCTACCATCATATTAATAGGATTGTCTTCCGCCAGCAGTATCTGTAACCCGTCGAGCGCTGACAGTTTTTTCAGTTTATCTTCATCTACGTATGGGCGCTGTTGTTTGGTTACTTTAAAATTCAATGTAAAATAGAAGGTACTGCCTTTATCTGGCTCGCTCTCCACTTTAAGTGAACCACCCATCTGTTCCACAATGCGCTGGGTAATGGCCAGCCCTAAACCGGTTCCTCCGTACTTGCGCGTGGTTTCTATATCTGCCTGGGTAAAACTGTCAAATATCTGGCGGATCTTGGTTTGTGGAATACCGATACCCGTATCCCTTACCGAGAAACAGATATCAGCGCTGCCCGACTTGAGCGCCACCGTTTTTACCACCAGTTCTATGGTACCTTCTTTTGTAAATTTCAACGCGTTAGACAGCAGGTTGTTCATGATCTGGTTCAGCCGCATTTCGTCGCCATATATCTCCAGGTCGGTATTTTCATCTACCTCCACATTAAAGTCCAGTTGCTTGGCAGCTACCGGCCCGCTGAACGAGGTAACCACCTTCTG
Source organism: Agriterribacter sp. (assembly GCA_037190905.1). Taxonomy (GTDB): domain Bacteria; phylum Bacteroidota; class Bacteroidia; order Chitinophagales; family Chitinophagaceae; genus Agriterribacter. The sequence goes on along the minus strand of JBBCKG010000018.1, from coordinate 77,536 downwards.
CAAAAAGCTTTTCAACCCAAACTGCGAATTCTCCAGTTGCATTTTACCGGCCTCGATTTTACTGAAGTCCAGAATATCATTTACCAGTTGCATCATGTGCTCTGAAGAATACTTAAGCACCTCAAAACTCTGCCGCTGCGAGGGAAGGTACTCTTCCTGCAATACCAGATTAGTAGTTCCGATAATCGCATTCAGCGGCGTTCTGAGTTCATGACTCATGTTAGAAAGGAACCGGGATTTTACCTGCGCTGCCTTCTCTGCTTTTTCCTTTGCTTTTAAAATCTCAAATTCCGCCACCTTGATTTCGGTAATATCCAGTATACTGATCTTACAATATTGCGCCCCACTATGCCAAAACGCTACCAGGCTTACATACCCGTAAAACGGCGTATTATCTTTCCTGAAAAAATCCATGTTGCCATACCACGGCGATTTCTTAGCAAAGTCCTGACGCCCCAGTACCACTACATGCTCCTCCATTTTCTCTCCCAGCAGGTCTTTCACCAGCGAGCCTGCAATAGCTTCTTTGGAATCGATGCTGAAAATTTCCAGCGCCGTTTTATTACAATCGGTAATCCTCAACGAATGCGTATCGATGATAAAAGATGCATCCAGGGATGTATCGTAGATGGTTTCTTTGAAATATTTTTCGTCCAGTATTTTGTCTTCGTTTTTCTCAAGTGTTCGTAAAATATAGTAGGTAAAAAAAGCGGTGATCACCAGCGAAAGCGCAAGGTTGGAACTGAATAAAGCGCTGTATTGTTCTGCCGTAATATTTTGCACCGTACTGCTATACGGAGAAAGGATAAAAATCATGGCAGCCGTAATGAATGTTACAATTGCCGTCATGATCAGTTCTTCATAATTCTTCCTTAAATCGATAACGAAAATCAGCGCCAGCAGAAACGGAAAATAAAACATATGTTCTCCCGATTTCAAACCTTCTACGTAGCTGATGGAGAACAGGTAGAAATTGATGACCACAATACCCAGCACCTTCGCGAAAACCATTCTTCCGTCTTTGTTCAGAAAGAAGGAAACAGTAAGCAGCAGGATGGTGGTAATGTTTAACAGCAGGCTGATATACAGCCCTCTGAAGCTGTTGAATACTGCAGATATCAGGCTTACGCCAATGCCGAAAAAAATAAAGATCACCAATCGTTCCACACTCTTTCGCTCCTCATGGCTCTTGGAAGGATCAACGCCACTGTTCAAAATACTGTGGAAGGCGAATACTATTTTATCTAAAAAGTTCGTTTTCATCCTGTAATAACATGGGGTTGGTGAGTGAGACTGGTATCCCTTAGAAACGCCTTAGCTTACAACAAATTGTGATATGCACAACGAAGTGGACAAAAAGCAGTTCAGTTTTTCGCAACATCTCGATACAACCTTTTTGAAAGAGTTGTACGACAACGACTTTGATCAGGCAGCACTGGTTTTTGCTACTTCAGCAGAGCAGATCAGGGCTGAGCTGAATATTGCGCAGGAAAAATTCTCTGTGAGCGACACAGCAGGACTGAGGAAGGTGATCCATAAGATGAAACCTTTATTCGGGTATGTAGGATTAAATAAAATAATATCCGACTTCGCAGCGTTTGAAGACATATGTGCCGGCACGGCAGATATCTCAGAAACGAAAAAAGGCTTTACACATATTGTTGCAATTACAGAACAGGCTTTACAAACCATTGACAGTGAAGCAAAGCGATTGAAGCAATTTAATACCCAATGTCTATGAAATTTCAAAGTATCATCGTAGAAGACCTGCAGGTTTCTGCAGATTTTCTTAGAAAATTTTGCGAGAAGTCCGGAATGGTTGAAGTAAACAACCACTTTCTCAATGCAGAAGATGCATTAAGCTACCTGAGAGACAATGTAGTAGATCTTATTTTCCTGGATGTGGAAATGCCCGGCGCCAGCGGTTTTGAGCTGCTGGATCAACTGGTGTATGCTCCTCAGGTAATCCTTACTACCTCGAAAGTAGAATATGCTTACGATGCATTTCAGTATAACGTTACCGACTACCTGAAAAAACCATTCACCTATCAGCGGTTCCTGGAAGCCATTCAGAAAGTGGGCAAAAAATCGGAACAGCAAAACGGGAATTCCGAACAGGATCATATGTTCATCAAATCCAATGGAAAACTGATCCGGCTGCACAACGATGATATCCTATTTATTGAAAGCATGGGCGATTATGTAAAGTTCATTACACCGGCTAAAAAGTACATTACCCACAATACCATCAAAAATCTCGAAACCAAGGTCAATCCGCAGGTATTCATGAAAGTGCACCGCTCGTATATCGTCAACTTCACCAAAATCAATGATATACAGGAAAACACGCTGTTCATCGATGGTAATATGATACCCATCAGCAAAACCCACAAATCGGGTGTTATGCAGAAGATCAATATTTTGTAATACAGACCTACACCTATAAGGTTTTTAAAACCTTATAGGTGTAGGTCTGTATTAGTTAAACATCAGTTTCTCCATTTTTACATCGTGCCCATATACATCATTGCGAAAATTGAGCAGTCCTTTTGAATCTACCCAGGCGGTAAAGTAGCCGATAAAAACCGGTATGGGTTGTTTGAGCGTCACCCATTTTTCCTTGTTGCTCAACATCGCGTTCTGAATGGCATCCTCCCTCCATGTACTGTCTCCCCGCAATAGAAACTCAGCCAGCCAACGCGGTTCAGATAAACGGATACAACCATGACTGAATGCTCGCCTGGTTTCACCAAACAAGCTTTTTGCCGGCGTATCGTGCATATAGATGTTATAGTTATTGGGAAACAGAAACTTCACCCTACCCAACGAGTTATTGGGACCTGGCTTCTGCCGGACATGTGGTACACTGCCGGAATAACCGGTAATTTCCATATTGTGCGCGCTAATATAATTCGGGTTTTTAGCGATGCCCGGCATAATTTCATTTTTCACAATGCTCTGGGGCACATTCCAATAGGGGCTAAATACCACATATTTCAGATCGCCGCTGAAAATAACCGTATTGTGCTGCCCGGAGCCTACCACCACATCCATATGTTTTACGGGTACGGCATTTTCGAATACATGCAGTCTGAATTCGGGTATGTTTACCAGCAGGTAGTCGCCTTTCACATCTTCGGGTACCCATCGCATTCTTTCGAGATTAATAAGCATCTGACGGATTCTCTGCGCTACGGGCTTGTTCATCTCACGCACCATTCCCTCCCCTACTACTCCATCGGCCGTTAACCCGTACCGGTACTGAAAACGCTTTACCGCGGCCTCCAGCGAATCGGTAAACACATGCGAGCTGTCGTCTTCCAAAAAATCACCCGTGCGCAACAAGCGCTGTTTCACCTGCGCTACAACAGCAGCACTATCTCCCGCTCTCAAACTTTTCTTATCGAGCTTCACAGGCTGCCAGCCACCCTCCTGTTCTACCTGATAAAACTGCAGCAGCGCGGTTTTCAGGCGTTTGTAATAGGTGTTTAAGGGTTCGTACGCTTCATTCCCGCTGCCTTTCATCAGAGAATCCAGCGCCGCCACCACATCTACCTTTTTACGGGGTATATACCATTTGAGGCTGGCCACGTTGAGGCTGGTGTCGCCTGCAAATGCTTTTTCTGCAAACCGGAAAAACTGTGTTGTCAGCATAAGCTCGGTATACTGCCGTATGCTATCGGAAAGGCGTACCGTCTCTGCTCCCGTACCCATGGTGTCGAGAATACTTTGCAACACAGGGTTATAGAGGGTGGTATCCCGCGAGTAAGAAAGATAATCGTTCTGACGATGCAAAAAGTTCAATGCCTGCTCAGTAAACCCTTCGGGAACAAACCAGGCATACTGGTAATTGCGCGCATTGTAAAAACTACGGAAACGATTGGCGACGTCTTCTTCAAAAGACTGTGCCGCAACAAAATGCTCCAGCGAAATACTGTCGAGAAACAATTCCGAATATGCATTTTCCACGGTGATGGTGGTATCTCTTGCTTCTACCGGCGGTTCAGCCGGCTTTTCAGGAGCACTGCAGCTTATTGCTGCTACCGATACATAAATGAACAGGTAACCCAAACGCATATAAAAGCTTTATATCAATAATCAGCCGGCTGCTATGCATCAGGCAGGGCCCTCTGCATGATCCGCAGCCAGTTGCCATGCATAAAACGCTCAATATCTTCTTTCACATATCCGCGTTTGTGTAAAATTTCATAAAAACGCTGCAAATCGGCAATGGTTTCCAGATCGTAAGGAGATTGTTCTTTCCCGAAAGCACCATCCAGATCGCTCCCAATACCTACATGCCGTGCATTACCCGCCAGTTGACAGATATGATCTATGTGGTCTGCCGCGCGCTCCAGGCTACACTGCATTTCGAAAGGATCCGACTTCCTGCGCTCCCACCCGGGAACGATCATCCACGCATCGAGCGCACAACCGATTACCGCATCTCTATCCAGCAGCGCCCTGATCATTTCATCGGAGAACTGACGGTTATGATCTACCAGTGCCCGGCAATTATTATGACTGGCCCAAACGGGTCCGTCGAATATCTCCAGGGCATCCCAGAATGCATCATCGCATAAATGGGTGGCATCCAGTATAATGCCGAGTTTATTCATTTCCTTCACCAGCGCTATCCCCTCTTTGTTCAGCCTGCCGGTAGCATCGGTACCATTGGCGTATCGTCCGGGACCGTAATGCGCAGGCCCTAATGCCCTCAATCCATAATGGTATGCGATATGCAGATGATCGAGTGTTACCAGAGAGTCGGCGCCTTCCAGGCTCAGTATATATCCTATCGTTTTTTTATCGGTTGTATCGTTCATCCAGTAACGAATATGATCGTCCAGCTCCCGGCGACTACGGATCATTTTCAGTTCGCCCGCTGCCTCCATGGCACGGTACCACGCCAGTTGCCCCTGTGTCTGTGCCCAGGCTTGTTCCGGGGAATGCCATCCGGGCAGGGAATTATCCGGGGCCACATACCGCGCTATCTGCGTTGCTACGATCAATCCGATGTTTCCCTTTCGCAATTCCGGAAAACAAACCGTTCCACGTTCGCGATCCGGCTTATCCGTCATCCCTTTTTCCCTGTTTCTTATGGCCGCAATGGACTCTCTGAAATCGCGGTTCCATTCCATGGCATTCATACTTATGTCCAGGTGCGCATCTATAATAAACATAGTTGTAACTGAGATTGTGATTGTCTATTTGCTTAAAATTTTTTTGGCTTCTTCTTCGATCAGCGACTTGATCTGCCCTTTAAACATAGCGGCAAACAGGGGAATTTCCAATTCTATTTCCACCCGCTGCTCGTCTACATCGATGTATCCGCTGGTTGACAGCGGTCCCATTGCAATACTGAAATCGTTCCTGTAATCTGTCCAGGTTTCCTGAACATCTTTTACCTGACCAGCATATTTTTCTTTCAACTCTGCCATCAGGGTGCTGATTTTTTCCCGGGCGGTATCTTTTGAGTGTTCGTGCGGTATTTCAATTTTCATAGCAAAAAATTAAGCCACAAAGCTAAACCAGCCGACGGTATCGTAATGATTTAATTTAATACACACAGCCACGGGGTCGGCTGTGCCAGACCCCATGGCGACGAATGACTTCATGGCGACAGAAAAACAAATGTCGCTACAGGGTCTCCCGTAAGGGGACCCTGTAGCACATGGCTCCGACAACGGAGGAGAAAAGCATACATCAGTAAAACGGCTACACAGATAGCCACGGGGTCGGCTACGCCAGACCTCATGGCGACGGATGACTTCATGGCGACGGAAAAATAAACGTCGCTACAGGGTCTCCCGTAAGGGGATCCTGTAGCAAATAGCACCGACAAATAAGGAGGATAAAAGCATTCATCAGCAAAAACGTTTATGCAGATGGCCAGGGGGTCGGCTGGGCCAGCCCCCATGGCGACGGATGACTTCATGGCGACAGAAAAACAAACGTCGCTACAGGATCTCCCGCAAGGGGCCCCTGTAGCACATGGCTCCGACTATAGCAGAAGAAAGCATACCTCAGTAAAACGGCTACACAGATAGCTATGGAGTCGGCTATGACAGCCCCCATGGCGACGGATGACCCCATGGCGACAGACAAACAAACGTCGCTACAGGGTCTCCCGTAAGGGTACCCTGTAGCACATGGCTCCGACAAATAAGGAGGAGAAAAGCATACATCAGCAAAAACGTTTACGCAGATGGCCACGTGGTCGGCTATGCCAGACCCCATGGCGACGAATGACTTCATGGCGACAGAAAAACAAACGTCGCTACAGGTCTCCCGTAAGGGGACCCTGTAGCAAATGGCTCCGACAAATAAGGAGGATAAAAGCATATATAAGTAAAAACGTCCACACAGATGGCCACGGGGTCGGCTACGCCAGACCTCATGGCGACGAATGACTTCATGGCGACAGAAAAACAAACGTCGCTACAGGTCTCCCGTAAGCGATCCTGTGGCAAATGACTCCGACAACAGTATCCACACATAGCCGAAGACAAACACGCCCTCCCTCATTGAAATACAGCAGAATGGGAAGCAAACATTGTTTTGATCTGAAACAACTATTTTACTTTAATAAAATAATTATTATTATATAATAATACTAAAAAATAATTTTTGTTTTATAATATTTTTAATATACCTTTATAATATAGTCCGTTAGTCCGTAGCAGATTCCAGGCAGCGCATTGCGGAGAAGAGGAATTGACCAGAGGTGAAACCGGTTTTCCGTACAGACTTTTTTGCCAGGCATGCCCGGCATTGAGAATCCGAGTGAAAGCACCCGCAATTTTTCCTTACAGGGCGTCAACCTTCGTCCCGTATTTGAAAAAGAAAACTGATCAGATGAAAAAGAAAAGAAAGGCGGGAGGTGGCAGAAAAAAACTGCCGCCGGAGATGGTGAAACAAACCATTACCATCTTCGTTGAAAAGAAATTTGTGGAGGCAGCCGGCGGAGCGGAGGCTTTGAAAGATTTCCTGTACAGACAGGCTGTTTCAGACCTTGCCCGGCAAAACCATCTTTCCTCATCAGGAAATGCGCCTAGCTGAACCATTGCATCCCCATGATCCCCGTCCTATAAAAAGCCCCGGCAATCCGGGGTTTTTACTTATGCACCAGCGACTGTTTTTTCTTCAAACAGCAGCGAAAACGAAGTACCCCTGCCTTCGATACTGTGTACCTGTATGCTTCCCTTATGCATCATCATAATCTGTTTGCAGAGGCTGAGCCCAATTCCACTGCCGCTTTTTTTGGTACTGAAAAATGGAATGAATATTTTGTCGAGAATATCAGGCGGCATGCCATGCCCATTATCGGTTATTTTTATCACGGCCCTTCGGCCATCCATAGCAGCGGAAAGTGTAATATTCGGGCGCTCCTTTTCTTTTACCGCCTCCATGGCATTTACCAGCAAATTGATAAGCACCTGTTCTATCAGGTTATTATCGACCTCGATTTGCAGATCGGTGGATTTAAGTATAATATCCAGGTCTATTTGCTTCTGCTCCAGCGTAGGGCCCATTAGCGCAGACAGATTCCCGAACAAATTTCTCACATACACTTTTTGCAGGTGGAGCCTGGTAATTTTATTGAGATTTCGGTAGGTTTCTGCAAATTTAAGCAGCCCTTCACTTCTCCGTTTGATGGTAATGATACCCAATTCAAGGTCGTCTACAGTACCTTCTTCGTCTGTAAGATGCCGGGCGGCTGCCTGTAGCCTGTTTTTGAGGGTATCTGCCAGGGAAGAGATGGGTGCCACCGAATTCATGATTTCGTGGGTCATTACACTCAGCAACTTTTTCCATGCCTCTGCCTCATTTTCATCCAGGGCTTCATCTACGTTCTGGAATGCGATCACCTTGTATACCTTTCCATCTGTCTGAAAGGCGGTGGCAGAAAGCAGCACCTTGATATTTCCGCTTGCCATCCGCACCACTTTCCCATCCCCGGGCCTGAGTGCAAGCAATTCTTCATACAGTTGCCGGTCGCGTTTTTCCAGTGAATGGATGGTTTTCAGGTACGGGATGCCCAGCATTTTTTTCAGGGTTTCATTCATCCAGCCGGTTACGCCTGTTTCACTTTCGTAGGACAGTATCCCCGTATCTACCAGCTCCAATATCTGCTGAAGGTACTGGTATTGTGTTTCACGTTCCCGGCTGACGATTTTGAATGCAGTATTGATATCATTGAATCCCTGCCGGAGCGGCTGCAGCGCTGCCGGCGCTTTCTGTACGTTAAAATGCCGGGAAAAATCCCGGTAATGCACAGATTTCACGAATTGCGCTACCTCCTCCTGTGCCCGTCGGTTGAATCGGTAAAAATCAACCAATTGTACGATGGTGACCGGCAGCACCAGTGCGAGGTATGCCCAATAACCATACACTGCCATGAACGCCGCAGCCAACAATGTGGCAAACAATGCCATCACTCTAACCATTATGCGCCACTCCAGCTTTTTAAACATGGCTGTTTCCTGTTAAATATCGTATTTATTTAGCCTTCGATACAGGGCAGTACGGGTAAGTCCCAGTTCTTTCGCCGCTTTGGTAATATTACCATTGTGCTTTTCTATCACACGCAGGATGGTATTTTTTTCTATGTTTCGCAGGTTCAGTTCCCGGGGTTCTTCTGCCGCCACTGCTGCCGACTCTATGGGGGAAAATATCAGGTCGTCTGCCGCGATTGTTTCCTGGTCAGTCATGATCACCGCCCGCTCTATAGTATACTGCAGTTCGCGCACATTGCCCGGATAATGATATTGCTTCAGCTTTTCGCGGGCAGTTGCATCCAGCTCCAGTGCCCCTTTCAGGTATTTGGCGGCATACTGCTTCAGGAAGAATTCTGCCAGCATAATGATATCATGCTGGCGTTTGCGCAACGGGGGCACGATAATTTCTACCGTATTGATGCGGTACACCAGGTCTTTCCGAAAGCGGTTTTCATTGGCCAGTTCCGTAAGCGGCACGTTGGTGGCGCATATCAGCCGGATATCTACCGGCACGGGCTGGTTCGTGCCCAGCCGGGTTACTACGCGGTTTTGTAACGCTGATAACAATTTTGCCTGTTGGTGCAGCGAAATATTTCCAATCTCATCCAGAAACAATGTGCCTCCGTTAGCCGCCTCAAACCTCCCTTCCCTGTCTTCACGCGCATCTGTAAATGCGCCTTTTCTGTGGCCAAAAAGTTCGCTTTCAAACAAACTTTCGGTCAGCGCTCCCACATCTACTTTTACAAAAGGCTGGTCTTTTCGCAGCGACTGCTGGTGGATGGCTTTTGCTATCAGGTCTTTTCCGGTGCCGTTTTCTCCCAATATCAGGATGTTTGCATCGGTGGGTGCAATTTTATTCACCTTGTAAAAAATATCCTGCATCACCTCCGATGCTCCCAGCAACGCTGAGCCAATGATAGATCCAGCCGGCACAACAGACGCCCTCTCTGATGCGGCATCACCTTTTTGCCGCAGCGCTTCTTTAATAGTAGCGATCAGCCGCTCATTGTGCCACGGCTTTACCATAAAATCAGCAGCCCCCTCTTTCAGGCACTTCACAGCCAGGTCTATATCGCCGTAAGCAGTGATCATAATTACTGCTGCATCTGAGCCCAGCTCTTTTATTTTCCGCAACCAGAATAGTCCTTCATTGCCTGTATTGATGGAACTGTTGAAGTTCATATCCAACATGATCAGATCGAAGGCCTGCCGACTCAGTAACGAACGCAGTTGCTCGGGGTTCTTTTCAGTCACCACCTGTTTCGCTTCGGTTTTTAACAACAAACGCACAGCGGTCAGAATGTCCGGGTCATCATCGACAATTAAAACAGCCGCATTTTTAAGGTTCATCAGCCAATGGGTTTATATGTTTGCAACCCTCGAAATTAAAGCTAAATCAGCGCCCCGCAATGCTTACTTGATAAGTGGAATACAGCGGGTATAAACAGGGTACTCCCCGGCAAACAGGGGCTGTGCTCACCGAAACAACGCCCCCCAGCATATAGATGGGTTTCAGCGCACTCTTCAGGTACTTGCGCATACACGAAGCTGCCAGCGCCCGGAAACAAAATATGGTATCAGTCCAGCTTATCGTTGTTGCGATGCCTTGTTGCATCACGTATGCTCTTTTTTTCAAAATTTTTCTGCAGCGCTTCCGTCAGGTTTACGCCGGTTTGGTTGGCCAGGCAAAGAAGCACCCACAACACGTCGGCCATTTCGTCCGCGAGTTGTTTGCCTTTATCGGTTTCTTTGAAAGACTGTTCGCCATAGGTGCGGACCATGAGTCTTGACAGTTCGCCTACTTCTTCCATAAGTATCCCCAGGTTCGTCAGTTCGCTGAAGTAACGAACGCCTATCGTTCGTATCCACAGATCTACTTTTTGCTGCGCCTCTGCCAACGTTAGTTCCATATTGACTGTGTTTATTAAGTGAAGAAATCAGAACACAATCCGAAAGCTACCAAAAATACCAAACCGTTCGAAGGTTTTTTCAGGCAGCGGACGCGGCAATACTTTCCAGATAAAGTCTACCCTGAATATTTTAAAAATATTATCCACGCCGGTTCCTATTTCCATATACGGTTTTCCATTAAAGGTTTTAAAGCTGTGCTCTCCGGTAGTATTATACAAACGGTTCTCTTCGCTCAGTCCGCCCCATAATATTTTGGCGCCCCAAAACTGCCGGAACTTGAGCCGACGCGTGAGTGGTATGTAGCGAAACAAGCCGTTTCCGAAATTATGCTCCAGGTTTGTACCGGCATACCAGTCTGCCAGGTATTCGTACCGCGTCATCATATTAAACGCATACTTATTATAATACCAGATATTATTACCCGGCGGCATCTCCAGCAGGGTATACGGCAATTTTCCGATCACTTTTCCTCCGAACACATTATAGTACAAACTTCCGTAAGGAGATATCTTTTTATAGTGCGAAATACTGCCGCCCACCCGGTGAAAATCGTAGTTGCTGTTCAATACGCCCTTAAAACCCCTGTTGTAGTGCGCTTCCACAATAGGGTACCGGCTGCCCAGACTCATGCGGTAAAAATTGCCGTCGAGAAACTTCTCGAGGTAAGCAAACCGCAACTTGATCCCTGTCTCGAAACTGTTCATCGAAGCGCCGCCGTCGTAGGAAGGGTAATGCTCTTTCATGGGCAGATTCGTGAGCGGTGTGAACTGCCGCCGCTGGGCAGACAATGTAACCGAAAACCCGTTCAACCATTCTTTAAAGTATTCCAGGCGCTGCTGCTGTATTTTCATATAGCGGAGCGGCACATTGGGTTTGCGTAAGGCTATGGCAAAGAGGTTGTCGGTGCCCACCTCATCGTAATATACCTGACCGTTATCAATATCGTTCAGATAAGAAGCCATCAGCGTGGAACGCGGCGCCTTGTTGAAGATATACATGGTTTGCAGCCGCCCTTTCAGTTTCTGATCGCCAAACCCATAGGCCAGATAGCCGGTGAAATACAGTTTTTTATGAAAACGGCTGTTGGTGCCCAGATCGAAGCGTACACGCGCACCTTCGTATGCGTTGATAGTAAACCAGTTGTACCAGGGACCGATTTCATAATTGCCCACATTTTTGTATCCGGTACCCAAAAAGTAGAGCAGGTCGGTAAATCGTTTAAAACTGGGCATAGCCATCAATGTATCGATCATCTGGTAAATGCCTTCCTCCGTTCTCGACAATTCCTCATGCCGGGCTTCCGCCCAGTACTCTTCAGATTTGGTATTGACAGAATCTGACATCACCGTTTCTTCCCGCAATTTATTTTTCGCCAGTTCAGTTTCCACAGAAGGGTCATTGATGACCACATTCCGATAGGTACTGGTTTTTCTACCTATGAAATTCAACCGGTTTTTATCAAGAAAAATGAAATCCGCCACAAACTTATCTTTGGATAAGAACCAAACCGAGTCGTTCAGCAGGGTATATTCCTGCACCATATCCAGTTTTTCCACAAAATTCAGGTTGGCAGCTTCGGGCACACGCAGGGTCATTTTCATTACCGCAAACGATGAATCGGCTATCCAGGCGTCTCCGGTAAATGCATTGTCGCCCTTCTGCTTGGGCGAAAACACAAAATGAAAAAAACGTCGTCCATCTATATACTGGGTATCAGGTACGCGATAATGGTAATACGCCGTTCCATTATCGCTAATGGGGCTCACAAAATCCTTGTCGAATACCGGAATAAAATTCTTGTACACATTGATATTCTGGTACATTCCACCCAGCATCTTACTGATGCTCTGGTTGTTGATACCAATGGTTTTTACACCTTTGAAAACCTCCCGCACTTTCCTCGGACGGCTCTGGTAGAAGTAGTCGGAGAGCGATTCGGTGAGGTATAGCGGCAGAATGGGCTTTTCTTCGGTTACTGAATCTATGTTTTTGTGTATCACTTCGCGGAAAGGCTTGAGCACCTTCATCTTAATAAGCTTATTATTGGCTGCATCGTTGAGATCGGCCTCCAGCTTATTGTACACTTCATAAGCATAGTTGTCGAAGCGGGCCCGGTCGTTGAACGGCTTGTTTTTAACAATCCGCCGCCACATCAGCACCCCTTTTCCCACCTTGCTTTTAATCACCACTTCCTCCGTTTTCTTCCGCTCCAGGTCTATCACCACCTCCATCTCTTCTATGGTACTGTCTATCGGCAGGTAATAGTCTTCGTACCCTACATAGGTTACTTCCAGCGTATCTGAAGGCCAGTTTTCGACCACCAGACTGAAGTTTCCTTCCACATCAGTGAGCGCGCCAACGGTCGTATTGCGAAACTGAACCGAAGCAAAAGGAATACGCTCTTCACTATGCGCATCCTGCACATAACCGGTGATTTTCCTGATTTGGGCGTTAGCAGCCAGCCCCGGTAATAGCATCAGGAGTAATAACCCCTTCTTACACAATAGATTCCAGGTCATATACGTGCAAATGTAGAGTGCAAAAGAATGATAACGATCAGCCTGCACTGATTATTTAAGTAAGTATTAAGAAGTTTCGCAAAAATAAATTTGCAAAAAAGCAGGACTTATATTTACTTTGAATTTCAAAGTACTTTTATGGAAGAAAAACAATCCGGACTGGAGGCTTTGCAAAACATACGGCAAATGATGGAACGCAGCAGCCGTTTTATCAGCCTGAGCGGTTTGAGCGGCGTTGCAGCGGGCATTTGTGCACTGATCGGTGCCTGGTTTGCCTGGGATCTGATCGGCGATGGCATGGCAATGCGGTACCGGTCTGTCGTAGGCCGGGGCGTGAATCTGAGCCGCTTTATGGGATACCAGTTGTTCAGCATAGCGCTGTATACATTGGCAGCAGCATTGATAGCAGCTTTTCTGTTTACCTGGTGGAACAGTCGAAAATCCGGCATGCCTTTGTGGGGAACTGCATCCAAAAGGCTGTTTATCAACTTCTGTATACCATTGTTTGCGGGAGGGGTATTTTTACTCAAAATGATAGACCTGGAATATTTTGCACTGATTGCTCCTGGCTGTCTGCTGTTTTATGGCATTGCGCTGGTAAATGCCAGTAAATATACACTGGGCGAAACGCGATACCTGGGTTATGGAGAGATCGTGTTGGGGTTGGTCAATTGCTGGCTGCCGGGGTACGGATTGCTGTTCTGGACACTCGGCTTCGGCGTGCTGCATATATTGTACGGCGCACTGATGTGGTGGAAGTATGAAAAAAACAGTATCGCGCGATAACAGCCAACAGCCCCGATATAAGCGGGTAATGAATGCACCAACAGAAACAAAACCCCAGATGCCGGCACCGTAAATGAGTACAGGATGAAGAACCCGATAGAAAATCTGAATAAAGTGTTTGACAGCCGTATACGGCTGGGCATCATGAGCTCGCTGATGGTGAATGAATCTGTGAACTTCAACCAGTTAAAGGAAATTGTGGATGTAACAGACGGTAATCTGGCCTCCCACCTCAAAACACTGGAAGAAAATGGTTACATCAAGGTGGAAAAAGGATTTATCGGAAGAAAAACCAATACTACCTATACGGTAACGAAAGCCGGGGAAAAAGCTTTTAAAACACATCTCGATGCACTCGAAAAAATGATCCGCTCCATAGGGTGATTTTTTTTGCACATATACTTTGAATTTCAAAGCACTTTTAAAACAAAAAAACATGTATCCGCAACACAACGAGACACAACCAACCGGCTTTTGGACAGCCAACCGGCTGACGATTAAAGGCATTATCGTAGGTATACTTATCCTCCTGATGCTGATTCCCGCTGCTTTCATATTCAACCTTGTGGAGGAGCGGGGCGCGAGGCAGGAGCAGGTCATCCGCGAAGAAGCAGGTAAATGGGCCAACGCACAGCATGTAACCGGCCCCCTTTTGTTGATCCCTTATGTAGAAAAGCGAACAGACGAAAAAGGAACCATCAGCTTCATTAAAAAAACAGCCTATGTATTACCAGACCGGCTGAACATTACCGGATCGTTGTTGCCGCAAACCAGATACCGGAGCATTTACCCGATCACCGTGTACACCTCCGATATTGAAATAACAGGCAGTTTTGGCAGCATTGCTTCGTACGGGCTGAACATACCGGAAGAAAACCTGCTGTTGCAGGAAGCAAGGATATGTATGGGTATCAGTGATTTTAGGGGAATAGAAGAGCAGGTATCAATGGTATGGGATGACGCCGAACTGGTATTTTCTGCCGGGCTGCCGGATACCGGGGTATTACAAAGCGGACTCAGCGCAGCGACGCCATCGTCTGACTTATCCACACCGCACAATTTTTCCCTCCGGCTGCGACTGAGGGGTTCTGAAAAACTGGGTTTTGTACCCATCGGCAACACCACACTGGTGCAACTGGAAGCTCCCTGGGCCGACCCCTCTTTCGGTGGGCAGTTTCTTCCATCGGAGCAACAAATTTCAGCAGAAGGCTTTGTTGCCCACTGGAAGGTGCAGCACCTCAACCGCAATTACCCGCAAAGCTGGAAAGAATCGCCGTACAATCTGAACGAGTCAGCGTTCTGGGTAACCCTGCTGCAACCGGTAGATTCCTATGCCAAAACCATGCGGTCGGTGAAATATGCCATCCTGTTTATTTCCCTCAGCTTTGGGCTGTACTTTTTCGTGGAAATACTCCAGCGAAAAGCCGTTCATCCCATTCAATACATTCTCATGGGGCTTGCACTCTCCGTTTTTTACACCCTATTGCTTTCTATATCAGAATATACAGGCTTTAATATTGCTTATGCCATTGCCGCGCTGGCTACCGTTACCCTCATTACGCTGTATACAAAAAGCATATTTACTAAATGGAAAGTTTCGTTCCTTTTTGGAGGATTGCTGGCTATGCTGTACGGTTTTATTTTTATGCTGATACAATTGCAGGATAATGCTTTGCTGTTCGGAAGTATAGGGCTGTTCATACTGCTCGCCGTGGTGATGTTTTATTCCAGAAAAATTGACTGGTATGGTAAACTGCCATCCGATACGACGGCAGTATAAACGCCGGATGATTACCCTCATCAGCATTCTCAAAAATACAACCTATATGAATAAACGAATATTATCTTTTTGGTACGCGGTCAACGGTATACACCGGTTTTTCCGTTGCGAATACAACGGCCAAATACAACTGGCCGCTGCCTGCACGGCCATCATTGCGGGCTTTCTGCTCCATATTGAACGGCTGGAATGGATCGTCATTCTATTGTGCTGTGCACTGGTGCTGGCATTGGAAATGGTGAACACAGCGGTGGAGAAAGTCTGCGACCTTGTCAGCACCGATTACCATCCGCTGATTAAAATAGCGAAAGACGTATCGGCCGGAGCAGTGTTATTATCGGCCTTCACCAGCGCGGTGATCGGCGCGCTCATTTTTATTCCCAAACTTTTTTCACTACTGAATCTCTACATATGAAGCCTGTTTCGCTGAACAAAATCCTGTATACATCCCTGTTGTTGAGCCTGGGCATGATCGCCGGCAGAATGCTGTATACCGGGCAATGGTATGGCACTTACCTAGTATGGAACCTCTTCCTGGCATGGCTGCCGTTTGCATTCAGCCAACTGCTGCTGCAAAAACCAATGAGCACTGTTTTTCAGTATGGCCTGCTCGCTGCCTGGCTATTATTTTTTCCCAATGCTCCCTATATCATTACCGATCTGTTTCACCTTAAACACCGCCCTCCGGTACCCTATTGGTACGATCTGCTATTGCTTTTCTGGGCTGCCTGGAACGGCCTGTTGCTCGGTATTTTATCGCTGATGCATGTGGAAAGATACCTGCTGGGCAGATTTCGGCCTGCTATTGTCAACTGGATGGTAAACCTGAGCCTGGTACTTTGCGCCTTTGGCGTATATGCCGGGCGGTTTCTCCGTTGGAATAGCTGGCACGTCGTATCGGAGCCGGGTAATATCATTGCCGATATCACCCTCATCGCCCTGCATCCGGGCGATCACCTCCGCACATGGGCAGTCACGCTCGTTTTTTCGCTGCTGATGATGGTAATATATAAAACGATGAAGGGCCTGCAAAACGCCGCATTGACAGCGTCCGGACCGGCTTTGCCAGATCCCGGAGCCGCAAAAAGTAAGGCGGGCCATGCGAAAGAATAACAGCCCTGAGAGCGGCTGCACCAGTTTAGGACGGTCCCTGCCAGCACCAAGCTGTGCATAGTCTTCGTCGTCAAAAGTAAATCGTATAAAAATCTGGCAGTTAAGGGCGCAGGCTACCGCAAGAGCTTCTGCAACATTTTTGCACAGGCTTCTGCGTATTGCATCATCCCCAGGTCGTTGGGATGCGAACCGTCTACCGTGCTTTCTATGTGCAGCCCTATGTCTGCCGCCCGCAGTACATACACGTTCTGCAGATCGTTAGCCTGTATACCATCAATGATCTTCCGGAATGCAATATTTACATTGTTATACCGGTTTCTACGGTTGCCATCCATATCGGAGCCAGGCAATCCCCCTGCATGCTCTACCAGCAACACGGGAACACCCGGATGCTTGGTCTGGCATTTTTTGATCGACATGCGTATACGACGCTCCAAATCTGCGTAGGGAAAACGGACTGTATCAACGAGGTTGGGTAAGCAATCGAGTACAATCACCGCCGGATCCAGCTCGCCGATCAGGTCCATCACCGGTTCGTCTAATGTACCGTTGCCGGAGAAACCGAGGTTAATAACCGGACGATCTATCATGCGGTTGAGTATATTGGTCCAGCCCAACCCCGGCCGTGTAGCGCAGCCCCCCTGCGCAATGGAAGAACCGTATACAATCACCGGCTTCTCTGTTTCCACTGGCAGGAATACGAAACTGTTTCCTTCGGGCACACCAATCTCTAACCACAAGGGTTGGTTGTATAAGGGCAGGTATAAACGAAACTCAGCTATAGTACGCGGCTGGTCCAGGTACTCAAACCGATAGGTAACCGTATCGCCGAATTTGTAACTGCCCGCCGATGACCAGTGCCAGTCTTTGTTGCCATCCCGGGCGTATAAATCCACTCCGCTGACACCGGTAGCCGGCATATGGGGAAAGCTGAAAGCATCGGCCACTTTGTAACGGACCATAATATTCCGGGCATCGGTATTAAAACGCAGGTACAATCCGGCGCTTTGCTTTCCCAGGTTCCACACCTCGGGTCTGACCGTGTTTTTTGCCTTCGCAGGCAGCCTGTCGAAGACCGACTCCGTATTGCCATGCCAGCCTTGTCCGGAGATGGTGCTGATACTGTGTGTTGCAGGATTCCGCCATTGGTAGTTTTGTGCCTGAATGCCTGCCCATATCAAAACTCCGGCACACAGCAACGCCATTTTTTTCATTACAAAGTATTTCAGATAGAGAGTGAAAAGAACTGCAATTCTAATCATTTCAAAACCAATTATCGGAAACCTTGAGCCCTTTCGGAGGATTTCCTTTATTTTTAGTGTATTAACATCATTAAATAAACACCTATGCTGCTACCGGTTGGAGATGACAACTCAGACAGGGTCGTAACGCCCTACATCAATTACCTCCTGATTGCGCTCAATATCCTTGTTTTCATCTTCTTCCAATGGGGTGGGCTTAATATAGGATTTACACATGCTTTCAGCACCGTACCTGCAGAAATTCTCACCGGTAGAGACATTGTTACCAGTAGCGAGGTTATCAGAGATGTAGCTACAGGCTATACCTACGAAATACCCGGGCTGCAGCCCACACCGATACCGGTGTATTTCACGCTGATCACTTCTATGTTTATGCATGGCGGTTGGGCACACCTGGCGGGCAATATGCTGTATTTGTGGATATTCGGCGATAATATAGAAAACCGGCTCGGACATGCGCGCTATTTATTATTTTACCTGTTGTGCGGGGTGCTGGCATCTCTCAGCCATGTATTCGCTACCGTTATACAGCTTCAGAATTCACTGATCCCCAGTCTTGGCGCTTCCGGCGCCATCAGCGGTGTCATGGGCGCCTATCTGTGCTTATTTCCCGGGCGGCAGGTGCGGACTATTGTATTTTTCTTCATTATTTCAGTACCTGCTATATTGGCCCTCGGTATGTGGATAGCCTTCCAGGTGATCAGCGGACTGGGCATACTGGGCGGAGAAGAAAGCGGCGGTGTAGCATACGCCGCGCATATAGGCGGTTTCCTGGCCGGCTTTATTCTGATCAGGATGTTTGACCCCATGAAGCGCGCCGTACAACATCAGCCTTTTGTTCAACGACGAAGGATCGGTTGATATACGGTGAATCGATGCCCGGAAACCTGTATCTTGCAGCCCGCAATCGTTAAAATTCAGCGCATGAAACTCTGGCAAAAAGATAGTTCATCGGTTAATGATCTGATAGAAAAGTTTACAGTGGGCAGGGATAAGGAGTTTGACCTACTACTTGCCCGGTATGATGTACAGGGGTCTATCGCGCATGTAAAAATGCTACGGGAAGTGGGGCTGATGAACGCCGCTGACGCGGATGCGGCGGTAAAGGGACTCGAAGATATATTCAGGGACATTGAAAAAGGCGAGTTTGCCATCGAAGAGGGAATGGAGGACGTTCACTCACAGGTGGAATACCTTTTAACGCAACGCATCGGCGACGCAGGCAAACAGATACACAGCGGACGAAGCCGCAATGATCAGGTAGCCGTGGATTTGAAACTGTATCTCCGCGCTGAGGTACTGGCTATCAAAAGCGAAGTAAAACAACTGTTTGATTTACTGATAGCGCAAAGCGAGCGTTTTAAAAATGTATTGTTGCCGGGCTATACGCACCTGCAGATTGCGATGCCTTCTTCTTTCGGATTGTGGTTCGGCGCTTATGCCGAGAGCCTGACAGACGATCTTGAACTGCTGGCTGCGGCTTATCATATTGCCAATAAAAATCCATTGGGCAGCGGAGCGGGCTACGGTTCGTCTTTTCCGCTCAACCGCACCCTCACCACCCACCTGCTGGAGTTTGCAGCGCTCAATTACAATGCAGTATACGCGCAGATGAGCCGTGGTAAAACCGAAAAAATGGTGGCTACCGGTATCAGCGCCGTGGCTGCCACCCTCAGCAAACTGGCCATGGACGCCTGCCTCTACATCAATCAGAATTTCGGCTTTATTTCCTTTCCGCCCGAGCTCACCACCGGCAGCAGCATTATGCCGCATAAAAAAAATCCCGATGTATTTGAGCTGATCAGGGCTAAATGCAACCGCATACAGTCTACCCCCAACGAACTCACTTTATTGATCAATAACCTGCCTTCCGGCTATCACCGCGATCTGCAGTTAACGAAAGAAATACTGTTCCCAGCGTTAGAGGAGCTGAAAGCCTGCATTGGAATGACCATACTCATGCTTTCAAATATCAGCGTCGCTGAAAACATTCTCGACGATGAGAAATACCGCTACCTGTTCAGTGTAGAAGCGGTGAACGAACTGGTCAACCAGGGTATTCCCTTCCGCGATGCCTATCGCCGGGTGGGGAATGATATTGAAGAAGGCCGCTTTCAATACGATTACAAAAAACAACTCAACCATACCCACGAGGGAAGCCTGGGCAACCTTTGCAACGAGGGCATACAGGCGCAGATGGAAAAGGTACTGAAAAAGTTTGCATAAAAGTATCGGCTACGGGGTCCCCTTACGGGAGACCCCATAGCAACTTAGGGTGTTGGCTCCCCGTCGCCATGGGGTCTGGCAAAGCCGCCCCCGTGGCTGTTGTGGTGTACACTTTTCGCTTATTATTATCGAAACATTGGCTACGGGGTCCCCTCACGGGAGACCCCATAGCAACATAGAGCAACATCTCATCGTTCTTTCCGTCGCCATGGGGTCTGGCAAAGCCGACCCGTGGCTGTGATGGTCTTTCTTTCGTACTTTACGGCATGGCATGTCCCCGAATCGTAGTATGCTGGTCGTTGCCGCCCACCATGGCTTTCAGGCTGTTGTTTACCCGCAGCAACATCTCATCGTTCTTAAAAGTACACACAATAGTTTCCGTATGCGGACTTTCTACATACCGGAGGGTTATTGACAACGTGTTATCGTCTTTCCATTCGTAGGCAGCAGCAACCCTGAATACGGGCGCCCCGTCGAACGGCGGAATGGTACCGGTGAGGGAAGGTCCCGGTTTATGCACAACGCCATAGGTCCATTCTCCGGCTTTCAGCGCCAGTGTATCGGTATGCGCACCGTACCCCATGGTAAAAACAGCCTTTTTCCTGCCCAAACTAAAACCCATCTCCCTGATATTGTCCGGGTTCGCTTCCAGTGTAAATTTTTTGCCAGATACCAGGGCTGCCGCAGAAGAGGTACCGGCAGGCGGAACGGGTATGGCCTGGCACTTCAGCTGCTTTTGCAGGCTCTTCCCGGCAGCTTTTCCTGCTGCTGGTTTTTCTTCCTGCAGTGCGGGCAGCAGGTATTCCCATACCAGGTTCATGACAGACTGCATATCAGCCGTTTCGCTTGTAATGGCCACTACCGCCTGCACTTCAGGCATCACAATAATGTATTGCCCAAAGGCTCCGTCGGCGCGATAGGCATTGTTCCTGCTCCGCCAAAACTGGTAACAGTATCCTTGCGCCCAGTCGCTGGTGGCTTTTGCATACACGGCGGTGTCGTGCGCATTGCTGATGGCAAAACGGGTGGCTTCTTCTGCCCAGGCAGCAGGCAGCAATTGCTTATCGTACCACCGCCCGTTTTGCAGATAAAGCTGACCAAACTTTGCCATATCTTCCGTTTTCAGGCGAAGCCCCCACCCTCCTGCATGTATACCTTCGGGATTGATCTCCCAATCGGTGTTGCGTATATCCAGCGGATCGAACAACCGCGGGGTAAGATAATCAACCAGCTTTTGCCCCGTCACTTTCTGCAAAATGGCACTCAGCATAAACGTAGCCGCAGAGTTATAAAGAAACTTCGAGCCCGGTGTATCTACCACCGGCAATTGAAGGAAAAATCGTACCCATTCCTGTTGCTGCAGCATCCGGCCTGTTGGGTCCGGCGACTGTCCTGCCGACATGGTGATCAGGTCTCTTACGGTCATGTTGCGCAGTAAGGCACCCGCCGTATCGGGCGTAAGCTCAGGAAAAAAAGAAACCACTTTATCGGTTAGCCGTAACCTGCCTTCGCTAACAGCGAACCCTACAGCTGTGGACGTAAAGCTTTTACTTACAGAATACATGGTATGCTTCAGCCCGGGCGCATACGGCTTCCACCAGCTTTCGGCAATGATGTTTCCGTTTTTTACCAGCATAAAACTGTGCAGCTCGCTGTTGCTGTTGTTAGCAGCTTGTATAAAACGGGCAATAGCAGCAGAAGAAACGCCCTGTTCTTCCGGCCGGCTCCTGGATAATTGCGCCAGACTGTCTGCTGTGGTCGCCACCAGGAGGAATAGCAGTGTAGTGTTTCGTACAAGGATTTTCATATGCAAATATTTCGTCCTCTAAAGCTAGGGGTTTCCGCTTTACGACCCTACTGCATCGGTAAATACTTCTGATATAATAGCAATGTAAGCCGCTGTTTAATCGCCTCACCGCGTCTTATACGAACGATATTCTCTCATCCAATGCAGGAGTCCGTAAAAGGCAATCACCGTAAATACCAGGTACTCCAGGCTGTAGAATTTAATGCCTTTTACATAATAAAGATAGGTAGCTACTATATCCACCAGTATCCAGATCACCCAGCTTTCTATTTTTTTCTGGATCATAAAGAAGGTGGTAACAATACTCATCGTCATGATAAAGGAATCTATGTAGGGATAAGCGCTGGGCAGGGAAAACACCATCGGAAACCAATCGTGCAGCCGGCTGGCAAAACTGCCCAGCAACAACGTACCGCCCACACCCGCTACTATGGTAAAAATCCTTTGCCCTCCGCTCATATAGCTAACCCTCAGTTCATTCTTCCGGTCGGCTTCTGCCTCACGGGGATGCGACCATCGCCACCAGCCCATTATATTGGTCACGAAAAAAAATACCTGCAGCAGCATATCCGGATAGAGCTGTACCTGATAATATAGAAAGAAAGAGAGCACCACGTTAACAATACCTATCGGCCAGCTCCACAGATGGGCGCGTGCGGCCAGCCATATAGCCGCCAGCCCCGTTACCACGCCAAAAAACTCTATATAACTCATGGAGTAACCGAGTACACTGAAAAACTCACTTTCGATGCTGAAAAAACGATTCAAGTACCTAAATATTAAATGAAGATATCAGTGCCGGCACTGCCGACGCCTGGATTGGTTTGCTCAAAAATATTCACAAATCGCTCAACAGCCTGCCGGCCATCAGTGCCCAGGTGCAACGAGTAATTATTTACGTACAGGTCAATATGCTGACGCATCACAGCGGGCTCCATTTCCTGTGCATGCCGGCAAACATATTCCGGCAGCACCGGGTAGTGGCGGAAAGCGTACTGTATGCTTTCCGTAATCAACTCCTCCAGTCTCTGCTGTACTTCGAGGGGCATATTCCGCCGGACGGCAATGCCGCCCAACGGTATGGGGTAGCCGGTTTTTTCTTCCCAGAAAGCACCCAGATCCATCAGTTTTTTCAGCCCTTTCTGCTGATAGGTAAACCGGTTTTCATGGATGATGACGCCGAGCGTATTGCCCTGGTTTCCGGCAGACAGCAGGAAGTCTTCTATTTCATTGAATACCATAAAGCGCTTATGCTTCGCCTCGGGAAATGCCTGACTGAAAAGAAGGTGCGCTGTGGTATGCTCGCCCGGTATGGCTACTTCATAATCGTTGATATTAAACGAAGCACTGTGCAGGTCTGCTTTCTGCGCAGCAATCAATAAAGGTCCTACGCCTTTACCGAGTGCTCCCCCGCTGTGCAGCATGGCGTAATGCGGCAATACCAGGGGCATGACCCCATAGCTGATCTTACTAACGTCCAGCCGCCCTTCCAGCGCCCATTGGTTGAGCGTTTGCACATCTTCCAGTACCACGGAAAAGCGGTAAGCACCAACATCTATTTTCCCGTTCACCAGCGCATCGAATATAAAGGTATCGTTCGGGCAGGGAGAAAATCCCAGTGTAAATTCCATCAGGGTGTGTTTTTTTTGCATAAAATATCATGCACAAACAGGCTCAACTGTTCGTTCAGGCTGGCAATCGCTTCCTGCATTTTCCATTGCGATTTATCACGCTCCCCCACAAAATTCGATACCGAACGTATCTGGAGAAAAGGTATTTTTTGCTGTAAACAAACATAATGAAAGGCAGCGCCTTCCATCGATTCTATAGCAGCGCCATACTTGTCCTGCAAGAGCCGGATCCGTTCCGGGCGGGTGGTGATCTCGTTCACACTGATACCCCTTACCCGCTGGAGCGGTAAACGCTCCAACCAGGTTTCGTGCGGATTCACCAGTAACTTACCCGTGTAAGGCAGGCGACTGTCTTCCAGTTGCATATCAAACAAATCTGCAAAACCGGTTGCTTCTTCTACTCCCGTATCGGCGGTTACTTCTTCCTGTACCAACACCACTGTGCCGGGTGGATAAAACGGGTGAAAGCTCCCTCCTATGCCCGCCTGAATGGCTATATCCGGCGGATCGGTGATCAAATATTTTGTAAGACTGTAGCAGGTATGCAGGAGGCTCACGCCGGTAACCAATATTTCTACCCGGCAACTACGGGGCAGGTACCGCTTCTCTTCGAGATATTGGCGGAATGGAGCAATTTCCATTGCCGTTGCCGCTACTACCAGCATTTTCATAATACAAAGTTCTGTATTTATGGCATGAGAAGCATAAGTTTTCCCCTGTTTTTGCCGATATCGTAACTTTGCGCAAATTTTTGACTGTTATGGTGTACCTGACGAGAGTGGAACATTTCAACGCTGCTCACCGGTTGTATAACCCCGCCTGGAGCGAAGAAAAAAATAAAGAAGTATTCGGTAAATGTGCCAACCAAAACTGGCACGGACATAATTACGAACTGTATGTAACCGTAAAGGGGCAAACGGACCCCGACACCGGGTTTCTCATAGACGCCAAAAAGCTGAGTGTACTGATCAACACCCATATACTGGAAAAGCTGGATCACCTCAACCTGAACGAAGACGTGGATTTTATGAAGGGGAAGCGCTGCTCTACCGAAAACCTGGCCGTTGAAATCTGGGGCCAGTTAGCGCCTCAGTTGCCACCATCGGTTCGCCTGCATTGCATCAAACTGTACGAAACGCCCCAGATATACGTGGAATACTACGGAGAGTAATGTGCACTCCGAAACCGGGAACGTAATGACCATAAACAGTAGGTGCAGGGGGGCTTTGTATGCCGCATATACTGTTGCTCCGTCGCATACGCGTTCAGGCATACCGATAGCGCCTGTTGCGTGCGGGTGGCAGGCTGTTTCGCATCAAACCTAACAGGTTTTCAAAACCTGCGCGTTTTTTTAAAGTATATTGCCGTATAAACTACCTGCCGCATGTCTGCTCAACTGGAACATATTGCCCGTGGTTCGCTTGGTATGATTTTTCTGATACTGGTTTGCTACCTGCTCAGCAACAACAGGCAGGCGATCAACTGGAAGCTGGTGGGTATCGGGATAGCTGCACAACTGATGTTTGCCATGGGGGTGTTGAACACGCAGATAGCCGGCCAACCTGCTTTTTGGGTAATGGTGGGGATCATCCTGGCGTATACCATTGTAAAAAGAGCAAGAAAAGGATTTTCGCAACCCGCTGTTTTTTCCTTTCAAACTTCGGCACTGTTACTGGTTGTTACCTGGCAGGTATTGTTTTTCGCAGGCATCGTTAAAAACGACTGGTTACCGAATCCGGGGCTGGCTACCCTCCTGAGCGGTGTAGCCATTGCTTTCATCGTCCGGTACCTGAACAAAAACAATGTGGAATTGCTGAAATGGGGCATACTGGCTTCCGCAACCATACTGACGGTTTCGATATATGCGGGCATAGCACGACCGGATATCTTCAAAAACATGCTGGAAGGAGTATCGTCTGCTTTTGTGGCCCTCATCAACCTTAGTCATAACGGTACCCGCTTTTTGTTTGAAAACCTGGCAGATGCTTCCGGCGACTGGGGGTATATTTTTGCAGTGCAGGTATTACCGAATATCATTTTCTTTGCCGCACTCTCTTCCATACTGTATTACCTCGGTATTCTTCAAAAGATTGTGTACGTGTTTGCCTACCTGCTCAACAAAATGCGCATATCCGGAGCGGAAAGTGTTTCTACAGCAGCCAATATTTTCTTGGGGCAAACCGAGGCGCCGCTGATGATTCGTCCCTACCTGGAAAAACTTACCCGCAGCGAAATGCTCTGCATTATGGTGGGAGGTATGGCCAATACCGCCGGTAGCGTGCTGGCTGCCTATGTAGGATTTCTGGGTGGCGGTGATGAAGCGCAGCAAAACTATTTTGCCCTGCATATGCTGAGCCAGTCTATCATGAGCGCCCCCGCAGCCATTGTTTGCTCAAAGATCATGTTTCCGCAAACAGATGCACATCTCGTTAGCAAAGACCTCACCATACCCCGGGAAAAGCTGGGCGACAACTTTCTGGACGCCTTATCGCTCGGCACTACCGACGGACTGAAGCTGGCGGTGAACGTGGGCGCTATGCTGATTGTGTTTACCGCGCTCATGTGGGTAGCAAACGCACTGCTCGGATGGGTGGGCGATATTACCCAACTGAACGACCAGGTGCGACTGCTATCCGACGGCCGGTATGAAAAACTGTCGCTGAATATGGTATTGGGCTACCTGTTTGCTCCCGTAGCCTGGCTGATAGGAGTGGCACAAAGCGATATGGTATCTATCGGTCAGCTATTGGGTGAGAAGACGGTATTGAACGAGTTTTATGCCTATACCACCCTGGCAGAAATGAAGCGCAACCAGGTGATAGAAAACCCGCAGTCGCTGCTGATTGCCACCTATGCTTTATGCGGCTTCGCCAATTTTGCCTCCATCGGTATTCAGATAGGCGGCATCAGCCAACTCGCGCCCACTCAACGAAAAAACCTCACCGAACTGGGTATCAGGGCTTTAATCGGCGGCACTATCGCCTGCCTGATGTGTGGCTGTATAGCGGGGATGCTGGTATAGCATTGAAATACAAAGTTTTAACAGCTTGTCGACAAGGTATAGCCGTGGTGTGCCACCATACGGATATGCGCCGCATATGTGCATGCATGCCCAGTATTTTTTCCGGGTAAGCCTTTCTTGCTATACATTTGAAAAAATGTTTAATAATAAAGCATGCGGTATATATTGACTTCTTTGAATGTTTGGAGCGTATTGGTAGTGTGTATGGCTTATTTACCTGCACAGGCGCAGCGTGCGCGTTGTGCCACAGGATCTGTGATGGAAAAACTGTTCAGGGAAAACCCCGCCCAAAAAACGCTTTTTCTGGAAAAACAATCCGCTTTTCAACAAACCTACGAAGCAGCAAGGCGGCAAAGACAGGGCGGCCTGGTGCAAAGCAGGCTTCAGTCTATTGCAACCATACCCGTAGTAGTGCATATTGTGATGGACGACCCTTCCCGTGTAACCGACGAACAGGTGCAAAGTCAGTTGGATGCCCTGAATGCAGATTATGCGGGCGAGAACCCAGATGCAGGCAATGTACCTGCCGCGTTTGCCGCCGTATTCGGGAAAAGCCAGATCAGGTTTTGCCTGGCGCAGCGCACCCCCGACGGACAATCGACCAATGGAATTATCCGTAAAACCTCTTCTACACGGTCTACCACCGATGTTAACGACCCGGTAAAACGGAGCGTTTCGGGCGGATCGGATGCCTGGGATATATCCAGATACCTGAATATATGGGTTTGCCGTATGGACGACAACAACGACCTGGGGTATACTTTTATGCCAGGCGTTTCCGGCATTTCAGACAGTGATGTAGGACTGGTAACCGCCTACCATGCTTTCGGTACGATGGGTACTGCCGAAGCCCCTTTTAACAAAGGCCGTACGGCCACCCACGAAATAGGACATTACTTCAACCTGTGGCATATCTGGGGAGCCAATGATTGTATAGGCTCCTGCGCCGACTCCGATTTTGTAGACGACACCCCCAATCAGTTTGAGTGCACGTATGGCGAACCTGTTTTCCCCCAAACAGATGCCTGCACCGGCACCGGGTCTGGCATCATGTTTATGAACTTTATGGACTATGTGAACGATGGGGCCATGCATATGTTTACCCAGGGGCAGGTAGACCGGATGGAACTGGCACTGGCCACCCTCAATGAAAGAAAAACCCTGCTTACTTCCGATGGCTGTGTGCCACCGGTTTACTTCGACAACGATGTGCAGGTCAACTCGGTGAATACCCGCAATTCGATCGTGTATTGCGGCGAGGGCATCCGCCCGACGGTTTCCATTACCAACGTAGGGTGGCAAACCCTTACCAGTGTACAACTGCATGTTTCTGTAAACGGTAGTGCCCCTGTAACCACCCAGGTAAATGTTTCGCTGCCCTCTCTGCAAACGACTACCATCACCTCATCCGTTGTAAATGTGGAACCCGGCGAACACCGCCTTACCGTTTACACAACGCAGCCCAACGGAACAGCCGATCAGCGGCGGAATAATGACACGCTGCACACTAGTTTTTCTGTACTTTCCAACGTAAGTGCTCCGCTGGAACAGGGGTTTGAAAGCAACCTCTCCGGCTGGGGCATTACCAACAACAGCGATCTTATCAGCTACAACCCCGGGCTTACCACTTCCGCAGCGCGGAATGGCAACGCTTCCTTCCGGTTCGGCAGTTATGGATACCAGTTATACGGAAAATCGGCTACGCTCGTTTCGCCACGGGTAGCGGTGCCCGGTGATGCGGATTCCGTAAAAGTCACGTTCTGGAGAGCCGCCGCGCAACTAAACGCACGCAATTCAGACACGCTGGAAATACTGTATTCGGTTGATTGTGGACAAAGCTTTATAGCTGCCTATAAAAAATCTGGTGCCGACCTGAACCCGCATGCCGTTATCAGCAATAGCGCATATATTCCGTTAGACAGCCAGTGGGTGGCCGATACCGCAGACCTCACGCTGCCCGTAGCAGGAAAGCACACCGAACTAATCGTGGCATTCCGGTCCACCAACGGCTATGGCAACAATGTTTATCTGGACGATGTGAAGATATATTCGGTACAGGTTCCAACACCACTGAAGGAAAAAGGATTAACCATCAGCCCGAACCCCACCACCGACCGCATCAACATCCGCCATTACCCGCAGGCAACCGGTTTGCAGGGGGTAGCGGTATACAGCAGCACCGGGCAACTGGTGTTTAAGGAACAGTATAACGGCGGCCAGGCCCCCAACCTTATTGCCGTTAATCTCGGCAACCAGGCTACGGGTATCTACATCGTACGGCTGGTATATAACGATCGGGTAGTGACGCGTAAAATATTGAAAATGCAGTAAGGAATACCATATAACCCCTACTGCAGATGCAATGTTCAGGAATACTGTTAAAACGACAGGAAGCATGACGATCGATCAAATTCTCGATAACATACACCCCCTTCCCGAATCGTCTAAACAGACACTTAAACAATGTATTTCAGAAATTGAGTTGCCCAAACGTACGATCCTGCTGCGGGCAGACCGGATTGAAAAACGTATTTATTTCCTGAAGCAGGGAATTGTCCGGGCTTATGCTCATACCCCCGGTCATAACATCACCTTCTGGTTTGGCCAGGAGGGCGATGCCGTCGTTTCCATGAAGAGCTATGTGGCGGGTCAAAAAGGGTATGAGGATATAGAGTTGCTGGAAAACAGCATCTTGTATGCCCTGGAAGCAGCCGACCTCCAGACACTTTTCGAGAACGATATCCATATCGCGAACTGGGGCAGGAAATTTGCAGAACAGGAGCTGGTAACAACAGAAGAACGGCTTATATCCCGGCAATTCCGGACAGCCAGAGAACGATACCAGGAACTTCTCGAAAACAATCCGGACCTGATTCAACGCGTGCAATTAGGATACATAGCTTCTTATCTGGGTATAACACAGGTTAGTTTAAGCAGGATAAGAGCTGAAGTAAAATAGCCGTTCATTTTTTATCATTTGTAAAACTTTCTCTCCCTTCCATTCCAGACCTTTGCCAAAAATCAACAACATGAACTGGATTATACTCATTATAGCGGGACTGTTTGAAGTGGCTTTCGCTTTTTGTCTGGGCAAGGCAAAACTGGCCACCGGCAATGAAATGTACGCATGGTATGCTGCGTTTCTGGTTACGCTGAGCACCAGTATGTTGCTCCTGATCAAAGCCACGCAAACCCTGCCGATCGGCACTGCCTATGCGGTATGGACCGGTATAGGAGCCGCCGGCACAGTACTGGTCGGAATTCTTATATTTAAAGAACCGGCTACGCTGTTGCGCCTGCTCTTCCTCACTACGCTTATTGGCTCTATTATCGGGTTGAAGGCAGTTTCGTAGGGATGGGTCCTGTTGGCATCAAATTCCAAAAAACAGGCAGGTCAGATAGGTGCGAAATATTCATCCGCCGGGTCGCCGGCTAAACCATGTGGTTCGGTTACAACACCGACCGTAGCCAAAAATCAATCTGGTATTCCATGACTATCCCGCCGGTGTTTCCGGTAATCCTCATTTGTCATAAAGGATGGTCGTGTGTTATCATATCCAAATCCAAAGGGGAAGTCGATTAGGATGTCTTGACGATTTGAATTGATAAAGTTTCCGTAATATGCGACGATGGTTTTGCTGACTTCTACGATTGGAAATATTTTAATACTGAGAAATTTTGAGTACCGTTCATGGGATTTAGATTGCTTGGTGTGAATAATCTCATTCCTGATATCTTCGAGCTGTATAAAGAGTGACCACCATGGCTCTTTGGTTGGGTCAGGTGTTTGCAGGATATCACGAATAATAATTTTGAACTTTTCTCGTAGTTTAAAATACCGTTCGATACCCTCTTTATTGTAGATGGTTGTAACACCTCCGTCTTTTTTTGCGTACTCATAGTTTTCTAAGATACAGATATTGGCAAGTGTTTCAATAGCGGTGTAAGAAAAGGTGATTGCAGCGATAACATGCTCGAAATAGTCATAGAATCGCGTAGTAGTGTCATCGCCCGGCATCATATTGTAGAATAGACTCGCCTTGCGAACGCTTAATGCGTCTTCCATAAATGAAATAGATCTGGTTAGATTCTTTTCCATAAGAGAGATATATAGCGCTATATCGTTAGGTTTCGCCATAATGACTTCAAACCTTTCAAGTGTCAGACGCCACTGTTGGTCCCATACAAAGTAATCATTGAATTTATCTTCATTCATCAGGATTTCGGGTTTAGCAACACGAGGATCATTTTTGCTTTGGTAGTAGTCCTTACTTATCCGGTGAGTAATGTCAGCAAGGTGATCTTGGATACTCCAACATACTTTATTTTGATCGTATAGTAGAAACCATATTTGGTCTTTGCCTGTAGGTACTTTTTCCAGATCGGCATGGATATCACGGTTCTTCGCTTCATACAGACCTATATATCGGATCATAGCATCGAAAGCTACATTCTGTTGCATTTCGTTCCACTCATTATTGAAAGGAAAATGTAGCATTGTGACATCGTTACTTTCATATGTAAATTCATACTTGTTTTTGTTGAAATCAAGCCAAACTCGTTTCTTATCCTCTTCTAGGTTGGATTCGAAAGATGCTAGTGGTTTAAGGCTGCTAATTAAGAGAGCATGTAAGGCATTACCTTTTCCGTTAACGATATAGTCTTTATAAAATAGTGGTTTTAGGGTTATAGACAACTGCGAATCAGATAACTCTTGTTGTAACCAATTCAATGACTTATCTTCCTTAAAATGAAGTCGATAGCCCGCAGATTCTAAATCTTTTTGAAGAAGCTTTTCAAAAAGAGCCAACGGGAAAACTCCTTTCGTCCATAATTCTATGTGTACTTTTTCTGGTTGATCCATTACTATTCACACTTTAAGTTCATTCATAATATCATTTAGTCAGCCGTGATCTTCTTAAAATGGCAGGTCACTCCGCTATAAGTAGTCTCAGACTACGTATTTTCTATGTTCTTCCGGGACAGGAGTCCCGGGAAGAATAAAAAATCTACACCATACCGTCGTTTAACTCTCATCCGGTTGCTGGTTAGCTTTTAGCATTATACATTTTGTATTATTTGTTGCGTCAATGAAAATTACGAAAAGTTATAATCTTCGCTGGAAAGAAAGACCTGCGAGGTTTACTACGTTAGCGCAAAGCTTCGGAATCCGTCACTAAAAACCTCACAGGTCTATTTACCCTTGATTTCCCAGCCCGGTTTCCCGAAGGGATCGGCGTAGACCAGAGTTCCGAACCCCTCGAAGCTGGTTTCAGAAAATGCAACATAATGTCGCGCCGGGGTCTTCGCCGGGTAGGCGGTAGCGGCGCAGCTCGAGACCCTGGCGCCGATCAAAGAAAATATAATTTTAGTTCATGAAATATTTTTTGATAGTGTGTATTGCCGCGGTCACCCTCCGCTATAAGTAATCTCAGGCTACGTATTTTCTATGTTCTTCCGGGACAGAAGTCCCGGGAAGAATGAAAAATCTACACCATACCATCGTTTAACCCTCATCCGGTTGCTGGTTAGCTTTTTAGCATTATACACTTTGTGTTGTTTGTTGCGTCAATGAAAATTACAAAAAACTATAATCTTCGCTGGAAAGAAAGACCTGCGAGGTTTACTACGTTAGCTTAAAGCTTCGGAAGTTGTCACTAAAAACCTCACAGGTCTATTTACCCCTGATTTCCCAGCCCGGTTTCTCGCAGGGATCGGCGTAGGCCAGGGTTTCCGAATCCCTCGAAGCTGGTTTCAGAAAATGCAACATAATGTCGCGCCGGGGTCTTCGCCGGGTGAGTGGTAGGCGCAGCGCGAGACCTATGCAATGCGTATGTTGGCCGTGTGAGACGGCGAAGAAGATATAATAGCCGGATACGACGGAAAAAGCAGATCGATCCAATGATTCATGAAACCCCTCTCCGCCTGCGGCCGATCGGGGTGACGTTTGTGTAGTGTTGTCGCGCCGGGGTCTTCGCCGGGCGGGCAGTAGCGGCGCAGCGCGAGACCCTGGCGCCAATCAAAAAATATTATAATTTTAACTCATGAAATATTTCTTTATAGTGAGTATTATCCTGGTCGCCATTTTTTCCTGTAGAAAGAAATGGATGGACTTTGAACTTACCAGACAAGATTATTTAGGCAATGCACTAAGAACAGATGGCTATTATTATAGAGTAGTGAATGGTGATACAACCTCTCGTTTATTCTGCTTCTACAAAAATGGAGTGTTGTTGGATATGAAGGGGGGATTCCCCTCAAATGACTTTGCTGAAATGGATGGGTATGTTGAGCAGGAATTCTCAGGAGCTTATTCGTTAGATGACAGGGCGCTTTGGGGGCTTTTTATGATTAATGAAACGAATATAAAATTTCAGCATTACGATCCTTACAGTGGGTATACTGTTCATTATAGTTATATTAATGAAGGAATCATATTAAATGATACAACATTTAATATAACGAGTTTTACTCGAAATGATAATAAACGCTATGAAGTAAATCATATTTACCGCTTTCGAGAATATTTTCCGAAACCAGATAGTGTAAATAGTTATTTTCCTTGATAGATATGCCACTGGAAAATTCGAGTTGCGAAAGGGAGTCTGGAGCCCCCTCTCTCCGCCTGCGGCCGATGGGGGTGACGTTTGTGTAGCGTGTCGCGCCGGGGTTTTCGCCGGGTGGGCGGTAGCGGCGCAGCGCGAGACCTTGGCGCCAATCAAAAAATATTATAATTTTAGCTCATGAAATATTTTTTATAGTGTGCATTATCATGGTCGCCATTTTTTCCTCCGCTATAAGTAGTCTCAGACTACGTATTTTCTATGTTCTTCCGGGACAGAAGTCCCGGGAAGAATGAAAAATCTACACCATACCGTCGTTTAACCCTCATCCGGTTGCTGATTAGCTTTTTAGCATTATACATTTTGTAGTGTCTGTTACGTCAATGAAAATCACGAAAAATTATAACCTTCGCTGGAAAGAAAGACCTGTGAGGTTTGCTACGTTAGCGTAAAGCTTCGGAAGTTGTCACTAAAAACCTCACAGGTCTATTTACCCTTGATTTCCCAGCCCGGTTTCTCGCAGGGATCGGCGTAGAACAGGGTTTCCGAACCCCTCGAACCTGGTTTCAGAAAATGCAACATAATGTCGCGCCGGGGGGCTTCGCCGGGTGAGTGGTAGGCGCAGCGCGAGGACCTATGCAATGCGTATGTTGGCCGTGTGAGACGGCGAAGAAGATATAATAGCCGGATACGATGGAAAAGCAGATCGATCCAATGATTCATGAGACCCCTCTCTGCCTGCGGCCGATCGGGGTGACGTTTGTGTAGTGGTGTCGCGCCGGGGTCTTCGCCGGGTGGGCAGTAGCGGCGCAGCGCGAGACCCTGGCGCCGATCAAAAAATATTATAATTTTAGCTCATGAAATATCTTTTTGTAGTGAGTATTATCGTGCTCAC
Source organism: Agriterribacter sp. (assembly GCA_037190905.1). Classification (GTDB taxonomy): domain Bacteria; phylum Bacteroidota; class Bacteroidia; order Chitinophagales; family Chitinophagaceae; genus Agriterribacter. The sequence goes on along the minus strand of JBBCKG010000018.1, from coordinate 43,520 downwards.
CATTTTTTCGTGCAGAAAGAAATGGACCGCCTTCGAGCTAAAGAGGCAGGATTATTCAGGTAACCAACTAAGAACAGATGGCTATTATTATAGAGTCGCGGAAGGTGATAAACCCACTAGGCTATTTTGCTTCTTCAGAAATGGAGTGTTACTGAATATGGGAGGAACGCTAGAAAATGATATCGCTGGAACGGATACGTGTAAAAAGAGAATTTTCGCGTAAAAACCGGAGGGTTGCAAATATCTATGGGGTTGGATCATACATTTCATTGACTGTTCATGAGTTATCGCTTACGTTTTTTGAGATCAGACGCTGCCTGGTGGTAAAAAAAATGGCCGGCATTTCCGCCGACCATTGCTCTTATGAAAAGATGTATTATCCGATATGTTGCTCAATCTTTTTTACAAAATTGGCTTTGGGTTGTGCGCCTACCAGTTTGTCTACCACTTTTCCTTCTTTCAGAAACAGGATGGCAGGAATAGAGGTGATGCCATAGTCAACTGAAAGTTTCGGGTTGTGGTCTACATTCACTTTACCCACATTCACTTTACCATCGAATTCCTTGCTGAGCTCTTCAATAACCGGTCCTATAGCACGGCAGGGTCCACACCATTCCGCCCAGAAGTCTACGATCGTGAGTTTATCGGAATCCAGTACTTTTTCCTGGAAATTGTTGTCATTGAATTCAAGTGCCATAATAATCGGTTTTATATTTAGTGATTAATGTCTAATTCATTGTCTTACAAGGCAAAAGCTCACGGCAGTTTCCCAGGCCCCTCGCAGGTGGTCGATCCGGTCTGCTGCTACAAGGGTGCAAATTTAGTTCCATTATCGCAATAATCCATTTTCGGCGCAGTTTGAGGCCGTGCCAGGTCATAATGTCGGTATCAGGCTTTTTCCGCCACCTGCACATGCACATCCCAGTCAGGGTTTTCTTCAAGGTAAGCCGTCAATTCGTCATTCACTTCCACCCTTCTTTCCAGGGTATACAATCCCACCCGTGGCGTATTACGGGCGTCCAGCACAAACTTTAACGATGCCTTACCGGGATAGGAACGTATGTTGTTGTCGAAAAAATTGATCATTTCTTCGGTAATGTCCTTGGGGTGGAGGGTCACCTGTATTTGCCGGGTAAATATTTTTTTCACTGTATCCAACAGCATTACACTGCTTATTTTAAACTCAAAATCGGTGGTACTGTTCCAGCGGGCTTTGAAGCCGCCCGTAACGAACAGCACATTTCCGGGTTCAAAATGGTCTTTGCATTTTACATAGTCTTCTCCAAACAAAGCCAGTTCCATTTTGCCGCTGTAGTCTTCCAGTGCAAATACGCCGAACTGTTTACCGTTTCTGGTGGTTCTGTGCTGCGCATCCACCACCAGTCCGGCCAGCCGGTATTGCCGGGAAAGTGATGAAGGAGTAACCAGTTCTTTCGCTTCGTTGAAATCGGAGATAGGCATGATGTTGTAATGCCTTATCTCGAACCGGAAATGGTCCAGCGGATGACCGCTGAGAAATATGCCGGTAATTTCTTTTTCATGCTCCAGCAGCTCGGTAAGCGTCCATGGCGGGCAGTCTGCCAGCCTAGGGGGCGTTACATCGGGCATCTGCAGGTCGCCGAATAAGGTATTGGCAGTATTGACAGCCTGACTCTGGTACTGGTTGCCGAATTTTACAATTTTTTCCAGTCCGGTGATCTGTTCACCGGGAGCCACGTAGAAGTACTGGGCCCTGTGCATTTCCGGAAAACAGTCGAAAGCCCCGGAATAGGCCAGGCACTCCAGCGATTTTTTGTTTACCACGCGTTGGTTCACTCTTTTTACCAGGTCGAAGATAGAGGTGTAAGCACCGCCACTAGTACGTTCTGCTATAATGCCTTCTATAGCAGCCTCGCCTACCCCTTTCAGGCCTCCCAATCCAAACCGTATTTCGCCCTTGCTGTTAACGGCAAAGCCTTTTTGCGATTCATTGATGTCGGGGCCCAGTACTTTGATGCCCATGCGCTTGCACTCTTCCATGAAAAACGTTATTTTTTCAATAGCGCCGGCATGGTTCAAAACCGCTGCCATATATTCGGAGGGGTAATGTGCCTTGAGATAAGCGGTCTGGTAGGCAACGAATGCGTAGCAGGTGGAGTGCGATTTATTAAAAGCATACTGCGCGAAAGCTTCCCAGTCTGTCCATATTTTTTCCAGTTTATCGGAGGGGTGTCCTTTAGCCGTGGCGCCTGCAATAAACTGGGCTTTCATTTTATCAAGTACTGCCTTTTGCTTTTTACCCATGGCTTTGCGCAATACGTCGGCATCGCCCTTGCTGAATCCGGCAAGTTTTTGCGACAGCAGCATCACCTGCTCCTGATACACAGTAATACCATAGGTATCTGCCAGGTACTCTTCCATTTCCGGCAGATCGTATTGTATCACTTCGCGCCCGTGTTTACGGTCGATGAAGTTGGGTATATACGCCAGCGGACCCGGACGGTACAAGGCGTTCATCGCGATCAGGTCATCAAACTTATCGGGTTTCAGTTCCCTGAGGTATTTCTGCATCCCCACACTTTCAAACTGAAACGTACCATTGGTATCACCCCGCTGGTACAACCGGTAGGTGGCCTCATCGTCCAGCGGAATGTCATCAGGTACGATGTCTACGCCATGGTTTTGTTTGATGAGATGCAAAGCCGTTTTAAGAATGCTGAGTGTTTTTAAACCCAGGAAGTCCATCTTGATTACCCCGGCTTCTTCAATCACACTGCCTTCTATCTGCGTCACCCACAGGTCGGAGTCTTTAGCTGTAGCCACCGGCAGCAATTCCGTCAGGTCTTTCGGTGCAATGATGATGCCTGCCGCGTGTATACCGGTATTTCGCACCGACCCTTCCAGTATTTCGGCTTCGTGCAATACTTTTGACTGCTGGGTATTCTCTTCACGGTAAAACTCCCGTAATTTTTTAACCGTTTCCAGGTCGTCGGGTGAAAGTCCCTCTTTTTCCTCCAGCGATTTTTCACCTTCTCTGGCCGTGAGCGGCGCATGCAGCACACGCTTCAACGATATGCCGGGCTTTTCCGGCACCAGCTTTGCGAGTGCGTTGGAATCGGGCAGCGGCAGGTCCATTACCCTTGCCACATCCTTGATACTCATTTTAGCGGCCATCGTACCATAGGTGATGATCTGCGCCACCTGGTTTTTACCATATTTGTCTACTACATAGTCAATCACTTTCTGTCGTCCTTCATCGTCGAAATCGGTGTCGATATCGGGCATGCTTTTCCGGTCTGGGTTCAGGAAGCGCTCAAACAGCAGGTTGTATTTTATCGGATCTATATTGGTAATGCCGATGCAATAGGCCACTACCGAGCCGGCTGCGGATCCGCGGCCGGGCCCTACAAATACACCGATATCCCGTCCTGCCCGGATAAAATCGCTTACAATCAGAAAATACCCGGCAAACCCCATGGATTTGATGGTAAACAATTCAAAATCGATGCGTTCCTGAATCTCAGGCGTCACCGGGTCGTACCGGCGATGCGCGCCTTCGTAAGTAAGGTGCTTCAGGTATTCCCACTGGTTAAGGTTGTTATCGCTGTGAATTTGAAACTCCGGGGGTATGGGAAAGTTGGGCAGCAGTATATCCCGTTTGAGATCCAGCAGCTCTATTTTCCCTACTATTTCGTTGGTATTGTCGATCGCTTCGGGCAGGTCGTGAAACACCTGCTTCATTTCATCGGTGGTTTTGAAAAAAAACTGGTCGTTTGGAAATGCAAATCGTTTGTTCTTTACCGACACATCGTCGTCTGTAAACTCCCGCAGGGCAGGCGTGGTGATCTTTTCGCCGGTATTGATACAGAGCAGGATATCGTGCGCATTAAAGTCTTTTTGATCCACGTAATGCGAATCATTCGATGCGATTACATGCACATTGTATTTACGGGCATATTTTAATAACGAAACATTCACCTTGTCTTGTTCGGGTATACCATGCCGTTGTAATTCCACATAAAAATCCTCACCGAAAATATCCAGCCACCATTTAAACTCAGCTTCACCGGCTTCTTCTCCTTTTTGCAGAATGGTTTGGGGCACCAGCGCCCCCAGGCAGCAGGTAGTGGCTATCAGCCCTTCGTGGTATTGCAAAATGAGTTCCTTATCAATACGCGGGTATTTGCTATACATGCCCTCTATAAAACCGAGTGAGGTAAGTTTAGTAAGATTGCGGTAGCCCTGTTCATTTTTTGCCAGGAACAACTGGTGATAGCGCCGGTCTTTTTCTTCTTTGGAAAACGTCTTCCGGTGCCTGTCGGCGGTAATATAAAACTCACAACCTACGATAGGCTTAACCTTCAGCGGACTTTTTTTATCATCCGGATTTACTTTGTGCTTATACGCTTCGGCTACAAAGGAGAAAACACCGTACATATTGCCGTGGTCGGTGATCGCCAGCGCGGGCATACCGTCTTTGATCGCTTTTTGGTAGAGGTTGCCGATCGGTGCCGCTCCATCCAGCAGTGAATACTGTGTATGAACGTGCAAATGTGAAAAGGTAGACATGCGGCAAATTTCGGAAAGCTTAGGCTATCTGCCATAGACAATCTTGTGTTTTTCTTATTAGACCCCATGCCTGTGTCACATATACATAAATCCTATAGGAATAGCAAGTAACAGTAGTCACTTATTTGGAAAACTTGGGATCAAACGAATAATATGCTTAGTTCAACGCCCTGCCATGTGGTGCTATTTCTTATTGTATCCTTTTAAACGGCTAAGCGCTTCCGTCTGCGTGCATACAGCCAGTTACCTCCGAGGGCTATGATGAGCAGGAGCAATCCGCCAAATTCGCGGGTATCTTCTATCCAGGGAGCCTCCGCTTTCATAGATCCGGCTATGTTTTCTGCGTTGTGCTTGGTAGCCCAGTCCCACACGCCATTTTCTTCTACAAATAATATCACGGCGTATACCAGAAATGCGAGAATGCCTACTGCATACATAGCAGGATAATACTTTCCACGCAGCGCCCACCAGCAGGCAAGGGCGCCATACAGGTAAATGGGAATCCAGAGCAACGGGTCAGGATCGTTGTACTGAAGAATGGCCGATAATAAAAACGCCACCAGGAAAAAAATATTAAATGCCTTCATGGTATGTACGTGTAAGGATGTATACATTGCGCGTTGCGCAACCCGGCAATAAGAGAATATCAAACATCCGGCCCGGATGAAGCAGGATGTTTGATATCGGATCAGGCTTCGCTCTTCTTCGGCGCAGCCTTTTTGGGTTTAGCCGGGCGGCTTTTTCCGAAAGATCCCTGTGCTATTTTACCTTTTTTTGTTTTTTTATCACCTCTTCCCATAACTAGATTTTAATTTGCCATTACAATTTTAAAGAAAAAAGCAAGATACAACATTTGTATCCTGCTTAAAAATGTTCCTGTGTACAGATTATAATTTAGCAGACAGCTCTTTACCGGCTTTGAAACGGGCCACTTTCTTCGCTTTGATCTTAATAACCTCGCCAGTCTGAGGATTCCGGCCATTGCGGGCTGCACGCTTTGAAACCGAAAAAGTACCGAAACCTACCAGGGTGACTTTTCCACCACCTTTCAGTGTTTTAGTTACCGCCTCAATAAAAGAATCAAGCGCTTCATTGGCCTGGGTTTTAGTGATACCGGCATCGTCTGCGATCTTGGAAATCAATTCAGCTTTGTTCATAATAGAGCTTTTTAAAAAAATTTAATTTGGTGGACAAATATAGATGCTTTTTGCATCCAACAAAACTTTTCCAATCCTTTTTGCAAACCGTTGGCATGGGTTACAACCCGCGCCGGACAAGGATTATACGAAAAAACGCAACAATGCATCCCGCCAGACCAGCTATAGCCGTTGCTTTCAAACACAGGCCAGGCAAGGGTTTCGGAAGAAATATCCTGAAAGGCTTACCAGCAAAGGCTTTGAGCGAAATTTACTACAAAAACCCTGTTTGTCAAGCACGCGTGTTATTGTTATCCACATTTAGCTAACAAGCGTCATGGTAGTACTGAACTGTACCGCATGTGCAGACCATAATGCCTTTGTTTCGTTGGCTATTTTTCCGTAGTACGATCGTAAAAAATGGTCGTAATCGTTCCGGTTGTTGAAAAAAAGCTGCGCGGTATAGGTAGGATCCTCTTTTTCATCCGGTTGATCCAGGCGAAACAGGCGGCAATCCTTGCACAGTCCAGTTGCCAGCAATTGAGGAAAGAATGTTTCCTGCTGCCAGCGCAGCCATTGGTCGGTTGCCTGCCAGGCTACTTTGGTAGTAATATTATGAACGATCATTGTTGTTTTTTCCGATATGCTGCAATAGGCGGTTGCTTAGCAGCAACAGCAATACCAGTGCAATAATAATAAATATCCAGAGCCACCGTTTGTCCATTTTTTCTGCTGCATTCTGCTTCCCGTCTATGTGCAGGCGCTCCAGTAGGTCCGGGGTCAACACTTCTTCCACCAGGGTGATTTTTTCCGAAAAAAATGGCAGGTCGTATACCGGCGCTGCTGCTTTTTCATTACCGGTTTCTATAAAATACCGTTTACCAGCCGCAAGATCGGCTATGAGGTATTGTTGCAACTGCCAGGCCGTAGCATTGCGTATGTTTAACGGTGTATCGTCGTTGTTTTCTATCACAAGCTGTAGCACTTTTTCTTTTTTTCCGGATAACAACAGGGTGTCCGTTTCGGGGGTGAGTGATGTTTCGCCCAGCAATCTACCTTCCGCGTCATACATACGCGCTTTGCGTTTGTACAGTGCAGCGCCGGATAGCTCCCACTTCAGTTTACTGATGGGATAAGGCTCCCCGAAAGAAAATGTAACATAACTCTTCCTGTCGGCGCTATCCTGCTGCACGATGGCCGGAGCAGGCAGCACATCGTATGCTCCCTGTATATACCTGTTCTGTACCATACCCGCATGGGTTATATCAAGTGGCGGAAGGCCCCTGTTGAAAACCGATATTCTGATATAGCGGTAGCTGTTTGAAGGCATCGTTACCAGCTGGAGGTATGTGTGCTCACCTCCGCCGGTGCTGTTGCCCAGAATAATGTTGTCGATCATCGCATACCAGTTGCTGCGGTCATTACTACCACTTATTCTTCCCTGCCGCAGCGCTGCTGCATTATTGATCACCAGCGCCAGGCTATGTGCTTCTTCAGGATTACTGTAAGCTGTAGGCGTTTCCAACACCAGTTCTGAAATGCTGTCATTGGTGGTATGACCGATCACCGGATAGTTTCTGATCTCCTTACCGTCGTAGAAAGGGGCAGAGCGCTTCAGCATATAAGGAACCTGCTGCCCTTCCTCAGACAAAATTCTCAGATCCGACAGGTCTGCCTTGCTTTTTGCTGTTATATCCGGCGTGATCATTATTTTGTGATAGCCGGTTTGCCGGATGTTGTGAAGCGTTCCCCTGTAGGCAGGTTGCGCATACCCATGTAACGGTGCATACGCCATCGCCAGCAGCAAAGCATGCAGCAGCATGCTCCTAAGAGAATGGCTATTCCTGTTCTTTCTTTCCATCTTCTATAATGATTTTCTTCAGACGTTGATACATAAACGAAACTACCAGCAACAATACACCCAGGCTAAAGAAGGCTGCAATTTTTCCGGCAATGGGGATATTCCGGATATCGAATAGAAAAAGCTTTATAAGCGTGATGCCGAACAGTACAAGCGATATAATACGCAATGCCCGAAACTTCTTCTGCATACCCAGCCACATGAGGGTAAAGGAAGAAAGCCCCCAAAGAATTGGTAGCCCTGTTTTTATATACACCCGCTGAATATCTTCCACGGCATTATCCGTACTGTAGAATAGTGTATTGCACAACAGGCTGCCCTCAATGCTGATAAACACGATGCCTATAAGACTGATCACCCAGGCGGCAGGCGTATAATACACCCCGGCCATACGCAAAGCTATCACGCTGACCATTTGCCGCAATACCACGATAAACAAAATGGCGGTAAGCCAGTGTGCCGTAAAATGAGCAGCAGCCAGGGCGCCATCGAATACCTGGTATTGAACGTAATAGGCATTTGCCACAAACAACAGGTATACCACTATGCCCACAGCATAGGAGATGACATTGTACACCGGCGAGCGGAATACATTAAAACGTATCATTGCCCAGCCGGCTATTGTTACAAACGCAAGGGTGTAAAATGTCCAGTAAAGCACTGCCAGCCCCGTGCCTGCGTAACGGGCACTGAACTGATACCCGATCTCCAATGCCCCGCTCAGATAAAGCAGCGCGCTGCCGGCGACGGCGTAAAACAGCCGGGAAGGCAATATGGCATAGACGCCTCTCCTGCTATCAGACGAACCGTACAGGCTCCACAGCGCCCAGCAGCAAAGCGATGCATAGAGCGTAGTGATGAACCCCTTATTGATTACAACAGAAGGATGCGCCCTCGTTAAGGTTGCTGTGAATTGATATCCACCGTACACCCCCACCCAATCCATCACCAGGCTCAGCAACATAGCAATGGTGACCACACCGGAGGCGAAGCGCATGACAGGAATACCCGATTTTTTGTACAGCCAGTACAGCAGCACCGCCTCAGACGCCCAGAACAACGTGATGTTGTTTCCCTGCAGTTGTATAGGTGCAGTAAGCGATACAAACGTTAAGGTAATGCCGATCAGGAGGTACAGTATATTGCCATCCACTTTTCTGTTCCTGTAGAGTATGTAAGAGAGCAACATATTGAATACACCCATAGCTATGCTGAATAAGCCGCGATATTCCTGCGCGTTTGCCGCTGCAAGCAGGTAAAGCCCGGCGAAAAAATACAGGCAGGTATTTGCGAGCAGGATGCCAAAATCAGACGCTATAAACCGCTTATTTTCCTTTATGTTATGAGCCAGGTTGATCAGTAAAAACAAAAGGTAGAAAACGGTAGCAAAAATCAAACCGTTACCATATACCGTACCATCACCATAGCTGAAGAGAAAAAGCCAGGCGGCATATATGACAACGGTAAAAATAAACGCCAGCATATTCAGCAGTCGCCACGATTTTTTATAGGCTATCGCCAGCAAACCGGTATTGAGAATGATAAGATAAGCAAACAGCGAAACATAGTTGCCGCTGCCGCTACTGGCCATAAAAGGAGTAGCAAAGCCACCAACCAGGGATATGATAGCCAGTTCCTGCCGGTCGTACAGCAGCGACAACAACACAGCAAATGCTGTAATGACCACCATGATGATAAAGGCAATGATCTGTGGAAACAGGTGGTATTCATTATAGGCCAGCGTGATGGTAAAATAAAAAACCGCCAGCCCTCCGCCCACCAGTACCGAACTGAACGCGGTATAGCTTTTCTGTAACTTATGTGCGAGGGCAACCAATATAGCGCCACATGCTATACCAATGGCTACTCTTCCGATGGTGCCGATCCACTCGTTGTCTATTGCATACTTTACAAAGAAGCCAACGGCCAGCACCAGAATGGCAATACCCATCTTGCTTACCAGGTTTTCTCCGATAAATTTTTCCAGATCCGGGTTTCTTTCGAAAAAGCCGGTCCTGCGCGGCGGCGGGGCGGGGGGCTCCGACACCTTAGCTGCGTTTTCTATAACAAACAGGGTTTCTTCCAGCGGCTTTTCATATACTTCCGAAGGTGTATCAGGCTCCTTTACAGGCGCGCTTTCTGCTTCTATAACAGACGGAGGAATGGGCGCCGGGGATTTTTCCTCCATCCCGGAACGAGACAGCCGGGCCACTTCGTCTTTCAATGCCTGCAATTCGTCCCGCAGCTTTCCGGCGTCTCTGCTATAGCTTTTCCGTTGTTGTGTAATTAGCACAAGAATGATGATAAAGAGCAACGTTATGAGTAATTCCATCCATCGGGTTTTTCTGACTGCATAAAGATAATGAGCCCATTATTATGAACTTCCATTGTGCGCACAGAAGTTTCAACGATTAAAACAGCAGCTTATTGCCGGTAAAACCGGCGTTCGTTTTCGTAACCATTCCGCTTTTGCTATGTTTGCATAATATGTAGCTGATATATTATGAAGGCTGATATTCTTCTCCTGACCGATATTGCCGGGATCATTGCGTTCAGCATATCCGGCGCTTTTGCAGGTATGCAAAAACGACTCGACTTGTTTGGCATTTTTATCATAGCATTTATAACGGCAATGGGTGGAGGCACTCTTCGGGATGTATTGATAGGCGATCTGCCCGTAAGCTGGATGAAGGACAGCTCCTATGCCGTCATCATTTTCGTAAGCGCACTGGCGGCTGTTCTTTTCCACAACACCATTCGCAATTATCAGCAATTGCTGTTGATATTCGATACCATAGGGCTGGGCTTTTTTACACTATCCGGCATTCAAAAAGGCATTGATTTCGGTTTTCAACCTGGCGTGTGTATTGCATTGGGCACGTTTACGGCCTGTTTCGGCGGGGTTATCCGGGATATATCCCTGAATAATATACCATTGATCTTTCAGCAAAAAGAGATATACGCCACCACCTGTATTGTCGGCGGCATCGTATATTTCCTGCTCTTGCAATTGCAGGTGCCTTTTCTGCCGGCAGATATCGTATGTGTGACGATCGTTTTTTTGACAAGAATGCTGGCTGTACGATATAAGCTGCGCCTGCCTGTACTGTACAAAAAAAACCAAAGTGCTAATGCGAAAGACTAGTTGCACGTCTTATATATTCTGCTTCTTCAACTCCCGCACAGCATAATCGCAGGCCCTTGCCGTCAATGCCATATAGGTAACAGAGGGATTAACGCAGGAGCCCGATGTCATACAGGAGCCATCGGTGATGAACACATTCGGCACTTCGTGCATCTGATTGAAAGCATTCAGCACGGAGGTTTTCGGATCGCGCCCCATACGCGCAATACCCATTTCGTGGTTGGCATTGCCGGGCACCGAAATAGCACCGGATACTTTTATGTTTTTATATCCTGCCGCTTCGAGCATTTCGGCACTGGCGGTTTTGATATCTTCTACCATGTTGTGTTCGTTCTCCCTGAACGCACAATCAATCGCCATCATGGGCCGGCCCCAGGGATCATTTTTACTGGTGTCCAGCACCACCCGGTTATCGTTATACGGGAGGCATTCTCCGAAGGCATAAATACCTATATGCCAGCCACCGGGCGACGATAACGATTCTTTCAGGGCTATGCCGAGCGGCACATCACCACCACTGCCCCTGCTGCGGGCAGCATCGCCGCCGTAGTGGTACCCCCTTAAAAAATCGGGCGAGGGCGTGTGCACATTACGAAAGCGGGGTATATATATACCTGTTGGCCTTCGGCCATAATAATAGCTGTCTGTAAAACCTTCCACACTGGCGGTAGCGGAAATGCCTTTATGATGATCCATCAGGTTTCTGCCCACCTGTTCGCTGCCATTGCCCAGTCCGTTTGGAAAACGGTTGGATGTAGAGTTCAGCAGTATGAATGCCGTAGCAAGGGTGGCGGCGTTCAGGAAAACAATCCTGGCATAAAACGTTTCTGTTTGCCGGGTGGTGGTATCTATAATTTCAACGCCGGCAGCCCTTTGCTTTTGCTCATCGTATATCACGCGGTTTACCAGCGCATGAGGCCGGATCGTGAGATTGCCGGTAGCAAGGGCAGCAGGTATGGCTCCGGAATTGGAGCTGTAATAAGCGCCATAAGGGCAACCCCTGTGACACAGGTTGCGCGCCTGGCACTGGCCCCGTCCGTTGAGCGGAGCAGTAAGGTTGGCTGTTCGGCCTATGATCAGCTTTCGGTCGCGAAAGCGGGCTTCCAGCTTTTTCTTGAAATCTTTCTCTACACAGTTCATCTCAAACGGCGGCAAAAATTTTCCATCCGGAAGTTCAGGTATCCCTTCCCGTGATCCACTTATACCGGCAAAGGTTTCTACATAATCATACCAGGGCGCTATATCCTTATAACGTATCGGCCAGTCGATACCATAACCATCTTTCGCATTGGCTTCAAAATCCAGATCACTCCAGCGGTACGACTGGCGCGCCCATAATAATGAGCGCCCGCCCACCACATCGGCCCTTACCCAATCATACTTTTTCACCTCTATATAAGGGTTCTCTCTGTCGTTGATGTAAAAATGTTTGTTGTCTTCTTTGTAAGAATAATGCCTGCTCTGTACATAACACCGCTCTCTGTCTTCGCGGGTAAGATTGTTTCTATGCTCCAGTTCCCAGGAGTGCTGGTGGGTAGTGGGATAGTGGGGATGCACCATATCTCTTCCCCTTTCAAGCAATAAAACCTTTAGCCCTTTTTCGCAGAGTTCTTTCGCAGCAAGGCTTCCTGAAATACCGGAACCTACTACAATGGCATCGTAGGTTCGCTCAGATACGGCCCGTGTATTGAGATGGATGGAATCACCTGGCATCGCTGTTAATTGTTAGAAGTGTATGGTGCAATTTAATAAAATTTAACCACAGGCCCGATCAGGAATGCCTGCCATAAGATAGAGTTGCCGCAGCCCTTTTTCTAATGAAAAAATGCTCCCTGGCCACATGCTTTTTTACCCACATGTTCAAAAACACCGGTACAAAGCACGAAGCGTTGGGCATTGAACGATCAGAACGAAGGATTAACGCCTATATAATTAAAAGGCGTAATAGCTTTCAATTCTTTTTTTAGCGATGGTGAAACCTTAAGTCCGTTGATAAAAGCATGAATGGTCTTAGGATTGATACCCTCTGCGCCCCGCGTAAGTTCTTTCAGCGCTTCGTAGGGGTTGGGATAGTTTTCCCTTCTCAATATAGTTTGAATAGCCTCTGCTACCACCGCCCAGTTGGCATCGAGGTCCTGCTTTATTTTTTGTTCGTTGAGAATCAGCTTACCAATGCCTTTGTCTATAGAACGCAATGCGAGAATGGTGTGGGCAAACGGCACGCCGATGTTTCTAAGCACGGTGGAATCTGTAAGGTCGCGTTGCAGGCGCGATACGGGCAGCTTGCCGGCCAGGTGTTCCAGCAGGGCATTGGCAATACCGAGGTTGCCTTCGGCATTCTCAAAATCGATGGGGTTTACTTTATGGGGCATGGCCGAAGAGCCCACCTCTCCTTTTTTCACTTTCTGACGGAAATACTCCAGCGAAATATAGGTCCATATATCTCTGCAAAAGTCTACCAGAATATTGTTGATGCGTTTAATGCCATCAAAATGGGCAGCCAGGTTATCGTAATGCTCTATTTGCGTGGTAAGCTGCTGCCTTTGCAACCCCAGCGATTTACTGCAAAAGTCGTTGCCGAAACGGATCCAGTTGGTCTGTGGATAGGCCACCTGGTGGGCATTGAAGTTGCCGGTAGCGCCGCCGAATTTACAGGAGTAGGGAACCGATTGCAGCAACACCAGTTGCGATTCCAGCCGCTCAGCAAATACTGCTATTTCTTTTCCCAAACGGGTAGGCGATGCGGGCTGCCCATGTGTTCTGGCCAGCATGGGCACGTCCTTCCAGGTGCGGGCCATTTTCTTCAACTGCAATACCAGGGTGGCAATGGCGGGATAACACTCGTTTTCCAGGGCCTCTTTCCACAACAGGGGTACTGCCGTATTATTCACGTCTTGCGAGGTAAGTCCGAAATGCACCCATTCTTTCAGGTCTGCCAATTGGAGCTTTTCCAATTGCGCTTTAATATAATATTCCACCGCTTTCACATCGTGGTTGGTGGTTTTCTCTATCTCCTTTATCTGCAACGCTTCTTCGGGGGAAAATGCGTCGTAGATCTTTCGGAGGTTTTTCACATCGGCTGTGGTAATGGCGAAGAACTTTTTTTTGCCCAGCGCTATGAAATATTCCACTTCTACCAGTATCCGGTAGCGTATTAATGCGTATTCTGAAAAATAAACATCCAGTTGCTGCAGTTGCTGCCTGTAACGTCCGTCGATGGGAGAGATAGCGGTAAGCGCCGACAAATCCATAATTATTACTGCTTAAAAGATTATCAGAAGGATTATCCTACTTTTGCGGGCAAATCTACAGGAAAAACAATTGTTTCCGGCATAGGGTAGCCGCGTAACAGCCAATTATTATCATGAGCAGCAGCGTAAAGGTCGGTATTATCAACTACCTGAATGTGCAACCATTCTTATACGGACTGAAGTCATCGCCTCTGTCGGGCAGTATATCGCTCCTGGAAACCTATCCCTCCGAGCTGGCACGGCTGCTGATGAGCCAACAGGTAGATATCGGCATCGTACCGGTGGCCATTCTGCCCCGGATGGAAGCTTACCATATTGTTTCAGACTACTGTATAGGGTGCAATGGCCCCGTAGCATCCGTATGCCTTTTCAGTGAAGTGCCGCTGGAAGAGGTCTCCACCGTATACCTGGATTACCAGTCGCGCACTTCTGTATTATTGGCGCGTATATTGCTACAGGATTACTGGAAAGTAAACCCTGTGTTTATAGACGCAAAAGGTGAAGACTTCCGGCACCAGATTCGCGGTAAGGCCGCAGGACTGGTCATCGGCGACCGGGCTTTTGAACAGCGGCAACAGTCTGCATTCATATACGATCTGGGCGAAGCCTGGAAAGCCCATACCGGCGAGGGCTTTGTATTCGCTGCCTGGGTAGCCCATACACGGCTGCCGGAAAACTTTGTGTTGGATTTTAACCGGGCGCTGAAAAACGGGCTGGAGCAGATAGACCGGATTGTGAAGGAGCACCCGTACCCGCTGTACGACCTCCAACGCTATTATCACGACAACATCCAATACCGCCTGGATGCTTCCAAGAGAAAAGGCATGGAGCTTTTTCTCTCCAGGCTGCGCAAGGACTCGGCGGTAGCAACAGGTATTTAAAAATATTTTTCAGGTGTTATATGGTTTATTCGCCGGCCTCTTCTAAATTTATCAAATAATATTCCTCTATTTATGGAATGGTTGTCTACACCAGAAGCATGGATATCGTTGCTAACCCTTACGGTACTGGAAATAGTACTGGGCATTGATAATATCGTTTTCATCTCAATCATATCCGGCAAACTGCCGAAGGAACAGCAAAAAAAAGCGCGCAGGCTCGGGCTGGCGCTGGCCATGATCACACGGGTGTTGCTGTTGCTGTCTATCAGTTGGGTGATGACGCTCACCGCGCCGCTGTTTAATGCAGCAGGCTGGTTTGGCGTTACGGATGGAGAGGTGTTTGAAAAGTTTGCCATTTCGGGCAGAGACCTGATACTGCTGATCGGGGGGTTGTTTCTTATTTACAAAAGCACATCGGAGATACATGCCAAAATAGAGGGACATGATGAAGGAGACGTTAAAACCCCCAAGGTGGTTTCCTTCAGCAGGGTAATTATAGAAATCATTATTCTGGACATTGTATTCTCACTGGATTCCGTCATTACCGCTGTGGGCATGGCCGATCATATAGAAATCATGATCGCAGCGGTAATCATTGCGGTATTTATTATGCTGGTTTCGGCTGAAAGCATCAGTAATTTTGTAAACAATCACCCAACGGTAAAGATGCTGGCGCTCTCCTTCCTGTTGCTGATCGGTTTTTCGCTGATCGCAGAAGGGCTCGATCAGCACATTCCCAAAGGATATATATACTTCGCCATGGCTTTCTCCGTTTTTGTGGAAGTGCTGAACCTGCGGGTGACCAGGAAACAGAAAAAGCAGCGACAAATATAATTTTGCGGTTCGGGCGAATATTTTAACTTTGCAACTCTTTTACCACGTGCACGGCAAAATCCGTGTGCATAAAACATTGATTATCATGAAAAAAGATATCCATCCAAAAGATTACAGGTTTGTAGTGTTCAAGGATATGAGTAACGGCACCACATTTTTGAGCCGTTCTACTGCAGCGTCTAAAGAAACCATTCAGTGGGAAGACGGTAACGAATACCCTCTTATTAAGATGGAAATTTCGAACACTTCTCACCCGTTCTATACCGGGCAGAAAATGCTGGTAGATACTGCAGGTCGTATCGACAAGTTCAAAAGAAAATACGCGAAAAAATAATTCGTTTCGTTTATATTATTCAATCCCCGGCTTTTCCGGGGATTTTTTTTATCCGGTGTGGCCAGACATTGCACCACACTATTCCCTATATTGCCAACTCTTTTTGATAGCTAAGCTGGTTATTACATGCGTGAAAAACTTACACATGCCATGATTTTTGCGGCGGGTCTGGGTACCCGGCTCAAACCATGGACAGATCATCATCCCAAGGCGCTGGCTGTGGTAAACGGCAAGCCCTTGCTACAGCGGAATATTGAATACCTGCGCAACGCCGGCATTACCCATATCATTGTGAACGTACACCATTTTGCCGACCAGGTCATCGGCTTTCTGGAACAGCACCGCCAATTTGGAATGCACATCGAGGTATCTTATGAAGAGAACGAGCCGTTAGAAACCGGAGGGGGACTTCAAAAGGCCGCCTGGTTTCTGGAGCAAAGCAATCCCTTTCTGGTGATCAATGCAGACATACTCACAGACATGGATATCGACGATTTTCTGGCATACCATCTGCAACACCGCCCGCTGGCCACACTGGCCGTTACCGGCAGGAGCAGTACCCGGGCTTTCCTGTTCAACAGCAACCAGCAGCTCTGCGGCTGGCAAAACCTGAAGACCGGCGAAGTAAGAAAAACGGCACAGGCAGATGAGGGTATACCGAAAGCCTTTAGTGGCATACACCTGATTGATCCCCGGCTATTTTCGCTGTTAACCGAAACGGGGAAATTCTCCATGGTAGATGTATACCTGCGGCTGGCGACCGACCATCTTATTACGGGATACGACCACAGCGGCTCCCGTCTGATAGACGTAGGCAAGCCGGAAGCTATCGGGGAAGCCGAAAAACTGTTCGCCTAAACGCCGGTATGCAACCACCTGTACAACATATCGTTTCCGGGAATTCCCTATGGCTCTCCGCCCAACGAAGTATTTACTGGGAAGAAGAACAAGCTTTGATACTGGCAGACCTTCACCTCGGCAAAACCGGCCATTTCCGCAAAGCCGGTATCGGCATTCCGCAATCGGTGTATAAAGAAGACCTGCAGCGCCTGCTGAGCCTGATCCAGTTTTTTAAGCCGGAAAAAATGATCGTGGTGGGCGATATGTTTCACAGCGAGGCCAACAGCGAACTGGAACTGTTCAGCCGTTGGAGAAAAGATGTAGACTGGCTACAGATACTACTGGTAAAGGGCAATCACGATATACTTTCCAGTGAGTGGTACAGCCGCAACGATATTATCGTTCATAACCATTGCCTGGAGATCGCCTCCTTCAGTTTCCGGCACGAAGCTCCCCACACAACGCAGCGCGAAAAAAGCTTTGTATTTTCCGGGCATATTCATCCGGGTGTAGCGTTGAAGGGGCAGGCCAGGCAACAACTCCGTTTCCCCTGTTTTCATTTTACAGCCGCCGGATGTACCCTGCCCGCCTTTAGCCGGTTTACAGGATTTGTACCCATCAAAAAACAACCAGACCACACTGTTTTTGCTATTGTGAACGATACGCTCATCACCGTTTAGCAGACAGCAAACCACCGGCCGGCAGCTATCCCATTATGCATCCACTACTACAAGCGTGTCAATGCCGCCTTTATACTGTCGAACCTCAGCCTGATAGCCTGGTACTCTTTTTCCATCGCTCCAAATACCCGCGCGTCATCCGGCTTCGTGAGGGGGTCGTTTTTAAGCATGGCAGCCAGTTCCATTTTACGCAGGTGCATTTTGTTGCGCAGATCGTCAATAGGCTGGCGCAGATCTGTGAGCGATTTTTCGATCAGGTCCGGCCTGCCGGAAGCCTTCTTTACAACCGATGGCAATTCAATCATATGATCGTTCAACACCCTGATCTGCTCCACCAAGCTGTCGAGTTCAGCGATCCACAAACGATACTGTAAATGTCGGTTGAGTATGTTGATATGGGAAGACATACGGAAATTACTATTGATCGTGCAGTAAGGTAAACCATTCTGCCAATACAAAAACTGAGCTTCGTCATCCCATGAACCATGGTATTCTTATTCAGTGCTCAATATGTTGGTCTGTTCTTATTCTTTGGGCCGCTCTTCTTTGGTAAAAAGCGCCACGGAACCACTCAGAGACACGATTGCAGACAGTATGTAAAAGCAGATGCTAAGCGATACAGAGAGATCTTTGTCCAGCCCCAGGGTACCCGCTCCATACATGATGGCCATTTCGCGGGCGCCGAGTCCGCCAATGGTGAAAGGAAATAACGTAGCCAGCGCTGATAACATAAAAATAACAAGGTAAGGCAGCATTTCACCCTCATGCCGCAGGGCCAGCAGCAGTAGCCAGGCGCAAACCACCTGTATACCCTGTGTAAGCAGGGCCAGGGCATGCGCACGGAAAAAGCGTGGTGCATGCACCGCAAAAAAACGGCGCATGACAAAGTAATAGACCAACGTTCCCACACCATAGGCAACGGCAATATATACCGTGTATTCCTGGAAAATATTTACAAACAGCGACATCAGCACGCATAGAAAACCGAGTGCCCACAGTCCGCTGAGCCTGTCGAAAAACAGGGCGCCAAAAATAACCCGGGGTTTCTCGCGGTATTTACGGTTCAGCGCAATGATCTTATAGCCATCGCCGCCGATACCACCAGGCAAAAACAGGTTGTAAAACAAACCCTGTGCGTACAGATTCAGGTTGTACCGCACCGATACCGGCAGACTGATATTTCTGAAAAAGCCCAGTAACCGATACGATGCCGTTACCTGAGAGGTTATGAGCAACACCAGGGCGGCTACCATAAAGCCGGGCGCTGCATTGCGCAGTATGCCCCCAATGGATGTAAGATCGATATTGTTATACACAATATACAATCCGAGGGAGGTAAAAAGCAGCTTCAGCAGCAGCTTTACAATATTCCAGGTCTTTTTTTTATCCATACTTACGGAATGTCTGTCCTATAACGCCATTCAGGTATTTCCAGTATTATCTCTGTAAAAAGGAGGTGAATAAATAACCGTCAACTATCATCGCTTTCGCAGAAAGTCAGCCAATACCGCCATGCCGGGCAGCAGGATGCCGCCATCCCATCCGGCTAGCTGTTTTCTTTCAGAATATTATGCCCCAGTTTATCGCGTTTGGTAGTCAGGTAACGTTCGTTGTGCGGGTTCGGGCATATCTGAATCGGCACATTATCTACAATATTCAGCCCATATGCCTCCAGCCCTACCCTTTTGCGGGGGTTGTTGCTGATCAGCTTCATATTGTTCACACCCAGGTGGCGAAGTATCTGGGCGCCTACCCCGTAGTCTCTCTCATCCATTTTGAAGCCCAGGTGCAGGTTGGCCTCTACGGTATCCATCCCCTCTTCCTGCAGCTTGTAGGCTTTCAGTTTGTTTACCAATCCTATGCCCCTTCCTTCCTGGTTCATGTACAGTACAATTCCCTTTCCTTCTTTTTCCACCATTTGCATGGCAGCATGCAGTTGCTCGCCGCAGTCGCAGCGCAGCGAACCCAGTATATCGCCGGTAAAGCAGGAGGAATGCACACGCACCAATACGGCTTCGTCTTTTTCCCATTCGCCTTTTATGAGCGCCATGTGTTCGCCGCTGGAGGGGTTGCTTCTCTCCCTGAATATCACCAGTTTAAAGTGCCCGTATTGGGTAGGCATATCCACCCGTACAATCTCCTCAATCAGGGAATCTACCTTCAGGCGGTATTCAATGAGGTCGCGGATGCTGATGATTTTCAGGTCGAACTTTTTAGCAATCTCTACCAGTTGGGGCAGCCTGGCCATGGTACCATCGTCATTCATAATTTCCACCAGCACGCCGCCATGCGGCGTGGGAAAGCCTGCCAGCCGGGAGAGGTCGATCGCCGCTTCGGTATGCCCGCTCCGCCGGAGCACTCCGCCGGATTTGGCTTTTAAAGGGAAAATATGCCCCGGGCGCCCGAGGTCTGCAGGGCGGGTGGTAGCATTCACCAATGCCTGGATCGTTTTAGACCGGTCGTGGGCCGATACGCCCGTGGTGCAACCATGCCCCAGCAAATCTACCGAAACCGTAAAGGGGGTTTCATGCAGAGAAGTGTTGCTGGCCACCATGAGGTCGAGTTTAAGTTCTGCGCAACGCTCCTCGGTAAGCGGGGCACAAACTACTCCCCTGCCATGTTTCACCATAAAATTAATCACCTCCGGGGTTGCATTCTGAGCGGCTGTAATAAAATCACCTTCATTTTCCCGGTCTTCGTCGTCTACCACTATTACCAGCTTTCCGTTCCTGATGTCTTCAATAGCGCTCTCAATAGAGTTGAACATGCCTCTTTTTTGTGCAAAGTTATGAAAGTCGCAACATACACGGGATAAGTCGCAACGGAGCAGTGTAAAGGCTCCGGTCGGGCGGCTGTAATCCACCGCACATAAACATATTATTTTATCAAACATGTGTTTAAAACCGTAATAATATGTTAATACCACGCCCCGGCATTTACTGGAGATTGGCTTTTCTTTGCAGTGAGAAACAAAAAAATCTGTTATGCGACTAACTATGAGAGTTTTTTTCACGGCAATTGCATTGATTGTCTTTAATTTTTCCAATGCACAGGTAACCACAAGCAGTATAAGTGGAGTTGTTCTGGACTCAACAGGTTCTCCGCTAGAAGGAGCAACTGTTACTGCTTTGCACCAGCCCTCGGGAACAACATATACCACCATATCATCGAAAGGAGGAGTCTATTCGATATCCAATGCACGTATTGGTGGTCCGTACTCAATCAAATTCGATTTTGTAGGCTTTAATAGCGAAACCATCGACGGCATAAACCTTATACTGGGGGAGCCTTATGCTTTAAATGTTGTGATGGGCTTGGATGCTAAAAATCTTTCTACTCTTATTATTACAGGACGCCGGAGCGGTGCTGTTGATAAAACAGGCATGTCAACCAATATTGGGCAAAGACAACTATCATCCTTGCCCACTATTTCAAGGAGCCTTACAGACTTTACCCGTATGACGCCACAATCCAACGGCAACAGCTTTGGTGGTCGTGACGGCCGCTATAACAACCTACAGGTGGACGGCGCGAATCTAAATAATAATTTCGGGTTAAGTACCGATCTATTACCCGGCGGATCCGGGAACCAACCTATATCACTTGATGCATTTGAAGAGGTTTCTGTAAACATCGCTCCTTTTGATGTGAGGCAGTCAGGGTTTACCGGAGCAGGCATCAATGCAGTTACTAAAAGCGGTACCAATACACTTAAAGGGAGCGCATATGGGTATTTTCGCAACCAAAGCTTTAATGGAACAAATGTTGCTGGTTCAAAATTGGGCGAGCAACAAAAGCAAAAAAATGTTACTTATGGTGCCACACTTGGCGGTGCTATTATAAAGAACAAATTGTTCTTTTTCCTGAGTGGTGAATTGGAAGAACGCACTTTCCCGGGTATTCAATGGAGCCCTTCGGGCGGATCCGGTGTGGGAAATATTTCCAACGTACATATTGACTCTTTAAGAAAGTTCTCTGACCACCTTAAGAATACGTATGGCTATGAAACCGGCGCATACGACAACTTTCCGGAGTTCAAAGCAAAAAACCATAAGATACTAGCTAAAATTGACTGGAACATCAGTAACAGCCACAAACTTACCCTTAAGTATAACGAAATGGTAAGTAACAACGATGTTGAATTAAATCGTACAAGTGTTCCCAACAGTCTTGCCGGTGCGATCGGTTTTTCTTCGGTTCAACGTTTTGGTGAAAATGCGATGTCTTTTGCTAATTCGAACTATGGTTTTAAAGATGCAGTTCGTTCTGGAACACTGGAGTTGAACAGTAATTTCAACAGCAGGCTTTCCAATCAGTTTTTGGCCACTGTAACTAAAATCAGATCTACACGCACATCTCCCAGCGCAGTATTCCCTTTTATAGATATTCTGAACAACAATAACAACAACTATATGAGCGCCGGTTACGAACCTTACTCATATAATAACGATGTTATTAATGACGTCTATACAATCACTAATAACCTGACTTACACATCCGGCAGGCATAAACTTACCGGCGGCATTACCTATGAGTATCAAAAAGTAGGTAACATGTTCATGGCAGCCTCTCAGAGTTATTATGTTTTTAATTCACTAGATGATTTCATTAACAATCGGGCACCCAGGGGATTTGCTTATACCTATTCATTGGTACCGGGCAAAGACGCCGTTTATTCAGCAGAATTAAAAATAGGTCAACTGGGCGCATACATCCAAGACGAATTGAGCATAAACGAACGTTTCAAGCTCACCTATGGTCTCCGCTTTGACAAACCGATCTACCCGGAAGCTCCGCTCGAAAATCCCGCTATTTCCGAATTACAGTTTCCAGACAAAAACGGAGTACTCACCCACTACTCTACAGGTCGGTGGCCCACAAGCAGTTTTCTCTGGTCTCCTCGTGTAGGCTTCAGGTGGGATGCATATGGTGATAAGAACCTTATTATACGTGGAGGTACGGGTATATTCACCGGACGTATTCCATTTGTATGGTTGACCAACATACCTACCAATAGTGGCATGTATCAGTTCGGAACAAACGTTTCTGATCCGGTTGAATTACAAAACTTCCTTTTCAACCCAAACCCCGACGCTCATAAGAGTAAATTCCCTACACAGGCGGGCACCTCTGTACCATCCAGCATTGTATTAACCGACCCTAACTTCAAGTTCCCTCAAATATGGCGTACCAACCTTGCATTTGATCAACGTTTAGGACAGGGGTGGACATTAACAATGGAAGCTTTATATACCAAAGACATCAATGCGGTAACTATGCGCAATGGGAATGAAACACAGCCCAATGCTGTAGCAGCAGGTGCAGATAACAGACCCCGTTTCAATCCTGCCAGTAATGCCAATAGAAGAAAGTATCCCGGATTGAGTAATGCGATCATTCTTGAAAATACCAACAAGGGTGGCGGTTTTTCATTCACAACTCAATTATCCAAGAGCTTTTCCAGGGGCTTTTTCGGATCGCTCGCCTATACCTACACTATCGCGAGAGATATTTCGGGCAACCCGGGATCCCAGGCTGCTTCGGTTTGGAGTGCCAACCCTTCCATTACTTCCCAGAATGCACAAAGTTTATCTTATGCTCAATATGCACTTCCACATCGCATAGTGGGCAGTGTATCCTATAGAGCCACTTATTTCAAACACCTTGCAACCACCGTATCATTGTTCTATGACGGTGCTGCACAAAGGAACTTTACATATACCTATAATGGAGACCTGAATGGAGATGGGAATGCAGGCTCTGTTGATATTATGTATATTCCCAGAGACAGATCAGAAATCGTCTTTGTTGATCAACCTGCTACCAATACACTTACGGCATTTACTGCACAGCAGCAGGAGGATGCCTTTTTCCAGTATCTGGAGCAGGATCGTTACCTGAGAAATCATAAAGGACAATACGCAGAGCGTAATGCTTCCCTATTCCCTTGGTATCACCGTTTTGACTTTAAGATTCTACAGGATATTTTTACAGATATAGGAAGTAACAAGCATACGCTGCAATTTAGTCTCGACATACTGAATGTAGGCAACCTCTTGAACAATAAATGGGGGGTACTGAAGCAGTTAAATGCCACGAATGGTTTCCAGGCAAATCCACTTGTATTTGCAGGTTACAACACCGAAGGAGTACCGACTTTCAGGATGGCGCAATCTCGTGGAGCGCTCATCACAGAAACATTCAGCAACACCCTTTCCACCAGCAGCACCTGGGGAATGCAATTAGGACTTCGATACATATTTTAACCGTCTCTTTCAAAGATTTTTCTCAAGGTCTGCTCTACGGGGCAGACCTTTTCATTTAACGGATTTCCTGTATCTTGGCAGGGCAAAAAATTTTATTGCAATACCAAACAAAGAATCATGAAAAAGCTTTTCTTATTTACAGCTTTGCTGACAACTTCTGCTGCTGCACTGCTTTCCTGCAACAGTGGGCAGACAACTGAAACAACAGTAACACAGGTAACTGAAAATAAAAACGAAAAAATGCTGAGACACGTTGTACTTTTCAAATTCAAAGATTCTGCAACCGCAGAACAGGTAAAGGCGGTGGAAGATGCTTTCAGGGCGCTTCCTTCTAAAATCAAAGAAATCAAAGATTTTGAATGGGGTACCAATAACAGTCCTGAAGGCCTCAACCAGGGACTGACCCATTGTTTTTTCGTGAGTTTTGCCAGCGAGGCCGACAGGGAAGTATACCTGCCGCATCCCGATCATAAAGCGTTTGTGGAGGTGCTCGGTCCTGTGCTGGATAAGGTGACGGTAGTGGATTACTGGGCACAGCAATAACAAGACATTTCAATCAATACGAGTGATAAACAGCGTCTGAAGCTTCCGGTTTTCAGGCGCTGTTGTTTTATGCCGGTTTTCTTTGTCGTAGGAATCTTTCGTAAAAAGGATACACCACATCTTCGTTAGATTTCTCTTCACCCTCCTTCGTCGGGTTCATCGAAATGACGTCAGGTTGGTGGGTCCTTCGTGGGTTCATCGAAACGACGTCGGGTTGGTGCGTCCTTCGTAGGGCCCATCAAAATGACGTGCGGGTGGTACGCCCTTTGTGGGGTGCATCGAAAATACATGCAGATGGGGCATACCTCGTCGGGTGCATCGAAACAACGCCCTTTATCGCCGTTCCGATTGCAGGCGGGAATCTACCAACCCTAAACGGATTGCGCAGAGATTGCTTTCCTGCCTCAGGCGGGATTCCTCTCTCTTAACAAGCGCCGGAACACAAGAGGAGCCGGACGATAGCGCATGTCAATATAAATCAATAGATTTATACAAAATCCGTTCCCCTCATTTCAGGTGACATTAAAAAGCAGATGATGGATGTAGCAAGAAATAAAAACGAAGATGCTCTCAGGCTGGCCTGGAGCCAGGTAAAGATGAAGCTCGCCAAAATATACATGGGTGGCGGAAAAAAAGCGATTGACAAACAAAAAGAACGTAACAAGTTAACGCCCCGGGAACGGATCGCCTACCTGTGCGATGAGGACAAGCCGTTTGTAGAAATAGGCGCATTTGCGGGGTACGGAATGTATGAGGAAGAGGGAGGCTGCCCGGCGGGCGGTACCGTTGCCGGCGTAGGATACGTGAGCGGGCGGCAATGTGTGATCGTAGCCAACGACCAGACTGTAAAAGCCGGGGCCTGGTTTCCCATTACGGGAAAGAAAAACCTGCGCATGCAGGAAATAGCCATGGAAAACCACCTGCCGGTGATATACCTCGTAGACAGCGCTGGTGTTTTTTTGCCCATGCAGGACGAGATATTTCCCGACAAAGAACATTTCGGCAGAATATTCCGCAACAATGCCCGCATGAGCGCGATGGGCATCACCCAGATCGCCGCTGTAATGGGCGCCTGCGTGGCCGGCGGCGCCTACCTGCCCATTATGAGCGACGAAACCCTGATGGTAGAAAAAAATGGCTCCATTTTCCTGGCCGGACCCTACCTCGTAAAAGCAGCCATCGGCGAAGAGGTAGATATGGAAACCCTGGGCGGCGCCGTTACCCACACCGAAATAAGCGGTATCGCTGATTACAAGTTCAAAACAGAAGAAGCATGCCTCGATGAAGTAAAACGTATCATAGGAAAGCTCGGGCATACACCAGGCGCGGGCTTCGACAAGGTCAAAAGCAAACCTCCCGCTAAAAACATACAGGATATTTACGGGGTGATGCCCGCGGATACCTCCAAGCCCTATGATATGCTCGAGATTATAGAACACATTACCGACAACTCGGAGTTTGACCAGTTTAAAAAAGACTATGGGCAAACCATCTTATGCGGCTATGCCCGTATAGACGGCTGGGCAGTGGGCATTGTGGCCAACCAGCGTAAAGTGGTGAAAAATAAAAAAGGAGCAATGCAGATGGGTGGCGTTATTTACAACGACAGCGCCGATAAAGCCGCCCGGTTTATCATGAACTGTAACCAGAAAAATATTCCCCTCGTGTTTTTACAGGATGTAACGGGGTTTATGGTAGGCAGCCGCAGCGAACATGCCGGCATCATAAAAGACGGAGCTAAAATGGTGAATGCTGTAGCCAATTCGGTGGTACCCAAAATCACCATCATCATCGGCAACTCCTATGGCGCTGGCAATTACGCCATGTGCGGCAAAGCATACGACCCGCGGTTTATATATGCATGGCCCTCTGCAAGAATAGCAGTAATGGGGGGAGAGCAGGCCGCTAAAACCCTGCTGCAAATACAGGTTAGCGCCCTGAAAGCCAAAGGAGAACAGATTGCGCCTGCTGACGAAAAAAAACTCCTGGACGCCATCAAAGGAAAATATGAGCAACAGACAACGCCCTATTATGCCGCTGCACGGTTATGGGTAGACGATATCATCGATCCGGCCCAAACACGGCTGTTGATCTCCGAGGGCATTGCTGCCGCCAGTCATGCTCCGTTGAACCGGAATTTTACAACAGGCATACTGCAGGTGTAAGCAACAGAAAAACAGGTTCTTTGTGATCTTATGTCTTCCATTCGCCGGACTGTTCTCTACAGCCATCATCCGGCACCGCAGGATGATACTGACCTTATCATAGATCTGCGGCGGTAAGAGGCAACCCTTAGAATAACCCTTGCCATTACAGGCACCGGACATGCGAAGTTTTCGGAAAATGACCGGATGGCAAAGTAATCTAGTTGACAACACCTGAAGACGATACGATTTTTACGTCGGCATGCTGCCATGCTTCATCAAAATCAGCTTTTACTTTTCGGCTTTCCGCCGTGTTGTTTTGTGCCAGGAGGGCATGATACAAGCCCATAAGCGCCCACCCGTTTTTACGCCAGGTTCGCAGATCTTCCCGGTATATCTTTTCAGCTTCTGCGAAATGGCCGGCTTCCAGCAATGCCGCCCCCAGGTGATGCCTTACTGAGAAAAACCAGTCGGGCGGTTCGTTGTAGTTCAGCGCATCTTCCAGTATGACGGCTTCCCGGAGCAGGGCTATAGACACTTCCGGCAGGTGTTGATGCAGGGCAATTTTGGCAGACAGCACTTTAGCAGCAATCTGCACAATAGCGTCCATGGTATTGATTTCCCATATCGTCAGGTGTTGGAGGGTTGTATCGGAAAAAAGCCGAAGCAGGCTGTCCAGCTCCTGCTGTGCCGCAGCGAGTTGGCGACTGTTTGCCCATACCATTCCCCTGGCGTAATGCCAGATGGCACGGGGATACACCAGATCTTCCGGAGGGGGAGGTAGCGCGAGCAGGGAATCGGTCAGAGAAAACTTTACGGCTATCTGGTAGGGAATGGTATAATAATGTTGCAGGGTACCCCAACCCGGCATCCGCATCACAGCAGGCGACGTATGCTGTTGCAGTTTCCGCGCTGCCATCCAGGCCCATGCTGAACGGCCTTCCAATGTGGCGGTGGCTGCCAAAAAATGGTAATTGTGCGGATAATACGAAAGCGGGTAAACGCCCTGCGCATGACAGGCAGTGGTATAACTGCTGTCTGCTTCGATGGCACGTATATTAGCAAGCGAGCCGAGGTGATAATCGCCGGTGTTGATGTAAATATGCGAAGGCATATGCAGAAGGTGACCGGCGCCGGGCACCAGGGTATCCAGCAGCCTGGCGCTGGGCAGCGCTTTTTCGGGCGTAGCCGAAGCTTCCATAGCGTGTACATACAAATGATGTATGCCTGCATGGCGCGGGTGCTTACTGATGAGTGTTTCAAGCAGCGCTATCAGTCCGGGCGTCCATGCCCTGGGCGCCTTGCTTTGTTTTTCGTATAAATCCCAGGGATGCAGGTTCATCAACGATTCTGCATACAAGGCTCCGATATCAGGGTCGTTCGGGTATTGCGCATACACCTGCTTCATGGCATCCGCATATTTCACATCTGCTGATCTCCGGTCGATACCGGACGATACCGGATAGCGTAAAGTCATGGCTTTTATAAGTGCTGCTTCTTTTGGGGTGCAAGCCTCTGCCAGGGACTGTGCTTTTTGTATAGCCTCATAAGCAAGCCCGGCGTTATCATCGTCCATCCCGGCATTGTAATTGGGCCCCAATACATAGGCATACCCCCAGTGAGCCATGGCACAGGCCGGGTCGATACGGGCAGCCTCAAAAAACGACCGGGCGGCTTCCGCATGATTGAAACCGTAGGCAAGCATCATACCCTGATTAAAATACGTCTGTGCTTCTTTGTTGCTGGTAGAAATATTGAAGTGAATACCGCTCAGTCCCGCAATAAGCGGCGCCTTTTTCCCGGAACTGTACCAGTCTCTATCTGTAGTAGCCGGTACGTAGCAACCCATGGGTGTGGCATAGTCTTCTCCCGGCCCGTTAACTCCGTTACAGGACAAAAGCAAACCTGCCCATAGCCCGATGGAAAGCAGCCTGATCATTGTTCAGCAACTAAATATACAATTATTATTGCTGGTGCTCCGCCTGTATAGCGCTGGAGCAGAAAAATAAACAGACAGGATACACTGGTTATGGGCGGCCGACCGCCGGCAACACCACTTTCAGCAGGAAGCCCTTGCCCGGCGCCGACTGCGTAGCCATTACGCCACCCAGCACCTCCAAACGGCTCGACATGTTTTTCAAGCCAATACCTTTGGACTGGTCGCCGGCTTCCACTCCTTTTCCATCGTCTCGCACCTGCATGGTAAACAGCTCCTCCGTGCTTTCGAACTGCAGCCACACATTGCTTGCAGCAGCATGCTTGATGATATTGGAACACTGTTCCTGCAGTATGCGGTAAACAGCCAGTTTCTGGTCAGGCGTCAGCAACGACTCATCCAACCGATCGTACTGCAGTGTTACTTCAATGCCCGAAGGCTGCAACATCGTAGCGCTCAACAACGATGCCTGAGACAATAAACTCTCATTTTTGAGATCGGGCGCCACCAGTTCATGCGCCAGTTTTCTATTTTCATTCACCGCCTTTTTTATATATTCCATGCATCGGGGCACCAGTTCGTCGGCCCGATGGGGCGTTCTTTTAATAATGGAAAGAAGCAGGTGGGTTGTACTCAGTATCTGGTTTACATTATCGTGCAGTTCAGCCCCTATCAAACTGCGTTCTTTTTCCTGGGCTGCCAGCGAAGCCGCTATCTTCTCCAGTTGCGATTTTCTTTCCTGCTCCAGCAGTTCCTGTTCCAGCTTTTTTTTCTCACTCACATTTCTTATAAACACCGATAGACCGTCTGGAGAAGGATAAATGTGGTTTTCCTGCCATAAATCCAATGGCGCATAATAATCAGTATTGGTAATATAGCGCTGCTCTTTCATGGCCGTATGAAAGGCCTGATAGGTATCGGAGCCTACTGCATCCGGAAACACCTCCCATACGTTTTTACCAATCAGGTCTTCCGGTTTTTTCCGCACCAGTTCAGCAGCCTGGCTGTTAAGATAGGTGTACCGCCACTGACGATCGATGGACAAAAACGCATCCGTGATCCGCTCTACAAACGCACGGTACCGGTCTTCGGTTTCGCGCGCTGCCTCTCTGGCTTTTTTTTCGTTGGTAACATCTCTAAAATATACGGTTATGCCTTCAGCAGAGGGATATACGGTACCTTCAAACCAGCGGTCTGCCGCCACAGCATATCCTGTGGTGAAAATGTTGCGTTGCTCGCGCATAGCTGCATGAAAAGTTTCGTAAAAAATACTATCCACCCCACCCGGAAATTCTTCCCAGATATGTTTACCCAGCAACGTGCCCGGCTCGCGGCCCAGCAGTTGCTCGGCTATTGCATTCACATAAGTGATCTGCCACTGCGCATCTACCGACATAAATCCGTCTGATATACGCTCTACCAGGCTACGGTACTGCTCCTCCCTGCTTATCAGCAATGCCAGGGCTTTTCGCTTCTCTTCTTCCTGCCAGTGCTTGTGCAGTGCCGCGTCGATAGCAGCGGGCAACCGGACCAGCCGGTCTTTTAAAATATAGTCATCTGCTCCTTCCCTGATAATACCTGCTGCAAACTCTTCAGAAACGGTACCCGTTACCATGATAAAAGCAACTGTCCGATACCGGTCGCGTACCATCTTCAATGCAGTAGCGGCATCAAACTGGGGGAGCGAATTATCTGCCAGTACCACATGCGGACGAAAATGATCCAACTGATGGCTGAAGTCATTTTCCGTCATAGCCACCTGAAATACAGCAGGACGAAAATGTTTGCGCAAATGGTACTGCACCAGTTCGGCGTCGGAGGTGCTGTCCTCCAGCAACAATATTCTCAACGTATCACTCATGGCTGCGAAGGCGGTTGATTTAGTAAAAGCCAATAGAAGCCGAGGTGCCGGATCGCTTCTGCAAAACTTTCAAAGTTCACCGGTTTCACTATATAGCTATTGGCCCCCAGGTCATAACATTTTTTGATGTCCGGACTTTCCTTGGAAGAAGTGAGCATCACCACGGGCAGGTGGCGGGTATGCGGCATATTCCGCACTTCCTGCAACACCTCAATACCGCTCACCCGCGGCATCTGTATATCCAGCAGCAGCACGCGGGGAAGCGCAGCGCCATTGCCTCTGGAAAGATAGCGTCCGGTACCCATTAAAAACTCCAGCGCTTCTTCTCCATCTTTTACATGAACAAGATCATTGGCCATATTGTATTTTTTTAATGCCCGGATGGTCAGTTCGGCATCGGCAGCGCTATCTTCTGCCAGTAAAATTTCTACGGAATGGAGGCTCATACGATAGGTGATTTATTTATGCTGGTAATGAAAAATAAAAACAGGCGCCCTCGTTTACAACTCCCTCTGCCCAAACTTTTCCGCCATGGCGCGATACAATCTTTTCCACCAGTGCCAGTCCCACTCCCGTTCCCTCAAATGCATCTGCGCTGTGCAGTCGCTGAAACACTTTGAACAATTTATCGCGGTACTTGTTATCGAAACCGATCCCATTGTCGCGGATATAAAAAACAATGGTATCATCAGAGCCATACGCTCCCACAGAAACAAGTACCTCCGGTTTGCTCCCCGAGTACTTTATGGCATTAGACACAAGGTTTACCCATACCTGGCGGATCATATTTTTATCTGCCCTTGCTACGGGCAGCGGCTCTACAGATAGCGTAAGTGCCATTTTCGAATACTGTTGCTTTACTTCATCTATCACTTCCTTTACCAATACATCCATTTCCACCGGCACCTTTATCAACTCCTGGCGCCCTGTGCGGGAAAAGGTGAGCAGATCATCTACCAGGTGCCCCATTTTACGGGTGTTATCGCGAATGATACCGGTGATACGCCTGGCCTCTTCGTCCAGGTGTGCAGCATATTCTTCTTCCAGTATCGTTGTAAAACCAATGATGCCCCGCAGGGGTGCACGCAGGTCGTGCGATACGGAATAGGTAAACGCTTCGAGCTCTTCATTGGCTTTTTTAAGTGTATGCTCCAGTTTTTTTCTCCGGCTGATGTCCCGGACCGATGCCGACACCCACCAGCCATCTTTCATTTCAATCGGCGATAAACTGATTTCGACCGGAAAGAGACTTCCATCCTTTTTTACAGCATGCAATTCCATTCCCACCCCCATATCGCGCACTTTGGGCGAATGAAAAAACTGCTCTCTGTGTCTGGCATGTGTGCCTCTTGCGGAATCAGGTACCAGTACATCTACTGCCTGGCCCGTTATCTCTGCCCGGTCATAACCGAAAAGATTCACTACCTGCTGGTTCACCATACGGATGATTCCGTTGCGATCTACGATCACCGTTGCATCTGGCGCAGCATCCAGCAAAGCGGCAAATTTTTTCTCTGTTGCTTCCTGGTCAGCTATTCGTCTTTTTAGTTGGCGGATGGCGATCAGGCTCAAAAAGAATACCATACCCAGCATGCCATACAAAAATGAATTGAGATGCTGCACACTGAGATTGTTTTTTTCCCGCCGCTCTGACAGCAAGGCTTGCTCCTGCGCTATCATCTGTCCGCATACATACTGTATAGAGTCCGTTAAACTCCTTCCCTGACCAGTTAATGCCAGCTCAACTATGGCAGGCAATCCCTTATCTTTCCTGACCGCTAGCATTGTACGGGAAAACGCGACGCGTTGTTGTAATAACCGCTCCAGTTCGCGCAACCTTTGCTGTTGCCCGGGGTTATCACGAACCAACTGTTGCAGGGAAGGCAGCGCTTCTTCAATATCTTTCTCAGAGCTTTCTAATGGATCCAGGTAACTTTCCATTCCTGTTATCACATAGCCACGCGCCCCACTTTCGTTGGCCAGAGAAGCGTGTTCCAGCTTCTGTATACTACGCATAACCATATGCGTATGGTCGATCCGAGAGGAAGTATCTTTCACCCTCGCAGCCTGACGAATGGAAACAAACAGCACTATGCCTATAGTAACTACAACCAGTATAATACCCGCCGTCAACAGGCCGAACGTAGACCATTTTTTCATGCTTTAAAAGTAGTATTCGCGATTACCAGGGTTTGTATCAGATATTTTTAGCGAGTGCGGATTGGCACTGTTAAGTTACGAAATTTTTAAAAGCGCTTCACTTGTGTAAGATGTATTTTGATATTTTTTTTGATGCAATACACGCTATGCTGGTACCACTACCGGTGGAGTATAGCCCAAACAACAGCAACAGTAATCTCCGGTTACAGCAAGGCATAGCCGAAAACACTACCTGTAACGCAATCAGCCACCTCTTCAACACTACGTGTTTCCACTAATGACGATTATCAGTTGAAAGCATGGCGGCGATCATTTTCTACGTTCTGCAAGACGCTTACTTTTGTGTTATAAATGTAAATATTCAATGAACAACCACCTGAATCCAATAGAAAAAACGCTGCCGGCTTTGCGATGAAAACCGGGCAAGCACTAACCCCGGAATAGAGAAGCTGTAGCTACAATGCTTACTCGAAAAAGGATACAGTAACGAGTGGGCAACTCATGAACTCTTCCCCCTTCTGAAAATGAAAAACACCATCCATATCTTTTGTATTAACCGTACTGATCTGTAAGAACAACACCAGCAAAAACCATATCCGGAAGAACTATTATAGAGTTTGCCCCTTTAGAATATCCATCCCGTTTCTGGAAAGTCCCAGCCTTATTATTTCGTAATTACAAGTTGCATGCCCGATCTCTGCTGTAAGTATGATCTTCAAATGAGAGAAGGCCTGTAAACACCTAAAAGCCACGGTTGTACTCCGGCAGGCGCCGGCGCACCGACTTAAGGGAGGTAAATGCGAACGAAAACTATACACCCCTGAACCCAACCTTAACACCCTTTAGTCAGATACCCCTTGATCCTTTACGTCCCAACCCAGAGAAACACCCCGGAACTGCAGCCACAGCAATGACAGCATGCTGATACATGCTTACTTCTGAACAGACAACAGCGCTCATTGAGGCGGCACAGGTGCGAAAAGTTCGCCCGTCCGCCAGTGGCACAGGTTTTCCGGTTAAACGACACCGTTTTTATCCGATACCCATGAAATCTACACCCTCTTTATCCTTATGAAAAAAACGGGAAGAAACGCCGTCGCAATATGCCATAGCATGGGCTCCCGTTCGTTCGAATCCGTTTTTGATCCAATACCGATGATTCCTGATGAAACCCTTACCCTATTGAAACGCCGGGAAACGGCAGCCGCCTGAAGGAGCTTAGGTGTACCCATGCTCCCCGGAAGGCTACCAACTGCCACTGTAAAAAGCTGTGCCCGATTTTCGAGGCACAGGTTTTCCATTTAGTCAATCACCGACGGCAACAACAGGTTTACGATGTATGTTCTCCGTCGTCTGATAACAACCGAAAATCACCCGCAACCCTTTTTTTCGTCCACAGGTGTAGTAAGGGCTGCTCCAGTGTATACTCCCGGTATTCATCCGGGCTCATAACAGGAATTCCTTTTACAATCGGATACACTCGCCTGCACTCGTTGCATACAAAAAAACCTTCCAGTACGTTTTGATGAACGTCTTTTGTAACAACGTTTAATCCGAGAGCAGCCTTATCGAAAGGACAACACAGTTTATCAATGGTTTCAAATGTCATATTCGTTGAAGTTTATTCGTTGGCTATATGCTTCCACAGCAGCGGCCGGATCTCCTGCATTCATGATGCCCGATATCACCGCGATACCCGAATAAGGCAAACCCCTGAGCAAATGCAGGTTGCCGGGCTGTATACCCCCGGCCAGAAAAATAGGCAATGAAGTGATTTGCCGGGCTTTCTGTATGGTTTCAACACTTACCAGTTCACAACTGCCCGCTGAAGCTGACGGAAACAGGGAGCAAAAAGATATATAATCGAGCCTGTTTTCTTCCGCCCATTGCACTACAGACAAATCATTGCCACAGGTAACACCGGTGATCACCGGTCTTCCCATTTCTTTCCTGAGCAATGCGATATCATCTACGGGGGCATCAAGATGAATGCCATCGAGCGATGCCTGCTTTAAAACATCCCACCGATTGTTGATCAGCACGGGAATATTTTTTGAACGGCAGCATGCAGCAATATCACATACAATTGACATGCAGTCTCCATCCGGCATG
This sequence comes from Agriterribacter sp., assembly GCA_037190905.1. Classification (GTDB taxonomy): domain Bacteria; phylum Bacteroidota; class Bacteroidia; order Chitinophagales; family Chitinophagaceae; genus Agriterribacter. The sequence continues at coordinate 8,988 of JBBCKG010000018.1, read as the reverse complement.
AAATTATCCCATATCTGAAGAGCGGCTATCTTTTCATTCAAAACCAGGTGCAGCTTTCCCAGCAGCACGCTGCGTTCTGTTGACGGATCCACCACCAGGTATATGCCTTTTTTTACGCTTCTCTTATTCATGATAGTCCTGCGTGAAAAGCTTTAAAAAATGCGGCCCAGTAGGGGTCTACCCCATAATAGGGCAGTTCAGCCGCAGTTTCGTTCTCCATCAGTATCCTGCCTTTTTCTTTTTCACAGAGCAGGCCCACCGCCGCACACGCTATATTGTTATCCGCCAACTCGCTGATCAGCATATCCACGCCCTCCTTTTTACAGGCTATAACCATCGCGCCTGCGCCCACGCAATAGCGGGCATCCAGATCAAAAACGCCGCAGACGGCAGACTGCACCGGCGCGATGGGAAGTTTTTCGTTGTACACCACAACGCCGTTGCCCGAGGCGACCGTCAGTTCATAGATGGCCCCCAGCACCCCACCTTCGGTTACATCATGCATGGCGGTTACATAATCATTGGTGCCGGCCATCAAAGCCTCGGGTAATGATGACGTATCGTAAAATGCAGCACAGGCTTTCTGGTACACTTCTATACCAGCCCTGTTCTTCACTGTTTCGGGGAAGCTCATCGCGAGAATAGCAGCGGAAGATATAGCGCAGCTTTTGGTTACCAGCACCACATCACCAGGTTGCGCGGATGTAGACAATCTAATTTTTTCCCTGGGCGCCACTGTTATAAAAGTACCTCCCCCCGCAATAGTAGCCGCATGGCCTTCTATAAAGCCGGTATGCCCTCCGGTTATAGCTACTCCTATCCCGGAGCAGTATTGATGCACGTGTTGCCAATAGATGTCAAAATCGCTTTTCGAAAAGGTAGCAGGCAGGTTAAGTACAAACTGCCCATACATAGGCGCAAAACCCGTGGTAGCCATATCATTGGCCAACAGATGCACAGACAACCAGGCCGACTCAGGCAGGCCGAGCGAAGGAATAAGCGATAGCGGATCGCTGGTGAGCGCCATTGCCATCCCCGCGCCTGTATCCACCACCGCCACATCTACACCGAATGCAGCACCCGCCATCACTTCCGGGCGCGGATACCCGCATTGGTGCCGGATGACAGACTCAAACACGCCATGTGTTAATTTTCCTGATCCTGTGCTCATTGTTCTACATCATTTAGCTGTATATACAACCCGAAAAAATCGCCCAGTGGCAGGCTCCATTGCTGCACGGGAAACCAACGGGGAAGTCCCGTACAGGTCCAGTGTATTGTGTACTGCCTTCCCTCGAGCGCTTTGTGAATAATGCGCGTGAGCGTCTGGGGCGTATAAAAAGTAGCGGTGATGTAAAACGGGTTTTTACCAAACAGTTGCTGCATTCTTCTTCTCAGCACTTTCGCAGAATTTCGGTTCATCATGCCCATGGCGATGCCGTATTTACCTACCCGGGCCGCTTCGCGAATTACCTGCACAGGGTTCCTGTAGTATTCAAAAGTGGTGATGAAGGCCATAGCGTCGAAACTGTGGTCTTTAAAAGGCATATGATGCGCATCGGCCATTACCAGGTCTCCATCAAACAGGTGTACGGCCTGCGAAAGCATCAAGGGCGATATGTCGCCGCCGGTGGCCTTAATTCCGATGTCTTTCCACCAGCGCGTAAACCGGCCGGTGCCACAACCGAATTCCAGGAGTGTTTTCACCCGCGCATCTCCTGCCACCAGTTGCTCCATTACTTTTTTCTGCCACACTTCGGCGCGCTTATACCGCCCTTCGTACCATTGTTCATAGGTATCCGTATGCTCCCGGTTGAAAAACCATTCCGGACGGCTTTGCCAGTTGGTCTGGTGCTGCGGTATCAGCTCAAAATTTGCTTTTTGTATTTCCATTATTGTAACCTGTTTTAAAACAAAAGCTCCATTCCCGGACAAGCCAATAGAATGGAGCACAATCAGGTTACTGCATCCCTACGTTGGCATTATCCAAATCAGGTAATCGGGTATGATCTCAGCCTTTTTCAGGCACCCCGTGCTTATGTAGATGCAAATATAGGTAATTAAACACTATGCGGTCTGTAGCTCTTCCCCGCCGTACGATATGGTATTCTGCCGCCGTTAACCGGCCGGCTATTGGTAGGCTCGAATCGTTTATTATCATGCTGCACCTCACCTCCCCGAAAAGTGAACTACCTGCCGTCCGCAGTTTATTTCAACAATGGGTCTTCCGGCTCTTTCCACTGGCCGAGCTGCTTCAATACTGCGGTCAGTTCCTCCGGCCGGTTGGTTCCGATCAGGAGTTTTTTCCGTTTGGCAAACGCCAGTTGCAGCCCTTTATCTCCTGAAATATTCAGCGCATTCCCCTTACCAGACAGCCCCATTCTGATGCCCCAGCCTCCATACTCCTTTAATGGTGAATATTGCCTTACATAGCAATGTATCAAACTGCTCCAGGCGTAGTACCTGAACCTGAGGTGTATGGGGAAAAAACGTATGTACACACCGTCTGCTTTGATCTCCGTATCAAGACGGAAGTTCATCATAGCCAGTGTAAGCAAAACAGTAAGGCCGGTGGTAATCAGCAAGCCTGTATTCCCCATCGGCTTATTGCCAAACTGTTCTCCAAGCACTACCTGTTTATATACCCCATATAGAAACAATAAGTTAATACCCCATAGTATCAGCAATGCCCACCACTGTCTGAATCGTTGTTTTTCTCTGAAAAAAATTTCTTTCTTCTCCATATTGTTCAACTTTTATTAATCAGCGCGGCCTGGCTTCACCTTCTCTTATCTCCTATTTTCCTTCATCTGATACATGGGGTTAGCTAATGAATGTACCGTTAACCGCCAAGCAGTATGGCTGCCTGATAACCGGTCTTTTACGCATCATTCTTATAAAACCAATACGCATCTCCAACGCTTCGGAGGGAATCGGTTTGCGCTTTCAGTGTATGGCTTCAAAAGTATTTAATCTATTTGTTTTTTGAATACTAAAGTGTCTGTAGCTGTGGAAATCGTTAATTGATCGCCGGCTATTTGATAGGTACCTTTGAGATAGTCTGTTATATACAGCTCCGGGTCGGTGGCGGAAGCGGCCATGTCCTGATCCAGCACCTGCAATGTTAAAGAATCTGTTGTATACAAATACCTGCCGGCAGCCTCATATTGCCATCCACACGATTTGTACAACCTTAATATCTGTTTTTTTTAAAATACAACCTGTCTGCATTCACCGGGTCCTCCCATTTGCCATAAAAAGCATGTTGCTTCATATATGCTTTCGCCTTGTGTAAAAACACAGACTTGCACGGTTGGAATAGTTGTATTTTTGTGTCTATGCAGAAAATAAAACCCCATATCAGCATAATCTTGCGCACTGCCTTGCTGTGGTTTGTTTTGTTTTCCATAAGTCCGTGTACGGTTAAGCAAGCACTGGCCTTCTCTTTACATGCTGATTATACCAGGCCGCTCAACAAATCAAAAACAACCGCGCAGATAAGCGGGTGCTCGTATTCCGCGGCGGAAAACCGCCAGACTTCGATTCGTACAAACCCGGAAATCAGCCAGCAAGCCGAGCGTGTCTTTTTAACCGGCCACTCCTATGCTGCATCACGCTCCCCCAAAGCCTCCCACTGCTATTCCAGCACAACTCCGGGAAGCAGTCCTCCTAAGTATATTTTGTACAAACGGCTGAAAGTTGACATAGCATAACCCTCCGGCACTACATCTATTCCTTTTTCAGGTACAATAAAAAATATACACTCAATGAAACAATATATTGACGGTACAGTCGATAAGGCTGGGCTTTTTACATTACCCCTGCGTTGGGTAATCGGATGGACGTATTTTTCCGCATTCTGGAGACGTCTGGTCTTAGAAAACAAACTCATTCCCGAAGAAGCGGGCTATATAGGTGAAAAATTTAATCACTTTCTTCCCAATGCCTTAGGCATCCGACCCCTTATTGAATATCTGGTTGCTCATCCCGAAGTATTGCAAATGTCTATGATCATTTTCACCATCGTGGAAGCGATTACAGGTTTGTTTATCATACTTGGTTTTTTTACAAGACTGATGAGCATCGGCGTGTTCTTTTTGGCATTGGGTATCCTCCTCGGCGCTGGCTGGCTGGGTACTACTTGTTTAGACGAATGGCAAATAGGCGTATTGGGTATTTCAAGTGGCTTTGTGTTGTTTCTTACAGGCAGCGGGGTTTATTCCATGGATCACTATCTGATAAGGAAAAAACATCGGTTTACCACCCGAAAATGGTTCTGTATGCTGGGATCCGGGCCCCTGCCGATGGATAATCTGCCTCTCAAAGTACTGCTAATGTCTGTGTTCATTTTTGGACTAACACTGTTCACCAATCAGTATTTTCATGGTGGCGTATTCGGCAAACTTCATAACAAATCGGTGCGCCCCAAAATTGAAATTTCAAACATTCGGACAACCGATTCGGAACTTTCATTTCAACTGTTCAGAGTAGAAGGAGCGGATGTTTACGGCTCATTTTTGATTGGCATACAAATTTTAGACGGGGAGGGTAAACTAATAAAGTCTATTGGTCAGGAAGCTTTGTCGCTGTTCCCACAACGAAAAATCAACAATCATTATGTGGCAAAAATAAAACCCGGCAGGCACAGTTTGATTTTACCATTGGGGGCAAAGGCCGATATATCCATAGATCTGGATGGAATCAGCCTGGGGGAAAACTATATTTTAAAACTGATTGACATCAGTGGACTGGAATGGACTGCTGCAATAAAATAAAAACATACGATTTGACGGAAAGGAGTTATGTTTTACGAAGCACTTTCTGTCTCCCAACAGCAACACCATGACGACCCTAAAAACCTGCGCTGAGAGAAACAGATCACCATAGCCTGTCAGGCATAACGTTTGCTGTGCCAGCCGGGTATCCACCTCTGCTGTGTAAAAAAATTTATACAACCACCTTTCAAAGAAGCACACATATTGTGAGCAGGAAAACAGGTGCCGAAAGGCAGCCTCTCCCTATTATTGACACCCATGCTTCGACTGGCAATTTTGCCGGGGGCCAATTTAATAGTACTTCAATAGGGTGTTTAAATAGATTGTCAGGAATAAACATCCACTGATTATGGATAAGTTTACACAAGCCCTGAAGATCCATTTCTGACCCGATAAATCGTAATCCAGCCTTTTCGACATTGCAACTGCCGTTCCCATTAACAGAAACCAGACAGAAAAAAACAACGAAAGCCTTCCTCTTACCAGCGTCGTAATCAAATCGTGTATCAATCCGCTAAAAATAAACGTCAACACAACGGCCAATGCAGATGGCAGCATCTTTTTCAAAGGTTTAAATACTTTTCCTCCTAAGTAGTACCCAAAAACCGGGTTCCAAAAATTCCAGAATGCAGAAAAGTTTTTAGCACCGAGCGCCCTTTGCAAATTATTCCGAAGTGACTTCGAATGCCCCATCGGAACACCATTTCTCTTTTCTACATACTCAGATAATTTCATGTACTGTTTTTGGATGCGGGTTTACAATTGCTACTTTCCTTATGTTAATACCCTGCTGTCGTTCGCGGATCTGCCGGCTCACCTCATCAATTATTTATTGGAAGGCTGGCCAGGTGTACTTATGTTACACCGTGCCAATACATCTGCTTACCACAAGACTGCAAGGGCAGGGCATATTTACGTCAAAAAGGAAGGGGGGTGCTGTTGCTGTCCTGCAAAGCATGCAATCTCGTCAACCCGTTTTTGCCTGGTATCCGATCGCCTGGCAAGAAGAATGGATGTCAACATTTGTTTTTTCAGAGACTTGCTCAGGCTTAAAAAATATGCTTTAGCACCTTTGTACTTCCTGAATGCCTTCTCCAGATCATCCGGAATCCGCAACGCCTCCGCTTCGTCCAGGATTGTCCACGAGCCGTTTTGCCTGGCGATCGCTATACTTTCATAACCGGCTTGTGTCATTTGTCCGCTCTCAATGAGTTGCTTAACTTTTTCTTTATTGACTTTTGACCAGGTACTATTGGGTTTACGTTTACTGAAAAACTGGTGGAATGTTTCATGGTCTATTTTTATTTTCCTGCTGTCTATCCAACCAAAACAAAGCGCCACATCTACTGCTTCGCTCCAGGTAATCGTTTTTTTTCCTGATGATTTGGTATAGAAAACAAGCCATACGGATTGTTTGGAAAGATGATTTTTCACCAACCAATTTCTCCACCCTGTAAGGCTTGCCGGGTAGAATATTGCTGTTTCTTTCATTCTTATTTTATTACGGCAGCTTCTAACGCTATGGTAAACTCGTAGCATCGCTTCTCCTGTTTGTTTTCGATGCGGAGGAGCAGCTCGCTGCCAGCCCACATTAATTGCACAAGCTCAATAGCTGCAAATGGTTTGAAAAACTGGTGTTCAGCCGCCATACCCCATACCATGTTAACCACCGTATGCTGCACCCCAACAGTAACAGCAACAAAAGTATCACAATAATCCCTTACTTAAATTTCACCCATCACCACTCAGGCTTTAATCATCAAGTATAGTGGTTCCGACCCCTTTTTCGGAACTCACCTCAACGCCGGTTCCGATGGCTTTTGCCAGATCCCGGATCAGATGCAACCCCAACCCGGTTTTAATGCCCACCACTTCGTTTTCATCGTGGCTGGCTTACAACTAGTACATCTCTCATTTTAATACACGTGATACATCATTACAAAACACTAACGGTCAATGCTACTGTTTTATCGGGTAGATGTGATTTTCTTTCTATGCTTCTGTCCCCAATCAGCCAACACATGGATGACATCATCGATCGATCTGGCATATCCGGTAGCGATGTATTCAGTCACAACCGGTGTTTTATCTACGTGCACCTCTCTCCTTATCAGTCCATTCAATTCCAGTTGCTTCAGCTCGCTGGATAGTACGCGTGCTGAAATACCCCGGATGGTACGCTGCAGGTCGTTGAATCGTTTGTGCCCGCTAAACATGGCGGCAAGAATGCGCAACCGCCACTTCCCACCCAAAACATACAGGGCATCCTCCAGTGCCCTGAGGTTTGCCTCACATTTTGTATCCGCATAATCCATTCTTTTCCTCATAGTAACCTGAATATAACTACTAACCTTTTGTTTATTACTAATAAATGGTTAGCACAATATAGGTACTTTTGTCTGCCGCAGAGAAAAGTATCCGTAAAAAAGAACGACCGCATTACAGTCGTTCAAAACAAACCCTTATGGTGTCGGTTCATTCTTTTGCCCGGCAAAACCTGAACGCACCGTATGAACGATTAAAACAGATAAAATGATGGAAATAGGGATCGATAGTTTCGCTACGAATTTCACTGCCCTGGGTAGCACGATCAGCAGCTCGGAGTCGCTGCGCTTATTGTTGGAGCGTATCCGGCTTGCCGACCAAAAAGGGTTAGACGTATTTGGGATAGGCGAGCACCACCGCAAGGAGTTTTTGGATGCTGCACCTTCCGTGATTTTGGCGGCGGCGGCTGGCACCACCCAACGCATCAGGCTTACCAGTGCCGTATCGGTCATCAGCGCCGATGATCCGGTACGGCTTTTTCAAAATTATGCTACGCTTGATCTGATCACGCGGGGAAGAGCCGAAATCGTAGTGGGCCGGGGCTCGTTCGTGGATGCATATCCGCTGTTCGGATTGAACCTGAACGACTATGACGCGCTATTCGCCGAAAAACTGGATTTATTGCTCCGGATAAGAGATAACGAAACCGTTAGCTGGAACGGCCGTTTCCGCCCGGCACTTAAAGACCAGGCTATTTACCCACGGCCATTTCAGGAAAAACTCCCTGTCTGGCTGGGTGTTGGCGGCACCCCACAGTCATTTGCCCGGGCAGGCAGGTTAGGGCTTCCACTGATGGTAGCTGTCATTGGTGGAGAAACCCATCGCTTTCGGCCTTTAGTCGATTTGTACCGGAAATCTGCCCAGGAGGCCGGTCACCACCCCCAAGACCTTAAAGTAGGGCTTCATTCTACCGGATTTGTAGGTGCCACCACTTCCGATTCCAGCAAAATTTTCCTGCCCGGCTATACCAAAGCCATGAACAATATTGGCAAGGAAAGAGGATGGGGTCCGCTGACCCTGGAGCATTTTGAAAGGGAGACCTCACCATTGGGCGCCATTGTATTAGGCGGCCCCGAAGAAGTGGCCCAGAAAATCATACGGCATAGCAAAGCGCTGGGGGGTATCAGCCGTTTCACCTTTCAGATGGATGTGGCCAATCTGGAACATGATTATTTGATGCAGTCCATAGAGCTGATCGGCGATAAGGTGATCCCGATCGTCCGGCAAATGGAAAAGGTATAGCGTAAAGGCAGTCGCCTGTAACTGCACTGGATGGGGGGGTAACCATCAGGTGTATCTTATGTTTTATCTATAAAGTAGTAAGGCTTTACGTCTGTCACCACCACAGGCCATGCGGTATCTGTCTAACCTTGAATATGAAAAAGCCCTTTGATAACCAGTATATTTCACTTTTTTAAACTCAATTTTTGGAAATTACAGCATACGTAGTATATTTATTGTGTTATTCCCTGTTGTCCCTGTCGCAAGATATACTTCAGGGTTTTCGCTTTTATAGAGGCGGTCTATCCACCTTTATTGTTTCCATAAGTAAACTTCACCCACTCAAAACGCGCTATCATATCTCCTTCCGCATCGTTCCCGGCAAATGGTTTACACATATCATTCATAAAAAAGTTTGTCAATGCACTCTCAGTTATCGGCGTATAGACGCTCAAATAGTGTCTGCACGACTGATGGGTCCACAGCTTCGCTTCCTCAGTTACAGTACCGCGCGGGGACAGAGAACCGTATCCTATCGGGGAACCCCATGTTTTTAGTTCAAAAACAAAGCTTTATCTATCCAGTGTAGTTTTGAGGCAGCAGCAGATGTAGGTTTTCTTTTTTTGTGCTGTTAACGTTTTGCAGCAGGTATGTAAGCCATTTTTCG
>JBBCKG010000017.1:0-312121 GCA_037190905.1 Agriterribacter sp. | reverse complement strand
TGCCATACTGATTCACCTCCTCAACCCGGGATTGATTGTACTGAGCGGAAGAGGATCCCTGGCCGGAAAAATACTACAGGCCCCCATACAGCAGGCACTCAACGAACATTGCATTCCAAGACTGTCTGCACATACCAATATTGTAGTATCAGGACTCGGAACAGAAGCACAACTCATTGGAACAGCCGCACTAGTGGTAGAAAAATATGAAAAAATAGTGTTCCCTAAGAAAAAAGTGCAGGAGGTAGGATGAAATAAAAATGAAAACCAATATCTAACATACATATAATGTACGTAAACTATAAACCCTTTTACTAATAAAAATCAACTGCAATGAAGAAATGTACAAGTTTGCTTTTAGCAATGCTGTGCCTGTTTAATACAGCAGTCATAGCCCAAACCAAAACCGTTACCGGAAAGGTGACTGACGACTTCGGCAGTCCGTTAGCCGGGGTAACGGTGAATGAAAAAGGTAAGACAAATGTAACACTAACGGATGAAGCCGGCGAGTTTTCTATTACCGTATCAGACAATGCCGTGCTGGTATTTAGTTTTGTAGGATTTTCTTCACGAGAACTCACGGTAGGTACTGATACCCGTATGGAAGTTATCCTTTTGGAGTCTCAGGATCAGCTGGAAGAAGTAGTAGTAACTGCACTCGGAATAAAACGACAGCAAAAATCACTGGGATACGCTGTTCAGCAAATTTCAGGGGGCGATTTGGCCGATGCCAAGGAAACCAACCTCACAAATGCGCTATCCGGAAAAGTGGCCGGTCTTCAGGTAGTTCGTTCCAGTAACGGAGCAGGCGGGTCATCAAAAATAGTGCTGCGTGGTAATACTTCTTTAACCGGAACCAACCAACCATTGATCGTTGTGGATGGTATCCCGATTGATAACTTTACCGGAACCAGTGAAAATGGATATTGGGCTGCAGGTTTCGACCGGGGCAATGGGCTGGGTGATATCAGTGCTGAAGATATTGAAACCATGTCGGTATTAAAAGGTCCCTCAGCAGCAGCATTGTACGGTTCGAGGGCAGGTAACGGTGTCATCCTTATTACGACGAAATCCGGGAAGAAGCGAAATGGTCTGGGGATTACATTTTCCACTACGCAGGGTATAGAAGATATATTCATACGCCCTGAAATACAGAACACTTTCGGTCAAGGAGAACTGGGAAGCTTTGATCCAACTTCTGTACTTAGCTGGGGACCAAAAGCAGAAGGACAGATGCTGGAAAAATGGGACGGCACCACAGCGCCTTTATCTACTTCACACGATAATGTAAAAAATTTTTTACGGAAAGGAACTACCCAAAACTATAACCTTTCTTTTCAACAGCAAATAGGAAATACAGGCGTTTACACCTCTTTGGCGAGATGGATTGATCAAAGCATCATCCCGGAAAACAAGCTGGAAAGAACCAATATTACCACCAGAGCAACCTCCAAATTTGGAAGGGATAATAAATTTACGACCGATTTTAAAATTTCTTATAACAATACATCCGGATTCAACAGACCTATCAATGGAAGAGATGTCAGCAACATATATGTATTGTACACGCTTCCGAGAAGCATGGATATACGCGATTTTAACCCTTCTAAGGACGAATTTGGAGAAATGATATGGTATCACGGCGCTCCAGGCTGGCAAAACAATCCCTATTGGAACAACCTGTACAACTTGAATAAAGATTCAAGAGACAGGTTTATGATGAGCGGTTCCGTTAAATATCAGTTTACAGACTGGCTGGATGCAGAAATCAGATCAGGAGCCGATATTTATACAACCAGCAATCAGCGGAAGGTGTATGCCGGCAGTAACAGAGCCAACGAATACTCTGAAGGAAAAGAGACCTTTATGGAAACCAACCATAGCGCGATGATTACCGCCAGAAAAGATCATTTTTGGGGTAAACTCGGCGGATTGATTACAGTTGGCGGAAATGTTATGGAAGCCAGAAAAAGCTATCTGGGAGTAGGTACAGGACAACTGGAGGTTCCTGATGTATTCTCGCTCACCAACGGTGTTAACAACCCGAGTATTGGCCAAAGCTTTTATCACAAGAAAATAAACTCTCTGTTTGGCAATGTGAGCCTGAATTACGATGGGTATATCTACTTTGATATCACTTCCCGTAATGACTGGTCTTCTGCTTTAATTAAAAAAAACCAGTCTTATTTTTATCCCTCATACAGTCTTTCTCTGGTAGTTTCTGAAATGCTGGGGGCTAATATGCCGAGATGGTTCAACTATGCCAAAATGAGAGGAGCCTACGCTACCGTAGGTAACGACCTCGACCCATTCAACCTGATAAATGGTTTCTCTGTAGGCAAAGATCCGCTGGGTAATACCACCGCGTCCAGAAACGACATACTATTAGATCCAAACGTGAAAAGTGAGTTGATCAAAAACCTCGAGTTTGGAGCAGAATTAAGGTTTTTTGATTCCCGCGTAGGATTGGATGTTACCTGGTACAAATCCAATGCTACCAATCAGTTGATAAACCTGGAGATGGATCCTTTGAGCGGCTATGCGAAAAGAAAAATAAATGCTGGCGACATACAAAACAAAGGCATTGAGATCATGGCGGATGTGAAACTCCTCCACCCCACTCCCAATGCACTTGGCTGGACACTAATGGCAAATTTCACCAAAAATGAAAACAAAATTATAGATATAGCCAAGCAACTGGATGTAAATCACTATGACCTCGGCGTATATGATGATGTTTTTATCAGGGCCGCAACAGGGGGGCTGTATGGAGACATATATGGAAGTAGGCTATTAAGAGTAAAAGACGAAAAAAGTCCCAATTTTGGACAGCTATTATTGGATGGGGATGGACTACCTTTAAGAGACGGTGAAATTGTTCGTTTGGGTAACCAGCAACCCAAAGGCATGATCGGCGTAACGAATAGTTTCGTCTATAAAAATTTCGGCCTCTCATTTCTGGTGGATGCTCGTTTAGGTGGCGAAATATTTTCAGCCTCGAACGTAGGATTGCAAGCAGCAGGAGTAGCGGCTGTAACTGCCCCTAACGGTGAAAGACCTGATATGATTGTAGATGGTGTTATTTCCGATGGCAACGACGGTTATGTAAAAAACACAGTAGAAGTTTCACAGCAATTGTATTGGAGACGGCTAGCCACATTAAACAATCTGGGAGTAGGTGATTTTTATACATATGATGCCACCAATATTCGGTTGAGAAATGTGCAGGTAAGCTATGCATTTCCCAAATCCGTATTGTCGAGAATAGCTGTGCAAAATGCGCGCATAGCACTTTCCTGTAACAACGTCTGGATGATAAAAAGTCACTTGAATGGTATTGACCCGGAATCGGTATTTGCTACTGGTAGTAATGCAGTAGGTTTTGAAAGCGGCGCTTTTCCTACGATGCGCTCATTTTTGGTCAGCCTGAATATCGGCTTCTAAAACATTCGATCATCAATTAAAGAATTTCATATGAAGTATATACATAAAATCCTGTTTGCTGTATCAACAGTTATGTTGTTATCTGCATGCAGTAAATTCGAAGAGATCAATCAAAACCCCTACCTGGTAACAGAAGAACAGGTACAGGTGGAATACTTTATAAACGGGTCTATTATGGGCGCTCAAATGGATCCCCACATCGCGGAAAGAATTTTCGTACTCTACTGGAAAACCGCCGGACATCAACAGTTTGGTGGTGGTATTTCAACCGGAACCCATAACGATGGTTGGTCTACAGATTACTATGCAAGCGGCTACATGGGCGGCTGGCTCAATCAGATTAATACAGGTATCCAGGTGGCTGAAGCAAAAATTGCAGCTGGCAATATAAAAGAATATACAGCCAACCTGTTGCAGGTAGCTCGTATATGGCGGGTGTACCTGATGAGTGAACTGGCGGATACATTCGGGCCCATTCCAATTAATTCCTTCGAGGCAAAAAACCCTGATTTTGCAGACCTGAAAACAGTATACTATTTCTTACTCGATGAATTGAAAGACGCCTCATCAAAACTCGATATTGACGGTGCCCGACCAGAAGCCAAATTCGACCAGGCATACGGTTATGATTACACTAAGTGGCAACGATATGCTAACTCTCTTAGGCTGCGGTTGTCAATGCGTCTTTCCGAAGTAGACCCTGCCAAGGCACAGGCAGAATTTGAAGCAGCTGCTGCTCTTCCGTTGATAACCGATAGTGACCATGCTTTCAAGATAGTGGAACGGGGTGGATGGGATGCTTTAACTGGCGTTATGACACGCACCTGGAACCACTTTCAATTGCCAGCTACTTTAAATAACCTGTATATCGGGTTGGGTGGTATTAAATCCGAAGACCAACTCGACACAGAAAAGCATTCCTTTATTAAGCCGGCAAACTACGCCGGTTTGAAACTGGAAGATCACTTTACAACCAAAACCAACGATCCGCATGCTGGCTTCTGGTTTGACGGACTGCCACATGCAATTGATCCACGTGCCTACAAAGCATATATTATTCCAGGAGATGTATCCAATCCGCAGTTTAATACTTATGGTGGCGATGCAGCCAGTGAAACAAAAAGAAAACTGGTGGGAGAAAATGATGTGCTGGTCAAAGAAATAGATGCCAAATTTCATTGGAACGGTATCATCAACGGAGACTGGGGCACAAAAGGCGCGAGAAACCAACTCAGATCGCATATCGGATCTACTCCCCGCCATCCGCAAAAATTCAGGGATGGCAGTAGTGAAAGAATATTTTTTGCCAACTGGGAAACCTATTTCCTTCTGGCAGAAGGCGCTGTAAGAGGATGGGCTACTCCAATCACAGGAAAACAAGCCTACGAAAACGGTATCGATGCGAGCTTCAAATACTATGATAGTCAGTTTGAAAGTGATATTTCTTCGTATGTTGCGGCTTACAAATCTTCTGAAGACTATAACTACGCAGGTACTTCTGTTAGCTGGGATCATACTACTGAACCACCGGCTACTGTAACGAAGAACTTTGTAAATGGATATACAAATGCCACAGGCACTGTTACCATATCGTACCCTGTTAATAATTTGTACGAAAATGGAACAATCAGGAATGACCGCCTCACTAAGATCATTACACAGAAATTCATCGCTCAAAATCCTTGGTTACCCCTGGAAACATGGAGTGACCATCGCAGATTGGGATTACCATTTTTCGTAAATCCGGCAGTTGAAAACTCTTTGGTAAACATGCCGGATTTGAATAGTAGCAACTATATGACCAGCAGCAATAAGTTTTTTCCCCAACGAGTAAAATACCCATCCAGCATAGCAAGCAGTAATAAAACGGGCTACGACCAGGCTATAGGATATCTCGGAGGCCCGGATGCAGTGCTCACCCCATTATGGTGGGCCAAACAATAACGTTGATCATTTTTGCAACTATAATAAAGAAGCTGTCATTCTTTGACAGCTTCTTTATTATAGTAATACCACCGTATAAATTAAAAGGTACTAGTTCAGCCGGGGTGACGGGACTGGGCATTACGCTGAAAGTAATGGCTGGCGACCGGATAGATATTTAAAGGAACAAAAAGGGTGGTAAAATAACTGAGCCAAATTTGCCAGACAAGACCATTGTATTGGTTGATGGTATTGATATACTACATTATACAAGAAGCTGAGATCACCTGCACACCTTCATGTTAAAGGTGGCGTAAAAGAGATAAAAATTAGACAAAATAGTAAATCCATTAGAGGCACTCCTTAATTAACAGCTAAACAGGCTGAAGTAGTACGGCAACATCAGGTCGAGATAAGAAAGTCGATACGTCAAATTATAAGATGGGTTAATTACTCAAAACAATAATTAGCTATGAAAAATTTCAGAGAAGAAGTCTGGATATTTAATGGAGAGGGAAGCAGATTCCCAGGTGGTGTTTTTTTTGAAAAGGATCACGCTGAGGCTTGGATCCGAGTGAATAAACTAACAGGTGTGCTTACTTTATATCCATTAAATGAAGGCACTTACGACTGGGCCGTAAGAAAAAATATTTTTGTACCCAAAAATGAGAAAGAAAAATCTCCCGATTTTATTGGAGGCTTTACATCTGCAGGTCAAGAACACTATCACTACTTGAATGGAGAACAGGATTAGAATATGTCGCGCAGGGGTCTTCGCTGTGTGGTTAAGCGATACTGCGCGAGACCCCTGCGCCGTTTATGCTGGCCGTCTGAGACGACGGAGAACATAATGCATCCGTAGTCCTAAGACCACGGACAGCTGAAATCAACGGTGGTGTCCAGGGCATCAGAGATTTTTATCAATACCTCCACGGGAGGCTGTAAGCCATTGAGGCCGCCAGGGTCTCCTTCGGAAGACCCCAGCTCGACAATAAGGAATCATACAAGTGCAGGAGGTGTAGTGTGGATATTCCAATGGTTCGTGAGACCCCTCTCCGCCTGCTGCGGATCAGGGTGGTGATACATTGAATCTACCGCTCATTAAGTGCGGATGGTTTTCTTTTTCTAGTGCTTCCCCCCGCGGTCTTCGCCATGTGGCCAGGCATCGCAGCGCGAAACCACGCCGCAACAGCGGTACCCCTACCCAACATGGCACCATATTAGCTTTTACCCCATTTCTCAAATGACACTGCACATAAAAAAGAATAGTCGATATTTGCAGCCGTTATGCAACAGCCTTCGTTGACTGGGGAAGCCAGAAAAACACTTTTATTATCAGGACCGATTATTTTAGGCGAATTGTCGCAGATGGCCCTGCACGTCATAGACACCGCCATGATCGGTGCGCTTGGGTACAAGCAACTGGCGGCGGGCGCGCTGGTACTGGCTGTGATCAATATTCCTTTTGTAATCGGCATTGGCATGACCATTTCCGTTTCGCAAATGGTATCGATGGCGCATGGGAGGTACGACGGGCAAAAGGTATCGCATTATCTGTTCAACGGCTTCTGGCTCTGCGTTCTCACGGCACTGGTCATCACCGGCTGTCTTTTCTTTGGCAAGAACATCATTTTCCACCTGGGGCAGGATCCTGAAGTGGCACAACTGGCAGTTCCTTTCCTGGAGCTGATGAACTGGAGCATCATACCCATGCTGCTGTTCATGGCATTGAAACAGTTTGCCGACGGACTGGAAAAAACACGCACCGCCATGGTGATCTCCCTGCTATCCATGCCGCTGAACATTTTCCTCAACTGGCTGCTGATCTTCGGCAACTGGGGGTTTCCGCGACTGGAACTGGCAGGTGCCGGCTGGGGTACGCTCATTACGCGCAGCCTGATGTTTGTGGTACTGGCCATGGTCATCCTCTGGCATCCCGTATTCAGCCGTTATGTGAAAGTACGTAAACACCAATGGAAGATACGCATGAAAACCCTCCGCGAACTGTTGCACATAGGGCTGCCCAGCAGTCTGCAGATCGGCATGGAAAGCGGCGCTTTTGCTATTTCGGGTATCCTGGTGGGTACCATCGGTGCCACCGAACAAGCGGCTCACCAGATAGCGCTGAGTTGCGCTTCCTTTACCTTCATGGTGTCTATGGGGCTGGCGCAGGGCGCCTCCATACGGGTTAGCAATGCTTTTGGTACCCGCAACCGAAGCAAAATCATTACCATCGGCAAAAGCACGTTTATAACCGGCATCTTCTATGGTATTTTCTGCGCTACCCTGTTCATCCTGCTGCGCAACCTGCTCCCCACGGCCTTTAACAACGATGCTAACGTATTGATGCTGGCGGCCAGCCTGCTGGTACTGGCGGCGGTTTTTCAGATTTCAGACGCCACCCAGGCCATAGGCGCTGCGCTGCTCAGGGGCATCAAAGACGTCACCATCCCTACCCTGCTCGTGGCCCTCGCCTATTGGGTAATAGGCATACCGCTGGGCTACCTGCTCGCTTTTCACTTCAATATGGGTGCAGCAGGTATATGGATCGGCTTTATTGCCGGACTCACCTGTTCCAGCATTTCACTCGCTATCCGTTTTATACGTATGAGCCGGAAAGTGTAAGGTAGCAACATGGTGAGACTATAAGAAACGTACACCCATCCTACCATCTTACCGTTTTACCATCTTACCATTTTACGCTCTTACCATTTTAGACTCCCACCCCATACCGCTCCCGGAACAATTGTTCATGATGACGCCAATGCCCAACGATCATATAACCCAGGCTCAGCGGCGTGATGACATGGTTGCCGGCCATGCCCGTCCGCAACAGGTCCGTTTCGCCCAGATATTCAAACAGCAGCGCGGAAGATACCCTGATCAGCGACATTTCTTCTTTCAGGCTCTCCAGCGATCGGTTGGCTACATCTGCATTCGCTGCATAAACATCCTGATCAAAGCCTGGCAGCGGCTGTGCTTCCCCACGGGCTATGCTCATCGCCCGATACGCAAATACACGCTCTGTATCGATGGTATGCTGCAACACTTCTTTCACCGTCCATTTCCCCGGCGCATAGGCATGATCGGCTTTTTCGTCGGGAATGCTATCCAGGAACTGCTCCAGCAAAGCAATAGAATCCTGGAGTACAAACCTGATGTCCTGCTCCGGTACCAGGGAAATATACGTTGCTGCAAACGGGGGATAGCTGTCAGGAGTAGGTCGCATAGCCTGGCGAATTTATCGGTGAAGGAATAAGCAAATATCGGTTTTTCAAACCGGAGTGAAAAATATGCCCTGCACCACGGGAACCAAGCCTTTGTGTTATCCTGTTGAGCAACAAAATCCGCGCATTTTACATGGCTGCTACCATTATATGACAAAACACGCATAGCGAAACGACTGGCTTATTTAAATACGTTCCCTCTCTTACCACTGAGGTGGCTTTTTCCAAATCTGATTACCTTTGCCGGGCTAAATACAGAACTGAAATGATGAAGTGCTTCCCCGACTCGGCTTTGGTGCAACTGGAATTTGAAAAAGTAAAATCCCTGCTAACCAACCATTGCCAGTGCGGCTATGCTAAAGAAAAGGCCACCCAACTGCGCATCCATACCCGACTGGAGTACATAGAACCCGAGCTCCGGCAGACCAATGAATATAAAATGGTGATACAGAATGGTTTACAATTTCCGGGCGACCGTGTGTTTAACCTTCACAAAGAGTTGCAACTATTGGGCATACCGGGCGCCGTGCTGAACAGCGAACAACTGCTGGAAATCCGCAAACTGGCAGAAACTGCCAAAAGCATTTTTGGGTGGTTCAACGAAGAAAGAAAACAGGCCTATAACTGGCTGCACCGGGTGATAGCAGACTGTTGGTACGAAAAACAAATCGTACAACTCATTGACGCGGTTATTGATGAAACCGGTAACATCCGGGATACGGCTTCACAGGAACTGGCAGACATACGCATCCAGCTCAGCAGAAAACGCGCTGAGTTGCGCCGGGTATTCGACCGGGTGGTGTCTAAATGGAGCAAAAGCGGTTATGTGGCCGATATAGAAGAGGGTTTCCTGAACGGACGACGGGTGGTGGCTATCCACGCCGAATATAAAAGGCAGGTAAAGGGCATACTGCTCGGCGAAAGCGATACCCGGAAAACGGCTTTTGTGGAACCCGAAGAAACCATAGAGCTGAACAACGATGTTTTTGAACTGGAACATGAAGAAGGACGCGAGATCTACCGCATCCTGCGGGAACTCACCGGGCAACTGGCCCTACATACCACACTGCTGCGCAACTACCATACCATCACCGGCGAATACGATTTTATACGTGCCAAAGCAAAGCTGGCGCTCGACATGGAAGGCAATTACCCTGTGGTGCAGGACAAGGCGGAGATCAACCTCATACAGGCATACCATCCCCTCCTCTACCTCTACAATAAAAAAAACAGTAAGCCTACGGTGCCGGTTACCTTAAAACTGGACGATAAGCACCGGATACTGGTGATATCCGGACCCAATGCCGGGGGCAAAACCGTTACACTCAAAACCCTGGGATTGTTGCAGTTGATGATGCAGTCTGGCTTACTGGTGCCCGTACACCCCGATTCTACCATGGGCATTTTTAAACAGCTCATGATCGATATCGGTGATACCCAAAGCCTGGAGTTTGACCTGAGCACCTATAGCTCTCACCTGAAAAACATGAAGTACTTTATCGAAAATGCCAACGGGCGTACTTTGTTTTTTATCGACGAGCTGGGCAGCGGCAGTGATCCTCATCTCGGTGGCGCTTTTGCAGAAGTGATACTCGAGGAAATGGCCAAAAAGAAGGCATTTGGCATTGTTACCACCCATTACCTCAACCTGAAGGTGATGGCAGGCAAAACGTTCGGTATTATGAACGGCGCCATGGCATTCGACGAAACCAACTTGTTGCCCCAATACAAACTGATAGTGGGCAAACCCGGCAGCTCATACACCTTCTCCATTGCCGAGCGCATAGGGTTGCGCCCCGACCTGATCCGCAGGGCAAAAACACTGGTGGATGAAAATCATTTTCAACTGGACAAACTGCTGAACCGGGCCGAACAGGATGTACACAAGCTGGAAAAAAAAGAAAAAGAACTCAACAGGCTGTTAAAGGAAAATGAAAAACTGCAGAAGGAAATGGAACAACTGATCCGGAAAGAAAAGCACCAGCAGCAGGTGGAACTACTCAGGCACCAAAATCAGGTTAGTGAAGAACGAATAGCTTACCTGAAAGATATGGAACGCAAATTGAAACAGATTGTTTTTGACTGGCGCAGGGCTGAAGGAGAAGAAAACAAGACCGGCCTGATGAAGCAGATGCATGCGCTGCTGTTTAAGCAAAAAGAAAAACAGGTAAAGGAAAAAACCCGGAAGAAATTCGATGCCAAATACATAGAAACAGGGGAAGCAATAAAACCCGGCGTAAAAGTGAAGATGATGCAAAATCATCAGGTGGGCATCGTGAAAGAAGTACGCGATAAAAAAGTGATCGTACAGTTGGGTGCCATCCCTTTAACCGTAGACATCGGTAACGTGGTAGCGGTACAGGACCGCATTGTGGAACAGGATTAATACCAACCAGCTATTTATTCTTTATGGCTGCAATAGTACCGGGCATGCGTTCTCTGATGATTTCGCCCCGAAAAAGATTGTACACAAACCTTTGAACTGACCCAACCTGGTGGTGAATATCACGCCGGTCTCGCGGTTATTACTATTGCGTTGAACACAATCCGGAAGAAGATAAAACACCGGGCACATCCTCCAGATTGAGATGTAGCGCTATTGTTTCAAAATTATCGGGGTCTTCTGAGTCTATTAAAATTTCATCAGGTTCCCTGCTAAGCACGATAAAATCACTATGTCGGAAAACAGCTACATCCGGTACTTCAAAAGTTTGGCAGGGATACGTCCAGTTATTATCCAGCCTTAGGTACTGCCAGGGATTGTAATTATCATTCTGATCCAGCGCTGCAATGACAAAATCTGTATATTTTTTGCCGGCAGAAAGAAAGAACTTTCCTGAGCGTTCAGGCATCTGATAGCCGTTACCCAATATCACTCCTTTTTTCAACAATTTTAAACTTTTGTCCATTTCAAAATACAGTGCAGTATTAAAGTATTGTGTTCCGGACAAAACAAAAAATGAACCGTCCTGATACTGAACATCATACAAGCCTGCAGCTTCGCTATTAAACTGTACTATATCCAACACCTCACCATCCGGGCTTATTTTAGTGATCAGGATCCTTAAGGTGTAATGAAATACTTCAAAATCATACAGATTATTTTCTTCATCCGTTATCAGGTAATGTAACCTACTGTTATAAGTATTTTCGATTTCCGTACTGGTAAACTCCACGCCCCTTACCCAAATAAGACTTCCATTAGCATCTAGTTTTATCATCCATTTCCTGGCCAGCTCTCCGCTGTTCATTGCCAGTATAAAATTTCCTGCGTTGTCTTCCCTGACGGAAAAAATATCCCCGAAACCTACAGCCGGATTGACCAGTTGATGAATGGTTTTCCGCCAGATGACTTCGGCATCTTCGTTCAATCGTGCAATAGTTGTTCCAAAAGTAACAATGTAGCCATTATCACGGGTTCCATAAATTCTGTCCGCTTTAAACGAACCACCATTCTTATAGTTAATAGATTTACTTTCCACCAGGTTTCCCGAAGCGCTGATTTTTGATAAGAACATAGTTGCACCACTGTTGGCTGTCCAATAGGTGCCGCCGAAGGAATAGTTTTTGTTCTGGTCCTGAGTTACGCCATAAATACCAAATCCGGTAAAACTTTCGGGTGGTACAAGCCTTTTCTTAAAAACAGCTTCACCATCTCTAAACCGTATCCAGCTTTCAACAGAAAACTCATCAGCGCCGTAACTTCTATACATAATATCTATAGTGCTATCTTCTCCATAAAAGGAATACACAGGCTGCTGACGATAGGTATCTCCTCCACTTGCAATACTCTTGTGAAACTGATGTACGTCAGAGGATCTTTGTTTTTCCGGGTCATTATTTTTTTGGCAACCGGTTATAGAAATAATTAAAGTAGAGAACAAAAACAAGCGCAACATGAAGCTGTAGTTTTAATACCTTTAACAACGCAGATATTAAATGCTATATTTTAATTCATTGAAAATAAGTGTCATGAAGTTTACTTCTTTCCTTTTTACAGGTATCCTATTGTGCTTATTTTCCTTTTCCCAGGAAACAAAGCTTATCATCCGTTCCGACGATATGGGCTTTTCCCACAGCGGCAACCTGGCGTTGATCCAAACCTTCAAAGAAGGCATCACCACCGCTATAGAGGTGATCGTACCAGCCCCCTGGTTCCCGGAAGCTGTAAAAATATTGAATGAAAATCCCGGCGTGGATGTAGGCATTCACCTGGCCATCACCAGTGAGTGGGACAATGTGAAATGGCGCCCGGTCAGCGACTGCCCTTCTCTAAAAGATCCCGACGGCTATTTCTATCCGATGGTGTGGCCCAACAAGCATTATCCCGGCCAGGCCATCAAAGATCATCCGTGGACGCTGGAAGATATCGAAAAAGAATTCAGGGCACAAATTGAACTGGCGCTGAAAAAAATACCCCGCATTACGCATATTTCCGGTCACATGGGCTGTACCCATATCGACGAAACCGTTGCGCAGCTCACCGAAAAGCTGGCAAAGGAATACAACATTCACGTAGACCTTAAAAAACACCAGGTGCAGAACGTACGGTACAAAGGCCCCAGCCAGACCACTGCTGAAAAGAAGAGCAGCTTTATGGCGATGCTGCATTCACTTGAAAAAGGGAAGACCTATATGTTTGTTGATCATCCTGCTCTCGACGATGCAGAAATGCGCGCCATACACCACATAGGATATGAAAATGTAGCCGAAGACCGCCAGGGCGTAACCGATGTTCTCACAGACCCCGCGGTGAAACAACTCATCCGGGAAAAAAATATTCGCCTGATCAGCTATGCAGATTTGAAAAACTGATACCTGAAAAACAATGGTGTCCTCTCAGTAAAATAACCAAACAATGACCATATGGACTTCTCCAGACATTACACCGGCTATTCAATTGTCGTCGGATATATTCTTTGGCGTAAAGATACCGTCGCTGAACTGCTACAGTTCGCGGATTTTATTAAATTCAAAGAAGAATACGTTCGACCTTTCGAATAAGTAGGCATTTTATGAAATATTGCAGACAGTTAGAAACATTTCTCCACGCCTGTGGCGGGTCGTAAACACAATCAATTGGTTATGGGAAACAGCAAAATAGCCATTTTGGTAGGCGGGTCTGATCTTTTCTCAGGAATGAGGGGTATATCAAAAGGAACTAAGATCATTCAAAACGCCATCAGGCCGGTGTTCGATGAAGTACTCACCATTAATTACAATTATTTTCTGGACCTTGGCCGCGTCCATCAGCAACTGCTTGCCACAATACAGCAACGATATGCCTTCTCCGATATTTTTTTATACGGATACAGCAAAGGCGGAGACGTGGTGCTAAAGCTCAGCCGCGGCATGTCACCCAAGCATACTGTAAGGTTACTTATTACCGTAGATATCGCCAATGGACCATGGTCTGCAGGCATAGACCGGTCTGTACCGGTGAATGTGGTTAAGAACATCAACATATACCAAAGCAAACCGCGTCTGCCACTATTTTCCTATGGACTTCCCGCTTATTCCCTCCACCACGTAGAAATTGACAATATAGACCTTTCAGGAAAAATTATAAACGGAAAAAAGGTCACACACTCCAACATCGAGATGCTGATGACAGAAACGGTCATTAAAGCGTTCAAAAAAGAAACCAATGCATATAAACGGAAATAATATGATAGTAAAGTATATGACCAACATCAGTCTTATATTTTTCCTCAGACAATAGCTTTTGCATAACTTAACGCATCCACAACGTATTGTTGACAATGATGCCTGCCATATATATTAAACGTGTGTACACGCCGCCGGTAAAATCCGACGAATGGCGGGTACTGGTAGACCGTCTATGGCCGAGGGGGCTTACCAAACAGGCGGCTGCTATCGATGAATGGGCAAAAGACCTGGCTCCCTCGCCCATGCTCAGAAAATGGTTTGGTCACCGGCCCGAACGGTGGGTTGCTTTCTGTAAACAGTACGAAAGCGAACTCGCTGTTAATCGCTCGGTAAATACATTTCTACACGCGCATGTAAAGAAAAAGCGGCTCACTTTGTTATATGGTGCCAGCGATGAAGTGCATACCCACGCCCTCGTATTGCAATCGTATCTCATAAAGTTACTCAGCTCCCTCCAAACCCGGTAGTGCCCATGAAAAGGAGAAAGACGTATATATGGCTATTGCCCGTAATTGTTTTGTCTGTTTGCGTACTGGTAATAGAAGCATGCCGCAATCCGTCGCCAGGTAGTCAGGCGGCCCTTACCAGGAAGAAAGAAGCGCCTCCCGGCACAATCGCTGCTTTACCGGAAGCATTCCTGTCGCCACCGGATAATCCCACTACGCCTGAAAAGGTAGAACTGGGCAGGTTGTTGTTCTACGACCCTATTCTTTCGGGCAACAAGGATGTGGCCTGCGCCACCTGCCACCACCCTGAATTCGGATATGCAGAAAGTCTTGATCTGCCCATCGGCGTGAATGGAAGAGGGTTTGGACAAAGCAGAACTTTCAAAAAACCCAATAACATACCGCTGACCAAAAGAAACTCCCAATCACTGCTGAACGTGGCCTTTAACGGCATTAATGAGAGCGGACAATATGATCCGGAAAAGGCACCTATGTTCTGGGACCTTCGTGCTGCCGGACTGGAAGAACAGGCGCTGGAGCCCATTAAAACCCTCGAAGAAATGAGGGGGCACAATTTTACCGAACACCAGATCGTGCCGGAAGTGGTAAAACGCCTCAACACCATACCCGAATACAGGAAAATGTTCCGCGAGATATTTCCGGAAGAAACCGTTATTACCGATCAAAATCTGGCAAAAGCGCTGGCTGCCTTCCAGCGGTCGCTGACGGCCAACCACTCGCGCTTTGATCAATATATGCGGGGAGACCGATCGGCCATGTCGTCAAGAGAGATAGAAGGCATGCAACTGTTCATCAGCTCGGGATGCGCCCGATGCCATAGCGGACCCATGTTTTCTGATTTTCAACCGCACGTACTGGGCGTTGCAGAAAACGAAAAACTCCCCCTTATCGACTCCGGACTTCAGCAGAACTTTTCTTTCAGAACCCCTACCCTTCGCAACCTAAGGCGTACCCGACCCTATATGCACAACGGTAAAATACAAACGCTGGAAAGCGTGCTCACCTTTTACGAAGATTTACAGGGGAAGGAACCGGCAAATAAACACCTCACCCGGCAACACCTCGACACACTGGCTAAACTGGTTAGGGTAGAGTTTAAACATATCAACACCATTGTAGAGTTTCTGAACACTTTAAACGACGAAGACTACGACAGGAAAATACCTGAAAGCGTACCGAGCGGCTTACCCGTGGGCGGATTGATTAAAAATTAGCGATATACCCCCTAACCTGAGTCATAAACATATTCAGCAGGTTATACCCTGAAACCAGGCCTGCCACCACCAGAAAAATGATACCGTATAATGCGCCCCAGATATGGGCAGAATGATTGATATTGCCTCCGCCCTTTTTATCAAGGTAAGAAGATATACCAATGAAAAGCGCTCCAAATACAAATCCCGGGATGGTAAGCCCGGGCAGGAATATCAGGCCAATGCCTCTCACCGGTTCCAGAAATATGAAAGCAAAAATAACCGCTGATACCGCACCGGATGCCCCCAGGCTCCTATAGTGGTAATTATTGGTGTTTTTGACATAAGTAGGCAGCAAACAGGCCACCAGCGCCGTTACATACATCAGCAGGTAGAGCCATTTGCCCGCCGGACCAAATATGGTCATAAAACGAATCTCCACAAACTCCCCGAAAATCCAGAACGAATACATATTAAACAGGAGGTGAGGTATATTGGCATGTATAAACCCGCAGGTGATAAACCGGTAATACTGGTTCTGTTGCTTTACAGCCGGCGGATAAAAGATCAGGTCATCCAGCACCTTCTGGTTATTAAATGCTGTAAAAGAAACAATACCGGTCATAATAATAATGACGAGGGTTATACTCATATATCCAGTTTTGCCGAAGATAACGGAAACTCAACAATATGAAGTTATCACCTGTTAAAAAGCTACCTTAGTCCGCTGTCCGTAGTCTCCTCCGCTGTCCGTAGTCTCCAGACTACTTGTCCGCTGTCCGTAGTCTCCGACTACGGACTTCTTCTTTCCCTCCACACACTCCCTCGCCTCCGACTACGGACTTCCCCAACAGCTTCAGGAATACAATCAGTTGAATACACTCTTCAGCAGGTCGGTGGTGCGGGCCAGCGGATCTTTCCGTATCTTCTGCTCTTCTTCTGCCACCTGGAAAAATATACCCGCCAGGGCTTTCTCTGTTACGTAAGCAGTAAGATCGGGGTTCACCTTGTTGATCGTAAACTTGTTGTAGGCCGAAAAAACAGCATTCCAGTATTTCGTAGCATCTACTTTTTCCAAAGACTTTTCAATAGCGGGGCGGAAAGCCTCGGTAAGCTGCGTGGTAGTTTTTGATTTAAGGTAATCGGTAGCTGCATGATCTCCCCCTTTAAGTATACCGGCTGCATCCTGTATGCTCATCTGCTTAATGGCATTTACAAAAACAGGGGTGGCAGATTTTGCCGCATCTTCCGCTGCACGGTTCATGCTCAGTATGGCTTCATCTACCTGTTTGCCCAACCCCACAGCGCGGAGTTTTTCCTCTACTTTTTTTGCTTCGTCAGGCATCAGTATTTTTATGGCGGCATTGGCAAAATATCCGTCTGCAGCCGATAATTTTTGGGCTGCATTTTCCGCGCCTATAGACAAGGCTTCTTTCAAACCGGCTGCGATGGTATTATCCTCACCGCCCTTATTGCCACTCAGCACTTTCTTAAGGAGCTGTGCTTCAGCAGGCTGAGATAAGAGCGTACATACTGCCAACAACGATAAGAGGGTTACAATTTTTTTCATCTGTTATTACATTTTAGTTTTATAAAGGTGTATGGATATATAGAACGAACCAAACGGTCAAAAATGATACCATTCATTGAGACTGTTCCGACAAGGCAAGGTTTAATATCTTTGTACCATAATAGCTGCAACCCGTTGCTATCCTCCTACGCCGTTGACAACATGCTGCGGTTTACCATTCAGAAAGGCCTGGATGTTTCGCACGGATTCGTGCAGTAGGCGCAGTCTGGCTTCCCTTGTGCCCCAGGCTATATGCGGTGTAATCAGGCAATTGGGCACTCCTATTAACGGGTTGCCCGTGGAAGGGGGTTCGGTCGACAATACGTCGAGGGCTGCACCAGCTATTTGCTTTGCACGCAGCGCTGCAGCCAGGTCTTCCTCCTGTATTAAAGCACCGCGACCGGTGTTAATAATATAAGACGAAGGCTTCATTTGGGCTATCAGCGCTTTGTTCACCATCTGACGCGTATCCTCTGTCAGCGGACAATGCAAACTTATAAAGTCGGATCGCTCGAAACAGGCTTCCCGGCTTACAAAATCGATTCCCATCAAATTGGCATATTTCGAGGGGTCTCTCACCACTGCCAATACATTCATGCCGAAAGCAAGCGCTATATTGGCAACAGCCGTTCCTATCTGCCCCAGCCCTACCAGCCCGAGCGTTTTGCCCTGCAATTCGAAAAGCCCTTCGTGCCCGAAACAAAAGTCTTTACTCCTGCTCCATGCGCCCGCATGCACCTCTGCAGAGCGGCGGGCAGTATGGTAGGTCAGCTCCAGTATAAAAGCCCATGTAAGTTGCGCTACCGAATGGGTGCTATAGCCGGGCACATTGCATACCGGAACATTCCGTTCGGCGGCGGCTTTGATGTCTATATTATCAAAGCCCGTAGCCAGCTCTCCGATATACCGCAGCCGGGGCATTTGCGCAATCGCCTCCTTCGTGAGTTTGGTTTTGTTGGTCATCACAATCTCTGCATTACCCACCCGCTGTACCACTTCTTCGGTAGGTGTACGGTCGTATACCGTCAGATGGCCCAGTTCTTCCAACGGTTTCCAGCTCAGGTCGCCGGGGTTCAGCGTGAACCCGTCTAAAATTACCATTTCCATGTGCAAATTCTTTTATCTTAGTGTGTGAAAATAAGCAGGTTTTGCTGAAATCTTCAATACAAAATCGTATGGCTACAGGCAAACGGAAACCCCGCATCCTTATCATTGCATTACTTATTGTGGCACTATTACCACTTTTAACGGGAAAAACCTATCTCTACAAAGCGATTGTATACAATTTTGCAGATATTGACGACTACAAAATTTTTGATAATAATGTAGTGACGCCGGCAGCTCAGCCGATCGCATGGCCGCAGGCCAATGACTATACCAGCGAGCTACCACCCGACCTTTCCACTTACCTTGATAAAATAAAATCTGCTGCGCTGCTGGTAGTGCAGAATGGCAGCCTGCGGGTTGAAAAATACTGGCCGGGCTATAGCGACAGCTCCATCACCAATTCATTTTCTGTTGCCAAAAGTGTAGTGGGTCTGCTCACCGGCATTGCCATCCGCGAGGGAAGCATTGGCTCCATCGAAGACCCCATAGGAAAATATTTGCCGGAGTTTGCACATGGTGAAAAAGCTGCGCTCAAAATAGTACACCTCCTTACCATGAGCAGCGGCAGCAACTGGAATGAAAGCTATGCCAATCCGCTGTCTGTTACAACCGAAGCCTATTACGGATCCGATCTGTACCGCGTAGCCACTTCAGTGGATATCGTAAAGAAACCCGGCACCTATCACCACTATAAAAGCGGAGATACACAACTGCTGGGGCTGGTGCTGGAAAAAGCAACCGGACGTTCGCTAAGTGAGTATGCGTCTCAAAAACTGTGGCAGCCGCTCGGCGCCACACATCCCGCGTTATGGAGCACAGACAAACCCGGAGGAAGTGAAAAAGCCTACTGCTGCCTGAACAGCAACGCGCGCGACTTTGCGCGGATAGGACAACTGATGCTGGACAGTGCCAGGATCAACGGCGTACCACTGGTAGACAGTGCTTATTTTGCTGCTTCGGTTACCCCATGCCGTATACCCGACGATACCGGCAAGCCATGCGATTACTACGGTTACCAATGGTGGCTGCTACCCGATGAACCCGGTATTTTTTATGCCCGCGGCATACTGGGTCAATATATCATTTGTATTCCTCAAAAAAACATGGTAATCGTAAGGCTGGGGGAGCAACGTGATGAAAAAGTAAACGATATACCAATGGAAGTACCCCGGCTGATTGAATGGGGCAAAAGTTTATAAGGCGATAAGCCAACTCTTGCTTAAAGTTCAAACGGATGAAACGGAACAACTGCCCATTCCTGGAAAACAGATGTCCCGTTTCATCCTGTATCAATAAAATGCATAGCCTGCGGCTGTGCGCCACGGTCAGGCCAACGCCGGTTGTTGCCGGCGGGAAAAATCGGGCTGTTTCTTTCTTACCTGTTGCGCTTCCGGCATACCAGCAACCCGTGCTATCGTAATATTCTTTTTAATCAGTTTTTGTATAGCCGTCAGCAACGGCTTTTCTTCATTACTGCACATAGATATGGCTGTACCTTCGGCACCAGCCCTACCGGTTCTGCCAATTCGGTGCACATAGGTTTCTGCCGTTTGCGGCAGATCGTAATTAATTACGTGGCCCAGTTTATCGATATCTATGCCGCGGGCTGCTATATCCGTGGCTACCAATACACGTGTACGCCGGTGCTTGAATCTATCCAATGCATTTTGCCTTTGCTGTTGCGATTTGTTTCCGTGAATAGCATCCGCCGTTATTCCTGAATTGTTGAGCATGCGGCTTAGTTTGTCTGCCATATGCTTCATCTGGGTGAATACGATCACTGTCTCCAGAGACTCATTTCCAAGCAGGTGGAGCAGCAGCGACGACTTTTGCTGTTTTTCAGAAAAGTATACATACTGTGCAATCCGTTCAGCCGCAGTTGCTACCGGTGTAATTTTTACCGTAAGCGGATTGCGCAGTAAGGTTTGCGACAGTTTCAGAATTTCCGGCGGCATAGTAGCAGAGAAAAAAAGCGTTTGCCGTTCAGCCGGTACATGCCGGATGATTTGTTGTACATCGCGTATGAATCCCATATCC
Source organism: Agriterribacter sp. (assembly GCA_037190905.1). GTDB lineage: Bacteria > Bacteroidota > Bacteroidia > Chitinophagales > Chitinophagaceae > Agriterribacter. Next base: position 291,483 of record JBBCKG010000017.1, on the reverse strand, counting down.
AGCATACGGTCGGCTTCATCCAGTACAAGGTATTTCACCTGTTTTAAAGAAACCAGGCCCTGTTGCATCAGGTCTTTCAGTCTGCCGGGGGTAGCTATTACAATATCCACGCCCGATTTCAGTTTGCTCACCTGCTGAGATTGGGAGACGCCGCCAAACAGTACAACGTGTTTAATTTTGGTGTACTCGGTAAGCGACGCTGTATTTTCGGCGATCTGCAAAGCCAACTCCCTTGTAGGCGCGAGAATCAGCGCTTTTACGACGGGCCGCTGCCGAAGGTTTTCTTCTTCCAGTAACATTTGTAAAATCGGCACCAGAAACGCTGCCGTTTTTCCTGTACCGGTTTGTGCACAACCCAGTAAATCCCTTTTTTGCAATACAGCAGGTATAGACTGCTCCTGAATAGAAGTGGCTTTTAAATAACCCTGCGCTGTAAGCGCTCTGGACAAAGAAGGATGTAAATCGATATCTATAAATGACATACTATATTATAAATTGAATAAATAGCCACCTGTGTTGCAGTGACTTTGGTTTTAACGATTGAGAACTACTAGTTGGTTTTCGAAATATGCCTGTTGGATGAAAACCGTTCGCAGGATAACAGTATAGGTAATAACTGGCAAACCATTTCTGTTCATGCCTGCGTGCATATGAGGGTGTTGGTATTTTCTTCAGGAGAATAATAAAACCTGCTGCCCTTGGATACAGCATTTGTGCCGGCGGAGATATATCAAAAAAACATGTGCAGTCAAATCATATTGACGCACATGTTTTATTTTAAGCATCATGCTGTTTAGAAATTGCGCTGTTTACCAGCGGTTGGTCCGGGGGCGGCTCTCTCTTTCTTTGGCTACGCTTACCGACATCAACCGGCCTTCCAGCTCTTTGTTGTGTAGGGAAGTCATCGCTTTATTCGCCTGCTCGTCGGAGCTCATCTCCACAAATCCGAATCCACGGCTTCTGCCGCTTTCTCTGTCTGTGATTACTTTGGCAGAGGTTACTTCTCCAAACTTTCCAAAAAGTTGCCTAAGGTCTTCTTCCTGCACGTGAAAGCCCAGGTTAGATACATACATGTTCATACAAAAAAATTAAAAAATTAAAAAAGTGGCAGAAGCACTACAGCAAGCGTAAAGAGTAGGAGAAATTGTTACCAAACGAAGTGTAAGAATTCAAACTGATCAAGACCGAATGTTGGAGAACTTATGTTCACATAGTAAAGATATGTATAAAAACGGGAATACGCCTAACTTATTTTTGTATCAGGATTTATTTTAACAGATACCATCCCCCCGGCGCTCTTACATCGCCGCGAAGCCGCTGGGGCACCAGTGCTAAACATTGGGCAGATGTTTCACTGCGTTGGACAGGACGATAACTGTTGGGCTATATTCACTTTCCCAGGTCGCCACGGGGTCTTCGCCTTTCGGCTAGGTGGCGCAGCCCGAGACCCTGGCGCTGTTCATCGCTGCGAAGTCGCTGGAGCACCAGTGCTAAACATTCGGCAGATGTCTCACTGCGTTCGACAGGACGAAGAATGTTGGGCTGTATTCACTTTCCCAAGTCGCGACGAGGTCTTCGCCTTTCGGATGAGTGGCGCAGCGCGAGACCCTGAGGCTGTTCATTGCCGAGAAGTTGCTGGAGCGCCAGTACTAAACATGGGCAGATGTCTCACTGCGTTCGACAGGACGATCGCTATTGGGCTATATACACTCTCCATACGTCGCGCCGGGGTCTTCGCCGTTCGGCTGAGTGGTGCAGCGCGAGACCCTGACGCTGTTCATCGCCGCGAAACCGGCGGAGCACCAGTACTAAACATTAGGCAGATGTCTCACTGCGTTCGACACACGATCACTATTGGGCTAAAGAAAAAAGGGCAACCCGTTACAGCAAATGCCGTACACAGGTTGTCCCCAAAAAAATCAATTACGTCAGGCCGGCACTTTTCTGGGCTTTTCGCGTTCCCAGAGTCGGTGCTGTTTCATGACGTTGATAAAATCTTTTACCAGATTATCCGCCGTTTCAAAAACAACCCCCTCATCTTTTTTAATAAACGATTTTTCTGCCAGCGCTTCTGCCCCTTTCGCAAACGCCAGCGCTTTACAGTGGCGATACCCTTCGTTAACAAACTGCAGGTAATCGGAGTTATCGGCTAAGGCTTTTACCGAATCACCCTCGGGTGTATAAAATGCATCGTAGAGCACGGAGGCATCGGTGAGATAAGAGTGCTGCACTTCTGCTTCGCCACCTTCTTTGTAGGTAATCTTCCCTACGTGCGAGGCAATCAGTACCGCCTGTGCGCCTTCTTTTTCCAACTGCTTTTTCATTTTATCAATCGAAGTTTTGCTTACCCCATCATCTACCAGAAAAGCCACTTTTCTTGTCATAATGGAGCCCTCGCCGGGCGGTACTTTCATACTCAAAGCGGCCGACTTTTCTACTTCAGGCTTTTTAGGTTTGATCGGATATCCCGGATGGTTTTGCCGGGCGAATTGCAGTGTCAGCGGATCCAGTTCTTTCGAAGGAACCATCCCCAGGTGATCTCCTACTTTCTTTGCCATTGTTTTATCAATCTGGTGGAGTATGGCCAATACGCGCGCACGTATCGCCACCTCGTTTACTTTAGAAAGTTCGAAACTGAGTGCGCTGATGATATGCGCCTGTTCTTCGGCACTTTGAGAGTTGAAAAACAGGCGAGCCTGGGTAAAATGGTCGGCAAAAGAATCGGAACGTTCTCTCACTTTTTCCGCATTCACCAATTGCCGGTGCGATTGAAAACCGGTCTCACCTTTCAGCATAGCGTGATAGGGACAACCTGCAGCCTTGCTGTTGGGAAAATAGCTCACCGCCCCTTTGAGAATATCGGTTCTGGCAAAACCGTCTTTCTGATTATTGTGTTTACCATTCACCGGCCGGTTGATCGGCAGTTCATGAAAATTAGGACCGCCGAGCCTATAATTCTGCGTATCCATATAGGAGAGTATTCTCCCCTGCAAAAGAGGATCGTCGGAGAAATCAATACCCGGAACCGTTCTACCCGGATCGAAAGCCGACTGCTCGGTTTCAGCAAAAAAGTTTTCAGGGTTTCGGTTCAGCGTCATTGTTCCAATTACCTGTAATGGCACCAGTTCTTCGGGAATGATTTTGGTTGGATCCAGAATATCGAAAGAGAATTTAAATTCGTCCTCTTCCGGAACAATCTGCACGCACAGGTTCCACTGCGGAAAATCGCCGTTTTCGATGGCCTCCCAGAGGTCCCGGCGGTGGAAATCGGGATCAAAACCCGAAATCTTCTGCGCTTCATTCCACGCCACGGCATGTGCACCCAGCTTTGGCTTCCAGTGAAATTTCACGAAGCTGGCTTTGCCTTTTGCGTTAACGAACTTAAACGTGTGCACGCCGAAACCTTCTATCATCCTGAGGCTCCTGGGAATGGCCCTGTCAGACATGGTCCACATGATCATATGCGCCGATTCCGGCATCAGCGAAATAAAATCCCAAAAGGTATCATGCGCAGAAGCTGCCTGCGGCATTTCGTTGTTGGGTTCTGGTTTTACGGAATGTACCAGATCGGGAAAGTTCATCGCGTCCTGGATGAAAAAAACGGGGATATTATTCCCCACCAGGTCGTAATTACCTTCTGAAGTATAAAATTTAACGGAGAAACCACGTACATCGCGGGCCAGGTCGGTAGAGCCCTTGAATCCGGCTACGGTTGAAAACCGTGTAAAAACCGGCGTGATGGTTCCCTTTTGCAGGAAGGCGGCAGTGGTATACTTAGCCATATCTGCGGTGGCTTCAAAAATGCCGTGGGCACCGGATCCTCTGGCATGTACCACCCTCTCGGGGATACGCTCCCGGTCGAAATGCATCAGCTTGTCGAAAAAAATATGGTCTTGTTGCAAGGAAGGTCCCCTGCTGCCGGCTTTGAGCGTATTGTTGTTGTTGTACACCGGCACTCCGTCGTTGGTGGTCATTACCTTTTGAGCGTTGTCTACCAGGTGCTGGTCGATATGCGCTCCTTTCGGGTTCTTATTATTTTTCATGGTCGAATGGTTTACATATAGCAAAGGCGTTGGAAAGCATTACAGTTTCTGGCAGCACCTGTCCGGGGGTGGAATCTTCCCTTACGCGTGTTATGCCGAATCATTTGCAAAATAGGTGCCAACCTCATCGGTGCTATTCATAGAAAACAGGTATTCCCCTTTATTAAACAGCCACCGGTATGGTGACTGTTTGTAAGGGAAAGAGGTACATTATCAAAATACACTAGTATCCGTTGTTTTGCTCGAGCGCACCGGAGCTCCGGTCGATTTGGTTTTGCGGAATGGGAAAATAGGCATTATGCGGATTAACGGTAATACCGCCATAAGCTGGCAAAAAGTTGGCTTCAAACGCAGCGTAGCTCTCTTTCACTTCTTTCAGTAGGCCCCATCTAACAAGATCATAGAACCGATGTCCTTCCAATGCCAGTTCCAGCCTCCGTTCAAACTGAACTGCTTTCAACGCATATTCTTCATTCGGGAATGAGGTATATTGACCAATCTGGTAATCGGCCGCATCGTTACCATAAGCTGTTTTTCTGGGGGCTAAATTGGAGGCTCTTTCCCTCACCTTGTTCACCAGCCACCGGGCCTCATCCAGGTAACCATCATCGATGTAGCATTCTGCTGCCATCAAATAAACATCAGCGAGTCGGATAAGGTTCACATTCAGACCGGTTACATACTCTGCTCCGGAAATAGTTTCTGACCCAAATGCAGACAGGTTGATGGTATGTTTTTGGGCAAGGAACGGGCCACCATATGCCGGGTCCCGAATCCAGCCGTCGCCGGGCATCAGTCCCCAGTCGCGGAACATCACCCCTCTTCTCGCAACGGTGTAATCAAGGCGCGGATCAAAACGTATAGTAGTATCAAGTTTGTAACTCGATTTATCGCCCGGCGACTGTAAGTCTGAAATGTAGGCATCAGTTCGGTAGGAATTATCCAGCATTGGCAGACCATTTGCATCCACTTTGTATGCATTTACCAGATCAATTGTAGGCTGGTAAAATCCACAGCAGGTAACAGGAGCGCTTCCGTAAAAGCCGCCAAGCATATCCCCCACATTTGCATTATCGTTTACCGAGCCACTGATGGCGTGCTGTACCTGAAAGATGGCTTCGGGTCCGTTTTCCGTTTCAGTCTGGAAATTGTCTTCAAAAGGCATGGTAACCAGATCACCGGAAACATCTATCACATCCTGCAATAAAGGACGCGCCTCTGCATGTTTGTTTTGATACAACAGCACTTTGCCCAGATACGCTTTTGCAATGGATTTATTTACGCGACCCACTTCGCCCTTGGGCTTGCTTTCGGGTAAATTGGCAACAGCAAACTCCAGGTCGGCCTGTATTTTTGGGTAGATGTCTGTATTGTTAGGTACCACAGCTGCGTCAGATGTAAGCGTAATACTTTCATCGATATACGGCACGTTTACAAATACCCTTCTCAGCAGAAAGTAAAAATGAGCCCTTAACAGCTTCGCCTCTGCTTCCACTTCCCGGGCGCGGGTGTCGTCAAATTTCAGTCCGTCGCTGCTCTGCAGAGCAGCCAGCCCTGTAAGCACACTGTTGCAGCTCAAAATTCCCTCGAACGATCTAACCCAAAGTACCTCAAGATTATCATTGGTACTATTGGGCGCCATTCGCTCCATGTCTGCCATGGTGGTGATATCGGTGGCTACACTGCCTTTATGGGCATTATCTGCCACTACTTCGCCTATCAGCCATTGACTAGGGGCAGAAGCGTAATTACCCCAGGTGCCCGAACGATTGCCATTGAGCATACCATATGCGCCAATTAAAAGCCCTTCCACACCTTCGGTGGAATTGATTTGGTTCTGCACCAACTGTCCCTGAGGCGTTAGCTCCAGAAAACTTTGTTTGCACGACAACAGTCCACCCACACAACCTATCGTTATTGCAACTATTATAATTTTGTACTTATTCATTTTAAAATAATTTTAATATCAGAAAATACTTTCAGATAATTAGAATGTAACAGAAAGACCAATTAAGTACTGCCTCGATACAGGGTATATACCACTATCAACACCTGGCGCTGAAAAGGTACTGCTCAACTGACTCACTTCGGGATCCATACCCGTGTACTTTGTAATAGTAAACAGGTTGGTAGCACTGATATACGCCCTCAAACTTTTGACATTATTACCCAGTATTCTTTCGCCAAATGTGTAACCCAATTGAAGATTCCTCATTCTAAAGAAACTACCATCTATGATATAGTACGAATTGGAATTCATTTCGTACGCGGGCCGGTTGGCGTGGGGAGAGGGTATTTTACTGTCTGTGTTTGACGGACTCCATGCGTCGAGCAACCTGGTGGATATCGATCCTCCGAACAGGCCAAAATCAGTGAACTGCCGGGTTACTTCGTACAGGTCGTTGCCTTGTGAACCGTTGAAAAACATAACAACGTCGAAGTTTTTATAGGTTGCATTCAGGCTGAGCGAGTAGATAAAATCGGGATGCGGATTACCAATAATGGTCCTGTCGAAAGCATCAATCTTACCATCAGGCTTGCCGTCAGGTCCTGATACGTCTACGTATTTGGGCCCTCCCACTCTGGCCCCCGGATAGCCGGCAGCGGCCTCGGTTTCATTCTGGTAAATGTCATCCATCTTATATCCGTAAAATGCACCGAAAGGCTCACCAGGTCTTAGTATAGAAACCGTTAGGTTGCGGTATCCCAGGTAGGGTTGCTCCGGAATGGAAGGTGCCAGATAGGTTACCTCATTAATGTTTTTTGAAAAGTTCACGCCTACATCAAAAGTAAAGTCGCTTGCATTCGGTTTAAAGTAGTGATAGTTCAAGCCTATTTCAAACCCTTTATTGTTCATGTTACCCACATTTACGAAAGGAGAGCTACCCTGTCCTACAGCCGTGGCGGGAAGCGGTACCGGATACAACATGTCTTTGGTATCTCTGTTGTACCATTCGATACTACCATCCAATACATTGTTAAACAAACTGAAGTCAACACCTATGTTCAGCGATCTTAACTCTTCCCATTTAATGGAAGGATTGGAGTAATTACTTTTCCAGATACCCGGGGCCAGCGATCCCGAAATAGGATAGTAAGAAGCCGTTTGATTGGCCGTCCAGCGTTCCAGATAATTGAATGAGGGAATACGCTGGTTACCGGTAACGCCATACCCTGCCCGAAGTTTTAAGTCGTTGATCCACTCCACACCTGCCATAAATCTTTCTCCCGAAATACGCCAGGCAGCACTCACCGCCGGGAAAACTCCATACCTGAATTCGTCGCCAAAATTTGAGGAACCGTCCCTGCGTATCGTAGCGCTCAGCAGGTACCTGCTGTCGTATCCATAGTCGATCCGGCCGAAAACGGAGAAGAGCGAGCTGAGGTTACCGCTGCTGCCGTTGTTAATATTTGAAGAGCCGGCATTCAGGTAATAATAATCCAGATTGCCCAGCAAAAAATAATCGTTCCTGCTACCGCTTAAAGATCTCGAACGGGCTTTAATAGATTCTGCGCCAGCCAGTAAGCCAATATTATGTTTATCGATGGTCTTTTTATAATTCAAGGTGTTGGTCCAGGTCCAATCAGTGTTAAAACCGTAGTTTTCACTCATGGAATTGTTGATAATACTACCTTCTGAATGCTCGGGATTAGGATAACTGGCGCTAAACGAATTCCAGTTTTCGTATCTCACCCCGAAACTTGTTCTGGCGGTTAACCCTTTAATAATATCCACTTCTGCGAATACATTCCCCAATAGCGTATGACTAAGGCTGTAATTGTCTTTTGCCCTGTAGAGCATCGATATGGGATTTTGCGCATTGCCTAGTTTATCTCCTCTGGTTCCCGCAAAGTTCCCGCCTTCATCATATACAGGTATGATCGTTTGTATCCTATAGGCGAACCCAATAGGCGAACCTTCTCCCTGGTAATCACCCGCTGTATTCACATTGGAGCCCACGCCATTAGATCGTGTTCTGGCAAATTGAAAGTTTTCACCTATTCTTACCCTGTCGTTAAACAGAGAAAAGTTCGTATTAGCGCGGAAGGTATATCTTTCAAACCCCGTATGCTTAATAGTTCCCTGCTGATTCATATATCCACCTGATATTGCATAGTTAGAGGCCTGACCTCCACCGGAAACACTCAGCATATAATTCTGCATAGGCGCATTCGCTGTCATTTCCTCAAACCAGTTCGTGCCCTGCTGGTTAGCTTTCACTATCTGGTAAAATGCATTGGGGTCTCTGGTGTAATTATATTTGGACATATCTGCGTCGGCCGCTGTAATATCATGGCCGGTTTTGGTACCTGCCAACAGGTATTCGGGCAGTACGGGCGTTTGACCTGTACCGTAATTGGTACCTGTTGTACTTCCCTGCCCCGGCAACTGAGCAGGATTATTCAAGTTGTTAAAAGACGTATAGAGATAATCGGCAAACTGAGCAGGATTCATCATTTTGGGAAAGTTTTCACGCCTGGGTACCTGTGTACCCACATAAGTGTCGAAAGTAACCCTGGGCGGGGCGCCGGTTTTACCCTTCTTAGTGGTAATGATCACCACGCCGTTGTTTGCCCGGGCACCATAAATAGAAGCGGCAGAGGCATCTTTCAACACCTGCATGCTTTCAATATCACTCTGGTTAAGCCAGCTTAATTTACCTTCATAAGGCACACCGTCTATCACATACAGCGGATCGTTGTTATTGATGGTACTAAACCCACGCACTCTGATCTGGGGCGTTGACCCTGGAGCGCCGTCGTTAATGATATGCACGCCTGTGGCTTTACCCTGCAATGCTTCCACCGGGCTGGCTACAGGCTGGGCTTTCATTTGGGCTACGTCCACCACAGAAACAGCACCGGTAAGATCTTTTTTTCGCTGCGTAGTATAGCCTGTTACTACAATTTCCTCCAGAGCATCTCTTTTCTCCGATAAGGAAACATCAACATTGTTTCTTCCACTCACCGCAATCTCCTGCGTAGCAAACCCGATCGAGCTAATTACCAGAATTGCATTATCGTCTGATACAACGATAGAAAACAATCCTTCGGCATCCGAGACTACCGCTGTGTTGGAGCCTTTTACTGAAATACTGGCTCCGGGTATGGGGCTGGCGTCACTACTGTTTAGTATTCGCCCCGATACTGTTCTTTGCTGGGTATAGGCAGATACGCTAACCAGCACACCAATGAATAGGAGAATCGATTGAATTCCTGTTTTTTTCATGGCAAGATGTTTTCGTTTGATGATTAAAAATGGTTAATACAAGCAGGTATAGACCGCTGCGCAAATGAGAAGAAAATGAAGCCTGTTGGCAGGGGGAAAGTGTCGCAAACCGGAGAGCAATCTCCGAAGTTATGGCAGCAGGCATGGCAATTACGTTTTGGTTTATACCAACTAAACTTTATACATAGTTTAAATAGTATAATACAATGTTAATAAAAAACAATTTAATTGCAAATAATCATATTAGATTATTATGCACATGTAGTAAACTTAATATGGAGATATGGTTGCTTTAACTATATTTACCCCTGCCGAAAGAGATATACTATGGTAAAGGAAAAGAATAATACCATCGTCCGGGATATTAGCTGGCTGTCGTTTAACGCCCGGGTGTTGCAGGAAGCCGCCGACTCCACCGTACCGTTGAAAGAGCGGATCAAATTTCTGGGCATTTTCTCCAATAACATGGATGAGTTTTTCAGGGTAAGGGTTGCCGCCCTGAAGCGTATGCTGTCGTTTGGGAAAAAAGCGCGCATGCATCTGGAACAGGATCCGCAGAGCATACTCAACCGCATTCATGCTATTGTGCTGCAGCAGCAAAGCGAGTTTGACCGGATATGGAAAAATATACTCTTGGAACTGAAAAAAGAAAACATTTTTCTCATAACAGAGAAGCAACTCAACCGGGAGCAAAAGGTTTTTGTGCAGGGTTATTTCGATGAAGAGGTTTCCGCTGCTGTTATTCCGCTGATGATAGAAAACATCACCCAATTCCCCTACCTGCGCGAAAAAGCCATTCTGCTGGCCGTGACCATGTCGAAAAAAGATGTCGCTTACCAGAAAAAATACGCCCTTATTGAAGTACCCACGCGGCTTATGTCGCGGTTTGTAATACTTCCGTCTTCCGGCAACAAACATTATATCATGCTGCTCGAAGATGTGATTCGCTTTTGCCTGCCGCAGATATTTTCGTTTATGGGTTTCGATACCTACGAGGGATACGTAGTGAAAATCACCAGGGATGCCGAGTTCGACCTGGATACTGACCTGGATGTAGGCTATACGCAAAAAATCAGAAAAGGACTGAAGAGCCGTAAAAAAGGCAAACCCGTCCGGTTTATTTACGATAAAGCTATAGACGCCTCCCTGCTTGAGTTTCTCATCAAAAAATTACAACTGACCCAGAAAGACGCCATTATTCCCGGCGGGCGAATTCACAACTTCCGGCATTTCATGGATTTTCCGGAGTCTGTATTTCGTCAGAAAAGCTTCCGGAAAAAGCCCATTACGCACCCGGCGCTGAGAAATACCGCACGCGTTACGGAGGTGGTGCTCAAGCAAGATGTAATGCTGCACCTGCCCTATCATTCCTTCAACCCGGTAATCGGACTGCTGAAAGAAGCAGCCATGGATCCCGATGTATTTGATATTAAAATCACTGCCTACCGGCTCGCACCTGCCTCCAAAATCATCAATGCCCTGATTAATGCCAAACGCAACGGCAAAAAGGTAACGGTGATGCTGGAACTGCGTGCCAGGTTTGATGAAGAAGCCAATCTGGAATGGAAAGAAAGACTGGAAGATGAAGGCGTTACCGTGCTGATAGGTGTGCCCGATATGAAAGTGCATGCCAAGGTTTGTGTTATCAAACGGCGCAAGGGTAACAAGGTGATTCAGTATGGCTTTGTAAGCACCGGCAACTTCAATGGTAAAACAGCCCGGTTTTACGGTGACCACTGCCTGCTGACGAGCAATAACAGCATAATGACAGATATCAATCGCATCTTTAGTTATCTGCAACAACCTCAAACCGGCCTGCCCTTCCTTAAGGCGTGCAAAACCTTGCTCACCAGCCCCCTGTACATGCGCCAGCAGCTCATGGCACTGATTGACCAGGAAATTAAACTTGCCAAACGAAACAAGCCGGCTGAAATCATTCTGAAGCTCAACTCTCTTTCAGACGAGGCGCTGATTGCAAAACTATACGAAGCAGCGCGCGCCGGCGTACATATAAAGATGGTCATCAGGGGCATTTGCTGCATGTATACCGAAAATAAAAAATTCAAGGTATCCGTGCAGGCCGTTAGTATTATAGATGAATACCTGGAGCATGCGCGGCTGGTAATTTTCCATAACAGCGGACAGGATAAAGTATTTATTTCTTCGGCAGACTGGATGGTGCGAAACCTGGATCACAGGATTGAAGCCGCTGTGGAGATCCGCGATGCGGAGATCAAGCAGGAACTAAAAGACATCATGCACATTCAGTTGCAGGATAATGTGAAGGCCAGAACACTCGACAATGCACTATCGAATGAATACGTAAAGAGACGGGGCAAAAAAGTACGGTCGCAGATTGAGATATACAACTACCTGGCCAAAAAATAGTACGATAGCATAGGTACATTATAGTACTACGTTACTGCCACGGCGCGTACCAAAGGCATCATCCTATCGCAATGATGATGCTTGTAACCGCTCCTTGCCGGGCTTATTGCGGCCAGTTGAAGGCGTCTGATTTTTTGCTCATTTCCCAGTAAAACTTTCCGCGGGGTTTATTGTAGTTGCCGGTTTCGTTCATCGTATCGGTATCGTATAAACGACCATTTGCCATCACATACCGGATCTTCTCGGTGTGGCGGATATTTTCCAGCGGGTTGGCGTCCATCACCAGCAAATCGGCCAGCTTTCCTTCTTCCAGAGAGCCGATCCACCGGTCGAGCCCCAGGCTTTTGGCAGGGTTGATGGTGGCTGTTTTCAACGCCTGCAACGGCAGCATTCCGCCCTGCTCCATCATCCAGATTTCCCAATGTACGCCTATACCCTGTATCTGACCATGCGCTCCCATATTGATCAATACACCAGCGTCATCCAGTTTTTTTACGCTCTGCGCTGTAAGAATATGGCCGTTGACGTACTCTTCTTCCGGTATCATGGTGCGGTGCCTGCTGCGGCTGTCTATTACCGAACGAGGCGTATACTTAAGCAGTTTTTCGTTTTCCCATACATTCGTATGCTGGTACCAATAGTATTCTCCCGATACCGAACCATAATTCACGATCAACGTGGGTGTGTAAGCGGTACCGGATCTTTTCCAAAGCTGTATCACGTCATCATACAGGGGCGCCACCGGTACGTTGTGTTCTATGGTGGTATGCCCGTCGTTGATCATCGCCATGTTGTGATAGAAAAAAGAACCGCCCTCGGGTACCACCAGTATACCGAGTTCTTTTGCGGCGGCAATCACCTGTTGGTTCTGTTCACGCCGCGGCTGGTTATAACTTTTTACCGAAAAGGCGCCAAATGCTTTGGTACGCCGTATAGCACTCCGGGCATCTTCCAGCGAGTTGATCACGGCTTTGAAGTCGCCGTCTGCCCCATACAAAACAGTGCCTGTACTAAACACGCGCGGCCCTACCATCTTACCGGCTTTGATCATTTCACTCTGTGCAAATACCATTTCACTGTTGGCAGAGGGGTCGTGAACGGTGGTGGTACCAAAAGCCAGCGCGGCGTAATAGGGCCAGTGTTTTTGCGGCGTGATACCATTCCGGAAATGGTTCGCATGTGCATGGGCGTCGATCAGGCCGGGCATGATGGTTTTACCGCTGCAATCTATTATTTTCGTACCAGCGGGGATCCTTACATCGGTGCCCACCGCTTTGATCAGATTATCTTCTACCAGCAGGGTGCCGTTTTCTATCACTAAATCGTTCTGCATCGTGATAATGCGGGCATTGGTAAATGCAATCTTGCCTTTGGGTTTGTCCGACCGGTAATTTACCCCTATATAAATTCCCTGAGGATCTACCGGCGCAACCGTATCTTTTTTATTATTGAGGAAACTAAAATAGGCTTCCAGCGGTATGGTAAAATACCGGTTGCCCAGATTATAATGTAGTTGCCGGCTGCCGGCACTCCAGTGCAGATGATAGCCCGCATCTTTGGCCACCTGTTGAACAGGAACCGATTTCGTGCCGCCTGATATATCGAGCGTAATACCTGTTTGCGGCAGCGCCGCTATGTACACTTTATGCAGGTCTGTGAAAGCCACCCAGTTGCCATCTGGCGATATCGTGTACTGACTGCCATAGGTACTTGTCAACACCGTTCTTTCGTCGGTTCCGTCCACTTTCACCATCCCCAACTGATGTCTTCCCTTTTGAAAATAAATATGGCTGCCGCTGGCATTAAAGTAGGGTGCGCTGCCAAATTCAAGTATACGCCGTGGTTTAATTGCACCGTCCACCGCCGCCAGGTATATACCGGTAAGGGTATTAAAAGTAGTGCCCATTACGCCATCGCCCGCTTCTTTCGAGTAAACAATGGCTTTACCGTCCGGACTAAAAGCCGGGTTGCGGTATATCCCTTTTTCCAGATTCAGTTTTCGGCGGGTACCCCTGGCGGCATCCATGATGTAGATGCTGCTCAGGGCGGTATCGTTCCAGGTAACATAGGTAATCCATCTGCCATCGCGCGAAAAAGAGGGTTCGTCCTCTATATCGTTGGCGTCTGTTAACCGGGTGGGCTTACCGTTGGGCAGTGTTTTTTTCCACAGCGAACCAAGTGCATTGTACACCACATACTTCCCGTCGGGAGCAGTGGCTACATTTTTCAGCACCTGCGTACTGTCTTCATCTTTGTTAAGCTGTTGCTGAAACCGTACGGTAGAGGCAATCTGCTGCTTCACATGGCAGGTAAACGGAATCTCCACCGCCTGGTTATCGCTATTTGTCTTCACCCGGTTGATTTTCCCGTTGGCCCAAATCACTATTTCCTTTCCGTCGGGCATCCAGGCAAACCCGGTATATACGCCAAATATAGCCCAGGCTTCCGACTGGTCTTTGCTCAACTGATCGTATATCGGCCATTCCTCGCCGGTAGCGAGCTCACGCAGGTAAAGTACTGTTTTAGTGCGAACCCGTCTTACGAAAGCCAGCAGTTTTCCGTCTGGCGAAATTTGCGGACGAAAGGCGCTGCCGCTCCCACCGGTAATATTTTCCAGACTTCCTTTTTCCCTGTCGAACCGCCGGATCATGTATATCTGGTTGTTGGGGTCTTTGTTGTACTGGAAAAACCCACCGGGGTACATGTCTTCACTGAAATAAATATACCTTCCGTCGGGCGAAACCGAAGGCTCATTCACGTCCTGCTGGTCGTTTTTGCGTTTGGTAAGCTGAATGCCGTCGCCCCCGCTGATATGATACATCCATATTTCTCCTGCACCCAGCGAACGGCCCGATGTGAAATGTTTGCGCGCTACGATATACTGTCCGTCGGGCGACCATACGGCGTTGTTGAGTAGCCGGAAATGCTCTTTGGTCACCTGACGCGCGTTGCTGCCATCTTTGTCCATGACCCAAATATTATCGCCGCCACCGGCATCAGAAGTAAAGAGTATCCGACTGCCGTCCGGGCTAAAGCGCGGCTGCACATCGTATGAGAGGCCGCTGCGTATCCGTTTGGCAACGCCACCGGCGACAGGCATGGTATACATATCGCCCAGCAGGTCGAATACAATCACATCTCCTTTTGGGGATACGTCCAGGTTCATCCAGGTACCTTCTGTAACCGTAAAAGACACCTCAGTATATGTTTGTCCCGGCGGGTTATTTACATCCCATTTGGCGGTTGATGTACTGGTATCTTTTGAAGCTTGTGCGGTTGCATATAACTGTACAAAGCAAAGCAGGCAAATAAACAGGTAGCGTATCATATTGTATAACAAAAGGTGGAAGAAGGTTACAAAACTAATGCAAAGCCAGATACAATCGCTAAAACATATCCCGGTATGAAGTACCAACACCTAATGCAAATCAACGATGGGCAGAAAACGATACAACGTTGGTGAGAAGAATACCTGAATTAATACTGAGGATCGATCAGTGGCTGTTAAAGGGCGCACTCCCTGCTGTTGTGCAAATTTGAGTGTGAAACACAATATGTTCACAGGCGTCGGAAACAACGTAGTACGCTATTTACAATAAGGCTCTTTTATAACCCAGCACAATCTTCACGCTTATTAGCCAGCATTTTTTTTGCGGCTGCCGTCAAAGAGCGCTTATTATTACAAGCCGGATTTGCCTGCATTTCCAACGCCTCGATTAGTACATTGAGCTCTCTGGCAGAAAACGTTTTGGTTTTTTCCAGAATCTCTCCTACCTGCATCGGGGCAATTTTTTCTTCCATCAATTCAAAGCCGGAAAGCAATAATCTCTTTTTATTTCTATGGAGACTGGCTATAACCAGAAGGCCGGCTATCGACAAAGATGATATTAAGATGATCAAAACAACTTCCATTATGCAAAAATTAAATAAAGTACTGATAAGGAAACGCTGATAATTCCACAAATATTATTATAAGATACCATCTCCGGCTTATACGCTAATGCTAAAGTTAGAAAAAATAATGTCAAAACTATGATAAATAACAGCATCATTAGTGTTCGCAGCAACTGCACCTGCTTAAGGTTTTTTCTGATACGGACAGAGTAGATGGTGGTGAATCCGGTTTCACCACTTTGGACGTCATTCAATTGCAATCCAAAAACCTTAGATAACAACAATTCTTCTTCGAAAAGAAACGGGAAAATCTGTGCCAGGGCTATTGCAGCCAGCGGCGTACCAAAAGCCAGAGATGAGCATCGAGCAAATAATGGAAAAGAAATTCCATACACAAAACAAAACCCGGAATGAGCACAGCCAAAACGAACTTTTTCAACATATATTCATGGGAAAGGTTACCCGAATATACTATATTATCCCAATATATTCCAGTCATTTTCTTAGCGGCATTTCACCCTTCGTTACACCGTACCTCAGCGGCATATTGGGCCGATAGCCGGTTCTCAATGCTGCACCCATACGCTATAGCCCCATGGCGCCAGTTGGAGCCCCTCACCGCCGGAAAAGCTGCATGGCTGCCCATTGAAAAGATCGATATAGGTATCGCTTATCGCTGGCAGGCGAACGAATGCCGGGTAGGGCGACACATTCAGGATCGTCAGTACAGATTGAGGCCCCTGCTTTCTATGATAGGCTATGATGTGCTCATCAGCAGCATCAAGCATTTCCACCGGCACTTCGGTGGATAAGGCAGGGTGGCTGGCATGCAGGGTGAGCAGCTTTTTATAGAAATCGTGCAGGCCGCAGTCGTTCCCCCATTCGATGACATCTTTGTCAAAAAAAGCCAGTCTTTTCTGAAGCGGGAGTTCCTGTCCGCTGTATACCAGCGGCATCCCCTGCCAGGTGCAGCTCAGCACCGCCAGCAGCAGCGCCATGTCTCCGTACTTTTCGTATTCTGTGCCGTTCCAACTATTTTCATCGTGGTTGGAAGTAAAGAACAGCCCTGTAGCGCCCGGGAGATAGCTGTTTGTATATTGTATCAGCAACTGCGACAGGTTGCGCACCTGCCTGTTTTTTTTGTAGAAATTTTCAGTAGCGTGCATCCATTTCCATGCATAGGCCACATCGAATACCTGCAGGTAATGTCGTTCGTCAATAGCGTCCATTTCACCCAGCCAGAAGAGCGGCTTGATGGTTTCCAGAGCAGGACGGGCCTGCATCCAGAATTCGAGCGGCACCCACGAAGCCAGGTCGCAGCGGAATCCGTCGATATCGCATTCCCTTACCCAAAAGCGCATAGCGTCGATCATCGCCTGCACGAGTTGTGGATTCTGGTAATCGAGTTCTATGATATCATCCATGCCGTGGGCTGTTTTGAAAGTGCCCGACGCGTTTCTTTTGTAAAATCCGGGGTGAGTACGGGTCCACACATGATCCCAGCCGGTGTGGTTCGCCACCCAGTCCAGTATAATCCTGAACCCCAGTTGATGCGCCTGCGACACCAGTGCCGCGAAGTCCTGGAGGGTACCGAATTCGGGGTTTACAGCCGTGTAATCCGCACAGGCGTAGTAGCTGCCAAGGGTACCCTTCATCCGCTCCTGTGCTATCGGTGTTACCGGCATCAACCAGAGCGTTTCAATGCCCATATCCCTCAATCGGGGCAGGTGCTGTGCAAAAGCGCTGAAAGTTCCTTCCCGGGTGTATTGCCTGAGGTTGACTTCGTACATGGTAGTATGTAATCTCCAGTGAACGCGTTGTTGCTGTTGGGTCATATTGATGCTGTCTGTTAGTGTTTTATATTGGGGCAGGCTATTTCCTTCGCGGTGAAGATATTATGTTTTGCATAAACAACGGTATCGGCAGTCTTTTACACTGCGCTGCCCCAACCGCATCATTAGGAATACCGCCGAAAGGCAGTACCTTTGCAACAGGTTATGAAACAGTTCAACGTTCCCATCATTTACCGGAGTCCGCTGATCGCTGCCATCAAGCAGAAAAGAAAGCAGGAAGACAAAATGAAAAAGGATTTTACGCCTACACTGCTCGATTTTGGCAGCCTGCAGGTGTATCTGGCCCGGCATTTCGGTTTTTGTTATGGGGTGGAAAACGCCATTGAAATAGCCTTCAAAACCGTGGAGGAAAATCCCGGAAAAAAAATTTACCTGCTGAGCGAAATGATCCATAACCCACATGTGAACAACGACCTGCAGGAAAGGGGCATCCGCTTTTTGCAGGATACCCGCGGGAAGCAGGTATTGCCCTTCGACAGTCTGACGCCGGATGATATCGTCATCACGCCGGCTTTTGGCACCACGCTGGAGATAGCGCAAAAACTACAGTCCATCGGGCTCGAAACCAAACAATACAATACCACCTGCCCCTTCGTGGAAAAAGTATGGAACCGGTCGGAACAGATTGCCGGCAAAGGTTACTCCATTATCGTACATGGCAAACCATCGCATGAAGAAACCCGCGCTACTTTTTCGCACAGCTCCGCCACCGCTCCTACTGTAATCGTAAACGACATGGCAGAAGCGGTAGCGTTGTCGAAATACATCACGGGAGAAAACGAGTCTGCCGTATTCTATACCGAGTTTGCCGGTCGGTTCTCCGAGGGATTTGATATTACAAAAGACCTGCAGCGGATTGGGGTGGTAAACCAAACCACCATGCTGTCTACCGATACCCAGGCTATAGCCGATTACCTGAAACAGGTAATGATGCGCCATTACAAGCTGAATGACCAAAACATAGCAGAAAGATTTGCCGATACAAGAGATACGCTATGTTATGCCACAAACGACAATCAGACAGCGGTACGGGGTATGCTGGCCACAAGCGCTCACCTGGCGCTGGTGATTGGGGGCTACAACAGTTCCAACACATCGCACCTCGTAGAACTGTGCGAAGAGCAGTTGCCTACCTATTTCATCAGCAGCGAAGAAAACATACTTTCCGAAAAGGAGATACTGCACTATAACTTCCATACGAAAGAAGAGGTGCTGACGCACGCATACCTGCCCTCCGAAACACCCGCAAAGGTACTGATTACAAGCGGGGCTTCCTGCCCGGACGCACTCGTAGAAGGCGTGATCCGCAAGCTGGCCGGTCTTTACCGCGCCGAAGAAAAGGTGGAGCAACTGCTAGCGGAACTGACACCATAACAAATGCTACTGTCTTTCATAACGCGCTCTAATACCTGCTATTACAACCAGCGTACGATCCGATCAGATGGCGCTTTTTCTCCGCCGTTTTCTGTAGCCACCATACCCGAAAGAGATACCGTACACGGCTTTAATTTTTTTTTAACAACTTAATATTTCCAGCTTTTATATTTTCGCAACGCCTTTAGAGGCAGCTATTGTTTTATTAATGGATGTCAACATTTGTTAATCTTATGCTAGCAAAAACTTTTACCCAATTCAGCAAACTGCGCCCCTTTTTCCTGTCAGCCTTTTTACTTTTCTCTACCGCCTTCGCCCAGCAAGGCAGCGATGCCACTGGCTTTACCGCACGGCTGATGAACATTGAAGCAACTGCTAAGGAAACCTTTCGTTACAACACTACGCTAAAAAACGCCGGAGGCGAAGCCAAAGTTTACGCCCTCAAGGCAGATCTGCCGGAAGGATGGAATGTGATTTTCCGAACAGAAGGGAGTCAGGTGGCTTCCGTGAAGGTAGATGCGGAGAAAACCCGCGATATTTCGCTGGAAATCACCGCCTCTCCGCATGTTACGCCCGGTAACTACAAAATACCGGTTACCGCCTCGGCTCCCGGCGAAACATTCACGCTTGAGCTGGAAGCCTCTGTAAAAGGCGCCTATAGCCTGGAGCTTACCACGCCTACCGGTCGTTTGAGCGACGATATCACCGAAGGCAAAAGCAAACTGATAAAACTAACGGTGAAGAATACCGGTAGTTTGCCGCTGGATGGCATAGAGCTCACTGCGCAATCGCCGTCCAAATGGACTGCCAGTTTTGAACCCGCAAAAATAGACCGGGTAGAGCCGGGCGAATCACAGGAAGTGAGCGCTACCCTGCAGGTGCCCGATAAAACCATTGCAGGCGACTACATAACCACGTTTACCGCCAAAAACAACCAGGTGAACGCCACGGCCACTTTCCGGATGACGGTAAAAACCTCCCTGCTTTCCGGATGGCTGGGCATTATGGTGATACTCGCAGCGCTGGGTATTGTGTACTACCTTATTCGCAAATACGGAAGAAGATAAGTAGCTATGAATACTCCTGTTATTGAACTGGAAGGCCTCACGAAAGACTACGGTTCGGTAAAAGCTGTAGACAACCTGAGTCTTACGATTCACAAAGGTGAAATCTTTGGGTTGCTGGGCCCCAATGGCGCGGGCAAAACCACCACCATTCTGATGATGCTCGGGCTGGCGGATCCTACTGCCGGCAGGGTAACCGTATGTAATATCAATGCCACCCACAACCCGATTGCCGTTAAAAAGAAGGTAGGATATATGCCCGACAATGTGGGCTTTTACGATAATATGACGGCGTTGGAAAACATCCTCTACATTGCCCGGCTCAACGGCACGCCCGAACCGATGGTGAAGGAACGCGCAGCGCAGGTAATGGAACTGGTAGGACTGGGCTCCGAAATGCACAAAAAAACATCGGCTTATTCCAGGGGGATGAAACAGCGACTGGGACTGGCGGATGTATTGATCCGCGATCCGGAAATCATCATACTCGATGAACCTACACTGGGCATAGACCCCGAAGGGGTACGGGAATTTCTTTCATTGATCCGCAACCTGAGCCGCGAGCAATCGCTTACGGTGCTGCTCTCCTCGCACCACCTGCACCAGGTACAGCAGGTATGCGACCGGGTGGGCATATTTGTAAACGGCAAAATGCTGGTGCAAGGCAGTATTGAATCGCTGGCACGCCATCTGTTTGGCGAAGAAGGATTCACGGTATTGGTAACCACCAGGGATAAAATTACCGAGCCCTGGCAGCCGATGGACATATTCCGTGCAGACAGCAGGATACGTTCGGTCACCCTGAAAGAAAATACCATAGCGTTTACCTGCACCGAAGATATCACGCACATCATAGTCCGGCTTCTGGTAGAAAACAACCAGGATATAACCGGTGTACAACAAAAAGAATGGGGATTGGATGAAATTTATCAACGCTATTTTGAAAACAATCTAAAAAAGAATGTTTCTGATGGTAAGTCAACTGGTTTCTTTCAAAAATCTTTTTTCAAAAGGAAGCACCGTCAATTCGAACAGTAAAGCCGCTACCCCATTTTCTGTGATGGTACGCAAAGAAGTGGCCGACCATATCCGTAGCTGGCGGTTCATCGTCATGATGCTGTTGGTACTGCTCACGTTCGCAGGGGCCATGTATGTATCGCTGGGCAATATCCGCACCGCCGTTAACAACGTAAAAGATCCCGATCATCTGTTCGTATACCTCAAATTACTGACCACCACCGATGGCACGCTGCCTCCTTTTCATATTTTCATCAGCTTTCTGGGACCTTTGCTCGGCATTGCGCTGGGCTTCGACGCAGTGAACGCCGAGAAAAACAACGGAACCCTCACCCGGTTACTCGCACAGCCGGTATACCGCGATAATCTGCTGCTGGCTAAATTCACCGGCGCCCTGATCGTGGTGAGTGTATTGTTCCTCAGCCTTGGGCTGCTCATGATAGGCAGCGGGATGATCATTACCGGCGCACCCATAGAAGCTGCTGAGTTTTTGCGGATCCTCTGTTTTATTGCGCTGAGCATATTATACGTGGGTTTCTGGCTCAGCCTTTCCATCTGCTTATCTGTAGTATTTAAACAGGCCGCTACATCCGCACTTACGGCCATCGGCATATGGCTGTTCTTCACTATTTTTTACAGTATGATGGTAAACATGATCGTGTCGGCCATGCTCCCCGACCGCAGTATGCTTACCCCTGAAACCGTATACGCCTACAACCATTTGCTGCTCGACCTGCTGCGCGTAGCGCCCGGTCAGTTGTACACCGATGCCACCACTACCCTGCTGATGCCTTCCGTTCGCAGCCTCGGCCCGCTGACGATGGAGCAAATGGCCGGCGCCATACCCGCTCCCTTACCGTTGAAAGAAAGCCTGATGATCGTATGGCCGCAGGTTTCGGGGCTCATAGCCGCTACCACTGTATGTTTTGCCCTTACTTATTACCTGTTTATGCGGCGGGAAATACGGTCGTAGAGCGCGGCCGAAAAGCGTACGAGTGTTGCCGGTAATGGGCCCGTTTGTTTTAAAAAGTCATATTTTCGGGGCCGCATCAAACACACTAATACGCATGAAACCGGCTGCATATATCATTATCTTCTGTTTGTTGTCCTGTCGTTCCGCCGTACAGAAACAACCCCTGCCCGAGCCTTTCGGACCGCTGCCCACCGAAAAACAACTGGCCTGGCATGAGATTGAATTTTACTGGTTCATTCATTTTGGCCCCAATACGTTTACCGACAAGGAATGGGGACACGGCGATGAGCCTGCTTCGGTATTTGCCCCTACCGATCTCGACTGCCACCAATGGGCTTCCATAGCGAAAGCATCCGGCGCAAAAGGCATCATTCTTACCGCCAAACACCACGATGGCTTTTGCCTCTGGCCGAGTCAGTATTCCACGCATACCGTGCGGGAAAGCAAATGGAGGGATGGCAAAGGCGATCTGGTACAGGAACTGGCAGATGCCTGCCGGGCAAACGGTTTGTTGTTCGGTATCTACCTTTCGCCCTGGGATCGCAATCATCCGCAATATGGTACGCCTGCCTATAATGATGTATACGTCAATAGCATGAAAGAAGTGGTTACCCGTTACGGGCCCCTGTTTGAGTTCTGGTGGGATGGCGCGAATGGCGAAGGACCCAACGGAAAAAAACAGGTGTATGATTTCAACCGTTTTGAAGCGGTCATCAAAGAAATAGCGCCCGAAGCCGTAGTATTCAGCGATATTGGTCCTGATATCCGCTGGGTGGGAAATGAACAGGGTATCGCAGGAGTAACCAACTGGAACCTGCTCGATACAGCAGGCTTTAGCCGCGGGCACGGAGCCCCGTCACCCGATACGCTGAATACAGGAAACGTACACGGCAAACACTGGATACCTGCCGAAAGCGATGTGAGCATACGACCGGGTTGGTTTTATCATGCGGAAGAAGACGACAAGGTGAAGTCTGGTGAAGCATTATTCGACCTTTACCTGAAATCAGTAGGTCGGGGGTCTGCGCTGCTCCTCAATGTTCCGCCCGACAGAAGAGGGCGCATACACGCCAATGACTCCGCTGCTTTGATGGCGTTTAAGCAATACCGTGACGAGAGCTTTTCCGGCAACCTTTTATCGGATGCCCGCTTTTCTTATACGCCGGGCGCGCCGGCCAACAGGCGCTCCGACTCACTGCTGCAGCCCGCTGCCGGTAAGCCACTGACAATCGCGCTGCCGGCCGGTACAACCCTCAATACCATAGTGCTGAAAGAACACATCGCGCTCGGACAACGCGTGGCCCGGTTTACCATTGCGCTTAAACAAGGAGATACGGTTATTCAAACGATCGATGGCACCACTATCGGACGCAAAAGAATCCTCACTTTTCCGTCTGTAGAAGCGACTGGTATAGCATTGACCATTACCGACACCAAGGCCCCGCCCGTGCTGAAAGCCATAGAAGCCTACCGGATCGATGAAAAGTTGATTGTGCCATAGCAGCAGCCGGTACCGGCTCAGTTGCCATTCACCTTTCCTTTGTCCATTCGCACAAAGGAAAACATATCGAATTTTTCTTCAGAGGTGCTGCCGTCGGCCTGTTTGGTCACACGCAGCATACGCTGCCCCGGCGCTCCCGGTTCGTCTACCGGTATCACCATAATACCGCCCGGCTTAAGTTGTGCTATCAGTTTTTCAGGTATTTGGGGAGCAGCGGCGGTAATGAGTATTTTGTCGAAAGGTGCGAACGTGGGCAATCCTTCATAGCCGTCTCCATAAAAACATTTTATCGATGGAAATTTTTTCAGGTAGTCGAAACGCCTGTTCCGGTCGAATAACTTTTTCTGACGTTCTATGGTAAATACTTTTGCACCCAGTTGCGCCAGAATGCAGGACTGGTAAGCGCTGCCGGTGCCTATTTCCAGTACTTTGTCAAAAGGTTGAATGTTCAGCAGCTCGGTCTGGTATGCCACGGTATAGGGTTGTGATATCGTTTGCTCCTCGCCGATGGGAAAAGCACGGTCTTCGTAGGCAATACGATCAAGCGCGAGGTCCATAAAAAAATGCCGGGGTGTTTGGTTGATGGCGTCCAGTATTTTTTCGTCCGAAATTCCTTTTTTTCGGATGGTATCCACCAGTTGCCGGCGCAACCCTTTGTGGCGGTATTCGTCTTCGTACTTTCTCATAACGGCTTGCAAGATAGAGGAAAAAATGCGCTTTTATTTTTGACGGCAGATTTCATAGGTGGTAGCCTGGTTTTTGGTACTTTTCTACCAAAGGAAACCCAACAATTGACTACATTCGGGTATGCTGCTGACGGTTGGTTTCCGGACTACAGATGCACCCTGTTCTTCCCCGTCTCAGACGGCAGGCTAACCTGCTCATACCATTCACTAACAATAATGTATATGCGCTTAGTATCCATTCTGCTGTTATGCACCCTTTTTGTTACACACCTTCCGGCACAAAGCATCCGGCTACTGACGGAAGGAAGAGCAACCTCTATCCGCGGACTGAGTGTGGCAGACGACCGGGTAGTGTGGGTAAGCGGTTCCAATGGCACGGTAGGCCGGTCTGTAGACGGCGGCAACACCTGGAAATGGATGCAGGTAAAAGGGTATGAATCCATCGACTTCCGCGATATAGAGGCTTTTGATGGCGTTACCGCTGTTATTATGGGGATAGGCAGCCCGGCCTATATACTCAAAACCGTCAACGGCGGCGAAACCTGGAAACTGGTGTTTGAAGAGCATCATCCGGAAGTGTTTATGGACGCCATGGCGTTCTGGAATGAACACAGTGGCATGATCGTCGGCGATCCTATAGATGGAAAGATATTCGTAGCGCGTAGTTTCGATGGCGGGAGCACCTGGCAGAAAATGCCGCCGGAAACATGTCCCGAAGCAGCGCCGGGAGAAGTAATGTTTGCCGCCAGCGGCACGAACATCCGCGCGGTATCGCTATCAGAAGCCGTGTTCGTTACCGGCGGTACAAGGGCCAGACTGTTCATGCGCGACACTACAGCAGACCTGCCTTTGTTACACGGCAAATCTACCACGGGCGCCTTTTCGCTGGCGGTGTACAAAGGCCATACAAGCAAACGGGCAGCACGGCTGGTGGTAGCGGGTGGCGATTATGCAGCCGACACGGTGCGTAGCGGTACCCTGGCCCTCAGCAAAAACGGCGGTAAATCGTGGCAGAAGCCCCAAACATTGCCGGGCGGGTTCCGTAGCTCGGTAGAGTTCATTACGAAAAAGAGGCTGATCGCCTGCGGTACCTCGGGGGTAGATGTATCAGCAGATGGGGGTATGCACTGGCAAACAATAGACCCGCGCGGTTTTCACGTGTGCCGCAAAGCCAAAAAAGGCAAGGCCGTGTTCCTGGCGGGCGCCGGGGGCAGGATAGCCCGGCTGGATTGGTAGGCTGAGGAAGGCGTATGCGGTAAAACACGGCTTTTTCCATCCTTTCAGCAAGCATCGAAATTTTGTACCTTTGCCCGATGCCGGAAAACGAAAGAAAACATATCCGGGTGGCCATACTCGACTTGTATGAAGGCGTTGCCAACCAGGGCATGCGCTGTATCAGGGAGATCATTGAGCAATACGGAGAGGCCAACCGCCTGCACCTGGAGTGGGATGAATTTGATGTGCGCCAGCGCCTGGAAGTGCCGGATACGGATTACGATATATACATTTCCAGCGGAGGCCCCGGCAGTCCGCTCAGCTCGGAAGGCGCTGAATGGGAAAAGGTGTATTTCAACTGGCTGCAAGCGGTAATGGACTGGAACAACAACCCGGCATGCACTAACAAAAAACATGTTTTTTTCATCTGCCATTCTTACCAGCTGGTATGCCGCTACCTGAACATTGGCACCGTCAGCGAACGAAAATCTACATCCTTCGGTGTATTTCCCATACACCAGTTAGCAGCAGCAATGGACGAGGTGGTTTTTGAAGGATTAGACGATCCGTTTTACGCAGTAGATAGCCGCGACTACCAGGTAACCCTGCCCAATCAGGAAGTATTAAACAGTATAGGCGCTACGGTATTGTGCATTGAAAAAGAACGCCCCCATGTACCGCTCGAACGGGCAGTGATGGCGGTGCGCTTCAACGCGTATATGATAGGCACACAGTTTCATCCGGAAGCCGATGCCATCGGCATGAGCATGTACCTGCAGCGGGAAGACAAAAAAGCAGATGTGATCAAGGCGCATGGCGAAGCCAAATGGGCCTCTATGATTGAACAATTGAACGACCCCGATAAAATACTCTGGACTTACTCACATATATTACCGAATTTCCTGAACCAGGCTGTTGAACACCTGGAATCTGTGGTGGTGCTGAAAGATTAGACTGGTATCCATTCGCTGCCAATATGTATGAGGTATTGGCTAATGTGATTCAACGACCTCCTTTATTAGGGTAATTACATCAGGGTTCTGTAGTTGAAGCGACAGTAGTACAACAGCTTAATCAAGGCGCCCGGGGAATTGGGGTAATTATTCCCCGGCGGCTTTTTGCGCTACTTTTTTCCGCAAAAAAGTGGCAGAAAAATAGCGGGAAGTTGGGAATTAAAAGGAAGACGCTTTTACGGCAACCAATTAATATTTCGCCGCCTGCCCGACTGAAGTCGTTCGGGCGGGCGATGCGGCTTGGGTACAAACTATTCCATGTTACTACAAATATTCTCGGTGTGCTGCACCTACATGCCACCAGGTCAATGATTGATGATGCCGATCGGGCACCCTGCATGAGTATATCCACCTCTTATAAGGCTCTTTACGGATAGCCTACAGGCAAAATGGTATATGGAAGCTTTTTTCTACCATATTGCCACTATGCCTTACATTTATACCCTTGTTTACGACCTTAAATTTTTTATTGATATGAAGAGATGTTCCAAAATGGCTTTACTGGTGGTACTGTTGATTGCTGTAAAAACCGGCTTTGGCCAGGTGACCATTCCCAAACAGCCAAAGATAGTAGTGGGGATGATGGTAGACCAGATGCGTTGGGATTATTTATACAAATACCAGGAGCGCTACGTAGAAGGCGGCTTCAAACGACTCGTACGCGAAGGATTTTCCTGCGAAAACACCCATATCGACTACTCTCCTACTGTAACCGCCTGCGGGCATACCACTGTTTACACCGGTTCAGTACCGGCGGTACACGGGGTGGTCGGCAATGGCTGGTACGACCGTGCACTGGGGAAAAATGTGGAATGTGTGCAGGACGAAAACTATGGCCTCGTTGGTTCACCCGGCGCTACCGCGCAATCGCCGCACAACAACCTCTCTACCACCATTACCGATCAGTTGCGTATTGCCACCAATTTCCAGAGCAAAACGGTGGGCATTTCCATTAAAGACAGGGGTGCTATCTTCCCGGCAGGACATACCGCTACCGGTGCTTTCTGGTACAATGGCAAGGACGGCAACTTCGTAACCAGTACCTACTATATGCAGGAACTGCCAGACTGGGCCAGAAAGTTTAACGATAAAAAAGTTACCGACAGCTATTACAACAACGACTGGGAAACCCTGTTCCCGATCCATACCTATACCCTCAGCACTGCGGACGACAAGGATTACGAGGGTACCGCCAACGGTGAAGAAAAACCCGTGTTTCCGCACCGGCTGAAACAATTCAAAGGCAACAACTACGGCGCCATACGCACAACCCCATTCGGTAACTCGCTGGTGCTCGACTTCGCCAAAGCCGCTATTGAAGGCTACAACCTGGGCGGTGGTAAAGTAACCGACTTCCTGGCCGTGAGCCTGTCCAGTCCGGATGCCATCGGCCATACCTATGGTCCCAATTCCATAGAAGTGGAAGACAACTACCTGCGTCTCGACAGAGAACTGGCCGCATTTTTCAGCTACCTCGACAAACGTTTCGGAAAAGGAAACTACCTGTATTTTATAACCGCAGACCACGGGGTATCGGAATCTCCCGGCTTTTACCTGGAAAACAAAATGCCTTCCGGCGCGCTGGTAGACAAAGACTATGCTGAGCCGCTGCTCAATGCTTTAAAGGAAAAATATGGCGTGGAAAAACCCATCCTGGCTTCCACCAACTTTCAGCTATACATGAACTGGGCCGAACTGGATGCCAAAGGAGCCGACAGAAAAGAAGTAGGCAACATCGTTAGAAACACCCTGCTGAAAGCCAAAGGCATTGCCGATGTGGTACCCCTGGAAACACTGGGCTCCGCTGCCCTGCCCGAACCGCTAAAAACAATGCTGATCAACGGCTACAACGCCAAACGCAGCGGCGACTACATGATCATCATACAGCCTACCTGGAAGGGCGGCAGCATCAAAGGCGCCACCCATGGGGCCTGGTACCGCTACGATACGCATATACCCCTGGTATGGATGGGCTGGAGAATCAAGCCCGGCTATACCAACCGCCTCACCGGCATGACGGATATTGCGCCTACCCTGGCCGCCCTGCTGCGCATACAGATGCCCAGCGGCGCTACCGGCCTGCCCGTTACCGAGGTTATAGATGCCCAATAGTATCCGGTGATTGTATAAAAAATGAATCGCTGCCGGATGGCAGTGTAATTATACCCGCAGCAGTTGTGGGTATTTTTTTTGGGGGGGGATTGAGCAACGAACAAAAGAGATAGCGGATATCGTTTATAGAGAAGCTTTCAAGTGAATGTGGTTGTTTATTTCAGTTTCTTTATCGTTTTACTTTCGACCAGTGATTTCATTTGGGTAATGGCTACTTTGTTGAGTTGGATCAACCGTTGGTTTTGGGGTAAGCCTTGCTGTATCAATAGAGCGTTGATACTTTCCATATTACTTAGAACGACTAATTGTTCCAACGTTGCGAAATCTCTTACGTTTCCCTTTTTATCAGGATGGCTATCTCTCCATTCTTTGGCTGTGATGCCGAAAAGCGCCACATTCAATAAATCGGCTTCGTTGGCATAAACAAAACTTGCTTGCTGTTTGGTGATCTCTTTCGGGATTAAGTTTTCTTTGATGGCGTCTGTGTGGATTTGGTAATTTACTTTAGCAAGCGTTCTTTGCAGGTTCCACTCCTGTTGTAATTGATTATTTTCGGCTTGCTTTAGACGCTTGAATTCTGTAATAAGATACAACTTGAATTCGGAAGAAATCCAGGATGCAAATTCAAAAGCAATATCCGTATGAGCAAAAGTACCTCCATAACGACCTGATTTTGATATAATCCCCCTTGCGTCAGTGCTTTCAATCCACCTTTGAGGAGACAAAACAAAATAATTGCTTCCGGCTTCACTTTTAAACCTCTCGAATTCGATAGGTTTAAAAGCTGGGTTGTTCAATTTCTCCCACAGCCCCAAAAATTCAATCGTGCTTCTGCTCCTCATCCAGTTGTTGATCACTGAAAATGGTTCTGTGGAATTCTTGTACCTCGCAATGTCGGTTAATGAAATGTATTCTCCTATTTCATTATTGATAAAGGTAATTTCGGTTTCCTGAACCGTGAGTTTTTTACTCTTGGCCATCTCTCAATGTATTGACTTGTGTAGCTGAACAAATAATAGCCCTGTGGCATTATCATTATCAGTATGCACAGTATTGGCAATAATATTCACCGCCTGGTCCTCATCAAACTTCTGGAGCGCCTCCACCGGTATTTCCAGTGCTTCGGATATCTGTTCCAGCAGGGGAAGGTCGATGGTTTCCTTTTGTTCCAGCAGGGATATTTTTTGCTGGTTCCAGTCCTGGCCCAGATCGGCGGCGAGCGCATCCTGCTTAATGCCCAGCATTTCGCGGAAGCGTTTTACATTGCGACCCTGGTGTATGGTGCGGTGGGGTGTTGATGTGTGCGTCATAGGACAAATATAGTTTTTTCTGATAGGGTAAGTGACGCATTTATCGTGTAAAATACCAATATACCGTGTAGGTTACGGGGCCTACGCGGGGTATTTTGCCCTGTATAAAACAACAGCTATGCAAATACAGGATACCTCCCCGAAACGGCGACAACTCACCGTATGCAGCAAAGGCTTTGCCCGGGCATCCGGCCCTTATGTGTTTTTCCCCGTTATCATACTCACCGGTAAATGACTGGCGGAAGCCGGTTTCCGGGCCGGGCATGTAGTGAATATTACCTGCGAAGACCAGCGCCTGATCATTACCATTGCCCAGGAGCAAAGGTTTGAGGGAGTGTGAGTGTGTGGCGCTGGGGTCTCGCTGCGCGAAGACCCCAGCGCGACGAAATGAGAACCAGATGGAATGGATGGTGCAGGAAGTACAGGATCTGGATAAAGCCATTGGTGATATGATGCGCTTTGTAGATGAAAACAAAGAAACGCCCCTGATTGTAACAGCCGATCACGAAAACCGGCGGGCTGAGGCTGTTGAACGGTAACCTGGCGTCAGGAAATGTGATAGGGCACTATGCCAGTGAAGATCATACGGCCATCTGCGTGCCGGTGTTTGCCTACGGACCAAAGTCGCATCTTTTTGCCGGGGTGTATCAAAATACAGAAATATTCGAGAAGATTATGCAGTTACTGGGGAGGAGGTAAGGAAGGCAAGATAGTAAGATGGTTCTATGCCTGTATTTTCAGCTTTTGGTTATATTAATTGGATGGTAATATATAAAATAAACGTTTCCTGTTTTCGTTTATAAACATAATCGGAAACCTTTTATGGAAAGAATATCGCTCCTGGCTCTATCAGTCTGCCTCCTGTTGTCTACCGCTTATGGTCAAAAAAACAAAAAATTTGATTTCAAGTTGGGAGATGAATACGGACTTCCTAAAAAAGCAACAGACCTCGCCTTTTTCGGAAATGAAAAAGACGGTATCGTGAACTTTTCCCTCAGTAAAGACGATCTCTATGTTACGCGCTTTCATCCCAAAACACTTGCGCTGACATATGAGCGGAAAATAGAGCTGAGCGACGCTTCAAGGAATATGAATAGTGAAAAGATCGTGTCTTTCGACGACAGGTATTATTGGCTGCGGAGCGACTGGGATAAAATCCGGGAGAAAGAAATACTGTATATAAGCCGGGTAGACGTAAAATCCGGAAAAGTAACCGGCGAACCCAGGGAATTGCTGGAAAGTAGGAAACTGGCCGGCGATATGGAAATGACCGGACTCTACCGCTATAAAAAGGTGAATAAATACCAATTCAATTACAGCGCCGATAAATCGAAACTGCTGATAACTTACCGGCTGGTTCCGGACAGCAGAAAGGACGAAAAGAACTTCGATATAATAGGCATACACGTATTCGATAATAAAATGGAGAAGATATGGGGTAAAGAGTTCACCATGCCTTATAACGAGGCCGTGATGGATAATGAGGATTATGCACTCGATAAGGAAGGAAATGCATACCTGTTGTCGAAAGTGTATGCTTCTGCGGCCAGGCAGGAAGTAGACAAGAGCACCGGGCTGCCAGGCTATCACCTCGAAGTATTTAAGTTTACCAGCCAACACGACCAGGTGCTACACGCAAAATTATCGGTAGGTGATGCCTTTATCAAAGAATCTTCCCTGATCGAAAGTACCACGGGCGATATGGTGATCGCGAGTACGTACAGTAATAAAGGCAAAGGAAGGGGTACCGCGGGTTTTTTCCTGGGCATTATAGGCACAAACGGTACGGTAAGTAACTACAAAAAAGGTAAGTATGCGTTTCCTAAGGAAGAGCTTCAAAAGTTTGAGAAGTCGTCACAACGCCGTAAGATGAACAAAAAGGACGATTATGAACCCGGTAACCTGTATGTGCGGGACGTGGTGATTGAAAAGGACGGTAGCATTCTGATTTCGCTGGAAGAATACTTTGTCAAAGACAACAGCTATTACGACCCTTCATCACGCAGCAGCAGATACTCGGTTACTTATCACTACAATGACATACTGGCGGTAAAGGTAAATGCATCAGGTACATTTGAATGGGTGCGCAAAATAGCCAAAAATCAACAAGGTGCCAGAGGCAGGGGTACGATGAGTTTTAAGCTGATCAGCGACGAAACCGGGTACTATTTTCTGTATCTGGATAACCTGAAAAACCTTGAACTTTCGGAAGACGAAACACCTAGGAAACATGTAGACGGCATGGGCGGTCAGGTGTTTGTCAGCAAAATTGACAATGCCGGCAAGGTAACCAAAGATGTGGTTTTCAATACGCGATCTGAGGATGTAATGATATTCCCCACCGGCTTTACTAAGATCAACGGCAACCAGTTTATTGGTCGCGCCAGGGTAAAGAAAAACCTGTTTCAGCCCCTCCTGATAACGGTTCATCAATAACAACATACCATGGTGCAATACCTGCAATCCAACGGGGGGCGACGGTCGTATAATAAAACTGATTACTCCCCGCTCCTCTTTTGCTGCTGCTTTTTATGATACTGCACATATTCTTCATTGACGAGTTCCGGGTGTACGTTTTCAAACTTTTCCAGCAGTTCCCTGAGGCTGATGTTCAACCCGTCGGCAATGGATAATAAAGTGGTGAATTGCGGATCCCGGGAGCCGGTGGTTATTTTCTGAATGATGGAGTATTCCACCCCGGAAGCCGCTGCCAGTTTTCGAAGACTGGAGATAGAATCAATATGGGCAATTTTCGCATTTTCTGCAATAATGTGTTTCAACGTTATGCCCAGTTGTAATCTTGCCCTTATTTTCTCCCGGTTGTCCATCCGGTTGAAAAGTCAGACGTTTTGATATTAGAATTGACGTCCGAACGACTATCATTTAAAAAAAACGTTATCTTTACTTTGCGAATCCTTCACATAATACAACTGAATTGAAGCTTTCGCTTTGAATCTCGCTATTGAAACGTCGGAAATTTCAAAGTCACGAGAGGATAAGCAAGGGCTCACGTCTTGGCGTGGGCTCCCTTATTCGTGACTGGGCCTCCGACGGCCTCAATAGCGGTAAGCGGAGTTCCGCGCTATTTTTTTGCGCTCCCGCCATTCTACCACAAGATGAAAATATTGTTGTATCGTGCACGAAAAGGAATACATACATCCGGCTGACGCATATGCCCTTTGCTTTCAGCAGGGAGATGAAAGCGGGTTACAGTATTTTTTCGACCGTTACTATCATCGGCTCTATCTTTATGCTTTGAAGTTGGTCAACAACGAGGGTTTTGCAGCGGAAACCGCTTCTGACGCCTTTTTTCATACCTGGAAGCAAAGAGGGCAGTTTACCTCAGCCGCTTCGATCAGGGCTTACCTGTATACCGTTGTAAAAAATGCCTGTTCCCGTTTTCTGTTGAAGGAATCCAGGCGGCAGATGCCGGATCTGTCTCTATTGCTGCAACCAGACAAAACAGCTTGCGATGCAATGATATATGCTGAAACCATGAGCCTTTTACATGAGGCCATTGCCGGATTGCCTCAACAATGCGGCAATGTGATCAGGCGCCTGTATGTAGAAGGACGCAGCGTTTCCGAGACCGCACGCGATCTGCAACTATCGGTCAACAGCATCAAAACCCATCGTCTCCGGGGCATTGCCATCCTGCGCAAAAGGCTTATCCGGGCAATTCTGCTCGGTATAATATTTTTTATATCGTAAATTAAGGTTGAAATTGTTTTGTCTCTTGTCACCCTTTTCTTATAAAAGGGACTCTTATATTAGACAAGGGTTGCCCCATACGCAATATGAGTTATTTTTAATGCTGGTTTATGACTACAGAAAAAACAATTGTTTTCCCGGAAGGAACGCCGGATCCGGCTCGGATCGCCTACCTGATTGCAGGATACATCAACGAGGCACTTACAGAAGAGGAGCACGATGAATTGGATAAGTGGGTGTGCGAAAACGACGACAATATGCGGCTTTTCGAGGAACTGACGGATGAGAAAACGATCGCATACTCCCTGGAGCAGCTATCGAAGCTGAACCCCGCAGTGGCATTTCAAATACTGTCTGGCCGAATAAAAAGTCAGCGCCCAACCAAACGTACCGGCACCAGAATGCTGGTAGCTATAGCAGCATCGGCTTTATTGATACTCGGGGTGTATTTACTATTTCGTTCTACAACTGAAAAACCTGATATGGCAATTTCCGAAAAGGAATTTGCCGATGACATTGCTCCCGGCGGAAATCATGCTACGCTTATGGTTGCCGGTGAAGTTACTCACCTGGGACAGGTATCGGAAGGCAGGTTGCTTACGCCCGATGCTACCGAGTTGGAAGTGGTGGATAACGGACTGGTTAAATATTCGCCGGGAGCTTCCAAAGAAGGGGCGGCAATGGTGCATACCCTTTCTACTCCTCCGGGAGGGCAGTATAGTGTGGTACTGGAGGATGGATCGCGCGTGTGGCTGAATGCATCTTCTTCGCTGAGTTATCCGGCGGTGTTTTCCGGCGATGAAAGAACGGTGAAGCTTACCGGCGAGGGATACTTTGAAGTAGCACCCGCAGAGAACGGGCAAAAGAGAGTGCCTTTCGTAGTGGAGGCAGACGATATGGAAATAACGGTAACGGGTACTGCATTTAATGTTAACGCATACAATAATGAACCCGTAACCATTGCTACACTGGAAAAGGGAGCGGTGGAAGTGCGCGCAGCCGGAGGAGATCCCCTGTCGCTGACCGCAGGCGAGCAGGCGGTATGGTCGGGTGAAAAACTGGAAAAGAAGAAGCCGGCTTCTGTAGGGGCTTTTACCGCATGGAAAAATAACCTTTTTGAGTTCAGGAATGCAGATATCCAGAGTATCATGCGGCAGATTGAGCGATGGTACAAGGCAGAAGTCGTGTACAAAGGAAAAGTGAACGGCTTATTCAATGCCACCGTTAGCCGGGATGTTCCTGTTAGTAAACTATTGCATTACCTGCAACTAACAGGCAGGGTGCAGTTTGATATAAAAGATCATATTATTTTTGTAAACAGTAAGGAAGAATAACCTGGAATATATATTCTGACAAAGGGAGGTTCGGAAAAATGGTCAACAGTAGTCGCGATACTGCTGACCGGAGTCCGGGTCAACCCGATTGCAATTTGCCTGTAGACGACATACAATTGATTAACCCAAACAAAACAAAGCTATGCAACAAACTGCTTATAGCAAAGAGAAACCTTTGCTGTTATCTTTCATTCGTAATATGGTATTACCTATGAAACTTACAGTTATATTGATTCTTTTCTTCGGTATCCGCGCACTGGCAAATGCACAAACGGTTACGCTGACCCTCCAGGGGGCTTCCCTGTCGCGGTTTATAAGCCTGGTAGAGGCACAGACAGATTTTCGTTTCGTATACATGAGTGATCAACTGGAAGCAAGCCGCCCGGTTACGCTGCAGGTAGCGAATAAACCCCTGAAAGAAGTGCTGGATAGCTGCTTTTCCCGGCAGCCCCTCGACTATGTGATAGAAGACAGGATGATTATTCTACGGCGGAAAACGGCTGCACAGTCTGCCTCAACGCAATACGAACTGAAGGGGATCGTGACCAACGAAAACAAAGAGCCAATAGCAGGGGTGACCGTTAAACTCAAGCACAGCAATCGTACGGTTACAACAGATGATGAGGGAGTATTCAGTTTTACAGGAATAGAAACCAATTCCATACTTATTGTTTCAGGCGCTGAAATCGAAACGCTGGAAGTGCCGGTAGCAGGGCGGATCTTTATCAATATCGTCGTCAAACCCCGGATGAGCAGTCTCGACCAGGTAGTAGTGATGGCCTATGGCAAAACCACGCATCGCCTGAACACGGGCAATATCACGAAGGTAAGTTCAGCAGAGATCAGTCAGCAACCTGTTAGTGATCCGCTGGCAACCCTGCACGGAAAAGTGCCCGGACTGGTAGTAACCCAATCCAGCGGTGTGCCGGGCGGAAGTGTGAAAATACAGGTGCGGGGTCAGAATTCACTCCGTCAGGGTTCGGAGCCCCTTATTCTGATAGATGGTGTGCCGCTGGCGGCTAACAATCAGCCCATTAACAATCTTTTTTCCATTCTTACCACAAGCAGTACATCCGGACTTAGCCCTATTGCAGGTATCAACCCTCTTGATATTGAGAGTATAGAAGTATTAAAAGATGCGGACGCTACTGCCATATACGGGAGTCGGGGTGCCAACGGGGTTGTGTTGATTACGACGAAGAAAGGTGCTGCCGGCAAAACAAGAACGTTTGCTAACTTTTATAAAGGATGGAGCAGGGTGCCTAAGTTACCGGACATGATGAATACACCTGCGTATCTTGCAATGCGCCGGGAGGCCTTTTCAAACGATGGCCTTGCACCTTCTGATGACCCTGCATCGCCGGATTATGCTCCAGATCTGCTTGTATGGGATACCATCAGAGAAACCAATTTCAGTAAAATGATGCTGGGCAACATTGCGCATACCCATAACGCCCAGGCAGGACTTTCCGGGGGCAACGAAAACATTCAATTATATCTGAGTGCAGCCTACAATAAAGAAGGCACCGTCTTTCCGGGAAGCATGGACGCTGATAAAATTTCTTTTACCAACAATCTGAGCTATACCAGCGCCGGTAAGAGATTCTCCGCCAAACTGGTGTCTAGCTATTCCCATGCGAAAACTAATCTGTTTAACACTTCAATTTCTTCCTTTCTTTCCACACCTCCCAATGCTCCTCCGTTGTATACCGCCGATGGTAAAATCAACTGGGAGGAAGGAGGGTATTATTTTGATAATCCTGCTGCTTATCTACACTATTCATACAACACGGCTACTGATCACCTTTTGAGTAACCTTCAGGTAGAATATGAGGTATTGAAGGGGCTTACCATACGAAGTAGTATGGGATATAATTCCATACAGGTGTCGGAGAAATCTGCAGTACCTGTGTCGGCACAAATACCTTTGTACAATCCAATGGGAATACGAAGCATATCAGATAATACCCATCAAAGCTGGATCATCGAACCGCAGGCAGCGTACGACAGAAGTTTGGGAAAGGGGCATTTGAATGTTCTGGTCGGTTCCAGCTTTTCCAGCACCACCCGAGAAGTAGTTACAGTTAATGCACAGGGCTATCAGAGCGATAATATAATGGGATCGCTTAATGCAGCAGCCTCCACATATGCCACCAATGGCTTTTCCGATTACAAATATGCCGCCCTGTTTGGCAGAGTCAACTACAACTGGGATCAAAAATACATCCTCAACTTCACCGGCAGGAGAGATGGCTCCAGCAGGTTTGGTCCGGGCAGGCGATTTGCAAATTTTGGTGCTGTCGGCGCTGCCTGGTTATTTGGCGGAGAAAATTTCGTACAAAAATTATTGCCATGGCTGAGCTACGGTAAAATAAGAGCCAGCTACGGGCTTACCGGCAACGACCAGATCGGCGATTACCGCTATCTGGATACGTGGACGCCTTATTGGTATACCTATCAGGGAAGTACTGCCTTGTATCCTTCTGCGCTGTTTAATCCCTTATATGGCTGGGAAACGAACAAAAAGTTTGAAGCGGCGCTGGAGCTGAGCTTTTGGCAGGACAGGTTATATTTCTCGACCGCCTATTTTAATAACAGGAGCGATGATCAACTGGTGGAATATAAGGTGGCCTATCAAACAGGCTTTGGCAACATCCTACGCAATTTTCCGGCACTCGTACAAAATGCGGGAATAGAATTTCATCTCACTGCAATTCCTTATAAAAGTAAAAGCTTCAATTGGTCTGTGGGTGCAAACATCTCGCTTCCCTCTAACAAACTGCTTCGTTTCGATGGGTTAAGTTCTTCAGGATACGCAAGCACCTATGTGGAGGGGCAATCGCTAAATGTGATTTACAGCCTCCGATACCTTGGCGTGGATACTGAAACCGGTGTTTTTCAGTTTGAAGATGTTGACAAGGATAATGCGGTTTCGATTCCCAAAGACTTTGTAGTAAGCGGAAATACCGATCCGAGATACTACGGCGGAATAAGAAATACGTTTACTTATAAAATGCTAACGCTCGATCTGTTTTTTGATTTTGTAAAACAAACAGGACGTAATTATTTGAATGCTGTGTATGGAGGCTTTTCAATCCCCGGCTTTTTGTCCAATCATCCGACATATGTACTCAATCGCTGGAGAACCCCTGGTGATGTATCCGAAATTCAAAAATTTACAACAATCACTTATAATGAAGCCTATGCAGCCAAAGAACTGCTCAGGTATTCCAACGGCATTTACAGCGACGCCTCTTTTGTACGATTGAAAACGGTATCGCTTTCCTGCCAACTACCGGCGCACCTGCTTAAGCGGGTTCGAATGCATAATTCAAAAATATTTGTTGCTGCACAAAATCTTTTTACTGTTTCTAACTACAAGGGTACAGACCCCGAAGTTCAGAATTACTACGCATTGCCTGCACTGAGAACCTTGTCTGTAGGTATTAATGTAAACTTCTAAACCTGTACAATAATGAAACGCATTCAATTCATACTGTCACTGTCTTTTCTGCTATATTCCAATTCCTTCTGCAGAAAGTTTATTGAGGTGGACCTCCCCGTTGATACTTTAAATTCCGATATAGTTTTTGCGGATGCACAAACTGCCGGTTCGGCCGTGATCGGTTTGTACACGAGTATGATGGCTATACAGCCCGTTATTTCTTCCGGTGGGGTGACCGTATATACAGGGCTGTCCTCAGACGAGCTATACAATTCGAATGTTGCGAATACCACAGCGTCTGAGTTTTTCGCCAATTCCGTATTGCCTACCAATTCTATAATGTCTGCCAATTTCTGGCAAAAAGGGTATAGTATTATTTACCATGCAAATGCTTGTGTGAAGGGTATCGAGCATAACCCCCAACTAAACCAATCCGCTAAAAATCAACTCTTGGGGGAAGCCTATTTAACCCGTGCTTTTATTTACTATTATATGGTGAACCTGTTTGGCGATGTACCGTTGCTGTTGACCACCGATTATCTGGAAAACCAGCAAACAGCGAGAACGCCGGTTGATGTAGTGTATGCACAGATAGTAACCGATCTGAAAAATGCCGGTACGCTTCTGGGCGAGGATTACGCTACCAACGAAAGGGTGCGACCCAACCGATGGGCAGCAACCGCTTTGCTGGCAAGGGTGTACCTTACCCTGGGGCAATGGGAACTGGCTGAAAGCGAATCTTCGCAGGTTATCGACAACGGACATTATTCGCTGGAAGCAAATCTCAACGATGTATTCCTTGCATCCAGTACCGAGGCTATCTGGCAGTTGATGCCGGTAACCCAGGGGTACAATACCACGGAAGGAATGACCTTTGTACCTGCGGGCTGGTCTGCAGCACCTCCCAATTTTCCGCTGACCAGTCACCTGATGAGTGATTTTGAGCCGGGCGACGGAAGGCTGCAACATTGGGTTACATCGAAAACTGTACAGGACCAGGTCTATTTTTACCCTTACAAATATAAAATCGGCGAGTATGGGTTTCCTTTGACCGAATACTACATGCTTTGCCGTTTGGGAGAGCAGTATCTGATAAGGGCAGAGGCGCTGGCAAGGCAGGATAAAACAGAGGCGGCAATGCAAGACCTGAATATGATCAGGCAGCGGGCGGGCCTGCCCTTTATCACAACCAATACGCGCGACGAATTGCTCAACGCAATCGCTCGTGAAAGACGAATAGAGCTGTTCGCAGAATGGGGCCACCGTTGGATTGATCTGAAACGAACTCAAAAATCCACCGATGTATTGTCTCCTGTCAAACCCGGCTGGCAGGCTACAGACACCCTGTTTCCCATTCCGCTGAGCGAAATACAGCTCAACCCTGCTTTACAGCAGAATCCGGGCTATTAAACCAACATTATTTAATTCAACAAACATTTACTATGAGGTATTCATTTGTACAGGCATGCCTGCGCATGCTTGCGCTCCTTACTATGGTTTTTCAATTCTCGACGGCAGGCGCACAGGGGCTGCAGATAGGCGACCCCATTATCAGTGCTGAGGTAAAACGTATTCTTAACTATTCATCAGATCATGCGCGGTTAACCGATTTCGTGGACGGAAAGGCGCTGCTGATCGACTTCTGGTTCACAACCTGCACTTCCTGTATAGAAAGCTTTCCCAAACTGGATTCGATACAGAAAGAGTTTAAAGACGACCTGAACATCCTGCTGGTTACCTTCGAAACGGAGGAAAAAACCATTCGAACCTTCAATACCATCAACAGGATCAGACATGTAAAATTACCCTCGGTGGTGCAGGATACCCTGCTGCACCTGATTTTTCCTCATACTTCTGCCCCCCACGAAATATGGGTAGACAAAACTGGGATCATCAAAGCCATTACAGATCACAGACCGGTGAACCGGGAGAATATCCGCCGGCTCATAGCAGGTGAGG
The DNA here is from genome assembly GCA_037190905.1 of Agriterribacter sp. Taxonomy (GTDB): domain Bacteria; phylum Bacteroidota; class Bacteroidia; order Chitinophagales; family Chitinophagaceae; genus Agriterribacter. The sequence continues at coordinate 251,361 of JBBCKG010000017.1, read as the reverse complement.
AACTGAACCTGCCGGTAAAAAAAGACAACATGGGATATGCTATGGCAGAACCGCTTATAGATCATATTGATCGGGACAAATTAATAAAACACTCCCTCATAGCCTCGCACGATCCCGGGTTGCCGGCTTCTACCGGTTTGTATATACATCCCGATAATGGGTTTTTAGTATCGCAAGCTACGAATGGCCATTTAAGGAGTTTGTACATCCTTGCCTATAATCAGTGGGCTAAAGGATTTAACTATAACCGGTTTATCATCGATGAAACGGTGTTAAAACGTTGCGGAAATCCGGAAGGCGATAGGAATGTTTATTGTTACGATGCCTGGTGGAAGGATACCTCCAGAGCCAGCGCCTGCCTGGAAATGCAGGCAGAGTTTGACCGTTTTTTTAATGTCAAAAGCCATACGGAAATGCGGAAGATGCCCTGCATGGTTCTCCGCCAAAAAGGTAATGGGCGACGGTTTAAGTCAATAGCTGAGGCAGGAAGGGAAGAAACTTACTATCATAAGGATACTCTTTTTCTGAAGAATGTGTACCTGAAGTATCCGATCGAAACGATTATCAACTATGGGAGGTATTCCTGGTCGCCGTTTCAGTTTATCGAAGAAACCGGTTACGAGGGAAAGGTAAATATATGTTTGCCGGGAAAATATGAAAGTATTGATCAGGTCAACCGGTTTTTACATGATGTTGATCTTGAGGTTTCGCTGGAAGAAAGATGGATGGAGGTTATCGTTATACAAGATAAGGAGAAAGCATAAAGGATGTTTAGTCTGGTTGCCACCGATTAATATCTAATTTACCAGGGGCGAAATTTAGAAGATTAAAAGTGAACGAAGGCTCGGGGAGTCATATAAACTGCAACCTGTTTCCGTTGGATATACCTAAAATAAAAAGGGCTGTATCACAAGTAGAGATACAGCCACCCATTGTACAAACGCTATTTACAACGGTTTCTGAATGTCGGTCAGACGGGTTCCCGCGGGTTTATTTTGCGCAGTTTTTTGTGTCCAAACCTGTACGCAGAATATTTCATCAGGACCAGGGCAAACGGTGTTTTTGATCGCCATGGTGCTGGGCGCACTCAGCAGATACGTACCGGAAGCAGTAAATGCGTGCACTTCGGCCAGCGCTGCCTTTTCGGGAGAGGCATTAACCGCGAATGTGGAGGCAGACACAATCAGTGCAAGCACTGCAAAACGAAACTTTTTCATAAATGAAATGTTTAATTTTTTAAAAAAATTGCCTACTTTTTTTGTAGGTGTTCGGCTTGTCCTGTATTTATTGCAATAAATATTGTTGCATGCTGCTCAGCAGCAGTTGCGTTATTAATTAAGTTTCGGGCGCTTTCGTTTTGTGCGCCAGACAGCCCATCCTGCAAGTGCAGTCAATACCAGATTAACCACGAGGTGCGCTTTCCACGACAGGGTATTGAGTATGCCTCCGCAATTGCAGGGTAAGTGGTCGGCGAAGAGCATTAGTCCGAGGATATAAAGCGTAAATGCTATCATCAGTCCCAGCGAAGCCCGGAGTCCGCCGATTCGGGTGGTGTTGATGATCAGCAGCGCTACCACCACCAGTTCTGCCACGGGAATCGCCACCGCTACGTAGTCTGCATAATGTTCCAGTAAGGGCGATTGTACCAACGCCATCCGGAAAGTGGAATGGTTCAGCAGCTTGTCTACGGCCGTGTAGCTAAACAGCGTTATGAAAACTGCTGTTACCAGCTCGTTTGTATGTATGCCGCGGATTGATTTATTCATATATCCCTTTTACGATACAAAGTTCGCATAAGGGTAACTGTATTTTATGGCTAAAAGCTTCGCAAGCGGCTCTAAAAACTTCGCAATTGGTCGGCTGTAATAAGTCTGGGGAAGTTGGCAGGGTGCCTGGTATGCACTTCAAAAAGTGCGGCCTTTCCGTGCCTGGAGCCGAAATTCCCGGGGCGTGCAACCCTTATTTTTTCTGAACATAGTGATGAAGCTCGTGATCCTTTTATGCCCGATGATAAAGGCTATTTCTTTGATGGGTTTGTCGGTGTCTGCCAGCAATTTACAGGCAAGTTCCAGCCGCCAGTACAGCAGGCGCTCAAACAAGCCCATTCCAAAAAGTTGTTTAAATCCTTCCTTCAGCTTGTATTTACTGAGTCCGGTGGTCGCAGACATCTTCTCCAGGCTTCTGTGTTCTGAAGGGTTGAACCGCATTTCGTTGTCAAGAGAATGCAGGATGTCAAGATCAGCTTTGGAAAACGACTGGTTTTCTTCGGGAGCAAATTTTTGCTGATCTATAGCAAACACAATATCACGTACTTTGTTTTCATAGAAAAAATGGAGCGTTTCGTTGAGGTAAGGCGCGTTGATAAGGTCTGCCTGCAAACTGCTGATGGCATCGGTAAATTTGCCGGTGTTGAGGGGACTCCTGTGCGAAATATTCTGCGGAAGATTTTTTAGCAGCGAATGATACACTACTATCAACATGAATTTGTATTCTTCATTTTTCTTCGCAAAAATCTCTATTGTACTGAGGTAATCGTTGTAAAACAAATAGTAGCCTGGCCGGATTTCGTGGTTGAATGCTTTACCCCTGGTGCGGAACCTTCCCTTGGTGGAGGTAAGGTAGTGAAGTCCCGAAGTAGCAGGTTGAAACGATACCCATACATTCCGGTTACTTTTGACCACGCCGTGAACGATCAGAAAATCGCGCCCGCTGTATTGCTGCAGAAAGACCCTTGTGCCGCCGATATCAGCAAAGCTTCGGATGCCCTCTGTGATTACATGGGTTAATCCGCCCTGTTTCTTCCATTCGTTCAGGCATACGGGCGCAGTTCGGTTAAGGGATACATGGGTAAACATCATACGCTGGTGTTTAGATCATATCATGACAGGACCCGGCGGGAGGCTGAAACCAGGGTTTCTTCCATATCAAAAAAAGGCCAAACTCACGGCATATTAGTAATTTTTTGAATCCTGATGAATATTTCGACCAATCGCGAATAAAAAAATACAGACCATTATTCTTCGTAAAAAATAATGATAGTCTTACCTCTATCCAGTATCCTGTAGATTATGGGTATCAGATCGTTGATCGGTAATAACCATACGTTATATAGGAATCCATACTATTTTGATTCCTTTATAACATACGGGCGTTTATCATTAACGGTAATATGGGCTTACTACTCTCCTTTCTGCTGTGAAAGATAGGTGATCAACGAAGCAAACTCTTCGAAAGAAAGGGCATCTGCCAGCCCCGGCGGCATCATAGAGGTTTCCATTTCTTTGCGGCTTGCAACGTCTTTGGTATGCACCGTATAGGAAGCACCGGTGATATCGCGGAGGGTGAGTTTATCTCCCGATTCTCCGGTAATAAAGCCCATGATATTTTTTTCGTCCTTTGTAGTGATCAGCACAGTGGCAAACCCCTGCGATATAGAAGCATTCGGTTTAAGTATGGATTCGGCAATCTGCTGTCGGTTCATGATGGCACCAATCTGCCCCATAAAGGGTCCTTTGAGCGGCTCTCCTTTTCGGATGCTGTGACAGGCTATGCAGCCCTGGCGAATGTATAATTGTTTACCCAGTTCAGGATCGCCCTGAATTTTATCGATAGCGAGCATTACATCTTCGATAGAGCTTTTGCCTATCTGGCCTTTTGCACTTCGTATTTTGTCGAGGTCAATTTTTGTTTCTTCCTTTACATCCGCCCATTCGCCGCCGCCAAACCGGTTGATGCCCAACCTGTATTTCTCATTCAGGTCGGTAAATGCGGTTTTGGTTCCTTTATCTGCCTGTTCCCATTCTTGCTCCAGAAAACGGCGAATGGTTTCCGAACCTTCCCAGTGTATGGCCTTATAGTACGGACCATGCGTATCGGGTCGGGTGCTCCACCACCAAGATCCGTCGTAGGGTGCTTCCCAGGTGTAGAGGCGCGACAGCGTTTGCAATATTTCCTGTTTCAAATGGCGGTCCGTCGCTGCTTCATACGCTGCGATCAATCCGTCTACAGCGCCGGTATCATGCATCGTGCGCAGTGCCCACAATGCCAACTGGCTGTTTTTTCCGCCTATCGCCCGAAGGCAGTCGTCTACAGCGTTCATGGCAGACAGTGCACTGGCGGCCAGGTGTGCCGGAATGATATCGGGGTTAGGTGTAGCATGCGGTCCTTCTTCCCCTTTCGGAGGAGCGACAAACGAAGCCGGCACCGGCACGTTCAGCAACGCGGCGGCCGTTGCCGGTTTTGCCAGTCTTTCCAGCCCTGTAATGGCAGCTATCCGCACCCGTGGAGAGGCATCATCTAATGCGGCAACAAAGGGTTCAGCAGGCACTCCCGCCAGGTAAGGTTTTCTGTCGGCAAGTGCTTTGAGCGCATATTCCCTTAGCTGTTCATCCCGCGCGAGCTCCAATAACTTCTTAACACTTTTTTCCCCGGCTCCTTGCGCGTAGGTAAACAAACCGGCTACCCGAATATGCAATGGGAGCGACGGGTTACTGGCCAGCGACCAGCCGGCATCAGCCGCCTTCCGTGGTGAGCGTTTCAGCAGCTCCTGCTGGGCATGCAGCCTGGCAGCGCCACTTTCGGATTGCAGCAGGTTTTTCAGTTCATTCACGGATACATTTGCCAGTTTGGGAAACGCTTTGTATGCCCAGTTTTTGGGAACCGCTCTTACCATAAAGCCCTTGGTAGAATCACCGGTATACCCCGCTCCATCCCAGGCAGTCATATACAGTCGGCCCGAAGCATCCACATCCAGATCGGTTATTTGCGGCAGCTTGATAAATTCCTCTCTCTGCTGGGTATAGCTTCCCCCTGCAGCAGTGAGCCGGTGGATGTACAACTGACTTCTTCCCCAGTCGGCCATCATCGGTACCTGGTTGTATTTTTCGGGCCAGGCAGGGTCGTCCATAAACAACGATCCGGTAGCAGAACCACCTCCCAGATCTACCAGCGCCGGTATGATCTCTTCTGTGAAATGTTTAAACAATACCGGATAACCGTACTCGCCGTTCTGTAACTGGTGACTGAACCGGGTGTTCCACCCTCCTCCGTCATTGGTATTGTCCAGCGTAAACATATTCATATACGGGTCGATGGCAATGTCATAGATATTGCGCAGTCCGTGTGAAAAAATTTCCATTTCGGTGCCATCGGGGCGCACCCTTACAATACCGCCGCCGAGCATGGTAAGCCGGGTGCCCGCTCTGTCTATTGCATCATGAAAACCAAAATCGCCTACCGCAATATAAATCCATCCGTCTATGCCCATGCGTATGCCATTGGTGGCATGGTCTGTACCGCGGCTCTGGAGAAAACGGTAGGAACTGATGTGCTCAATCAACGGACTGGCAGGGCCATCCGCTATGCCATCGCCATCCTTATCCTCAAATACGATCAGGTTCATGCCGGTGGCCAGGGTATCTTCAAATACGGTGTGCAGCACGTATACTTTATCTCCCAAAGCAAGGAGGCCCCTGGGATTGTCTACTTTAGCAAACTCCGTATAGCGGTCTGGGTTACCGTCGTTGTTGCAATCGGTTATTTTGATGATCCGCCCCATATCAGGTCGCTTACCCAGCGATCCCATCATATCCACCCCCACAAATACCTCCCCGTCGGGAGACACAGATACACAAGACGGGCTTGGAACGATATCCGGACCGGCAAATCCTGTGATCTCCAGTTCCTCCGGCCAGCCCAGCGTGGCAGCCAGGGTATCGATAGCCGCCAGTGCCGGATTTCGTTCAGCAGGCGCACAAATAGGTTCCGGTTGCGGTGTGCTACAGGAAAACAGTGCCAGAAAGGCCAGCGGAAACAGGAATACTCTCATACGCAGACATTGTTTAGAAGGCTAAAACTAAGAAGTTATTTTTGATTTCAAACCGGTATCTAGGTACTGATGGCCAACGGGGAACAGACGGGCTGCTCTATCTGCAATCAGTAATTTTAAGTAAGTTTACACCTTAATCATATTATATTACATATACTTTTATATTCTAGTTATGGCATCTTCAACAGAAAAAATCAGGGTATTGGTAGTGGGCTGTGGCAATATGGGGGCATCTCACGCAACGGCCTATCATCACCTGGATGGCTTTGAAATCGTGGGGCTGGTATCTACCGGTAAAACCAAAGAAATACTCAATGCAAAACTGGGGGGAGGATATACCCTGTATAGCGATTATACCAGGGCGCTCACAGAAACAAAGCCTGATGCTGTTTGTATTTCAACCTACCCGGATACACACGAGGCATTTGCCATACAAGCATTCGAAGCGGGGTGTCACGTATTTATAGAGAAACCGGTAGCCGATTCAGTAGCGGGAGCGGAAAACGTAGTGGCTGCCGCCAAAAAGCATGGTAAGAAACTGGTGGTGGGGTATATTTTGCGTCATCACCCTTCGTGGATAAAATTTATTGAACTCTCGCAAACCATGGGGAAGCCACTGGTGATGCGTATGAACCTGAACCAGCAAAGCAGCGGCAAAATGTGGACCCTCCACCGCAACCTGATGAAAAGTCTTAGTCCAATCGTGGATTGCGGTGTGCATTATATAGATGTGATGTGCCAAATGACCCGCTCTAAGCCTGTGCAGGTAAATGCATTTGGCGCACGGCTGACAGATGAGATTCCTGCAGGAAACTATAATTACGGTCAATTACAGATTCGTTTTGAAGACGGATCCGTAGGCTGGTACGAAGCAGGCTGGGGACCTATGATCAGTGAAACCGCTTTTTTTGTAAAAGACGTGTTTGGACCCAAAGGTGCTGTATCAATCGTGGCAAAAAATGCCGGAGGAGCGGGAAAGTCAGACTCTATCGAAGCGCATACCAAAACCGAGTCTCTCCTCGTGCATCATGCCGGCCTCAACGAACAGGAAGATTTTGTAAAGAAGGATGAATACATAGACCTGACGGATGAACCCGACCACCAGGAATTGTGCAACCGGGAACAGTTATACTTCCTGAAAGCGATTCGCGAAAACACCGACCTCACCGATCACATGGATGATGCCGTAAACAGCCTGAAAATTGCTTTTGCCTGCGACGAATCCGTTCAGACCGGACAGCCTGTGCGGTTGTAACATGGGTTGCTGCACGTTTTTCAGGGCACCGCGGGGTCTCACGCTATGCATAGATGAACACCCACGGCGCCGTTTTGTTCGCCGTCGCAGACGGTGGAGAACAGGCGTCCGTAGCCGGGATACGCGGGTGCCGGGCTTATTGCAACCTCTATTACGCTAACAAAAGCCATTTTTCTGACAATATCCGGGCGGCGATCGAAAATGCGATGTTTTATCTTCGCGCCTATAATTATGGAAAATATGAAGTCTGCGATTACGATTGCGTTAGCTCCCGGCATTACATATGGTCCCTGGGTATACTGGCATCACCTGGAAGAAGGTATGCAGAAAGCCGCAGCGCTGGGTTTTGATGCAATTGAGCTGTTCACCGCCGGTACAGCGCCTGACGTGGCCCAGGTACAGGCCCTTTGTAGCACCTATGGTTTGTCTGTTGCAGCGGTAGGTACCGGCGCGGGTAAAGTGATACAAGGACTGACGCTTACCCATGCAGATGCCGCTGTACGCCAAAAGGCCATCGGTTTTATAGCCGATATGATCGACTATGGCGCTGCTTTCGGCGCGCCTGCCATTATTGGTTCCATGCAGGGCCACGTGTCTGCCAGCGGCCGCGAAACCACGCTGCAATGGCTGGCAGAGGGATTGGCAACACTGAGTGCAAAAGCAAAAGCTAAACAGGTACCACTGATATATGAGCCGCTGAATCGTTATGAAACCGATCTTTTCAATACAGTAGAAAGTGCTGTATCCTTTATAAAAGCCCATCAACTGGAGAACGTGTTGCTGCTGGCCGACCTGTTTCACATGAATATTGAGGAGCGTTCTGTTGCGGGTACGCTGGAAGAACACGGCGAATACATCGGGCATATTCATTTTGCCGACAGTAATCGCCGGGCTATGGGTATGGGGCATACTGATATGGAGCCCATTGCAGCGGCCTTGCGTAAAATTGGGTACAAAGGCTATCTGTCGGCAGAGGTGTTTCCGCTACCTGATACCGATGCAGCAGCGCAGCAAACCATCCATGCCTTCCGGCAATGGTTTGGAAATTAAAAATATTATCCATTTAAAACGAGTCATATGCAAAAATTCTGTCTGGCACTGGATCTGGTAGACGACCCTGAAAGCATCAAAGAATACGAAGCGTGGCACAAGCCGGGGGTAGGCTGGAAAGAGGTACTTCAGAACGATCTGGATGCAGGTATTACCAATATTGAGATTTACAGAACAGGCAACCGCATGTTTATGATATTGGAAACAGATGACAACTTTAGTTTTGATGCTAAAAAACAACTCGATGCCAACTGTCCTAAAGTGCAGGAATGGGAGGCATTGATGTGGAAATACCAACAGGCCATTCCCTGGGCAAAGCCAGGCGAAAAATGGGTGCTGATGGATAAGATATTCCAGTTTGAAGGATAACAGTGGCGCGCCGCACCTGCTCTTACGACGGGTATTTGGATTTGACAATTTTTGTTTTGGGAATTCTGTTGAATCCCCCTATTTTTGCCGTCCTTTTACGGATGGTGAGGTGGATGAGTGGCTGAAATCAGCAGTTTGCTAAACTGCCGTACGGGTCAAACTGTACCGCGGGTTCGAATCCCGCCCTCACCGCCACCCTCGGATTTACTTAGGGAAGCTTATAACAGGAAAGCCTGCAAAATCAAGTATTTGCAGGTTTTTTTTGTTGCGTGAGCTTAACCAGCTTTATCGTTATTGATAGCTTCTTACAGTGTGCAAAAAATGCATTTACTTTATTTTGTAACCGGTGGCTCCATTTTGTATAAATGCTGTTTGTCTATATGTCATTGGAGGTATATGCCACACAAAATTCCAGTTCCTGTTGTCTGCACGTGTAGCCCCTCTGATAGGAACGAAACGCGCTTGCGTAAAGCATATACACTGCGTTGCCTGCACCAGCTACCTATCGTTGGTCATCTAGGGTTGTTAATAAGCGTCCGATATATCTTCAGTTGTCCATTCGCATCTCGTTTCATCAGGCTGGTACTATACTGCTGGCGCGGGATGTACGGGCTGCATCAGGCGGGCCGTTGCTGAGCTTCTTCCTGTTGTTTTCTTATGTTCTGGTAAGTACTATGATGGCGAGGTATACGCAATAACCCAGTACAAAGGCCAGGCCTTCTTTCCGGCTCACCATGTGGTCGCTGCGAAACACCGGATAGCATACCAGCGCTACAAGGGCTGCCAACGGCAGGTCGAACCAGCGTATTCCTTTTTCAACAGATAGTCCGTCAGGTGCAAACAGGCAGGTGATAGCCAGGATAAACAATATATTGGTAATGCTGCTGCCAAGCAGGTTACCCACTGCAATATCGCGGTTGCCTTTAATGGTTGCCACCATAGTAGTGACCAGTTCGGGAGCAGAAGTGCCGATGGCAACAATGGTAAGACCAATCACTGCATCAGACAAACCATGGGCTTTTGCGATATCGGAAGCGCCCGATACCAGTAGTCCGGCACCCCAGATGGTAGCGGCAATGCCCCCTGCCAGCAACAGGATATTCATGATCCAGGTGCCTTCGTTTTTTTTCTCCGCAGGCGTGCTGGGCTGGTATTCTTCCCGGTATTCTTTTTGTACTGCCGGTGGTTCTTTTTTGGCATTACGCACCAGCAGGTACATGTATACGATCCCGATCGCCAGCATCAGGGTACCTTCCCAGTAAGCCAGGGTGCCATCCAGGCATAGAAAAAACAACAGGAATGCAGTGCCTATCATCACAAACAGGTCTACACGTATAGCTGTTAACTGCAGTGGTAAGGGTCTGATAGCAGCGCTAAGCCCTAATATCAGCAGGATATTTACTAAATTCGTACCGGCTATATTTCCAACGGCAATATCGGCAGCGCCTTCTTCTACTGCTGCTATACCTACCGCCAGTTCGGGCAGGCTGGTGCCGATACTTACAACCGTCATGCCTATGATGATGGGACGAACCCCCAATAAGGAGGCAATCCTTGAAGCACCTTTCAGGAGTAACTCTGCTCCCATGGTAACGACGGCAATGCCCGATAAAAACAGCAGGTAGGAATTCAATAGTTCGTATTAATTAGCATATCAACGATGAACAAATGTTGCGCATTACAAAACTACTTAAGACGGTTTATAAATATTGAGAAGGGTAGTGTTTTTTCATCGTATGGTGTTTTCTTGCCCCGTTAAACGGCTATATTATAATTTATATGAAGCAAACGGATTGGTTTTTAACAACAATTGATCAAACAGTCAGCAACACAGGCACTTCCTTACACGAGGGATTGAGTGCAGCGGAAGCCAGGGAACGCCTGGCAGCAAATGGTCCGAATGCACTCAGGAAACACAAAAAGAAATCGCTCATAGCTGCTTTTTTCGGTCAGCTCAACGACGCACTGATTTACGTTTTGTTGGGGGCGGTTGTGATTACATTTTCGATGGGTGAATACCTGGACGGGGTGATCATTCTGACAGTAGTGCTGCTGAATGCCGTTTTGGGACTGGTGCAGGAACTGAAGGCAGACAGCGCTATTGAAGCCCTTAAAAAACTGGCTGTTCCGAAAGCCATCGTGAAAAGAGCGGGCGAACAGCAGGAGATATCGTCTGAAAATCTGGTAGTGGGCGATATCGTAATACTGGACACCGGCAGATACGTTCCGGCTGATCTTCGGCTGATAGAAACCATTCACCTCCAGATTGATGAATCTGCACTCACCGGCGAATCAGTGCCTGTTAACAAGGATGCCACTGCGGTAATCGCTGATAAAGACGCTACGCCCGGCGACCGCGTAAACATGGCCTATATGTCTACACTCGTTACCGGTGGCAGGGGTATGGGCGTAGTGGTAGAGGCAGGGCAGCAAACCGAAGTCGGTAAAATAGCCACCATCATCAGCGGCGACGAAGAAGTACGTACACCACTTGAAAAAAAACTGGCCGAACTGGGGAAAACCCTGGGAAAAATAGCCGTGGCAATATGTGTGGTCATGTTCTTCGCAGGCTACCTGCAGGGCAGAGATCCGGCCGACATGTTCCTCACCGCCGTTTCGCTGGCCGTGGCAGCCATACCGGAAGGACTGGCTGCCATAGTGGCCATTGTATTGTCGATCGGCGTTACCAAAATGGCACGCCGGAATGCCATCATCAAACGATTACCGGCTGTGGAAGCCCTTGGCTCCGTTAATATCATTTGTTCGGATAAAACCGGCACCCTTACCCAAAACAAAATGACGGTTACCCGTTACTTCAGTTTCACCGATGGTATAAAATCTGTTGGAGAAGGTCTATTGTCCGATGAAGTGCACACGCTGGTACAGGCTATGGTGCTCAATTCGGATGCTACCCTCGAAAACGGACATGCCACCGGCGATCCCACCGAAATAGCGCTGCTCACCTGGGCCGACTCGTTGGGGGTGGATCGGTTGCAACTGCACACCGCACAGCCCAGGATAAACGAACGCGCATTCGACAGTCAGCGAAAAATGATGTCGACCCTGCACCGAAAGGATCAACAGTATATCGTATACTGTAAGGGCGCTGTTGACAACCTCATACTCAAATGCCGGTACATTGCAGAACAGGGCACAGTAATACCCATGACAGACACCCACCGGAGCCTGCTGCTGAACGCTGCTGATACCATGTCGGACGATGCCCTGCGCACCCTGGCAGCCGCATATAAAACCACAGACGAAACGATTGAGGAAAAGGATTTCGAGAGCGACCTGGTCATGATCGGACTGGTAGGTATGATAGACCCACCGCGAGAGGAGGTAAAAGCATCGATACAGCAGGCAAAAGCGGCTGGTATCAATACCGTGATGATCACCGGCGATCATAAAAATACAGCGCTGGCGATTGCCAGGGAACTCAATATTGCGCAGCACAGCCGCGAGGTGGTAACGGGGGCTACACTCAGCAATATGCCTGAGGGGCTGCTCGAAAAGCAGGCACAGGAATACCGGGTGTTTGCCAGGGTATCGCCGGAACACAAAGTAAACATTGTAAAGGCACTCCGGGCCAATGGCAATATTGTATCCATGACGGGAGACGGCGTGAATGATGCGCCCTCGCTAAACGCAGCCGACATCGGCGTAGCCATGGGCATCACCGGTACCGACGTTGCTAAAAATGCAGCCGATATGATACTGGCTGATGATAATTTTTCCACCATTGTATCTGCCATTGAAGAAGGCCGGAACATTTACGCCAATATCAAAAAATCGGTCATCTTTCTATTATCCAGCAACCTGGGAGAAGTGATTGCCATGCTGGTGGCCATTCTGGCGGGTATGCCTGCGCCTTTGATTGCCACACAGCTACTCTGGATCAACCTGGTGACCGACTCATTACCGGCCATAGCGCTCGGGCTCGATCCCGGCAACAAAGAGGTGATGCGCGAAAAGCCGCGTAGCATACAAGAAAGCTTTTTTGCCCACGGCGCGGTGCGCAATATTCTAACTGGCGGCATCTCCATCGGTGCAGTTACCATTATCTCTTACTGGCTGGGATTTACCGAACATGGCTATACCCCTTTCGATAAAAACATACCGAACGAAGTGCTGGAATACGCAAGAACACTGGCATTTATGACCATTATAGCCTGCCAGTTGTTTTATGCGCTTTCGCTCAGGCATTTCCGGCAGTCGGTGTTCAGGGTAGGTATCTTTACGAACAAGTACCTGGTGGGTGCTGTTATCCTCGGCTTCCTGCTACAGGTGCTGGTGCTGGAAGTACCGGCGCTGGCGGATGCATTCAAACTACAGTCGCTCCACATAAGGGGCTGGCTGGAAGTAATGGCGCTGGGGCTGACGCCACTGCTGCTGAACGAGATGGCTAAATGGTTGGGGAGGAAATAACGGATAGGTGTATACGAATAACAACACGATGTGCAATGGCCGTCTTTGGACATACCAGATTACAGCATGTTTACAACCACTTTGCCCAATGGCTGCTGTTTTCATGCGCCTTCGAAACGTGCCCCGATATATTTGATCCATTATGAAGAGACTAATCGTCATAACCGGCGGCCCTGGTGTGGGAAAAACCACTTTGCTGGATGCGCTCGCATCTGATGGCTACAAGACGGTTCCGGAAGCCGCCAGAAAGATTATTTCCCAACAGGTAGCGCAAGACGGAGATGCTTTGCCATGGAAGAACCAACAAAGTTATACCAACAGCATGATTGAAGCTGCTGTTTCAGACTACCAAACAGTACTGGAAGCAGATGGCGAATCTATTTGCTTCTTTGATCGCGGTGTGCTGGATGCTGTTTGTTACGCAGCGATGATTGGATATACCTTACCGGAGGAGGTAATGAAAAAAGTGTTGCAATGCCAATACGATACGAAGGTTTTCATTCTGCCGCCCTGGAAAGAAATCTATGAGACTGATACAGAGCGTAAACAAAACTGGGAGGAAGCCGAACAAACCTATTGGTATATGAAAAATACGTATAAAAAATTCGGATACGAGTTAATTGATGTTCCTCCTTCAGAAGTGAGGGAAAGAAAGCAGTTCGTATTGCAGACCCTACGAGTATAGTAGTAACCAGCTTAGGATGCATTTTTTAAACTATCTGCCAGGAAACTTCCCAGGAAAGCGCAACAATACCATTACTGCATACATACCTGTTCGTGCAATATGCAGCTAACGTTTCCGCAGGATTACACCACCACCAGTTCATAAAAGCTGTCCGGCTGCAGGTATTGGTTGGCCAGCTCCTGTAGTTCTTCTGCCGTTACCGCTTTAATTTGTGCAATGGAACGATCGAAGTGGTCTTCGCTCAAACCGTTGAGGATGATATTCTTCCAGCGTCCTATGATATGGAAGGGACCATCCAGGTCGCCGAGTATGCTGCCGATCAGGAAGTTCTTCACCAGCAAGAGTTCCTCCTCCGAAACGGTTTCGTTTCGTAATCTTTCCATTTCGCGGTACACTTCGGCCACAGCAGCTTCTGTAACCGATACACCGGTTTCTGTACTGATCATCCAGGCGCTTTCGTGCATATAGGCCTGCATATAGCTGTGTATGCCATAGGTGTATCCTTTGTCTTCGCGAATATTTTTCATGAGCCGCGATCCGAAGTAGCCGCCGAACAACGTATTCAGCACCTGTGCTTTGGTAAAATCGGGGTGATGCCGGTTGGGAAAACGACGGGCCATTCGTATAGCGCCCTGTACGCCGTCGGGATCGTTGGTGATCCTGTATTTTCTTTCATCCGCAGCCTGTACGGCATGCGTTACTACAGGCAGGGTATGAACGTTCAGCGGCAGATCGCCGAAGTGTTTATTGAGGAGAGTACCAGGGTCAGCAGGGAGTTTACCGGCCATGAAAATCCGGCAGCGTCCGTTTCTGTAGAACCGGTCAAAATGTTCGGTAAGTGGTTCCCTTTCAACAGCATCGTATTCCTTTGCGGAGCTGTATCTTCCATAAGGATGCTCCTTACCAAACAAATACGCATCAATGAGGCGTCCTGCCACAAAATCACTTTTCTTCAGGTTTACCTCCAGGCGCTGTTTTACATTCTGGCGGTAGATATCCAGTTCGGCTTCCGGAAAATGGCTTTCTGTGATCAGCTCCCTCACCACCGGCAGAAGGGCATCCAGGTGTTTGGTGAGGCAATGAAGGGTGAGCACCGCCGTTTCGTTATAACAATGGCGGTTAAGGTAAGCGCCGTAGTACTCGAAGTGTTCGTTGATATCAAAAGCAGACCGGCTGGTAGTGCCATTTTTCAAAAGGTAATTGGTAGAGGCAGCAATCAGGTTCTGCTGTTCGTACCAGTTGCCGGCGTCGAAAACAAATTCTACCTGCACCACTTCTTCCGCCCCGGCATCCACAGCATATACGGGCACGCTGTTATCGAGTGCCATCTTTTCACAGGGTTTCAGTTCCAGGGTAAATGCGACGGCGTCTTTAATGGGCGGGGGCGTGGTTCTGTTCATCATGTGCGCTTGGATATAGTTTAATTTTCTGCATAGTAATACATGGTATTACTGTTGTTGTGGTTGAATATGATATTGGCTTCCGCCTGAATATCAGCAGAACTGACGGCCTGGTATGTTTGCAATTCGCCATTGATCATATGCGTATCTCCCAACAGGGTGTAAAACGCCAGGCTGTTGGCCCTGTTCATCAGGCTCATATCTTCGAAGGCAATCATTGCCTCTGTTTTGTTTTTTACTTTTTGCAGTTCTTTTTCGCTTACCGGCTGCTCTTTTATTTTTTGCAGTTCTGCTTCCACAGCCGCCTCTGCGGCCTCCATGGAAACGCCTTTCACCAGTTTGCCCTCAATGGTCAGCAGCCCGGCATCCAGGGTGCCGAAATGATAACATTCAATATTGCTGAACAGCTTTTGTTCCTTTACCAGCGACTGGAAAAGCCGCGACGATCCGCCACCACTCAGTATTTCCGTGATCAGGTCGGCAGTATAATATCGCTTGTCGAGCCGGGGGTATATATGCCAGCATTTGTAAAATGCATCCAGGGGTACTTTTGCCTTAACCTCCAGTTTTCGGGGCTCGGTCTGCGGCGGCTCCTGCATCAGCGATCGCCGGTAGCGGTTACCGGCAGGTATATCGCCAAACCATTTTTCAGCAAGTGCTTTCACCTGCGGGGTAGTAATATGGCCTGCCACTGTAAGTATGGCATTGGAGGGCGTATAATGTTTGAAGAAAAACTGCTTTACATCCTTCAGCGATGCCTGTTCTATATGTTCCAGCGAGTCGCCGATGGTCATCCAGCGGTAAGGATGCTGTTGAAAAGCCAGTCTGCGAAGTTTATGCCATACGTCGCCATACGGTTTGTTAATGTAATGTTCCTTGAATTCTTCACTCACCACCTTTCGCTGTACTTCGAGGCTTTTTTTGTCAAATGCCAGGCTCAGCATCCGGTCGCTTTCCAGCCAGAAAGCAGTTTCTATATTTTCTGCCGGTAACTGGCAATAATAGTCGGTAAAATCATTGGTGGTAAAAGCGTTGTTTTCGCCGCCGGCCAGTTGCAATGGTTCGTCGTACGACGGAATGTTTACCGAACCGCCAAACATCAGGTGCTCGAACAAGTGTGCAAACCCGGTTTTCGAGGGATCTTCATCTCTGGCCCCCACGTCGTACAATACATTCACAACAGCCATTGGGGTAGAGTGATCTTCGTGCACCACCACCCTTAATCCATTAACCAGTTCAAATTGCTCAAATTGAATCATATGCATCTTTGTTTATGCCCAACCAATTTGCAAATATGGCGCTTATCGGTGGAATTCGAACAGGTGAAAATGTGAAAGTGCAACAGGTAAGGATTTGTCATCGTATTACGATGGCGTATATATTCCCCTTATTTGATGCTGTCTGGACGTATGGTTAATATGATCAGTTCCTCGCGTCTGTTGATCAATAGTTTCAGCTTTTTTTTGGGAACCTGCAACAGGTTTTTATAAGACTGTATATTGCCGCTGAGATCATTTTCAACGCCTATCAGCACGTCGCCGGACTGAATGCCTGCCCTGGCCGCCGGCGAGTTTTCAATAATATCTTCTATTACGATTCTGCCTTCTATCATATAAATGCTCATACCGGTATAGGCATAATCGAACCTGGAATGGTAGTGGGTATTGGGTACAATATGTATTTCTTTTTTGGGATAATTGATCGTCATGTTAAAGCGCCGCATCAGGTCGTTGCCGATCAGGCCGGCCAGGTAAGGGTAAGCGGTGATATTATACACATCGTCATAAATATAAGTAGGAACATGCTTAAACCGGTAGCGCCCCAGTTTTACACGTTTTACAGTGGTCAGTCGCATAGAGGCTTTTCCGCCCAGCCCTTCTGCCTGCGTCTGGAACGATTTTTTGTTCGCCTTGAAAACCATACTGTCGTTTACATACGATTCAGACAGCAGGTAACACAGCCCTGCGCCCGTATCGAAGTAAAAGCGGGCATCGAACGTGCCCCATTCAGAAAACCTCGACTGTACTATGGGAATAGAAGTAAGCAGCGGCTTCAACACCGTTCCCTTCTTCCGGTACCGGTATTTTCCGGGGGTATACACAGTGATAATGGTATTGTCGAAATTAATGTGCACAATATAGCGGCTAAAAAAGCTGAGCCCGATGATGCCGTCAATTTTGATACCATATACGCTGGACAATATTTCGTAATCATTCACATGAAAATTGAGACTGTCTATCGACAACCCGGGCAGGTGCAGGCGGGCATTGTACAGGAAGTCAACTCTACGGATACCAGCTATCCCCCTGATGGTTCTGTCGGAAGGTTCAGTAGGAATGTTGAGCTCCGATACCGTGGCAGAATCAAGCGAGATGCCGCCGCTACCCGTATCGAGTATAAAATTAAGCGTGTCAGGGTAATGATTGAGCAGCGCCCGAACGGTAATCACGCCGCCGCTGTGCTGGTGAAAAGAGAAACGGGTGATCAGTTCCGCCGGCCGCTCTCCGTCAGATTCCTGCGCCGCAGTACACAAGCACACGCCGGCAAGCAATGTTATCAAAATGATCCCTCTTTTCATATGTATTATATAAATTTAGGTCATATTGCATACAAAATGCTACCCCCCATCAATCAAATAGTTAGTATTTTTGCCGCTACATGAAAGTGGATGAGATTTTACAGCAAGCATTGTCATTCGCATTTTTAACGGTGGAAGAGGGCATGCACCTGTATGAGCATGCTGCGTTGAGCGAACTGATGTATGTGGCGGACGCCATGGGTAAAAAGCAGGTACCGCACGGAAAAGTTACCTGGCAGATAGACCGGAACGTTAATACCACCAACGTATGCATCGCCAATTGCAAGTTTTGTAATTTTTACCGGATACCCGGTCATGCGGAAGCCTATATAACGGATATGGATACCTATCGGAAAAAGATAGAAGAAACCATTCGGTACGGTGGCGACCAATTGCTGCTCCAGGGAGGGCATCACCCGGGTCTGGGACTGTCGTTTTATACAGATACTTTTCGCGCCATTAAAGCAGAATTCCCGGATATCCGGCTGCACGCCCTGGGTCCGCCCGAAGTAGCCCATATCTGTAAGCTCGAAAAAATGAGCCATCACGATGTATTGAAGGCGCTGAAAGAAGCCGGGCTGGACTCCCTTCCAGGAGCAGGCGCTGAAATACTGATAGACCGTGTGCGGCGCCTGATCAGCAAAGGAAAATGCGGCGCACAGGAATGGCTGGACATCATGCACGAAGCCCATAAGCTGCACATCACCACCAGCGCCACTATGATGTTCGGGCATGTGGAAACCCTGCAGGAGCGGTTTGAGCATCTGGTAAAAATAAGAGAGGTTCAGCACCGCAAACCGGCAGATGCCAAAGGCTTTTTGGCTTTCATTCCCTGGACTTTCCAGGATGTTGATACCCTGCTGACCCGTATCAGGGGCGTACAAAATCTAACCACGGCAGACGAATACATCCGTATGATCGCTCTGTCGCGCATTATGCTTCCCAATATCAAAAATATCCAGGCATCGTGGCTGACCGTGGGAAAGAAAACTGCCCAGATCTGCCTGCATGCCGGAGCGAACGATTTCGGCAGCATTATGATTGAAGAAAATGTAGTGAGCGCAGCCGGGGCACCGCACAGGTTTACCTACAAAACCATACAGGATGCGATTCGTGAAGCAGGCTTTGAACCCCAGTTGCGGAATCAGGAATACGAATGGCGGAAAATACCCGAGCTGATAGCCGAGCAGGTAATCGATTATTAATGGCTAATTCTTAAGCGTCAAATCCTGCCGGGCGGCGCGCGTAGCCGGAATCCAGGATGCCAGGATAGCGATAATGAATACCGTAGATGTCACCATTACAAAGTCTTCGGGCGCCATTTTTACCGGGTAGTAGTCTATCACAAAAGAAGCGCCTTCCAGTTTGATGAGTTTAAACTGTATCTGCAATACGCATATCACCACGGCAAAGAAAATGCCGGACAGGGCACCGATACCCGCCAGCAACAGCCCCTCTGAAAGAAAAATACGCTTAATAAAAGAGCGGGTAGCACCCATTGATTGGAGTATCTGAATGTCTTTTTGCTTTTCCAGCACCAGCATGCTCAGCGCGCCAATCATGTTGAAAGCTGCTACTACCAGTACCAGGATGAATATGGCATAAATGGCATATTTCTCCAGTCGCATGACGTTGTACAGACTTTCGTTTTGCTCAAACCGGGTTTGTACCAGATAGTCCTGCCCCAATACCGATTGTATTTTTTTCTTGATGCCATCTGCATCTTTTTCGCGCAGCAGTTTTATTTCGGCTGCGGTGTACTCGTCGGGCAACAGTTTGAGGTGCTCTTTTATGAAGTCGATATTGGTGAGTGCATATACGTTATCAAACTCCTGCTGCACACCAAAGGCGCCATAGGGTGTAACGTTGGCCTGTGAGAAAGCAGACAATGGATTACTGAATTCAGTAGCATTTCTGGCAGGCAGCAGCAGATTCAATTGCCCGATGCTTCTGTCGCTCAGCAGTGCCAGCACATTTTCAACGCCCAGCCCCAGAACTACGCCCGGGTGTTCGGCATCTCCCAGTTCATAGGATCCTCTTACCATACCGTCTTCAATGGTTGTTACAGAAGTATAGGAGTCGTCTACCCCTTTGAGTTTGATAAAAGTTTTAAACTCACCGTTACGGATCAACGCTTTTTCCTCTACAGTCATAGACACCCTGTGAACCCCCTCCATCGTCTGCAGCGATCGGATCTGCGAAGGCGTCAGCACCAGGGTTTTTCCGGTAGCCGCCGACACTTTGAGATCGGTATAGAAGGTAGAATACAGTGATTTTACCAGTCCCTCAAAACCATTGAAAGTACTCCATAGAATCAACAGGGCAGCAGTGGCAAAGGCGATGGCCACCACGCTCACCCAGGCGATAATATTGATCGCATTGGTAGATTTTTTGGCTTTGAAATATCTCCAGGCAAATAAAAGATACAAGAGGGCTGGTTTAAATGATATGGTCAGAATACGTTAACTGTCGTCGCCCGGCGTTTTTTCTTCATTGATCTTCCTGAACAACTCTTCCATTCTTGATACATGTTCGAGGGTATCATCTGCAAAAAACCTGAGTTCCGGCATGCGCCGCAACTGGTGTTTCACCCTGGCCGTCAGTTCCTTTTTAATCTCCCAAGCACGTTCCTCAATTTTTTTCAGCGCTGCGGCAGCATCATTCACTTTAAAAAAACTCAGGTATATCCTGGCTTCCAGCAGGTCGGGCGTAACTTTTACAGATGAAATCGACACCATGCCACCATTCATCATACCCAACCCAAGCCGCTGGAAGATATCGTTAAACTCTTCCGTCAGTAACCCTGCCACCTGCTTCTGGCGTTTTCCTTCCAGCATATTATCAAGTTTGTTGGGTGTAAATTTAGTTACTTTGCTGCTCAAATCCGAGATTTAAACGAATGAATAAATATTCCAGGATATTTAGTTACCTGAGATTTTACAAAGGCAACATCGCTCTTTATTTTGTATGTGTGGTTTTATCCATCATCTTTTCTGTAGTATCTATGGGTATGCTGGCGCCTTTCTTTGATATCATTTTCCTGGGCGATGACGGGCGCAACCTGAAAGAAGCAGACAACCCTATTACCGATATTGTAAGTAAGGTGATGCTGCAGTTTTCTAACGAACTGAATCCCCTGTTTGCGCTGGGCTTTATTTGCATTGTAATCATCACCACTATTTTTCTCAAAAACCTTTTTTTATACTTTTCCTTCAACATCCTGAATCCTATCAAGAACAGTATTGTAACGCGGTTGAGGGCTGAATTATACGATAAAATCCTTCACCTGCCCATCGGCTACTTTACTGAAAAGAGGAAGGGCGACCTGCTGAGCCGTATTACCAACGACGTACAGGAGGTAGAGGGCTCTATGGTAGGCGCACTGGAAGGATGGGTACGCGACCCCATCACCATACTCATCAACTTTACCGTGTTGTTCATCATGAGTCCGCAGCTCACCTTTACCATCCTGATATGCATTCCGGCAGTTGGTTTCATCCTCGGCCGGATATCAAGGTCGCTGAAAAAACAATCGAATGAAGCTGCGGTAAAGCTGGGAGAATCGCTTTCGGTACTCGACGAAACCCTGAACGGACTGCGCGTGATCAAGGCGTTTAACGTGGAAGGGCTGCTGAAAGACCGGTACAACCACCTGAACGATGAACTATATCGTACAAAAAACAAAATCAGCAGGCGGAGAGACCTTGCAGCGCCTACCTCGGAAGTACTCGGCGTACTGGTATTTGTAGGAATACTGTGGTTTGGCGGTCGGCATGTACTAAATGAGGAAATGCTTTCGCCCTCCATGTTTCTGGCATACCTGGCCATGTTTTACAATGTCATCAATCCGGTTAAATCGCTCTCTACCTCTTTCAGCAATATGCAGAAAGGTTCTGCCGCCATCACACGTATAGAAGAGATTCTGAAAACAGCCGCTACAGTAGATGAAAACCCCGGCGGCAGGGTGCTGGCTTCTTTTACACAAAACATCGAATTCAACAACGCAGGCTTTGCCTACGACGATAAAGTGATTCTCCGCAATATCAATCTTACGATCGGGCGCGGCAAAACCATTGCGCTCGTGGGATCGTCCGGAGCGGGGAAATCCACACTGGCCGACCTGGTGCCCAGGTTTCATGACGTTACCTCCGGCGAAGTACGAATCGACGGTGTAAACATCAAAGACTACCGGCTCAGTTCCGTAAGAGACCATATCAGCATCGTAACCCAGGAACCTATTCTTTTCAACGATACGATAGCAGCCAATATAGCCCTGGGTCATCCGGGCGCTACCCGCGAACAGATCATTGCAGCCGCCAAAATAGCCAATGCACACAATTTCATAATGGCCAGAGAAGGGGGGTACGACAGCAATATCGGCGACCGGGGTTCGAAGCTCAGCGGAGGTGAAAAACAGCGGCTTACCATTGCAAGGGCCGTATTAAAAAATCCGCCTATCCTCATACTCGATGAAGCCACTTCTTCACTCGATACGGAAAGTGAAATGCTGGTACAGGAAGCCATTAACAAGCTGATGACAGACCGCACTTCTATCGTAATAGCCCACCGTTTGTCTACCGTGCGCTATGCAGACGAAATCATTGTTTTGCAAAACGGCACCATCGCAGAGCGGGGTACGCATGAGGACCTTATGGTGGCAGACGGCATTTACCGCAAACTGGTAACGATGCAGGAAGTGCGCTGATCGCCCGTTGTCCCGTATACCTACGGTAGCGCAACACACCGCTGATGACCCCGGAAAACCTCCGCTCATCATTCAAAATTTGCCGTTGCCCGATCAATCCGTAATTTTAGGCATTATTCCGATACATGACCGTAAAAGACACAATTTTCCTGGCGCAAAAAAACCTCAAAGGCAATAAATTGCGAACGGGTATTACTGTTGCCATCATAGCCCTGGGCATCTGCGCGCTGGTAGGAATCATGACCGCCATTGAAGCCATGAATGCCAGTCTGAAAGACAGTTTTGCCACTATGGGCGCCAATTCGTTCAGCATCCGGTATCGGGAGATGCAGGTCAACTTTGGCGGCGGCGGAGGCGATGTAACCAAAACCAGTAATACCAGCAACAAAAAAGTCAAAAAATCGAATGCCAACCGGCAGATCACCTACGAGCAGGCGCTCACATTCAAAGAGCGCTACCAGTTTCCCGGAGCGAAAGTGAGCATCGGACTAGGCGGCATGGGCAGCCAGACCATTTTTTATGAAAACAAAAAAACCGACCCCAATGTAAGAATATCCGGCGGTGATGAAAACTATTTTGCACTCAACGGATATGAAGTGATGCATGGAAGGGATTTCAATGCACTGGACATACAAAGTGGCAGAAACGTATGTGTATTAGGGTTTGACGTAGCCAAACGTTTTTTTGGTGAGCGCACAGACAATGCGCTGGACAAGGTCATTAAAGTAGGTGCCAATAAATTCAGGGTGATAGGGGTACTAAAAAGCAGGGGCAGCAGCTCGTTTATGCGGGCAGACAATGCCGTTTTTACTACCTACAATACCCTGCGCCGGCTCTACACCCTCCCCAATAGCAGTTACTATATTGGCGTGCAGGTGCAGGATGTGGCGCAACTGGACCAGGCCATGGGAGAAGCGGAGGGATTATTCCGCATCGTACGGAATCTGAGCATATCGGAACAAAGTAATTTTTATCTCGATAAAAGCGATGCGCTGGCAGAGCAATTCATCAGCATGCTCAGCTATGTGAGTACCGCTGCAGGCGGCATCGGCTTTATAACCCTGCTGGCAGCCGCTATCGGGCTGATGAACATTATGTTGGTGGCCGTTACGGAGCGTACCAAGGAAGTAGGGCTGATCAAAGCGCTGGGTGGCAAAAAGAAAAGTATTCGTCAGCAGTTTCTGTTCGAGTCTATTATCATCAGCCTGAGAGGCGCTGTAATAGGGATTGTAATAGGCATTATTTTGGGCAACCTGGTAGGCACTCTCATGAATACCCCCTTTTTCATCCCCTGGCCTCTGATTGGGATTGCCATTCTCATTTGCACTGCCGTAGGGCTTATTGCAGGTATATACCCTGCGTGGAAGGCTTCCAAACTCGACCCCATCGTAGCGCTCCGGTTTGAGTAATACAGTGGCGGAAGACGTTCCTTTAGATAACCTTGTGCAAGTGGCGCACTTCCTGCCAGCTATACCTGATGTGTAAAGTCCTTGTACCTGTACCACCGTCAGCCAAGCCAGTATAACCGGCAATGTCAATGCGAATCTCTGGTAACCTCACTGCCCGAACTACCTTGCAGAAAATCGAAATCTGCACCCAAATGCGCCTGTAGTACATGGTTTACATACAACTGCGCATATCCTCTTTCATACGTCTGGGCTTGCGCACCCTGCTGCCGTTTTCTTTCCTCAAACTCCTCCGGGGTTACATCTGCAAACAATTTACGACCTTCCACATCGAGCGTAATCATGTCGCCGGTCTGCAACACCGAAAAGTTGGCCCCTGCAGCCGCCTCAGGCGACACATGTAGTACCACCGTGCCAAAACCGGTACCACTCATCCTCCCGTCAGAAATACGTACCATATCCGTCACGCCTTTTTCCAGCAGTTTTTTCGGAAGCCCCATATTGCCCACTTCCGGCATACCAGGATATCCCCTGGGACCCACGTTTTTAAGCACCATAACAGAGTCTTCATCTATGTCCAGCTCCGGATCGTCGATGCGGTTTTTATAATCCTCAATGTTTTCAAATACCACCGCCCTGCCCGTATGTTTCATCAGGTGCGCACTGGCGGCAGAAGGTTTAATCACAGCGCCCTCTTCGCAGATATTTCCCTTCACCACTACAATGCCCGATATAGCATGGAAGGGTTTTTCCGTAGTAGCCACCACAGAGCGATCCCAACAGGCGGCCCCGGAGCAGTTTTCTTCAACGGTTTTACCGTTTACCGTTAAAACATCTCTATGCAACACCTGCAACAATTCTTTCATTACAGCCGGTAAACCGCCGGCATAATACAGATCTTCCATGAAATAATCGCCGGATGGTTGCAGATTGGCCAGCAGGGGAATATGGGCAGACAGCGTATCAAAATCTTCCAGCGAAAGCTCCACTCCCACCCTGCCTGCTATGGCCAGCAGGTGCAATACAAAATTGGTAGAGCCGCCAATGGCAGCGTTGACCATAATAGCATTTTCGAAGGCCCTGCGGGTAAGGATATCCGAAGGTTTTATTTGCTCCTTCACCATCTCCACAATGCGCAGTCCTGATAACTGAGCCAGTGTTTTGCGGCGGGCATCAGCAGCGGGAATCGCTGCATTACCCGGCAGCGACAACCCCAGTGATTCTACCATACAAGCCATCGTGGACGCTGTGCCCATCACAGCACAGTGCCCCGGGCTACGACACATAGAGGCTTCGGCTTCCAGCAACTGCTCCTGCGTCATTTTACCCACGCGCACCTCTTCGCTGAAACGCCATATATCCGAAGTACCGATCCGTTTTCCATTAAAGCGGCCCGGCAGCATAGGTCCGCCAGACACGACCAGGGTGGGAATATCCACGCTGCACGCTCCCATTACCAGCGAGGGGGTGGTTTTATCGCAACCGCACAGCAACACTACTCCGTCCATAGGATTGGCACGGATAGACTCTTCCACATCCATACTGGCCAGGTTGCGGTACAGCATAGCCGTAGGTTTGATGAGGGTTTCACCCAGCGACATCACCGGAAACTCCAGGGGCAGTCCCCCCGCCTCGTATATGCCTTTTTTTACCGCTTCCGCCAGTTCCCTGAAGTGACCGTTGCAGGGGGTAAATTCCGACCAGGTGTTGCAAATGCCGATCACCGGTTTGCCTTCAAACTCATATGATGGGGTGCCCTGATTTTTCATCCAGGCGCGGTAGATAAACCCGTCTTTTCCTTCTTTTCCAAACCAATGCTGACTGCGTAATTCTTTTTTCATATGGCTAAGTCCTTTGCCGCTAAAGATATAGAAATGAGGGTAAAAACTCCTCTTCATTCCTAATAATATTTGGTTCGCTCCCCACTCAAGTATCCCCTGTAATTGCACGACGCTGTTAACGAACTCCGCCGGGTTTTATGAAAACTCGATGAGCGCCTTCGTTTAGTAAACCTGCCGCAACCGCGGGTATGCAATGGCATCATCAATATTCTGTAATGGAATGATAATATAACAGCCTGTAAAAAACAGCAGCCGGCTTACATTTGTTCCTGATGGCTCAGCCGATCGCAAATAAAATATTGAATGTATGAAAACTAGTTTCCCGACTGTATTGCTTGCTGCCCTCACCATATTGTACGCCACCGGATTGCAGGCGCAAAAGAAGCATACAAAAGAAAAATTACCGGTCGAAAAGTTCAGGGTCTCCCTGCAAAACAGGGCGCCATCGCCGGAAGACGCCGGTGCTTTTATCATTAAGCAAGACATTGCAGCATGGGTTCCGTCTCAAACAGCCATCATCGTTTGTGATATGTGGGATAAGCATTGGTGCAAAGGCGCTACTGCACGTGTAGCAGAGATGGCGCCGAGGCTGAACGAGGTGCTATCCATTGCCCGTGAAAAAGGTATGCAGATCGTACATGCTCCGAGCGACTGCATGGATTATTACAAAGATTATCCCCAGCGAAAACTTGCCCAAAAACATTATAACAAAAAATACCACGCATTGCTGGGCGACGGCAAACTGGACTCCGAGAAAGATGCCGTGTGGCCCATTGATCAATCGGATGAAGGGTGTGAAGATGATGGAGATGCCCCGCACCGTGCCTGGACCAAGCAGATCGATGCGCTGGAAATTCACGAAAAGGACCTCATCAGTGATTCCGGCGCCGAACTGGCGGGTTTCTTTCTGAAAAAGGGGATTAAAAACGTTATCCTTACCGGCGTACATACCAATATGTGCGTAATCGGCAGAACCTTCGGCCTGCGGAATATGAAACGCCTCGGCATGAACGTGGCGCTGATGCGGGATTTGACCGATGCCATGTACAACAGCAAAATGCCACCGTATGTTTCTCATTTTACCGGCAACAGCCTGATGGCTGAATACATCGAAACCTATGTGTGCCCTACCATCGTATCCACCGATTTTACAGGTCGTAAACAATTTCGCTTTTCTGGCGACAAAAGACCCATCGTGGCTTTTCTGACCGCCGAAGGAGAATACAGAGCCAACCAGCGGCTGCCGGAATTCGGGCATCAGTTGCTGTTGAAAGAAGGCGTACAGTGCGAATATGCCATCGGGCTGCCTTTGATGGAGGGCCCGGGCCGGCACAACCTCGAAAACCTGCAGATACTGGACGACGCCGACCTCGCCGTTGTATTCATCAGGCGCATTGCATTGGAGCCTGAAAAAATGGCCATCGTCAAAAACTATGTAAATAGAGGCAAACCCTTGTTCGGCATCAGAACCGCCAGCCACGCTTTCGACGCCAAAGGAAATGTACCCAGAGAAGGCGGCGGCATCACCGCATCTAAAGAAAATGTTTCAGGATTTCTGGAGCAGTGGCCGGAATTTGACCGCACCATACTGGGGGGCAACTACCAGGGACACCACCCCCACCTGCCAGACCCTACCCGTATTAACATAGTGCCAGGTATGGAAAACCATCCGCTGCTGAAAGACGTAGACCCACAGGGTTTTGACAGTAAAAACTGGCTCTACAAAAATGCACCGCTGGCCTCTTCCAACGCGCAGGTATTGCTTACCGGTAGCATTCCCAACGAAAAAGCAGAACCAGTACTATGGATCAATAACAACGGAAAGAACAAGATCGTATACACTTCGCTGGGACACTGGGACGACTGGGCAATACCTTCCGTTAATCAACTGTTTATAAACACTGTTCAATACCTGATAAAAGAGAGCGGGCAATAATAATCCCGAATCACAAACAATTTAAACGCACCGATCATGAAAAGAAGAAACTTTATAGGTACTGCACTCACCGGCGCCATCGGATTAACCGCCGGTGCACCCGCGTTCGCCATTCCATCGTTACATGCAGCCAACAATAAAATAGTGTTGGCCCTGATAGGGTCCGGCGGAAGAGGAAGAGAAGTGTTGAGCGGTATTATCAAGGAAAATGAAAACGTAGAAGTAAAATACTACTGCGATGTTAACGAAACCCTGCAAGGCATTAAAGACGATATAGCCAAACACAGCCAGACGCAAAAAAGAAAGCCTGTGTTTGTAAACGACATGCGGAAGGTTTTCGACGATAAAGAGGTAGATGCTGTAGTGATTGCCACTCCGGAACACTGGCATGTACTGGCCAGCATATGGGCTTTACAGGCTGGTAAACACGTATACGTGGAGAAAAACCCTACCCTCTCTGTATGGGAAGGGCAGAAACTGATAGAAGCGACCAACAAATACAAGAAAGTAGTACAGATAGGATTTCAGAACCGGAGCGCTCCCTACGCATTCTCAGCCAGAGACTACATTCAATCCGGGAAGCTGGGAAAAGTAGTGCATGTGAAATGTTACAACATGCTGTCTGGCGGCAAATGGACGCCCGTACCGGATGCCGAAACACCAAAAGGGCTGAACTGGGATGCCTGGCAGGGCCCGGCAAAAGCCGTACCTTATAACCCCCGCCGCCACAGTATGACCGGCAGGGGCGGCTGGCTCGATTTCTGGGATTACGGCGGCGGCGCACTGTCTGACGATGCCAGCCATGTAATGGACCTCGCCCGGCTGGCCCTTGGCGACCCCAACCATCCCAAATCCGTTTACTGCTCAGGTGGCAATATTGCCTATCAGTCGCAAAAAGAAACGCCCGAATTCCTCAACATCACCTACGATTTCGGCGACTATGCCATGACCTGCGAGAGCGGCAACTTTCAACCCTATATGACCAAAAAAACACAGGAAGTTCGATACACAGATAAGTTTCCGCACTGGCCACAAATGGCCACTAAAATTGAGATATACGGTACTGAAAGACTGATGTATCTCGGAAGGCATGGCGGCGGATGGCAGGTAGTGGAAAGAGACGGAAAGGTGGTAGACCAGTTTTACGGATACTTCCCCGACAAATTCCATTTCAAAGACTTTATCGACAGCATCCGGCAAAATAAAACACCCAACGGAGATGCCACCCAGGGACACCTGAGCGCTTCGCTGGTACACCTGGCCGATATCGCCTACAGAACCGGCAACCGACACCTGTTCTTCGATGCCCAAACGGAAACATTCACCAATCATACAGAAGCCAATAAATACCTGAAAGGGCATTATCGCGGCCGCTATACCATTCCCGAAAAAGTATAACACAGTACTGGGTTAACAGCCGGGATAAAAGGGTTTTCAACATATCGGTTGGAAACCCTTTTTACTTTCGTCATTGCGCCGGGGGCTCGCGGAAAAGTATTCCGGAGCACAGCATCAATGGCTTCCGGGATGCACTAAGCACCTTCCTTCATACAGCCTTTCCCTACTTATAGTCGCGCCTGGGTCTCCCGAAAGGGGACCCAGGCGCAAAAATGCAATGGCGTCCACAATGAACGGAATACCCGCTTTAATTATCAACTTAGTTCGACTATTTCAGATTCAGGACAACGCGTATGTTCTTCTCCCCCCGATAGGAAAATAGTCGCGCCGGGAGTTCCCGGAAAAGCACTCCGGAGCACAGTATCAATGGCTTCCGGGATGCACTAAGCACCTTCCTTCGTACAGCCTTTCCCTACTTATAGCCGCGCCGGGGTCTCCCGAAAGGGGACCCAGGCGCAAACATGCAATGGTGTCCACAAGACTACGCTGGTCACAAATAATAGCAACGGAGTCACATCACGGCGTACCTTCGCATCGCTGTGCGTCATTTTCGCGGCGCAAACGGTTATCACAGGTTACTGCTGTATCGGGGCATAGCGTTAAACCGTAGCGACGAAAACCGACGATCAACATTCTAACTATGAAAATGTATAAAAAAATGCTTATAGGTATACTGAGTTTAGTGGTGTTATTGGTAGCAGGCGCGTTTATTTTCCTGCAGCGTCCCATGTTTGGTAAACTGCCTTCCGGAAAACGCCTCGAGCGCATGCAGCAGTCACCGAACTACCAGAACGGTATATTCGTTAACCAGTCGCCCACCACCACACTGGTGAGCGGCAAATCAAAAATGCGGCTATTCTGGGAATTCCTTTTCGACAGCGTACAGGATCTCCAACCTGCAGACAGTATTCCTGCAGTAAAAACAGACCTGAAGCAACTATCATCCAATGAAAATACCCTCGTCTGGATGGGGCACTCATCGCTCTACATGCAAATGGAAGGTAAGCGGCTGGCCGTTGACCCGGTGCTGGTGTCGGCCTCGCCCGTTGCTTTCTTCAACCGTTCCTTTATCGGTACCAATATATACCAGCCAGACGACCTTCCAGACCTCGATTTCCTTATACTTACACACGACCATTGGGATCATCTGGACTACCAAACCCTGCAGCAACTCAAAAACCGAACGGCTACTGTGATCTGCCCCCTCGGTGTAGGTGCGCACCTGGAATACTGGGGCTGGACAAGCGCTCAAATAGTAGAGCTGGACTGGAACGAACACGTAGCACTAGATACCAACATACGGCTTACGGCACTGCCTGCCCGCCATTTCTCGGGACGGGGACTGCGCCCCAACCGAACGCTCTGGGCTGGATATATGCTGCAAAGCCCTACGCTGGGCAATATTTATTTGTCTGGCGATACCGGCTACGATACCCATTTCAAAAAAATAAAGGAGCAGTTTGGTACCATCGATTTTGCCATTATGGAAAACGGGCAGTACAATGAAGACTGGAAATACATTCACCTCGTTCCGGAAGACCTCGTAAAAGCCAGTGAGGAGTTACAACCCCGCCGCCTGATGACAGTACACAATGCAAAATTCGCCCTAGGAAAACATGCCTGGTACGAGCCGCTGCAAAAAATAAAAGCGGCCGCCCAACTGCATTCTTTCAACCTCATTACCCCGATGATCGGTGAGCCCGTACGGCTTGAAGACAGCACACAACGTTTTTCGTATTGGTGGGAGTAGCATAATGCACAGTGCAAGAGCCACCATCATGGGACAGAAAATGTCTTTGTGAATGTTTGCTACCGTGTGCATTGCAAAGCAATATGGCGCTGCCTGACTAAACGGTTGTACTCCACCGGATGATCACCGTATGGTATGCTGCATTTGCTTGTACGTACCGCCCCTCCGGGCTATATTTCCACGCCTTCTTCCTGCAGTACATCTTTAATAGCTTCCAGCAGGCTTTTAACGTCTACGGGGAATATCTGCCCTATATTACCGATCCGGAAAGCATCTGTTTTGCTGAGCTTTCCCGGGTAAATCACAAACCCACGTTGGTTCAGTTGTTGATAAAACCGTTCAAAGTTGAACGCCGGGGTATCGGGATAGAGAAAAGAAGTGATGATATGCCCCTGTATTGCAGGAGAAAGATATTGCCGGAAACCGAGTGCCGCCATTCCTTCGTCGAGTATCTGTTTGTTGGCCCGATACCTTTTTTCCCGTGCAGCTACCCCGCCCTCCTGGTGCAATTCTGCCAAAGCCTGTCGGAAAGCCATGATGCTCAGGGTAGGCGGTGTAAACCGAAACTGCCCACTGGCTTCCAGTCCGGCCCATTGCCCGTACAAATCAAGACTAAGGCTCCTCGCCTGCCCCTTTGCCTTTTCGAGCTCGGTATGTTTGCAAAGCGCAAAGGCAAAGCCAGGCACGCCTTCTATGCATTTGTTAGAAGATGACACCAGATAGTCTATTTGCATGGCTGCCATATCCATAGCCACGCCTCCAAAACTGCTCATGGCATCTACAATAAATATTTTACCATACTTCTTACATACTTCACCGATCTCGGTTACCGGGTTAAAGAGCCCCGTGGTGGTTTCGCTGTGTATGCAGGCAACATGGGTAACCGCAGCATCTTCTTTCAGATAGCTTGCAGCCATTTCTGCAGTAACAATCTCATCCTCATCTACCCGGATCACATGGTGCGACAGTTGGTGTATGGCAGCCATCTTCGCAATGCGTTCGCCATAAGCACCGTTTACCAGTATCAGCAATTTGTCCTTCTCTCCCACTACGCTGCTGATTACACTTTCTATGCCGAAAGTACCAGACCCCTGCATGAGCACACATTCATAGCCCGCTTCTTTCGACACGCCGGCCAGCTCCAGCAACCCGTTTCTGATCTCTTTAACAGCATTGATGAATGCATAATCGCGTGAACCATAATCCTGCAGCATGGCCTGTTTCACTGTAGCGGAAGTGGTGAGCGGACCCGGAGTAAATAGCAAAGGTGTGTTTGGCATCTTATCTTTCTTTTGACATTAAAAATGAATAGAATGGGTTTTAAATAGAGTCGGGAAGCGGCGCTGCCCGTTTTTTTAAGGATACGCGATAGAAAAATATTCCTGCTGTCAACAGCAGTACTACCGCCAGTATCGATTGCAAATAGGTAAAACGTATCATGACCATAGACCAGTTAAGATCTTTCATGAAAAACTCTTTGTACAGCATCAACACTACGCTGCCCAGATAACCGATAGAGTCACACATATACACGAAAAATCCCGCGTTAGCCCGGATGCGGAAATAAGCGATCATCCGTTCAAACAAGGCTATCTGCATCGGCATATACGCCAGGAACAAGCCCATGCCGATCAGCATCATCCACCAAAACGGCGATACTTTGCCCAGTTGAAAAAGAATAGTAGACAGTGCACTGATGGTAAACCCGATGGCAATAATACCTACCACTGCCCAGAACCCTTTCAGGTTGCTTCGAATAGTAGAAAGACTTCCAATCACCACCAGCACAATTACGCTGATAATGGCCTCCGTTTGTGTAAATACATTTTTATTCCAGCTCGGGTCTACCTCGTTCCAGATCTCCACCGCAAAATTATCCCTGAAATCGCGCAACGTGGCAAGGAAGGTATACAGGATGATGAAAGCCACGATCCCGATTCCGTAATTCCGGAATACATTTCTTTTATCGGTATTGGTCATCGGCAGCCTCGGAGATCGCAGCGCCTGGTCTTCCTTGTCGGGGGCCGGAATCATCGACAACATCCACACAAACAGAAAAAACAACGGTATAAACAGCAAGCCGATCACAAAAGGCAGCCAGAATTCCGACATCGCCGGAAACCAGTCCTTCACATCAAAATAAATCGTTTTAAGTATGCCGGAAGATACAATAAGGCTGATGCTAAGACCAATAGCCAGTACCTCGGTAAACCTTCGCCCTTCCAGGTAGCTGAATACAATGCCCCAGATCATTCCCAGCGGCAAACCATTCAGGAACAGGAAAAGAAAATTGTACGGATGGGGCGCCAGTCCAAACAACAACAGCGCTGCTTCAGCAAACAATATTAAACCAATAATCAGCTTCGACCGGCTGCCCGACTTCAACTCCGATATCACCTTGATGCCAATAAACTTCGACAGCATGTAGCCAAACACCTGGGATATGATGAGAATGGTTTTATAATGAATACCCCATGCTTCCAGCCCCTCATACGTACCAGCGTTAAAAGGCTTTCGAAAAGCATACATACAAAAATAGGTGCCGAACGCGGCCACCATACACCATACGATAAAAAACAAACGGGAGTCTGCCAGTAATTGTCTTATTTTTTGCATATATTCTGTTTGGCGGGCAAGCAGACTTGTTTTATATAATTAAACTTTGTTTAGTAGTTGTAAATATATAACAATTGCTTCGATAAATAAAAATAGATTAACAACAAGGGCAATACATTTGCAGTATGAACAGGGCAACCAAACTTTCGGTAAACATAAACAAAATTGCAACACTGCGTAACAGCAGAGGTGGAAACAACCCCGATGTATTAAAAACTGCTTTGGATATAGAGCGGTTTGGTGCCGATGGCATCACCGTGCATCCCCGCCCGGATGAACGGCATATCCGCTATAACGATGTAAGAGCGATTAAAAGAGAAATAGGCGTTGAACTGAACATAGAAGGCAATTGCAGAGAACAGAAATTTGTAGAGCTCGTGCTGGAAACCCGGCCTGCACAGGTAACCCTGGTACCGGATGACCCTGGTCAAATCACCAGCAACCACGGCTGGAATACGCTGGAACATAAAGATTATTTAACAGCAATGATCGGCGTTTTTAGGGCGGCAGGCATCAGGGTATCGATCTTTGTAGACCCCATCCCTGAGATGGTGGAAGGCGCCGCCGCCACTGGCACCGACCGCATTGAGCTGTACACCGAAGCCTATGCTACACTGTACCCCAACGATAAAGAAAAAGCCATCGCCCCTTATTTATCCGCTGCTGTAAAAGCCAGAGAACTCCAGCTGGGGCTTAATGCCGGACACGATCTTGACCTGCACAACCTGGCCTACTTTCAACAAAATATTCCCTGGCTCAATGAAGTATCCATAGGGCATGCATTGATCTGCGACGCGCTGTACCTCGGGATGGAAAATACCGTACAGTTATATAAAAGGCAGCTTACCTGAAGTTGCACGGACGGGGATAATGCAGCTAAGACCGCAAGGTTGTAAAATGGTAAAATGGTAAGACCGTAAGACAACCATTTTACTATCTTACCATTTTACCATTTTACCATTTTACCATTTCCCCTCTTACCATTTCTCATCGTGGCATGAATATTGGTTTTTATTATTCAAATCACTACAAATATGAAAAAGTTATTTTTATTATCACTTGCCGTTGCTATCATTTCGGGCACTGCAACTGCACAAGACAATCAGCCGCCGGCCAGTCCGCCTGCGAGCAGCAGCGCTAAAATTGCCAGCGGTGCTACCATCGCCATTCATTACAGCCAGCCTTCTGTAAAAGGCAGAACCATCGGTAAAGACCTGGAGCCCCTGCCCGGACAGGTATGGCGTACCGGAGCGAACAAGGCGACGATTTTCGAAACAGACAAGGATATTACCGTGGAAGGCAAGCCCCTGCCCGCCGGTAAATACAGCCTGTTTACCATTGCCGGAGAGGAAGAATGGACGGTTATCTTTAACAAAACTTGGGAACAGTGGGGCGCTTACGATTACAAAGAAAGTGAGGATGCTGTAAGGGTAAAAGTGAAACCTTCTAAAGCAGGCTCGTTTTCAGAAAAACTGCAACTGAATGTAAACCAGGGAGGAACGGTTAGCATCCTCTGGGGCGATCATGATGTGACCTTCGCCGTCAAATAATTACAATGCGGCGTTACAGCAAACCTGACAGGCCACCGGGAATCTGTCAGGTTTTTTTCTGCCTGCTGACAAAGGGCTGTCATACCCCCTTATAATTTTGCGGTATCCATCACCAATAAAACATACAACGATGAGTGCAACAACTACCGAAAAAGAAATCATGACACCGGAAGAGTTTTTACAAAACTGGCAGGGACATCGCCGGCTGACCCGCAAAGTCATTGAAGCGTTTCCGGAAAAAGAATTGTTTACGTTTTCCATAGGAGGCATGCGTTCTTTTGCGGCACTTGCAAAAGAAATGCTGGCCATCGCCGTACCGGGACTAAAAGAAATCGTAACCGGTATACAGGAACCTTTTGGAGAAAACAACAGCCTCACCACCAAACAGGCGCTGCTGGATGCATGGGACGAAGCTACACAGCAGATTGATGTTTACTGGCAGCAGATCCCCCTGCACCGTTTCCGTGAAACCATCAACCTGTTTGGAGAATACAACTTCCCGGTGATCGTCAATCTGACTTATGCACTGGACAATGAAGTGCATCACCGCGGACAGGGATATGTGTACCTGCGCGCGCTGGGCATTGAACCACCTGCTTTTTACGACAGGTGGTAGGCAAAAAATAGTATGCGATCACAGACCTGTATGCCCTATACAGGTCTGTGATCATTCAAAAACGGTTGGAAACGATTTACACAACACCCGGTATTCCGTTACTGCTCAACTTCCATATAGGTAATGTTATTGATGAACAGTTCGGCGTTTTCTTCATCAGTGTGTAAGATTATCGGGTATCCATCGTCGTTATACGTGTAGCTGATATCGATTGTCGTAGTCACTTCCTCTCCCGAGCTTCTGCTAATATATGACATTGTCATCTTGAGGAGATTATTGACTGCAAAACACCGGCCGTCCATGCTGTATTCATCATAAATAAAAGGCGCTTTAACAGACGAGAAAACACCTTTTTTGTCATCATAGGTATAGGTGCGTGTAATCCAGCTATTATCGAAATGCCCGGTGGTCTGTACTCTCCCTTTTTCATCCCAGCTCAAATCCTGCCGCAAACGACCATCCTCATCCCGGGTAGATGCTACAAGCTGTCCTTTTTCGTTGAACCGGTGGGTGAAGTACTGAGGAAATTCCCGTCCGTTACCATACCGGGTCGCCACCTCCGAAACGGTCCCGTCCGCATCTTCCGTGTACACGTTTTTTTGCGATAATGGTCCGGGAAAGACATCGTATATCTCATAATATGCCGGCATATTCTTTTCATTGTAACCATATACTTTTTTCCGGAAATACCCGTCGTACCACGACCATCGCTCTATCAGGCGTTGCGCATCGTCATATACCAGCGAATCATAACCTGCATCACTTTTGAAAATATGCGGGAGCAATGTCCGGGTTTGCAACGGATCCGGGCCGGGATCGGGAAAAATATCCTCCGGCTCTTTCTGGCAGGAGAAAAACAACGGCAGTAAGACCAATAAAGCAAGGGGGCGGATTATCATCATATCATTAATAAAAATACTAAGATACCATTTCCAATCCGGGTAGATACATGATACTTTTTTAGTACGGGTTAAAAACACCATGCCGTCGATGGAATAGAGGCCTAACAGATGTTTTTTAGACCATTATATGCCACCTAATAAACAGCAATAAATAGGCGCGGCTCAGATAAATTTCAAAACACTAAATCGTAATAAAAAATTAATTATCAATTAGTTATAATTTTATTTAACATTTTTTTCACTATCAGCGTATCAAAAATTTATTGCTGTGCTATAAGATAATTGGTTATTTTAGGCACTTTCATAATAAATATTTTTCATAGATGCTGTTTGCGGTATTAGCCGGCTTTCTTGTCTCCATATTATTACTGCCGCTTGGCAGGTATTTAAAAAATAAATATTCGATACTGGTGGTAGCGCTTCCGGTATCGTTGTTTCTGTATTTTGCCGCTTTTCTTCCTGCAATAAGCGCGGGAGAGGTATTCAGCACGCATTATAGCTGGGTGCCATCTGCGGGCATCAATTTCGATTTTCATTTAGACGGATTATCGCTGCTGTTTGCGCTGCTGATCACTGGTATCGGCTCATTGGTATTCCTGTATGCAGTGGCCTATATGAAAGGACATCCTTATCTGGATCGGTTTTTCGGCTACCTCAGTATGTTTATGGCCGCCATGCTGGGGTTGGTGCTGTCTGATAATATATTGCTCCTGTTTATTTTCTGGGAACTTACCAGTATCAGTTCATTTTTCCTGATCGGTTTCAACAACGACAATGCCGAGTCGCGGAAGAGTTCGCTGACGGCCCTGGTCATCACCGGCGGCGGCGGTTTTTTATTAATGGCAGGGCTGGTATTGGCAGGCTTTATTGCCGGCGGGTACTCCATACAGGAAATGATTCAATCGTCGGATACGCTGAAAGACCATGCATTATATGGATTGATTTTGTTGCTGGTATTCAGCGGTGCCTTTACCAAATCAGCACAGTTTCCCTTTCATTTCTGGCTGCCTGGCGCCATGAAAGCGCCAACGCCTGTTTCCGCTTATCTCCATTCCGCTACCATGGTAAAGGCGGGGATTTATTTACTGGCACGCATGTTTCCGGTATTGGGCGGAACGGAGCTCTGGACCTATCCGCTGGTCATTGCCGGCGGCATCACCATGTTATATGGCGCTTTCTATTCCATATTCCGCACAGATTTAAAGGAGATACTGGCCTACTCAACCATCTCTGCGCTGGGTATTTTAGTATTCCTGATTGGGATTGGCACGGAGGGCGCGCTGTTGGCGCTGCCGGTCTTCATTCTTGTACATGCTTTGTATAAAGCAGCCCTGTTTCTTATAACCGGGGTGATCGACCACGAAACCGGTACGAGAGATATCACCCGGCTGTCTGGTCTCCGAAAAGTAATGCTGCCGCTGGGTATTGCCGGCATGTTGGCGGCGCTCTCCAGCGCTGGTATACCATTCACCTTCGGGTTTATTGGAAAAGACCTTATTTACGAAGCCACACTGCATGCAAACCTGCTGCCGTATGTATTAACAGGGGCAGCCCTGCTCACCAATATATTACTTGTGTCGGCAGGTTTTCTTGCCGGCATACGCCCCTTTACCGGACGGCTTCCCGAAGCATATGCAAAAGTACATCTTCCCCATTGGTTTATGTGGGCGCCCCCGTTGCTGCTGGCATTAACGGGTGTATTTTTCGGATGTTTCCCGGCGCTGCCGGGCTCCACCCTGCTGAAAGCTGCAACCGGCGCTGTATACATCCCCGGAACAGACAGCACCCTGAAAATCTGGCACGGCTTCAACATCGTACTGTTGTTAAGCGCCGTTACAATAGCAGGAGGCAGCGTGCTCTACCTATCGAAAAAGCCTGCAGCAGGCAACACACCTGCGGGGTTAACGATTCCCGAAACATTGTTTTCCCGCACCGCAACCTATGTGAAAAACCTGTCTGCATGGTATACCAATATGCTGCACAATGGTATGCTGCGGTCGTATTTACTGCGCATCATCGTTTTTGCCGTATTGCTGCTGGGCTACAGGGTGATCAGAGGCGGACCGCTGGAAATCAATCTGGCAAGAATTTCCACCATCAGCATTTATGAAATCGTGGTAGCAGGTATTCTGATCGGAGCAGTATACATGACCGTTACCAGTTCCTCCAGACTGACAGCGGTAGTAGGCACCAGTGTAATAGGCTATTGTATATGCCTGATGTTTGTTTTCTACAGCGCTCCTGATCTGGCAATGACACAGTTTACCATCGATACGCTTACACTGGTACTGTTTGTGTTCGTATTGTTTCGCCTGCCGCCATTCCTCAATTTCGGCAATAGAAAGGTTAGAATAAGAGACGGACTTGTGGCGGCGAGCTTCGGCACCCTGATCGCCATCATTGCACTACAGGCCATGTACCAGCCCATTAACACAGAAATCAGCAAGTATTATGCAGACAATGCATATGTTTTGGCAAAGGGAAAAAATGTCGTAAACGTTATACTGGTAGACTTTCGCGGTTTCGACACCATGTTTGAAATTGTAGTACTGAGCATCGCCGCCCTGGGCGTATTCAGCCTCATCAACCTGCGGCTGAAATCGTCGGAGAAAGAGTAGGCAATAACACACAACCGGCAGGGTTCCAAACCGCCTGGATGAAACACCGGCAATGGAGCAATAACAGATCTTGAGGCATATGTAAAGGTGGCCTCCTAACTGAAAACAAATGAAACACGAATGAAAAGTATTATTTTAAGAACTGCTACAGAATACCTGCTCCCCATCCTGTTGCTGTTTTCTATTTTCATCCTGCTGAGGGGGCACTATTATCCCGGCGGGGGGTTTGTAGGCGGGCTGATCGCCTCCATTGCGTTTGTACTGCACAGCTTCACGCATGAGGTAAACAATACATTAAAACTACTACCCGTGCACCCCAGCGGATTGATACCGTTTGGACTGGCCATATCCACCGTAAGTATGGCGCTGCCATTGCTGGCGGGTAAGCCGGTAATGACGGGACTGTGGGTAGATGAACCGGTACCCGTTATCGGCACCATCGGCTCAGCACTGTTTTTCGATATCGGTGTTTACTTTCTGGTAATCGGAGTAGTACTCACCATTTTATTCAGCATATTCCAGTACAGCGACTAATATATGGAGATACTATTACTGATATTAATTGCCCTCTTGTACTCTACCGGCATCTATATGCTGCTGAGGCGAAGCATGGTCAAGTTGCTGATAGGTATCGGGCTGCTGGGAAACGGCGTTAACATCCTCATCTTCCTGTTGGGCACCATCACCAAGGGCAAACCGCCGGTGATAGACGAGGCCGCAAGTGTATTCCGGGATATATACGCCGACCCTATTCCCCAGGCATTGATACTCACCGCCATCGTTATCAGTTTCGGTTTACAAGCATTTGCGATTGTACTGCTGAAACGGGTATATGTATTGGTTAACTCAGATGATCTTGATGATTTAAATACACCGGAGGAAGAAGATATATGATAGACAACTATATTATTTTGCCCGTAATAGTACACCTGCTGGCAGCCGTACTGCAACTATTTCTCTGGCGCAGAACGGTGGCACATCGTTTTGTAAGCATTACAGCCTGTGTGATAGCAATAATGATGTCGATCCGGTTATTCACCAAAGTGTACACCGGCGATATCCTGGTAATGGAAGCCGCCAATTGGAAAGCACCATTTGGAATTGTGTTTGTAGCAGATCTTTTCAGCAGCACCCTGGTATTGCTCACCTCTTTTGCGGCGCTGGCCGTATCGGTATTTTCCTCAGCAGGTATTTCGCGCTCCAGAATACTTTACGGCTACTTTCCCATTTTCCATTTTTTGGTAATGGGGCTGAACGGAGCCTTCCTCACCGGCGATATATTCAATCTCTACGTATGGTTTGAAGTGATCATTATATCATCGTTTGTACTGATGACGCTGGGCGGGCGCAAAGCCCAGGTGGAAGGTGCGGTAAAGTACATGGCCATGAACATCCTGGCTTCTACTTTTTTCCTCACCGGTATCGCTATCCTATATGGCATCACCGGTACCCTTAATATGGCCGACCTCTCCCTGAAGATAGCTGCCATTGAAAACCGGGATCTCGTCAATATCACCGCGTTGTTTTTTATCATCGGCTTTGGTATCAAAGCTGCTGTATTTCCATTGTATTTCTGGCTGCCCTCCTCCTATCATACGCCCCCATCGGCTGTGGTAGCCACGTTTGGCGGACTATTGACCAAAGTCGGCATCTATGCTATGTTCCGTATGACCACGCTTATTTTCATCCCCGACGAGTTTACAAAAAACCTGTTCATGCTGATGGCCATCTTTACCATCATTACCGGTAGCTTTGGCGCACTCATCAAAAACAATATCCGCAGGATGTTTTCTTATCTTATCGTTTGTCATATTGGCTTCATGATAGGCGGCCTGGCCATGTTTACGCAAGCCGCCATTACGGGAGCGTTATTCTACCTTTTTCACGACATCATGGTTAAAACCAATATGTTTTTGATAGCCGGACTGATACGGCAACTGCGCGGTACCATGAATATGGACAAACTGGGCGGATTGTATGCTGAATATCCTAAAATATCACTGGTGATTGCCATTGTATTATTCTCCCTGGCAGGCGTACCTCCATTATCGGGCTTTTGGCCAAAACTCTATTTGTTTGAAGCCGGGTTCGACACTTCCGATTACGCTTTGATCGGCGCCATTATTATAGGTAGTTTCATTACGCTGTATGTAATAGCGAAAATGTGGGCGGAAGTATTCTGGAAAAATGCTCCTGAAAGCAATGGTATAGGAGAAGGAGTAATTGACAGCTTTGTAAAACAAAACCTGTCCAAAAAAATTATGCTTGTAGCTCCCATCGTTTTTCTGGCGGTGGTGTCGCTGTATATTGGGTTAGGCGCAGAAAATGTAGCGCTGGTGGCAAAAAAGATAGCCGCGGAAATGATGGACACCACCCCTTATATTGAGGCGGTATTGGGCAGACCACAATAAAAGAACTGGATTATGGTAAAACAATTCCTGATGAACCTCCTGCTGGCCTTTATCTGGGTGGCATTAACAGGAGCGTTGTATTTTTCCAACTTCTACTTCGGCTTCCTGCTGGGATTTTTTCTGCTATGGCTGATGAGCAGAACCGAAGACGATAAACGCTATTTTCACAGGGTTCCGAAGATCATCGCATTCATTCTCTATTTTATATGGGAAATGATAAAGGCCAACGTACATGTAGCCTACGACGTGATCACACCCAGATTTTTTATGAAGCCCGGCATCGTAAAATATCCGCTCGTGGCAAAAAGCGACTTCGAAATTAACATACTGGCTACCATGATTTCATTAACACCAGGTACCCTTATCATGGATATCAGCGACGACAAAAAAGCTATTTATATTCATGTAATGTACCTCAAAGACAAAGATAAATTTATTGAAAATGTGAAAAACAACCTTGAAAGGCGGTTGTTGGAAATTATGCGATAAAATACTTTTTAATGAGTTTAAGCACTTATATAGACTATATCATATTGCCAATACTGGCTATTTCACTACTGCTGGTATTTATCAGGCTTTTCAAGGGCCCTACCACAGTAGACAGGGTAATAGCCCTCGATCTGCTGATTACCATAGGGGTAGGTATGATTACCGTGTACAGCATCAGTACCCGGAAACCGATATTGATGGATACGGGCATGATACTGGCGCTGATCGCTTTTTTGGGTACTATTGCCTTTTCATATTATCTTGAAAGAAGGAGGAACAATGACTGATCTCGTTATTATGATTCTCAGTACCATCGGGGCGCTGAGCATATTGTTTGCCGCCATTGGCATATTGCGGATGCCGGATTTTTTTCTACGCTTATCAGTAACCGTAAAAGCGGCTACCCTTGGGAGTGGATTACTACTGCTCAGCGCCGCAGTATTTTTTCCGGAAGCCTATGTAACCACCAAAGCATTCGCTATCATTTTCTTTCTGGTGCTGACTGCCCCCGTAGCGGCCCATATGATCGGAAGGGTAGCCTACCTGATTGGTGCCAAACAATGGGAAGGCACTATAATGGACGATCTCGAAAACATGTATGACAAAAAGAACAAGGTGTTGCTGAGCGAACGGAAGGATGCAGACCGTGAAACGGAGAACGAATCAAAATAATATTTTTCGCATTCCCTTGTAATTAACGGCGGTTTTGATAAAAAAGTAATACCTTTTCCTCACCACAACGGTTATTGTCTATTTATATAGGTGGTTATTCTATGACGGTACCTCAGTTTTACGCGCCCAGGCAGCTTACACATAAACAGCTAGATGAGTTTTTGGCCAGGGGATGGTACAGAATGCACCAGACTATTTTCACCACACATTATATTGCGGATACAGAAAATTATTACCGGGTATTCTGGTTGCGTTACAACATGCGATACTATGCGCACCTCAAAAGCAACCTCCGGCTAATGCAGCGAAACAAACAATTTGCTGTTTCTCTTACTCCCTTTGTATGGAGCGAAGCGTTGGAACATTTGTATGAACAATACAAAACCAGCATAGATTTCGAAGGCGCCCCTTCCGTAAAACACTGGTTGTTTCACGAGGGCATAGATACGGATATTTACGATACCCATTTGCTGGAAATAAGAGACGGCCAGGAACTGATAGCCGCCGGCATATTCGACAAAGG
Organism: Agriterribacter sp.; assembly: GCA_037190905.1. Classification (GTDB taxonomy): domain Bacteria; phylum Bacteroidota; class Bacteroidia; order Chitinophagales; family Chitinophagaceae; genus Agriterribacter. Next base: position 208,336 of record JBBCKG010000017.1, on the reverse strand, counting down.
TGCCAGAAGTATTGCCGGCATCATGAATTTTTATCATCCGGCATACCGGAAATACAGCCTCGGAAAGTACCTGATGCTGCTCAAGGCCAACCATGCGCTCCAGGAAGGATATCAATATTACTACCCGGGCTACCTGGTATACGATTACCCAAAATTCGACTATAAACTCTTCATCGGAGAAGAATTCACTGAAGTATATATACCGGAGCTTAAGAAATGGCTGCCCTATAAACAGCAGCTACTCGACCTGACGGTCAGGGCATAGTGTGACTGCCGGAATGCAAAACGGGTGCTTATCCCGGCATACGGCTGATGTATTTCTCAATCTGCTTTATCTGGTCTACCACCTGAGGAGTTGTAGGCTTCTGTTCTTTCGCCCTGCGGAAATAATCCTTCGCCGCACGAAACTCTCTTTTATTGATGAATATCTGACACATTTGCAGGTAAGCTGCTGCTGCATTTTCTTTGTCGGGCAGCCCGGCCTTGATAGCTTTACGGATGTACTCCTCAGCCTGCCGCATATTACTTTTCTGCATGGCAATGGTACCCAGTTGGAAGTAAGCAGAACCTTCGGTTTCCTTCATCGGCATACCCAGGCTCAGGCTTTTTTTCATCATTATTTCCGCCGCGTCAAAATCCTGACCAAACATAGCTAAACTGGATTTCAGGTAATAATATACACTGCGAACCGGCTTGATCAGCAAACCGGGAAAACGAATGGAATCCAGTATTTTCTGGGCGCCCTCAATATCTCCATCTTCCATATATCCCTGTATCAAACGCATAGGGCCAATCAGGTAATGGCTTACAATAGCAACCAGTGCTATCAGATATAGCGTAAACGCAGGCCAAAACCCCGAATAAATATTCACTACTATTGCCAGTATCAACGAAAGTATTCCAAGCTGGAACCTGTAGCGGATCAGAAAAAGGTAAAATTTCATATTATTCTTTTTGCGCTGCCTAACCCATAGCAGGTTGAGCGGCTGCAAAGATACAACCGTGCCCCGGTAAAAAAGGAAATAGAAGAAAAATTGAAAGCGCTTACCTACTAATTATTTATCCCGCCTCAATTTCAATCACACAATAAAAAACACCTGACCATATATATACCGATTGGTTAATTGCAATGATCTGATAACGAAAAAATTATTGAGATATTCCGTCTGTAGCGTTATAAATAAAGTTTGCTTTGGCCTTAAAAAAAAATAACTACAGACAATTTCCTGCCCTTTGTGCGTTATATAGCTGTTCTCACATTCGATGTGAAATGATAAAAAACAAACAAACTTACAGCCTATAGAAACGCTTATTCTGTGAAAACCAAATCCAAGATTCACGTGTAAAAACCACACGATCCAATTATCCATTCTGAAAGACACAGCTCCTGATCCTTTATCCTAATGAGAGAGGGAGCTTTTTTTTCTTCTTACCAAAGTCCGTTCAGCATATCCAGTTTTTCTTTTGTTTCGTACCGCACCGGACGGGTGATAAACATACCGGAACGTCCTACTGTAATTTTCCCCTCTAGCCGCACCTTCAAAGAATCTTTCAACACCATCGATAACGCGTTGGATAATAGATTCTTAGTTTGCAGATCTATTTGCAACGGTATCAAAAAAGTGTCCAGCCTTGGAATTTTAATCAAAGTATCCAGGGCCGTTTTACCCAACAATCGATCTTCTATAAAAATATCCAGATGGCCCGCTTTAAGTGCGAGGTTATACTTATTGGGGTTATAGAGGCGAATGTCGCCAGAAAGACTGTTTAGTTTTCCCTGACCACCCAGCCGGATATTGTCTACCTCAATAAACTCCGGTTCCTGCACATTAGAAAGACAGCTACTCCATAACACCATCCCCAATAACGCAACGCATAATATTTTGTACATAGTACTGCAAGATAACACATGCCGCCGAAACCATAATCGGCTGAGTACGCCCGCAAATAAATTTTCACTTCGGCAACACTTTCACCTTCACGGCCGGCTGATGCCGGAAAGCGTTTAGAATACACAAAAAAATACCGAAATGATGACTAAATATATTAGCTTTAGCCCATGCAATTATGGCATATTGAACAAAATAAAGAAACTAATTTTTTTGGCAAATAATATTTGTTATAAGTAATTAATAATTATTACTTTAAGTAATTAAAATTAAACTTTAATAAGCGATAAAATACAACGTAATAAGCCATTTGAAGCTTCCATAATAACACAGTTTATAACTAACTATAATTTATTCATACAAAATGATATTATTAATTGAAAATCAATATTTACCATCAATTATATTTTATAAAATTTCAAACGAATACACACATATTGAATTTGAACAATATGAAACCTGGCAAAAAATGAGTTTTCGCAACCGTTGCCGGATTGCCACGGCCAATGGACCACTGGATTTGAGTGTGCCTGTAGTGGGCGGAAGGAATGCCGATGTGCCGGTCAGGGAGGCAATGATAGACAACAGCCAGCTATGGCAGCGGCGTCACTGGCGATCGATTTTCTCTGCTTACAGCCGATCGCCCTGGTTTGAACATTATGGTGTGGAGCTGGAAAAGTTCTATACCATCCCCTATCGATTTTTATGGGATTGGAATCTTGATCTTTGCCGCTGGGTGTTTGACAAGCTGGAAATACTGCCCCGGATTTCATTTTCGGAACGGTATCGCAAACAAACAGCGGATAGCGGCATGATTGATTTTCGCAATAAAATATTGCCGTCGACCCTCGGCATATGGCAACATTATTGTCCGCGCTATACCCAGGTATTTGAGGATCGAAACGGATTCATTCCAAACCTGAGCATTATAGACCTCTTGTTTTGTGAAGGTCCCCGCGCAGCGGAGCTGCTGAAGCAAACTCCGGTCGACATCCAACAACTGGCTGCAGCACTTACGCATCGTCGGAATAAGATATAATAAGTTTTTATCGATCACACCAAATACATCTGCGGGTATACCCGCAAATGCCAAATAATTTTTACATTTACAGCATTACATATCACGCTTAAAAATTACGTATGAAACGAATATCCCGTTTTTTTCTGTTGGTACTGGCAGGTGGCCTGGTATCCTGCGGCAGCGGAGAACAAACAAAAGGCGAACAGGCGGCCGGTAACGTGGTGGAAACTGCGGGCTCCGTAAGTGGTTTTGAATTGGGCGTTCAACTTTGGACTTTCCGACTGTTCACTTTTACAGAAGCCGTTAATAAAGTAGATAGTGCAGGCATTAAGAATATTGAAGCTTTCTGGGGGCAAAAACTGGGGGGCGATTTGCCGGGAGAATTCGGACCATCAATGACAGCCGATACCCGGGCCAGAGTAAAGCAGTTGCTGCAATCAAAAGGCATCAACCTCGTGGCTTTTGGTGTAATTGTACCGGCAGATGAGAAAGAATGGGACAGCGCTTTTGAACTAGCAAAAGATTTTGAATTGAAGTATATCACCACCGAACCGAAAAAAGAACACTGGGATTATATTGACAGTTTGGCAGGCGTTCATGATATTAAGATAGCCATCCACGACCACCCATTTCCTAATCCATACGCAACCCCCGACTCTGTATTGGCCGCCATCCAGGGACGCAAACACATCGGCGCCTGTGCTGATATAGGACACTGGGCACGCAACGGGCTGAATCCGGTAGACTGCCTCAAACAACTGGAAGGTTTTGTGTACGGAGGGCATCTTAAAGATATTGTTGAATTTAACAATACAAAGGCTGCCGATACCCTGGTGGGAAAAGGGGTCATCGATTACCCGGCAGTATTTGCAGAATTGAAAAGACAAAACTTCAAAGGCATGCTCTCCATAGAGCACGAGTCGAACTGGGAGAACAATCTTCCTGACGTTATTGCAACCCGGGAATACTACGAGGGCGAAGTAGAAAAGTTGAAATGATCCCACGTATTATGACGGTGGGTAACAGGTAAGAATACGTACACCTGGTCCATTGAATCAGGTGGGCAGGAATAAGCCGGACGCTCGTACATATACGGGTGTAGCATATTACGTTCAAACAGTATAACTTCGCCGTTTCTGTAAACTCTAAAATCTTATTCTCCGCATGAAGGGAATCATATTGGCGGGCGGCTCCGGCACGCGGCTGCATCCTATAACATATGCCATCAGTAAGCAAATGATGCCGGTATACGATAAACCGATGATTTATTACCCGCTTTCCATACTCATGCTGGCCGGTATAAGGGAAATACTGATTATATCTACCCCCCACGACCTTCCCAATTTCAAAAAACTACTGGGAGACGGGCACCAGTTGGGACTTTCATTTTCCTATGCAGAGCAGTCGGTTCCTAACGGGCTGGCCCAGGCATTCGTAATCGGCGAACAGTTCATCGGTCACGACAATGTAGCGCTGGTATTGGGAGACAATATATTCTACGGCGCCGGGTTGGGCAGGCAACTGAGTAACAATACCCGGCCAGATGGCGGCATCGTATATGCCTACCAGGTAAAAGATCCGGAAAGATATGGAGTGGTAGCTTTTGATGACGATATGAATGCGATATCTATCGAAGAAAAACCGCAGCAGCCCAAAAGCAATTATGCCGTTCCAGGATTGTATTTTTATGATAACAGTGTAGTGAGCATAGCCAAAGCCCTAAAGCCCTCCGCAAGGGGGGAGTATGAAATAACCGACGTTAACCGGGAATACCTCAGACGGGGAAAACTAAAAGTATCGGTACTCGATCGTGGTACGGCCTGGCTCGATACCGGCACCTTCGATTCGCTCATGCAGGCTTCGCTGTTTGTACAGGTAATAGAGCAGCGGCAGGGAATAAAAATTGCCTGTATAGAAGAGATTGCCTATCGTAAAGGATTTATCGACAAACAACAACTGACCGAAATTGCCAGTCCGCTGATGAAAAGCGGCTACGGCGCGTATTTAATGAACCTGGTATCTTAATTAAAAATTGTAAAGGTGTAACTATGAAGAAAATTCTGGTAACAGGCGGATGCGGCTATATAGGCGCACATACAATAACCGATCTGATCGAAAATGGATTCGAAGTGATATCTGTGGATAACAATGCACGTTCTACCACGCATCTGCTCGAAGGCATTGAGAAGATAACCGGTAAAAAAGTAAAGAACTACAAAGTAGACCTCTGTGTATTCGACGATGTGAATGCAGTATTTGAGGAAAATCCCGATATATCGGGCGTGATCCATTTTGCGGCCTATAAGGCAGTAGGTGAATCGGTAGAGAAGCCCCTGTTGTATTTCGAAAACAACCTGGGTTCGCTGATCAACCTGCTGAAGTGTGTAGCCTCCTTCAAAGTGCCTTATTTCGTTTTCTCTTCTTCCTGCACGGTGTATGGCAATCCCGACAGTATACCGGTAACGGAAGAAACACCCACCCGGCAGGCAGAGTCGCCTTATGGCGCTACCAAGCAGATGGGCGAACAGATCATCTCAGAGTTTTCCCGCGCCAACGGCACCCGGGCGGTATTGCTGCGCTACTTCAATCCGGCTGGTGCACACCCCAGTACACTCATTGGCGAAATGCCGCTCGGTAAACCGCAAAACCTGGTGCCCGTTATCACCCAGAGCGCCATCGGGAAACTACCCGGCATCACTGTTTTTGGCGACAAGTATGATACCCGTGATGGCTCATGTGTGAGAGATTTTATACATGTATGCGACCTGGCAAACGCCCACACCCTGGCGCTGCAATACCTGATCAACGAAAAGAACCAACAAACAACAGAAGTATTCAATCTGGGTACGGGTTCCGGCATCACTGTGCTGGAAGCCATCAAAACCTTCGAGGCAGTTACCGGTGTGGCCACCCATTACAAGATAGGACCCAACCGACCCGGCGATGTGATAGCCATATATGCCAATAATGATAAGGCAAAAAAAGAACTCGGCTGGAACCCGCAGTATTCTGTGGAAGACATCATGAAAACAGCCTGGGACTGGGAACAACAACTGCACAAAGACAGCGCACTTTTCAACGGAAAAAATATTCAATTAAATTAAGAATAGGGGTGTATCTTGAAAAATTATTTCAGTCAACCCGTATAAATCATAATATATAATAACAAAACGAGACAATATGCTTAAAGACATTCAGGTAACCGGCAAAAAAGATACAAGGAGCGGATTTGGAGACGGCATGCATGAACTGGGTAAATCGAACCCCAATGTTATTGCCCTCACAGCAGACCTTGCCGGTTCTATGAAATTAAATGCATTTATGAAAGATTTCCCCGACCGTTTTATAGAATGCGGTATAGCCGAGGCCAATATGATTGGCATCGCTGCCGGTTTGACCATCGGAGGAAAAATTCCTTATACCACCACATTTGCCAACTTTTCCACGGGCCGTGTATACGACCAGATCAGACAATCGGTAGCCTACTCCGGCAAAAATGTGAAAATATGCGCATCGCATGCCGGTTTAACGCTCGGAGAAGATGGCGCCACCCACCAGATACTGGAGGACGTAGGCATGATGAAAATGCTGCCGGGTATGACCGTAATTGTTCCCTGCGATTACAACCAGACCAAAGCCGCTACCATAGCTATTGCAGCATACGAAGGACCCGTGTACCTGAGGTTCGGCAGACCGGTATGGCCCATATTTACCAGCGCCGAAGAAAAATTTGAGATCGGAAAAGCACAGTTTTTCTCCAGGGGAACCGACGTAAGCATTTTCGCATGCGGACACATGGTTTGGAAGGCCATTGAAGCAGGTATTATATTGGAGGAAAAAGGTATCAGCACCGAAGTAATCAATATACACACCATCAAACCGCTGGACGAAGAAGCCGTACTCGCTTCGCTCCGTAAAACCAAAGCCGCTGTTACCGTGGAGGAACACAATGTACTGGGTGGACTCGGCGATTCTATTGCCCAGGTGGCCGCCAGGTACGCCCCCACCCCTATCGAATACGTAGGTACCCAGGATACTTTCGGCGAAAGTGGAAAACCCCTGGACCTGCTGAAAAAGTACGGGCTGGATACGCCCGATATAGTGGCAGCAGCGGAAAAGGTGATCAAACGTAAATAAGGCATGATGAATGCCAGCGATGATACAACACTATTGCAGGCCTTCAGAAATCCTGACACCAGGGAAAAAGCCTTTGCCGGGATTATAAAAAAATACCAGGAAAAACTTTACTGGCATGTCCGCCGCATGGTCATACAACATGAAGATGCCGATGATGTGCTGCAAAATGTGTTCATCAAAGTTTGGAAAGGGCTCGATAAATTTCGGGAAGACTCGAGATTATACACCTGGCTGTATCGTATTGCCACCAATGAATCGCTCAGTTTTCTGGAAAATCAGAAAAAGAAAAGCACCCTGTCTATTGACGAAGGCGATGCAGGAGTGATAAGCAAGCTACAGGCAGAAAAGGATTTCGACGGCAACAAAGCAGTCTGGAAACTGCAACTGGCTATACAGCAATTACCAGAAAAACAGCGGGTGGTGTTTAACCTCCGCTATTTCGATGAAATGCCCTATGAAGAGATGAGCAGGGTATTAGACACTTCTGAAGGAGCGTTGAAAGCCAGCTTTCACCATGCCGTAAAAAAAATCGAAGCATTCATTCTTGACCATTAAACCCGGATGCTATTACCTGGTCTAAGGCATATATGACGCAAACACCGGAAATACAGGAAGAGTTAAGGGCTGCGGGAGCCCGGGCGCTGCTGGAAATGGATCGCAGCCTATGCTTTTCTGTGCCAGAGCAGTATTTCAGCGGGTTTCCCGAACGGGTGATGCAACGAACAATGCCCGAATCAGAAGTCCTGCCCCCCACCATGTCTGCACTGGGCAAAGAGCATCCTTTTGCAGCGCCGGCGGGGTATTTTGAACAGCTTTCCGGACATATCATCAAAAGAGTGCAGCAGGAACCGACTGCCGCCAGCGTTGTTTCCATGACACCCAGGCGCAAAAACCGGTTTACCAATTACATTTTAGCTGCATCTGTTGCTGCGTTAGCAGCCCTCATAGGGTGGTATGTATGGCAGTGGAATGATCATGTTGTCACCGAAGGCGATTTTAGCATCACCGGTTTGGAAAAAGTACCCGGAGATTCGCTTGAAGCGTTTCTGTTGGAAGCGGAGTATACTGCACGCATAGACGAAATACCAGAAACCCTTTTTCCAGGCCAATCCCTGGTGCTGGAGACTGCCAGCCTGGAACATTTGCTGAATGAAATGCCCGATGAAGATTTAGCGTTTTATGCAAGCGAGATACTGTGAAAATTTTAATAATAAGTAATAGATGAGCGGTATTTTAGTGAATAAAATAAAAAAAATCAACAATATAATTTGAACTTTCTTAACTGAGCAAAGTTTTTTTTAAAAAAAATAATATTTTTCGTGAAAAAGCTTTTTTTACTTTTTCTATTTGTTACATTTGTGTCCGTCAATGCAAAAGCACAACATCCGGCAGGTGAAAGGATGCGATCACTGGAGATTGGCTACCTGACGAAGGAGTTGAAACTGACACCAGAAGAGGCGGAAAAGTTCTGGCCGGTGTATAATAAATACAGGGCTGAATTGAGAGCGCTTCCGCACAGCGAAGATGAATTGGAAAGGCAGCAACAAGTTCTTAACATCAGGAAGAATTACAGACCGAAATTCAGTACAATACTGGATGATAAAAGGGCTCAGACCGTGTACGATGCAGAAGATCGCCTGCGAATAATGGTAAAAAAAGAGCTGGAAAGGCGAAAAAGCAGGCAAAAGCCCAGAAGTGGCAACAAATGATTTTTTAGTTTTAAGATATTTTACCTAATTTTAAATTGGTGTTTTTCATAGGTTAGCAACGGCTGGCTCTTTCTAGGGCTGGCCTTCTTTTTGTCCGGAACTTCCGGCTATCCACCCGTTTTACAATCCGTATTCACTCTTTTCTTCCATAACCCGGATGCCTCCTTGTCGCTTGCCGAAATGCTCCTGAAATACGAAGCCGGTACCCCTGCTTTTTTCACTTTTTAATAATTGCCCGGAGGCATTTAATTCTTTAACTTTAAAGCATTGCTTAGTCCGAAAAATAATTGCATATGGTACACTTGTCTGTAAAAATCATGGCAGTATTTGTTATACTGGCATCTGGCTTCATCCCCGCATTCAAACCTGCAACAGCCGACTCGCCGCTGGAGGGTGCCTGGAAAATCACAACCGGTTCGGTAGAAGAATTGTTGCTGATAGCCGGCAACTACTGTATGATTACGGAATACGATAAAACGAATAAGAAGTTTTACAATACCATGGGCGGTCCTTTTACCATCAACAACAACCAGGTTACGCTGAAAATACATTTCAACAGCGCCGATAAAAACGAAGTGGGCAAAACATATACCGGAAACTTCAACATCAGCAACAACAAACTCACTACCGCTGTAGAAGGCACCCATAAAACCTGGGCCCGTGAAGACGACGGTAAAAGTGCGCTGGCCGGCAACTGGCGCATAACCAAAAGAAAAGTGAACGATGAAATGAGCGATATTCCCCTTCGCCCCCGCCGAACGCTGAAATTACTGACCGGCAAGCATTTTCAGTGGGCAGCCATTAATATAGAAACAGGCGAGTTTTCAGGTACCGGAGGTGGCACTTATACCTTCCGCAATGGAAAATACACCGAGCATATTGAATTTTTCTCCCGCGATAACTCGAGGGTAGGCGCTGCGCTCAGCTTCGATGGGAAAGTGGAAAACAGCGATTGGATACACTCCGGGCTAAGCTCGCAGGGAGCACCCATATACGAGATATGGTCAAAATTCCGCGAATGATTCACCGGCAAAACTTGCTGTAGCAAAAACCCAAGTTATTGTATATTTGCCCCCTTAATTTAAATACATCAACCGGGGAAATCGATTGACCGCTACCTGCATGTACGTTACAGTTTAGCTGCTCGGCTATGAGCGGACAACCGGATTTCCGACATAAGAATAAAAATGCAACACGAAGAAGATTTCGATGCCAACCTGGCTGGAGATGACGCAGAAAGAGACAGTTGGTTCAAGAGGATGAAAAAGGGCATTTTAACCTCTACTGCGGAAAAAAAAGAAGCCCCGGATGGTCTTTGGGTTAAGTGCCCGGAATGCAAATATACCTGCACGGTACTCGAACTGAAGGAAAATACCTATGTGTGTCCGCAATGCACCTATCATCACCGGATCGGCAGCCATGAATACTTCAACATTCTTTTCGACCAGCAGTCCTATGAGGAACTGTTTACCAATATACGATCTGTAGACTTTCTAAATTTCAAAGACCTGAAGCCTTACCAGAAACGGCTGGAAGATGCTTATAGAAAAACGGGGCTGAATGATTCATTGTCGGTAGCAACGGGTAATATGCATGAAGCCGGTGTGGTAATATGCTGTATGGATTTTGAATTTATAGGGGGCTCACTGGGAAGTGTGATGGGCGAAAAAATTGCCAAATCAGTAGACTATTGTATACAATACAGGCTTCCACTGGTGATCATTAGCAAAAGCGGCGGCGCCCGTATGATGGAAAGTGCATTCTCGCTCATGCAGATGGCCAAAACATCGGGTAAACTTACGCAACTGGCAGATGCCAGGCTGCCGTATATATCGCTGTGTACCGATCCTACTTACGGGGGTACTACCGCTTCTTTTGCCATGCTCGGCGACGTTACTATTGCCGAGCCCGGAGCAATGATCGGATTTGCAGGACCAAGGGTCATTAAGGAAACGATAAAAAAGGACTTACCGGCCGGATTTCAAAGTTCCGAATTCCTGATCTCACACGGTTTTCTGGATACAATTGTCGACAGGCGTGAGTTAAAACAAAAGCTGTCTCTTTTATTAAAACTGTTCCGCTCCTAGCGGTGGTTTATCCCCCATTTTTTGTATATGGCTAATATCCGAAACAGGTCGGCCTATTTTGAGTATGCGATCGAAGATAAGTATGAGGCGGGAATGGTACTTACCGGTACCGAAGTAAAATCATTGCGCGCGGGAAGAGCCAGCTTCAACGACAGCTATTGTTTCTTCAACAAGGGAGAACTCTGGATCAAGAGTCTGCACATAGCAGAATACAGTCATGGTACCTATAACAACCACAATCCGATCCGTGAACGAAAACTGTTGCTGAAGAAAAAAGAACTTCGGAAAATAGAGGCAAAAATTAAAGAAAAAGGCTATACGGTGGTGCCACTGGCTATATTTTTCAATAACCGGGGACTTGCCAAACTGGAAATCGGGTTAGGCAAAGGAAAAAAACTCCACGATAAACGAGAAACCATTAAAGCCCGCGACACCAACAGGGAATTAAAAAGAAACTACGGTGTATAGCAGCCATTTTTCACATGATTTTAGCGGCTGTTTCAGATATAATCACTTTATTTACAATACATTTTACTATGCTGCGTTACTTTGTAATATCATAGTTGTTGCAATAATTATATGATGCGATTATTACTCGTTATTTTCATTTTTTCCATTATCCGGGTTGATGCAACTGCACAAATCAAGGGCAGTTGGTTTGGAAGTGCAGATGTAATTTTAGGTGGATCGCATAACAACTACCTGATAGAGCTCGACCTGAAACAGGAAAACAATGAAGTAAAAGGTATCATCAGCTATTACTTTAAACAAACCTACCAGAGCTTCTATGTTAAGGGCACCTATAATGCTGCCAAACGGGAGATTCTGATCAAGGATGTACCCATCACTTATTTTCGGGCCTCCGCCGCCAATGGTGTGGAATGTATTATGGATCTGCGGGCCATCGTAACTGCGTCAAGGGCCGGCACCAATATCCAGGGCGTATTTTCCACTACAGGAAATTACAAATATACCTGCCCCGACATTGCATTTGACTTCGTATACGGAGAACAGTTGAATACCGACAGCCTTTTTGAAAAATTTGAGGCGGTAACGAAAATATGGCATCCTTCTGAAGAAGATGTGGTAATAGAAGAAGACAGAAAATACCTGCCTGATTCGGTAGACCTGAAAGTGAAAGAGCCATCGCTGGAAATGCTGGAAGCACAAAAAATACTGGAGCAGTTTCAAAGACGCGAGGAGGTGATCGCCAATGAAATCGTTGTAGAGTCAGATTCCCTGCGCCTCACCTTTTACGACAACGGTATTGTAGACGGAGACAGCATTTCAGTGTTCTTCAATAAAGAGCCCGTAGCCATACATCAGGCGCTTACAGACCGGGGTATTGTTTTTTATGTAGTACTTGATCCCAACAAGGAGTACAGCGAGCTGAGTATGTTTGCCGAAAACCTCGGTACCATGCCGCCCAATACTGCCCTGATGGTACTTACCGATGGCAAAAACCGACACGAGGTATTCCTTTCCTCCAGCCTTACCAAAAACTCCACCATCCGCATACGGCGAAAGAAGTAGAAGTGACAACACCTTAAACCGGTAAGATCGTAATACTATAAATGTTGGTCGTATCTTACTATTTTACCATCTTACTATCTTACCATTTTACAATCTTATCCCCCTCCTCCGCATTTCTTTTTTTATCAACGACAATTCCCTGCCCGTTTGCCCCGCGATCGAACTATTTTCCTGGGCCCGGCGCATCAGATAGGGCACTACTTCTTTCACCGGACCAAACGGAAGGTATTTACTTACCGAGCAACCAGCAGCCGCCAGATTGAAAGTAATATTATCGCTCATTCCGTACAATTGTGAAAAATGAAGATGCGGATGCCGGAGCGTACCTACCTTCTCCTGCGCCAGTTGCAATGCCAGCATATTACTCTCTTCGTTGTGGCTGGCGATGATGGTAGCTACGCGGTCAAGGCGATCGATACACCATCTGACGCCGGCATTATAATCGCTGTCGGTAGCCTGCTTATCGGACTGTATAGGAGAGGGATACCCCATCTCTTCTGCCCGTTTTCTTTCTTTTTCCATATAAGCACCTCTCACCAGTTTTACTGCCGGTATAAACCCACGCTGATCCGCTGCCACCATCATATCCTTTAGAAAACGCAGCCGGTCGTGCCGGTACAATTGAACGGTATTGTACACTACAGGAGCCGACCGGTTATACCGTTCCATCATGAGTATCGTTAATACATCCACCGGGTCCTGTATCCAGGTTTCCTCGGCATCTACCAGCACCCCCACGCCTTTTTCAGCAGCCACCCTGCATATCCTGTCCATCCGCTCCTCCACCCGTTGCCATTCTGCTTTCTCCCCTTCCGTGAGTGCTTCTACCGATTCCCGATAGCGCTTCATCAGAGAACCACTGCTGTCTGCAACAGACCTGTCGATCTTTTCCAACAGCCCAAACCTGGAAAAGCCCGTTACCTTGATACTGATAAAAGGAATAGTAGGTTGTGTGGAAGCATAGTTGATCACCCGGATAAACTCATCGGTGCTGGCGGCAAAATCATCTTCCCCGTTGTTGCCTCCTTCCACACCATAATCCAGTATTACAGCCACCTGGTGTTGCGATAGTTTTTCAACTACAGCGGCTGTTTGCTCCAGCGTTTCTCCACCTACAAACTGCGCAAAAAGGGTGTTGCGAATTATATTTTTTACAGGCAATCCGGTTCTTATAGCCCAGGGAGTGAGGTAACTGCCCAACCTTACCAATAGCGGAATATCCATAGCACCGAACAGCAAGCGGGCTTTTTTAAGCGCTGCATCTGTTTTATAGGCAAAAGCGATTTCGGTGTTATCGAACGATACATTTCCGGCCATGGTGTTTTTTCTTCAAATGTAAGCACAGAATATATTGACCAGTGAAGGTTTTACACCATTAGTGGTATTCAACGGCTGGCGCAAATGAATAACAATATCTAACAATAATCAATAAATAAACATATATAGTGTTTCTCATTAATTTCCGGATATTGTTTAAAAAATCCCGTTATATTGCACGCATTTTTCAAAGGAAAGGCTTCCACTATGACATCATTTAAGAACTACAAAGTACCCTATGCGCAAATAGACGAGCGATATACCAAACGTGTAGCATATTTTTCTATGGAATTTGCTACCCATCAACCGCTCAAGATCTACAGCGGGGGGTTAGGCTTTCTGGCAGGCTCTCATATGCGAAGCGCATACGAATTGAAGCAAAACCTTATTGGCATCGGTATCCTTTGGAAATACGGGTACTACGATCAGGCCCGCAACCAGGATCAGACACTACAGGTGCAATGGAACGAAAAGATTTACAATTTTCTGGAAGATCATAATATAAAATTTCAGATCAATATCCACGACCACCCGGTGTGGGTAAAAGCATACTACCTGAACCCTGAAACCTTCAAAACAGCTCCCCTGTTTTTGCTAAGTACCGATCTTCCGGAAAACGATTATATTTCTCAAACGATTACCCATCGCCTCTATGATGCCAATGTAGCTACGAAAGTGGCACAATTTATACTGCTCGGCGTAGGCGGAGCACGGTTGATTGATGAAATTGGGTACAACGCAGAGGTATACCACCTGAACGAGGCGCATGGATTTTCTGCGGCCTTTTACCTGCAAAGAAAGTTCGGCAACAAAGAAGAAGTGAGAAAGCGGCTGGTGTTTACCACCCATACCCCTGAAGAAGCGGGCAACGAGAAGCACGATATATTCCTTTGTCAGAAAATGAGTTATTTCTGCGGCATCCCGCTGGATGAGGTACGCAAACTGACCGGTATAAACGACGATCAGTTCAACCACTCGCTTGCGGCCCTGCGTTACGCACGTAATGCCAATGGGGTAAGTGAATTACACGGACATGTAAGCCGTGCCATGTGGGGCAAATACGAAGGGATATGTCCCATTACTCACATCACCAACTCTCAAAACTGGCGTTATTGGGCCGATAAGCAACTCTATTTTGCCGCTGATGAAAACAATGAAGACAATTTCATAGACAGGAAATGGTTCTTAAAGAAAAGGGCTTTCGATACCGTAGCAGATCAAACGGGGAAACTGTTCGACCCCAATGTGTTTACCATTGTTTGGGCAAGACGGTTTGCAGGCTATAAACGCGCCGACCTGATCACGCGCGACCAACAAAAATTTGAAGCGCTGCTCAGCAGTACCCGCTATCCCGTACAGATTATATGGGCCGGCAAACCCTACCCGGTAGATTATCCTGCCATCAGCGATTTCAACTACCTCGTAAACCTAAGCAAGCAATACAACAACGTAGCCGTTTGTACGGGGTATGAACTGAACCTCAGCAAGCGCCTCAAACAGGCTGCCGATGTGTGGCTCAACAATCCGCGCGTACCACGCGAAGCCTCGGGCACCAGCGGCATGACCGCCGCCATGAACGGAGCTGTAAACTTTTCTACTGATGATGGATGGATACCTGAATTCATTCACCACGGACACAACGGATTTGTAATACCCAAGGCAGATTATGCCAATATGAAAACCCACGAACAGGACGAATACGACCTGCAGAAGCTCTACGAAATACTCAACAATGAGATTTTACCAACCTATTACGAACGTCCGGATATCTGGAGGCAAATCGTAAGAAACGGCATGGCGGATGTACGTTTCCGCTTCGATTCAGGAAGAATGGCAGACGAGTACTACCGCCTGTTATATAACGCTTAAACGCAAACGGTACATGATGGAATCGTATACCAAACACCCCGAAGTACGATGGGCAGACCTTGACCCCAACTTTCATATGTTGCACTCCCGATACTACGATCTGGGTGCCTACGTAAGAATGTGCTTTTTAACGGAGCATGGTATAACAGCAGCAGCAATGGCAGCAGAACAACTGGGCCCCATTCTGTTCAGAGAGGAGTGTGTATTCAAAAGAGAAATCAGGTTCGGCGACCGTGTGACCATAGATTTTGTAATGGTTCGCGCAAAAAAAGACGGCTCCCGTTGGTCGATGCAACACCGCATTACCATAAACGATGGCACCCTGGCAGCCGTAATTACTGTAGATGGTGCCTGGATGAATACCGCCAAACGAAAACTGGCCACACCCCCACCCGCTTTCGCGGAAGCTTTCAACAAAATTCCGAGAGCTGAAAATTTTGAATGGACCGCATAGTCTGAACCGGCAACCCTGTTTAATCTTTGTGTTAACGTTTTCGCTCCGCCTTTCCGCTCTTTCATTTGAAGGTATATTGCCCGCGGAACAAAATAATATTTTACCATGAAAAAAATTGTAACGCTGGCAATAGTGCTGTCGTCTGCTATGGCTTTGCATGCGCAGCATATGGCAAAAGGATATGTTTTTGAAGATGCCAACAACAATGGCAAACGCGACCGGAAAGAAGCTGGTATTGCCGGGGTATCGGTGTCTAATGGCATAGCGGTGGTACAAACCGACGAAAAAGGCCGGTACGAAATTCCTGCAGGTAACGACAACATATTGTTTGTGATTAAACCCTCCGGCTACCAGCCGCCGGTGAATGAAAAAAATCAGCCTGCTTTCTATTATATCCATAAGCCGGCCGGCTCGCCGGAGTATTTCAGGTTTAAAGGAGTGGAACCTACCGGAAAGCTACCCGCCTCTGTTGATTTCCCGCTGACCAAATCACCAGACAGTGAGCATTTTACTGCACTCATCTTCGGCGATCCCCAACCCTACAATGACCAGGAGATTCAATATTTTTCAAAAGGCATTGTAGATGAAGTAAAAGGCATTCAGCAGGTTGCATTCGGGCTGAGCCTGGGCGATCTGGTGGGCGATAGCCTGGACCTCCATACCCCCTACATAGATGCTGTGCAAAAAGTGGGAATTCCCTGGTACAACCTGATGGGGAACCACGACATGAACTACGATGCAACGGCTGACTCCCTGTCGGACGAAACCTACGAAGCCAACTTCGGACCTGCCAACTATGCCTTCAACTACGGTAACGTGCATTTCATAATACTGGACAATATTTTGTATCCCGATCCGCGGGATAGGCAGGGCTATTGGGGCGGATTCAGAAAAGACCAACTGGACTTTGTAGAAAACACCCTCCGGTACGTTGACAAAAATAAACTGATCGTACTGGCTTTTCACATCCCACTTCAATTGAACAACGGGAACGCATTTAGAAAAGAAGACAGAGACCGCCTGTTTTCGATTCTGAAAGACTTCCCCCATACCGTATCGCTTTCTGCGCACACCCATTTGCAGCGACACAATTTTTACGGAGCAGCAGATGGCTGGATGGGCAGCAAACCGCATCATGAATACAATGCAGGCACCACCTCCGGCGACTGGTATTCCGGGGAACTGGATGAAAAAGGCATTCCATACTCCATCATGCGCGATGGCACGCCCAAAGGGTACGCCTTCATGCATTTCAAAGGGAATGCCTATGTAATCGACTATAAGGTGGCAGGCAAACCTGCCGATTATCAAATAGCAGTGTTTGCACCAAAAGCCATCACCTTTCCACGCACCTCTTCCAGGATATATGCCAACTTTTTCATGGGGCATCCCTCTTCGAAAGTGGAATACCGAATAGACAACAGCAACTGGCAGGATATGCGTTTCGAAGAAGGGCACGACCCCTCCTACCTCGGCTTGCTGTACAAATGGGATATTACAGCGCTGCTGATGCCCGGTCGCCGTCCGAGTAATGCAGTGGCATCCACTCACCTGTGGAGCGCCGACTTTCCTGCCAACCTTTCCGTTGGCAAACACAACATAGAAGTCAGGGCTACCGATATGTTTGGAAGAACATTCACCACTTCCAAAACATTTGAAGTACAAAAGAATAATTAATTACTTGCAAACGAAAAGTCGCACAACCCTATATGCAGCGCATTGCGGGCAATGTGCGGCTTTTCTGATTTCCCTCCGGTTTTTGTTTACCTTTAGTACTTAACGCCTTGAGTTGAAAATGTCAGTTGAAGAAAAAGCCATTAAAGCCACTTATTTTAGTATCGGATCGAATGCAGTATTGGCACTGGTAAAGGGTTTCAGCGGTTTTTTTGGAAATTCATTTGCCCTGATTGCAGATGCGATAGAATCTGCAAGCGATATATTGGCATCTATACTCGTGTTGCTGGGGTTGAAGTATGCTAAAAAGCCCGCAGACGAAAACCACCCGTACGGGCATGGCCGTATTGAGCCCCTCATCACCTTTATAGTAGTAGGCTTTTTGATATTTTCTGCCATTCTGATTGCCCACCAGGCTATCCGCAACATACAAACACCGCACGAACCGCCTGCCGCATGGACGCTGATCGTACTGGCTGTAATTATTGTATGGAAGGAACTGTCGTTTCAACTGATCAGGAGAAGGAGCAAAGAAACAGGCAGCAGCTCGCTGAAAGCAGATGCCTGGCATCACCGGAGCGATGCCATCACTTCTGTGGCTGCCTTTATCGGCATAGCCGCTGCTATTATACTGGGAGAAGGTTACGAAACCGCCGACGACTGGGCAGCGCTGCTGGCATCAGTCTTCATATTATATAACTGTTATCATATATTTCGTCCGGCGCTGGGCGAAATCATGGACGAGAACCTATACGACGACCTGATCCGGCAAATCAGGACCGTTGCTGCAACTGTAGACGGTATTGCCGGAACAGAAAAATGCTATGTACGGAAAGCCGGTATGAAATACCTGATTGACCTCCACGCTACCGTAGACGCGAGCCTGACTGTGCGGGAAGGACACGACATATCGCACCGCCTGAAAGATGCGCTCACCCGGCAACTCCCCCAACTGGGATATGTAATCATACACATTGAACCCCACGACATCGGCACGGTTGATTAAAACGCGGCTGCGTGGCTTGTGACCCGAAATGACTAACTTTGCAACCTGTTAAACAAAACAATGAATATCGTATTTTATAAATACCAGGGAACGGGTAATGATTTCGTAATTCTGGATAACAGGAACAGCAGCTACTCCGGTTTATCGAAGGAAGAGGTAAACAGCCTGTGCAACCGAAAATTCGGTATTGGGGCAGACGGTCTGATGCTGCTGAACCAGCATCCGGAATATGATTTTGAAATGGTATACTACAATGCAGACGGCGCTGAAGGAAGCATGTGCGGAAACGGTGGACGATGCCTGGTAAAGTTTGCCTGGCATATGGGTATCATTACACCCCATTACCGCTTCATCGCCACCGATGGTCTGCATGAAGCCAGTATAGACGAAATGGGCATTGTAAGCCTGAAGATGAAGGATGTGGATACCATCACCATTGAAAACGATCATACCATATTAAATACAGGCTCTCCTCACTATGTACAGTGGGTAACAGATATCCAACAACTGAACGTAGTACAGGAAGGCAGAGCTATCCGGTACGGGCCGGTATTCAGGGAAGAAGGCATCAATGTTAATTTTGCCGAAAAGCAGGATACAGACCGCCTGTTCGTTAGAACCTATGAGCGGGGGGTGGAGGATGAAACCCTCAGCTGTGGTACAGGTGTAACGGCTGCCGCATTATCGCTGCTACCCCACCCCAACGGTACCAACCTGGTAAAAGTAGAAACTCCCGGAGGCAAACTGGAAGTAAAATTTGACGCTATGGATAACGGAAGCGCGTTCCGGAACGTTTGGTTAACAGGCCCTGCGGAACTGGTATACAAGGGCGAAATAACCCTGCATTAATATTGACCATTACTCGGTCAAAACCTTTAGATTTGTCAGGCAGCTAGCTTTCATGATTCAATATTTCAAAAATATAAATGGCGTTACCACGGCCATCGATCATCCCGATGACGAAACCTGGGTAAATGTGCTTCCACCGCTGAAGCATGAAGAATTTTTACAGATATCCGACACCCTGGACATCCCCATCGAATTCCTGCAGGATTCGCTGGACATAGACGAACGGTCCAGGTTTGAGCTGGAAGATAACGTGAAACTGATCGTTATCAAAACACCTACAGAAAACAATTCGTTCAACGAAAGCGATGCCTATTACATCACTATCCCCATTAGCATTATACTTACGCACAACCATATTGTGACGGTTAACTCTTTCGAAAACGGCGCGATCAAAAAATTCCTCAGTACTTTCCAGAACAGGCAGGCAAACAGGAAGAATATGATGGTGCTGAAGATTTTTGAAAAGATCACGCAGGCATTTATGGAGTACCTGAAGGAGATCAACCACCGGCGCAACATACTGGAGCAACAATTGTATGCTTCTAACCGAAACGAAGAACTACTCGAACTGATGCGCATACAAAAAAGCCTGGTGTATTTCGTTACCGCCCTGCGCTCGAATGAAATGCTGATGATGAAGTTGGTGAGAACAAACTTTCTGGGATTGAATGAAGATGAAAAAGAAGAACTGAATGACCTGGTGGTGGATATGTCGCAGGCACTGGAAATGGCGAATATTTACGCTAATATCCTGAGCAGTACGCTGGACGCCTTTGCATCTATTATATCCAACAACCAGAACTCTGTATTAAAACGGCTGACCTCTATTACCATTATTTTGCAGTTCCCGGTGCTGATTGCCAGTATCTATGGTATGAATGTACCTATCCCTTTTCAGCACAATGCACACGCATTTTATATACCCATTATACTGGCGCTGAGCGTTTCTGTTATCATGGGTATTTATTTTATGAAGAAGAAATTGTTTTAGCAGATGACGAAGGGTTTGTTCAACGTAAGGGTATATGGCCTGCTGGTGAATGAAGCAAAGCAGGTGCTGGTGAGTGACGAATACATCCGGGGAGCCTATTACACCAAGTTTCCAGGTGGCGGACTGGAGTTCGGCGAAGGTACCCGCGATTGTCTGGTACGCGAATTTATGGAGGAAATGAACCTGCCGGTAGAAGTTACAGAGCATTTGTACACCACCGATTTTTTTCAATTGTCGGCATTTTCGCCTGGACAACAAATCATAGCCATTTACTATAAAGTGAAAGCCTTGCAACCCATCGCGGTTCCGCTGCGCCACAAACCTTTTGACTTCGATGCTGCGCAATTGGACGCCTACGAAAAAAACGGTGAAACAGAAACTTTCCGGTTTATTGACTGGGAAAATTTTTCCGGCGAAACAGTGACCCTGCCGATAGATAAGATCGTGGCAGACCTGATCAGGAAGTATCAATAACACAATACCCGCTAACACCGTCTGATAAAGCAGCTCCCGGACGAATACCACCTGCCCAAAGCCATAAGCTGTAATAGTTACCAGGCGCCCTCCGTTTACTCCATAACCGGCCGAAGCCATTTTTCCAGTTCCTCGCGTGTGAACGCATCCTGTTTTCTCTGGTAATAATCTTCAAACTGATCCGGCTGTATTTTTCCGATGCCAAAATACTGGCTTTTCGGATGGCTGAAATACCAGCCACATACAGAGGAGGCCGGGTACATGGCCAGCGATTCCGTGAGTGTAATACCAGTCGATTCTTTACCCCCGAGCAACTCCAGCAGTTTAATTTTCTCCGTATGGTCCGGACAGGCCGGATAACCCGGCGCGGGACGTATACCACGGTATTTCTCCTTTATAAGTTCCTCATTGCTCAGTTGCTCGTCTTTTGCATATCCCCAGTATTCTTTTCGAACTTTTTCATGTAGACATTCTGCAAAAGCCTCTGCAAAACGATCGCATAAAGCCTGCAACATTATTTTGTTGTAGTCGTCGTGATCTTTTATAAACCGTTCTATATGCTGCTCAATGCCATGTATGGTTACGGAAAAAGCACCAAGGTGGTCGGAAGCAACCTCTCCTAAATCCTCTCCGGCTTGTCCACCGTGGCGGAATAGCACCTCTTCATCTGCTGTAGTACAATCACCGTCCGGCAGGTGGTTAAGGGTTTTTGTAACGCTATTGGGAAGGGCCGGGGATGGGCCGGGCTTAATAAAATCCGTCAGACTTATATTAGGCTGCCCGGGTGCTTTTTTCACCTGCTGCCTGAGCGATTCGAGCTGTATGGTTTTATCTCCTGATTGCAGCATAATGGTATCCCTGCCATTGCTGCAGGCCGGCCAAAACCCGATCGCACCCTGTGCTGTTATCCATTTTTCTGCTATCATGGTATCCAGCATGGCATTGGCATCGTTGTACAATTTTGTGGCCTCTACCCCCACTTTCTCATCACTCAGAATCTGCGGGAAATTACCGTGCAGTTCCCACGATATAAAGAAAGGTTTCCAGTCAATATAACCGCGAATCTCCTGCAAGTCATAATCAGGGAACAATCGCGTACCCGTGAACATGGGTACGGGCGGCGCATAGTTTTCCCAGTCTATTTTCACTTTGTTTTGTTGCGCATCTGCAAAGCTGAGGAACTCCTTTACCGGTTTTTTATTCTCAAAATCTGTTTTTAGCTTGTGGTACTCCACCTTTGTTTTTTCCAGAAAGTCGTGTTTTTGCTCATTCAGCAGCGCCCCTGCAACCGTTACACTGCGGCTCGCGTCGAGCACGTGCACCACACCGTTATCGTACTGCGGCGCTATTTTAACAGCAGTATGCATGCGCGAAGTAGTAGCGCCTCCTATCAACAGCGGTTGTTTCATCCCCCTTCTCTTCATTTCATGGGCTACATTCACCATTTCATCCAGCGAAGGAGTGATCAGTCCGCTGAGTCCTATGATATCCACGTTTTCCTTTTCAGCAGTATCAAGTATTTTATCAGCCGGCACCATTACACCCAGATCAATGATATCGTAACCATTGCAGCCTAATACAACGCCCACTATGTTTTTACCGATATCGTGCACATCTCCCTTAACTGTTGCCAGCAAGATCTTGGCAGCGCCACTGGAATTATCTCCTTTTACTTTTTCTTCTTCGATAAAAGGCAACAGCCAGGCTACGCTTTTTTTCATTACACGGGCGCTTTTCACCACCTGCGGTAAAAACATTTTACCGGCCCCGAACAAATCGCCTACAATTCCCATACCTGCCATCAGCGGACCTTCTATCACTTCCAGCGGACGGGGATATTTTAGCCTTGCTTCCTCCGTATCGGTTTCTATATAGTCTGTAATGCCGTTTACCAAAGCGTGCGATAACCTTTCCTCCACAGTTCCATTCCGCCAGGCCTCATCTTTAACGGCAACTTTCCCTTTTGATTTTACTGTTTCTGCAAAAGCCAGTAGTTTCTCCGTTGCCTCATTGTTTTCGTTGTTACGGTTTAGTATTACATCTTCACACAGTTTTCGCAACTCCGGTTCAATCTCATCGTATACCACCAACTGACCGGCATTGACGATACCCATATTCATGCCTGCTTTAATAGCATAATACAAAAAAACAGAATGCATGGCTTCCCGAACGGGTTCGTTTCCTCTGAAAGAAAAAGAAAGATTGCTGACACCACCGCTTATACCCGTGAGCGGCATTCGTTCTTTAATTTCACGGATGGCTTCGATGAAGTCAACTCCATAATTATTATGCTCCTCCAAACCAGTAGCGATGGCGAATATATTGGGGTCGAAAATAATATCCTGCGGATCAAAACCAACTTTTTCCGTAAGAATGTTATAGGCTCTCTGGCATATTTCTACTTTCCGGTCTTTTGTATCAGCCTGTCCTTTTTCATCGAAAGCCATTACAATTACCGCAGCGCCATAGCTCTGGCATACGATTGCCTGTTCTATAAATTTTTCCTCTCCTTCTTTCATGGAGATAGAATTCACGATGCATTTGCCCTGCACGCATTTTAATCCTGCCTCAATGATCTCAAACTTGGAGCTGTCGATCATGATGGGCACTTTGGCAATATCCGGCTCGCTTTGTATCAGGTTAATGAAAGTAGTCATGGCCTGCACACCGTCCAGCAGTGCGTCGTCCATGTTGATGTCTATCACCTGGGCACCGTTCTCCACCTGCTGCCTGGCTATACTCAGGGCTTCTTCATATTTGTTTTCGCGTACCAGGCGGGCAAATTTTTTAGAACCGGTTACATTGGTTCTTTCGCCGATATTGATAAAGTTCGTTTCCGGCCTAACCACCAGGGGTTCCAGTCCCGACAACCGCAGGTATGGTTTTATAACAAGTTCCGACATTTTATTTTTTCTTGGGTATCTTAAATCCTATAGGCGCCCTCCCGGCATGCTCTTGTACCAGGAGTTTTTTCAATACATTAAAAATGGTTTGTACTTCCTCGTCTTTCTTCGTCAACGCCAGCTCTATTTTTTCCAGTTTAGCCCACAACGCGCTATTGTCTGATAACAACTGCCTCATTTTAGTATAGACCCGTACGATTCGTATATTTACCTGTATTGCCCGCTCTGATCGCAATACGGAAGACAACATAGCCACTCCCTGCTCCGTAAACACCATGGGTGTATACCTGGCTCCTCCCCAACTTGAGGACGCAAAATGCGTCCTCAAGTTGAAGAACTCTGCATCCGAGAGTTCGAACATGAAATCTTCCGGAAACCGGGAAATATTTCTTCGCACTGCTTCTTTCAATCTTTTAGTCTCCACAGCATACATGTCTGCCAGATCCTTATCCAGCATCACCTTTACGCCCCTAACGAGGAATATCTTTTGTACAATATCGTTTTCGATGACAGCAATCGATTCCGGTGTTCGCATATGTTAGGTTTTTTGGTTAGCAACCTCACTCCCATCTATTCACTATTCACTATCTCCCCGGGGACCTACCTGCCATATCAAACCAACTCCTTAGCCACCACCGGCAATACTCTGGGTGGCAAGCCTTTCACATTATCTGCTATATGCCTGATATGGTCTGGGGTGGTGCCGCAGCACCCCCCTACTATGTTTACAAACCCTTCTTTTGCCCAGTCTTCCAGAAAATGGGCGGTTTCTACAGGTTCTTCATCGTATTCGCCCATCGCATTGGGCAGTCCTGCATTCGGATATGCCGATACATAACAACTGGCGATCTGCGATAATTCCGCAATATGGGGCCGCATCTCCTTCGCCCCCAGGGCGCAGTTCAATCCCACACTGAGCGGTCTGGCATGCGCTACAGAAACATAAAACGCCTCGAGGGTTTGTCCGCTGAGTGTGCGTCCGGAAGCATCTGTGATTGTACCACTGATCATGATCTCCTTTTTGGGCGCTTCTGGGTGATCTCTGTAAAATTTTTTTACGGCAAATATGGCAGCTTTGGCATTAAGGGTATCGAATATGGTTTCTATCAGAAAAATATCGGCGCCCCCGGCAACCAGTCCCCTGATCTGGTCATAATAGGCCGCTACCACTTCATCGAAAGTCACTGCCCGGTAGCCGGGGTTGTTTACATCCGGTGAGAGCGAAAGCGTTTTATTGAGCGGGCCTATCGCACCAGCCACCCATGCCTGCTTTCCTGTTTGACTAATGGCCTCCCGCGCACACCTGGCCGCTGCCACATTCAATTCATAGGCCAGGTCCTGCATATCATAATCAGCCATCGCAATGGCCGTGCTACTGAAGGTATTGGTTTCAATAATATCTGCACCGGCTTCCAGGTATTGCCGATGTATATCTGTAATAATCTCCGGACGGGTGATGCTTAACAGGTCGTTGTTTCCTTTTACATCGCAATGCCAGTCTTTGAATTTTTCGCCCCTGTAATCTGCCTCTGCCAGCTTATACCGCTGAATCATGGTGCCCATGGCGCCATCAATCACCAAAATCCGCTGCTGAAGTGCCTCTCTGATACCTGCTGTCATTTGTATTGCTTTAATGAAGGGCGGAAAGCTTAAGGGCAGTATAGCAAACTGAACCTGTAACGTTTGGAAGCCGGGCAGCCTCTTTGCGTTTATTAGTTCAATTGATGCAGGCCGAACAATAAACAAATCCACCTGTAATAAGAGTGCAAAGGTAATAAAGCTTCCCTGAATTAAAAAACAGGAGAACCGCCGCTAATGAGAAACGTACTTTTCTACCGGCATCCGGTTCTGAATACTGCGTCCCAGGGTCAGTTCATCGGCATACTCCAATTCTCCCCCAAAAGAAATACCTCTTGCTATGGTAGTGATTTTCAATCCTGTAGCAAGCGCTGTTTCAAGCTTTTTCTGGATATAATAGATGGTAGTATCGCCCTGTATATTAGGGCTCAATGCAAATATGATCTCCTTTACATCCGGCGTTACCCGTTGAATAAGCGATGCAATATGCAATTGATCGGGTCCTACACCATCCAGGGGAGAAATCACGCCGCCCAACACATGGTACAGCCCGCTGTACTGCTGCGTACTCTCCAATGCAATTACATCACGTATGTTTTCCACCACACAAATGGTTTCTTTGCGCCGCATAGGGTGGGCGCAGATATTGCACAGCCGGTTATCGGCTATATTATGACACACCTCGCAAAACCGTAATTCCTTTTTCATTTTATCTACCGCCTCCGTCAATCGGCTCACTTCCTCTGGTGACTGCCTGATGAGATGCAGTACCAGCCGCAAAGCGGTTTTTTTACCTACCCCCGGCAGCCGGGAAAACTCATTAACCGCATTTTCAAGAAGGGATGAGGAAATTTGCATGCAACAAAGATAAACAGTGCGCGTGTAGTATTAATCGTATTATTGCAAAAACAAATATCAACATGAAGCGCACAGCTTTTTTTCTCATACTCCTTGTTTCTTCCGGTCTCCACCTGCATGCGCAAAGCGTCCGGAAGAAAGCTTTGGTGGTCAACAACGCAGGCGACACACTGCAGGGATGGATTGCTTATAAAAACTGGCGCAAAAACCCCATCAGTTTCGATTTTTTTCCAGACTCCGTTTTGAAAAGCAGCACAAGCTATCAGGTAAAAGACATCCCCTTTTTTGCTATTGCAGGGCAGGACAGCTATGCAAGGGCCATCGTAAATAAAGATAACAGACCTGTTAAAGTACCGGATCTGCTTCCGGAAAGCGAATCCCTGTCGTCTACCGACACCGTGTGGCTGAGAAGGCTCCTGTACGATGGTAAAGTAGAACTGTATATGTTTACCGATGCTAAAAATCACTTTTATATTCACACCGATCGGGGCTTCGAGGAACTGGAGTATCGGGTATCTTCCAGGGGAACAGAAATGTTCACGCAACGCGGGTATATAAAACAGTTGAAGCTCCTGCTGGAAAGCACCAGGTCTATCTCTCTTGAGTTATTGAACCAGATAGACAGAACCGATTATAAAGAATCTGACCTGGTGAAAATAGTAAAAAAAATCAACGAAGCCCTCGGCAGCAGTTACATGGAGGAAAAATCTACCGCAAAAATCTTAACCCACTTTTTTGCAGGTGCCGGAGGCGGCTATTCAGTACTCCGCTTGTCGGGCAACTACCCGTCTTTTGAAAACATGGCGTTTTCAGGAAGTTTTGTGCCGTTTGCGACTGCTGGTATGGATATATCGGCATCCAGGAATTTACAGGATCTGATTTTCAGACTGGAACTAAGCTACACTTCTGCAAGCCATCGGGCCGAGGGACACCGTAAGATGTCCATCGGGAGCCCTGAAATCACCTATACCAGTTACGAAGTTCAGCAGTCAAATATTGCGCCCTCGTTGGCTGTGCTCTATAATTTTTTGCGCAATGACAGTAGAAAAATATACCTCGGCCTGGGAGCTGCCTATCACTTTGCTTTTTACAGCAAAAATACCTATACACGAAAAACCAGTATGCAGGATGAAAATATAACGGAAGACTATATCAGTTTTCCCAAAGGCTGGCTAGGCATGCAGATCAAAACGGGATATAAACTCGGAAACAAATGGGAAGTGGGGCTGAACGCGCTTCTATTGGGCAGCTTCAACAATCATCTCAATTTTTCGCTCTCATCCAACACCTACACCGGCCAGCTGCGTTATTTCTTTTAAAGGCTATCGTAGCAGCAGATCCGGGGGCTCAGCTTCGGGTAGTTCAATGGTAATTTCATTGTCCCAGTTTGCCCGTATATTATTCTTTTTGGGAATGGTTACTATTTTTTCGGGTTGGCGCTTTTCCCAATAGTTCCCGGTATCCCATGCATGGTTGCTATTACGATCGTACAGCAGCCTGATTTCGTATTCACCTGGGGGAAACAGCTCAAACCGAAGGTCTTTATCCGTTGCGGGCTGGGCACGTTCCAGTTTATCTCCTTTAAAAATAAGCAGCACAATCTGTTGCGTTGTATCCAGGTTGGGTAGCCGGATGCGCAGCGACCCATAGTCTGCCTTCTTCTTGGTTTTGAAACTAATGGTATCCGATTTTGCGAGTTCCCTGCCGGAGGAGTCTCTCGCTATACCCTGCTCCAGGATGATCCTGAAATGCTCTTCTTCTTTCCATGGGTATTTTACCGTTATAACCCTGCCGCTGGTATCTGCTTCCATAGTATATCCTGTTACCGGGCTAAACAAAGTGTCGGTAAAGCGAAACCCTGTATCGTCGAAATGCACCAACGAATCGCTGAAGGTAAACACCAGATCAGCTAACAGGTCTTGCTGGCCAGCCTCCAGATTGGTTTGATAGCTTAGTTTCTGGTCCTTTTTGGGCGGCGTTTTAGATGCAGCAGTGGCCGAACGCCCCCCGCCGCTTTTTACCGACTCTTCCGTAAAAGCGTATAAAACAGGACTAATGGTTTCTTTGCCCCCTACATGTATCACCGAGTCGTAAAAAGCAAATAAATCAGTACCACTCATATACATTTTCTGCCCGGCATCTTTGAGTGCAAAAATGTGGTAATCGCCCGGTGCAATATGGCTGAAGTGAAATAAGCCGGCGGTATCCAGGCGGGTGTAATACCGGGGTTTTTCTTTTGCCACAGCCGAATCCTCAACATTTCGGTGCAGCATTACGATGAGGGTGCTGTCTATTTTGCCGGTTTCGGCCAGTACCACTTTACCCGATACGGAGCCGCTGTCTATATAATCTCCGGTGGAAAACAGGTAAGTGAAATTTCTGAACGGATTGCCTTCATTCAGGTCCTTGAGCGAGCGTCCGAAATCGATGCTATAGGTGGTATTCTCTTCCAGGGTATCCCGGATGATGATGGTTACATTACGAAGCTTTGCCTCCATCAGCGGCTGGTTTTTGGGTGTGGGCGAAACGATCACTTCCTGCTCCGGTTTATCGAGATTGATAAATTCATCGAACTCGAGCACAATTTTTTTTCCGGTGAAATTCAGTGTGGAATCTTTGGGTATCGCCCGCATCAATACCGGGGGAATGGTATCGCGCGGTCCACCGGTGGGTGGTACCATCTGTGCGCAGCCCGTGGGTACGGTCACCACCAAATAGATGAGCAACAGAGATACCAGTAAATATAGAATTCGTTTCATACTTTGTATATATCCACATCAGTGAGCCGCAAACTTAAACGCTTTCCATGAATTTGAAGGTTTTTGCGATGCCAATAATCTGGTAAAAATCAGGTGGTTTCTTCCTCTTCGTCAGCAGGATGGAGCGCTACGGAAAGGTCGTTATTTTTCACAAACCGGCACCATTCGCATTCGGGCTTTCCGCAGCCTGTGTTAAATTCACGGCGTTGAATGTTGTTCCAGGTAGTGATGATCTGCTGCGTGACGGTAGTAATATCAGCATCCGTTACTTCTACCAATTCGGTTTTATACGTATCATTCACCGGTTCTATAAAATCAAATTCCGTGCTTACCACTTTCCAGTCGTGCGAGGGATCGTTATCGAGCAATATCTTGTAAAAGACAGCCTGCCGCCAATAGTCGCCGCCATTGGGATCTTTATCGTTTGGCGGCAATAGCTTTTTCTTAGCGTTTTCGTATTTCCCGGTTTTATAATCCACCACATTCACCAGCTTCCCGTTGAATTCGAGCTTATCGAGTTTGCCATTAATGGGCACCTCCTGCACAGTTACATTCCGAACCGGCTTTTCAACCACGATGATCTTATTCCACTTATCAATATAGTAGTCGTAGTACGCCGGCAGTATCTTTTCTCCGTAGGCTGTTTTCAATTTAAACGCTTCGGGCGTAAACGCCTCGCGGTTATTCTTCATATACCAGTAGAAGTCTGCCAGCAACTCTTCTTTCCGCGGAAACACGTTACCATTTTCCTTCATTTTTACGAATAGCCTTTCTATAGACCAATGGATAGCGCTCCCGAAGGCCATGCTTTCGTTTTTAGCAGCAGGTACGCGAATCAGATTCTGATAGTAAAACTTCAACGGGCAACTGAGGTAATTATTGAGGTGGGTAACGCTCATGCTGTACCGTTTCAGGATATCGTCTATGTAAGCCGCTTCCACCAGTTCAATTTCGGGCCTGGCCTTTTCCCGGAAGCGCTCTTCCAGGTAGTCTGCCATCAGGTCTCCCGATACCGTTTTTTTAACAGGCTGCACCGATCCGCCCTCCAGCAATTCCGTAATAAAGGTACTGGGTGTCTGTTCCTTTTCTTTTTCATCCTTCAGCGCATAGGAGATATACAAATGCGTTTTGGCGCGAGTAAGGGCTACATAAAACAGGCGCCTGCTTTCCTCTTCTCCGGGCGGGGTTGTATTATTGCTCACCAGATTGTCTGGCAGTTTGTACGAACGGCTACCTGCCTGCGTACCATCGTCCCATATTTTTTGCGTACAGCCTATCAGGAATACATGGGCATATTCGGACCCTTTCGCGCCATGTGCCGTGACCAAATTAATGCCCTCATCGCTGGCTGTGATTTTGTACAGGGGTATGGGGAGCCTGTTGTGATTCATCCGTTCTATATTATGCAGCCATTCCTCCAATTGCATATCCGGATGACGCCTGCACTCTTCCTTCAGGTGATCAAACAAAGCGTTCAGCACCTGCATCCACCAGGGCTTCTCCGCATCCTGCATCACATAAGAAAGCACGCCTGCTTTCTGAATGGTTTGCTCCAGCAACTGCTGCACCGTGGTGTTTTGCGCAGCTTTCAACAGCGCTTCCAGCACATTACTGATTTCCTTTACGGATTGTCCGTTGGGCTGATGGAAGAGGTCGGCGGCGGGTTCCGGTGTTTCAGCCATCATACGACGCAGGGAGTACACATCGTCTCTGCCCGCTTTGTTTTTTGCGTTCACCGCCATGGTCAGTCTGGCGATTTCCAGGGGATTGAGCGTAAAAAAATCGCAGTGCAACAGCCGAAACAATATATCATCAGCGCTGTAAGGAATATACCGCTCTCTTTGTATCCATTGCAGTATCAGCAATATATTCTGCACAAAGGGCAGTTCCAGTATATTGACTTTTTTTCTGGTATTAAGGGGTATTTGTTTGCCTTCCAGCATACTGCTGATAGCAGCCGCCTGCGCATGATTCCGATAAATGACGGCGATTTCATTACCGCCAACGCCCTGCTGCAACAACTTTTCAATAGACATCGTAACATCGATAGCTTCCTGTCCGGTATTGGCGTACTCCACCACCAGGGGTGTATTCACAAAAGCACCGATCTCCGGGTGAGAAGCCACCAGCGGCTGGTTGTTTTCCGGGTTCACCACGCGGCCGGTATTGTGTGCTATCAGGCTATAAGCCGCGTTTAATATAGCAGGCGCAGAACGATAATTATGTACCAGGTCTATGACCGTAATATTGCCTTCATATTTTTTCTGAAATGCACGGATATTTTCTACGTTGGCATCCTGAAACGAAAATATACTCTGATCGGCATCGCCTACCACAAACAGGTTGGGCGATTCCCAGTAACTGGTAAGGTATTGCAGCAACAAGTTTTGCGAACGGCTGGTGTCCTGAAACTCGTCTACGAGCAAATACAAAAAACGCTCCTGGTAGTCGAGCAAGATGTTTGTATTGTGTTCAAACGCATGCAGCACCCACAGAATCATATCATCAAAATCGTAGCGTCCGGCTTCCGCCATCATTTCGTTGTATTGCGGAAAAAGGTTTACAGCAGCACGCAGCGTTTCCATCTTCTCTCTCTCGTTGGCAATCGCTGCTTCTTTCAGCGCCCCTGCTTCAAAGTTTTTGTATTTTCTTTTGTACCTGAATTCCTCCCTGTTTTCCAGGTCGGCCGAGTACGCATCTATTCGTTCATTCAGATAGGCCGGCGTCCATGCTTCTTTTTTCATTAGGCTGAACAGCGATTTCAGTCTGTCTTTTTCATAATAAATATCCCCCCTGAAACGCTTCAGTTTATGATCGGCCGGAATGGTATCGATGAGGCGGTAGAAAAGATCTATTTCTTCCAGCTCACCAATGGGCGATAAATTGAGTTTGCCAAAATAGGTGAGGTTGTCCTGTATAACTTCATTACAAAACGAATGAAAAGTATGGATGCGTACGCCATAGGCAGCGCTGCCGATGATGCGCAGCAACCGGTTCCGCATTTCCACCGCACCGTTATCGGTATAGGTAAGACAAAGGATATTGCCCGGGCGGGTATCCGTTTGTTGAAGTATATTGCCAATCCGCAACGACAGTATTTGCGTTTTACCCGTACCGGGACCAGCATTCACCATTACGGGTCCCTCAATGGTATCCACCGCCCGTTTTTGCTGGGCATTTAACTTGTTATATTCCTCTTGAAATTTGTTTTGTAGTTTTTCCTGCTGTTTCCGCATAATGATGGGCTAATGTACGGCGATTTTCGAGCTGCACCATCAGTATCTTACCCGATGAGATGGAAAAAGGGTGGTTTCCGGGAAGCCTTTCGACTATATTTTTTCTCGTTCTCTCTTTCCTAAAACAATACGTTGGAAATTATTTTATGCTTCGCTTTAACATATCGCAGTAAAAACGATTCGATTATTATAATGCAATAATTTTCAATTTTAAAAAAATATTTATAAAAAATAATTTGAATAACATCGAAGTTTCAACAACAAAACATACCGGTTTGTAGTATTGTTTGATATAGGCTACTGGTTTACTTTTACCGCATCGACACAGGAAGAGTATAGCCGTTGCATGAAAAAACCTATGAATTACACGCTTACAATGGCTAAAGTCTTTGATACTCAACTTTTTAACCGGACGGATTGACATTAAACGCAAGCTATGGCGGCATTATGCCATGGCTTTCGTTTTTTTCGTTTACATATGCAGCAGAAATAGCTGGTAATACCCGTTTACCCGCCGGTTGTAGGCCAGCATTTTACCGTTATTTGACCAAACCACCGCTCCTTCCGGTCGTTCCATTTCATTGCGTACCGTGAGCCGCCGGGATATTCCCTCTGCGATATCCGTAATGAACACACTTTCATCTGCCACATAAGATACGAATTGGTCATCAGGACTGATATTAATGGTTCCCTGTACGGAGAAATCATTAAACGTCACTTGTCTTATGTTGCCGCCCAGCGGCGATACCCCGTATACCTGCGTGATACCTTTTTCGTCTTTATGTAGAAACAGTATGAGGCTGCCGTCGGCAAGGGATTTCAACCAATGCCGGGGCCCTGATATACCCCCTTCAATAAAAGTGAGCCGTCGTTGCCTGCACCCTTCGGGCACATTCGGACGTGTGGTTTCCGTTCCCTCTAAAGGTTTTCCCGGCACGGCGATGGTCACGTTGTCCGGAATATCGGCAATAAAAATCTGCGTTTCAGTGGCATTGTGCCCGTTGCGCACATTGCCCTGAAAGGCAACGGCCCTGGATTGGCGCTGTCCGTTGGAAGCCTGGTATCCGTTTTTACCTACCCATCCCTCATCAAAGGCTTTGTCTATTTCATCAGAACCGGGCACGGGGTTTTCGGTTACTGCAGCCACCACCACCGAAAACTTTTCGCCGCTGTTGTTTTCCAGGCTGGTATCTTCTGCAACGGTTACCCTGCCGGGAGCCATCACTGCAATGGTCCGCAAATCTTTCACATCCGGATCGGTACCGGCCCGTTGCGCTATGACATCATCATTGTACGTGAAGCAAATCCATTCACCATCCGCGCTCCAGGAATAGGCGTGGGTGCCACCGCGCAGCGCCCCTGGGGTATAAGGCGGGCGAATGTCGCGGGCATCCATAAAAACGGGTATCCCCGGATTGTCGGTATCAACTGCCACCCCTGTGCGGCGGGTCATACCATACGGTTTACTCTCGCTGGCGTTGCGGATGCCATGGATGAACAGCACCCGCGGTGCTACCGGCGAATATGTTGCAGCGCCTACCCCGGGTCCAAAATCTGTTTGGTGTTGGGTAGTGTACAGCACCCGGATTTCCTTTGTATGCACATGCACCATTTCGATGGAACTGGTTTTTCCTATGGCGCCATCATCGTTACGGGTATCGTACACAATCCACTGGTCATCTGGTGAAAAAACCTGTGTGGAATTCAGGAAATGGCCATAGGTTCCATCTGTCAATTGTATGTCAACCGGCCGTTTTTCGCGGGAAGCACAGGATTCTGTAAACGTCATCGTAAGTAAAATTAAAGAAACAGCAGCGCCTTTCATATATTGTTATATACAGGAGGGTTTTTTGCAGAAGTAATACTCGGTAAGCAATAAGAATGTACAGCGGTTTTCAGGAAAAGCCTGGTGATTGTTAGCGATACGGGCAATGCACCGTCCCGTCCGGTTTACCTCCCTGACGCTGCTTACTGAATTCTGCGTATATTACTCATCATTCACCACTGCAAACTGTACATGTATGTATACTGCCATTTTACGGTTCTTTATAACAGGGCTGGTCTGTTTTATCAGCTTCAGCCTTCCGGCGCAAACGAATAAATCGTTGCGCATCATTATGATAGGCGCTCACCCAGACGATTGCGATATCAAGGGAGGCGGTACGGCCATTCTTTTCTCAAAAATGGGACATGCCGTAAAATTCCTCTCGGTGACAAACGGAGATGCCGGTCATCAGTCGCAAGGCGGCGGCATGTTGGCCAAAAGAAGACTGCAGGAAGCGAAAGAGGCCGGCAGCCGCTTTGGAGTAGCGTACGATGTGCTGGACAACCACGACGGCGAACTGGAACCTACCCTTCAGGTGCGGCTGCAGATCATCCGAAAAATACGGGAATGGAATGCCGATGTGGTCATCGCTCCCCGCCCCAACGATTATCATCCCGATCACCGCTATACCGGTGTATTGGTACAGGATGCTGCTTATATGGTGGGGGTACCCAATATAGCCCCCGACACGCCGCCCCTGGATAAGAATCCGGTTTTTCTCTATTTTCAAGACCGGTTTCAACGCCCCAACCCCTTCCGCGCCGATGTTGTGGTAGATATCAGCCCGGTATTTCAACAAAAAATACATGCGCTCGACGCTCACCAGTCGCAGTTTTATGAATGGCTGCCCTGGATAGGTGGCTATGCAGGAGAAGTACCCGCGGAAGCCGGGGCACGTAAACAATGGCTGGCTGCCCGATTTACCACACAGATGGATGCCAACATCCGATTCGGATTGGAAAAATGGTACGGCAAAAAAGCGGCTGCCGCCACGCATGCCGAGGCATTTGAGCTTTGCGAGTACGGTGCGCAGGCCAACGAGGCAATACTGCAAAAACTGTTTCCCATGTTAAGAAAATAAGCTTTCTCTGCTGCTGTACCTCTGACTGTAATGGATTTACCGGCTGCTCCCGGCATAGGCCTTCAGCACAGCAGCCAACCTGTTGATATCAGATGCTTCATGATGGGCATTGATCACAATCCTGTTGAGAATATTGCTGTCTGCACGGGGGTAGCGAAAGCTGGAGAGGATGATTTTATGTTGGTTCAGGTAACCGGCAAGCGCTTCTTCGGGAGTATAAAAAACCGGATAATCCGCTAAATGCCGGAAAACAGGTTTTGCGTCGTATTGACTAAGAAACAGTTTGATATTTTGCCGGAGTTTTTTCAATGCATCCCTGTATATATCGGCCGCGCGGGTAAATGCATAGAGAAATGCCGGCGCTATAGGAGAAGCTGTTCGGAAAGCAGCCGTGGTTTGCAGCAAGGCTGTGGTTGCACTATCGCCGAACACTACGCCACCCGGCAGGCCCATGGCTTTGTTTAGCGAAGCTACCACCAGCAGCCGAACGTTATCTACACGGGGTATACTGTTGTAAATACCGTTTCCGTTTTCGCCTGTTACACCCAGCCCGTGCGAATCGTCTACCACCAGCAACACCTGCTTACAGGCAGAAAGATCGTTCACCCATCCGAACCCGGGGGCGCTGCAAAACAGTGGGTCTATAGCATTGCACACAATCGCCACATCGCGATAACCACTGGCATTCACCTGGTCGGCTATCGTATTCGTCCATTCGCTGACTGTATAGGTATATACTTCGCCGGAACCGGGGCACACAGCGGGATGCGCATCAGGTGCCACAAAAAAATGATGTGTGTTGCGGAAGGTATTAACCACCAATTGTCCGGCAGTAAACCCGGAAGAAACGGTGATAGCGGAAGGCGCCCCTGCAAACACTGCCAGCGCTTCTTCTGCCTCCCGGTACACACTCAACTGGAGATTGGTATTTCTCGAACTTCCGTAACTGGCGCCGTATCTTGACATTCCTTCAATGATATGCCGGCAAAATCCCTCATGGTGATTAAGTCCCAGGTAAGCGGTTCCACTAAAAAAAAGATAGGTAGCTCCCCCTATCGCTACGTGGTTGGATGAAAATTGGTTGGTTACAAATGTATTCGTCAAACGGTACCGGTTTGAGTTAGATGGTTAAAGATACGATGGAGTATCCTAAATCCTGTGTACCAGGGTGGTCACCTCAAACAGACGATACACATTCCATTCCGGATCCAATTACTACACCCGTTCGAACTATTCTTCTCCCAATACTTGGCGCAGATCGATGGTCTGAAACAATAAATGGGCCTTGCTGCTCTCGTACAGGATACCCACCGTATGGTCATCGATCTGAGTGAGACAGGTATAGCCTGCTGCCGTTCCCTTATCCAGGAGTACATCGTATTCGGCCGGCCAGGTCATTCCCTCGTCTTTACTGATCCGGAGGGTTATGTTATTGCGGGTCGTAACAGAGGCCGGGTTCGAAAAAATCACCAGCGGCAACAAAGACCCATCTTTGCGCCTGAAATCAAAACGGTCGAGACTGGCCATGCAAACCGGTTCTATCAGCGCCCTGCGGCTGGTTGGA
The DNA here is from genome assembly GCA_037190905.1 of Agriterribacter sp. GTDB lineage: Bacteria > Bacteroidota > Bacteroidia > Chitinophagales > Chitinophagaceae > Agriterribacter. The sequence continues at coordinate 171,522 of JBBCKG010000017.1, read as the reverse complement.
TGTTCCTGCCAGGTAACACCCAGGTCTTTGGTAACAGACACTGCACGGCTGCCACTCTTCCCATCACGGCCCCTGTCGTCGCGCATGTTCAGCATCAGCGAACCGTCTGAGAGTTCTATCACCTGTGCCTCAGTGGTATGCGACCGGGCGCCGGTACCGGTTTTCCAGGTGTTGCCACCATCCCTGCTGTACATAATAGTAGAATAGGGCACGTTTTCACTATCTTTAAACTGGGCTGGAAATACCAGTGTGCCGTCTTTCATGGTGATGCCTTTGCCGGGTCCCTGTAAAAACAGGCGCCAGTCTGGTTGCTTCACCTGTGCGGTAATATTGACGGGTTCAGACCAGGTGATACCATCGTCGGTACTCTTCACCAGCATCACCTGCCCTGTTTCAGCCGGAAGCATGCCAGGCTGTGAAGCATTCCATGTACGCTCTTTCGGATGCCCGTGCGCCCACAAGCCGGCTACCCATATGGTATTGGATCGATTATCCACCAATATGCAGGGGTCGCCTATTCCATTCTGGTTCCTGGGCAACCCACCCCAGGTATTCATGTCCATGATTATTTTCATCGGTTCCCAGGTTTGGCCTCCATCGGTACTCCTGTTTAGTCCTACATTGATATCTTCCTGCAGGTCCTGCGAATTGTTGTACCTGACATCGTATACCCCGATAAGTGTACCGTTGCCGGTAGTAGCCAGTCCGGGAATCCGGTATGTATGTACGCCGTCTTGTCCGCGCGAGCGCAACGCCAGACCCATTCTGCTGTCTGTACTGTTTACTATCACAGGCTGTACCCTTCCAGATGAAAGGGCAACACTTTTGCATACTACGCTGATCCTCTCATTTAGGGAAACACCCGGTTTCACTACCAGGGCCACCCATATATAATGGTCACCTTTTTGCAATTCCAGCGATCCCTTTACTTTTAAGAATGGCTTAGGTTCCGGCACAACGGCAAACAAACTGCTGTCTCTTGTAAACGATTCACGCACGCCGGTGGCATATATATTCACCTGCTGAATGGCAGAGGGGAGTACCGTACCCCCCAGCTTGAGGTGCAATTCTTTCAGGCGGGTCGTTTCGCGGACGGTTAATTTTATTTGTAACACCGGATTATCGGTTCTGCCGGGTACTACAGGCAAGAAAGCATTCTCTGCTACTGCAGTTACCGTATTCCTTTGGGCATAGCTGTCGGCCGAGAGCAGGCACATCAGCAGGGCGAAGCCCGAAAACAACTTGTTCATACGCATGGTTCGTTTATTGTATTATGTCTGACATAAAAATACAAAACAAATATCGAATTATGTGTTTTGGCATCATTTATTTTGCAGGTATTTTGTCAGGACGTCCGGATCCGGCAAAAATGGTTATCCAGGTGTTTACGCATAGCGTTTCTGAACTCTTCTGCGGTTCCTTTTTCCAATATGTCCACGAGTCCTTTATGCGATATGTATTGCCGGCTTCTTATCTTCTTCTGCAGAATGCCGCTTTCATGTACGTATTGAAACAAAGGGAGGAGCAGGTGCTGGAAACGGTCCAGCGTTTTGTTGTCGGCTATTTCGTATAACTTGCCATGAAATTTAACTTCATCATCAATATTAAAAGTGGCGGCATCCGAAGTCGTCTTTTGTTTTCTGACGATTTCTTTCAGTTCCTTAATATGTTCCGGCTTTTTCCGTTCGTACACAAGATCGGCCATGCCCACTTCCAGCACCAGTCGTAATTCGAAAAGATCTTTCAAAGTATCGTTGGCCAATATTCTCGGGTTAGAAGATTTCTCAAACAACGCCAGCAGATCAGGACTGGCGAGTACCATTCCCTGCTTCTTTTTGGATATGATCATACCTGTCATCTTCAACCGAACCAGCGCCTCCCGTATGGCGGTTCGGCTAACGTTGAGTGTTTTAGCCAGATCGGTTTCCTTGGGTATGGGATCGCCGGCAGTGAGGCGGTTTTCTACAAAATATTCCAGCAGGTTTTTCTCAATCAGTTCGGGGAGCGAGTGTTTTTCTATTTTCTTCAACGGGCTGATAGCAGTTTTCTTCTGTTGCATTGTATTCACATATTATTAGTAACAATCGCAATATTAGAATTGTTTGGAGAATCTTAAAAAAATATCTTTATGTCATACATAATACTTACATTCATTTGTAAATTGATCATTGCCTTCCTGTACGTATGCGGGCGATATCCCGGCGTACTATTAAACAACAGAAGATGAACCTTACTATTATTAACGCACAGATCATTGACGGCGGTGTGTACCGGAACGGTGTAACCATCGTAACCCGAAATGGCCTTATCACAGATGTATTTGACAATGTCCAACCAACGAGTGGCGACGCCCGCCTACTGGATGCGAAAGGACTGCTGGTGGTACCAGGCTTTATAGACCTTCAGGTCAATGGCGGCAGTTCTGTATTCCTCACACACGATATTTCGGTGGATACGCTGCACCAAATGTATAACGATCACCTGATGAAGGGTACCACCCGGATGCTGCCAACCATCGTCACTACGTCGGCCCGAAACATCCAACAAGCCATAGAAGTGGTAAAAACCTATATGCAGGCAGGTAATACCGGAATAGCCGGCCTACATATAGAAGGACCTTTTATCAGTTATGAAAGAAAAGGAGCACACAACCCCAAACACATTCGCTTGCCAGACAACCGGGAACTCGCCGCCATCATTCGAAACGGAGCAGGTATAGTAAAAAAAATCACCGTTGCACCGGAATGTTGTACGCTGAAGCAGGTAGCCATGCTGCACGAGGCCGGCATAATGGTTTCGGCAGGGCACACGGCTATCACCGACGATGCCGTGCGTCCCTATTTCGATGCAGGCATACAATGCATTACGCACCTGTACAACGCTATGTCGCCTTTTACCGGCAAAGAAGCCGGGCTCACTGGCGCAACGCTGGATGCAGATGTATACGCAAGCATTATTGCAGATGGTTATCATTGCAGTATGACCGCGCTCCGAATAGCGCATCGCCTTAAAAAAGGAAAGTTGTTCCTCGTATCGGACGCCACTTTTATCGGAGAAGAAGACCTGCAAATGGACGGTATTGCTTTTCTTCACCGAAAAGGGGTGTATTATAACAAAGAGGGAGCCCTGGCCGGCTCCAATATCACCATGCACGATGCCGTACGGGTGGCCATTTTACAAGGCGGCATTGGTCTCCCGGATGTTATAGAAATGGCAACAGAAATACCGGCGAAAGTTTTGCAGGAAAATCATAGATACGGACGTATAGAATCCGGATATGCAGCGGATTTCAACCTGTTGCAAGCAGATACGCTTGCATTACAGGCAACCGTCGTCAACGGGAAAGTGGTGCGTACCGCTATCCGTTAATCCCACAATGCCCTATCACAGAACGGGCACGATAACCCACAGTCAGATTCCTTTTCCGGATTGTTTTCCGAAAAAAATATCAAAAAAATCAACGACTGTATTAAAAAATCGTTACTTTTATTATGTCATACATAATAACTATAATACTAAAAAAAACTGCATGAGGGATTTATTAATAAGAAGTGGTATAGGCTTCTTTTTACTATTGCTTGCGTTGCACGGACAAGCGCAAACCTCCGCCATTTCCGGAACAGTTACCACATTAGACGGAACCGCTTTGGAAGGAGTGAGTATTACCCTGAAAGGAAAGGCAGGCGGTGCATTTTCGGATAACAACGGAAATTTCCGAATCGCCGCCAGCCACGGTGATATACTCGTCATTTCTTCTGTCGGCTTTACTACAGAAGAAATGACCGTGGGCGACGACACTCACTACACCATCATACTACAGGCTGCCGACGATAAACTGGAGGAAGTAGTAGTTGTTGGCTACGGCACCCTTAAACGATCTAAAGTAACCTCTTCTATCTCCAAGCTCGACAGCAGGGTTTTGGAATCGGGTGTTCGATCGAGCCCCGCCCAGGCCTTGGCGGGTACCATTCCCGGATTGCGGGTATCGGCTCCTTCCGGAAGGCCCGGTGCTATGCCAGACATCGTCCTGCGGGGCGGCACCAACTTCGATGGTTCGGGAAGCCCTTTGATTTTAATGGACGGACAAATCAGGAACTCACTGGCTGACATCAACCCAGAAGAAATCGAAAGCATGGAAGTATTGAAAGATGCTTCTGCAACCGCCATCTATGGCGCCCGCGCCAGCAATGGTGTGATCCTGATCACCTCCAAAAAAGGAAAAGCCGGCAGCGCTTCCATAGATGTGAAAGCGCGAACCGGTTTCAACTTCCTCAATATTCCTTACGAATACCTGGATGGTGGCGAATACATCCACTGGCAGCGACGCGCCGTGGTACAAGCCATACTAAATGGCACCTCCACTCCTGCTGCATTGGCGGCAGTAGGTCCACGCAATACCGGCAATCTTTACAAAGATGCAGATGGAAATATACTGGATGGCAACTACGATTCGCGGGCAGTATGGAGCACCATGCGGCTCGACGACACCAACCGCGAACTGCTGAGTCAACCCGGCTGGAAAACCATGATGGATCCCGTTCCCACCAACGCCTCAGGACACTATTACCCCAACGGCGATTATGCCGAATTGCTTTACAAAGATTTTAACTACGGCGACTATGCCCTGCACAGGAAAGCATTATTGCAAGACTATAACATCGGTATGAGCGGCGGGAACGACCGGGGAAAATATTACGCCAATATTGGATTGTACAATGAAGACGGCCTGTCGCTTGCTACATTCTACAGGCGGCTCAATCTGTCGCTCAATGCTGATTATAAAATAAACGACTGGTTGAAAACAGAATCGGGATTGCAGTTTTCAAAATCCAACTGGCGGGACCAATCTCTGCAAAACGGAGAAAACAATTATTGGGGAAGAATGCTGTCTGCTCCGCCCACCATGCGTGGCACCAATGCCCACGGTAAACTATTGCTAGGACGCGACGCCAGTGACGGAAACCCTGCTGTGAACATCGATAAATTCAAACGCTTCAATCAGAACGACAAATTTACACTCAACCAGGCCTTTACGCTTCAATTGAGCAAAGACCTGTATATACGTACCACCGGCATCCTGATGTACGAAGAAGGGCTTTCCGAAAGCTTCAACCGAGATTTCAGAACTGGAGTGATGAACCGAAACAACCCCAATACAGGCTGGAACAGAACCCGCGCCACGAGTAATGGTTTCGACCGTATGGTAAGGCAAACCTATAACGCTGTTATTAACTACACCAGTAGTTTCTCCGACAAACACAACCTGGCTGCCATGGCGGGATTTGAATATTTCAATGCAAAAGGCCGGGGATTTTCGGCAGGCGGCAGTTTGGCACCTACAGATGACTTCCAGGACCTGTCGTTAACTACCAACAATGCAGACATACAAACCCGAACCGCCAGATCGTTTCACAACGAGGAACGCATTCTGTCGGGTTTCGGCCGGATCAATTATGACTACGACGGAAAATACCTGGCCACTTTTACGCTCAGAAGAGACGGATACAGCCGCCTGATCGGCAACAACCAATACGGCAATTTTCCTGGCGCATCTGTGGGATGGATGATGCACAGGGAAAACTTTTTGTCGGACGCAGGAGGCTGGTTATCATTTTTGAAGCTTCGGGCTAGCTGGGGGCTTAACGGAAATATCGGCATTGGCACCAGCAATGCTATCGGATTATATGAGCTCCAGGGAGCCTATGGTTCCCAAACAGCGTATAACGGAGCTATCGGTTTCCTGCTTACAAGTTTGGCCAATCCCGGACTTCGCTGGGAAAAATCGAATACTATAGAAGGGGCACTTGATATCGGCATCTTCAACCGGCTCAATGCTTCCATGTCAGTATACAATCGAACCACTACCGACAAGCTCGCTTATGTGGTATTACCCAACTCATCCGGTACCAGCCAGGTACGCACCAACAACGGCAGTATGCGCAATATGGGAGTAGAACTGGAACTTTCCTATCAGGTAATAAAAAATAAAGATTTCTCCTGGTTCGTTGGGGCGAACACGGCATGGAATAAAAATAAAATCCTTAAACTACCCTATAACGGCAACGAAAATAACCGGCAGGGCGGCATGCAGATCTACGATCCGGCATCGGGTAATGTAATCTGGGTAGGAGGGCTTCAGGAGGGACAGGAATACGGCGAAATATTCGGATATGTAAGTGAAGGTATCATCCGCAATGAACACGACCTGGCGAATTACAACCTGCTGGATATTGCCGCAGGTGAAGTACAGTACGGCTCGGCAGCCGGGCAACGGGTAGCGAGCCAGCAACTGATCGATGATATGGGACTCACCAATACTATTGCCACCCGCCTGGGAGATATGATGTGGAAAGATATAGACGGAAACGACACACTCGATTACCGCGACCGGGTATCACTGGGAAGAGTTGTACCCCGTTGGACCGGCGGTTTCAATACCACCATTAGTTGGAAAGGACTGTCGCTGTTTGCACGCGTAGATTTTGCCGCCGGACACATACAGCAAGATTTCATGCAAATGTGGTCGCTGGGAAGTTTCCAGGGCGAATTCAATGCCACCACCCGGGTTAGAGACACCTGGACACCTGAGAACCCTGATGCTAAATACCCACGGTACACCTGGGGCGATCAGTTAAATACCAAAAACTTCGACCGTCCCAGTAATATGTTTTGGGTGAACTCTTCCTATCTGGCATTCAGGGAGGTAACGCTGAGTTACCAGCTACCCGCGGCCCTGTTGAAAAAAGCGGGAATAAAAGGCGTGCGGCTGATGGTAACGGGTCAGAACCTGGGGTATATCTCAAACGAGATGGTGTCGCTGCCCGAACGCAGCGGCAATCAAAACAGCGCCTATACCATACCCACCTCATTGATTTTTGGTGCAAACTTTTCTTTCTAAATTTCCTAAAGTAATAATCAAATGATACAATCCAGATACATACTGTTACTGGCACTGGTTATACTCGCCGGAGCTATCTCCTGTAAAAAGACCCTCCAACTTAGTCCGGAGGACTATTTTGCCGACGGCAATTTCTGGCAAAACGAAACCCATGCCGAAAACTTCATGATAGGGCTCCATGGGCGGTTTCGCAGCAACTACTTTATGTTTTTCAGACTGGGCGAAATGAGAGGCGGCGCTTTCAGCAACGAAATTGCATTGAATGCATCGCTGAACGAACTCCCGATCATTGAGCAAAGAATAGAGGAAAATTCATCGGGCGTGAGCAACTGGGCCGGATTTTACGAACCCATTATGCAAATCAACCTGTTTCTCAAAAATGTAGCCCCCTCCACCTACATCGCCGACGAAAAAAAGAACTACCTGCTCGGGCAGGCCTATGCCATGAGAGCCTATTACTACTTCCATCTGCTTCGTACCTATGGAGGTGTACCGATATGGACAGAACCGGAGGTACTTGACAACACCGATCCGGCAGCCCTGAGAAAAGCCAGGTCTTCCGAAGAAGATGTAATAGCACAGGTGAAAGCAGACATCAACCATTCACTTGAATATTTTGGAAATAGCACAGGTGTCGACAAAAAACAGTGGAACCCCAATGCAGCCAGAATGCTGAAGGGTGAAATCTACCTTTGGACCGCAAAGGTGTACAATCAAGCAACCGACCTGGCAGAAGCCAAAAATGCATTGAACAGCATTTCCGGCAGTTCCCTCCTTGCTGATTTTTCGGATATCTTCAGCTACGATAACAAACAAAACAGCGAGATTATTTTTGCCATTCATAACCAGGTGGGCGAGTCTGAAATGCAAAACCTCGGCACCTTTACCTATTCCGTATTTAATTTCGATGGACAGCACTACAAAGATTCGCTTGCCAGTGCAGGTGTAGGAAACTTTTTGACAGATCCGCTCCTGATTGCCAACAGCAACCAGCAGATTATACAGCGCTACCGTTATAAATTTGAACTTTTTGAGTCATACGATCTGTCCGATACCCGGAGAGAGGCTACCTTTTACGACTACTATAAAGTGAATACCACTACAGTACCCTATACCGTTACCATGAAGAATACCGCCCTTGTAAAATTTCTCGGTACCATCAATGCCGACCGGCGGTATTTCAGCGCCGACTGGCCTGTGTACAGAGAAGCAGACAGGTTGCTAATGCTGGCGGAAATTGAAAATGCCGAAGGCGGCGACCCCACAGATTATATACAACCTGTGAGAAATCGGGCATATGCAGGTGCCGACCCTGCTCCTTTTACCAACGGAACACAGGATGAAAATGAACAGGCCATATTTGAAGAAAGAAGCAAAGAATTTGTTTTTGAAGGAAAACGATGGTACGATATCCGGCGCATGAAATGGGGAAATGAACCGCTCGCTTTTATTTCCACAGATCACCCCTATGGCGTACTCGATAAAGCCACCCAGTCGCACATGCTGCTGTGGCCCGTTGAACCTGCTATCTGGACCAACGACCCGCTCATTAATCAAACCCCCGGATATTTTACCGCCAAACCGTAGTGCATAGGGTATATACATCAGAAAAGATACTCTGACAAATGAAAAGAAAAAGAATACTATTATATGAACGTTAAAAAAATAACAGGTCTTGTTGCTGCCCCCTTTACGCCTATGAACGCCGACGGCAGTATAGCGCTTTCCGTTATCCCTCAATACTACCAGCGGCTAAAGCAAAATGGAGTAGCAGGCGCTTTCATCTGTGGCTCCACCGGAGAAGGCGTATCGCTTACCCTTTCGGAGAAGAAAGCCATTACCGATGTATGGGGCGCATGCACTGTCGATGATGCAAATTTTACCGTGATGGTACTGCTGGGCGGTACCTGTCTTGCTGATTGCAGGGAATTGGCACTACATGCCCAAAAAGCCGGGCTGGATGCTGTGTCATTTACCGCGCCCGGCTACTTTAAACCGTCCAATGTCAGCATGCTCGCGGCCTGTTGTGCTGAGGTGGCAGCCGCCGTTCCCGATATGCCGTTTTATTACTATCATATACCGGCACTGACAGGCGTAAACATCCCCATGTACGATCTATTGCGGGAAGCCGACGGACACATACCTAATTTTGCAGGGATTAAGTACACACACGAAGACTTTATGGACTTTCTGTTGTGTCTGCGCTATCAGAGTGGAAAATACGATATGCTCTGGGGAAGAGATGAAAACATGTTATCTGCGCTGGCGCTGGGAACCCGGGGTGCCGTAGGCAGCACCTACAACTACGTACCCGCCATGTACCACGCATTGATGAACGCGTTCCATACTGGAAAACTGGAAGAAGCCGCGGCACTCCAGGAACTTTCCGTAAACATTATACAACTGCTGGGAAAATACGGAGGTATCGCTACCGGCAAAGCCTATATGAAACTGGCAGGACTGGATTGCGGTCATTTCCGGCTGCCGGTAAAAAACATGACGGCGGAATCTTTCGAAAAATTCAGGTCGGAAGTTAACGCCCTTAACATTGGCAATTACCTGCTTAAGTAGCTGCACATGAAAAAACAGCACACTTTCCTCATTGTACTACTCATGATAAGTATCACCTCGTGTATAGAAAAGCGCCCCGCCTCCCATATTGAATGGCAAATCGCCACTTCCCTGCCCGACCCCAACGGGGTGGCAGGGCCGGTAACCGGTATTAGTAACGGGCTCCTGATTGTAGGAGGTGGCGCCAACTTTCCAGAAGCGTTGCCCTGGGAAGGCGGCAAAAAAGTGTATCATCATACGGCATACCTGTTCAGCATCAATAGTGGCAAGCTTATACTTCTGGAAGAAGACTGTCAATTACCCGACACCGTAGCTTATGCTGCCTGTGCACAAACGCCGGAAGGCATCGTGTATGCCGGCGGTGAAAACGCAAACGGACCTGTAGCCAATGTGTACCACTTGCAGGTTAACAACGGTAAGCTGGTTACCAAAAGACTTCCCGACTTACCCGTTGCCATTACCAATGCTACCATGAACTTCTATCGCAACTATTTATACTTTACCGGGGGAGAAACGCATTTGGAAACATCCGGAAAAGCATGGAAGCTTTCACTGCTAGACACAAGTATCGGCTGGCAGCCGCTGCCCTCTCTCCCCCACCCCGTATCACACGGCGTACAATTACTGCTGCATGAAAATGAAAAAGGTATGCTATACCTTATCGGCGGAAGGGCTAAAAACCCCAACGGCATCAGCACACTGCATACAACCGTACATGCCTTTGATCTTACAGATGAACGGTGGATATCGCGCCCTTCTCTACCCTACGCGCTGGCAGCAGGTACCGGCATCACCCTCCACAACAAAGCTTATCTCTTCGGAGGAGATAAAGGAACCATTTTTACACAAGTGGAAACCCTCTTAGCCGAAGCCGCGCAGCAAAGTGGTGCCGGCAGAGACTCGCTCATAAACAGAAAAAATCAGTTGCAGAACCAACATGCCGGGTTCAGCACCTCGGTACTTTGTTATACACCCCAGCTCTCCGAATGGAACAACACAGGTAATATTCCGTTTACCGTACCGGTAACCACTACGGCCCTGAGGAATGATGATCATATATTTATCATCAGCGGGGAGATACGGCCAGGCATACGAACACCCGATATTATCTCTGGTACAATCACTACACCTAACCGTTAATTACCATGTTCAACAGTAAAAAGTATCCCTGGGTGGTGGTAGCCCTGCTTTGGGTGGTAGCGCTGCTCAATTATCTGGACCGCCAGATGCTCTCTACCATGCGCCCGTCAATGCAAATGGATATCGAAGAACTACAGTCAGCCGTAAATTTCGGTCGGCTCATGGCAGTATTCCTGTGGATATACGGTTTTATAAGTCCGGCAGCGGGTATCATCGCCGATCGGGTCAACCGCAAGTGGCTGATCGTTTCCAGCTTGTTTGTATGGAGCCTGGTTACTTTGTTGATGGGAAACGCCCAATCGTTCGAACAGTTATATGCGCTGCGCGCGCTGATGGGATTTAGTGAAGCCCTGTATATTCCTGCAGCCCTGGCCCTGATAGCCGATTACCACAGCGCCAAAACCCGCTCACTGGCCATAGGTATCCATATGACAGGACTCTATATAGGACAGGCGCTCGGCGGATTCGGCGCAACACTGGCCGCTTCCTTTTCCTGGAAACTGGCCTTCCAGACTTTCGGTATCCTCGGTATAGGCTACGCTGTGGTGCTGATGTTTTTCCTCAGAGAAAAACGACCCGAAACCAATAGTACCGGATATGAACAAACGAAGTCAAAAATACCGATAGTGAAAGTGCTGGGCCTTTTGCTCACCAATATATCGTTCTGGATCATATTAATGTACTTCACGGCACCAAGTCTGCCGGGCTGGGCAGTAAAGAACTGGCTCCCCACGTTGTTTGCCGACAAACTGCACATCGATATGTCGGTGGCCGGTCCGGTTGCCACCATCACCATCGCTGTATCCTCACTTATGGGCGTATTACTGGGCGGTACCCTCAGCGACCGCTGGGTGCAGAAAAATATCCGGGGGCGCATATTTACCAGCAGCATTGGCATGGCACTGATGATACCCGCATTGCTGTTTATCGGCATGGGAGGGTCTTTGTTCGCCGTTATAGCCGCCGCATTTTGCTTCGGATTCGGATTTGGTATGGCCGATGCCAACTATATGCCCATCCTCTGCCAGTTCATAGACGCACGCTACCGGGCCACAGCCTATGGCATTATGAACATGGCTGGCGTGTTTGCCGGCGCAATGATCACCAATTTCCTCGGAAAATCAACAGATGAAGGTAATCTTGGAAGAGACTTTGCCATTCTCGCTATCATAGTGGCCGTAGCCCTCAGTATCCAGTTAATTTTTTTAAGACCCCGCCAACAATAAAAAAGCATATAGCTATATGACGTATACGAGCGAAGAATTACAGGTATTATCCTCATTTTACCGTGAGCGATTGCTCAGCGATACCGTTCCCTTTTGGTTTCCGAGTTCTTACGACACTCAACACGGCGGCTTTCTGCTGATGCGGGATACAGACGGCTCCCTGATAGACGATGACAAAGCAGTATGGATACAGGGCCGGGCTACCTGGCTGCTGTCTACCCTCTACAATACAATAGAACCGCGTGATGAATGGCTGGAAGGTGCCCGACTGGGGTATGAGTTCCTGAACCGCCACTGCTTCGATACCGACGGGCATATGTTCTTTCACGTTACCCGCGAGGGGCTTCCCATTCGCAAACGGCGGTATTTTTTTTCCGAAACCTTCTATGCGATAGCAGCAGCGGCGTATGCAAAAGCTAGCGGCGACGTCAATGCCGCAGAACGCGCGGCAGCATCCTTTGGCAACTGTATCCGCTACGCTTCCGAACCCGGTTTGCTGCCGCCTAAGTTTACCAGCGTGCGTCCTGCCATTGGCATCGGCACCCCCATGATCATGATCAATACGGCCCAGCAGTTGAGAACGCTTACGGGCGACCCACGCTGCGACCAATGGATTGACACATGGATACAACAGATAGAAACCCTTTTCGTAAAAGACGATATCCGCTGCGTGATGGAACAGGTAGCCCCCGACGGCAGTATCATAGATCATATAGACGGCCGAACACTGAACCCGGGCCACGCCATTGAAGGCGCCTGGTTCATTCTCCACGAAGCTGTCTACCGAAGAGATAAGCGCCTGGCGGCACTCGGTTGCCGAATGCTCGACTACATGTGGGAAAGGGGCTGGGACAAAGAATACGGCGGCATCCTGTATTTCAGGGATGTGTATAACAGACCGGTGCAGGAGTACTGGCAGGACATGAAATTCTGGTGGCCGCACAACGAAACCATTATCGCCACCCTGCTTGCTTACCTGGTAACCGGCAGCGAAAAGTACGCCGGGTGGCATCGTTTGGTACATGAATATGCCTATAGTCATTTTCCCGATCCGAAGCACGGAGAATGGTTTGGCTACCTTCACCGCGACGGGCGCCTGGCGCAAACCGCAAAAGGTAACCTTTTCAAAGGACCTTTTCACCTCCCCCGTCAGGAATGGTATTGCGCCAGTTTACTGGAACAATACCTGATAAATAAGAACCTGATACAACTATAAAAAAACATTATGCACAACGAGATCAAAGATCTGTTCTCTCTGCAAAACAAAACCGCTCTTATTACCGGCGGGGCTTCGGTACTGGGTTACGAAGCAGCAGGGATATTGGCGGCAGCAGGCTGCCGTATCGCCATCACCTCACGTCAACTCACGAAAGCGCAACAAGCCGCTGAAAAAATTGCAGCACAGTACAACGTAGATACTATAGGTATTGAAATGGATCACACCAGACCCGAATCGGTAACTGCGGCAGGCGAACGATATCAACAATGGAGCCCTCGCCTCGACATATTGATAAATAATGCCGGCGGGGGATCAGGATCCAATATTGCGCAACTCTTTCAAAGAGATACTCTGGACATTCACAACAGTATTCAAACCAACCTCACCGGCGTAGTCTATTGCTGCAAGGTATTTGGCGCCTTCATGGAGAAGCAGGGTGCTGGTAAAATCATCAACATTGCTTCCATAGCAGGTCTCATCGGACGCGATCGGCGCATGTACGAAAAAGCCGGCATGCCGGGTCAGCCGGTAGATTATGCAGCAGCCAAAGCCGGGGTGATAGGACTTACCAAAGACCTCGCCGGATTCCTTTCGCCCAAAGGAATCCATGTCAACGCCATTTCGCCCGGCGGGTTCACCAGTGAAAGCCGGGGACACAGCGATGTATTTGTAAAAGCATACAGCAACAGAACACCGCTTGGTAGAATGGGAAGAGACGGCATAGACCTCAAAGGGGTAATACTGTTTCTCGCGTCTCCGGCATCTGATTATATCACCGGACAAAACATTGTCGTAGACGGAGGGTTTTCATCATGGCAGTAAAAAAAAGAATTGTAATCGTCGGGCTGGGTTCTATCGGATTGCGACACGCACGCCTGCTGAAAGAAAGAAACGATGTAATCGTGGAAATCCTTGAGCCCAACGCCAACACAGCAGCAGCAGCTATGGCAATATTGGGCGAAACCATACAACACCGGTCTTTCGGTGCCATGCTGTCCACACAACCTGATATCGTATGGCTGGCTACGCCCACCGCACTGCATGCACAGCAATCTGTACAAGCGCTGAAAAACGGCATACACGTTTTTTGCGAAAAACCTATGACCGCCACGCTGGAAGAAGCGAAACAGGTGCAACAAATGGCAGACCAAACGCGACGGGTTTTCAATGTAGGGTTTCACCTGCATTTCGGAGAAGGTATCCGGCTGTTGAAAAAGCAGATAGACGAAGGCGTATTAGGCAATATTCTCCACCTATACGCCAGAGTAGGCACTTATATTACTCTCGTCAACTCACTGACACGGTACCAGGCGTCACAGCCTGGATCACTTTTCTTCGACTATGCTCACCAGTGGGACCTACTGTACTGGCTATTGCAGAAAAAACCGCGGTCGGTATCTGCACCGGGCTTCCAGGGCGGGGAGATGGAATTCAGCGCCGATCCAAACATTTCAGACATCCTGCTGCAGTACGATGGCTCATTGCAGGCACATATCCATTTGAATTACGTACAGATGCCGCAAAGGCATTTTTACGAAATTACCGGCGACAAAGCCTGGGCAACGCTCGATTACGAAGAAGGCATACTCCGCATAGGACATAAAGCATCTTCTTCTGTGGAATCACTACCGTTCCGGCAGGAACGAGATGATATATACCGGCACGAACACCGCGCTTTCCTGGATGCGGTAGATGGCAAACGACCACCGGAAACCTCCGCTGCCGACGGACTGGTGTCCACTGCCATCTGCGAAGCCGTCCGTACCGCGTGGGAAAGCGGTGCCCACACACTGATTCTATATTAAATTGCCGTGTACATTCCATTCAATCCGGCGCGCTCCCGATCGCCGGTTGAATCTGCAGCGGGTGGAAAAGGTGTCGCCAGCCTATCTTACACTCGAAACGAAAATTAATCTTGCCTCCCTAATTCCTGTACATAGTCAGCAAGAATAAAAAAGTTGGGAAAAAATCATCCAAACAAACAAGAGCAGTACATTGATCGTTTGAGCGTATACACCGTACAATCCAACACTACTTCATCAAAAACAAGACTCCTGCACCGCAATCAGCACGGTGCAGGAATCTCAACATAATTATACGTTTCTCGGATTAAAAATTAAAAAACATGCTCATTTTGTAGAAATCGCCGTCGAAGTTAGCCTTCGCTTCATCGCCCGCCAGGTTGGCACCGCCGGATAGCCTAAGCCCCGCTATACCTTTGGTAAACTGCACATAGGGGCCTACCCAGGTGTAGTATTGCGAAGTGGTGGTGGGCTGATTAGAACCACCTGCCCGGAAAAGATTTTCCACATGACCTCCTACAGAAAACCAGGAGTTTACTTTTCCTCCCAGGTTGAGCCAACTGTGCATGTAGTTCGCCGTCATCGCACTTTCTTTACGCAGTGCGCCGTAAAAGCCCGAATACAACTGTCCCTCCATCTTATCCGAATTCAGGTTTACCGTAAGGTTCGGCACAATACCATCTCCGATCGCATATTTTCCATTGGTAAAAGAGGAAAGCAGGTTACCCATTGTAAAACCCAATTGGGGATTTACAGTAATGTATTCACCGGCATTGAAACTCCACCCCAAGCCAAACTCCGTCCAGTTGCCCCAGGCAATAGCCGTTCCTGCGCCCCACTGAATGCCGTAAAAAGTAAAAGCGCCGTTACCCGCCTTCACAGCGCCGGATAACATGGGATTAAAACCAAAAAAGGCATCATGGTTCAGAGAAAGACCAATCGATACTTTGTCTTCTTCCTGTGCAAAAGCTGAACCCGTTAATAATGTAGCAATACAAAAGGATAATAATAGTCTACGCATGCAGTTTGTTTTTTTAAATGAATAGTGATTGTGAAAAAAAGAATTGAGGAATGGTTTTATTGGCAACAATTGATACATCGGGACGATCATAAATTTATACAGCACTATTCCCGCATCCGGCATTCCAACCATCGTTATACAGCCAGGGGATCCCAACCCCGTCGTCTGTAAAAGCCACACAAACCATCCGACTACAATAGCAAAATAATACCTGGCAAAATAGCTGCTATCTGAAAAACAATCAAATTATAATTAATAATATATTTATAATACTTTAAATAATTAAACAAAATTACAAGTAGACAAATGAAATAGATGAATTATTGTTTTACAAATGTATTATACAAAATCTAAATTTTTTCATTTTTTGATGATTTTTTTTCAACAAAAAATTAATAATAGTATATAATGACTATAAAAAATATCATAAAAAACTTAAATAATAAATACATAGTAATATTTACAAATATTAATATTACTATGAACAACTAAAAATTTGAGGCATATAATGGGAGGAGAGTTATTAAAAACGGTACGATTGTACTAAACGGTTGTGCAACACAGCCAATAAGAAGGGGCGTCTGCAGGCGTAAAATTTCGAAAACGGCCTTACCGGGATGCCATGTAATATTGCGTACTTTTGCAACTCCACATTCATTAAACTGAACAGAGTTGTATGTCGAACATTTTAATTATTGATGACGAAAAGGCCATCCGGAAAACGCTGGGAGAAATACTGTCTTATGAGGGGTATAAAATAGATGAAGCGGGCGATGGTGAAGAAGGTTTAAAACGCTTCAAAGAAAAAGCCTACGATGTAGTGTTGTGCGATATCAAAATGCCTAAAATTGACGGCATTGAGTTTCTTGAGAAAGTGAGTGAAGTAAATGCAGATGTTCCCATCATCATGATATCCGGCCATGGTACCATAGAAACAGCCGTCGAGGCCGTTAAAAAGGGGGCTTATGATTACATATCCAAACCGCCCGACCTGAATCGCCTGCTGATTACCATTCGCAACGCTATGGACAAGACCAACCTGGTAACCGAAACCAAGGTGTTGCGCAGAAAAGCATCGAAAGTGGAAGAGATGATCGGTGAAAGTGAGCCCATTCAGAAAATCAGGGATACCATTGATAAAGTAGCGCCTACCGAAGCCCGGGTGATGATCATGGGCGAAAATGGTGTGGGTAAGGAACTGGTAGCGCGGTGGATACATGAAAAAAGCAACCGTTCCAAAGGCGCTCTCGTGGAAGTGAACTGTGCAGCTATTCCCGGCGAACTCATAGAAAGTGAACTCTTCGGACACGAAAAAGGGTCATTTACGTCTGCCGTAAAGCAGCGGATCGGCAAGTTTGAGCAAGCGCACGGCGGTACCCTGTTCCTCGATGAAATAGGCGACATGAGTCTCAATGCGCAGGCAAAAGTACTGAGAGCCCTGCAGGAAGGCAAGATAACAAGGGTAGGTGGTGATAAGGACATCAACGTAGACGTTCGCGTGATTGCCGCTACCAACAAAGACCTGCTGACGGAGGTGGAAAATAAAAACTTCCGCCTCGACCTGTATCACCGGCTGGGCGTGATCATCATTCAGGTACCCTCGCTCAACGAACGGCAGAGCGATATACCATTGCTGGTAGACAAATTTCTCGGCGACATCTGTTCGGAGTACGGCATCGCGAAGAAATCCATTGAAGCCGCAGCCATGAGAACGCTGCAGGGCTACAACTGGACAGGCAATATCCGCGAATTGCGAAATGTGGTGGAACGCCTCGTGATTCTCTCGGGTAAAACCATCACCGAGGCCGATGTACTTACCAACGTGGTACGGAAATAACAACACATGAAGCACGTGTATTGCATCCCGGCGCTGGGTGCAGACGAGCGGATTTTCGGCAAACTCAACTGGCCCGAAGGGGTAACGGTACACTATCTCCGCTGGCTGCCTCCGCTGCACACACGGGAAACCCTCGAAAGCTATACCCACCGTATGATGGCGCATATCACCCACCCGTTCCCGATACTGGTGGGCGTATCCTTCGGAGGCATCATGAGCATCGAAATAGCCAAACGAATGCCGGTACAGCAAATAGTGCTGATTTCCAGCATTACCAGCCACCGGCAACTGCCCTGGTGGATGCGGGCTTGCGCTTACATGCACCTGGATGCCCTCCTGCCGCAGAAGGGCAGTTTTAGAAAAAGACTGCCGCTTCGATTTTTCTACCCGATACAAAACTTTTTTCTGGGCGCGCGGTCAGCGGAGGCCAGGAAACTGGCAGCCGAATTACGGGATGCAGTAGATGCCGGGTACCTAAAATGGTCGATCCACCAGGTACTGCATTGGAAAAACGATCAAATACCCGCGCCCGTGGCACACATGCATGGTAAAAAAGACAGGATTTTCTCCATTGCTGGTTTACATCCTAATGAGTGGGTGGAAGATGCCGGACATTTCCTGGTATTTCAACAGCCGGAGCCCGTTTCCCGCTTTCTTCAAAAGGTTTTACACACATAATATTATTTTCTTCCTGTTTCGTGTAACATTTTACGACCTGCACCGACATATACACTACGAACAATATTTTTTATGCTATTTTTGGCAACCTCAAAATCAGATACATGAGTTCAGGATGGATTCTTTTTATAGTAGCAGCAATCGGTTTTCACTATGGCTTGTATGGTATGTTCAAAAAAGCCGGCATTACCCCCTGGAAAGCGTTGATACCTTATTACAATACCTGGATGATGGTGGAAAAAATGCCCCTCAAAAAGTATTGGTTCTTCCTGCAATTCATTCCCATAGCCGGACAGTTCATTACTATTTGGATCTTTATAAAGTTTGTAGAACATTTCGGGCGCTTTTCACTGCTACACCACACCGCTACCGTGTTTTTGCCCTTCCTGTACTTTCCTTATCTGGGCTATTCTAAAAACGAACGCTACGCGGGAAATGCCGTAGTAAAAAATTATAAAAAATCCTCGTTTCGCGAGTGGATAGACGCCGGTGTGTTTGCAGTGGTAGCCGCCAGCATCATCCGTACATTTATTTTTGAAGCTTATGTAATCCCCACCGGCAGTATGGAAAAAACATTACTGGTGAATGATTTCCTGTTCGTCAGTAAAATGAGCTATGGCCCGAGATTGCCCAATACACCGCTGGCCATCCCCTTTGTACACCATACCGCCCCGGTGATCAATACCCAATCCTACCTGGAGTGGATTAAAATCAAATATAAACGACTCTGGAATACCCCGGTGAAACGAAACGATGTAGTGGTATTCAACTACCCCGTAGGCGATACCGTTATTGGAGAATTTCAATCCAATATCAACTATTACGATGCACTCCGCGAACAATATGGCGGCGACAGAACCCAGTTGCTGCAGCGGGACGACATACTGGTAAGACCGGTAGACAAACGGGAAAACTTTATAAAGCGGGCGATTGGTATACCCGGTGATACCATACGGATAGAAAACGGAGATGTATACGTGAACGGGGAAAAAGGCCATCTGCCCGAAGACGCTGCCACCTTCTATCTGGTGCAAACAAAGGGACAATACCTGGACGAAGATGTGCTGAAAGAAGATTTTAATGTAGGCGAAGGCCAGATCATAGCCGGTAACTCGATGAATTACCTGATCGTACTCACTGAAGAGGAAGCGGCACGGATGAAACAATTGCCCTATATTCAAAGCATAGAAAAAGAAGTGAAGCAATACAATCCTTCTGTTTTTCCGAACGACACTTCCCGCTTCAAATGGAGCGAGGATTTTTACGGCCCCGTATGGATACCCGAAAAAGGAAAAACAATCGCCCTTACGCCCGATAATATTGCACTGTACCGAAGGGCAATAGATGTATACGAAGAAAATGAACTGGTAGAAACCAACGATGGCAAATATATCATCAACGGTGTGGAAACCAGCGAATATACTTTCAAAATGAACTACTACTGGATGATGGGAGACAACCGGCACAACTCGCAGGATTCCCGCTTCTGGGGCTTTGTACCGGAGGATCACGTAGTAGGAAGAGCCTCGCTGATTTGGTTCAGTTGGGACAACGGTCCACGCTGGAACCGGTTGTTTAAATCGATAAAATAAACAGTTTGGAACGAAGAACCAGCGGCTTTTCTTATAGGGTATATTCCAACGCTGCCAGCCTGTTGCCGGAAGATCATGATTTGCTGGAAAACGCCCGGCTGGCTGCCGCCAATGCATATGCGCCCTATTCCGGCTTCAGGGTAGGGGCTGCTGCCAGGCTGATCGGCCAACCCAACATCATTACCGGCACCAACCAGGAAAACGCCTCCTACCCCGTTGGAATATGCGCGGAGCGGGTATTGCTCTCTGCCGTTAACGCCATACACCCAGGCGGTGCCATCCATACCATAGCTATCAGCGCGCAAACAGATGCGGTTTCCCTGCAGGAGCCGATTTTCCCCTGTGGTATCTGCAGGCAAAGCCTGCTGGAACAGGAGGCCAGGCAACAGCACCCGATACGGCTGGTGCTGGGAAGCGCCGAAGGTGAAATATTCATCATAGAACAATCTGCCGACCTGATTCCCTTTGGCTTTACAGGAAAAAACTTACAGTAAACAACACTTCACTTCGCCATTACAGCAACATAGTCACGCTGGTAGCAACTATATATCTTCGCTATACCATTCCAGCCATACGATCGCTTATTACACCATTATTCAGCGCATACTTCACCAGCCCCAGGTTCGATCTGGCGCCGGTTTTTTCCTTTAGTGCCGCTTTCAGCTTCTCCACCGCACTCAGGCTCAGACACAGGATAGCTGCAATTTCTTTATTGCTCTTATCCTCCCATAAAAGTTGTAAAATCACTCGCTCGGTTTTGGACAACAACACTGCCGAATGCGCCGCATCTCTATACCCATTGGTTTGTAATAACTGAAAAGCAGCTCTGTAAAAAACATTGCGGAACACTTCGTCATCGGCAGCCGTTTGCAATGCGCCAAGTAACTCTTTCTGGTCGGCAGCCTTGCTTACAAAAGCGTGCACGCCCATATCAAACAATTCAGCGATCAGCTCCGGATTGTGATACATGGAAAATACAACAATGCCGGCTGCAGGCATATGGCGCATAATAGCTGGCAATGCTTCTGTGATATTGCCCCTGGGCGCATATAAATCCAGCAATAAAACATCTGCTTCAAAAAGACGCTTTTCTATCTGCGCCAGCAGTTCGTGGCCGTCTTTCGCTTCTGCAACCACTTCAAAACAAGGCTGGCTACTGATGAAAGCTTTCAGGGCATGTCGTACCAATGCATGGTCGTCTGTTAAAGCAACACGAATACGTTTTGGCATTTTCAGGCTGTTTAGGATAAGTGTAAAAGGCTAAATACATTCAAATATAAGCATATGACAACAAAAAGGATACGGCTAACCGTACTGTATTTACCGTGCAGATAAAGAAGCATTGCCTGCCTGAAAGGTCGGCTATCAGGAAACGAAAGATATCCGTACCAGCTCGCAAACCGCCGGGCGCAAAAACACTAAAATTTGATTTATATTATAAACTAGTTTATATTTGTTCAGCCATCGGGTCAAAACAGCCATACGCCATACATGGTTATTAAGGCCGGGTACCACCTGCTCAGGAAGAGCAGTAAAATTATTAACGCATCAAACACGATCATTTATGAAACAGTTCTTTAGTATATGCACGCTATTCTTCGCCCTGCAGGCAACAGCACAGCATCCCCCATACCAGCAGACTATGGAAACGCATATAGCCGCATTGGATGCTACACATGGTACGGAAGGATTACTACAATTATCCGAGGCATTCACCCGTATTGGAGACAGTGAAAAAACAAAGTGGCTCCCTTATTATTATGCAGCGTTATGCCTGTCAAACGCCGGCTGGGCAGATGCCGAGCTGGACAAGGATGCCAACGCGGGAAAGATAATGTCGCTCTGCGATAAAGCAGCGGCCCTGCACGATAATGCCGAAATATATGCCATCCGCTATATGGCGGCTACCCAGCAGCTCCTGGTGGACCCGCAAAACCGATGGGGTATCTATGGTGCAGAAGCCGAAAAATATATGAAACAAGGACAGGAGCTGGAGCCCGGCAATCCCCGGCTGCTGTTTTTGCAGGCAGCCGCGCTGTTCGGCACGCCCGAAGCATTCGGTGGTGGTAAGGCTAAAGCGCGGCCAATACTTGAAAAGGCGATCACTGCTTTTGACAGATCCCAACCGGAAAAACTGCACCCCTCCTGGGGGCGGGAGCAGGCAATGCAAATGCTGGAGCAAACCAAATAAAAGTACCTTTATTGCAAGCACCATTATGGAAAAGCAACTAACAGAAAAAGAAAGCCTGGCCATCATTACCGAAATGGTGAGCAAAGTAAAAAATCATTACCACGAAAACGGCGCCTATCTGATACTGTGGGGTAGTGTGATCGGTGTTTGCGGGTTTGTAAATGCAGCACAGTCGTACTTCAGGTTCAATATAGGGTTCGACATATGGATACTAACATTGATAGCTGCCATTCCACAGGTATGGCTCATTGTACGGGAAAGTAAAAGAAAAAAAGTAAAAACCCATGCCGAAGCAGCCATCGACATCATTTGGATGGTTTACATCATCACCATTATTGGTATTGTTTTGTATGGTAATATCACCTACCTCACCTCTCCCCGGCTGCTGGCAGATAATGGCATTGAGTTGTTTTCTAAAAACATCTCCACAGGCGAGGTAAAACCATTTGCACTATTTGCTCCCAGCTTTACCTCCATATTCCTGCTCGTTTACGGATTTCCTACCCTGGCTACAGGGCTTATTACCCGGTATCGTCCGCTGATCACAGGCGCATTGATCACGTATGTATTCTTCCTTGTATCGCTGTTTACCAGCCATGCTGCCGATATGCTGCTCAACGGAACGGCTGCCGTATGCAGTTGGCTGATACCCGGACTGTTGCTGAGAAAAAAGTACCTTGGTCAGCTAAAGCAGGAAGATGTTTAAAGACCTGGATCCCATACTACATTCACAGTTACGGCTCGCCGTGATGTCGCTGCTCGTTGGTGTGAAGGAAGCCGAATTCACTTTTCTGAAAGAAAAAACCAAAGCCAGTGCCGGCAACCTGAGTGTGCAGATACAAAAGCTGAAAGAGGCCGGGTACATAACGGTTGAAAAACGATTCCGGAACAACTACCCGCAAACCACCTGCCGGATCACGGCTAATGGCATCAAAGCTTTCGGGGAATACGTGAAAGCCCTGCAGGATTATGTAGGAAAAAAAGTGTAACCACACGGTACACCGGCCAACACTGCCCACAACTGGAAAAAACGGTCAGAGAAATGTATGCAGCAGGCTAATACCCGCCTTCGGTGGTGTGCGAAATGCCGGATTAACTGTCTCCCAAACCGGATATTTGCCCCAACCCTGAAAAAACTTTTTTCACATTTTTTTGCGCTTTATTACGAACAGAATCGTATTTTAGTATACGAATAAAGTCGTAATCATGTCACAAAAGCAGGTAAAACCCACGGAGAGTGAATTGGAAATACTCCAGGTGCTATGGAACAGGCAACAGGCAACCGTTCGCGAAGTACACGAAACACTCACAGCTACCAAAGATGTGGGTTACACCACTACCCTGAAGCTGATGCAGATTATGTTTGAAAAAGGACTGGTTACCCGCGACGATTCTTCCAAAACGCATATTTATCAACCGGCTGTCAGCCGCGAAAAAACCCAGCAGCACCTGGTAGGCAAAATGGTGCGCAACCTGTTTGCAGGCTCCCCGGCCCAACTGGTGATGCAGGCGCTGGGTAATCACCGCGCCAGCAATGCAGAACTGGAAGAAATACAGCAATTGCTGGATGCGCTTAAAAAGAAAAAACAGTAACCACCCACTACCATGACTGCTTTATACCAATCGCCTTTTCTGCTTGCCCTGGGATGGGCTATAGCGGCCAGTCTGTGGCAGGCAGCGCTATTGTGGCTCGTATATCAACTGGCAGGCAACCGAAACGCCTCTCCCGTATTTCGCCACAACCTGTCGCTGGTATTACTCGCAATGGCCAGTAGCTGGTTTGCCCATACATTTTTAGAAAAGTTCAGCGAATTTTCGGCTGTTCCCTTCACGACCGTTGTTGCAGGAGATGTTGCCGATAGTGCCGCCACAGGTATAGCCGGATTGCTCCAGGGTCAGTTACTGGCAATGCTTCACCAGTTTCTGCCCTATTTTTCTGCCGCCTACCTCATCATACTGCTGCTGCTTGCCATACGATGGATGAAAGCTTATGCTTATTCACGGAGGTTACAGACCCGGGGGCTCATACCCATAGCGGATGTGTGGATAGACCGCATGGAACAATATGCCAGCAGGCTGGGCATTGCAAGGCAGGTGCGTATTTACCTGAGCGAATACATTGATGTGCCGGCCACCCTGAATTATTTCAAACCGGTGATCCTTATTCCGGTAGCAGCTTTTAACGGACTGAGCCCCGAGCAGATGGAATCTGTTATTCTGCACGAAATGGCGCATATCAAACGAAAAGATTACCTGATTAATATAGCCGTATCGGTGATAGAAATATTGCTGTTCTTCAACCCTTTCGTTCACCTGCTGGCGGTTGGTTTACGAAGAGAGCGCGAAAACTGCTGCGATGATTTTGTATTACAGTCGCGGTTCGATCCCCACAGCTATGCATCGGCCCTGCTCTCGCTGGAACAAATGCGCAACAACAACCGCATACCTGCACCCCTGCTGGCTGCCACCGGCCACCACCACCAATTGCTCGGGCGTGTAAAACGCATCATGAATGTGAAGCACCATCACCTGTATTACGGTCAGCGACTGGTAGCCTTGTTCCTGATCACCTTTCTGCTGATTTCCCTGGCCTGGCTGGTACCGGAAAAAACGGGGCATCCCGCCGCTGTAACAGACCAGACCTTCTCCCAGCAAAGCGAAGCAAAGCTGTCGCAGCAGGGAGACAACCTGGCCCCACCTTCGTCACCTGAGCCACCGCCGCAACCACCGATCGTGATGGAGGTGCCGCCTGTTCAGCCAAAAACACCGGAAACGGAACCCATAGTCGCCGGAGAAATGATCCCGCCTCCCGTGCCACCGGCACCGCCCCTAAGCGAAGCAGATCTTTTGGAGAATAGAAAAGAAGGACTGAAAAATACCGACGTCGCTACAGAGCACAATATTACATGGAATGTAGATGGAACAAATATCTCCCTGTCCGAAGTGTGGAAAACGCGCTTACCCGAAGCAGGCTTCTCTGCGTTGAAAAAACTGGAACAAAACCTGGAGTTTAATTCGAATGACAGCCTGGTACTTCAATTCCAAAATGCCGCTTCACTCTGGAAAGCGCTATCCGAATGGACACCCGAAGACGGAAGACCGGAAGCCGCTGATATCCGCAAGCAGGCATCAGCCGTTCTGCGTTTTCTTTCTTTAGATACTTCCTTTCAACGCATGGCGGAATCTTATATTCAACATACCCCGCGAACACGCAAGCCAACCCGGCCCGCTCTTCCTAAACGCGATTCGCTGCATATACAAAACCTGAAAGCACCGAAAAAGACAAAAAAATCGATTTGGGTAAAACGTTTCGATGCCGAAGCATCCGGCACTTCGAATACCGTCGTGTTTGCATGGCAGTCGGCCACCGAAAAAACAGTAGTGACAACGATCGGCTACGAAGGCAGCCAACCGATGGTGAATGAGCGCTCCTCCACACCTGCAATTACTTTTACGCTCCATTAGTTATTGGCATGGCTGTCATTCAACAATCACAGACCATATAGGAGCTTACCCTATGTCTATTCACCGCCGTCATAAACGATGCTCCCGAACGCTTACCGGTCAAATACTACCGGTTATCGAAACTATCCATGCGCGCGTCGAATTAAGTTTCACGATCAATAATAGTTTTACATCTTCGTATTGTTAAACAATCGCATCCAGTATCCCGGTAAAAACGATAGCCGATATCCCTGAAACCAATAATCCAATCCAACAGAAAAACAAACCTATCCGGAAAAACGCATCCCAATCCATGAAAAGCAGCCATGCAATACCCTTGAAAAACAAACAATAACCTTAACCGAAGTGATACAGACCTTACAGGATTTCCTAACCTCTGACAGAACTTCAAAAAATTGTCCCGCGCCAGTCGCGGGATTTTTGTGTGCTATAGCCGTTCACGCCAGCGATTATCAAAAACATGCATCGCTTATAAGCATTTGTCAAAATACCAACGATTGAATACGCCCCGGTGATAAGCGGCGTTAATACAAATAATGAAAAATACTATTATTATAACGATTGCAGTACTTTGTCTCACAGGGACGGTTGCCTGCAAAAAAGAATCAACCTCCGGGAAAGAAAAGGACTGTGCGGCCTATGAAGTAGTTAATAACACAGCAGCCGAAATAGACCCACTGGTGTATATCGAACCATGTGACGCATCGTATGTAGGGCTCGTACCGGTGGGAAGCGCGGGGTACCTTACCGGCGACCAGGTGAGCCTTCAACGGGCAGAAGGTATAATATGGGAAAAACTACGGGAACTCCCCGTGCCGGACAGAAGATTTATACAAACCTATGTAGCCGAACTGGGCGTATTCACTTCCTCTCCTACTACAGACGGAGCGAGCTTCAGCCCCTATATCATGACCAATGTATACGCTCTGGAAGTAAAGTACTGGGACACCAGCAGGGTAAAGCATGCCATTATCGTTTCATCGGAAGGAGGTCTTCCAAAAGATGTGAACGCTTCCGTGGTCATCAATCTCATACTCGAAGATCAGACCCCCAAAACGTTCAACGCAACATTCGAGGATGGAAAAAAATTGCTGTACACTCAAAACATCGATATGCCGGTGTCGCGCGTAAGGGCGCATTGGCGGTTTTGGAAATACAAGTACCAAAACGGACAAAAGATGAAAGTAAATGGTAATTATATCACCGAGCCATTAGGCGAAATAGAACAGATCGAAACTTTTAACGGAGCAATGGACTAGCAAGCCCTGCCGCAAAAGACACCCGTACATACAAGAAAGTACTAGTCATTCAATTTTACTATCCCGCCATCTGTGCGGGATTTTTTTATCCCGGAATTACCATACCACACCATGGATCATGAACAACGCCTTATCATTGTTGTTGTATGTTAATTAATCAGCATCATAATAGGATTTTATAGGAAACCGATACAACTGATTGTATTTTTACTCGTCTTTAACTAGTAAAAATACCCATCGAATGAAGAATATTACGATCATGGTGCTAAGTGTTTTGCTTACCCATTTTAATGCACCATCTGCCGCCATAAACAATAAACTAAACAGGGACTCCGCAGATGCAGTGGCCAGTGAGGTCAACACCCTTTACAGGGCGGTAAGTGCAGAAACAGCGGCCGCAGCAGCAACGATACCCGCAACGCCTGCTGCTGCAGCAACCAATCTTTCTTCTCATGCTGCACCTACAGTAGTAAAAGATAACAGGCGACTGCATATACAATCGGCGGTTAATCTTACCAACCGCAGTGTACACCGTCAACTGGAAAGCAGCGACCGGGTGGTTCAAACTGAAAACATAGGTTTTGGAGTGAATGAATCCGAACTGGAGAGCCAGGAACTTTTCAACAGGATACTGGCAATAGCCGACCAAATGCTTTTTCAACCGGAACTCAGGGTGAGCCTGTCGGGCAATACCGACGACACAGGTACAGATCACTACAACAACCTGCTTTCTTACCGTCGTGCTGCCAATATAAAAGCATACCTGGTAGAACTGGGTGTACCGGAAAACAACATCATCCTTTCTTTTAACGGAGCACATTACCCCGCAGCAACCAACGAAACCGACGAAGGCAGATCAGTCAACCGGCGTGTGGATATGCTTCTCTATAAATAGCCTTTGCAAAAGCACGGTATGGTAACAAAAAGCGCCGTTTGCCTCCAACGCCGCCAGGTGCTGTGTTAACATTCAATGTAGAAATTAAGCACTATTTTTGCATTCCAAACACAAAGGAATATGGCAAAAGTAAAGGTAGGGCTGGTACAGATGACCTGCAGCGCAGAAAAGGAGGAGAACCTTCAAAAAGCAATAGCTAAGCTGAGAGAAGCCGCGGCAAAAGGCGCGCAGATCGTATGCCTGCAGGAACTCTTCACTTCGCTGTACTTCTGTGATGTGGAGGATTATGAAAACTTTAAGCTGGCCGAGCCGGTGCCGGGCCCATCTACTGAAGCCCTGGCGTTGGCAGCCAAAGAACTGGGGGTTGTAGTAATAGCTTCGCTGTTCGAAAAACGGGCAGAAGGCCTCTACCACAACACTACCGCGGTGATAGATGCAGATGGCACCTACCTGGGGAAATACCGCAAAATGCATATTCCGGACGACCCTGCCTATTACGAAAAATTTTACTTTACGCCCGGCGATCTGGGATACAAGGTTTTTGTAACAAAATATGCCACCATCGGTGTATTGATATGCTGGGATCAATGGTATCCGGAAGCGGCCCGCATTACAGCGCTCATGGGCGCCGAAATACTATTTTATCCCACCGCCATCGGATGGGCCACCTCACAGGATGAAGCCACCAATACGGAACAATACAATGCGTGGCAGGTGATGCAACGCAGCCATGCAGTGGCCAATGGCGTACACGTGGTAAGCGTAAACAGAACAGGGTTCGAGCAGGATGGAGCCATGCAGTTCTGGGGAGGATCTTTTGTTTCCAACCCCTTCGGCAGCCTGCTTTACCAGGCTCCCCACGATCAGGAAGCAGTGCAGGTAGTAGAGATTGATACCGCCAAAACAGACCGCTACCGTACCCACTGGCCTTTTCTGCGCGACAGACGGATCGACAGCTATGCCCCGGTTACCAAAAGGTATATCGACCAGGATTGATACATTTTCCCTATTTTAACACGTTTATATTGTGAATACCACCGATACAGCCACCGGCTTACCAACATTCCATACACCTGCACAACTCGGGTATTATTTTCCGGCAGAATTTGCGCCGCATGCTGCCACCTGGTTAAGCTGGCCGCACAAGGAAGCGTCCTGGCCCGGAAAGCTCGAAACCATTTACCCTTCCTACTGTAAGTTTATAAAAGAAGTATCGGCGGGAGAACCGGTACACATCAACGTCAACGATACAGCCATGCGCGAGTTTGCCACCGCGCAACTGGAGAAGGCAGGCGTGAACCTGAGCAATGTGAAGTTTTTTCTGCACCCTACCAACGATGCCTGGTGCCGCGATCACGGACCCGCATTCCTGATCAACCCCAAAGCAGCTATAAAAAAAGTGATAGTAGACTGGGGTTACAATGCCTGGGGTGATAAATATCCCCCGTATGATCTCGACGACCAGGTACCCACCCTGATCGCCAATGCTTACGATATACCGGTTTTCTATCCCGGCATCGTAATGGAAGGCGGATCGGTGGAGTTCAACGGAAAAGGAGCCCTCCTCACTTCCACAGCCTGTTTGCTGAACCCCAACCGCAACCCCCATCTCAATAAGGAGCAGATCGAAGCCTATCTACGGAACTATTATGGCGTAGAACAAATACTGTGGGTAAGCGAGGGTATAGTGGGCGACGATACAGATGGCCATATTGATGATACCATTCGTTTTGTAAATGAAGATACGGTGCTAACCGTAGTAGAAGAAAACAAGGCCGACGAAAACCACCTCCTGCTGCAAACCAACCTGAAAGAATTGCAGCAGATGCGCCTTTCCGACGGTCGGTCGCTCAATATCATAGAACTCCCCATGCCCGACCCGGTGGTATACGACGGACAAAGACTGCCGGCATCCTACGCCAATTTTTATATCGCCAATACCGTGGTGGTGGTACCCGTTTTTGGCTCTCCCAAAGACGAGCGCGCGCTGCAGATTATACAAGACTGCTTTCCCGATCGAAAAGTAGTGGGCATAGATTCTGTTGATATCATATGGGGGCTGGGAAGTTTTCATTGCCTGAGCCAGCAGGAACCGGCTGTATAGCGCAAACCAGCAGCCTTTGACCTCCAAACACAAAAGAATAGCCTTTTCTTGTTTATATAATTATTTTTTCATACTTTCAGCCAACAACAGCCTGATCCCGATATTATACATCCATAGCAGATTGAATTAATGATTCGTTCATAATCAGTTCATATTAGTAGCGTTAATTTGTCTTAGAACATAGTGCTGGCGCTGTTGAGTGGGTAGGGCAGGGTATTTTCCTCTGTAATGCCTGTTTATATCATATGAATCACTCCACCCTGTTGACCGAAATCCGTTAGAAAACTAAACAGGCAACTAAATACAGCATTATGGCAGGTCTGAAATCATCCCTGGTGCGCATTACACCTATTGTAAACGACACGTTGAACGTGGAAATCAACGATACCAAACTGGTAACCACCTATATGCAATACCATATTACCGATACCAGCGATCAGGTATTGCGGCAGGGCAGGTTTCGCGGCATCAGCGTACAACTGCGGGTCACCCACCTCAAAGACGGTGCCTATCGTTTCAAAATCAGGAGTACAGAGCAGGATGTATGCTCGTTTATGTTCAAAAAAATATCTGCGCCCAATTAACGTCAAACCGGTAATGGCAGCCCCCTCGCTACGCCCCTCTCCCCATAACTGTATGTTGGTTTACAAACTCAACTTCCAGTTGCCTCTGTAAACCCTTTGCACAAACCGGTTGGCCGGCTCAAAGTTGGTGATGCGCATATTATCGCCGTCCCACAATAGTTTTTTCCGGCCGGGAAACAGGCGGTTGCCCTTTGTATTCGTTTCAGCATAGTTATAACTGAGCACAGCAAGATTGCCCATCAGCACCGTCTCGGTAAGGGGACCTGCTTTATCAAACGAAGAACTGGTATACGCACCGTACCCTTGTTTACAGGCATTCACCCATTGGGTTTGATGCCCTTCGGTACTCCCTTCTACAAAATCGAATTTTGAAGGCGGCAAATCGGTTTCCCGCATTTTTCGGGTAGGCAGCAAGGTTGGATTACGCCCAAAAAGACCGGCCATGATTTTACCCCTGGTACCTTCAAAAATAATTCCTCCGTCGTTTTCACCCATAGATTCTTCCGGCAACAGTTCCTTCGGCCTTTTAGGCAGTATACCACCGTCGTACCAGATCATTTCCACCGGCGGCATAGCGCCTCGCGCAGGAAACTGTATATGTGTTTTTGCCGAAGGCGGGTAACTGTCTGCATATATTGCTTCCTCAAAAAAGCCTGTATATACAGAGCCTACGCTGGTTTCTACCGCTGTCGGATAACCGAGCTGCAGTGCACGATAAGGCACATCCATAAAATGACAGCCCATATCGCCAAGCGATCCGGTACCAAAATCCACCCACCCACGCCAGATGGCCGGGTGAAAAGCAGGATTGTAATCGCGCCGCGGCGCTGTACCCAGCCACAAATCCCAGTCCAGTTCTTTTGGTACGGAAAACCTGCCAGCCGGAGCGGGTACCCCCTGCGGCCAGGTGGGGCGGTTCGTCCAAACATGTACGGTGTGCACGTCTCCGATCACACCAGCCTGTACCCAGGTTTCTATACGGCGGGTATCGTGGCCACTGCTGCCCTGATTGCCCATTTGGGTAACCACGCTGTATTTGGCTGCAGCCTGCGTCAAAATCCGCGCTTCATAGATATCATGGGTCAGCGGCTTTTCGAGGTATACATGTTTTCCCAATTGCATACAGGGCAGCGCATGAACAGCGTGCATATGATCGGGACTGGTGATGATCACTGCATCGATGTGCTTTCCCTCTATTTCAAGCATCTTTCTGAAATCACGGTAATACGGTGCTTTCGGCCATTGCTGGCGTCCTTTGGCCGCCTGACGATCATCAACATCACAAAGTGCAACAATATTCTCGGCTCCGTTATTCCACGCATAAGGCAGGTTTACCAACGCTTTGCCTCCTACACCAATACCGGCTATATTCAGCTTATCGCTTGGCGGAATATACCCTCTGCCCAATACAAATCGCGGAACAATAAAGAAGCCGGCAGTAGCAAGGCTGCTATGGCGGATAAATGTGCGCCGTGTAGACTTTTTCATAAATGACAAACCAATGTATGGACTGGTAAGTTAAATAAAATCCACCCTACCCGATTGCAAATTTTCGGAAAGATTTATCAAAACTTTTAAACACTAACCACCTGCGATTTCCGTTGTAACCCAATTATCATCGTATTTTTACCAATACAACTATAAGGATGAAGACACACCACCTCATAATTGTCGTATTACTGATGCTGCACCAGGCGCTGACAGCACAAACCCACGCACCTGACATCGCAGCGTTGCAAAGCCGCGAAGACTCTCTGAAACAACCGGCATTCAACCTCGTGAATGCAGCCGATGCAACCGAAAGGTTTGAAGCAGACAGCCTGTTCACCAGAATGCTGGTCAGAGCGCTGGTATTGCCATTCTCTTTTCAGTATCCCTTCGATTCCCTGCAAACCATATCAAGAATATATGCACCCGACAGCAGTTTCCGGATATTCACCTGGCAGGTGATGAAAGATGAAAACACTTTCCGGAGAAAAGGTGCCATCCAGATGAACACCCGCGACGGATCGCTGCAGCTTTTTCCCCTGATCGACAAAACCCATATACTGGAAGACATCAATGTAGGAATATACAATCACGAGAACTGGGTAGGCGCCATCTATTACAAGATTATCGAAAAATCATACCGGGGTAAAAAGTACTATACCCTGCTCGGCTACGACGAGCACAGTTTCCGGAGTACCAAAAAACGTATGGAAGTGCTGCATTTCGACGACAATGGCAAACCTGTATTTGGCGGACGATACTTCGTATTTGAAAAATACCCTAACCGGAATACCCATACCCGATTCGATATTGAGTATAAAAAATTTTCCAATGGCAGCATCCGGTTCGACGAAGAACTGGACATGATCATTTTTGACCATCTCATTTCAGAAAACAACCAGCCCGACAAAAAATTCACCTATATACCCGACGGAGATTATGAAGGCTTCCGTTGGAAAAACGGCCGCTGGGTGCATATCGACAAAGTATTTACCTTTAAACTGGAAGACGGACAGGCGCCTGTGGAACGTCCCCTGAAACGCAGCAAACTTGACCTCAGCAACTACAACTAACCTTCCATCCCCTATAGCACAGAAACAATACGGCGTCCTCATTCGCAGCCATACTACTATACTCCCACCACATTCCACTACCGCTTTGTAACAAAGAGAGAAGCCCCTTGGCTTGCAGTCATTTTTAAAAGATGTCTTCTTAATTCTTGCCTAAATGGATACTTAAGCTGTGAGGCATATCCAATAACCGTAAGTAACTAAAATAAAATAATATAACAATTTGAAATAATATAAAAACAAATGTCGTAAATTAACTATAATATTATTGAATATCAATTACTTGTTATTAAAACAAATAAAATATTGCCTTATAGAAGATATTCAAGCATTCATTAATTAATATAAATTATTTTAAAATGTAAATAATTTTGTTACTAAATATTCATTATTTACATACTTTTGTTCAATATTAATGAATATTAAATTTTACAATTTAAGTATTTCAATGGATCAAAACCTGCCTTTCACAAGTTCATCAGGCTCAATGACCTCAGCAGGTATAGCTTGTTTATATCCGCTAATCAGCCAGGATAACAACCTGCTCAGCCCTGTTCATCCTGGCAAACGAACGGCGTCATTGCTGGGGAAATTGCCAATGAAGGGCTTGACCGTTTTCTGCATGGGTAATGTGTTAACAGGAAAGCAGCCATCCACAAGGGGAGCCACAGGAGCAGGAAGTACAGCAGAACCGTTTGCAGAAAATGAAAAGCATGTAGAAGGAAGATCATCCACTCGCCGGGCGCTAATAACAGAAAAAAAGGGGAAAGCCCGTTTTTCATTCGTACCCAACAGCGTAACCACAGGTAAAAAGAAGAAGGTACAGCTTATCTACCATACCCGGTTTCAAACTGTACCCTTTCTTCTAAAACTTAAAAATGTATTACAATATTAGTGAAAAAATGTTACAAATGTTGCCCGACACAACAGTTAACCCGGTACGGAAACCAAAATCCGGCTAATCAGAGTAAACAAAATCAACCCAGGATTTTCGAATTTTTAAACATACAATTTAGTTTATGACCAAAATCAACAACACTGCTCCCTTTGTTCTGCTGGCTTTTTTTTCGATCGCCTGCCTGTTCGTTCCGCTGGTGAGTGATTACGACGGTACCGATGTATACAGCATGCCGGATATAAGCTGGGTACTCATATCGTCTGCACTGGTACTGTTGATGACCCCGGGATTATCTTTCTTTTATGGCGGCATGGTTGGGAAGAAAAATGTGATCTCCACCATGTTGCAGAGTTTTATAGCTACTGGTTTGATCAGTATTTTGTGGTTTGTATTGGGCTTCGGACTGGTTTTTGGCGAGTCGATCGGCGGATTCATAGCCAACCCCTCCGAATTCCTGTTCATGAAGGGGTTAAATGGTCATGCCCCCTGGGCCGCGGCTCCCACCATTCCCATCCTTTTGTTTGCATTGTTTCAGATGAAATTTGCGATCATTACCCCCGCGCTGGTGGTAGGCGGCACGGCTGAGCGAATCCGGTTTACTTCCTACGTTTTGTTTATGATATTATTCAGCATCTTTATTTACAGCCCGCTGGCGCACTGGACCTGGCACCCGGATGGTATACTCGCCAAAATGGGTGTGCTGGATTTTGCAGGAGGTACCGTGGTACACATGTCTGCAGGATGTGTAGCACTGGCCGGTGCTGTGGTATTGAAAAAAAGAAGATCTCTCATTAATAAAGAAGCTACCAAACCCGCCCGCATCCCCTATGTGTTGCTGGGTACGGGATTGCTGTGGTTTGGCTGGTTCGGTTTCAATGCCGGTTCGGCCATGGGTGCCAACAGCCTGGCGGTAGATGCTTTTGCCAACACCAATACCGCATCGGCTGCCGCTGGGCTGGCCTGGATATTTTTCGATGCACTGAGAGGTAGAAAACCTTCTGCACTCGGTTTCTGTATCGGCGCCGTAGTAGGTCTGGTAGCCATTACACCTGCAGCAGGTTTTGTGGGTCTACCGCAAAGCTGCTTTATCGGTTTTATTACGGCCATCATATCTAACCTGGCTGTTCATTGGAAAAACAAATCAGGTATAGACGATACGCTCGATGTATTCCCCTGTCATGGTGTGGGCGGTATCGTAGGGATGATTCTTACCGGTGTTTTTGCGAGCACCAAAATAAATCCCGACGGGCAGGACGGACTCTGGTATGGTGGCACCGAATTTTTCTTCAACCAACTGGCTGGATGCGCCATTGCTGTTGCTTTTTCTTTTATCATGGGTTTTGCCGTTTTTAAACTGGTAGACATCATCCATCCGATACGGGTAACCGAGGAAGAAGAAACAACAGGACTGGATATATCACAACACGACGAAAGTCTGTAATCATATTTCAACGTTTTTCATAGGGCAAGCAATCGTTAAAACCCTCCATGTCTATGGAGGGTTTTTCATTGATAAAGCGCTATGGGATCGCTACAACAATCACGGTTCCAGCATTACCGAAAAGTCAACGGTATGCACGGGCTGGGTTTTCGAAGCGCTGGCAGCTACATAAGATATACTGCCTTTTACATGTTCGGTTACCGGTCCGGAAACCGATACAGTCTGTACGAAACGTAACTCACGCTCGAAATACTGCACACGCACGCCTTCCACATTCTTTTTTTTAACAGGAATACCCGCTTCTTTTACACTTCCCTTTAAACGAACATGGGCTGCAGGCTTAATGGTGAGTGCCACCGGCGCAGGTCCTTTCTTCGATGAGTGCTGAGAATATACATGCCAGTCCTTATCAATGGTAGCTACCAGGTGGATTTCGTAAGTGTTGGCATTGATCTTTTGACTGTAGAAAGACCATTCCACCGGGTGTTGGGCGGAAGCGTACGAGCCCGCACACAATAGTATCGCTGCAAGAATACAATTTTTCATTTGTTTATTTTTATGTTTCGGTCACCACTTACCCTCCAAGGACCTATACCAGGAAAGTTCGCCCAATGATCATCCTACCCACTTGCAAAATATTTCTCAACCTGAATCCGGGGTTACATCGGAAGTCGCCTCAAAAACCAACCGTCATTTCGACCCGCCGCAGGTGGAAGCAATCCCCCCAGTTTTCTGCCATATTGATCATTCAGACACTGACATTGTTTATGTATGACCGTTGTTTTCAAATCTTTTATTGCGGCAGCATTCCATGTATCTGGTTGCCCGGTATCGGATCGCGGAGACCTTCATCTTTTAGCAACACATCATCCAGCAATGTATGTAAAAAAGAAACCAGGTACCTGATCTCCTGTTTATCGGGCGGGGTACCATTCCTGATCAGATCGCTGGCAGTTGTATCCATCGGAGATGCCGTTTCCCAATGATTAACAGCCGTACTCAGTCCCCAAAACCGCCCATCGTGCATATAGGGGCCAGTGCGCGTGATATTACGCAGTGTGGGCGTTTTGAACTTCAGCGAGTCTTCTTTTTTCCCTGTAATGAGCATTCTTCCATAATCGTGGAGAAAACTGTCTACCGGAAGTCCTATATTATGATAGTCCAGATCGGTAAATAAAGGCGGTGTATGGCATGAAGCACATTTCGCCTGAAACACCCGGTACCCTTCCGCCTCCCATTCCGTAAACTGTTCCTTCCCCAAACTCACCCTGTCGTACCTGGTATCGGCAGACACAATAGAAGCGGTGAATTGCGTCAGGGCATACAATATCCGCTGGCTGTTGATGCTATCGCTGCCAAACGCGGCGGCAAACATGGCAGGATATACCGGATCGTTTTGAAGTGAACGAACAACGTTTTCTATACTGTTGTCCATTTCATTTGAACCGGTCAATGGGGAGAGCGGTTGCCACTCGATATGATTGATGCCCCCATCTGCATGAAATTCCCTGTGCCAGGCCAGATTAAAAAGCGGCGGAGCATTGCGGTTGGTAAAACGGTTACTGACACCATGACTGAACACATGCTCAAAATCAGCAAAACCGGCAAACTGCTGATGACAGGAGGCACAGGCAGTTTGTCCGTCTGCCGCCAGTTGTCCATCATAAAACAGCCGTCTGCCCAGTTCAAACCCTTCCCTCGTCAGCGGATTGTTGGCAAACTGATATACTGGTTCCGGAAAACCTTCGGGTATCCGAAGACGTAAGGGTGTAGCAGCCTGGGGCAGAAAGGCAAACTGCGCAGCAACAATCACCAGTGCCAGCCACACCATCAGCATATATACCCCCGGTTTCATTCTGCCTCCAGGTTTTGTATGGCGAACATAGCCAGGTAATTTTCGGAAAACTGTTTGGCCAGGGCACTGATGGTAGTGCAGGCTGGGTTTGCGGCTATGGACAACCTGTGGCGCCCACTGAACCATTTGTTTATATCTGCAGTTATACGCAGCGTTGCGGTACTGCCAGGCGTTACCGTGAGGATATACGGCAGCGGAAGCGATACAGTTTGCAACACGCTGTTTTCCCCGCCGAAACCGCCGATATGATACTCAAACATCCGATGCTGCAATGGAGAAGCGGCGGAGCGCCCCTCCAGCATAGCCATGATATACCCCGTCTTCCAGGTCCAGAACATGCCATGCAGGGGATCCAGCACCCCCGCCTGCGCGCCACTCACATTCTTCATACTGTCTACCCCCAACAAAAAATCCAGTTGGTGATAGTTGCCCGGAGGCACCTGAAACGCAATGGTTTTGGTGCTTTCCTCTCCCTCCTTTATCAGATAATACGCATCGCCTGGTACAAACGGGCGGCTCGCTACAGTATCCGAAACCGTTATATGGCTTACATAATAACGAAACCTGCTGACAGTGTAGCTTTCCTGAAAAGCATTGGTATAACTCTGGTCCAGCTCCAGCGGTTCGCCATCTACCGTATGTTCAAACGAAAGCAACACCGTACCGCCATCCTGCCCCGACAGGTGGCCCACTGCAAGCAACAGCACCGCCGGCAAGAGAAACTTTCGCTTCAGCCAATAAAAAAATAACCGAAAGAAAACAGCAGACATAACAGGCGCAAGATTGATGACTGTTTAAAATTATTGAATATTATTGCAGCAACCTATACGAGCGCACTGATATCCCTGATTTTCTGCTTTTTTATTATTTGGTAAAATAAGCGGAAATTGAGCGCGATTTAGCCCTGTATGAACAAGCCCGTTACCATAAAGGATATTGCCCGAAAATTCCGGTGCTCGCCGTCCACGGTATCGCGGGCCCTGAATAATCATCCCAGCATCAACGAAGACACCCGGAAAAACCTTCAGGAATACGCGCAGAAAGTAGGCTACCAACGCAACCAGGTGTCGTTAAGTCTGCTGAACAAACGGACGGCCAATGTGGGCGTGATTGTACCCACCATCAACAACTATTACGAATCGGCGATCATAGAAGGGATAGATGAGGTATTGCAGCATATGGGCTA
This sequence comes from Agriterribacter sp., assembly GCA_037190905.1. GTDB lineage: Bacteria > Bacteroidota > Bacteroidia > Chitinophagales > Chitinophagaceae > Agriterribacter. Next base: position 133,102 of record JBBCKG010000017.1, on the reverse strand, counting down.
TACGCTGAACATTTGCGTAACCAATGAACAATACCTGCTGGAGGCGGAATATGTGGAAAAATTGCTTTCTAATCGGGTAGAAGGGATTTTTTTGTCGATATCGCAGGAAACCTACGACTTCGGACACTATGAGCACCTGGAACAAGTGGTGAAGCGCGGACTGCCCCTCATTTACATAGACAGGGAATACGAGGGCTTTGCCAGCGGCAGCGTTACCATCGACGATTACCGGGGCGCTTTTTCAGCAGTGGAACACCTGGTACAAAGCGGCAGGAAAAGAATCGCCCACCTGAGAGGTCCCAGGGGAATGGCCCTCGCAGAACAGCGGTTTAAAGGATATATAGAATGCCTTAAAAAACACCAGCTTCCCATAGAAGAGTCGCTTATCATCGCTACTAATTTTAAGGTGGAAAGCGCGATATCGCCCATGGAAACCTTGTTGGAGCTGCCCGAACCACCCGACGCGGTATTTGGGGTGAACGATCAGGTGGCCATCGGCGCCATGAAGGTTATACGGGCAAAAGGCTGGAAAATACCCGAAGACATTGCAGTAGCCGGCTTCGACGACAGTCCTATTTCAGCCTACATCGACCCGTCTCTTACTTCAGTAGCCCGTCCGGGTCGAAAAATAGGCATGGAGGCTGCGCGCATCTTCAAAGCCTGTATCGAAAAAGGGCAGGTCGCCGCCAGCAATCTGGTACTGCCTTCAGAGCTGATCATCCGGCGGTCTTCGGGAGGAGATGTGTAATGGAGGTATCCACCACCGGTAACAAACGTTCCTTACATCCGAAGTTGCCTTCTCGTGCCAACCACGCGCAATGTAAAAGCATCATATGATATACATCACCTCCCCAACGCCCTGCTGCTGATTGCTTATCTTTACCGGTCTGAATTTTTATTACGCATACAATAACATCTATCCGACACATGAATCAGAGTATAAAAATTTTTACCCGCGTTGCATTCTTAGAAGGACTTTCCTATCTGCTGCTGCTGTTTATCGCTATGCCGCTGAAATATTTCTTCCACCAGCCGCTGGCAGTAAAATATGTGGGTTGGGCGCATGGCGTATTGTTTGTAGCGTACGCAGCTTTGCTATTGATGTGCGGCATTCAACACAAGTGGAGCCTGAAAAGAATGGCTTTTTATTTTCTCGCCTCCCTTCTCCCCTTCCTGCCCTTTTTTGTAGAGCGAAAATTGAAGCAGGAATACGGAGGTGCACCGGCAAAATAGGTGTATTTTCGGGGTTAGTGGTTCACTAAATTCATTTCTCATGGGTTCAAGAAGAAGTTTCATCAAAAAATCCGTTATGGCTACCGGCGCAGTCAGCCTGGGGGGTGTACTGCCGTCGTTCAGTGCCAAAAGTTACAGGAATATTATAGGCGCCAATAAACAATTCAATATATCCGTGATGGGGGTCAATTCCCGGGGGAATGCCCTGGCGCAAAATTTTGCCGCCCAGTCCAACAGCCGGGTCATCCATATCTGCGATGTTGACAGCCGCGCCATTGAAAAATGTAAAAAATCCATAAGCGTATTTCAGGAAAATACCGCAGCAGGTTGGGAAGATTTCAGAAAATCGCTGGATAGCAAGGAGGTAGACGCACTGGTGATTGCCGCCCCGGATCACTGGCATGCCCCCGCCGCCCTGCTGGCCATGCAGGCAGGCAAACACGTATACCTCGAAAAGCCCTGTAGCCACAACCCGCGCGAAGGTGAGTTGCTGATCGCGGCTTCCCAAAAATACAATTCTGTGCTTCAGATCGGCAACCAGCGGCGCTCATGGCCCAACGTAATAGCCGGTATCCGCGAAGTACATGCAGGAGCAATTGGTAACGCCTATTTTGCCAGAAGCTGGTACGCCAGCAACCGCCCTTCTATCGGCATTGGCAAGGAAACTCCGGTGCCTTCATGGCTGAATTATGAGCTGTGGCAGGGACCTGCTCCCAGAAAAAAGTTCAAAGACAACCTGGTACATTATAACTGGCACTGGTTCTGGCATTGGGGAACCGGAGAAGCGCTCAACAATGGTACCCATATGGTAGACCTGGCACGTTGGGGATTGCAGGTAGATTATCCCACAAGGGTAAGCTCCAATGGCGGGCGCTATGCATACAAAGATGATTGGGAAACACCCGACACACAGCTAATCAATATTGAATTTGGGAACAGCAAACTCATCACCTGGGAAGGAAGAAGCTGTAATGCCATGCAAACAGAAGGTTCCAGTGTAGGCGTGATGTTTTACGGAACCAACGGTTCACTACAGATCGAAGGGGGCAATGCCTATAAAATTTTCGATGTGAAAGGGAAGCTGGTGAAGGAAGTGAAAGATGAAGCACCTGTAGATGCGGTTAACCGGACCAGTCCCTCTCAACAACTGGATGCCATTCATATACAGAATTTCTTTTCCGCTATTGAGAACGGAACGGCGCTGCACTCCGATATCACCGGCGGTCACCAAAGCACGCTGCTCGTGCAATTGGGCAATATTGCATTGCGATCCGGAAAATCCCTCACCGTTGATCCCGCTACCGGCCGCATCCTGAACGATGCAGAAAGCATGAAAAAATACTGGTCGCGGCAATACGAAAAAGGCTGGGAACCGAAAGTGTAGCCATGCACAAAACAGCCTTAGTATTGATATGGATGATACACTGGTATACGGGTTTCGCGCAGCAACCGACCGGATGGCATGACATTCAACCCTACTTTACCCCTCCGGACGCGCTTAAAGAACAATACGGCGATTACCGGTCGCCGTTATTATTCAACGATGGTAGTATGGTGCAAAGCAGCGCCGACTGGCTGCGCAGAAAGCAGGAGATCAGAACGGATTGGGAGCATTACCTGGGCAAATGGCCGGCGCTGATCAAAAACCAGGTGTTTCAATACCTGGATTCTGTTGTAAAAAACGGCTATACACAATACAAGGTGGAATTTTACTGGACGCCAGATCAAAAAACACAGGGCTATCTGCTGGTGCCCCATGCTCCCGGTATTAAAGCTGCCGTGGTAACCGTATTTTATGAACCGGAAACCGCCATTGGCGAAGGTAAACCGAATCGCGACTTCGCGCTGCAACTGGCTAAAAGAGGATTTGTAACACTCTCTATTGGTACCAGAGAAGCTTCTGAGAGCAATGAATTTTCCCTGTATTACCCGGGCATAGACAATGCGCTGGTTCAGCCCCTGTCTATGCTCGGGTATGCAGCCAACAACGCCTGGAATGCACTGGCCAACCGGGAAGACATTGACAACACACGGATTGGTATAGCGGGACATTCTTTTGGCGGCAAATGGGCCATGTTTGCTTCCTGCCTCACAGATAATTTTGCCGCAGCAGCCTGGTCCGATCCTGGCATCATGATGCACGAAGACAGGGAGTCTGTCAACTACTGGGAACCGTGGTACCTGGGCTATCACCCCAGGCCCTGGCGTACAAGAGGGCTGATCACCGATACCAACCCCGCTTACGGGGTATACAACCGGCTGAGAAAAGAAAACAGGAACCTGCATGAACTCCACGCCTTAATGGCGCCCAGGCCCTTCCTCGTATCCGGAGGTTCGGAAGATCCCGTTACACAATGGGTAGCGTTAAATCATAGCATCAGCGTGAACCGGCTGTTGGGATACGATAACCGGGTGGCCATGACCAACCGCCCCACGCATGAACCTACCCCTGAATCAAATGAAGTCATCTATCTTTTTTTTACATACTTCCTCCAGCCCTGATGATATCTTATCCGGTCAAATACGAGGTGTTTTGAAAAAAACAGTTATCTTTTAATCCAATTTTACCATTCACTTATATACCATCATGAGCCATTTGTTTTTTTTGATATTAATTGCATGGGCACACACCCGCGAACCCCGGTTTACAGAACAGGTCATTGACAACAACGTTTCCATCGGTTATGGGCTTGCCCTGGGAGATGTAGATGGCGACGGAAAGCCGGATATCATCCTGGCAGATAAAAAGCAACTGGTATGGTACAGAAACGGCGACTGGAAAAAGTTTATCCTGGCAGAAAACATCACCCAGCACGATAATGTTTGCATTGCCGCCCATGATATAGATGGAGACGGAAAGGTTGAAATTGCGGTGGGCGCCCAGTGGAATCCATCGGAGACCTCCGATAAGAATCAGTCAGGCGCAGTATTTTTTCTCCAAAAGCCAGCCGATGTTACCCAACGGTGGACTCCTGTACCATTGCACCACGAACCTACCACACACCGTATGCGGTGGGTAAAAGGCAGCGATCAGGCATACTACCTGGTTGTACTGCCCCTGCATGGCGTAGGTAATGTGGATGGGCAGGGAAAAGGGGTAAAGATTATAGCTTACCGATATCCGGGAAAAGCCGGTGGCAACTGGAAGATGTTTACGCTGGACGAATCATTGCATCTTACCCACAATTTTGACGTCGTAGAGGAAAATGGGGAAACAAAAGGGCTGTACGTAGGTGGTAAAGAAGGCGTTCTATTCATCCCCAACGATTTTTCCGGCAACCTGCGGGGAAAACGTATGATGCCGGGCATGACTCAACCGGTGGGTGAAATCAGAACTGTACCCATGAACGACAAAACGCCCTGGATAACCACTATACAACCGATGCATGGCAATACGCTGGTAGTGTACAGCGGCAATAGCCAGCAGGCAACAATACTCGACGAAGACCTGAAAGAGGGACATGCGCTGGGAGCAGCCGACTTCCTGCAAACCGGTACTCCGCAAGTGGTAGCGGGTTGGCGGCAGCCCAACTCACTCGGTAAAACAGGCATTAAAATGTACGTGCAACAAGATTCGGGATCATGGCAATCGTTCTGGATCGACGAAAATGGCATGGCCTGCGAAGACCTGCAGGTAGCCGACCTCAATGGCGATGGCAAGCCAGACATTGTAGCAGCGGGCAGGGCTACTAAAAATCTAAAAATCTACTGGAACAGATCCGGAAAATAGACATCCGGGCTACGCGCAGTGCCGTGGTAATCAGCGCACCACCATAAAAGCAAAAGCATTGCCGAACGCCGTGTTCCGCAATGCTTTTACCAAAAAATGCAAGTCAATACAAACTAGTTAAGGGCATTCCATACCTGGGTCAGATTGCCGTTGATCACAATCTCGGTTCTTCTGTTTTTTGCCCTGCCTTCGGCGGTACTGTTATCTGCCACGGGATCAAACTCTCCCTTGCCGGAAGCCACGAGGCGTGCCGGACTGATCTGGTAACGGCTGCTCAATATCCTTACAACATTGTTCGCCCGATCTGTGCTCAGACTCCAGTTGTCGGCTGCATTGCTTCTGAACGGCTTATCATCTGTACCGCCCACAATGTTTACCGACAGATCAGGATAGTCATTCAATACACCCGCCAGCGCTTCCAGTGCTTTTCTTCCGCGGGCGTTTACTACCGAACTGCCGGTAGGATAGAGTAAACTGTTCCCCATTCCGATGCGAATTTTACCATTATCCAGGCTCACCTCACCTTCTTCTCCCAGAAAATCCTTCAATTCTTCAGCAAGGCGACTGCGCAATGCGTCCAGTTTTCCATGCTCTTCCGTCAGCAGGTTTTTAGTGGCAGCCAGGTCGTTTTTAGCAGCTTCACATTCAGATTGCGCGGTTTGCAACGCCTGCCCCGCAGCCAGCAAAGCGTTGGCTTTAGATTGTACACTGTCTTCCAGCGTATTTTTCAGGTTCAGCAGTTCAGCGTTAGCCGTTGTAAGCGAATCAATCCTGGCGGTGGCTGCTCTCATCTTTTTACTCGGACCGCAGGAGCTGAAAACAGCAGCGCCGGCAATCACCAATAACGTAGCATAGGTTTTTACCATAATCAATCAATAATAGTTAAAATATGAAATAAATACTTAGCAAAAATACTATGCATACAAAATAAGTGCCGAAACCGGCGGTAATACAACTCGGGTAGATAATTTATTTATCGAACCATCATCAGATGGGCAAACAACATCGTCCTTACAATAAAAAAACTCCGGCAAAAAGCCGGAGTTCGAAAGAGTTACCGGGCAGGTAATTTGAGTTACCGATGCTCCGCTCAAAAATAGTTCTCTTCCTCGAAGATTGTGCCATGGTGGAGGGCAGTTGCCGCCTATCTCCGTTTATGGCTTTATCCAGAATGACACTTCGCTTAAATGACTCTCCGCTGTATGATCGTCCGCAACGTGCAGAATACGAAGCCTTATAAACCTAACGGGTGGTTTACCCGGCGAGATTTCAACCCTATAAGGAGCGATGCCATCGTCGTTTCTTTCCACCGTTGTTAACAAAGTCCATCCTTTGTCTACAGACTCTTGCGCCCACCCGGGATCGTCGGATGGAAGCGTGGTGATGGCATTGGCGATGTCTGCAATTCCCCAAACTTCCAGCTTGTCCGGATTATGACAAGCGCAGTCCTGTCTGCCCGCCACCTCAAATGCCGAAATACCTTTGTATACTTTTCCAAGGTCGAATGTGAAATGCTGCGGCATGGTTCCCTCGGCTGAATGGTAAATATTAGGGTACCCTCCCGTTGCTCCATCCCATATGTAATCCATGCTGGTGGCATATGCATCTGTCATTACATCAGTAGGCAAGACCACCGCCTTCCATTCCGATTTATCGACCGGGAATTCCACCGGTGGAACGATGGTATCATACTGTTGCACCCAAAACGTATCAATCGCATTGCTATTGGGCTTATAGGACGACCGGTAGGCAATCTTTGTACCAGGCTTCCATCCCTCTAAAACTGTAGTAGTAATATCCGGTGGCAGCAGTATCGTCTTCTCCTGATTGCTATTATTGATATACTTTATTTCAGTCGTAAGATTCACTGTATCCGGCGTAAACCACCCTATCGCCAGCCCCCCGTCATCGTAATTAAAATTTTCAGAATACGCACGGTTTAAAAGAAGCTGTTCATAACTATTTCCATACACCCTGCCGGCAAAAAGATTTGCAATAGATCTTCTGCCCTGCCTGTTGAGCGACACCAGTTCAAAATTGTAAATACCTTCTTCCAGATTTTCAACATTAATCGTCATAAGATCACCTAATAGATCTTCCGGAATGGCACCAGACAGCGAGTCCTGCCGGTTGTTCCAGTAGAGCCTGTATTCACTAAGAAAAGGATCTTTTCCCAACTGCCAGTAAATGATCGCCCTGTTTTTACCACTGTAAACATATGCGGTATCGCCCTTGTCAGGATAAACGTCTTCTCCATTTTCCTGATACTTTTTATAATCGTCCCATTTTTGACAGGAGTTTAGGAAAAACAGGCCTGTCAAAATAATGGTTAAAGCCAATGGAATATTAGTTCTCATATATATACAATTAATTATTGTTCATTGCCCCAAAAAGTGATTTCATAAACGTGGAAGAAGTCTGTATTACTCCAATTTTTAAGAATTTCCATTCTGATATAACGCACCGGTGGTGCCGAAAGCGGGAATGTAAACTCCTCCCCTAAGCCATCGGTGCCTCTGGCATATTGGCGATCCTCATCTGTTACGCTTCCCAGGGGTAGATTAGAGGGTTTTTTCGACTCACAGCGCATCAACAATGTCCATCCGTCCCAACTGCCATCTGGGTTGGGGGTTTCCGCGGTGCCCCACATGTTCCATTCCCGCGGGTCTCCATGATTATACAGAAACTGATCATGTATCCAGCGTTGTAATATTTTGAAACGGCTCAGTTTTGCAACCACTCCCATGTCGAAAGTAAAACGGTGTGGTTTGGGGTTTCTTCCCTGTTCGGTATGAAACCCAAAATCTTCATCTATCTTTCCATCCCACATAGCAGGCATTATCCAACCCCAGGCTGCAGGCTGATCATGGGGTAACAAATATTCCCGAAACTTGCTTTTGTCGAGCATTTTCTCGTACCAGGGAGTAATACTTTTAACCAGTGTATCTGAGCTGTTATTCCAGCGGTCTCTTATATATACTCCGAATTCGCGGGTAGTGGTATCGAAACCACGGGCGGAAAAGTAACCATCAATGGTTTGGGTATAAAAGGCTTCCACCGGTGTAAAGTCTCCATTGTTGTCTCTGGTGATGATGACTACGGCAATTTTAGCTTCTTCCTCATTGGAAAAGGTAATATTCACGCCTCCGAAATCCTCATTGAGCGTGAGTGTAGTTGCCACTTTTCTGAACGGCGGCGTAGTAGGATGTACTTTCACAGTAACCGGCTCCGACCTCACTTCGCTTTTACTTACCGAATACAGATTCACCTCGTATTCGCCTTCATCGTTGAAGCCATCTACCCGCAGTGTATCTGTATACCTTGAACTTTTCACCACCCGTGTGACCTCGTCATTCACTTTATATTCCGCCATTACATACTGCAGATTGTCATTCTTGGGCAGTGAATAACTAATTACTGCTGCACCGGGGCCATTTTCCACCTGTATATTCGATACCGTACCGGGTACGGTGCCGTCGGTTTCTATCGGACGATGCGTATTCAAATCTTCCTTGATACAGGCGCTGAACAAACAACAAACAAGTAAGGTTTTTATTAAAATTTTCATGTTTCTTTTTTTTATGTAAACCAATTACCATCCCGGGTTCTGCACCAGGTTAGGGTTCCGGACGATTGCATCTTCAGATATTGGCCATAGATAATCTTTGCTCGTAAATACAGGAGAAAATATCTGTCTTACCCTGTAGTAATTGGGCGCTGTTTCCTGCTCTAAATCCCAACCCTGTATGGGTTTATTCAGAAACTCCGCTGCTCTTTTCCACCGCTTCAAGTCCCAGAAACGCTTGCCTTCAAACATCGTTTCTATCATTGCCTCCTGATGGATAATGCTTCGCAGCCCTTCTTTTGTCGTAGGCTTGTTGGGGTTACGCGAATGCAAACTCCAGCTTTCTACTACACCCTTCAACCCTGCACGGGCCCTCACTCTGTCTATGTATTGGTATACTTCCTCACTCGGCCCATTCATCTCATTTAATGCTTCTGCATACCACAGATACAATTCAGCCAGTCTGATAACCGGCCACGGATAATAAAGCGTGTTGTAACCTGTACTGTTACTGCCAAAATCATTTCTGTAATTCACCAGTTTTTTAGGCAGGTAGCCCGTTACGGTATAATTGGAAGATCCTAACCTGGCTCCTAACTGACCCGCTTTTGCTTCCATATGCCAGGTCTTATCATCATCATACAGCCCTTGTCCAAACCATATACCGCCGTCAAAAGCCAGATCAGCATAAAACCTGGGTTCCCGGTCAAAATTTATTTGAGCAGTGGTATACCCCTCTTTCAGATAATAGCGCTCTTTGAACTCGGCAGTCCTTAGCCTGGTATACCGGTTGGCATAGTCGTAAGAGCGGTCTTCCTCGATCGGAACACCTTTATCGCTGTAGAATATATCAGCAATATGCAATGGCACTGCAAGCAGCGAACGGATAGCCTCATTGGTAGTAGGCGGATTGGGCGCTTTCGAAGGGTCGCCGGAAATAAGCCTGGCCTGCGCAAAAGCCTGTATGCCTTCAGTCTTCGAATTGGTGGCTCCCCAAATAATTTCTTCATTCCATTTAAAGCTTAATGCCCCCCGGATGTTCATCGTAACCCTGGTACTGTCTGTTAAGCTTTCACCGGATAAGGGCTCGAAATAATACAACGCTGCACCTACCGATTCTGCAAGGTCTATCGCTTCTTTACATGCGGTCGCTGCAAGCTCCCATTTAGCAGCATCATGCGCTGCATTGAACAAATTAACCCCTTCGGTATTCTTGAAATTGCTGTAATCGTTGTTTCCGTTAAACAATGGACTCGCATTCAAAATAAGGGTTTGCGCCTTTATGGATAAGGCTATTACCCTGGTAAGCCTGCCCAACTCGGAGGCTTCGTTAACAATTTCCACCGGCAAATCCTGGGCCGACTCATCGATTAACTGAACAATATAATTAGTAACCGAATCCACAGGCTCTCTTTGAACCCTCACTTCTTCTATCGTTGCAGAAACAGGAAGGTTTTCTCTTATCACCGGAATAGGACCATACATTCTCAAGAGAAAAAAATGATAGTAAGCTTTGAGGGTCTTGGCTTCTGCTATCCAACGCCGCTTTTCGACCGCAGAAATATCCGGCACGCGATCAATATTTTCAAGAAAGATGCCGCATTCACGTATGGCCCGAAAATAGGGCTTCCCTTCATTGGCTCCATCCCAATAGTTGGCAATCGGAGATACTATATTCTGCTCTCCTCTGGCTATTCTGTACAACCTCACGTCCAGGCCAATGCCATTGGGGTACGGACCAGCAAATTCATCGCCGGTCAGGAGTCCGGGATTACCCCAGAATTCAGAAAGGGAAGGCAGGTTGTTGTATAAAGTAAATAAATATTTTTCTGCCTCTGTCCTCATCCTAAAAGCATAATCAATGGTACCGATATTGTCAGGCGCTACATCCAGGTACTTTTTACAACCGGGAGCAAACGTGACAATCAATACAATCAACCAAATATTTCGAAGTAATTTTCTCATACCTATAAGTATTGCTTTTTTTAGAAATTAATGTTTATACCTACATTATAAACCTTCTGCACGGGGTACCCTAATCCTCTTCCTCCCATTTCAGGGTCCCACATTCTAAACTTGCTGTAGGTAAAAATATTAGAGCCGCTCAGGTATATCCTTAAAGTGGTCAGATTATACTTGTCCAGAAAAGTTTTGGGAAACGTATATCCAAACTCAAACGATTTCAGCCGCAGGAAACTGCCGTCACGCATAAACCAGCTACTCACCTGCGTATTATTATTGATAGGCGCCGTGGACAAACGGGGCCAGACTGCGTATATATCCTGATTCTCTTCGGACCAGTAACTTTCTGAAAATTCTTTGATCAATGCGTTCTCTGCAATGAACCCGCGGTTGATAGGGGCATCGGGATCATCGTAGTTTACAAACGGGCCGGATGCTGCGGGATCAATCCAGAAAGATACACGGGTATTTCCCTGAAAAAACAGCGAAAGGTCGAAGTTTTTATATCCAGCGGAGCCCCCAAAGCCATAGGTCACTTCAGGCATGGTGGGAAATCCGAGGGGTACCCTGTCGAGCGTAGTGATTTGACCATCTCCGTTTACATCTTTGTATTTGATATCGCCTGCCTGATAAAGGCCAAAATTTTGTCTTGGAGCATTCGCCACATCTTTATCATCTATAAATAACCGTTCGGCTATCAACCCCCATTGCTGCGATATGGGTTGCCCCACCCGCGACAGATAGGTGTCTTTATATTCAGGTTCTTCATACTTTTTAAATACCGCGTGCGCAAACGTCATGGTGCCCCTTGCCGTTACCCATATGTGTTTTCCAAACTGGGCATTGTACTGAACTGTCAGATCAACTCCCTGCGATTTGGCCTCTCCCACGTTTGCCAGTGGAATTTCGCCATCCAGCCCCATAGTAGTAGGAATAGAAGCTCTGCTCATCAGGATATTTTTGCGTTCCTGACGATAGTACTCTACCACGATATCGAGCTGGTTAAACAGTCCGATTTCCGCTGCGATATTAGTCTGATACGATTTCTCCCAGGTAATGTTAAAATTCGGGTATCTATACACACTTACCCCGTTTCTATTGTAGCTATTGTCAAAACCGAATTCGGCCCGTCTCGCATTATCGTCCAGGTTTACGCTGGACAGGTAGAAAAACCTGTCGTCGATGTTGCCAATGGCATCATTGCCTACCAACCCATACGAACCTCTTATCTTAAACTTGTTTATAGCAGCGTCCAGCGGCTGCCAGAACTTTTCCTTCGAGATCATCCAACCTGCTCCTATAGTAGGGAAAAAGCCAAACTGCTTATCCTTATAAAATCGCTCAGATCCATTGTATCCGAAATTGAACTCTGCGAAATATTTATTCTGGAAGTTATAAGAAGCACGTCCCGACAATCCCAGATTTCTTTGAGGCAGGGAGTACTGCACATTCAGGTTATTGGTGGTGGCCAGGTTTTGCAATACCTGGTAAATCAGTGTGCCGCTTAAGTTGTGCGATTCACCGAATGCACGGGAGTAATCTAAAGCCGCCTGACCATACAGATTGGTATTTGCATTGCGGTCGAAATCAGGCATCCCTCTGATATCTTCATGGGGTACATCGCGCCCGTCCAGTCCGGAGCTACCTGTTGCGGCCACAGGATCATTTAACCAGGTAAGGTTATACGTATCCTGCAGCTTGTTGTAAACCGATACATTGTAGTAATAAGGACTATACGCCCTGTTTACATCGAAATACGCGTATCGGTTGGTGCTGAACAAAGCGCGGAAATTTAACCCCTCTGTTATCTTCGACAGATCCTGACTTAATTCAAACTGTGCCAGCATACGCGAGCGGGAGTATTCCTTATATCCTCGCAACAATTCTGAATATGGGTTCATAAAAAAATTGTTGCCCTCACGATAATTGCCGAACAGTATATGGTGAGCGGTTTGCCGGGCTTCATCAGGTTCATAATAAGGAGCAAAACGGGAAGGGCTGGCGCGCAACGATTTCATGTATACAGCGCCGCCGCCGTCAATGGGTCCCTTGTAATCGTCGAAGATCCCGAACATCCTGAACGACAAGTTGGTGGTAGGCGTTACCTTTATATCGAGGTTAGTCCTCAACTGATAACTGTGCAACTTCACATTGCTGTTGAAATTGTTACGCGGATCAACTTTTAGTATACCGTTATCCAGGTTGTACGAACCGGAGATGTAATAAGTTGCAATTTTTCCGCCCCCAGACAAGTTTACATTTGCCCTTTGGTTAAATGTTTGATCCTTAAACAGAATATTTTGCCAGTTGGTGGCGGGATATACATAAGGATTGGCGTCGCCTGATTTGGTAGCGTCGATCTGGTTCTGCTGGTAAATTATTTTATCCAGCGGGTTCCTTGTTCGCTGTGCCTCCGAATACAATTCCATATAAGTAACGGGGTCGGCAAGTTTTACCTCTTTTACAGGCTGCGACATTGAATTTTCCAGGCGGATATTAAATTTCGCCTTGCCTTCTTTGCCCTGTTTGGTAGTTACGAAAATCACCCCGTTTGCACCGCGCGCTCCGTACAATGCAGTCGCACTTGCATCCTTTAAAATAGAGAAGCTCTCGATATCATCGGGCTGCAATCTTGCGAGGTCTGTAGTAGTCAATTCGATATTATCAATCAGAATAAGCGGATTACCACTACCGTTTCCAAATGAGGTGACGCCTCTTACAAAAAACATGGCGTTGTCTGCTCCGGGCTCTCCCGATTGCTGATAGGAAATTACGCCCGACATTCTTCCGGCAAATGCTGTTGTAAGGTTACTCGACGGAACTTTAAGATCTTTTGCATTGACCGATTCAACCGAACCGACCACGGCCTCCCGCCGCTGTTTTCTGCCAAAGGCCGTGACCACTACCTCCCCCAAATCAGCACCTTCTGCCTCCAGCACAATGTTCAAATCGTTAGCAGCCTTGTCTACAATTACAGATTGAGCCTTATGCCCCACATAAGAAAATTGTAATTCCGTTCCGGGTGCCACATCTATGATATAGCGGCCGTTCACGTCTGTAATAGTAGTAATGTTTTTGTTTTGCGTAGCAACAATGCTTACGCCTGCAATAGGTGATCCAATTGAATCTAAGACGATACCAGAGACCGTAATTTTATTCTGGGCAGATACATCCTGAACGAGTAGGACAAAACATACCATCCCTAACAGGGAAACAAATCCCTGTAAGAAGCAAGCAATCTTCTTCATGTAAAAAAGTTCTAAATAAGTTTCAAGAAATAATGATTTTTTTGAAAAACATAAGCAATACTACCAACAGCATTGCCTGTTGGATTTTGTGTTGACATCACATGGCATTAGTTTTTGGTTCGTTAATCGGATGTTAAAAGTAGAAAGATTTTAAATAAATAGGGTGAAGTATATTGTCAAAAAAATGGAACTATATTAACATCTGCAATCGTACATTTTATAAATAGATTTTAAACCGGGTATATCTAACGTTGATATATAAACGTCGACAGAATTTATACGTAATAGTAGAAGTAGATACATAAATGTGAAAGGTGCTCCATTATGCCCAAACTGAATTCGGCCAAAAGGGTATTTCACTCAGACCTTCGGGTGGCAACAGGCAATATCTTTGAACCTGAAATACCTTATTCCAACATCAGGAACTGTGGAATACTCATCGCATTTGTGATATACCATCCCTTTGGGTATAGTTAGTCGATATCAATAAATATGAGGTGGTCTCATCGTCATTGAGACAAGTCTTGCATTCACTTATTTTCTTTTTCCTACGATAGCTGCACGGTGTTGTAATCCCCATTTTAACATGACCGTCATCACTTCCTTAAAGGAATGACCTGATTTCGTCAATTCATATTCAATACTCACCGGAATGGTGTCGTAGACCATCCTCTTAACAATGCCATTGGCTTCGAGCTCCCGCAATTCTTTTGACAGCATTCGTGGGTTTATTTTGGGGATTTCCTTTTCCAGTTCACTGAAACGCTTCTTACCAAAAGTTAATGAAGCAATGATGGGTAGCTTCCATTTGCCGCTTATTACATTAACCGTGTCGTTTATAGCTACTACAAACGAATTTGGACAATCCTGTATTCGCTCAAACTTTGTTTTTATACTCATACCTAATTGGTTTCATATATACTATACTTTTATATAGTACTATACAAAAGTATAGGACTTACTATTTTATAGCAAACATAGATAATTTTGCGTTATCGATTGTTCAAAATCAAAAAAAGAAAAATGGCATTAATAGAGGATTTGCGTTGGCGATACGCCACGAAAAAAATGAACGGAAAACCCGTTCCACAGGAAAAGGTGGATTTATATATTGGAGGCGATACGTTTAGCCCCTTCTTCTGCCGGATTACAGCCTTACCGGGTGTTTGTGATAAGCAATAAGGAAAAAAAGGAAGAGATAAAGACGGTCGCCAATAATCAGAGCCAGATTACGGACTGCTCGCACCTGTTGGTCTTCGCTTCATGGGATAAGTACACGTACGAAAAGGTAGATAACTATGCTTCGCTTGTGGTGAGCGAGCGAAACCTACCCGACGATGCGATGGATGGTTTCAAGACCGGTTACTGGACTGCGCTCGAAGCAATGGAGGGGAATATGCACATCCACCATACCGCTAAACAGGCGTATATCGCATTGGGTGTAGCGGTTTCTGCTGCTGCCGAACAGCGGGTGGATGCTACGCCGATGGAGGGTTTCAATGCGGAAAAGCTGGACAAAGTGCTGGGTTTGGATGCTTTGGGACTGAAAAGCACCGTGATTTTACCATTGGGTTACCGCGATACCGATAATGACTGGTTGGTCAATAAGAAAAAAGTGCGTACACCCAAAGCAGAATTTATAACAGAAATTAAATAAAAAATGAAAACACAGAAAATCGTTTATTGGTCAACCACAGGATTATTCGCTGCGGTGATGTTACTGCAATCATATGCCTATTTGGCAACAGACATGATGAAAGGCGCGTTCACCCATCTGGGCTTACCCGATTATTTCAGGGTTGAACTGGCTATAGCCAAACTTGTCGGAACAATTGTACTCGTACTCCCCGCATTAAAGGGTAGAATTAAGGAATGGGCGTATGCAGGTTTTACCATCGTATTGGTATCGGGATTTATCGCCCACTTCTCAAAAGGAGACCCGGCAAATGTTTGGATAATGCCTTTGGTTCCATTGGCACTGCTTATGGTTTCCTATATCTATTACCATAAGCTGAACAAAACCGAAGTTTAAAACCAAATCACTATGCGGATGGGAATAACAACAAAATATACCCGTGCAGTCCTTGTGATACTTGCCTGCTGCTCCTTGTCTGCCTGCGGGCAGACCACCGCAAATAGTGAGCAGGCGGCGGTAAAAAAAGAGGCTGTACCGTCAAAACAGAACAACATGGAAAATAAAATGAAAATAGAGATATGGAGCGATGTGATGTGTCCGTTCTGCTACATCGGCAAGCGGAAATTCGACACCGCTTTAGCAGAGTTCGAGGATAGGGATCACATCGAAATCGTATGGAAAAGCTATCAGCTTGACCCTTCCATAAAGACCCAGCCTGACAAGACACTGGAACAGATGATGACCGAAAAGGGTTTCAATGTGCAACAGGTACGGAACATGAACGGACAGGCTACACAAATGGCAAAGCAGGCAGGGTTGGTTTACAACCTCGACAAAGCCGTTCCCGCCAATACGTTCAATGCACACCGCTTCATCCACTTTGCCAAAAAACACGGCAAGCAGAACGAGGCAGAGGAAGTGCTGTTCCGTTCCTACTTCACCGATGGCAGGAACATCGATGATTATCCGACCCTAATCGAGTTAGGTAAGGAAATAGGCCTGGATGCTGAAGCAGTGAAAACCGTTTTGGAAAACGGAAGCTATGCCGATGAAGTGCGGGCTGACATAGCGGAGGCTACGCAGGTAGGCGTTTCCGGTGTGCCGTTTTTTGTAGTGAACAGAAAATACGGTATGTCAGGAGCGCAGGACAACACCGTGTTCTTGCAGACCCTGCGCAAAGCCTTTGCGGAATGGCGCAAGGATAACCCCGAAAGCAAATTGGAAATCATTGAAGGTAAAGTATGCACACCAGAGGGAAAGTGCGATTAATCATAAACAAGCGGTAAATGACTAAAAAAATGAAAATTGAAATATGGAGCGATGTGATGTGTCCATATTGCTATATAGGAAAACGCAGGTTTGAAAAATCACTCGAACAGTTTCCACATAAGGCGGATATTGCGGTGGAATGGAAAAGCTATCAGATTGCTCCTGACCTGAAACCCGTACCGGGGCAAAATTTAGAGGAAATGATTGCATCAGGTAAAGGCATGAGTATCGAAGAAGTCCGAGTGATGAACAATCAGGCGACACAGGTCGCAAATTACTCGGGATTGACCTACAATTTCGATAAGACCATCCCTGCCAATACGTTCAATGCCCACCGTTTCATTCATTTTGCAAAGCAGCATGGCAAACAGACCGAAGCCGAGGAAATCCTGTTCGCCTCCTATTTCACCAACGGCAGGAACATCGATGATTACCCTACGTTGATTGAATTGGGCAAGAAAATAGGCTTGGATGCAGGAGAACTGAAAACCGCTTTGGAAAACGGAAACTATGCCGAAGATGTCCGTGCGGACATCCGGGAGGGCAGAAATGCCGGACTGGAGGTAGTACCATTTTACCGGATAAACGGCAAGCAGATCCTTGCGGGTGTGCAATCACCAAGGACGATGCTAAAAACCATCGAGGAGGCTTACGAAGAATGGAAAAATGAACATACAGAATGATTTAAGTCAATGCCATGCATGTTGCCATAAAAAAATCAGCCATAAATGACTGATTTTAAATATTTAAACTCTAAACTGGTGTTCCCGCAGAGACTCGAAAGCTATGTATCCGTAAAAATCACAAAATCAACCACTTTCGTTGTAAATCAATTCTGTAGCTGGTTTCAGGGTATATTATTAGTTTAGTTTAGTGCAAATAAAGGCTATTAAGTATTATATTTGTGCCCCCAATCGTGCCCCCAGGATGAAAAAAGCACTGATCGAACTAAAGCGTCCGGATCCGGTTAAAGATAGCGCAATCCAAGTTAGGATGCGATGTGACGATGGAATGTTGAAGTATTATACCGGCCACTCAGCAAACTTGAAGACCTTTGGTAATGCTGCCAACCAGACCATCAAAAACAAAATTGAAAATGAAATCACCAGGCTGCAGGTGGAGTGTTCCGTACTCGGTAAGCCGGTAGTGAAAACCCTTGTTGCGGAGCGACTGGATGCCTTACTAAGCAAAAAGAAAAATACAGTTGTAACATTAGAAACAATGCTTACTGCAGTCTTGGAGGATATGGCTTCGGGGAAGATATTAACACCTGGTAGCGGGAGGTATTCGCCGGAAACAATCAGGTCCATCAGGCTTACCGTAAACAACCTCACAAAGTTTAATCCTGAGCTAAGGTTCCAGGATGTGACACTTAAAACCTACCGGGAGTTCAAGGCGTGGGGTGTAAAAAACAACTGGTCGCTTAATACGATCGGATCGCAGATAAAGTTTTGGAAAACCCTCATGAGGGTTACTGAGCACCTACACGGAAACAACATCCACAAGCACGAAGACTTCAAAATAATTCGAGAAGAGACCGAGGATATACACCTAGAGGAGGATGAAATACAGGCTATATACAATGTGAAATTGGATGTCCCGGAAGTCAGATTGTTAACGTCCTATAACCTGGCAAGAGACTGGTTTGTTCTGAATTGCTATATGGGAGTAAGGGTTTCGGACCTGCTTCGCTTTTCCAGCAGGGATATTGTAAATGGTTTTGTTGTGATAGCAACCGAAAAGACAGACGACAAAGTAATAATCCCGATTCACCCGACCGCGGCGGAGATATTAAAAAAGCACAAAGGTTTTCCGGCGTACATGCCAGCTCAAAAACTAAACGAATATATCAAAATAGTTGCAGAAAAGGCAGCGGAAACGTGCCCCAGCCTGGGGGATGATTTCCTGTACATCGTAACAAAAGGTGGTGTCAGGCATGAGGAGCGGATCCCGAAATATAAGATGATCTCATCTCATTCCGGGAGAAGAACATCCATAACCAACATGAGGGCCGCTGGGGTTCCCGATACCTTTGTTATGAAGCTGCACGGAATAAAGTCGGCTAAGACGCTCGAAAGGTACACCAAGCTTACGCCAGAAAAAGCTGCTGAGCTGGCGGCGAAGCTGGATTATTTTAAGGGATAAGCTGATAAAGTTTCAAAAATCTTCTTTCTATAGTGTCTGCCGAAACAACGATATCGATGAGGCGGCGAAGCTCATTATCTCCTATGCAAACAATAGGCTGCACTTCTTCAAAATTATGTCCAAACTTCATTACTATCCTTGAACAATCCACATAAGAAGGATATTTTAAAAACGAGAAACAGCCGGTGTTAGAAACCAGATATTGTAGTTTAAGGAGTTCCGGATGCAGATCACCGTAATGCTTGCTGTTTATCAGTAAAACGCCTACATGAAACAAATCAGGGCATAGCCCGATGACAATCTCATATTTATGCTTAGGCTTCCCTTTGAGGTCTTCCTCAAGGATACGATATACATTTCCTATCATTGAGAGCTATGGGAGGGTTTCTTCGATATATTTAATTGTTCCTTGCGAAGCGTTCGCCGCCTTCGCCATTTCAATTACATCGATAGGGTTGTTGTTTTTGGTTGACTTTTTACGGGCCGCCTCCCAGGCTGAATCATGAGACTGTTCCGATAGTTCGTCCGCTGATTTATGTGCATTAAGGGATATAGCAGCGTCAAGACACTTAATAGCGCTTTTGGAAAGATAGTCCAGATCCGGGGCGCCTTGGTGTGACACCCAAATGCCGGTACATTTAACATGCTTGTTTATCTCATCCCTATAATTAAGGAACTCTCGAAGACAATTATTTCCACTAACAGCGTTTAAACAATCATTGAGTTTTGACGGAACAGGGCCCTTTGGCATAGCGCAATAGACGTCGTCTGTGAATTGCCGGCCATAAATGCTTATGTGTTCCTTATCCGCGAAATACAGGATCTTCGCAAGTTGCATTTTGGTTTTTGGGCCACACTTGCTTAAAACATACTGGGCGGGGGTTAATATTGCTTTTATATCCATAACAACAATTTCTAATGTAGAACGCTCGATGAGCGGTGAAATTGTTTTAAATAAGATAGGATTAACTGCTCCACAATATTACTAATTACTATATGAATTTGTGGTAAAATGTGGTTAAATGTGCGTTTATCCGTAAAAATAGAGTGTTTTTACGGTGTTGAAACGGTATTCTCACCCCCTCACCCGTTCTCCCTTTTCCCATTTTATATTCAGGCCATTGTTGCGATGGCGGCAATACCACATGATATTTTCGAAGTCGTAGGAGTTGATCTGCAGGGCTTCCCTGAGCCTGGTGATGATTACTCCATCCCGGTCGCAGATAGGGTCTCCGGCGGATATAATATCCATACAGAGGATGAATAGCCGTAGTCTGGCTTCCGGCTCCACCAAGGCAGCATATTTGTCTATGTTCATTTTGGAGCCGTCGCAGCGGGATTGATAATCTTCGGAAAGTATTTTCAATCTCCAGGTTTCAATTTCCCATTGGTTATGAGCGATAGCTACGAACCTCAGGTGTCGTATGGGATCGTATTCCTTTTTCATATAATCCCGAAAGACACATGTGTACAACAAGACAAAAAATGCTACTGTTTTCTCGTTGAACATTGAAGACTACATTTATTTGCCCAGTTTGAATCCAAAAAAGAGCATAGCGCTACCGGCTATAGTTTTCGGGTTTTCCCCAAAACTATGAAGGTAGTCAAGCCTACCTCCTAACTCCAGGCTCTCCATTCTTTTTGTTAATCCAAAACCTCCGTTGAAACCAATAGCTGTTTTGTCAAAACCGGAGTTTTCATTCATCAGGTGATCGATTCTGGGTCCTATACTAAAATATGGAATAAGTCCATCGTTTCTTAATTTAAAATTAACGGCTAAATTTACTACCCCAAAAGTGTACAAAACTTTGTGTTTTACTTGTCCGGGGATGGTATTGCCCAAAGCATCAGTTCTGTTAAAGGCATCCCTCCTTCCCTTCTGAACGATACCTACGCTGCCGGTTAAAAAAGCCCATTTTGATTCTGCGAAGTCTACGCCTATTACGCCGGAGAATCCAGCCACTGCGTTGTCGGTAGTGTTGGATATCCCAGGTAAAACCTGAGGTACTTTTATTACAGAAAAGGACGTTCCGGCACTTACCTTGACTATCTGAGCTTCTATAGCAGTATAAGTAAGGGAGAGTAGCAGTATCAGCACAACCTTTCTCATGCGGCTTGTTAGTAGTTTTCTGGCAAATATATTCTTTATTTCGAATACCCTATATTGAAAGGATTGTTTAACCCCCAATCCCTACACTATGGCTTTTTACGATTTGCCCTGCCCGTGCCTTTTTTGCCCCTTTCGTCCGAGGTGTGTTTCAGAAAAGAAGCCGAAACAGCTTCTAAATTGGTTGTCGACGTGCCCAATGTTGAAAGATTCCCGGCGTGTATTGATGCAGAAATCTGCTCTATCTGTTCGGCCAAAAGATGTTGGACTTCTGCAACAGACGAAAGAGCGGATAGCAGGAATTGATCCCGCTGACCTGAATTAACCGTCTCACCATTCAATCCATCTCCTACCTCTATATATGTTGCCTTTTTCAATATTTCGAGTTCCTTAAATAGGAGGATGGCTTTATACAGCTTTTCGCTCCCACCTTTTGACTGAGCTTCGGTGATTCCAGTAACTCTATACCCAATCTTCTCGGCTATTTGAGCCTGAGTGTACCCTAAATTTTTTAAAAATTCAAGCTCCTTTTTTGTCGATTCTTTATAATTCATCTATTGAAATAGTCAATATTTTAACGAATGTCGAAATATTGGAAAAAACAATACAAAAACTTGGAATATTGATTATTCCAATATACATTTGTATCCAGATTACACAATGTAATAAAATTTATACAAATGAGGCTGACGAACATAGCGATACTGATGATACGCGGTCACAAGGATATTAAGGAAAAACTGGCCAAGGCGCTTGGCGTAACTAAACCGGCTATATACAAATACATCCGAAATAACGACGATAACCTTACCAAAGCAGCAGCGCTGGAAGTAATCAAGAAGGAATTGGACCTACCGGAGGATCAGATTTTAGAGCGCGAGACAATCGTTGCGTAGAGTTGTGAGAATGCAAAAGTAAGTGGAAACGCCTACTAATCGGATACCGTTCATCGAAAACTATAGATAAAAATTATAATATACTCATTTTCAATAGCTTTTGATTATGACTAAGGAGCAGGAATCATTGTTGAGAAGTTTGAACAGCCGTCTTGCAAAGTACATAGAGCTACAGCAGCGGCCGGCTGTGTGGGTTACACCGAAAATCATCATCCAGAAAACCGGGTGGAATAAAAAGGATATGGCAGATGCGCGGCGCCTGGGATGGGTGAAGTACCGCGAGAATTCTACCGGCGGATATGAGTATAACATCAACTCCCTGGATGAAAGATTCTTCAATGAAAAGCAAACAGCATAATTCAAACAAACCCAACCAGCCATGTTTAATCTATTCAGCAGAATGTTTTCAAAGCGCGAGAAAAGCTACACCTGTAACAACAGGTTGCGCTCTGAGTTGCCGGTACCGCGGGTAATTACCCCCTTCTTTAAAGAAGAGATACACGCCTACCTGGCTGATGGACAGACTGAGTTTGAGGACTACTACGATGGTACGGTTGCTTACCGGTTCAATTGTGCCAACGGCGATGTAGCAAGGTTTCTTTTCAAAGGTGAGCAGTGCATCATACAGGTTTACTACGATGACGGAGAAGAGAAGAGCTACGAAAAGAAATGGCTGGATATGTGTTCGTTCACCACACCCGCAACGGTGCACCAGTTCAAAAACATTGTATTCTCTTACTTAAACCCATAAAGCATGCAACAGTATTCACTTGCCGAGCTCGACCAGCTCGGCTACAACTTGGGAGGCGTGAATCCTCCGAAGAAATAAAGAATGTCGCCGACCCTAACGGCAGAAAACAAAGGGATAGTTCTTTCGTCTCATTATATCAGAAATCCTACCGGCGAGTGGTATCGCCGGTACCTGGGGCGGATAGCTAAGGTAATGCGTCTATTGGAGTTACGCGGAAACAGTAAGGCTGTCGTACTGGTGAGGGTTCGAATCCCACCGCTCCACGATCTTTTACGGTCATCACTTAAAGGGTTTAGGGTTGAACGCTCCCTGTTTCCACGGGGAGCACACATCGCGGGGTAGAGCAACGGTAGCTCGTGTGACTCATGATCACAAGGTTGGACGTTCGAATCGTCCCCCCGCTACAAGGCCGCAGTGGCTGTTTATGGTGATCATCAGGATCCGGTGGAGAGCCGGATCCATTCTAAAAGTTCTTTGATGCGGTGGCGGAATTGGTAGACGAAAATGAAGTGTTGAGTGACACTTGTAGTCATATAGGGTTGACGTTAGTGTACATATATTTCAACTACTCCTTAGATGCGATTACACCCTTGACGTCTAAAGGCGCACTTCAAAGGGTTTAAGTGTAACCGAAGTTGAGCTGGCCAGCAGAGTAAGTAGGCTGTACGTGGGTTCGATTCCCGCACACTTTTACGTCTTCGATTCCCCGCTGCATCAAAAAATTATCGCAGCAACTAAAAAACGATCGCATGAAAGATTTATGCACACAAGTAATCGAACTGCAAAACGACGTCGATAACGCCAAAAGGGCTTTCAGTCTGCTGGAAGATGCCGGATTACCGGCACGCCAGCAGTGGGATTTGATGACGTGGATCGAAGAAAAGAAAAAAGAGCTTGCCAGTCTCGAAGAAAAGCTTGAAGCGGTATCATAAACTTTTAACCCGGTGAGGTTAGCCCGGCTTTTTAACCAATTCCAAAACCGGAGTGTAAAAACTCCGGTAACCTTTAAAACAACTCATATGAAATATTTATCCCTCATCATCATTTCTACCTTCCTTTTTTCCTGTTCGAAGGAGTACTCATTCCAGGAAGAAGTTCCTAAGAAGGAACACGAGCAATCAGCGTCCATCACAAAAATGTCGGTATACGACGAACACCTGAGAGGTACAACCTTCCACGTGCAGATCAGCGGCCCAAAATATGGAGTAGTCTGGCGCTTTACGGTTACTAATAAGAACGGCCAGCAACTCACCTATATGGTACGCGGTAACAAAGCTTCATTCACCGTAGACCTCAGCCTTCGAAAGCTGGATATCGAAGTATGCTATCCGGACGGCCAAGGAAAGCAGATTTGTAAACCCGTATAACCGTAACCTGTATGTCAACACTCAACAACCCGGAAGTGGAAACAAAAAAACAGAAGATCGAGCACACGCTCTCTACCATAGAAAAAGACGACCACCTGTCGATCTTCTCAGAGTACGGTGAGCCAATCTATATCCCTGATCACATATCGATCAAGCTGAAAAAACACCTGGAACAATATCTCAGAGACGAACTAAAACACATCGAACAGTGAAGCCGCTATTACTTTTTATGCTCTACTGCATCCGTGTAATGGTGCTGGGTCTGTCGATTATGATCTGTGCGATGATCGTGTTAAGCAAGTAAACCTGCCGGGACGGTTACCCGGTTCTTTATATATGAAACATGCATTCAGAAAAAACGGTGGCGATGAGCTGAAGCGATTCGACCCCAAAGAGGCAGTAGCAGAAGAGGCACCCAAAGAGGCAGCCGGCGATGAGGCCGGAGACGGTGAGGATGGTGGCTAGGACGGTGAGGATGATTAAAAACAAAGCCGGGCGTAAAAACCCGGCTTTACAAAAAAGTCAAATCAAAAACGAAAACATAAAGGTATGAAATCTATCACTATCAAGAGGCTGACGATAAACAACTTCAAAGGCATCTTTCACCTGGTTATAAACTTCGATCGCGTAACTAACATCTACGGCGCGAACGGGTCCGGTAAAACGACCGTGTTTGATGCATTCCTGTGGGTCCTTTTCGGAAAGGATTCCACAGACAGAAAAGACTTCGAGGTAAAAACCCTCGATGAAAACAACCAACCATACCACCGTCTTGATCATGAGGTGCAGGCTGACCTGGTTGTGGATGGTGAGGAGATAGCCGTAAAGCGCTGCATGAAGGAGAAGTGGACCAAGAAAAGAGGGTCGTCTATCGAAGAAATGACAAATCACGACAACACCTATTACTGGAATGACGTTCCCCTGAAGCTCGAAGATTACAAAGCCAAAATTGCCGGTATCGTTGACGAAAATATCTTCAAGCTGCTGACCAATACAACTTATTTCAACTCACTGAAATGGCAGGACCGGCGCAGCGTGCTGATGCAGATTGCGGGTACCACATCAGATGCAGAATTAGTCGCTAAAGTGTCTTCAGAGAACCGGGAACGATCATTTACTCTTTTGACCAACGCGCTAAACGCCAAAAAAAGTATCAAAGAGTTTAAGGACGAACTGTCGGCAAAAAAGAAAAAGATCAAGGACGAACTTGATACCCTGCCGTCCAGGATCAACGAAGCTAACCGGTCCCTGGGACTGCTGCCAGAGGTTGACGAAAAAGAGATCAGCTCCCTGATAGCGATTGCAGAGCAGTCTATCGGCAACATCGATAAGAAGCTCATGAGCCAGTCCGATAACGAGAAAGCGCTGCAAGATGAAAAGGTTGATCTACAGCGCCGCATCGGCACCCTGAAAGGCGCCATAGCGGAACGGGAGCACGAAATCAGGCAGGCGGTAGTATCCAGGCGGCAGGCACGTAAGGAAAAAATAGTCATCGAAAAAGGGCACCTGAATGAGAAGAACAATCAGTATTCGTCTGTCAGCCGGGAATTGAGAAATCTCAGCGAAAGCCGGGAAAAATATGTTCAAAAGCAGTCCAACCTTCGACAGGAGTGGCACAAAACGAACGATGCGGTACTGCCGCCCTTCGACGAATCATCCTGCGCATGCCCTACCTGCCAACTCGTATTCGATGATGTGAATGTAGAAGAAAAGCGTCGGGAGTTTGAAAACAATTTCAATGCCGATAAGACCAGAAAGCTTGCGGAAATAAAAGACCGCGGCACAGCCCTGGGAAATGAAATAGCGGAGCTGGAGCAGAAAATAGAAGCGCTTACTGCACGCTCTCGGAACCTGCAAGATGAGATAAAAGTTATCTCAGAAAGGATCAACAGCCTGACTGTACAGGACACCCGGCTGAACTCAGAAGAGGAGCAATTGATTGCAAAAGATATTGCCAGCGACCTTACAATAGTTGGTCTCAAAACAGATATAGAAAACCTGCAGGCCGAAATAGACAAGCCGGCCGACAACTCCGATGCAGAAGCGGAAAAGGCAAGGCTGATAGCCAGGAAGCAGGAGCTCAACCGGGAGATCGCCCGCATGCGCGAAGAACTCGGTTCTGTGAAGTCTCGCGATTCGCTCAAAAAACGCATCCAGGAGCTCACCGAATCAGAAAGCCAGATGAACCAGGAGCTGGCGGACCTGGAACAGTCGGAATATTCCATCGAACTATTCAACCGTGCGAAAATGAATGAACTGGCCGACAGGGTGAACAGACGGTTTAAATACGTGCAGTTCAAAATGTTCGAGGAGCAGCTGAATGGCGGACAGTCTGAAACCTGTGAGACGCTCATTAACGGCGTACCCTTCCAGGATGCCAATACCGCCAGCAAGATCAACGCCGGCCTGGATATCATCAACGTCCTTTCGGAGCATTACAATGTATCCGCTCCCATCTTCATCGACAACCGTGAATCTGTTACCGATCTGATCGATACCGATGCCCAGTTGATCAACCTGTTTGTTTCACCTGAGCACCCGAAGCTGACGGTGAAAAATGCAAGCGCCAAAGCTGAGCAATTGAGCTTAGTGTAACCACCTATCAACTAACAACTTTAAATAAAAAGCATGTCACAAAATCAAATTGCTAAAACGGCAGAATCGCGGGCACCGGAAGTTCCGGTAGCGCAACCGAGCCCCTCTGAGAGGTTTACAAATGCTGTAATAAAGGAGTTCAGCTCCAACAATGGGGCAGTAGAATTAACGCCATTTCAAAAAAAGCTTTGCCAGAATTACTTCATCAAGATTGATATGGTCTTAAAAGATGCGGAGCAGAAAAGGCTGTCAAAACCGGAACAATACCGGGATCCTGCGCCATTAACCTGGGATAACATTAACCTTCAGAAGCTGGCCACAGATGTAATAATCTATTCCAGCGTTGGTATGGATCCGACCCAGCCAAACCACATAAACCCTATTCCCTTCAAAAATAACAGGACAGGAAAGTACGACATTCAGTTCATTGTGGGGTATAAAGGAAATGAGGTGAAAGCCCGGAAATATGGGCTGGATGTGCCCGACGACGTGATTGTTGAACTGGTGTATTCAAAAGACAAATTCAAGCCGGTAAAAAAGGATCTCAACAACAAAGTAGAAGGCTATGTTTTCGAGCAGAGTGAAGACCTGGACCGTGGCGAAGTAGTTGGAGGTTTCTGGTACCACGTTTGGCATAATACGCCGGAAAAAAATAAGCTCAAAACCTTTTCCAAAAAAGACATCGACAAGCGAAAGCCGAGTCACGCTTCAGCAGAGTTCTGGGGTGGAGAAAAAGAGGTATGGGTAAGTGGCGAGAGCGGTAGAAGGGAAAAGAAGACCGTTGAGGTTGATGGATGGTACGAGGAGATGGCTTATAAAACAATTCACCGGAACGCCTTCAATACCATCACTATCGACAGCGAAAAGATTGATTCCAATTACTTAGCCATCATAATGCGCGAAAGCGAGAGTATCGACAACCAGGTAGCTCAGGAGATCGCTGAAAACGCCAATAGGAAGGTGATGGAAATAGAGGATACTTCCATAGTCCAGGACGTAACCGGTGCGTATGAGCCTACCATGATTGTGTCACCAGTACAGGAGAGTGAACCAGTTTCAAAAACCAAAGTAGCGCCATTCTGATGGAACTGAAGATACTTGGAAGCAGCTCAGCCGGCAACTGTTATATTCTGTCAGACGAGAAAGAGGCTCTTTTGATTGAATGTGGCGTAAGATTCGACTTAATAAAGAAAGCGCTAAATTTTCAATTGCGCAAGGTCGTCGGCTGTCTGCTTACCCATGAGGATGGAGACCATTGCAAGTCGGTAAATGATGTACTGAAGGCTGGCATCACCGTGGCTGCATCTAAGGGTACACTGGAGGCTGTTGGACAGTCTAACCATCACCGTGCGTATGTAATGAAATCAGGCGACCTGGCCACCTTCGGCAATTTCCGGGTAAGATGCTTTGATATAAAGCATGACGTGGCGGAACCGCTTGGTTTCCTGATAAACCACCCGAGCACCGGCAACACCCTGTTCCTTACCGATAGCTACTATTCAGAATATCAGTTCCCGAACCTGAACAACATCCTGATAGAAGCGAATTACTGCGAGAAGATCATCAATACCCGGCTGCTGAATAAACAGATCGATAAGAGTCTCAGAAGTAGGATTGTTCGGTCCCACATGTCCCTAGCCACCTGCAAAAAAACCCTTCAGGCGAACGATCTGAGCAAAGTAAACAACATTGTCCTCATCCACCTGTCGGACGGAAACAGCGATGAGGCCAGGTTTAAAAAAGAAGTTCAGGAAGCCACCGGCAAGGTGGTGTATATCGCCAGCGACGGCATGACAATACCATTTAACAAACAACCATTTTAAAACAACATGGAAAATAAATCATTCAAACACTGGTGCATCGTAGAACTGTTCGGACACGCAAAAATTGCCGGACTCTGCACCGAAGAAAACATTGCCGGAACCAATATGCTACGCGTAGACGTCCCGGAAACGAAACAGCAGCCAGCTTTCACCAGATATTTCGGTAGCGGCGCCATCTATGCCATCAACCCGGTAGACGAGCAAACCTGCGCTGTCATAGCTGAGAGCCTGAACGTAGCACCGGTAGCTATATGGCAGGCAGAGAGCTTTATCGAAAAGGTTAACCAAAATAAAGCGCTACCGCCGGCGGATGAGGTACAAGATGCGGTGTTTGAAGATGATGAAGACCCGCTCTATTATAGATAAAAATTGACTATGGAACTCAAACTCATACATAAGGACACCGGTAAAGAAATATTCGTCTATGACGAACTGATCACGGGTGTGCTGACTCTTAAATATTTTGTTCCGCAGTACCTGGAGTTTGGGATTCAAGGTGCGAAGCTGCACGACCTGGACCTGCTCGTGAACGACTTCTTATTCCCTAAAACTTCCCGGATAGTCTCATTCATGTATGGCAATCGTCCGGACTTGAAGATTGAAACCTACCAGTAAACAAAACCTCTATATAAAATGGCAAAGAAAAGAGATCAAAATTCCGAAGAAGAAAAAAAGCCCTACATCATTATCAGCGCGAAAATAAAAGATGGTGTATGCGAATACAGCTACGAGATTAATTCAGGGCCTTGTGAGGGTGATCAGGTGAAAGGCAGAAAAGGAATCAATATTGTACATGAGGACCTGACCACGTCATTCTCAGAGTTAAATGTCCATCTGGCGATTCTGGACGACGCTTTTACAGAAGCAGGTGACGACCTATCGCTAGCTGACATGGCCCGCGCAACCAATTCATTTACCGTAACCGGATTTAAGGTGTCCGGCACCGAAGACAACGAGTCCTTTTCCCTAATAGGTGAAAAGTGGGTGAAGCACGGAAGTATTGCGCTGGAAAGCCCGAAGATTAGTAAAGCAAGCGCCTATCCATTTTACTCAGAACTACAGGAGAGTATGGAGGCTGCCAGAAACGAAGTGCTTGCTTACATGAATGGCAAATCCGCTCCAAAATACGAGCAAACCGAGATGGAATTTTCCGGAGATATTGGTGAATTCAACAACCCGATGTAATGCTTTTCGCACCAGAACAGTTAGCAACAACAACCATCACGCCCCGGCCTTATCAAGCTGAGGCAAACGAAGCGGCCATAAGGTTTTTCAACTCAAACAGAAGGCAGCACGGGCTCCTGGTACTTCCTACCGGTGCGGGTAAAAGTATCGTTATAGCCAATATTGCAAAGGAATTGGAAGGAAATACGATTGTATTCCAACCGTCAAAGGAGATATTGGAGCAGAACTATGCAAAATTCTCCAGCTACGGATACCGGGCATCTATATATAGCGCGTCTTTAGGTCAAAAAAAGATTGACAAGGTAACTTTCGCCACCATAGGAAGTGTTGCTAAAAAACATCATCTGTTCAGGCAGTTCAAAAATATCATTGTTGATGAGTGCCACCTTACAAACGCTAAAGGAGGAATGTACAGCGACTTCTTTGATTCCATAGAAGGGTGTAAGATATTAGGGCTCACTGCAACACCCTACCGACTAAGCGCCGGTTCAGAAGGCGCAATGCTCAAATTTCTCACCAGAACAAAACCGAAGATATTCAGTGATGTGCTGTACGTTGTACAAACTAAAACGCTTTTTGATGCCGGATACTTATCGAAGCTGGAATATTTCTCCTTTGATGCGATAGACCGAAGGATGCTAAGTGTAAACAGCAGCGGTTCCGACTTTACAGAAGCTTCGCTGAAAGCGTACTACCGAAAGATAAACTTCCCGAAAGTAACCGCCTATTGGGCAAACAGAATTATCGCCAAACGAAAGAATCTGCTTGTGTTTTCTACGATGATTTCCGAGGCTATGGAAGCGGCTCGGATGATACCGGGGTCGGTGGTGCTCACCGGACAAACGGAAGCCCGGCAGCGGGAACGGATCCTGAGCGATTTCAAAGCCGGTAGGATTAAGGTATTGCTGAATGTCGGAGTGCTCACAACCGGCTTTGACTTTCCGGCACTGGAAGCCGTCCTAATAGCCCGCAGCACTATGAGCCTGGCGCTGTACTATCAAATTGTTGGTCGGGCCATGCGTACACATCCGGACAAGCAAAGTGCCTGGATAGTTGACCTTGGTGGTAATATCAACTTCTTTGGCAAGATCGAAACACTCACGGTTAAGAAAGACAGTAAGGGATTGTGGGTTGTGGCGAATAATGGAAAGCAATTAACCAATGTAAATTTTACAAAATACTGAAATGAAAAAAGTCATTGTCAAAACGGATTTGATTAAAAGAGCGCTTGCAAAGCTGGGTGCCGCCGTCAACAATAAAACACTTCCTGCGCTGGAAAACATCTACTGTAACGTGGAAGGCGGTACCATCCAGATGACCACTTGCGACACCGAAATGATGATAAAGTATTCAATCATCGCCGTGTCGGAAGAAAACTGCGAATTCTATCTACGGTATCACCTGTTCAAAAGCATTATTGGTCTTTGCAAGGAGGAAAGCGTTGAGTTTGAGCCACTCAAGGCATCTGTGAAGATTAAATGTGGAAAAGATGTTTATACGCTCAAATTCAATTCAAAGCTGGAGGAATTTCCTAAGCTGAGTAAGGCCCCGTCGGAGCATGAAGTAGCATTTGATAGCAGGTATGTTGAAATGTTGCTGGCGGCAACAGAATCTGTAGCCAAGCAGGAAAGCGATTCTATTTCCCGGGTTTGTCTGAACATAAACTATACAGGAGTTGACATCGTTGGAACGGACGGATACATCTTGTATAAATACAACCTTCCAACGGAGTTATCTGTTACCACTACCCTTTTGCTTTCCCAGCGTATGGTGAAAGTCCTGGAGGGACTGGAACAGGTAGTTATCAAGTGGGACGAAAATAAATTCAGCTTCTCCAATTCGGAAGTTCTCATTGTTATCAACCGCCCGGAGTTTAAATATCCCAACTACCTGGGTATCATCCCAGATAGTGAACCTAATTTAAAGATCAGCCGGACTTTACTGACAGAAACATTCAAAAAGCTGAACATCTACCAGCATAAGACAGCAACTCTTCAGCTTAGCAATTCGAGCATAAAAGCCACCCTGGAAGACAAGGGCACCGGGGATAAGGTAAACGCTGAGGCGGAGTGCGATTACAGCGGCCAGGTCCCTGAGATTTCTTTAAATGCATCTGACGTTCTTCGGCTGCTCCACCAAACAACTTGTGAAGAGCTCAGGCTTTCTGTGATGGCCTACAACCGCGCTGTAGTTGTACGCGGAGAAGACCCCAATTACCTGGCGTTAATCATCCCAACTTTCGGAAAATAACAATGCTATCACCAAACAAAAGCGATATGAATTTTTTTGAACAACTGTCAGCATCCGGCAACGTGGATATTACCATCCGGATCATGCAGAAAAATAACAGGCTTACATTAAATGTAATGCCAGGCTCCGGCTCATCTACTACCAAGCCGATGATTATTACCGGAACACCGCAGGAGCTGGATGCTGAGTTTTTCAGCAACCTATATCCCCAGGTGGATGAGGTAAACGGTATCATCCATAATATCGAAGAAGTGAAAAAAGAGGCTTTACAAAAAGCCAAGCCAGCCAAACCGGAGCCATCGAAAGCTGAGAAGCCGGCTGCAAAAGAGAAGTCACCGAAAAAGGCTGAGAAGCAACAGCAGGAAAGGGTAAACCTTTTTGCAGACGCCGCCGATTCCGAGGAAGATGTAGACGCCAATAACGATCAAAGCAGTAACGATGACAGCCATACACAAGAGGATGTTGAAGCTGATGCTTGACGGCGGATGTATCAGCGCCGGATACCGGATCCTGGACAAGGACCGAAACCCGGTAATGAGAGTCAAGGAAGCGACGTTCAGAAAATACAAACATCTGTTCAGAAAATCCGGCATCGTCTACCTGATAAATAAATCAAAGGTCCGCCAGGAACACGGAAACACATTTATTAAAAAACAATATAAAAGTTTGAAAAATGGCACTGGAAACAACAAAATTGGAGCGTGAATTCAGATTCAAGAAAGATGGAACGCAGGTTACTTTACCTGATCCCAATCCGGAGTTCACCACTAACGAGGTATTGCAATTCTACTCGAACCAATATCCGGAATTGACGACCGCCACCCTTGACGGTCCAAAAACAGAAAGCGGAAAAGCCGTTTATTCAGTAAGAACAACCGTAGGAACAAAAGGGTAATCATGAGGCGCAACTTTCAACAGACCAGGGAGTACGTGAGAAGTATTTTGTCCGAAAGGCTTGAAAAGCTCGGACCGATCAGAACCAGCGAAGCCTGGGATATCTGCAAGTCTGACCCCGATCTTCCATACAGCACCGTCACCTTTCATTTCAGGGTTATCATGAATAAGATGGAGGAAGAAGGCAAGGCAGACAGGATATGTAACGGACAGTATTTCATACATAAAAATTCATTCTGTGCGAAAACAACCAGACTTTAAAAAATCATGCCGAAAACAACTGGACATAAAAAAGCTGCACAAAGAACTGGGGGAGCTCTTCGTAAAAGAAATATCAAACCCGGCGCTGGATGCCAGAAGAGCAGATACCCGAAAAAGGCAACTGGTGCAGCCAGGTCAAATTCCATATTTGCCCTAAGTCCGCAGCCGATACCTGGTATCGTAGTTGAGAAAAAGGTGGACAGGAAAGGATGGAAGAGGGAAGACGATTACGATAAAATGTACGAAGATCTGTTTGCAGCGTACACGAACTATTGCAAAATTACGGGTTGTGAGTATTCTGCATTTGACCCTTTGTCCGCCGGCCTGGATATCGGCAAGGCATTATACCTGCTAATAGAAAGGATGAAAAGCGTCATACCTAACAGCTACAGCCTGAATACCGAAAGGGAAGACGATATCTACCTGTTCAGGATTTTTAAAGAAGTTGATTTTCAAAATAACTGGCATTTCTTCGATATCGAACCAGTAGTAAAGTACCTGTCTAAAAGTAATAAGTCGCTGCACGATTTGTTCATTTCTGCGCTTTCTCTTCTTCATAGCTGTGATATACAAACCTGGTATAGCGGAAATCTATATGCAGTAGACGTTCTTCTGTATGATGATTGCTATATGAATGACTACATCGATAACACCTGCGAAGACGAAGCGGAAAAAGAAAGTCAGTTAAAAATAGTCAAAGATTTAAAAGAAAGCTATAGCGATGGGGAAGTAAGGAGATATCAGCAACTCATTGAAAAAAGCTTCATAAAGCCGGAGGCTCTGAAAAGACTTATAGGCAAAAACAGGTCAAGGGGCCCAATAAAAAAGTGGATTCAAGATGTTGTATCACTTGCCTTGGACGGCTACAGGCTTCGGGATTTTATGTATGAGTGCGCACACGATTACTCCGAAGACTATATGGTACGATTGCAGGATCAGGCAACTATTATCTGGAATGATAGCGATATGGTATTCGCTTGGACTTGCGAGTTTATGGATAATGAAGCGGCCAACTTCGGAGTTGAACCAGCCATATACAGTTTTGAGGTTTCTAAAGACACCAGGAAAATAGACATTAAAAACCTGGACAAGGCGGAAGCATGGATGTCGAAATTAACCGACCTGTATAACGATTACCAGTGCATATTAAAAAGTATAGGCCATGAATAGCAGAACGGAATTATTGACGAGCGTGTACAAGCCGGTAGTGGCCATCATGGTTTACAAATATGACCACAACTACTATCTGGAGAGTCATGATGTAAACGATAAGGGTGAGATTCTTTCCGGTAAGCCGCTACTGCAGGAAACCATTCAGGGTATGGTGGATGTATTCTTTGACGAAAGAAAGAACAGGCAGGCCATTACCGGGATTATTCCGGAAAACCTGCTGAGCTTTTCACCGCTCCCTGGAGGCAGGTATCGGATGGCATGGTTCAGGCCGGAAGAGCAGCGCGTAATACACCATTCTACCGCATTGAACATAGCAACTGGGATAGCTTCAGTACCAGCCCTGCTGTATGTAGCCGATAGCGATGACTTGAGCGTATACGCACTGAAGTCGTCAAAAAGGCCGGATGAGAATTCGAAAATATACAGAGCGCCTTTCTTCAATGTAGCTGATGGCGGGGATGTATGTCTCGGCAGCGCGAATGTAAAGAAGCCGGAAAGCCTCACATACGCTTCCCTTATTAAATACTGGGAAGATCTCTTCTGGCTGAGTGAATTCACCCATGTAAATGGAGGGCAAAAAATAAAATCCCCCGATTTGAAATCCCTGTGGCGGCAGCTGATCAAGGATTCTGGAAGAAAATTTCCGAAGGAAGAGCTTATACCCATGAAAGAAAAATTAAACGATCTGATAAAATGAAGCATTATACCGATCCATATCTTCTAAACCCGCAGCACAAAATTACCATTGACCTTATCGGCATGGGTGGTACCGGCAGCCAGGTATTGAATAACCTGGGTAGAATGAACTACGCCCTTATGGGACTGGGGCATCCGGGGATACATTTACGTGCATGGGATCCTGATATGGTTTCTGAATCAAATATGGGCCGGCAGCTATTCTCCCCTTCAGATCTCCATCAGAATAAAGCAGCTGTACTAGTGACACGGGTAAACCGATTTTTCGGAACGGAATGGGAAGGGCACCCGGCCAAATATCCGGCCTCCAGCTACGCCAACATAACTATCACCTGTGTAGACACCGTGGGGGCCAGAATTATGGTAGCAGACCAAATGGCGAAAGAAAAAACGAATGCTCATCCATATGAAAGGAGAATGTACTGGCTGGATTTTGGGAACACGCAGTATACCGGGCAGGTAGTACTGGGTACTGTCGCGCGCATTTCACAGCCAAAGGGGTCAAAAGGAAAGGCGACCCTAAAAACGGTAATGAAAATGTTCCCCCAGATACGCGGGATAAAGCAGGAAGATCAGGGTCCCTCCTGCTCGCTGGCAGAAGCTTTACACAAGCAAGACATGTTCATAAACAGTATTCTGGCTCAGTTTGGCAGCAACCTACTTTGGAAAATGATACGCGAGGGAGGCATATCATACCAGGGATGCTACCTGAACCTTGAAACATTAACTGTAAACCCGATAAAAATATAAAGAAGTGAGTACCGCCACTACCAAACAAAATACATGCACCTGCTGTGGATATGTAACCGACAGGGCTACATGCTTCACAAGTGATACGCAGCCCAAGCCGGGAATGATTGCTATCTGTGCCCGCTGCGGACTGATAGGGGTGTACGACGAAGACATGAGCATCCGGACCCTACGACAGGAGGAAAAGGTACACCTGATGTCAAACCATCCGGACATCTGGAACCAGGTGATGGGCATCCATCACGCTGTTATTAACCGAAATCGACTGAACTAATGCCGAGGCTGAAAGAAAATATATACAGCAGTGTAAGCCGGACATGCTACGGTACCGCCGGCATGGTGGTGAAAATTGTGGCCACCCATGGCGATGTCGAGATCGTAGAAGATCAGGACGGCAATCGCTTCCCTGTGAGCAGCAGTAAACTCGAGTATGACCAGCAGGCGGCGATAAAACCGGACACCAGGCCACCGCCGGACAAAAAAGGTAAATCTACCCCGGGTAGAAAAAACTCAAAACAGGCCCAGCAAATACAAACTCTATTTTAAACCATACAACGATTCACAACCATGAGACTAAAGCATCTCTCTGAAAAAACCGTGGAATACGGTGGGCGCGGAACTCACTCCGTAGCAAAGGTCATCTTCAGTAAAAACGGCGGCATTTCTCTCAATAGAGCCGCCATATCAAAGATGAAGCTTAAAGATGGCGATCGCCTCACACTCTCAAATGATGAGGATGATCCGGAGAACTGGTACCTGCATAATGATCCGGAGAACGGATTCAAGTTCCGGTTAAATAGCTCCGGGCAGTTCATAGTACATCATACAAACCTTGTCAAGGAATTTAAAAAGCTGGCAGGACTGGATGACAACAAAACATACCGGTTTTTGATTGCAGGGATACCCACGGTTGTGGCAAAAACAAAATATTGGGGCATCCTCATCATCAAATAGGCTGTACTGATATGGCAGGAAGAAGCTTTAAGAAAGGACTGGATTACTTCAAGCTGTCGGTCGACTACGGCACAGAGGATGCTATAGAATTAATCGATGGTGAGTTTGGCGCTAAAGGTTTTCGTTGCATAACTAAATTACTACAACGCATATATAAGAAAGACGGGTATTACATTGAGTGGTCTGAAAAAAGGAAGATATTGTTTGCTAATGCGATTGGTGAACCGGTTTCGTTAGTCGATGATATTATTACCAGGTCGTTTAAATGGGGTCTGTTCGATCAGAGCGTGTTTACCCAGCTTGGGATCCTTACTTCCGCTGATATTCAACTCACATACCTGGAAGCCGTGAAGCGGCGCGAACAGGTCGAGATAATTAATGAAATATCGCTGTGTGATACTTCTGCATACACAAATGTTATTTGTGTCAACATAAATAGAGAATGTGGCAACGAAAATCAACAAAGTAAAGTAAAGAACAGTACAGTAAATAAAAGTAAAGAAGATAGTAGGGCACCTGCGGCGCCAACCGATCCAAAAATTTTGGATAAAAGGGAGAAAAAAACAAGGCAAGCGTTTGTTCCACCGACACTCCGGCAGGCAGAAGAGTACTTTATCCACCTGCTTGGTAATCCAAAAAATCAAAATTACTGGCCGGAAGACCGGTGTAAAAACGAGGCTGGCACATTCATCGATCACTACGTAGCCAACGGGTGGAAGCAGGGCCGCGGAAAACCGATTGTGAACTGGCAGGCGGCATGCAGAAACTGGGTTCGAAACGAGCTGAAAGGCGTTTTCTCAAAGCCTGCGCCAACCAGGCGGGAAGATCCGCCGCCAGCACCACCGCCGCCTCCAGCCAGCGTAGCCCAGGACGAAACACCCCGGCTTCCGAAGCTTGCAACAGAGATCAACTACCTGTACGGCCGCTACCTGGAAGGGGAAATAACGATCATCAGCGTGTCGGCCGAACACTACGATTTCCTGAAAAAAACCGGCATGGTGAATTTCACGAAGGAAGAAGCTGGCGCTATCCGCCAGCTGGCCACGGCCCACATTACGGATAAAAATCTTGATCCGGACGACGCCAACGTGCTGAAGTTCATGAAGCTTTTCGGGGTGATCGAATTTTTTCAACAGCTAAAAAATCAGGCAAGGGAGACTGTTTACGATGAAAAAGCCTAAGCACATAGAATCCCGGCTGCAGCAGGCGTGCGTGAAGTGGTTCAGGATCCAGCACCGAAATTATGGCTCACTTCTTTTCGCGGTACCCAATGGCGGAGCCCGCAGCGGCGCGGAGGCGTCCATCCTGATCGGCGAAGGAGTTGTATCCGGCGTATCAGACCTCATCCTGCTGGTTGGAAGAAAGGGTTTCAACGCGCTTTGTATCGAAATGAAACGCCCGGGAGGAAAGCAGACAGAACTACAGAAAGCCTGGCAGGCGGAGGCGGAGGCCGGTGGAAGCAAGTACCAGGTAGTAGACACCCTGGAAGGATTTATTGAACTGGTAAACTGGTATCTGTCATGAAATGCCGGATCGAACTACACCTGCGCGGCAGCCTGTACACTTACGAGGAGATACACCTACCTGCGTACAACCATGATCTGACCCGGCGTGACAACGATGAGATATACGATCGCATCATCCATGCTTACGCCGAGAA
The DNA here is from genome assembly GCA_037190905.1 of Agriterribacter sp. GTDB lineage: Bacteria > Bacteroidota > Bacteroidia > Chitinophagales > Chitinophagaceae > Agriterribacter. The sequence goes on along the minus strand of JBBCKG010000017.1, from coordinate 94,952 downwards.
GATCCGCGCGGAGAATGTAAAAGCCATTGAGCGGCTGTACGGCGACTGCATTGTCTGCGCGGTATTTGAATCGAAAATGAACTACCGGGAGCTGCTGCCGGGAATTATAAACCTTGATCAGTACGAACTATGAGTATACCCCTTGAAAAGCTAATCCTAATCCGAAAGCTGCTGGCTGCCGGGTATAAAGCCCGGGAAGTGGCAGAAGAAGTAGGCGTAAAGGATCAGCAGGTTCGAAATCTTATTTCAACAACGAAATCAAAACGAAAGAAAGATGACAGAAAATCTATACACTCCGGACTGCATACGGACGTACACCGGCAAGTACGTGAACGTCTTTGACCCGAAGCCGGAAATGTTCTGTATTGAGGATGTCGCACATGCGTTGGCGCAGATCCCCAGGTTTGGCGGGCATCTTCCCGGTAAGCTGTCTGTAGCACAACATTCTCTGTCTTGCTGGAGCAAAGCGCCCAGAAGATACCAGATGGAAGCCCTATTACACGATGCCGCCGAAGCTTACCTGGGGGATCTGGGCAGCCCGATAAAGCGCCGGCTGCCAGATTACGGTAGCCTGGAGCTGTCGATCATGCAGGTAATCGCTAAAAGGTTCGACTTCCAATATCCTAAATCTTGCACGGTATCTGCAATCGATCGTGAACAACTTGAATACGAATGGAAGTATTACATGATCGAAGGGAATACTTCTGGTTTAATGGATGAAATACATGCAGAGCAGTCATTTTTAAACGCTTATTACAAAACAATTCAATGAACAGAAAAATTTACGTCGCCAGCAGCTGGCGCAATCAGGAGCAAAATGTTGTCGTATCCCTTCTTAAGAGTTACGGCCACGAGGTGTACGATTTCAAAAAACCTCCCAACGGATCCGGCGGCTTCTCCTGGTCTTCGGTCGACCCGAACTGGAAGAATTGGACACCGGAAGAGTATGTCCGCGGGCTGGAACATCCGGAAGCAGAAAAGGGCTTTCATTATGACTTTGACGCTATGAAATGGGCGGACACCTGCGTGATGGTACTACCCTGCGGCAGGAGTGCTAATTCCGAAGCCGGATGGATGAAAGGAGCCGGTAAAGCTGTGTATGTCTTCCAGCCGGACGAGCAGGAGCCGGAACTCATGTACAAGTTGTATGACGGTATCCTAACCTCATACGAGCAGCTGATGGATGTATTTGCGCCTAAGGGGGTGTTGTCTTAAAAACTATAAAACAAGAACACATGAAAGTATTCAAATTCTACTGTGGTGAACATTTCTACGCGTTCGCCGCTCAAACTAAAGAGGAGGCTATTGCTGAATTTGAAGAAGAGGCTGGCGATCAGTACACGAATTGTGAGGAAATTCCCGAAAGCGAATGGGATAAACCGCAAATAAATATCCGGGAGGACAATTATTACAGAAAGAAGCCCTTCAGGATTTCAATCCGTGAGGCTATCTGCGGAACCCGCCCGCAAATGATATTCAGTAACGATCCGGCAATGTGGGAGTAAACCAATTATTCACAACAACTATAAAAAAATGAAAACAGCAAAAACAGCAATTGAATTAGTCGTATTAGAGCGTATGCGCCAGATTAAAGAAGAGGGATACTCAATTGAGCAGGACGTTGAGTTGTATTCCGATAACAATGATTTAGAATGGGCCGCCGCTGCTTATGCATTGCCTGAAAATCTACCAATGTTTTTTGTAGAGAATAATGTGCTTCGAAGTGATTTTTTCCCGTGGGAAAAAGAACGCTGGAAGCCAAATCCGAACGACCGGATCAGAGAGCTGGTAAAGGCAGCAGCTTTATTGGTAGCCAAAATAGAAGTAGAGCAGATTAAAGTTTCCAAAACCAGCAAGAATGTTTCCGAAAACGATACAAAAGTGCAGGAAAACGGAATAGAAATGCCGGAAAACGGAATAAAGTTTCCGATTTCAGATTCTGAAAAGGCAAGGAAGTATGAGGATCTGGAAAAAAAGATAGCTAAATGCTATGAAGATTCCGGGAGCGATCTGGTTACAATTGGTGAGATAGCGGCTTCCCATTTTGGATGGCTGTAAAAACCACAAAACTCACAACCATGCACAACTACAACCCATTCCGGGAACTGATCGCCGCCATGATACGTCTCGGATTCATATTCATAGTGGCGGTAATTATTATTTCACTTTTAATACGGATGATGAAATGAGTAGAGAGAGAAATCCAAATGCCGGAAAGTTTGTCGCCCCCGATGGATATAAAGATCTGGGATGGCAAAAACACCGAGGCAACAGTATAGAAATTCATGACGCCTTGTATATGGGATATAAACCAAGACAATTTGACAACAGTACCTATTTAAATAGATGTACGGATGTGATTTATATTATCGATGAGGCAAAGATTTTTTGGCACATCGATATGTCGGATTAGCAATACGAGTAATGTATGAAGCAGCTTTCTATAACTCCCGCATTTCCTCAAGCTCAAAACCATCAACAATGAAACTCAAAAACTACACATCAGAAGTCCCGGCGGTCACCATATCTGAATTGGTTTTCTCAAACAATATTGGCGGATAGGATGTGGAATCTAAAGGTAACGAACGATGAGTAATTTAAATTATACTAAGATGAAAATAAGCTTAATCGAAAAAATTAAACATTTAGGTAAAAGGTACTACCGGGGACCTATAATTCGCTGGTTAATAGTTGATAAAGACAACAAATCTGTAAACTGTTACAGATGTGGCAATATAGCAAACTGCTTAATTACAGGCAAGGTAATTGGATTCAGGTTTAGGATACCTGTCTGTAAAAAACATTTAAAACAGCATCATGAAAATTAAAAACTATACTTCAGAAGTGCCTGCCATCACCAGTATGGGCCGAATAGAAAAGTGTCTGATCGAAGCTGGCGCTACAGATATCAGTAAAAAGTATGAGAACCAGGTGTGCACGGCAATTCGGTTCCGGATTATCCATAAGACGCCCGAAGCACCGAACCTGGGTGTTCCGATATTCTTTGAGTTGCCGGCCAAAGTAGAGGCATGCTTCAAAGTCCTGTGGGAAGAGGTGAGGCGCCCCAACGCCGGCACAAAGGAGCGTATTCGCCAGCAGGCAGAGCGAACGGCCTGGAAGATTGTATCAGACTGGGTAGAGGTACAGCTCACCATGATCAGGCTGGAGCAGGCGGAACTGCTGCAAATCTTCCTGCCCTATGTATTCGATCCCGCCCGCGAAAAAACATTCTACCAGCAGGTGAAGGAAAGCGGGTTCAAGGCGCTGCTGGGGTGAGGATATGCTTATGTAATAAAGATGTACATCAATCATGTACGTATTGTGGGGAAATGTGGAGGTGTGCGGGATGAAATAAACAATCTATTATTCAACTATTTAATATTTAGAAAATGAGTCAAAATTATGAATCAGGTTTTAGCTACTTCGCTCATCACAAACCATCAGGCGAAGACTGGTATATTTTGGGAATAGATGTCAAAGGGGACAGGGTGTGTACAGCTGGGTATCCACCTACCATAGCTAAGCTGTCGGACTGCGAAGACGTAGAGAAGAATGAGCCGCTTACAGCCGAAGAACTGAAGTATCGGAAAAGCAAATATGGCGAAAATTGGTTATAGGTTATTTAAGGTTTAGTCGTATATATATTACTTAAAAATTAAGTATTTTTACATCATGCCCCGAACAATTGGACAATTAAAAAAGGACAGAAGGTCAAAACAGAAGAAGCAGGCGGACTTTTTAGCCCATTTTTCTGTATGCGCATCAGTGTCGAAGGCAGCTAAAAAGTCCAAAAATTCCCGTTCAAACATTTACCTATGGCTTAATGAGGATGTGAAATTCAGGGATCTGTATGAGGAAGCCTGTAAGGAGGCGCTGGGTGCGCTGGAGGATGAGGCGGTAAGGCGTGCATACGAAGGAACGATCAAACCGGTGTTCCAGGGAGGTAAAAAGGTAGGATCTATCCGGGAGTATTCCGATACGCTGCTGATCGTCCTGCTCAAGGCCCGTGCCCCGGAGAAATACAAAGAGCGCTTCCAGGGTGAACTTTCCGGGAAGGATGGCAAGCCAATCGAAACTGTATCTACGATTACGCACAATATCAATTTCAAGAAGTGCCGTGAGACGAAATGAACGTCGAAATAAATATAGGGCCGAAGGAAATATACGAACCCCTGTACAATCCGCCAGAGGGAATAAGGTATATAGACCTATGGGGCGGTCGTACGCGTGGCGGATCATTTGAGGGGACACTGTACGCCTTATACAGACTGACATCACCAGCATATGCCCGTATCGCCCTTGTACGACAGGTTCATCGTGATATTGAATCATCCCTATGGCAGGACTTTAAAGACCGGGCATTCGCTGAAGAAGAGGGTGTTTGCCTGAATGAAAAAGACTTTCGTATTTCAGACCACAAGATGCAGGCTGAGTACAAGCATACCGGCAATACCATAAAAGCATTCGGGCTAAAAGCGGACAGCAAAAGGACCGCCAAAATCAAATCAATAGCCGGTTTCAACGTTGTGATCATAGAGGAAGCTGATGAGCTTACGGAAGATGACTTTAACCAGCTTAACGTATCTCTGCGTACGACAAAAGGCGATCACGGTATTCTTATTGTCAGGATTTTTAACCCCCCAGGAAAGCAGCATTGGATTTGGAGAGACTACAACCTTACCGAAGCTCCGCCGCCACCAGGGATTACACAAAAGGAATTCCCATACTGGAAGGCAGAACCCAAATCAAATAGTCGCGTCCTTTCGATATTCAGTACCTACCGGGATAACATAGACAATATTGATGAACTGACAGTCGACCTGCTGGAAGGCTTCAAAGACCGAAAGCCGGAGTACTACTGGACCATGGTCGAGGGGCTAATCAGCGAAGGGCAGAGAGGGCGTATATATTCAGGCTGGGAGCCTATATCTTTTGCAGCGTACCAGGAAATAGAAAGCCGGGAAATAGGCTGGCTCGACTTTGGGCACAGCGAATCTCCGATGGCGTTTGGTACTGCCAAATTCGAAAACAACCGGGTGTACTGCCATGAGCTAATATACGAGCCGATCACACTGAAGCAGCTGGCTATACAATTTTGCATTTTAGGTATAAAGGAACTGCTGATCATAGCTGATGCCGCGGAGCCGGATAGTATACGAAAGCTCCGAACCGGATGGAAAGCGGCAGAGCTGACCCCGGAAGAAATGGAGAAATACCCGCAACTTCTTCGAGGGTTCAATGTAATCAAGTGTGTGAAAGGTCCCGGCAGTGTCAAAGCTGGCATTGGGCAGGTACAGGATACGGACGTGTATGTTACAGAGGAATCTGAAAACATATGGAACGAATACCGGGAATACAAATGGGCGCTGGATAAGGATAAGAATCCGACAGATGTGCCGGCAGAAGGCGATGATCACCATATGGATGGCATGCGGTATGTTATCTCAGGTAGAGGTAGATTATTTTAGTAAATTTGAAATAAAAATAAAGCGATGAAGATAGGTGTGCTAAAAAAGCTGGATCAGGAGCCAAAAGATATAAATGCAAGGGATTTAATTTCCACAGCTCGTATAGACTCTGCGAGAAATGGACTTGTATTGAAAAATCCGAAGGTAACGGTTGGTCGGGATAACGATGATTTTTTACAGGACCTACTTACCGTGGTAGTACTTTTCAATGCTTACAGGGCGCCCAGGATAATCACTAAAAAAATAAAGTGATGAACGAATACTTTGTAAAATATAACGCCACTTACAATAGAAAGTTTCATGATGGCGGTTACCATCCTGTTAAAATTGAGCATTCGCACTTTATTGTGTGCGAACCAAATCACAGCGCAATTATTTCAGCGTTAGAAAAAATCCATAAAGAGAAGAAACATACAGAACCATATGAGTTTTCTTTCGTGGGTGAATCTGATATCCTATCAATAACCAAACTCTAAAAATATTGAATAGCGAATCAATACCAGTAAAAGAGCCGCTCCCTGATTCACTTTTTGACCTGCAGGTAGAATCAATAAAGCTTCTTGATATGGAAGTAGCAATTTCGACTACTCTCTATCGGCGGCAACTACAAGAAAAATAAAATATCATTTTACTTACTATTTAAGTAAAATATATAACTTTGGTATGAATGAGTGAAAATATCCATTTAAATCCAAGGCCGGTAAGGTGCTTTAATTGCAACCACCGGATGTTTGACGCTCATATCGTGACCGGGAAAATAGTGCAGAAGTGCTCCAAATGTGGGGCAATGAATACAATAGAAGCACGTAGCCAGAAGGATAAATCACTTCTTAAAAAGGCTGCGGCACAAGGGTAGTAAAATTTAAAAGCCATACAAGGGCTAATCATCTCCTAACGGGGGTGGTTAGCCCTTTTTTATTATATCAAAATGAACCTGAAACAAGTCGGACGAGAACTTATCCGAATGAACATAGGTAATGCTTTCAAGGCGGCACTTCCTGTTCGGCATGACAGCTATCGCGGTGGCGCCGGGTTCTGGATGTTTAGTAATGATGGCAATGGAGACGTGTATTTCAATTATAACGGCCTCAGTAGCTCTTTGACAGCCTTTGAGAAGTGTGCACCGCTCAATGCGATCATATCTAAAAAAGTAAAGGCTTACCTGAATGGTAAGACGTGGGTGCTCAATAATAAGGGAAAGGAAATAGAAAATGAGCCTGCAGCACGGTTAAAGAAGTTGCTACAGCAGCCGAATCCACTACAAACCTGGCCGCAGTTTGAGGCGCAGGCAAAGTATTACCGGGAAATATTCGGATTCAATATCATCCTGGACATAACGCCAGCCGGCTACGACAGGACTTACGCAAAGTCCATCTGGAACTTACCTCCGCACTATATTGAAATTCAGTACACGAATACAACGGTTTTCAAGATCAAGGATAAAAAGGATTTGATTGAGAAAATATGGTTTAAGACGCCAGATGGAAATTCTACGACGCTGGATAAAAACCTTGTAACCATCCAGGCCGGTCTCACACCGTCATTTACAAGCCCGCTGCTTTCTGAATCGCCCATACCGAGCCTTACGCCCCAGATCAACAATGTTATTGGCGCGTATGAATCACGCGGATCGCTGATCAGCTACCGCGGCGCACTCGGCGCATTCACGCAAGAGATAGACCCCGCCGGTACCCGCCCGATGAGTAAAGAGGAGAAAGATGATGTGCAGAAAGATTTCATGAAGTATGGGCTACTCCGCGGGCAGCACAAATTTATCATTTCCAGCGCTTCACTGAAGTGGCAGCAGATCGGCATACCTACAAAGGAGCTGATGCTGTTCGAGGAAATAGAGGACGATATCATGCGGATGGCTGACAGTTTCGGTTATCCGTACCGGCTACTGGCGGCAGAGAAATCAGCGTCATACAACGACGTCAAGGAGTTTAAAAAGGATCTGTATCAGGATACAATAATTCCAGAAGCGACATATGACTACCAGTTCTGGACATCATATTTCTCATTGGAAAACTACAGGCTACACCTGGACAAGGACTACTCAGCCGTACCAGCGCTGCAACAAAACAAAAAGGAGCTGGCAAGCGCCAGGCTATCACTCGGTCAGGCATTGGACCGGGAGTTCAGAAATAACTGGATTACACTCAACCGGGTATTAGAGCTCATGGAGGAAGATTCGATCGGGGAAGAGGGTAATAAGTACTACCGGGAATTGATCGAGCTCGGATGGACGTTCGGGCAGGCTGTAACTCAACAAAATAATCAAAATGAATCAGAATCAAACCAAGGTTCAGGCAACAAATCCGAAGCCGAAGCTTGACAAAAAAATAGTAGAAAATATCCGCAAGGATAAGGAGCAAATATTAAAAACAAACCAATTGGTTAAAAAATGAAAATCCCTGAAGGATTGGAAGGTGTAGCCCTCCACAAGTGGCTGAAGGAAAATAAAGGACTTCTGATATCTGCAAAGAAGTCGGAGATGAAGCGGGCAGACGCTTTTTCGTCTCACCTGTTTGTAGACAATTCCGGCTGCATTGTAAAAGAGCAAAATGCCATCCCGGCAGACGCCAACCGGATGGAAGCTACGCTGATCATTAACACAACCAATCTGCTGGATAGCCACATGGATGTGCACATTCCGGGTATATGGAAGAAGTCCCTGAAGGAAACTAAGGATATATACCATCTGCAGGAGCACAGGATGCAGTTTGACAAGGTTATATCCGATAGCGTACGGGCCTTCACAAAGACTTACTCCTGGAGGGAGCTGGGTTACGATGCCAATGGCACCACCGAGGCCCTGGTGTTTATATCAACCATATCTAAAGACCGAAACTCATTCATGTTCGATCAGTACCGTAAAGGGTGGGTTAAACAACATAGTGTGGGCATGCGGTACGTGCAATTGTATCTGTGTGTGAATGAGCCGGATAATAAGTATTACCGAGACGAATACGAGGCATGGGAAAAGTATTACCCGGAAATAATCAATCCGGAAATGGCGGACGAGAAAGGCTATTTCTGGGCGGTACCGGAAGCAAAAGTAGTAGAAGGTTCTGCCGTGCCACTCGGCAGCAACTGGATCACACCAACGCAGTCACTCAAATCAGATAGCACTGAAGAGCAGCCGGCACCAGCCACTGTTAAACAGCCGCAGAAGTTTGATCTGATGAAGGCGATAAAAGAAGCGAGGATTATTCCCGCTTAAACCAATTTTTAATTATTAAACCTCATCAAAATGGAAGAAAAAGAATTTGAAGCCCTGAAAGCGAAGCTCGGAGAAGAAGCAACGCAAAAAATTAAGCAGGAGCTGGAAAATTATAAGGCTGTCTTTCAGGATATGATCAAGGGCCATGCTACCGAAGAAAGTATGAAGCAAGCCCGGGCAGACCTTCAGGCTTCAGTAGACGCCGTAAAGGAGATAGTGGAGAAGCAAGGTGCAAGCATTACCGACATTCTCCTGAACCTGGGCAGCGAAGGAACAAAGAAATCCCAGTTTAAAAGTATTGCTGAAAAGCTGTACGAGGACAGGGAAGAGCTTGCCAACCTGTTTAAAAACAGGCATGGTGTGAAGGAGTATATGCTCGTGGGTGATGGAAATGGCGGTGTGTTCATGAAGGAGCACGACACTACAAAGGCAGCCGGTCCGCATGCAACTATTGCGGATGTTGGAGCCAGCGGTAACGTCTCCTCGATCACCCAGTCTATCGATGCCGCTACCCTACTGCGTCTTGGCGGCGGAGCGCCTATTTATGATCAGTACCGTAATACCCCCTGGATCTTCGACCTGGCCAACACCTACACTGTAGGATTTGAAAACCCGTTTTTCCTGTATTACAATGAGAAGGTGAAGCAGGGTACATCCGCCACCGTTCCTGAAGGTGGTGAGAAGCCGGCAGTACAGTACGAGTACGAACTGAAATCCGAAACTTACAAAAAGGAGGCTTGCTACGTAAGTTTCACTCAGGAATTCAGCATCGATTTTGAGCGCCTCCACAACGAAATCATGCAGAAAGTGCGCATCGATCTAGTAAACAGGATCAATGCTGCAATCCAGGGTCGTATCCTCACGGCTGCAACAGCTTACAATCAGGGCGCAGCTTATAAAGCAGCTGCCGGTGGAGCTATTACAGATCCCAACGACTGGGATGTTATCGCTGCCCTGGCTGCCCAGGCTGAAAATGCCACCTTCACCAATGCTGCCAATACAGCCATCGTATCCACAAACAAGAAGTGGATCATGGGAACACTTAAAGATGAAGAGAAGCGCTGGCTGGGCAACCCTCCAATCCTTTCAGGCATCAGCATGGTTTCAAATCCTTCGTGGGGTAACACCAACGTAATTGTTGGCGACATGAAACAGTATAACATCGCTCTGAGGGGAGGTATTATCGTACGCCTGGGATGGATTAACGATGACTTCATCAAAAACAAATTCGGATCCGTTGTAGAGCAATTCTACTTCGACTACATCAGCGATGCCCGCAAGCCGGCTATCGTTAAAGGTCCTGATTTTTCGACAGTAGCAGAAGCCATCGGGGCCTAATTATTCATTCAATAAATTATAGCTATGGCAAGACCAAGAGGATCAAAGAAAACCGACACCAGCGAAGCCGGAGTAATCCGGCACACGGTGACAGAGGAAACCTTAAAGGACAATCCCGTGTTGGTTGAAGAAGGTGCTAAAGTTGGGGATGTGATAGAAGTTGCCTCAACGGACGAGGGGGATGACAAGCTGGCTGAAGAAAGCCAGCATTCGCTCTCTGTCGAAAGCTCTTTTATTACCGACACCAGCGAAGCCGGAGTAGATCCAAGCGTCGTGAAGGTATTGATAAAATACCCTGACGACTATAGTGGCAGGAAGTATTTCCGCAACGGACAGGTTGTTGAATGCTCCAAAGAGACCGCGGACATATTCATTAAAAAGGGTATAGCAACGTTGAACAATGCTCATTGACAGAACATACTTTGTCGGGGACTTAAATATCCCAAATTCCAACCTGCCAGATGTTGGAGAGAATCTTGATTGGTATATTGAAAAATACGAAAATCAGTTTCTTGAAAAACTGTTAGGGTACGACCTGTATAAGGCGTTTCGTAACGGACTTGTACAGACTACTGTTGAGCAAAGGTGGAATGACCTGGTATTTGGTTCTGAGTATTCGTTTCACGGAAAGACCGTCAGGTGGAATGGGCTGAAGTCTGTCGGTTCTTCTATCAGCACCACGTTTCTAAATCTAATAGATGTTGTTGTTGGCAGAGGTGGAGACTATGATCCCGTAGCCGGTACAAATTCGGTAGCAGTACCTCCCATGCTCATTGATAAGCCATTCAATATTGAGCTTCGCGGGTATGGACTGTTGCGTCCGGACGAGTATAGTACTGCGGGGGGAATATTCACCTGGTTGACGCCAAAAACCTTCATAAATGGCGAAACGTTGTTTTATCGCGACTTCGCCATTTATGATTTTTCTATAGGGCCGGCAACCCTGCAGCAAAGAAGTATCATAGCCAACTATGTGTACTGGTATTGGCATAAAAACCATAGCACGCAGACAACAGCGCTGGGAGAGACAAAGCCGAAGGCGCAGCATGCTGTAGCCGCGTCCCCCGCTCTGAAGATGGTTACCGCCTGGAATGAAATGTATCAGGAAGTATTGAGCTTCCTGCGTTTTGTTCAAAACGGAAGCTATCCGGAGTGGGATCAGTCGCATGCCGGAAACGTTTTGTACCATTTTCACAAGGCAAACACTTTCGGGATATGATACACATACCTACAGTTTTTGAAAAGATTGTACAAAAGGTAAGTGCGAATGCGCCTCCGGTGTACTTTGATTATGGCAACGAAATAGAGGTGATGCGCAATATGGCGATGAAAGACAACAGTATCAGCCACCGGGACCGGAAGTATCCGCTGATATGGCTGGTGATGGATTTCGCTGAGAGGTATGGTGATATTGATGAGTACGAATACTGCCAGCTGGCTAATATCCAGTTTGTAATAGCCGTCAACACGAAAGCGACATACACCGTCAGAGAGCGGATGGAAAGAAGCTTCAAGCCTAAGCTGTATCCGATCTATGCCGAGTTTTTGAGGCAGTTGTCAGAATCGGGGTATTTCAGTAATGCTGATAGCCTGGAGCACGAGAAAATAGATCGTCCATACTGGGGGCGCCTTGATGGAAACGGTAATGGTACTGCCAATCTTTTCAATGATACGGTCGATGCTATACAGTTGAAAATACCAAGATTGAATGTAAACGATATCTGCGGCGAATTCGCAGCATTATAAACTCTTAAAAAATTAAAAGTGAAAAATCTATTCAAAATTAAAGGGCTGGTCATGGTATTGGTCGCCCTTGTATTAATGTTCGGCTTCATAGAGGCGGACGCGCAGGTGTATCATCTGCGAAGTACTGCTGGCAATGTGACGGATACTGTAACCAATGCAGCTACCGAAGTGTTAAACACGCGGGTGGTTGGAGACGGGAGTTCTGTCGCCGTCCAGTTCTTTGCTACGAAAATATCGGGCACGGTCGCCGGAACGGCATACCTGTATGGCAGCATTGACGGGACCAATTACGGCCAGATCAGCTCTACAACTTACACTGTGACGGACGTAAGCAATCAGTCTTTTTTATGGGTGCTGAGCAATCATCCCGTCAGTAATTACCAGGTACGAGTCGTAGGTTCCGGAACATCAGCTTATAGCATATCCGCCAGCCTGCTACGACGAAAGTGATTTCCGGGAAATACCCCGGAATGCTGTTAAACCTTATCGTTTTTAGTCATTAAACCTTTTTTTAATCATTAAAACCTTATCAAATGTCAGGTATGAATATATGCGCTCAGCTTGGCGGTAACGTTGGCGAAAGCCCGTGCGCTGTCAGGATGGGTCGCCCACTGTTTATAATTCTCACTCAGGGAAAAGTGTTTTCTCAGAGTGATGTAGCATCGTCTGCCGCTTTCAGGACGGCGCTGAGAACATCCATGCTCCTGGAGCGCGGCAACTCTAACAAGTGTGCCATTTTCCCAATTATCCGGGAAGTAGAAGACGCCACTGAAGATGTAGAAACTGGTACCCTTGCTGATGGTTACTCAGAGGTACTGAATGAAAAAGTGCCGGTATACGTACTCAGGACCACCGGGTCATTTTGCCAGGCTCAGTCCATGGAAAAGTTTAACGGATGGACAGACAAAGTATTTATTGTAGATGACAAGCGGATAATTTGGTATGTGAAGACGGACAACAACGGGGCTGCCGGCTGGTCCGTTGGGTCACTGTACACAAATCCGCCCCGTTTTGCTGCTGGCGGCGCTGTGGTTACAACCACTACCCGCCTTTCCTTCGGCTCTATAGAAGAGTTTAAGGGTGGCGTGGGCGCACTTAAACTTGACTTTGATCCTACCAAGGTGGCGAACATAAACGATGTTGAATTGTACGAAGCCGATGCTGCAGCCGGGTATGTGTTCACTGTTGGCGGGAGAATCAAGTGCGTAGACACAAACATCTACGCAGCTTACAAAAACCTGCTGGCCACTCCAAACGCCTGGGAAGCGGAACTGGTTGCTACAGGAGCTCCTGTAGATATCAGCTCTGTGGCTGCCGATGATGCTAACGAAGGCTGGGACATAACGCTGGATAATGATCCCGCTATTACCACCGGTGCTTCTATCATCATCAGGCTGAAAGACCCTGCAACCCTTGCCGCGTTGAGTAATCCGGTGGAGGGACTGGAATCCTTTGATCTTGTGGTAACCAAAGCGGCATAACATGCGCGAGCTGAAATTTGAAGGAGTGGCTTTTAATGTTGACTGCAATCTGAAGTACAGTAAACGGGAATTCGTCAAGAGGTCCCTGGATAATGGACTTTGGAAAAACAGCCCTCATCAAAAAAAGCTGATTGAGGAAGCCTGGCAGCAGCTCCAATATTTTAAACCTAAAAAACAGAAGGAGCCGGAATAGCCGGCTCCTTTATTAAAACTCATGGATGCCCTGGAACTTGAAATGGTTTTGGAGAGCGTGGATATACCACGAGCGGCATCGGCTACAATCGAGCGTAACGAGGAGGTTATAGCGGACCTGAACGCCACTCAGATGTCCCAGGGCAAACGATCGGACGGGTCGGAGATACTACCATCATACCGGCCAATGACCGTTGACCTGAAGATGAAAAAGAGCGGACTTGCCGGGGTTACCGACCGTGTTACCCTGTTTGATAAAGGTGATCACTATCGGGGACTTTACGCTAAAGTAAAGGGCTTGGATATAGAATATGGATCCGCAGACCAGAAAAGCGAAAAGCTCCAGGATAAATACGATACAGCCCGCGGAAGTATTTACGGCCTGAACCTGGATAGCAGGGATGAGCTTGTAGAAGGGCACCTGAGATCAGACTTTCAAAACGACATAGAAAAACAAACCGGATTAAAATTCAGGTAGAATGTGCGAAGCGTGTTTTAAAGAGATAGTAGACAAAGAGCGGGCTATTCAGGATAAGCTGCAGGAAACAAAACACAAGGCGGTAAATGCCGGCGAAAACTATTTTCTGTATGAAGAGTCAAACGGAACTATTGGAGCCCTCCCGGAATCAGTTGCCCGGAGAGCAAACATTGTCCCCCTACAGATTGTATCGTACCTGCGATGAAACACCGCTGTCGGTGTTCATTAAATGCGTGGTGGATGGTGATTTGTCAGCGCTCATAATCGAAGGTAGTCCTGCGGTTGAAGACCTGGCCGAAGCCTGGGCGATGCTTTACGGGGAATACCTTGATCTGATAAATAGCGGCGAGCATAAATATGTTCTGTCATTGCAAAAGGAAATTGCGATACTGGATAACGAGATACAGATGATTGAACTATGCCTGTACGTTCTGACGATTGGATATGTGGAGGAAATAGACGAGTTCCTGAAAACGCTGGATGTTTATACTGATCTGGATCCCCTCAACCCCAGCTACTACCAAAAGATCAAGGCGGCCAATGATAGCTTGGCCCAAAGGAGAATGGAGCTTAAAATTAAAACGAACGAATACCAGAACTACCTTAAAAACAACGAAACCCGGACAGAGGTTACCAGGCGGTATTTCACAAAGACATTACTTGATATCGCGAAGCATCGCGGTATCGCCACCATTAAACCCGCCAATATAACCGTAGAAGAATACGCCATCATGCTGGAAGACCTAAATAATAGTCATGGCAAGAAAGGGTAAAATAGATGAAATATATGACCTGTCGGCCATAGAGCGCCAGCAAGCCCGGGTGATCGAGCTCCTGGAGCAGACAATCAAGATTGTTAATGAGTTTCCGAAAATAAAGGTTACGCTGGAGGGAGCGGAAAAAACCGCCGATGTGGTAGATGGCATTAATAAAATGTCCGATGCCTCCAAAAATGCGGCTAAGGAGGTAATGACGCTGGATAAGGCAAATCAGGTTCTATTGTCCACTATTAAAGAATCGGAGAATAATTGGCGAAGGATAGCTGGTTCAATAGAAAACAACGTCAGTACGCTGGTTGGGTTTCAGAAGGAGTTGAAAGAGGTACAGCTCCAAATAAAGGAGCACAATAAAAACATGGAAGCCTACGGTAGTAGAACCGCAACAGCTTCCAAGCACCTGGTAGAACTGAAAGTAAGAGAGGCGGAATTGAAAGCAGCTATATCAGAAGCCAACCTGGTGATAAAAAGCCAGGTAAAGGAGATGAATGCTGCTGAGGGGTCAACGGTAGCGCTGTCCCAACAGCTCCTGCAGATGCAAAAGACTTATGAAGCGTTAAGTTCCGAAGAGCGGTCCGGATCCATCGGCAAAACCTTAGCGGAAGATATAAGGATACTCGATCTTGAAGTAAAAAAGCTGGACGCCAGCCTTGGTAAGCATCAGCGAAATGTAGGTAATTACGCCTCCGGATGGAACGGACTTGGAAACTCTATCAACCAGATCACCCGTGAGCTGCCGGCTTTCACCTACTCCATGCAGACCGGTTTTATGGCTATTTCCAACAACCTTCCCATTCTATTTGATGAAATAGCCCGCACAAGAGTTCAGATAGCGAAACTTAGAGCGGAAGGGCAGAAGGTGCCCGGACTGTTCCGGCAGATAGCAGGGTCTGTGCTGTCATGGGGTACTGCGTTATCCGTTGGGGTGATGCTGCTAACGGTGTATGGGAAAGAAATAGGAACATTCTTTTCCAACCTGTTCAAGGGGAAGAAAGTAATTAACGATACTGTAGAATCTCAGAGATTATTAAATGATACGCTAAAAGAAAGCAGTGGAAGTTATGGAGCTGCGGTAAAATCTATCACTGAATTGCGTTCTAATATAGAGCTGGCAAAAAAGGGACTGTTAGATAAAAATGACGTCCTAAAACAATACAATGAAGGGCTCGGGAAAACGATCGGTGAGGTTAAAAACTTAGACGAGGCAGAGAAATCCCTGGTAGAGAACGGAGAGGCCTACGTCCGGATGATGATGTACAAAGCCGCCGCCAACCTGGCTTTGGAGGAGGCGGCAAAAGCAGCTATGGAGCAGGAGCGCATACGCCAGAAAGAAACTATCGAGTTTGCCCGTAATACAGATGAGATGGCAAAAGGCTTGGGATCGGGATTTGGCAACACCCTGGTGCCAGGTGTAGGATCCTACCAGCAAAATGTTGCCGAGGCGAACAGGAGACTTGCGGCTACGAAACGAAAACAAGCTCTTGAAAAAGAAGCGGGTGATGAGAGAAAGACCTTTGAAGATATCGCAAAGAAGTTTCAGGAAGATGCAGCCAGAATCGCAAAGGATTACGGCTTTGATTTTTTCTCCGATTTACGTAAAAAGGAGACTACAGACAAAACATTTAAGGAGGGCGACGCCATCCGTAAGGCAAACTTTGAGGTTCAAAAACAAATACTGGAGGACAGGATCAGGGCAAACGATCTGATAGTGCAGAGCGATGAAGAGATGTTTCTTAATCGTACAGAAGCAGCAAAAAAATACCTGGCTGCCCAACAGGCGCTGGCAAAGCTGGAATACGAATATTCGATATCTGATATAAATGCCCGCGAAGAAGGTGAGAAGGTATCCGCGGCTAAGGAGTTCAAGAACGTCCGGGAGCGGCAGAAAGCAATTCAATATATCACCGAATCGGCGAAGGCCGAAAGGCTGGCAGCAGAAGCAAAATACCGATCAAAACAGCAGCAGATAAACGATGACTATGATCGTTCATATTTGAAAAAGCTGAGGGATTTCCTGGAAAAAGATGCTGCCGAAAGGGAAAAGCACGAGGAAAGGTTACAAAAAATAAGAGAAGCTGAACTGAAGGTTGATTACGATCGCGAGCTAGCAGAGCTGAATAAATCGTTTGCCAACAAAACGATTTCAGAGAAAATGTATAACTCAGAGCGCTTACGCCTGCAGATGGAATACCATGCGGAGCTTTTGAGAATTCAAATACAGTACGCAGAAAAGCAGCTCAAAATACAGGAGGAAATAGCTGCCGCAAATGGTAATGAGGCGGATTTTGCCCGAGTAAAGGAAGCCAGAATACGGTTGGCTAATCTTCAAAATCAACTCGCATCGCTGATAGCATCCTTTCAGATAAAGAAAAATAAAGAGGTCACGGATGAAGAAGAAAAGGAGTGGAAGAAAAGGTATGAGTTATTGCAGAAATACGGAAAGGAATTCGTAAAAGTATTTTCTTCCATAAGCGATATCGCAAATATATCTACCCAAAAGGAGCTCAACCGAATTCAGGAACAGATTGACAAGCTGGAGCAGAAGAAGAAGTTGGAAATTGATACGGCAGATGCGACAATCGCCAGCGAACAGGAAAAAGCTGCAAAGATAACAGCCATAGAGGCCAAAGCCAATGCTCAGCGGCAGGCGCTTGAATTACGCCAACGCCATGCACGTCAGCGGCAGGCCCAGTGGGAGAAGGCGATGAATGTCGCAAGCATTATTCAGGAAACTGCCGTAGCTGTTATACGTGCCCTGGGAATGAAGCCCTGGACGCCAGCCAATATAGCACTGGCTGCGGGAGTAGGGGCTCTCGGTGCGGCTCAGGCGGCTATAGCAGCAGCTACGCCCATTCCAAGATATGCCACCGGTACCAAAGATCACAAGGGCGGATTGGCCATAGTGGGCGATGGCGGCAAAAAAGAGTTGGTGCAAACGCCAGCCGGTAAATCGTATGTAACTCCGGATAAACCTACGCTGATATCTATGCCGAAACACTCAAAAGTGTTTCCGGATGCGGATGCGGTAATGGAGGGGTTGAAAATATCAGCCTTCCGCTCCATGCCGGTAGAAAAGGTGAATGAGGTAAACTATAGCCGGGAAATGACAAAGGCTATTACATCAGAACTGCAAAATGTATCCTCTGCTATAAAAAGGAAAAAAGAGGTCACAATAAGCGTGACGCGGTATGGCGTCTATCTGGAGCAGAAGAAAGACCTGAGTTTTGTTCGCTGGCTAAACGGGAATATGCAATCATGAAGGAATTTAAGTTTTACATAACCGATAAAGACGGAAAGTCATTCTACGAAAGCGAAGGCTTTGTAGGTACGCAGGGAAATCCGCGTGAGTTGGAAGACGCTCCGGAGGGCTTCCAGGATATAGCTATAGCATACGAGCGCAATATCACCTACCATGGTCTTTTCAGGTCATTTTCTTTCCCATTGGGGTTTGTAAAGAGCGGCGCCAGCATATTGAAGCATATATATCACAAGCTGGGCCGCGAGTTTAAAGCATACCTGATATTGCTCAAATATCATCTTCTTTTCGATGATGACAATTTTCAGGAGCTGTGGAAGTCGTACTATAAGGGAGAGTTCGATCTCTCAACCTACATGCAGGAAGAAAATAAAGTAACGGTGAGCCTGCTGGATGGCGGCCTGGAATCGCTTATAAAAGCCAATGAAAATACAGTGTACGAAATATCCCTCGAAGGGGAAGTATTACCGGGGGATGAGGTAAAGACAAATACGGCTGTAGAGATGGACGGGCTGAACCTCTTGAATACGATACAGTATGTTATTACTGATGGCTATATAATGGACAATTATCCATACAGGAAAAGCCATCTGGTAGAGCTGCAGGAGGTTTACCGGGAGGTGGCAGATATTGGCGGTGTTAAACCGGTAACCAGAACCAGGGTTGCGAATAATAATTCGCAGATACAGGCGACGGGTGAGTGGTTTATGAGGTCCACCACAAACAGGGAGGTCACGATAGAGTATGATTTTTCCCTTACAAGGTCCAATGTTGGCGGCTTGACTTCCACACTGGGTATGACCTGTACCGTTGTAATAAGAGCTATCAACAATGGAGCGACTTCACCCGAAAAGAACAAGGTTATTTTCCAGACTACCCAGCCATGGGAATTATTGGGTACCAACAATATTAAAGGGTCTGTTACTATCCCTCTATCTGAAGGAGACGAGGTGTATCTGTATACAATGGTTAATCCGCAAGGAAGCGGTGCAAATACTGACGAAAACGTAAACTTTACCTATTCCGGAGAGGGTTTATTCAAAGTGAGTTACCAATACCGGCACCCGACATCTTATGCCGCAGGCTTGTACCCCGACATTCTTTTTCAAAGGCTCATTGAAAAAATAAGCGACGGGAAATACTCTGCGGACACAACTTTCCTGCGGACCAAAAGGCAATATTTCATCACTTCCGGAGACGCGCTGAGGGGCATATCCGGTGCTGTAATAAAAACCTCATTTGCTGATTTTTGGCAGTGGATATGGAGTACCGAAGATGTTTACTTTGGGGTTAAAGACAAAACCGCGGTGATAGGATCGATGAACGATGTTTATAAGCTGCCGTATCATCAAACCAGCGTAAGGCCGCGGAACCCGGGCGGAACAATGGTGTTTGACACTTCGGCTATGGACATGACTAGAGTGGTGGATGTTGGAGAGGTCCGAAACCTAAAGGTTAGCCCGGCAAAAGACTTTATGTTCAGCAGCATAAAGGCTGGATACCCTAAACAGTCCTACGAAGACGTTAACGGAAGATCTGAAACTAATCAGGGCCAACAATGGACAACGCCTGTCACCCGATCTTCAACCTCCCTGGATCTGGTATCGCCATACCGGGCAGACCCCTACGGAGCAGAGTATGTTCGCATCAACTTCATGAATAAGTCAACAACAGATGCAGAATCCGATAACGATACGTTTGTACTGCATGTAGAAAGATCATTCCAGCGCTTGCCGGCAGTTTTTGTATGGGTGAACCTGCACAAGCTGGACAGAACTGCCAATGCCTACGTAACCGGCGTAAAAGATCCTGTAAATCTGTTCAATATACAACTCAGCCCAAAGCACAACCTTCTGAGGAAAGGTAGATTTCTGCGCTCATGTCTTGATAAATTGGATGACCAGGTAATCAAATTTCAGTCCGCTGACAGGAATAAGGATATGGTAGTGAATTATCCAAACGGGTCGGTAGTGGAAAGCGCTGACATACCAATCAGCACGCTTGGAGAGAAATACTTCATACCGGATATCTTGGAATACGAAACCAATCAACCGGTAAATCTGGTGGAATCTATGAATGAAAACAAGACACTCTTTTTATTCGAGTGGAACGGGGTAAAATTTACGGGGTTCGTTATGAAGGCAGGTATTGCGCTTTGGGATAACGAAGTTCAGACACATCAGCTTATTTCTTCACCAATCAACGATTTGAGTAAAATATGAGGGCAAAGCTTTCAATCAGTAATCCGGTGAAGTTCACACCTAAAGTGTACGGACAGGCTGCAGCTTACAATAGCATACCGTTTGATATGCAGCAGTACCGGGATCGTATATTGCCATGGTGGCAAAAAAGGGACTATTTTCAAAAGTGGCAAACGACTGATGCTATTAGGCTGCAGGCCATTTCTGATTCAGCACCGATCCGGCTCGATGTCATCGGCAAACATGGAAGAGTATTCTCCACCCTTGTGTTCGATAGGAAACAGCAGGACGCCAGCAACCCGGGTACGTACATATTCGAATGCGATCTGTCTCTGGCATCTATACCGGAGGGGTGTTATATACTTCGGGTAACCTTTGGCTCTGGCGGAGCAGAGTGGATATCGGAGCCTCAAAGCATTAAAGCGCGCCATCCCCATACAACATACATAGAATACAAGCATTCCCGCGGTTACAACAACGATTTGATATTCAGAACCGGTTTTTCTCCGGCTATCAGGGTTGAGGGCTGGCTGGGACGACTAAAGAAAGGGGCAAAGGATACTATTTGGGAGAATCAGCGATTGAATCAAACAGTTATTGATTCTAAAACATATAGGGTTTGGCCATACCACATCGGGTTTACTTATGGCGTTCCTGACTGGCTGTACGACAAACTGGTGGATATTTTCGGAATGGATATCCTTTCGATAGATGGGGTGCTTTACACAAAAGCTGAGGCGGGAGCAGAATTCGAAGAAACCGTGATAGAGGGGTATCCACTGCGCGGATACAGAGTGGACCTGCGCGAAAACATCAATCGCTCATCTATTATCATCGATTCCGAATCCAACATGCAGCGTAAGCTGGTTGTTGTGGGAAATATTGAAACAAATCTGTTCGGCGACCTGAGTAGCAATGCATCTACAAACCAGGTGCCGGCATTAAATTATGAATAATGGCAGAAGTAAGACTATCTATCGGATCCGTAAATATCACAAACTACCTGCGGGTGGACATCCGCTATACGGATGATCCAGTTGCGATCGTTGATACAAAGTTGTTCGCTCCTGGTGATATAGATCCTGTTATGAACATAGTATTCTTCGACATCGATCCGAAACCGGTATTTGTGGATGTGCGGGATACCGATGGCGGTGCTGATCCGGGAGAGCTGCTTACGACATTCCAGGCTAATGTTGGCAACAAAGTGACAGCGTTTGAAAGGAGATTGTACAGAGTTGGCGGCAGCCAGATGGAAAATGACATACTGATTGATCCGGAGCCGGGCGGAAGAGAGATCACGGATCCATATTTTGATGGGAAGCTGGTATCCGGCCTTTTCAAGGAGGGATTTCGATACCTGAAGGAGTGGAAGTCCGGAGAGCCATTCAACGCGCATGAATGGCGCCGGGTGGGCAATTCACTACAATATCTCAACCCGGAAAACGGAGAAATGGACGGCCCTGTTTTCTACGAGGGTGAGGTATGGGTTGTAGATATTACATACCTGATTGATCAGTTTGCAGGATCCGACAACGAGCGGGCTATCAGCTGGGCTGATATAATTGCCGACATTTCGCTTTCTGTGGTAAACAGAAGAAGGGTGAATGTTATTGACGCATCTTCCGCCAGGATTACCATCACTGCCGAGGTGCTGGCTTCCGTTCCTGAAGGTGAGTGGTGGGAGTTCATTAACAACTCCGGGTCACAGCATCAGGCTTTATTCGTAACGCAGGGTGGTGATCCGATCAGATACATGAAGTCCGACAGACAGCGCTTTGTGATCGGAATCGGGGAAAGCTTTAAGGTGGCTAAAAAGGGAACCAGGTATGAAGTGTTGCATGCGGACCCTGGAAGGCGAATGGTTGGCCAGTTCTTCAAGTCGTATGCAAACGTTGAGCCAAACGCTCTGCTTTGTAATGGATCTCAGTACAGCGGAGATGACTATCCATCCGTATGGGATTATATTATGAGCCTGCCGGTAAATTTTGCAATCAACTCGGCTACCGTCCTGGAGGGAAGAGAGGCATGCTGGTACTACTGGGAATCTGGAGGAAACAAGTATTTCAGGACCCCAAACCGACAAAACGGATTTGGAAGGAACCTAAAGAACTTCACTTCGAGAGGAACAGATGCTGACAGGAAAACAAAACTTTCATCCAGTGAGCTCACGTGGGATTACCCGGGTGGCAAGCAGGACGAGCGAATCGGTAAGCACCGTCACTGGGTAATTGTGCCAACCGACCACGGCGGCGAATCGTTCCTACCCCAGCCAACCAAAATAACGGCCACAATCAGATCATGGCATAAGCCGGGGTCAGGAAAAGAGTCGTATTATCTGGTAGGTAACGGATCCGAGCCGACTACCAGCCGGACCAGTCAAGGGCATATCCAGAAAGGATTGTCTGAAGAAAGCTGTGAAGACCTGGTGGAAAATGTGCCGGCCAACTACGGAGAATTTGAATTTGTAAGAATTTGAAATAAGTATTTTACTTAAATTCTATATAGTACATTAACTTTGAAATAATGAAACAAACCTTATCCATTATTGCAACACTGTTGTGTCTGCAAGTTTCAGCACAACAGTTCCCTGACAGGTACTATACTCCCATAAAATCGCCGTTTGCGTGGGATTGGGGTAGATTCCAAAAGGGCCTGGTCCTCCCCGGGGACATGACATCAGCGGCAGATACAGGGTCGCTTGTATTCAAAAACAATAAATTTTACGGACGAAAGATTGTTGGTGGCGTAGTAACATGGGTGCCTTTTGCAGACAGCACTTCTGCCGGAAAGGCGATCATTACAAGGCAAACGATTTCCGAACGGGATAGTATTCCGGACGAGGATAGATACGAAGGGTTGATAGCTTATGTTTCAGATTCGCTCAAATATTACTCGCTTGTAGGAGGCATACTTAATACGGACTGGGAAGAGTTCAACAGTTCAGGCCCTCCCGGCCCCCCGGGTATAATCTCTGTTCAAACGATCGTTGAACGAAATGCGATTCCAAATGATCAGCGATACGAGGGACTGTTTTCGTATGTGGGAGATAGTTTAAAATACTACTCTCTCATCGGCGGTATAGCAAACATAAACTGGACGGAGTTTGCGGGAGACTTACCTCCGTGGGTTACCGACACGCTAAATAATCACAGTTCTGAAATCAGTGCCTTAAAAGATTCTGTAAATAAAGTAGACAGTATTCCCTTTGATTTCTATAGAGATCCCATAGACCCTGATTCTATAACAATGGAAGTAGAGGGAGCGAAAAAATCTGTATATGCTCCTATTAGTGTAGCTCCTGACATTCCAGATATTCCAGCACGGCAGGTAGTGTTTGGAAATGAAACCGGGAATGGAGATATATCTTTTTCAGATCGGCTTAGATATACTGATGGAAACTATTTAAGTTTTAGGAGATACGCAAACAGCCCATCCCCTTGGTATGGGATCGAATTTTTGAACCCTACTGGATCACAGCGGGGGCATGTTGCCTATAATGATACAACAAACGTTCTTCGTTTGAGTACATATACATCCTCTGGGAGAATCCAGTTTTGGACAAATAACACTCATAGGGCAGGCTTTGACAGTACGGGGCAGTTTTACCTACTCCCCGCAGCTATTCCGATAGACTTGGAATACACTCCTACATATGCCATAGCTCCATTATCGAACGGAAGGATGGTTAGGGTTCCGTGGCCGGGGGGTAGTAGTGGAGGTGGTCTTACTTCTGTCGGCCTATCACTGCCTACTAGTATATTCAGCGTCTCTGGCAGCCCCCTGACAGCGAACGGAACGATTACGGCAACCCTTGCAAACCAGTCGGCATATACAGTACTACAGCGCGGGGCCGGAACCGGTGTGCCTTCTTTTGCCGCTTTAACGGCATCTCATATCCCGACCCTTCCGTCAAGCAAGATATCAGGTTTTGAGGCGGACGTACGCGCCGCTATTTCTCTTACAACAACCGGATCGTCCGGCCCCGCGACTTATAATCCAGCAACCGGTGTTTTCAATATTCCCAACTATGCCGGCGGCGGTGGCGGCTCTCCAGTATGGGGAAATATAACCGGCACGATGGCGGATCAGACCGACCTGCAAAACGCGCTGAACGCGAAGCAGGCTACAGTTACCGGTGGCGCTACTACGATTACCAACAGCAATCTAACAACCAACCGGGTTCTGATCAGTAACGGGTCTGGCAAGGTGGCCGTGTCTACTGTTACCGCTGCTCAGCTGGCCGAGATGGCAACGGCCCAGACTATCGATATGTTCCGGACAGCTAACGGTTACCTGCGCTGGCAGATGGGAAGTGACACGAAAGACATCGCAATTATAGATTCCGCGCACCAGGTGAATAACAGTAATTGGACGGTGGCCGACAACACGAATGCTGTTGTGATCACAAACTCATCTACCGTCCGGACAATAACAGTACCGACCGCCAGCGCATATCCTGACAGAGAAATTGTGTACAGGAATGAAACAAATCACCGGCATGTGGTGCAGAGTTGGGGAATCAACTACGATAGCGCTTATTTCTCCGCGTATCTGGAGCCTAAAACATGGGTTCGGGCAAAGTCAACGCTCATAAACGGAGTATACACCTGGCAGGCCATTGAGCAGGGCGTAACCGGTTCTCCTTTATCAAATCAAAGCGGAGCATGGTGGCCGACGATAAACGGAACGCCATCCGTTACCGTCAACAGCAGAGATTCGATGAGCTATATAAGAAATGGGAATACAGCCACGGTAGGGTGTTCGTTTACCATCACTCCGGGAACTACCGGCATGCAGAGCCTGCAGATACCTGTTTCGAGCTTATACCCTACCCTATCCGGATCGATTACAGTAGGAGGCTCCGGCTCGTGCATAGAGGGTAGCAACATCACGAACGCTATAGTGGAAGAGAATCTGGACGGCATACGAATCCGCTTTCAAGGAACGGCCTCAACTGCATACACGGTGAGTTTTTCAGCAGTAATAAGATTTAAGCCTGATTGATATGAAGAACCTAATTTTCTTTCTGCTAGTGTTGCCTGTTCTGGCCATAGCTCAGATCGAGCGTCCGGTTGGGCAGCGATATACATTAACTACAGCGCCTGTGCTGGCGGTATCTCCGAACGTATTATCGTTCACATCGAATGCCGGTACCGCTTCCGCTCCGCAAACTTTTGTGATCAGCGGGGTGACCGGTACCGTGTCAGCTACAGCTTCTGGCCCTGACTTCGAAATATCTCTTTCGTCCGGATCGGGATATGGCTCTTCCGTTTCCGGCTCTGCTCCTCTTACCGTTTATGTGCGTGTAAAATCATCCACAACAGAGGGAACGAAATTCGGTATGGTGACAGCTTCGTTTGCTGGGGCGGAGAATAAATATGTGGGGTTGACCGCGGAGGTGACAGACGCGCCGGTGACAAAAGATACAGCAATATTCTCTTTAAGTGCTGCCGCAAGAGTTTGTTCTGCTGATAATGTAACAAATATAGCAGGAGGCCCAACAGGTGCAGTAAGGACAGGAAGCATCAACGGAATATCATTTTCTTCTATCGCAACAAATAGATGGGAAAATTTTTCCGGTGCATCGGCTTTCGACGGTCAAGGAACAACATCGGGTGTTTTCTTCACTCAGTGTAATGGTAGCGAAAATGCTGTAATGCGAAATAATTGGATCAAAACGGCGGGATATAATTCAGCAAGTCCACAGGTGATAATATCAGGTTTGAAAACAGGTTCTCAATACACCGTAAGGGTTTCCGGAACCACAGCGGGAGGAGCGGTTGGAGCACGCATGTCAGGAGTGCGAGTTCAGGGAAATGGCGCCATTTCCGCCGAGCAAACATATAACCCTGGAAGTACCCCAGAAGGACCAAACTCGAATGCAGGCGTTGTGTTCACAAATATAACACCGAATTCTTCAGGACAAATAACATTATGGCTATACTATGCCGGGGGTGGTGGTAATATGTCTGCATTCAATGGGATTGAAATAAGAGAACAATAATGAGAAAATTATTAACTGCATTTTTACTTCTTTCGTCTTTATTCGCTTCTTCACAAGCGTACATACATAAGGATACTTCATACGCAATAGGTGGACAAACGTATACAGCGAGAATGTCGTATTATCCAACAGACGATAGTGTCGCTGTGATCTTCTCTATGCCGGGTTTGGGAGAAGTGGGAACCGATCCTGCGAACCTTGTTAAGTATGGTCCGCATTACTGGTTTAATAATGGATTTAACGGAGAGGTTGTCCTACCAAACGGAACTCATAGACCTTATTATATTACTTTACTTGTACCAACATCTTATCATCGCCCGTGGCAGTTGATTAATTCTGTAAACGCGATGCTAACGAGATTTCCTAACATAAAGCGAAACGCGCGCTTCGCTGGAGGTCTTAGCATGGGAAGCTGGGAGTGGATGATACTATCTTCTTACAAACCGAATGATACGGATTTTTCTTACTATTTTACTTTCAATGCTCTGATAAATATTCAGGGCGTGAATCCTTCCGATAGGTATAATAGCACTTTGCCTCATCCTGATAGATACGGAAATTGGGCAAGTGTCAGAGGGGGGAAATTCTTAGGATTTGAGCAGGTGAATGATGCCAGAAATATACATCAGATTCGTAACAACATGAATGATTCCGTTCCGGGATCAGCTCATTTGATTTATACGAATTTTGGTAGCGGAGGACACAGTAACTTTAACGACTTCTGGAACCCTGCCCAAAATAACTGGACGACCTCCAACCCGAATACGGTGGATGTAAAAGGAACACAATCATCCAACTATATAGATGCAGGATTAAATGTGTATCAATGGTTGTTGTTACAAGGCGACACAACTTTAGGTCCACCTCCTCCACCAAACCCGATTGAAATATCTACTGTAGGGGACACAACATATATATGGCAGCAAGGGAACGAATTTAATAAACCAATCACCCTCTCTGCGGAGGTTACAAACGGAGTTCCAACAGCATGGACTTGGACAAGAGTATCAGGACCAAATAGCCCAACTATTAATAATTCAAGCCAAAGAATTTCTAATATTACGGGATACGTTCCCGGATACTATACATTTCAGGTAGTTGCTACAGATGGAACAAACAGCGACACCAAAACCGTTGTTTTGTGGGTTAGGGATTTGATGAAAAAAGATTTAACAACCCCACGACCAGTTCCTCAGATTTTTGACCTTGGAGATATTACCGGAAATGGAGTGAATGCCACAACGATTTATGTACCTTATCTTAATACATACTTTCAGAACAGATACGGCACAACTCCACGAGCAGGAGACACCATCCGGCTACACAGGAATCCTAATAATTCAGGGCGTTGGGCAAACGTCGAAATAGGGGATATTTACGGAGGTGAAGAAGCTCCTGTGACTATAGTGCCTCACGGGGGTACTGTATGGATAGGAGGAGCGACAAATAGCTATTGGCGTTTAGGAATAAGGGATAGCAATATGGTCGCTCATGTAAAGATACACGGACTTCATTATCACGATAAAGATTCAACAGCAAGTCCATACGGTTTTCATGTAGACAGATCAGGTCATCCCGCTGGAACTGGATACGGGATAGTAGCTAATATATTTCACAACCTGACCGTGAACGGGATCTACATAGATAATGCAGATGTCGGGATGTTTATGAAAGTGAATAGCGATAGCAGTAAAATATTTAAGTACTTTGACAATGTAAGATTTAAGAATGTTCATCTACATGATTTGTATTTGAAAAACATTTACGGAGAGGCATTCTATGTTGGTCATACCGATATTTCGGGAACTGCTCAGGTTCCCCTCAACAGCGGACCAACCGTCCGAGGAGATTCAATCCTAGTGGAGAGAATAATTATTAACGGATCAGGATGGGACGGTTTCCAGTTAAGTAATTGGGGTTACGGAAATATAGTGAGAAACATGGCGCTTTACAGAACAGGGTTTAGAAATGTCTCGTCTCAACAATGGGGAGCGTTTATTGGCGGCGCGTCTCAAGGGGATATGTATAATGTAGCTTCTTATAATTCAACCGGCGCGTCTGGAACTCTTGGACAGGGTAACGTGAGGTTGTACAATATGTACATCGATAGCGTAAATAATAACGTTCCTCACGATGCTTATATCACAGAAGATAATGACAGGCTGTACGTGTGGATTAGCGGAAGCTGGCAATATCAATCCGGAGAACCTTCTGTGAATATAAATTTTAAAGGAACTGTGCCTACAGTTGCTGACTTACCTCCAACTGACAACAAAGGTCAAACACTTAATAACGCCGATGGAATATACTCACATCAGAGTAATGGGGGGGTGATAGCGGTATATGGAGTAGTAGATTCTCTAAAAGTATTTTCAGAAAATAATTATATCGGAAACACAACCAGATGGGGAATATATCATGCCAACGTGAACACGACTATGAAAGCAGGGGCTATCCGAAACAATTACTTTTTGTCAGGGGGTAATTCCGGAGCTAGTAGTGCCGTTGGAGATACGATAGCTAATAACACTACCGGACCTCTTGGTCCGGAAAGCATGTTTGGCGATAGTTCCTTTTACAAGGTGATACAATTGGTTCGCCAATACCCTGATAGTCTTGTGTCCTTCTTCTCTGTAGAAGGAGAGCCGTCTCCAGAACCTAATCCACCAACCGTGTTAGCGGGAAGTGATCAAACAATCACGCTTCCTACTAATTCCGTTTCATTGAGCGGAAGTGTAACTCCCGGTGATGGTGCTAGTATTGTATCTGTACTGTGGGCAAAGCAAAGTGGAGGTACAGCAACAATAACAACTCCTTCATCATTAAATACGACAGTAACGGGATTGACGGAAGGTACATATGTGTTTAGGTTGACAGCAACAGACGATTATAGTCAGAGTAGTTATGATGAGGTGACGATTACTGTAGATGCAGAGCCCGTGATTCCTAATCCTCCTACTGTTCACGCAGGTGCGGATCAGTTGATTTATTTGCCGACTAGTGCCACGACTTTAGAAGGGGTTGCAATTCCAAACGGTGATGCTACTATAACTTCAACTTTATGGTCAAAACAAAGTGGCTCATCCGGAGGAAGTATAACATCTGCATCCTCTCTTACAACAGGAATAACAGGTCTACAAGCTGGAATATACGTGTACAGGCTTACGGCTACTGACAATTACTCCCAAACCGAGTATAGCGATGTAGTTGTTACTGTTTCTAATCCCCCAACACCAAATCCTCCCCCGATAGTATTCGCGGGTAATGATATATCCGTAACCCTGCCTACAAATAGCGTTAGTCTTATAGGAACTGCAACAGCACAGGGTGATGCTAGTATAACTTCAACGGTTTGGTCGAAAACTTCTGGGCCGTCCGGAGGTGTAATAGGGGATCCATCAGACTTGGCTACTACTGCCACATCATTACAGGTGGGCATGTATGTTTTTCGCCTGACTGCTATGGATAGCAATGATGAATCAGCTTTCGATGAGGTTACGATCACTGTTTATCCGGAACCAATAAATCCAGATGATAAAATAAAACTGCCCGTTAAAAAAAGACAGAGAGTGTTTGTTGTGAAGGGGCAAAATACAGAAGAAGTAAATGTATTACAGTTTCAGGATGTTGCATCCAATGATAGGGAAATGATTCAGATGGCTGTGGATTATGCTCATGCTAGTGGCATAAATAATGTGTACGTACCGGCGGGAACGTATATGATAAATGCAGAGGGTTCATTTCTTTTAGGAGGGATACTGCTACGTGACAACACAAACTTCCGGATGCACTCTTCTGCTAAATTAAAGGCATTACCCTCATCAAAAGATTACTACAATATCCTAACCGTTAACTCTGTATCAAACGTAAGCATAACAGGGGGAACAATAGAGGGAGAGCGATATGAACATGTTGGAAGCACAGGTGAGGGCGGTATGGGAATTACCCTTGTTCATGCCGAAAATGTAAGAATAGACAATGTCACTTTAAAAGACTGCTGGGGTGACGGTATATACATCCGAGGCAAATCGAAGAATGTCACAATAACAAATGCTGTTATGGATAATAATCGCAGGCAGGGCATGTCTGTAATATCCTGTGATGGCCTTGTGAATATAAATAACGTTTACAAAAACACGAACGGGAAATCCCCCCAGTGCGGAGTGGACTTGGAGCCAAATAACATGAATGACACCGTTACTAATGTTGTTTTTGATAATTGTCTGTTTGAAAATAATGCCAGATATGGATTGTTCATGTATGGAAAGTATGGGGTTGTGAGTAATGTTAGTGTTCGAAACTGCACGATGGATGGGGGCTATAGAGGGTTGGTGCTTCGCTATCCGAAGGTAACTGAAATAGATGTTCAGAATCTTACAGTCACAGGTACTACTGAATATGGATTTCACGCTTACGATACCGTAACTAATGTTGTTGTAAACGGAATGGATATTACTACAGCAGCCGGTGCAGGTGTAAGATTGGAGTATGCAGAAGGATTTGATATTGTTAATCTAAATATTAAAGCACACTCATCCGGATTCTCAACTAACAGATCAAAATCTGTAGATGTAGAGAACGCAAAAATAGAACCTTTTGCCCCATCCGGCAATGGGGTTTATCTGGTTCAGTCAGAAGATATCAGCCTGCAAAATTTAGAGGTGTCTGGATGGGCATATGGGGTAAATGCGGTATCTACAAATTATATAAACCTGGCAAACTCTTTCATAGCCAACAATACTACGTACGGAGCCTATATTTCAAATAGCCAAAATTCAATATTTGAGGCAAACAGATTTGATGGTAATAGGCAGATTGGATTCTATATACGTAGCGGTGGCAACGGGTATAATGAAATCCTAAAAAATGAGTTTATAAATAACGGATACCAGACTAACAACACATACCCACACGCTGTTATAGCAGAAAGTGCAAGAAGGAATACGCTATCTGGGAATATATTCCGGACGTCTACACAGACGAATAAACCCAATTATGCTGTTCGGCTGGATAATACTACATCGTTCAATACCGTAACCGGAAACACCTACGAGGTAGGCTCTTATGTAACCGGTACCGTGCAGGACGAGGGAACGAATAATACAATAGAACCATAATTCAATACCCGTGAAAGCCATTTTTTAAACCTAAATCCCTGACACCATAATAAAATGAAGTCATGGAAAAAATAAAAACCAAAATGAGAGAATCTATATCCGATTGGTGGGCTGCATTCATAGGAGGGGCTACGTTCAGCACATTTAAATTCTACCAGGTAATGGATATCCAAATTCAACTCATCAACATTAACTGGAGTACTGTGTTTTATGACATTCTCCGATCGACGCCATGGGTTTTGGTCGGCGGCTTTCTTGGAGTTATTGTAAAAAAGGCCGCTGAAGACTTCTATTCGTTTTGCAAAGAGAAAATAAAAAATCACTTCAAAAACCATAAAGATGGAACAGATACTCAATGATATCATCGAAGAGTTGTTTGGCGATAACAGCCCGGGCAAAACAATCGTAACCCTGGTATTCGCCTTTTTTTCATGGCTGGCCATTGACCTATACAGAATAGCGACCAGGAAGCCGGACGAAAACGGCGTAATAGCTCCGTTCAGTCTTAAATACTTTCTGTTTAACAATTTTGCTGATATCCTGTCAACTATCATGCTCATTGTGATATTCACGTTTTGGATACAGGAATGGGCGCCGTCTGGCAAAGCGATCTACCTGGGCGGTATAGTTGGATTCTCTGCAAAAGGGTTAGGCGTATTCGCTGTTTGGATAGGAAAGGTTTCAATTAAATTCTTCAAACAATTTGTATCGAATGTCGCACAATCTAAGGATTAGAAAGATAATCGGCACCCTGGCTATTCTTTTACCGGTATTGCTCATTGTGTTCAATGTAGTGTATGATGAGAAAGCAATACAGTCCAGTATCAGCCACTACTATTATACCCCGGCTATTGGTGTATTCGCTACCGTTCTGGGCTTTATTGCCTTGTTCCTGATCCTGTACAAAGGATATGACCGGTACGATCAGGTTGCGTGTGTGATCGCCGGTGCCACGGCGGTGGGCATTATTCTTTTCCCTACATCCCCGAATGAAGATTCGTTGTTCGGATGGGGGATCGATACCAATACCCTGCATTTTATTTTCTCCGGGATCTTCTTTGTAGACCTGGCTGTGATATCGCTATTCTTGTTTACGAAGTCAATGGGCTACAAAACAGTCCAGAAGCGGAAACGAAACAGGGTGTACCGGGTGTGCGGAGTGGTGATCCTGTCGGTTGTGCTGGCAATAGCGTCAACTCATCGAGTTGGATTTTACTGGCTCACATTCTGGCTGGAGTGGATCGGGATACTGGCATTCGGTGTAGCCTGGCTGGTAAAGGGAGAAGCGGTTTTAAAAGACAAGCTATGAATATAAAACGAGCATATCGAGCACATACCATGATCGTTTTGTTGATGATCACAGCATCAATGTCGTTAACATCCTGCCGGTCTACCCGCACGAAAAAAGAATCCAGCAAAAGCACATATGACAGCACCCGAACCGTTTCGCGCGCCTGGGAGAAAGTGTCCAGCGCCAAACGGTCATCTGCCGAAAATATCGACGTCAATGCATCCGGACGGATCCGGATGGAGTTCAGGTACGATACCGGACGTCTGGTAGCGGAAGAATCCTTTATCACATTAGAAAGCAGCACTGCCGGTAAGGTACTGGGAAAGCTGATCAACAACCGGCTGCAGAGCGTAACGATTGATGCCGATGGTACCATCATCGACAAATCAAACATTCAAATTAATGAACAGGAAAAGACAAACAGTACAGGCAAGAAAAGTGATCATACGGATATTGCCAAAACCGAAGAGCAGACTAAAAAAGACCGAACGACAAAAGGAGTACCGATTTCCGTCAGTCTCGGCTGGGGCATCGCAGTAATTGCCGCCCTGGCTGGCATTATCCTTATCAGAATTTATGTACCGAATTTATTTAACCGTAAAAAAATTGAATCATGAAATCTTTAAAGAAACCTTCGCCTGTGAACGTGTTATTGTTCGCGCTGATCTTCTCCGGCCCTATCGCCGTATTCGATTACGTAGCCATTCCTCTGGTCGGGTATATCGGCTGGTACCTGGTCGGCAGTATTGTGTTTACCTGGCTGATGGCGGCAAAGAAGTCGGACCTGTTCGGCCGGCTCCGGGTTAAAGTGATTGGCGCGGACGGCAAGGAACGAATAATCTACAACTGGTTCTGGATCGTCTGGCCGCTACTGCTAATCATTTGCGCGTTGATCATTATCAAACTGTACAGCGAGTTATGAGTTACGTATTAATCGCCCTGGCTGCAATTCTTAATGCCCTGATGGACATTGTAGAGAACGAGAATTTCCGCACCAGCATATTCCGCAACCTAAACGAAAAGTTCTGGTACAAGCGCGAAAGCTGGAAGCACGCTCGGAAAATATTCGGCTGGAAGTTCGATGCCTGGCATGTGGCGAAGTCGGGAATGATAGTTTGTATGGCGCTGGCGGTTGTGTTGTATACTGGTGTATTCCCCTGGTGGGTAGACTTTCTAATATTCGGGGCTATATGGGTAGTATCATTCAATCTGTTTTACAATAAAATATTCCGGAAATGACAAGGCCGAAGTTGCAGAAATGGGAGCTGCTTGACAAAATAAAGGATTTCCGCTTCCCGGAACTGGTAGCTCTAGTCGGTATTCGTGGCTATTATCTAAATAGTATGGGAAAACCAGGTGTAAACGACCGCGGAATTTATGATGATGCAATTTTCCTGATTGGACCAGACATCTTTGAACCCTTCAACGCAAATACGGATCCTTCCAGATTTAAACCCGGAATAGCCATGCTGGTGCCCGGGCTTCACTATTACAAGAAAGGCAGACATGGACTAAGCAGGCCGGGTGGCGGTTATCCCGCATTGCGCCCTGACACCCCGGACGAATCCCTGCCAGTCTACCGGGACGGAAAACCGGGAATACATAAAGGAATTGCCATCAATATTCATAAGGGTGGATACAATACCACGTCCTCTGAAGGCTGCCAAACGATTTACCCGGGGCAGTGGAATCAGTTTATAAATGCAGTTTACAAGGCGATGGACCAGGAGGGGCAGCGAAGGATCCCTTACATTTTAATAGAAGAGTAGTCATTTTTCATATGTGCAGTTTCCCCTGGCGTTTCTACGCTGGGGGTTTTTCTGTTATCACCCCCGATTCAATCATTCGGATGAACGACCTGATAAGATTCTCCGCCCGGAATTTTATTCCACGAAACCTATCTGCCGGATCAAATTCCAGGTATCGCTGAGCTTCAGTTAACGTATCGGTACAAAACCAAAGCGAATCCCCGCTGTGGAAGAAATTGTCCCGAATTTCAGCCTTCAGATCGTCAATCAGCCTGATTAGAACACCGACGCTATCGGGGCCGGTGTAGTGGATCTGGTGGATGCTGGTGATGGTTTCATTCATATCAGTAGTTAAGTGTTACTCGCTTCCAGCCTTTCCTTAAAAGCCTTCAAAGCCTCAAAGCTGGTCCGCTGGATGGTCTGCGTCCCCTCTTTTATCCGCAAGATCTGAGTTTCTACGAACTTATTGCAGTCCGTTATCGCGCCGCCGCCATGGCTCGGGAAGATATTGGGCAGCTTCCTACCACGGAAGTACTCGATCAGGTCTTTCTGTTCTTCTGTCATAGAGCGAATTTAGTCCAAATTCTTCTTTACCCAGTCGTCAATCGCCTTCACAACAACTTCCAGGTGTTCGGGCCTCATCTTCCCTTCGTACAGGGAGTAATTTGGGCGGTCATTCAGTCCCTGTTTACGCAGCGCCGGTCGGTCGGATTCAATAAGATATTTCCGGGCGGCAAATGAAATATATGGCTGCCCTTTGATATACTTCTCCGGAGACGGATGCTTCGGGTGCAGGCTGAATTGCTCTACGTCCCACCACTGGTCTGCGGGCGTATGTTTAACCAATACCGTCCGTAGCCAGCCATTGAATTTGATTTCGAGGATAAAATACATGTAACAAAGATAGCAACACGCATTCTGAGCGAGTTTTGAATATTTAAACGATAAGAGTTGTATATAATTTTCCAAAAAAATGCATGCATTTATTTTGTATGTACAACATAATGTTGTACTTTAGCATTGTAAACGGGACGGCAATCCCGATCGGTCTAACAAAAAATTAAAAAGCTATGCACACGTACAACTGCCAGTTCACCTACAGGGTGATGATGACAAAGGAAGAAGCACAAAAAAGCGGATTCAAAACAAACGATTACGCCTTCATTGACAATGACAGCACCGTAACCTTTATTACAGATGTTTGCCCGAAGGAAGACGAAATAGCATCTAAAGCAATCTTTGAGTTACGGCAAAAAGGCATAAACGATGCCACTATAATCCACGTATTTCACCCAGAAAAAATATAATCATGTCACAGCAATTCTCTTACACGCACGACACCATTAACGGTATAATATCTGTCAAAACTCCGTACAACGAAAAGTTTGTACAAAAGGCGCGAAACTTCCGGGGCAATTTTAAAGAAGGAGCCTGGCATTTCGATGACAGCATAGAGGATTATGTGAAAGCTGCCTTGATGGAATGTTATGGCACGACCGGTGAGGAACCGGTTGAGTACTGCAGCCTGTTGATTAAGGATTATAGAGGTTCCGGCGATCGCCGTCCGGTAGAGCTATTTGGGCGGACCATTGCCCGCGCTTTCGGTAGGGATTCCGGTGCAAAGCTGGGAGACGATATCATTTGGATAGATGGAACCTACAACTCTGGCGGCTCGGTTAAGAACTGGAGAACTTATGTTGATGGCACCTTCGAGATCCAGAAATTCCCACTACCACGCACGGAATTTGAAGATATTCAGAAAGCCATCCAGGAGGGCTGGTGTGAAATCAAGATGCCAAAGAAAAAGCGCACACGCGAACAGGTGCAGGCGGATATAGATAAGCACACCGCTATTCTCGAAGAACTCAGAAATGAATTGTCAACTTTATAAAATCAATCAAAAATGGAAAAAGTAGCTATCAAAAATCAGGAAACATTTGCAGGTTCAGTAGAATGGCTTAAAAGCCAGCTGCAGAACATGAAATTTAAATTTTCTCATAGAGATGGAGTCCCGTCAATTTCTTACGGCAAACTCGAAAAGGAAGAATCTGGAACTGACAAAGTAAAGACATGGTGTACGCTTGCTATCATAGCTGAAAGTGAAGAGGTGCGGCATAAATTCTATGAAGTTTGTGATGAATACAACAATATGTATATAACTTTTCCTTGTGCTAATGGTATAGCAGAACACCAATGGTCAATGTTTACCTACCTCACCCCCAATGCTAAAGTATATTGTAGTCGTCTTATAAGAAAATTGGCTGATGAGCTGTCAAAAAAGGCTTCTGATGATAAAGGCGCTTTGGTAATTAAAGTGGTCGTAGAGTAGCATGCAACTATCACAACTTCACCAACGGATAAAAGGATCCCGGCTATTCGTCGGTCAAAAAAACGGGATAGAGCGGCTATACATCAACTACCGTACAAGGGGGCGGGATATCAAGAATACGGTTTGGTTTCAGGTTGTAAACGACCGGATCCGCCCCTTCGCGCGCGTGCAGAATGTCCGAAAGAATGAACTGTATGATGGTGTTGCCGCCGCCAGGATTGAAGAAGAACTACACAGAAAGTTTCACGAGATTATAAACGATTGCGAGCTGGAACGCCGGAAAGTTCCGCTACATGAGCGCCTGCGGGATGACATCGACCCGGTTCACGAAAACAGCCTGATGCATCAGGCTCAGGCGCTGCGTTTCTGCTGCAGCATGAAGGTTACCGCGCTGTTTGCTGACACCGGTACCGGAAAGACAAAAGTTGCTGTTGATCTGGCTGTAAGCCGCTTTGAGGCTGGGCAGATAAAAAAGGTGCAGATATTTTGTCCGGTAAGCACAAAAAAGAACTTCCGGGACGAAATCGAAAAATGGTACAAGGGTTCCGGGCTGGAGTGGCGGATTACCGGACTGGAATCTATGAGCAGCAGCGATACTGAGGTGTTGGGAGCTCTGGCATTCTGTGATCATGAGACGTTTATAATTATCGACGAAAGCCACAACTGTAAAACACCTTTCGCTAAACGATCCAAGCGCATAAGAGCCTGCTGCGAAAAAGCCAGCTATAAGCTGCTGCTTACCGGCACCCCAGCGGAAAGCGTTCGGGATCTGTATATGCAGTACTGTCTTCTTTCCGAGCTGATAATTGGCGAAAAGAACTGGCTGACCTTCGAGGAAAAGTACCTGGTCGTTGATGAACGGGGCGACGTGATTGCCTACAAGAACGTTGACCATCTGATGGGACTGGTAGAGCCATACACCTACCAGATCAGGAAGGAGGATGTGCTGCAGCTCCCGGATAAACGCTTCAAGATTATTAGCAGCTACCTGAACAGCACGCAGAGTGAACTGTATGAGCAGACGAAGCAGGAGCTGCTGGAGAGGTTGGAAAAATTCGAAGATGAAATGGTGCCGGCTACACTCATCTTTCAGTACTTCACGTACCTGCAGCAGATCAGCTGCGGCTTTATAAAAGACCCGGACGGCAACATCTCGGACCTGGGCAATGGCAAATTTTACGAGTTGCATAAAACCGGGTACCAGGACGGACAAACCATCTTTTTCGCAAAATACCTGTACGAGGTGGATCAGCTGGTCGGGTTCCTTGGCCGGGAGAATTGCGCCATTTTCACTGGAACCAATCCTAAAGAACGGGATGCAGAAAAGGATATGTTCACCAGCGGGGAGAAGAAATATTTTGTGGCCACCATGGGCGCCGGAGGCACCGGACTGAATGGATTACAGCACTGTAACCGGGTGGTATTTTTCAGCAATACATTTAAGTGGATCCAGCGAAAACAGTGTATCGGGCGAATAGACCGGCAGGGGCAGCAAAAGGAAATGGACATCTACGATATGCGTCCGGAATGCGGGATAGAATACAGGATCCTGAATAACCTGGCCCGCAAAGGCAATCTTGCGGATGAAATAAAGGAGCTGCTGCACGACAAAACCAGGCTTAAAAAATATCTTCAGGAACTATAAAAAAAAGATACAAAATGTTTTGAAACTTCAAAACATTTTGTATCTTTACAACATGTTGATGAGGATTAAAGTGAGGATGGGTAGATTTAAGTTGATAGTTACGATATCAGCTAAATCAGTAAGGAAGTTGATAAAACAGCTTCTTTAGTCCTCCGGGGGGAGTGCGCTCCCCCTTCTTCTAACTTTAAACGAAATTAAAGCTATGAAAAAAATAAGAAAATTCCTAAAAGACTACCAGGACAATGGTGATGCAGAAACAACCTTCGAGATAAGTTTCTGGCATATAATTGCTTTGGCGGTCATATTTGGATTGTTAATTTACACATGCAACAGATGAAAATAGAAGGAACGAGGCAGGCTTTTGAAAAAATGATCTCCCAGCGGGGCGTGTACAAAAAGCTTGGCGTTGAGCGATCTACAGTAGCCAACTGGAAAACCTACCTACGGGAAGGGAAGAGTATCTCCTTAGACAAAATGGAGGAAATGCTGCTGAAATACGGGGCCATAGCTGAGCGTGAAAAAATCTGGAAATTTTGAATTATGAAGAAATTTAATTTGAAAAAAGCCAAAGAGGGCGCCGACCTCGTAACAGCAGGCGGCAAACCGGT
The DNA here is from genome assembly GCA_037190905.1 of Agriterribacter sp. Classification (GTDB taxonomy): domain Bacteria; phylum Bacteroidota; class Bacteroidia; order Chitinophagales; family Chitinophagaceae; genus Agriterribacter. The sequence goes on along the minus strand of JBBCKG010000017.1, from coordinate 56,048 downwards.
GAAAATACTTCTTTTCGACCGGGATAATGCCAACTTTCCAATCGTTGCAATTATTAACAACAAGGAGGTCATTAATTGCACAAAAGAGGGTAAATATTACTTAGACCGCGATAGCGATAAAGATATCAAACTGAAATGAATGTTTACGAAGCTGCCATGCAGCGCATAGCATACGTGTTTGAAGAATTTGAACAGATTGTCGTGTCTTTTTCAGGTGGAAAAGACAGTGGTGTAATGCTCAATCTTGTCCTTAAACATGCGCAAGAAAATAACATGCTCCACAGGATTGCAGTATATCACATGGATTATGAGGCACAGTATGAGATGACCACAGAATACGTTACTAGAACGTTTGCAAGCTTGCCAGATCAGGTAAAAAAGTATTGGATGTGTCTACCTATAAAGGCACAGTGCGCTACATCGATGTTTCAAAGCTATTGGGAGCCGTGGAGGGTAGACGATAAGGAAATTTGGTGCCGCCAATTGCCAGAAGTCGCTATTTCCGAAGATAATTTCCCATTTGAATTTGACTATCACGTCTCGGATTATGATTTCAATATTCGATTTGCAAAGGAGATTTCTAAAAACAAAAAGACATGCTTTTTGATTGGCATCCGAACACAGGAAAGCCTGCACAGGTATAAGGCTGTTAACAAATTCGATGATCGAAACGAATACAATGGTAAAAACTGGACCAGTAGGGTTTCGGGTAATTGTTTTAATGCTTACCCTATTTACGACTGGTCAGTAGAGGATATTTGGATTGCAAACGCTCGGTTTATGTTTGACTACAACCGTTTGTATGACTTGATGTATCAAGCAGGTGTTCCGTTGAATGCCATGAGAGTTGCCAGTCCGTTTAACGATTGCGCTACTGAAAGCCTGAAGCTTTATAAGGTTTTGGACCCTAATAACTGGGGGAAGCTGATTGGAAGGGTAAATGGCGTAAATTTCGCCGGGCTCTACGGGGGTACCACGGCGATGGGGTGGCAGAATATTACCAAACCAAAACACTTTACCTGGAAACAATACATGTATTTTCTGCTCGACACACTTCCGGAAGAGACCCGCAGCAATTACCTGTCTAAACTGAAAACATCATTTAAGTACTGGCTTACCACCGGGGGCGGCCTGCCGGTAGAAATAGTAAAAGAGCTGCCGTCAGATTTGGAATATGAAAACCTGGGAGCTCCAAAAAACAACAGAAAATACACCACCGACTACGAAGTCATCAGGTTTAAAGAATACCTTGACGAAATTGAGATTTCCAGCCCAAACCTCCTTCCAACATATAAAAGAATGTGCATTGCCATTTTAAAAAATGACACAAGTTGCAAAACGTTAGGGTTCGGACAAACCAAATGGGAGTTGGAGAAGCGTAAAAAAGCGATTGAAAAGTATAAAAGTATTTTATAATGACAAGTCCTGTATATAATGTGATCCCTGTGCCGATAGAAAAAATAAGAGCAAACAGTTACAACCCCAACAGTGTAGCACCACCTGAAATGAAGCTATTAGAATTGTCGGTCTGGGAGGATGGTTACACAATGGCTGTTGTTTGTTATTACCTGAAGGACGAAGATATGTATGAAGTCGTGGACGGTTTTCACCGCTACAGCCTTATAAATCCGGAATCAAAACATTTCAGCAAAAGAATTCATAGTCGGGAGGGCGGCATGCTGCCCGTTGTCGTAATAGATAAGGATGAGAGTAACCGGATGGCCAGTACCGTTAGGCATAACAGAGCCAGAGGGTCGCATTCAATAGAGTTGATGGTTAATATAGTATCCGAGCTTGTCAAAGCCGGGATGTCAGACGCCTGGATACTTAAAAATATTGGGATGGATTCAGATGAGCTATTGAGGTTGAAACAAATCAGCGGCTTGATAAGCCTTTTTCATGGAAGAGAGTTTTCCGAATCCGATAACAAAAATCCCCCGTCATCGCCCGGCAAGGCTCAGGGGGATGCTCAGTAATCGGTCTAACAATTAAAAAGCAGCGTAAAAGTAGTATAAATGGAGATAGGCAAACAAATAGCGTATTACAGGAAGAAAAAGGGGCTTTCGCAGGAGGAGCTGGCCACCACTGCAGGACTGGCCAGCAAAACTGTGGTTTCGGGCATTGAATCCGGCATCAGAAATCCGTCTGTTAAAACACTTCAACTGATAGCTGGCGTGCTGGACTGCGAAGTAAGTATTAAGCTCATGCTAAAAAAGAAAGCGCCAGGGGCAAAAAAATAGGGCTTAATTTAAGCCCTAAATGTTTTTTCCACTATTTTAAATTCCACTATGGTTCGATTAATGTAAACAGCGTTTGTACGATTAAAGATTTGTCGAATTTTAAGAGAAATATTGCAATTCAATTGCTGCTTACGTACCAAATATACTATTTTTTATATAAAAAACTATGATAACTTATAATAATTACCCTTCCCTGCTTTTTCTGTCCTACGACAAAGATAATGCTCCCGAGGAGCTTCCCTTCGAAGTAGATTCCCACGAAACCAGGAAGTACCTGGAGGGCTGCCAGGGATACCATGAGATGTTCGGCATCATGGCCAGCCTCAACAGCCTGGGGCATAGTCCTACCCACTACTGGATAAACAATAAGCGATTCCAGGATGTCGAGTATTCCGATACATTTAGAAACTCCCATTTCCGGAGCTTTATAACCGGCCTGCCGGCAACCGTCCAGTACGGCTGCATCTGCTTTAAGGATGGCGGCCAGTACGTATACCTGTTCCTGCCTGCGGACAAGGATATCAAGAGGGTGGGCGTCGCTTACATTGCTACAGCCCTGTTTAAGGGAAACGTATTCATCGGCTTTGAAGAAGCTGTACTGGATGGAGGTTTTGGTGTGATGCCTGGAGGCTTTTATGGCGGCGGCATGGACCGCGGCGGTTACCTTTCATTTGTCTCCGTCAGCCTGTCTTTTTTCCGGAGTGGCACCTCCGAGCTTCCGGGCGCGGTGAATAACACCTCAGAGGTTATACTGACGAAGTAGGTGGCAGGCGTGGAAGTAATCTGGAGGAAGTAGGTGGTCAGGATTTGCGCCTCTTCTTTAACTGACGGACGCCTTCTTCGATTAAATCTATTGGGTTCACCGGCGGCTTCCTGAGTAGGTTTTTTTCCTTCCCGTACAGATAGTTGAAATTTATGCCCGGGTAGAGCTTCTCCATATCCAGGATATTCTTTTGCGTAAAAGATTGCCTACCTGAGCGGATGTTTGCAAGGATTGCTATATGGACGCCTAGCTTTTTACAGGTATCTTTCATTGTGATGCCGTGAGTATTTTTGTATTCCTCCAACAGCTGAAGTATCATTTTGTCAGTAATAATTTTTACAGGCATATTCCAATAGAACATTTTTTGAAAGGGGGTTAAAAGTCAGCAATTCGTAATTAAATAGCGCACTCGTGACCCCAGGTGTGCCCCCAAAACAAAAAATCAGCCATAAGAGACTGATTTTCATTGTTAAAAATACAAACTGGTGTTCCCGCAGAGACTCGAACTCTGGGCCCGCTGATTAAGAGTCAGCTGCTCTACCAACTGAGCTACGGAAACAGGCGGCAAAAATAGAAAATAGTGTTTACATTCAGGCAAGAGTTTTTAAAATATATCGCGAGCCCCGGGAACAAAGTTATATAGATCAGGTGAGCGAGTAACATCCAGGGAAAGCGCTAAAGTTCTGTGTGGTATTTGATTTCACGAGGATACCGGCTCCTGCTGGCGGTGTCTTGAGTCATTTATAAGGAATCGCACCCACCTACCAGTAGAAAACTTTCTCCACTATTTTTCCTTACAAATCTCCACCATACAACCGCCGGTTGCCCGGGGCGCATTTAAAATGAGCCGAAGTTTTGATATTTTTTTAATATATTCATATATATAATTCATCCGCTGCATAGCCATCTTGCTTCTTACACCGGGAAACATAGGGTTGATAAAGACTTTAATTCGTGTTACTGATTCCACAACTTAATCTTCTTTAACGATGCTTCATCTCCAAGAAAATAACCGCTTATTAAAGGCAATCCTGTCTGCTGTTTTTTCCCTTGTAACAACAGTTTGTTTTTGCCAGTTTTCTTATAATGGTAGTTTCGAGTTCGAGAGAGGAGATCGATTACCAAAAATATGGTATTTTGATACGAAGGGATTATTCAATGTTTACCTGGATTCAAGCGTTGCATTCCGGGGAAAAAAATCGCTGGCGATTGAACGTACTTTTGACTATGATAAAAAATATTCAGGCCTGATATATTTTCAGCATCTCTACTTTAAAAACATTAGTTTTCAGCGGTCGATGAAGGTGGTACAATACATTAAGTCGGAAGCTATTGATTCGGTTAAGGTGCGGATGGGTATCAGCCGAACGTCTTGTGTTCCTGCGGATCTGCCAGATACTTCAGGCAGCCAGACGATCGAAGCAGTAGAAAAGAACGGGCAGACCTGGTATAAGGTATCCTCGTTTACAGCATATATTGCCAATCCCTGTAATGATATTGTTGTTATCTGGACGGAATTCGACAGTACATCCCAATTGGTACATGTAGATGGATTTGAGGTGTACCTTGACGACAAATTAGTAGAAGATATTCCCATAGAGAAAGCACAATTACCGGATGATGACGATCTCCAATGGATGAACACACACGCCAAAAACCTTGATCCCGGTACCGGTAAGCATGCATACAATACCCGTTTTTTTTCAAATGAAGTAGGCAATGCTAAAGTAGTAGCATTGGGAGAGGGAACGCATGGTACAAAAGAATTTTATGGCCTGAGGCTGGAGTTGATAAAGCAATTGGTAAAAGACAAAGGCTTTTCTGTGATCGTTTTTGAGGACCAGCTTGAGACCAGTTTAAATATAAACAAAGCTTTACTGACCAATAAGCCCGCGGCAGAGATCGCAGACTCTATGCTTGGTATCATGCATCGTACCAAGGAGGTCTGCGAGATTCTTGATTGGGTAAGGGCCTATAACAAAACATCCTCTAAAAAGATACAGATTGCCGGAGCAGACTTCCAAAGTCATTGGTCTCCACTTGTCATTTTGAAAGCGAAGGTGAGGGATCAACAGCTTTTGGACAGTCTTGATGTAATAGCGGGTTTGCATACCAATGCCCAGGCGACCATACATTTTGAGGAGCTTTCTGTTCATTCACGTAATCTTTTGGAGTTATACGAGCAAAAAGTAAGCTCCGGAAAACTTAAGAAGGATCTGTTGTTGCAAAAACTATTTGAACAATTGTACCATGCGCATAAAAGGAGGGTCTGGGCTTTTGAACCGGAGAAGAGCGGTAATTTAAGAGACTCACTGATGGCAGACAATATCATCTGGCTGCACGAAAAACATTTTAAGGGTCAAAAGATGATTGTTCTCTCCCATAATGAACATGTCACGAGGGGGCGGAACCTGGAGAATGCTGCTCTTCATTATCAGCCGTTAAGACCAATGGGTGGTTTTCTGAGCAATCATTTTTCAGATAGCTACTTAAGCTATGGATTGTTTACCGGCAGTGGTACGGTAACCGGGTACAATAATTACGGAATGCCTGCTGCATTCAACCTCGGGCCACCATTCCCGGGCAGCTATGATTATTATTTCAACAAATGTATTTACCCTGATTTCTACCTTCCTATACCTGGTGATCCGGAATCGGGAAAGCCCTGGAAATTGTTTAACAATCTGGAATGGCGGTCTGTTGGTTTTGGAGGAGGAGGAGAATACCCGTTCAGCTATTATAATCTTGCAGATAATTTTGACGGAATTTTCTTTATCAGAAACTCTTCAGCAACCAGGTCTATGGTTACCTTGAAAGAATAACATACAGCCATCGGTAGTAAGGCGAAACGGGGAATAATCGAACGCAGTTCAAACGGATGAATATAAAATTTCATAACTCATAAAATAATTATAAACAATATATTATATAAATATCGCCTGCATTGCTACTGACTGAACCGCCCATTCCTGCCGCGCATGAATGTACGAGGATGCCTCCCGGGTTACTGCCTTTCGAAGTTGTATACAGCCCGTTCGATGAAATCAGATAATCAGTATAACAGAACTTTTCCGGAACACCCTCGTTTTTTACAGCTTTTCCAAGCTAAAATGTTACCTTTGCACTCCCAATTTAAAACCGTTGGGAGTATTATTATGTCAGAAAATCAAATTGTTAACTCAAACGCTGATGCACAGGAGCCTGCTTCTACAGCAGCTACAGCGGTAACAAATGAACCTGTACAGCAGGCACCGGCTGAGCCGGAGACTGCTCACGATGACTTCGACTGGAGCATCGACAAACGCAATGTTTCGTCTTACAGCGAGGCAGAAAAAGAAAAGTACAATCAGGTATACGAGAGTACTTTCAAATCTATTTCCGACAACGAAATGGTAGAAGGCACCATAGTGGGTGTAACCAAAACCGATGTGGTAATCAATATCGGTTTTAAAAGCGATGGCCTCGTATCTGCCAACGAGTTCAGGGATATACCCGGACTTAAAGTGGGCGATAAAGTAGAGGTGATGGTAGTGGAAAAAGAAGACCGCGAAGGTCATCTGCACCTGAGCCGCAGACAGGCACGCATTACCCGTGCATGGGAGCGCATCGTTGAAATACACAAAACCGGTGAAGTGGTTACGGGTATTGTTACCAGCAAAACTAAAGGCGGTCTGATCGTAGATGTATTCGGCATGGAAACCTTCCTGCCGGGTTCTCAGATCGATGTGAAGCCTGTAACCGACTATGATCAGTTTGTGGGCAAAACCATGGAATTTAAAGTGGTGAAGATCAACGAAGCGATCAAAAATGCGGTTGTATCGCACAAAGCGCTGATCGAAAGCGATATCGAAGCACAGCGTGCTGAAATCATCTCCAAACTCGAGAAAGGTCAGGTACTGGAAGGTACCATCAAGAACATCACCGACTTCGGTGCGTTCCTCGACCTGGGCGGTCTGGATGGTCTGTTGTACATCACCGACATCAGTTGGGGACGTATCAACCACCCCAGCGAAGTGCTTAAGATGGAGCAGAAGCTGAACGTAGTGGTATTGGATTTTGACGATGATAAAAAACGTATCAGCCTGGGTCTGAAACAACTGACCCCTCATCCATGGGATACGCTGCCTGAAAACATCGACGAAAGCAAAGTGGTGAAAGGCAAGGTGGTAAATATAGAAGACTACGGGGCATTCCTGGAGATTTTACCGGGCGTGGAAGGTTTGGTACACGTAAGCGAAATTACATGGGCCAATACACCTATCAATGCAAAGGAATTCTTCAAACTGGGCGACGAGCATGAGGCTAAGATCGTAACGCTGGACAAAGATTCCCGCAAGATGAGCCTGTCTATCAAGCAACTGACCCCGGATCCCTGGAACGAGATCGAAAACAAATTCCCGGTAGACAGCCGTCACAAGGGTCTGGTAAAGAACATTACCCCCTATGGTGTGTTCATCGAACTGGAGCCCGGCATCGGCGGTATGATCCATATCAGCGACCTGAGCTGGCTGAAGCGCTTTAATCACCCGAGTGAGTACACCAAAGTAGGCAACGAAATTGATGTAATGATCCTGGGCATTGATAAAGAGAACCGTAAGCTTCAGTTGGGTCACAAACAACTGGAAGAAGATCCCTGGAACTCGCTGCAGGAAACTTTCGGCATCGGCACAGTACACGAAGCCACGGTTATCAAAAGAGACGACAAGGGCGCTATTGTATTACTGCCTTACGGTCTGGAAGGGTTTGTACCCAACCGCCACCTGGCCAAGGAAGAAGGCGGCAGCGTAGCAGCAGACGAAACCAACCAGTTTGTGGTGATTGAGTTCGACAGGAACGAAAAACGCATCGTACTGAGCCATGCCCGCATTTGGGAGCAGGCTAAAGCCGATGAAAAAGAAGCTGTCAACAAGGAAAGAAAAGCCGAAGCTGCCAAAACCAAAAAAGCAGTGAAGGACATTCAATCCAAAGTGGAAAAAACCACCCTCGGCGACCTGGGTGTACTGGCTGAGTTCAAGAAAAAACTTGAAGAAGGAGAATCTTCCGGAGAGAAAGCTGAATAGTTTTACTGAACATAGTTGTCCAAAATCCGCTCCTTCCCGGGGCGGATTTTTTTGGCCCTTACCTGCTCCGGATAAACATCTTCCGGGATACATCCTTTTCAGACTCAAGCAGCAGATAGTAGATCCCTGCCGGAAGATGGACAATGTCCACATATGCACTGTTTTCCCTGGCTATGGCGGGCGCCGCTATGGGGCGTCCATCGGCAGCCACCACGCGTATGGCTGGCTTTTTACCAAGGGTATAAGTTATATATATCCGGTCTGTTGCCGGATTGGGGAAAACAGTATACACGATGTCAGAGGGCGTGTGTACCACCGGCACGGCCTTACTGTAAGTGATGTTACCATCAAAGTCCGTTTGCTTTAAACGATAAAAACTCCTTCCCTGCAGGGGATGCCGGTCTGTATAGGTGTAGGCCAGCCGCTGCGTACTATGCCCTGCCGCCGAACGGCTGGGTACAGTGCCTACGGTACCCCAGCTACGCCCATCCGCGCTTTTTTCTATATCAAATCCACGGCTGTTTTGTTCAGACAGTGTAGCCCATTGCAACACCACCGTTTGCCCCTGCGGCGTCGCATAAAGCTGTTCAATCGTCACCGGCAATACAGACAGGCGTTGTGCTATCAGTAAAACGCTTACAAGGTCGATTCCGCCCTCACCCTCTGTAAGAAGCGAAAAATGAGCAGTATTGGTAAATAAAACAGGATCGGCTGCCCCTGCTGTCGCGCTTCCCGCGTAATCATAGGGAAACAGAGAGAACCCGTAAATAGTGGTATTGCCACCTATACCAAATGCTGTAAGCGGCAAAGATATGCCCTTTACATTTTGACCAATGTTGGTGGTAGCCCTCAACAGACTGTCGCCATCTCTTTTGAGAACAAAATTATCATCCGTACGTAACAGCTCATAGGAAGCAGTCCATGCGTCTACACTTACAATGTTAGAATAAGCAGATGGATTGCCTGCGCCGTCTAACTGAGTAATCACCCCGATCTTAAACCGATCTCCCCCACCCCGTTCAAAAACAGGAATGGCATAGTTACTGGGAGCAGCAACAACCATTCCTCCATTCACCATCACATCAATTCTTTCGATGTTATTCACATTGTTGTTGCCTGCATTTTGAAATACATTGTCGCTGCCTGTAAGAAAACTGCCCGACTGCAATACATGCTCTGTATCCGGATCGTAGGGCGGAAACAAATCGATGCTGTACAGGGTTGATTCTCCACTTAATCTGCCCGCATAGAAAAGAATATCGCGGGTACTGCTGTTAGAAGGGGTTGGTAAAACACCATTTCTCCTCACACGAACTGTATAGGAATGTGCTATGGGCATATAGGTAATACCGCCCGCTATATAGCTGATCAGCCTTCTGTATTGTCCGGGAACAGTTCCTGTCGCATCGGAACCATACCGGTAATTAAATGTATTCCCGGAAGAACTGTACATATTAATAGCGCCCCGTATACCCCCTCTTGCCGAATAGCTGTTGCCGGTACCGGTCACGGTTTCATAAGCAGTGGTAATATCTGAAACAGGCACCTGCCCGATCGCTACCATCCCGCAGAGGCAATTGACCCCTGTTACCACAAACAGGCTTATCGGTTTCATTTCTTTGTTTTAATGGAACCGTCGCCTGCTCGCAACACGCCGGCATTCGGCCCTAACATATAACGTAATCTTAATACTTGTGTTGCGGACACAGCGGTATTATTTTACGCAGGAGCTCGTGCGATGATATTCAAGGTGTTGTTCTGCCTTTAATCCCCGACTGCCGGTACGGCCGCTATGATCTTGTCCGGGCCGACAGCAGCAGGAACAACATTTTTGACCGGCGGCAGGCTTTTCAGGTATACGAAAATGGCGTGGATTTCCTCATCTGTCAGAAACCGGTAATTTTCCCATGGCATAGGCGGTAACAAAGTGCGACCGCCATCTACCCCCCTGAACTTTCCCTCCGTCAGGGCCTTTCGGAACTGATCTTCTGTCCAGTTGCCGATACCTGTCTCATCCGGCGTCAGGTTTGCAGCAAAGGAAATGCCCCAGGGCCCGGCGGCGGCGGTTTGATCCGGATAAAAGATGGCAAACCCCTGTTGTATGAGCCGGCTGTCGGATGCCATCGGTGGCGCGTCGGCCGGATGACCAGACAACAAAAGGTCGGCAATAATCTCCGGTCCATGAGGGCCCATCCGTTTGGGAGAATGACAATCATTGCAACCCATGACGGTTACCAGACGATGCCCGGTTTCAATAATATCAGCCTGGGGAGTTGCCTGGTTTGACGTGTAATCTTCGTTGGCGTTATACCCGCCGTTTGAACAGGCCGAAAAAGCAAGGACTCCCGCCATAACAGTCGCCCTCGCAGTAGTTAAGAACACATGTCTCATTTGCAGTGGCAGTTTATGTTTAGATGTTGTGATTGCTTCCTTAATCAGGAGGTCTGGCCTGCTCCGCCAATGTAGGAGGCGCCACTGTACAATAAGCTGCTGTCAGCGCATCACGGAACAGGTCTTTACGCACCTGCGTCATATCAATCAACGTCCATCCCTGTTTTCCCCATTTATTGGGCACCGGAAAGATGACCTTACTGTCTGCTGACGAAAATACGCTCTGGTCTATTTCAGACAGTTTCAAACAGGCCCTCCTATTAACACCGTCGTAGGTGGCAAAAATTTTCTTTTTCACCCGGAAAGATGTTTTTTCGAAATGCGGCAATTCTGTTGCTTCCGGAAACGACAGCGCCATTTTTCTAAACACATCAATGGTCACCATGATAGTATGCTTTTATAAACTGACTGATTGGCTATTAGAAAAAATGCGCACCATCATATTTGCCTTTTCATTGTAGCGCCTTACAACCTTAGCGGGCGAAACCAAAGCCCCTTAGTAAAATCCAGGTTTATTGGTGAGCAAATGCTGGTATGGTCAGCAACAATACAGGAGAATTTCAGAGGCAGCGCCAGCACCCGACAACTTGTAACTGCCGGATGAAGCAACAGGGCCGGAGAAGGAAAATCTTGAAGATGAGGATTAAAAGTACCTACAATATATAAAACAAACCTGTTAGCACCAACAAAATTTGCCGCCTACTGATCCTGTCGGTTCTCGCTTTCTTCCTGCTTACCTTCTGCTATCAGTTCGTTTACTTCCTGCATTTCTCCTTTCTCAAGATTTTCTACGCGGTCTTCCTGTTTATCGGTATGTTGATTGATATGAAATACACATTCCACGGGGAAATGGTCTGAACCTACGGAGGGGTAGATGAACAACTTATCAATAAAAATAGCAGGGCTGTGAAACACCAGGTCCAGCGGCACCCTGAAAAACCAGTATTTTGCGTGAAACGTAGAGAGCACGCCCCGGCCGATCCTTGCATCTATCAAACCACTGGTTTTCCTGAACAGTATGGAAGATTTAGACCAGGCCACATTGTTGAAATCGCCTGTTACCAATACCGGCAGCGAATAATCGCGTACTCTTTTGGCAACGCTCAGCAGATCACCATCCCGCTCTTTGGAATTGTCTTCTTCAGTGGGGCTGGGCGGTGGTGGATGTACGCCAAAGAAAACAAACCGGTGCCCATCTCGGGTTTCCAGTTCTGCTTCTATGCTGGGGAGATCGTCTGCTACAAAGTAATGCGTCTGTACGCGGTGTATTTTCAGTTTTGTATAAAAATGCATCCCATAGGTGTTTTCCAGGGTTACCTTTTCGTAATGAGGATAGTCCTTTTCCAGCACCCGCATGGCCTGCTCCCAGTCACTGTTGCTTTCCATGGTCAGGAAGATATCGGGTTGCTCTCGGTCTATCAGGTCTATAAACTGCTGATAGGCTTTGTTAAACTGGTAGATGTTGCAGGAAACAACCTTAACGGCGTCGGACCCGTTCGCATCGTGTTCTGCCCTGGGCGTTTTCCAGAACCGGGTATATTTCATTAAAATATAAATATGGTAAACAATCAGGGCCAATTGCACCAACTGGAAATACCATAGTACCGGAGATTCGCCGATGTAAACAAAAGCCACCGCGAAAACAATCACCTGCAAAGGCAATAATTGCAGTTTAAGGAACTCTGCAACCCTGAACACCCAATGCTGGTTTTGTACAAACGGCAGTACACTCAAAAGAATCAGTACTGCCGATGCAATCATAATTGTTAGCACCATACCTGAATTATATTATAAAGTGGAATATAAATGTAAGACACTTATAAAAATACCATTCATTATTTAATCCCTGACAGATAAGCTGACCGCCTGTGTGTACCATTTTCGCTTTTTTGCCAAAATGCCTAATACACACGCTCACTATTTTCCATGGAGCAGATGCGAAAAAACCGTATTTTTATGTTGAATAGGTGTTGTATGAGGAATATTTTGATAGTCATAGCGGTATTTTGCAGCCTGCAGGCTACGGCACAGTCTTATCTGTTTCCCGGCACCGGGAGTCAGTACCTGCAACAACAAAGCTTTCGCAGCAACCAGTCGGGTCTCAACACCGGCAAAAAATGGTTTGTATCAAAATACAGCGGACTTACTGCCGGTATGAGTTTCTGGCAGGGTGGCTCCGCCAATTTCATTGCGGCGCCGGTCGGTTTGCAACTCAACCGACGCATCAATAACAACCTGTATGCATTTGCTGGCATTTCAGCCGCACCGAACTATGTTTATTTCAACCGCGCATTTACTGGCGCTACCTTCCCGCAAGGGCATAACAATCTATACCAGTCGGGCAGACTGGGCTTATCATCCAGGGCATCTGTAGGGCTGATGTATGTAAACGATGAAAGAACCTTTTCCATATCAGGCAGCCTGGGTGTGGAGCGAAATCAGCATTTCCCCGGTATTCCGCCGCTGAACCGTCAGGGCATACAACAAATGCCTGTCAGGCACTAGCGCTGCAACTTTATTGTCTCCCCTTAGGAAGAAGGCTGATATTTTAGTTACCCTATTCTTTTGGCTTCCGGGTCAGCACCGCCACCGTCAGCCGGCTGATACAGGTGAGCCTGTTTTCCTCATCGTGTATTTTGATATCCCATACATGGGTAGTAGAACCCAGGTGTATGGGGGTAACCGTACCGGTTACGGTGCCCGACTGCACACTCCTGATATGATTGGCGTTTACTTCCAGCCCCACACACAGCGAACGATCCATATTCAACACCAATGCCGAGGCTACGCTGCCCAGCGTCTCCGCCAACACTACCGATGCCCCTCCGTGCAATAATCCGAAAGGCTGGCGGGTACGTTCGTTCACGGGCATAGAAGCCTTCAGGTAATCGTCGCCCACTTCCAGAAAGCGGATACCGATGTAATCGCTCATCGACCCTTTCGCCATCTCCTGCAGTTTTTCAACTGAAAACTCTTTTTTAAACCAAATCCCCATACAAACTATATGTTATACATTGTTGATTACATGATCGATACTACAGACGCTTCGTCTGCGTCGTAGCCAAGCTGTTTAGCTTCCGTAAAACAGTCTCGTGCCACCCTGCCCAGCCTGGGCGCATATCCGATACTTTCTGCCAGCGCCAGGGCATAGGAGGCATCTTTTTCCCGCAGCCCAACGGTGAAGGAAGGTGCCTGGGCAAATTGGCGGGCAGCCATTCCTGCCGCGTGCTTTATCACCTGCGGACTGGCTGCAGCGCTGTTTTCAATGGCTGAAACTACGGTTTCTCTGTCGAGCCCGAGTTTTTCTGCCATGGCTATACCTTCGGCCAAAGCCGCTATTTGTACGGCCCCCATCAGGTTAATGAGCAGCTTATACGAAGTGCCTTTTCCAACATCGCCGAAATACCGTATGGTATTGGAAAACAATTGCAGCACGGGCTTACATTCCTCCAAATCGGCAGCGCCTGCACCTACGAGCAGTGTAAGCGCTCCGTTTTCAGCCGCCGAGGGCGGTCCGGTAACGGGACAATCAATATACCGCAGTTTTTTACGCGCAGCAATGTCTGACAGTCCCAATACCAGCGGTAATGACAATGTAGAACATTCAATAATAAAAGCACCTTCGGAAACATTACCCAGGGCCCCCTCTTTTCCCAGCCATACCTCTTCAGCCGCGGCATCGTCAGACAGCATAGCTATTACGTAACGGGCGCCGCTGACGGCTTCTGCCGGGGTATCGGCCTGCATAGCCCCCAACTCCACCAGCCGGTTCGCTTTAGCAGCGGTTCTGTTCCATACCTTCAGGGCATAACCGGAACGCAAAATACTGATTCCCATACCAGTACCCATTCTTCCCGCACCCAGCAATGCTATCAACGACATGATTAACTATTTTTTAATCGATATTCTTTAAAGATACGGTAATAAAAAAGAGTTTTGCAGCATTCTGTTGCGTTGGCTATCTGATATACCTATTCCTTTGAAACCAACAATCCCAACCGGGTACCCGATCATCGCTTGCGTGAAAAAATATTTTTCTGAAACCTGGTTACATGCCGTACCCCGGCTACGACCCTATTAAAACGATCCGGATTATGTTTTTTAAACGACTGATATTTATTGCCCTTCAACTGGTATGGCTGCTTAACACCGGTTGCTCGCGGGAAGACGATATAGAACTGCCCATTGGCAACAACGACTCTGCCAATGCTGCCATCTGTAACCTTTTCGGCTACTCAGATAGTATTTATTTCATATCAGACCAGATAACCAATCACGTAGTGCAACCGCTGGTAAACCAGCCGGGCAGCTATGGCTCCTTCCCTGGTGGCCTGGCCATTGATTCCGTTACCGGAACCATCAACATCAACCAAAGTGAAACCGGACTCAAATACAGCGTATGGTTTCTTCCCCAGGGGTTTACCGATACCTGTACAACTTTCGTCACCATTTCCGGTATCAATTATACCGACTCCATTTATGTGTTGAACAATGGCGAGCAGTTTGCCAGACCCTATTACAATGCAGCAAGAGGCGGCGTTCCGCCCTGTACAGATGATGACGACGACGACGATGATGATGATGATGATGATGATGACGATCGCTGCGAGTTTGACGATGATGATGATGACGATGACGACGATGATGATGATCCGCCGACCGGCAATCAGTTGCGTGCGCAGGGCATAGAAGTAGATACGCGTACCGGTATACTGGATCTGGAAAAAACAGTACAGAACGGAACTTTCGGTGCAGTACCTGTTAGTGGGTCGTCTAAGGATGTTACCATGTATTACCGGCTCAACGACGCAAGCCTGCGTTCGCTGAATAAAATAGACCTTCGTATCTATTACTTCGATACCGCAGGCGAAATACCGGCCAGCCTGATCGCTGAAATGAATGATAACCAGTCGGGTATACTCCGCAGCAGCCTCTCGCAGCGTGTAAAAAGGATGGTGCGCAAACCACGTCCTCCGATCATCATCATTGTAAGAAGCTTATAATATTTTACCAACGGTACAAGAAAGCGGGATAATTATATTTATTTCGCCGTATTATGCCGGTCATGAAAACTATATGCTGCATCCTGTCAGGTATTATGTTGATCGCCGTTTTTACACTGGCCCAGCATACCAGTGAAGATGCCGGACAACTTTTCGAAAAAGCGGGGAGTCATTTTGAAAAAGAACAACCTACGGAAGCCGACGACAGCATTGCCCTGTTGCTATATGGCAGAATAGCTGATCTGCTGCCCGAAAACCGGACAAACGCCGCCATACTGTTTACCAGCCTGGAACGCGCGGGCATACTCGAACAAACAGCGGGCAACCAGACAGCAGCTATAGCATTGTATAAACGCGCCTTGTCTGTACAGGTCAATCTTGGTTTAGGCGATTCCCTTGCGTTCAAGCCCAATCTCTATCTAGGTAACGCCTACTATTTCCTGAACAATTACGATTCAGCCATTTTCTATTTCCGGAAAGCAGAAATACTCCAGCAAAATGATGAACCGGCCGAAGAACAGTTTCGCTTGTACAATTCCCTGGGGGCTCTGTATTTCGAAGGTGGCAACTTCCGGCAAAGTATTAACTATTTCCACCGCGCACTGCAGTTGCTCACTTCAAAAGAAACAGCCAACAACTACATCCGCTATGCATTACAAAGCAACATAGCTTCGGCCCTTCGGCAAATGCACCTGTACGATTCGTCGCTCCACATCTATCAGTCCATCCTTCGCTCTTCCGGAAAAATGGAAAAAGATGCACTACTGCTCAACATTTCGAATATTTTCCTGGAGAAAAAACTGCCCGACAGCGCCCAGGCATATTTATCCCGCATATCGAAAGATACTGCCGTAGATAAAACAGCGCTATTGGTGAGGTGGGGAAGGACAAAATTGCTTCAGCAACAATGGGAGGAGGCAGACGAATACCTTCACCGGGCCATTCAGCACAGCAGCCGTGTTTTGAAAAGCGAAAAGAATGTGGAAGCGGCCGAGGCCTATCGTTTGCTGGGCGATGCTGCTAAAACCAGGGGCAGATTCGAACAGGCCCTGGAATATTACCAGGCTGCCATTATACAAAGCGACTACCATTTTAATGAACCTGCCCTGCATCGTAATCCCGAAACTTTTTTCAGCAGTTTCGGCAGTTTCTCCCTATTCGAAAACCTGCTGTCCAAAGCGCAGTGCCTGGCCGAATGGAAACGCTATACCCGCACCACCGACGATATAGCCCTCACCATCGCTACCTATCAGTCTGCTTTTGCCCTGCTGGACTGGATCAACAAATCGTACGACAACGAGCAGGCCCGCCTCTTCGTTGGACAGGCAGCAGCTCCCGCGTATGCCGATGCGGTACAATGGCTGCTGGGGGTGTATCAGGAACACCAGCAACAGGTGTACCTGGAAACGCTCTTGCAGTGGACGGAAAGAAACAAAGCCGTAGCCCTGCTGATCGGAAGCCGCGAAAACAGGATCAAGTGGGAAACTGGTATACCCGACACAGTTTTGCAGGAAGAAAACAGCATCAGAAACCTTCTCTCTCAGCTCCGCCACCAGCAGGCAGCCACAACCGACAGCAGTGCCGGAGCCCAAATCAGTGCAGCATTGCGGGAAAACGAAGTGCGGTTGTCGAGACTCATCAGCCGGTTCAACGACTATCCCGCCTACTATCAGCGTAAATATGCTCCGGATACCATCCATATCAAAGGTGTACAATCGCTGCTGCCGCCCGCACATGCCATCGTTTCGTTTTTCCATACCGGCGACACTATATTGTGCTTCCGCATCACCAGTCGCGACATCGCACTGCACACCATTCCCCGCGCCCGGGAAATCAACAGCATCGTACAACGATTCACCACACAACTGCACCACCAGGCACCCGGCACGCAGGATGCCACCCATGCAGACAGCAAAGCGCTGTACGATGCATTGATCCATCCGCTGCTGCCTGATTTGTTCAACTACAAACAACTGGTCATCATTCCGCACCGGCAACTGGGATACCTCCCCTTTGAAGCCCTTCGCTCCAACGGGCGGTACCTGCTCGAAGATTTTATTGTAAGCTACCAGCAGGCGCTCGCATTCCTTCAATTGGAAAAACGCCAGCTACCCGACCTTGAAAACGGACTGATCATGGCGCCGTTTCCCGACCATACCCCGCTGAAGCAGTTTCCGGTACTACCGGCTTCCAGAGAAGAAGTTGAGCACCTGCAGGGCCTGGTATTGTATAATGAAGAAGCGTCGCGGCAGGCTTTTATCGGCAAAGCGTCTGGCGCTTCATTAATTCACCTGGCTACGCATGCTGTCACCGATAACGATGATCCCGCGCACTCCCATATCGCATTCTATCCGAAGCAACATACAGACAGTGTATATAAACTCTATGCTACCGACATTGTTTCCATTCCCCTGCACCAGACCCAACTGCTGTTCCTGAGCGCCTGCGAAACAGCTACAGGCAGATTGCAGGAGGGAGAAGGCATACTGAGCCTGTCCAGGGCTTTTGCGGAAGCCGGCTGCAGCAATATGGTCACCTCACTATGGAAAGCAGAAGACCGGGCCACTGCCTATATCAGCCAGCGGTTTTATCATCACCTCAAAAAAGAAAAAAACTACGCACTGGCCCTTCGCAATGCCAAACTGGATATGCTCCGCGATGCTGCCTATCCGCAATTCAGCCACCCTTCGTTCTGGAGTCATCTGGTATACATCGGCAATATACAGGAACTGCCCCCTGCGTTTTCCCGTACACACGCAGTCATCGCCGGTGTGTGTGTGCTGTTGTCGGGAGTGTACATTGCCCGCCGGTTCAGGAAAAAGAGATGAAGTAGCATAGTATTGGCGATGCCATTGCAGATAGCACGGGGCACAACACCAGCCATAGCAACAACACCTCCAGCCATTGTTGGTCGTTAGCCCGGTGATCAGCAGCACCTATAATTGGGAGGGTGGTAACCCGTATCATTTAACAGATATGCCCTTATGATCCAACGCGAGCTGCCGCTGGCTTTCTGAACTGGTAGCAGTATCAGCAAACAATATATCTTCCACCTTTCTCAGCGATACTTTCCCTTTCTGAAAAACCGCCGGTATACGCAACAGGCTTCGGATGGTAGACAGGAGGGTAAATAATACCAGCATGTACAGCAATAGGTCGGACGGGTGCATATACAAATCAGGGGTGGCTACAATCCAGGTCAGCAGCAGTATTACAAACCCATAGCCGGCAACAGCGGTAAAAGCGTACACCAGGCTTTGCTTTTTACGGTTTTTCAACGAAGCTTCCATCACCGCTTTCTGCTTTTTAGCGAACTGCCTGACCGTTTTATGCTGCTCCCCAGGAGCGGCGCTGATCGCTGCATGTTTTCCAAAACGATCCGTGATAAACGACAATAAAGATGATTTTCGGTTACGCAAAGCAGTTATAATGTGCTGTTGCCTGCTTACACGGTACACCAGCGGCAGCAGCAGCAACATACTCAACAGTAATTGTATGGTGAGGAGTTGACTGATCATAAACAACAGCCCTATACCGGATAATAAGATGCAACCGTGCTTTACCGAACCAAGCCAGCCTTTCATCATCAGGTTTCTGCTACTGGTGAGTTCCCCGCTATAGCGAAGCAGGTAATTGCCGTACGGTTTCCGGGCAAAATACGCATGCGGCCACCCCATCTGGGTTTCGAACAAACGCCGGGTAAGAGAAAACGAAAAACCATCTGCCAGGGAAAGTGACAGCCTCCGCTCCGCGTACGCCAATATGCCTTTAGCGGCAATGCAGACGGCGAACAATAAAAAAAACTGCGATGTGGTGGCGGGCGAAATGCCCAGCATGCCCAATAGCCGGGATTTTCCGGTAGCCGTATTAAAATAGATATCAAAAAAAGCACCGGTGATCAATGGCAGCAACAGCGTCGATAAACCATGTATCACCGCCACCGGAAGATATACGGCCACCAGCAGGGGGCTTTCTTTGAAATAACAAAAAATAAGATTGTGTCGCATACGGTTACTTAAAAAGGGGTTGACTAAAAAAGGCGTCATTTCAAACAAAATCCTATCAAACGATACTATCCTGATGACAATAACGGTGGCCAGCTTCAGTCAACCCCTGCATCGGATCGGATTTAAAAAACGGGAGGGATCAGGGACCGGTTCACGCTGCGGTTAAAAGGCTTTTGCCTGTAGTAATCAATTCCGGTGCTATATTTTGCAGGTCTTCCAGTGTACATACCGGAATACCGGTTTGTTCTTTTACCTCGCGTATCAACAGCGGACTGGTGGTAAACAGTCCGGAGAGCCCGAAGGGTTTAATGCCCCAGCTTTCCAGAATAGTGAGACCGTTAACGATGCTGAGGCTATCCCCTGCCGAAAAGAGCGTACCTGAAATGGTTTTGATAAACCCGGAGTGTTGCAGCAGCATACGGGTTTCGCGCTGAAATATTCCGTCGGCTATTTCCATAACAATATAATCGGGTTGTACTGCCTGTACTTCATCCACGAGGGATGCATACAGGTTGAGCAATTCCTCTTCACTGCACATGAAAGTGGAGGGAAAGCCAAGGTCGGAAAAGTCAACCGCCATATCTGCTCCCAGGTCGTACGCCAGGTCTTTATCTTTGGTATATACCGTGCCGGTAAGTTTAATAAAAGCCACTGTTTTATTTCTTTTTTTCAATCCATGAATCAGGTGTGCAGCGGAGGTGGTTTTACCGCTGTCCATCGATGAGCCAACAGAAAGCAGCACGCGGCTTTGTTGTGTATTGATATCAGAAAACTGTTTCACTTTCGGGGCTTTCAGCTTTTTTGTGTTGATTACCCTGCCTGCAGATGTAGCATAGCCCACTATTCTAAGCCGGGTGGGACCGTTTTGTGAGAATTTAACATGCATGCTTTTCACCACGCCTATGGTGCCGCCTGCGCCAAGCACATCGAACTCCCGGATACAGGTTTCGGGCAGGTAGCCTTCAAACTGAGCCGTGGCATATCGCGTACCGAAGGCTGCCATGATGAGGTCGCCTGGCATCAGTTTTACCGAACGTCCGCTGTCGCTCTGCATCTGGGTATGTTTTCCTATACTCAGCACTTCGAATACGGCTACATCCCCTGCTGCTGGTATGTAAGTATCAATCAGTTGTTCATCCAGCGTATAGTCGCGAACATCAGCGCATATGTACGTTTTCTTAATTCTCGGTTGCATAAATGTTGTTTTTCGTGTAGTGATTTAAACTTTGTGATGATTGAATAATATTCTCTCCGGCGGGTTAAAAAACAGGTTTGGTGCCGTTTCTCCCAATAGTGATATTCATGGTGATACCGGCAGCATTATAATTGTTGAACCTTCTTGTAATTTTTCCGTTGGGTCTTTCAACGTGTATGCGTCTGTATTCTCCGGCAATGAAATTGAACTCATGCTGGTTGAAATAATAGAGCGAGAGGCTGAGGTGCTTGTTGACCCTGGAACTGAGTGTGACGTTGAACCGCCCCCGGTGAAAGCCATCGGGCGACTGTTTTACTGCCGGGCGTTTGTTGCCGTCGTAGTATTGCAGGTCCTTGCCTCCTATGTTGTAGTAAAGCGCGTAGCCTACAGAAGGGGAGAGATTCAGGAAGTCCATTCTTTTTCGTAATCCGATTTTGGAGCTGATGATCACACGGTGTTTGAACTTACCGGTCGGACGGGAAAAAGTTTCCGCCTGTATTCCGTTTTTCCATGCCAGCCAATCTCCCAGCCTGCTCTCATACCGTATACCAGCAAATACTTTGGATATGCTGCTATTTCTCCGGGGGTTCTGTAGCCATACAGCCCCGGCCACTACATCTGCTCTTTTGTCCAGTTCGTATGTTGCCCTGATACCAACACTGTTCATCCTGCTTTTGAAATGATCGGTAGCTTCAAATGATCGCTGGTGACTGATTTTTGCATCCAGTTTTTTGGTAATCGGCACTTTGAGACTCACGCCGGTCCTGGCTCTCCATTCGTTGTTTTGCGCCTGCAGCCCTGCTGTGCAGCTTATTCCAAAAACGCAGGCAATAATTGTATGCTTCATGTTATTGTTGTTGATATGACTTTGTCGAAGCCAATGCACCCGACGTAACCGCTCTGAGCGATATTTTTATACGATTTAATTTTTCGGCGACAAAAAACCACCATCTTTCCGGTGCCAGAAACGACAGATATAGTATGCCTGTAAGGTGATGGTGGAAGGTGATGCCCATCAACACAAAAATACCCCAGTGCATCAGCCATACAAGCAGCACCCATCCTGCCGCCACCCTTCTGTTTAAGAAAAGTATGGCGGGGGCCAGCAGTTCCAGCAGCAGCGACGTAGCGCCCATGATCGTATACATCCAGGTGTGTTCATAGGTAGCTTCGAAAAGAGCAGAGGTTTCTACCCCAAACATATTTTTCCTGAGGGCATCCACGGCGATCTGCGACCGCATGGCAATACCATTCAGCCAGCCCCAGGCCAACTCGCCTTTCAGCTTGGCAACTGCGGAGAGAAAATACACCAGTACGGTGGCAAGACACATGAGCTTTACAGGCCAGCCGTATTGCCAGTGTTCCTTTTTCATGGCCTTTAGAGAAGATACACCGCCAGCCGGTGCAAAACCGAGAATAAATATATGTATCACCATCAGGTTGTAGCTGTGGTACACCATAGACCAGGAGTTGCGATAGCAAAAAACAAACAACAGTACAACAGCAAAAGCAGGTCCGATCCACCTGTGCTTCCAGCCAGCGATGAACAGTATATTGAGGATAACAGTCGTAACCAGTAAAACGGTTATCAGCATAGGCGGCGGTGGCGATGCAAAAAATTGCATTACACCAGCCGGTTTATACAAAGCAGGATTGGTAGCCGATAATGCATTCATCATTTTAAACCGGGTAGTGAGGTACCACAGTGAAAAAACACCTGTAATGATCCTTATAATCTGTATTCTACCGATCGGAACCGGTGCAAACCATCCATTCGCATTTATACCATTCATTGTTTTATCGTTTAACGGGTTGAACAAATAAAATTTCTTCTTCAGCCGGATTTTTATCTCCAATGAAATATTCATCTATATTGTAAGTTCCTTTTACCAGGTGTACTTCTTTGAGCGCACTAAACGGAGACTGCCGGCTTCTGGCTATTCGCTTTGCCACCCGGCGCGTAACGCTTTTGTATTTTTTTCGATTCACATTTCTGTTCAGTTGCCTGCGTACCTGGTTGAACCCGCCTCTGCCAATGAGTTTGTAAGGAATGAGATGCCGGTTATTGAGCGAATCATAACCGACCAGGTAGTTCACCGTATACTGCACATCGCGCTTTGCGGAGAACATGGGATAGTAAGAGAGGGGAAAATCGTCTGCCGGCTTTGTTTTCCAGTTTTCCTTCACTGGCAGCAGCACTGCCAGCCCTACCAGTATACTGAAGATAATTGCGGCTGTTTTAGTTTGTATCATTGTACTACCTGTTTTAGTATAACAGATAGTCGCAGCCGAGAATGGTTATGTAACCTGAAAAGCCGGAGAATCCGGGATAAAGTTTAGTTTTTCAGTTCGAGCGCCCGCAGCGTCCATTTGCTGATAGCAGCAGCATTTTTATGATAGAGGTGTCCGGGGTTGTCGTCTATAGCACGCAACAGGGCTCTTGCCTCGGTTATCCTGCCACTGCGGATCAGGGCAAGTGTTAAGTAGTAATCAGTTTCCTGTTCAAAGTACCGTTCGTTCGATGCTGCATTCAATTGTCGCAATTGTTCAAACGCAGCTATTGCCTTTACGGGCTCACCTGTTTCCAGCAGCGCCATGCCTTGCAGAAAATAATCTTTTTGCATCGGAGCTGCCATATTTTTGCTCATCGCCAGGAAGCCGGTGTAATCTCCGGCCCTGTATAATGAATCTTTTACAGAGGAGGCCGTATCGTTCGATCCACGCTGAACGGGCAGATAATAAGCAATATAATGTTGATCAAACACAGCATGGTTGCTGAGTGTTGTAAACCGGTAAGCGCTGTACCCCGTTACGATCAGCAAAGCAGCAGCAGCGGCAGCCATCCAGGTTTTAACCGTGCGCCGTTTGGCGAGCGGTACCAGTTTGGGGGTAAGTTCCGATCTAAACTCGCTGTATATGCCGGCGATGCGATCTTTAAGGCCGGCCGCATGAATGGCTTTACGTGCTATCAGCAGGTTTTCAAGACGCGATTGCAGGGCGCTGTCGGCCTGTAGTTGTGCTTCTACAGCAGTACGGTCTTTCTCTGTTAACTCTCCGTCAAGATAACGGTTCAGTTGCTCTATGCTTATGGCAGGGTTAGTTTCCATGTAACAACAGGTTTTTAAGTTCCCGCTTCGCGGCGGGTGAATCGTTTATTTTTCTTTCGAGCTCCTTCATACACTTGTGTTTTTTGTTTCGCACCACCTGCTCATTCTGATAACCCAGTTTTGCCACCATCTCTCTCATCGGCAGGTTGTCGAAATACACCATTCTGAGTATTTGTTTGCATTTATCTTCCAGTGTATTCAGTAGGTCGGTGACTGTTTTCTGTATATCCTTATAAGAAAGATACCCCATCAGCTCTTCGTCGGTAACGTCTTTTGATTTTTCGTAAAGCAGCTCTCTTTTTACAGCGCTTCCTCTTTTTCTCAGTTCCGTGATCCAGAGGTTGCGGGCAATGGTATATAAAAATGATTTTATACCAGCTTCTCTTCTATAAGTGCCTTTTCTGATAATTTCCACAAAAGCCACCAGCGTATCCTGTATCACATCTTCTGCATCCGACGGCGTACCGCTGTTACTCACCACCATATGCTCCAGCAAACCATGGTAACTTTCCAGAATATGGCGGATGGCTCCGTTCAGTCTTTGCTCGTCCAGTATATCATTGATCAGTTCCTCGTCAGAAATACTTCTTTCTCTATACATTCAGCTTCTGTTTGATTAGTCTCAGCAGTATATCGTTCTGTAACCGCGAAATGTAAAATATTTTTTAACAAACT
This sequence comes from Agriterribacter sp., assembly GCA_037190905.1. Taxonomy (GTDB): domain Bacteria; phylum Bacteroidota; class Bacteroidia; order Chitinophagales; family Chitinophagaceae; genus Agriterribacter. The sequence goes on along the minus strand of JBBCKG010000017.1, from coordinate 31,607 downwards.
CCTTTATCGCCGCCCGAGCGGCAAAATTAGCTCTTCCCCTTGATTCCTTTCTATGAAAGCCTGTTCTCTTATGTCCGGCGATACAAAAGAGGGGTAAATGGAAAAAAGACAATAACCAGGCTGAACGCCCTGTCATTGCCTTTCCTGGCTAATGTGCTTACTAAAAGGAGAAGCCTCGCGGCGCCCTACCCTGTAGTTATTCGGTCTTCTGCAGGTCTTTGATATCAATATTGCCGTTCACCTGCAATTTCACTACTGTTCCTTTTATTTCGCCCAGCATTGGGTTGCTGATGATGGTAGTATAAGGAAATACAAAATCTCCCTCTGTTTTTTTGTAGTCGCTCAATGTAGTCACCGCCTCTATTTCCTGCCCCTGTACATTTGTTTTCACGATTGACTTCACCAGGTAGCTGGTGGCTTCATCAATAAAAATATGCTGCGACATGCTGTCTTTTTCCAGCTTTATTTTATAGGCTTTGGCACCATTCACCTCTTCCGACCCTTCCAGTGTTGCTGTAAACCCGGATTCTTTGTAAGAAGTGAGCTCTCGGCCAGGGGCGAAGCTGGCCATAGCATTTTTTACGGCATCTTCGGGTAATGGTTCAGGCGTTGCAGAGCCCATCATGGGGTTGATGTTCCATCCTTTGTCTTTGTCGATATAGGTCACTATTTTCTGTCCCTGGATATCTACTTCCTGGCGCATGGCCGTATTATAAATGATCCACGTTTTTGATCCGAGTTGCATTCCCATCACATCCATATTCATCTCCATATAGGTGTCTTTCAAATTGGCCAGCTTATCCTTTCCGCCCAGGGCGGTAATGGCCTTTTCAATAATGCTTTCCGCAGTTTGCGCGTGTCCGGTGTTTACGAAGGCCGCCACAATAAGGGTCAGCAGGAGCGTCTTGATTCTGTTCATGTGTTTGTTTTTAATGTTGAGTTATTGTCACATGAAATGTGCGCATGCTGATATTTGACTGGAAGCTGCCTTCAAAACTCAAAATACGATGCTTCATTTTACGTGTAATATTATAATGCTGTTTTGCCATATTTCGGTCAACATGCAATCTGTTTCAGGCCATGGCCCAAAGCATGCTCTTACCATATAGCTGTCAGGCAAATACATCCCAAAAATAGTGCAATTCTACTGTTTAATATCTACCATTTATCCATTAACTTGAACGCTGTTTACACATGTAGCTGATTATGAGCAAATTTATAGAAGGCAGACTGGTAGATATCACTGCAAAAAAAATATATACCGTCGCACTGGAAACCGCCGGTAGCATTATTCGTAGCATCAAGGAAATACCCGATTCCGGGAAGGCGCTCCCCTATATACTTCCCGGGTTTGTTGACGCCCATGTTCATATAGAGAGTTCCATGCTCACGCCGTCGCAGTTTGCCAGGCTGGCCGTTGTACATGGCACCGTAGCGACCGTGAGCGACCCGCATGAAATAGCCAATGTATGCGGAATGGAAGGCATCAGGTTTATGATAGCAGACGGCAACAAAGTACCGTTTCATTTCTGTTTCGGCGCCCCGAGCTGCGTGCCGGCTACCCCTTTCGAAACAGCGGGCGCCAGCATCAGCGTGGCGGATATCGAAACACTGATGCAACAAAAAGAAATCAGGTACCTGAGTGAGATGATGAACTACCCGGGCGTATTGGCCAGCGACGAAGCAGTAATGGCTAAAATAGCCATTGCCCGCCGGTACCACAAACCGGTGGATGGACATGCACCCGGGCTGCGGGGAGAAGATGCCGCACGTTATATAGCAGCCGGTATTTCCACAGATCATGAATGCTTTACCCACGAAGAAGCTGAGGAAAAGCTGCAACTGGGCATGCAAATACTCATCCGGGAAGGCAGCGCCGCCAAAAATTTTGAAGCGCTGGCCGGACTGCTGCACAACTACCCGGATCAAATGATGTTTTGCAGCGATGACAAACACCCCGACAGCCTGGTCCGTGGCCATATTAACGAGCTGTGTGCCCGTGCCGTCGCAAAAGGCATCGATGTGTTTAAAGTGCTGAAAGCAGCCTGTGTGAATCCGGTGCTGCATTATAAGCTAGATAACGGGTTGCTCCGGCCGGGAGATAACGCTGACTTTATTCTTGTAAAAGATCTGAAGGATTTTGAAGTGTTGCGCACCTATATAAATGGGCAACTGGTGGCAGAAAATGGTGTATCGCTGATCGAAAATACGCCGCAGGCTACTCCGCTCAACAAGTTTTCCTGCACCGAAACCAAACCAGCAGATTTTAATCAGCAACAGTCTCCTGATTTTCCCATAATAGCAGCGCTGGACGGACAATTGATTACGCTTAAACACAACGCCCCGGAAAGATGGCAGGGGGGTATAGACCTGGAAAACGACATCCTTAAAATTGTGGTGATCAACCGTTACCAGCATGCGCCTCCGGCAATAGCTTATATTAAAAACTTCGGACTGCAATCGGGGGCGATAGCATCTTCGGTAGCCCACGACAGTCACAATATTGTAGCAGTAGGTACAGACGACCTTAGCATCAGCAAAGCAGTAAACAACATTATTCAACACCGCGGCGGCATCAGTTTGTCTGCAGATGGCAACAATATGATTGTTCCATTGCCTGTAGCAGGTCTTATGAGCAGTGAGGATGGATACAAAGTAGCAGAAATGTACAGCAACATTGATAAGGCTGCGAAAGAACTGGGATCCACTTTATCTTCTCCTTATATGACACTGTCTTTTATGGCACTGTTGGTGATACCACATATCAAACTCAGCGATAAAGGACTGTTTGACGGAGATGGTTTTTGCTTTTACCGGTAGAAGGTGGTGAGGTTGTAAAATGGTAAGATGGTAAAATAGTAAGATGGTAAAATAGTAAGAATCTTACCATCTTACTATTTTACCATTTTAAAGTAAAAGTCTTATACATCACTCATCAGGCCTTACCCGCCTTATAGCCCTTGATACCAAAGTATAATATATAAAGGTACGCCGGTATCATAATCCAGTATGATTTTTGAGCAGCGGAAGCTTTGGCAGCAACGGCGTCAACGCCCGAAGCGATGGCTGCGCTGGTAGAGCTATCCACCATAGCGCCGTACACCAACGGCAGAATGGCTCCTCCGAAAAAAGCAGATACCATCAAACCGGAACCCAGTTTGGTAAACTTACCCAATCCGTCAATAGCCAGGGGAAACAAAGCAGGAAACAACAGCGAATTAGCCAGTCCCAGCAAAGCGATAAACAATACCGAAGTAAACCCACTTGTTACCAAAGCCAGTGTAGTAAACAAAGCACCCATTAAGGAAAAAATCTTCAAACTGGTTTGTTGCGACATGAACCGGGGTATGGCAAATATACCGATGATGTAACCGATCAGCATACACACCAGCGTGGCGGAGGTAAAGAACTTGGCCTTTGCCATGGAAATACCCAGTGACTGCCCATAGCTGATAATGGTATCGCCAGACATCACCTCTACCCCTACATACAGAAACATGGCCAATACACCGAGAAACAGGTGGGGATACTGGAACAGGGATTTTTTCTGTTGCTGACCGCCTTCACCGGCTTCTTCTCCACCATCGTCTTTGATATCGGGAAGAGAAGAATAATACACCGCTACGGCCAGCACTACCAATACAATGGTGATAACAATATAGGGATTGATGACCCTGGCAGCGAGTTGGTCCAGTTCTACCGCTTTATCCGCTGCACTCATGGTTGCTATCCGGGCGGTGAGCGCATCAGCATCTTTCAGTGCGATAAAGCCGAAAATAACACTGGCGAGTATACCTGCCAGCTTATTACAGATACCCATGATGGATATACGGGAAGCGGCACTCTCAATGGGACCTATAATAGATATATAAGGATTGGAAGCGGTTTGAAGAATAGCCAGTCCGGTACCTATTATAAACAACCCTACAAGAAACATATTAAAATTGCGGGTTTGAGCAGCCGGAATAAAAAGCAAAGCACCCACGGCCATCACCAGCAAACCCAGCGACATTCCTTTTTTATAACCGGTGGCCTTCAATACATAGGAGGAGGGAATAGACATTACCAGGTAAGCTATAAAAAAAGCAGTAGCTACCAGAAAAGACTGCGCATCTGATTCCAGTTCACAGGCTATTTTCAGGTACGGTATCAATATCCCGTTGATCCAGGTAACAAATCCGAAAATGAAAAACAAAGCGCCGATGATGATGATTGAAGTCAGATAGTTTTTCTGGGGTGAGGGGGTAAGTGTAGCTGTACTCATTATGCAATAAAATTTCCCGAACTTAATAAAGAAATCTGGTAAAAGGTTCACGATTTTTATTTTTTTTGCAGCAAACGATTGTTATGCTTTAATTTCATGCCCTCATCTTTAATAAATCTCTAATAGCATGTCCAACGCGGTTTCGCCAGGCGCACAAAATACCGGGGCAAAAAAGCCTACCAACACCGGGGCATTAAGCACACTGGTGATCGTATTTTTTTTCTGGGGATTTATTGCTGCCGGAAATGGCATTTTTATACCATTCTGCAAGCACTATTTCAGTCTCGATCAGTTTCAGAGCCAGTTGATCGACTTTGCATTCTACGGGGCCTATTATATCGGCGCCCTGGGGCTATTTGTAATATCGGCAGCGAAGAACAAGGATATTATGAACCACTGGGGAATGAAAACCGGTATTATATACGGCTTACTGATTAGTGCGGTGGGTGCAGCGCTGATGCTGCTCTCGTTTAATTTTGGCGGGTTCGCAGGCATACTGGCCTCATTGTTTATCGTGGGGCTGGGGTTTTCTCTGCAGCAAACCTCCGCCAACCCTTTTGCCATTGCCCTTGGCGATCCGGCTACCGGCACGCACCGGCTGAACCTTACCGGCGGCGTGAATTCATTTGGAACCACTATTGGTCCTATCATAATGGCCCTGGCCCTTTTTGGAAAAGCTTCCGCCAGCGATACCGATATCGCCAATGCCACCATCACCTCTATGAATTCGTTGTACGTGGTGGTGGGTATATTATTTATAGCAGCAGCCGTGTTGTTCCGGGTCAGTAAAAAGCTGCCCAATGTAAAAGAAGAAGATAGTTTTGAGGCAGCCCCCAAAGCCATGTGGCTGCTGGTGTTTATTACCCTGGTAATGCTGGTTGTTTTCGGATGGATTTTTGCGAGTTACCGGGGACTGGACGTAAACGAAAAGCTGCCCGCGGACGTAAGCCTCCGTAATATGTGGCTTTTGGTAGCCGGGCTGGTGATCATGATTGCCAGCTTTTGGGGTGCCAGCGCCAGCGCGCGCAACAATACCGCCGGCTGGGGCGCCATGAAGTACCCCCAGCTTATATTGGGCATGCTCGCGATATTTATGTATGTAGGGGTGGAAGTCACCATCCAGAGCAACCTGGGAGAGTTGCTCACACTTCCCGAATTCGGGGGCTATACCGAAACCCAGATTGCGCCCTATATATCGGTATACTGGGGTAGCATGATGATCGGGCGCTGGGCCGGCGCCATCACGGTATTCAACCCCACCCGCTCCATGCGCACCCTGTTGTTTATCATTGTTCCCTACATCGCCTTTGGCGTGGTGATAGCCGCCAACCTGATAGCGGGCAACGATTTCACGCCGCTCTACGCCTATGCAGGCGTGATACTGTTTCAGATCGGCGGATTTCTGCTCGGCAAAGAACGACCGGTAGAAACCCTCATGATATTTGGCTCCATGGGCATCATCGCCATGCTCATCGGCCTATTCACAACAGGACAAACGGCCATTTACGCCTTCCTCAGCGGAGGATTGTTTTGCTCCATTATGTGGCCCAGCATCTTCTCACTCGCCACCGCCGGCCTCGGCAGGTATACCGCGCAGGGCTCTGCCTTTCTGGTAATGATGATACTGGGCGGCGCCATTATACCACCATTACAGGGCAAGCTGGCCGATCTTCCATCCATCGGAATTCACAACTCTTATTGGATAGCGGTGCTTTGTTTTGCGTATATTGCATTTTATGCCATACGCGTAAAATCCGTACTCAAATCGCAGGGCATCGACTTCAGTCATATCGAAAAGGGAGGACATTAATTGACAATCAAAACGTATAAGTAACATACCATTTATGAACCAGCAGTATGCAATCGGGATTGATATCGGAGGCACCAACACAGTATTTGGCATTGTAGACCACAGAGGAGACACGGCGTACCGCGGTGCGATCTCCAGCAGAAAACACGAGCAGGTTGAAAATTATATAGAAGATTTGTACCAGGCCCTGCAGCCGGCCATCGACCAGGTGGGAGGCATACAAGCCATCCGGGGTATTGGTATCGGCGCACCTAACGGTAACTATTACACCGGCACCATCGACTACGCTCCCAACCTCATTTGGAAAGGCATCATACCACTGGCAAAAATGATCACCGAAAAATTCGGCGTACCGGCCGCACTCACCAATGATGCGAATGCAGCAGCAGTGGGAGAAATGATGTACGGTGCGGCGAAAGGCATGAAAGACTTCATTATGATCACCCTCGGCACCGGCGTGGGAAGCGGTATTGTAGCCAACGGACAACTGATTTACGGACACGATGGCTTTGCCGGCGAGTTAGGCCATATTACCATCATACCCAACGGAAGATTGCACCCCGGCACCGACATGTATGGTTCGCTGGAAAGTTACGCTTCGGCTACCGGTGTAGCACATACCGCCAGGGAATTCCTGGGCAATAAACCCGATACGCCCAGCCTGCTGCGCAACTATCCGATAGAAGAAATAGACTCCCGGATCGTATATGAGTGCGCCATACAGGACGATGAAATCGCCAAGGAAGTATACCAGTACACCGGCGAAATCCTGGGGCTGGCGCTGGCTAATTTTGTGATGTTCTCTTCTCCGGAAGCCATTATACTGTTCGGAGGCATGACCAAAGCGGGCGACCTGATTATGAAGCCTACGAAAGAACACATGGAGAAAAATTTGCTTCCCATTTTCCAAAACAAAGTCAAGTTATTATTTAGTGAACTGAAAGAAGCAGATGCAGCGATATTGGGCGCCAGCGCACTGGTATGGGAAATAAAACCCTGACGCGAAAAACCGTTAATATGTTCATGCTGAAAAAAATAGCGGCTGTGATGGCAGTATGGATACTGTCTGCCGGAATGACTATGGCACAAACGGATACACGATATTATGAGATGAGGATCTATTACTGCCATCCCGGCAAACTGGATGCACTGATAGAACGATTTGAGCGGCACACCACCCGACTCTTTGAAAAACACGGCATGGAAAATATCGGGTATTGGGTGCCTGCAGACAATCAGGAAAATGCACTGTATTACGTGCTGGCTTACCCCGATCAGGCCGCAAGAGACGCTGCCTGGCAGTCGTTCCAGGCCGATAAGGAATGGCAGAAAGTAAAAGCGGATTCTGAAAAGGGAGGGGCTATCATATCCAAAATCACCAGTGTATTCATGCAGCCTGCAACGGTATCTCCCGTTATCCAGGCTTCGAAAACCGACCAGAACAGGATATTCGACCTGCGAATCTATCATTGTCATCCCGGCCAGCTCAACAAACTCATCCACCGTTTTCAACACCATACCCTCGCCTTCTTTTCCAAACATGGCATGACCAATATCGCCTACTGGACCACCCTGGAACCGGCGCAAACGCAACCAAAGCTCGTATACCTGGTAGCGCATGGCTCGGCAGAGAGCGGCGCTGCATCGTGGCAGGCTTTCCGCAACGATCCGGAGTGGATTAAAGTGAAAAACGAAACAGAAGCAGCGGAACCCATCGTGGAAAAAGTGGAAACCATACCCCTGAAGCCACTGGCGTTTTCCAAAATAAAATAAGCAGGAAACTGAAAAACTCACCGTGGTGAACGCTATAATATAGTACGGCACTGTATGAATTGGTAATGCGCCGGATTAACAGCATCGAGGCAGCTAAAATCAACCTGGTTCGGCAGCATTGTTCTAAATCTCCCTACCTGGTAACGCATATGTTCCCGTCGCTGACGGAAGTTAATGGCCCCCACACGACCAGACATCAGCCTTGGGTGTACCGCCGGCAGCTCCCTCTTTCCCGTCTTCTAATTTCTCATTACCTTCGCTGCAAATGACAGAAAAGATACTCATCCTCGATTTCGGATCCCAGTATACCCAATTGATAGCCCGGGCTGTGCGTGAAGCCAATGTATATTGTGAAATTACACCTTATAACAAGCCGGTCAACTATTCGGCTGATTTAAAGGGAGTTATACTTTCAGGATCACCCTTTTCGGTAAACGACCCCCATGCACCACAGGTAGATGTAGCCGCCATCAATGAAAAACTGCCGGTTTTAGGTATCTGTTACGGTGCCCAGCTTACCGCTAAGCTCGCCGGAGGCAAAGTAGAACGGTCTGAAAAACGGGAATACGGCAGGGCAAGCTTAAAAGTACAAAAGAACGATACGCTGTGGGAAGGCTTGTCCGGCACTTCGCAGGTTTGGATGAGTCATGGCGACTCCATATTGGAAACGCCGGAAAGTTTTGATATTCTCGGCACAACAGACAGCATTCCTGTAGCCGCTTTCAAAAAAACAGATAGCCCCAACCCACTATATGGACTACAGTTTCATCCGGAGGTATACCATTCTACAGAGGGCAAAAAAATTGTTGCGAACTTTTTGGTGAAAGTGTGTGGTTGTACACAGGATTGGACGCCCGCCCACTTTGTAAGTGATACCGTAGCGGCATTGAAAAAACAGATCGGCCACCGCAAAGTGATCATGGCCCTGAGTGGCGGCGTAGACTCCACGGTTGCCGCTACGCTCATTCATCGCGCCATCGGCGACAGGCTATATGGCATTTTTGTAGATAACGGCGTATTGCGCAAAAACGAATTTCAACAGGTATTGGATAGCTACGGCAAACTGGGCCTGAATGTAAAGGGGGTGGATGCTTCCCAACGATTCTATCAACTGCTTGCGGGCAAAACCAACCCGGAGGAAAAACGGAAAATCATTGGCAGAACCTTTATTGAGGTATTCGACGAGGAAGCCCATAAGGTAGACGGCGTGGAACTGCTGGGCCAGGGCACCATTTATCCGGATGTGATAGAAAGCGTTTCCGTACACGGTCCTTCAGTAACCATCAAATCGCATCACAATGTGGGCGGGCTGCCAGATACCATGAAACTGGAACTGGTAGAGCCGTTGCGTTATCTTTTCAAGGATGAAGTGCGCAAAGTAGGGTTGGAACTGGGCATTCCGCATGAAATGTTATTCCGGCATCCCTTTCCGGGACCGGGGCTGGCCATCCGAATACTGGGCGATATTACCGAAGAGAAAGTTAAATTATTACAGGAAGCAGATCATTTGTATACCCAATCGCTCCGGTCTTTCAAGCTGTACGACACTATCTGGCAGGCCGGCGCCATATTGCTACCCGTAAAAAGTGTGGGCGTAATGGGAGATGAAAGAACTTATGAATATACAGTAGCCTTAAGAGCAGTAACTTCTGTAGATGGTATGACGGCAGACTGGGCACATCTCCCCTATGAATTCCTGGCACATATTTCCAATGAGATCATCAATAATGTAAGAGGCATCAATCGGGTAGTGTACGATATCAGCAGCAAGCCTCCTGCAACCATTGAATGGGAGTAATACGTCTCATTAAAAAACTGTTGAATGAAAAAAACGCTTTTTTTCCTTTTAACATTATTATACCTAACCGGTGGTGCTGCTCAAGACAGCCTGGAAATTAAGCGGGTAGCGCTTTTTGCTCCCCTCCAACTGGATAGCCTGTTTGATGCCAGAGGTGCTTTCAAAACCAATATGCGCATCCCTTCTTCCGTAAAAACCGGCATTGAGTTTTACCAGGGCGCTATGATGGCCATAGATTCAATAGACCAGCAAGGCTATACCATGGATGTAACAGTATATGATACCCGAAAAAAAGGATTTTCAGCCTTCTCGCTGGCTGACAACGGGGAACTGGACGGAACCGGGCTGATACTCGGCGCTGTAAGCGGAAAAGAATACCTGGACCTGGCTGCTATAGCCCGCGAAAAGCATATTCCCTTCGTATCCGTAAGCTACCCCAACGACGGGGGTATTACCGATAACCCCTGGGTGATTGTTGCCAACTCCAAGCTCAATACACATATTCAGGCGGTATACAACTATGTATTGCGCCAGCACGGCACCAGCAAACTCACCATGATCAGCCGTACCGGCAATGCCGACCGGAGGATCAGCGGAGCATTTACATCGCTCAATGCTTCACAATCTGGTCCGGTTTTGAACATACAATCCGCCAACCTGGCTGCACAGGTAAGCAATGCAGATATAGAAGCCCTGCTCGACAAAGACCGGGAGAACGTACTCCTCTGCGCCAGTCTGGACGACAACTTTGCCAAACGCATCATCAATGCCGCTACGGCCCTGTCTCACAACTACACCATCACCGTGGTAGGCATGCCTACCTGGGAGTCATTTATTGATGCAGGCAAAACAGAAACCCGCGGACTTAGCATCGTTTATCCATCTACGTTATATAACCCCGGCCGGGAAGAAAACGACTGGGTCAGAAGATTTACCGGAAGATATGGACAGGCAACTTATACCCCGCCTTCCGAACTGGCGTTCCACAGCTTTGAACTTACCTACATTTTTATGCACCTGCTGCGGCGCTACGATGAGCATTTGATGCAGCATCTCAACGATAAGCAACATTACCTGATTACCGACTACGATTTCCGGCCGGTAAGGGTGGGTGCGTCTGGCATTGACTATTACGAGAACAAACGAATTTATATACTGAAGTTGCAAAACGGGAAGCTGGAAAAACAACACTAACTGCCCGCCGTTCAGCCTCACACCATCAATTAAACGCTTAAGCATGCTTACACGTATTATCCCTGTTCTATGTTTACTGGCTGTTTCTTTCGCAGGTTCCGGTCAGGTAAAAAGCGAATGGAAAGATATTTTTGGCAAAATCCGAACAGAAGTATACCAAAACGCTGCTGCGTATACCAACCTTCAGCAATCTACCACCTACATCGGGCACCGGCTCACCGGCTCAGCAAATGGTGCAAAAGCAGAAGAGCAGGTATTTAACCTCCTGAAATCGTACGGTTATCAACCGCGCTACCAAAGTTTCGAATCAGAAAGCTGGAGCCGTGGTAGTCTCGATCTTAAAATCAACGGTATATCTGTCAAAGCAGTCTCACTGGCGCATTCCCCGGTGCAGGTAAACCTGAGCGGTGATCTTGTAGACCTGGGCAACGGGCTGGAGGAAGATTATGCCAATAACAAGGTTTCGCTGAACAACAAAATTGTATTCGTTTACCTGGGTGTATTGCCCGGCTCAAAAGAAGGTACCCGCAACCTGCACCGCTCCGAAAAAACAGCGCTGGCCATCAAAAACGGAGCCGCGGGCATCATGTTTTTTAATGCCGCTCCCGGCGATATACTGCTCACCGGCACTGCATCGGTAGACGGAAAACTCATCCCCATACCGGCACTCTGCATCGGCAACAACGACGGAAAAAAACTCAAAGAACGTCTTGCTTCGGGCAAACACACCGCCACCATTTCCATGACCAATTTTTCCGGAAAAGTGCAGGCAAGAAACGTAATCGCCACCCTGCCGGGTAAATCGATACCCCATGAGAAAATTGTTATCGGCGGACACCTGGATAGCTGGGATCTGTCTACCGGCGCCATAGACAACGGTATAGGATCCTTTGCAGTAGTGGATATGGCCAGAACCTTTCAGTCACTTAATCTGCAACCCGAACGCACCATCGAATTCGTATTGTTTATGGGCGAGGAGCAGGGATTGCTGGGCTCCAGGGCTTATGTACAACAAGCCATGTCAGACGGATCGCTCTCCACCATACGCTATATGCTCAATTTCGATATGACCAACGATCCTAAAGGATACCATTCTTCTGTAGCAGACGACAAAGACATCATTCAGGGCATTGGCGCAATAGCACAAACTACAGATACTGCATTCGCAAACACTTATAGTGCAGGATTGGGGCTGCACAGCGACCATCAGCCGTTTTTACTACAGGGCATACCTACCGGAGGCGCCGCAGGCAGGCTCAGCCGGGAAGCGCTGCAATGCTACCATGCAGACTGCGACAGCTTTGACCTCGTAAATGAGCAGGAACTGAAAAACACCGTTTATTTCGGCAGCATACTGCTGTATGGACTGGCAGACGCCGCCACGCTCCATGCCAAACATATGAACGATGAAACACTCCGTGAGAATCTCGAAAAAGCCAATTTAAAGCAGGCACTACAGATATCCGGCGACTGGCGGTGGTAAGCTATATGGCTACTAGCCGCTATCCTTACCTTCGCCTGCGATGGAGACACTATGTTCTCTCCATCGCAGGCGAAGAACAAAACCCGTTTACACCCTCACACAACAAAAAAATACGGCAAACCGTACATAGAATCTAAAAATAAGGATGTAGGTTAGTACTTCAAACAGGATATTCTTTTAACCGGTATCGATCACCGTATATCCGAACCCTCCTGCCCCACCCTTGCAGAAAAAAGATGCTGTTCCTTTCAGGATGCAGATACAATTTACACGTGTACACGTTCGACAGCTGTTGCTAGCCAGGGGATATTTCGCCCTTTTAGTTCTACAGAAAAAAGATGGCGCTGATCCATTACACCCGTATCAGCATCAGGACTATCGAAAGATAGGAGGGAGTAAACACTGTATGCCCTGCCCGGAAGTACAACGGGCTCAAGACGAGATCAGGTCACATTAAACTTTAAACTATGAAAAAAATGAATGCAGAAAAAATGGAAAAAATTGGGGGCGGAGCCTGCTCCCCTACCCTTGCTAAGGTTGCGTTTGGTGCCGCAGTGGCCAGTATATTTTTTCCACCTGCAGCACTGCTAGGTTGGGCTGCCGTAGGCGGTTGGCTGGGTAAATGTGCTAATTAGTGAAGTTGCAAGCTATACATCAGCGGAAACTGAAAACTAACTCCACTGATGTATAGCATCGCAAAACATTGAGTGATCAGATAACGACAAGCCTAACAGTCTTTTTTAGCTATATTCTCGGTATTAGTTATTGATTCATCACATGATCATCGCCACAAATATCTCGAAATCGTTCGGTAAAAAACCAGTACTGGAATCCCTCAGCCTGGAAATTTCTCCAGGGGAAGTGGTGGCTATTTTAGGCAAAAATGGTGCTGGTAAAAGCACTTTGCTGAACATATTATCCAACATAGTTGATCCCGATAACGGATCTGTAAGTTTTGACGGCAAAACGTTTAAAAAACATTCGAATGCTATATACCGCCAACTGGGCATACAAAGTCAGTACAACACCCTGATAGAGGAACTCACCGGGTACGAGTTTCTTCGCTTTACGGGAATGGTCTATGCGATGAACAAATACATAGCAGAACAACAAATAGAACACCTTACAAAATACTTTCTGCTAGCTAACGATGACTTACACAAATCTATCAGTAGCTATTCTTCAGGAATGAAGAAAAAGATAAGACTCTGCAGCGTTTTGTTACACAACCCTCGATACCTTTTACTAGACGAGCCGTTCGCCAACCTGGATCCTCTTTTTTCGGATCTGCTATGCAAGCTTATCGACCGTTACAAAATCGAAAAACGAACAGTGGTTTTTGCTTCTCACGATTTATTGTATGTAGAAAAGATAGCCAATCGGATATGCATCATCAGAGAGAGGAAGGCGCACGTCCACGCCCGGCTTTCTTTCCTGAATGGGAATATAAAAATGGAAGACGTATTTTTAGATACAATGCAAACGACGGATGCCAAGAATGATGATTTGTTAAACAAAATAGTTTTCTGACGTGATACTGTTTCTCCTTAGAAAAAAATGGCGTTACTATTTTTCTGCTGCCAACCTGACTGTATTAACGGTTCAACTACTTACGGCCCTTCAAATAATAATGATATTTATACTTAGTGGTCTATTCTATCAATATACATTGACTCATACTGGCAGTGATAATGCAAAAAGTACGCTTAGGTATCTGCATCAAATGGTGTTCCTGCTTCCATGTCTCCTATATTTCTTTCCTAATATACAGGTCAGAGACATTGCGTTTCAACCATATCACCCTGTCCACCCTTTTACTAAGAGTGCAATAACATTAACCCTTTCAATTTTTTCCAAAATATCTACTTTCTCATTTCTATGCGTACCTGTTGTACTATTCTTATCAGTCAGGTCATTTACTTATTCCGACTACTTTTTGTTGAATCAATTGATTATATCCGGGATTATGTTGGCAGAATTACTACTCCTTTTATTTCACAATACCCAAAAATGGATATTCGTAACGACTCTCTTGCTACCTGTCTCTGCTGTAGTACGTCAGGATATTATTTATATCTTTTCTCAGCCAGTATTCTCAGTAGGACTGTTGCTACTCAACCTGCTGGCAGGCATGCACCATTCAGGCCGAAAGGAAGAAAAGTCAGTGACGTACAAAAAAATCGCCTCGCCCAACTGGAGCTGGGCAACTTTAACACGCAACAAGGAAGTGTTTACCGCCATTACTACGGGCATCATTGTGCAAGCCGGAATGCTGTGGGTGGTGTTGACATTCGTTATAGACGACATTCCTTTCGTGCTCTATTTTTCGGTATTACCCCTTGGCATCTTTTCATACTGTTACAACAATAGCTGGGGATTTTTCCGCCCTTTTGCATTGACCTATTTTCTCGCGGGGCGCAATATGACTGACTATGTCGTTCTCTATCTGAGATTACTGGCGCCTGCGATCCTGCTCAGCCAATTGATAAATGTGACAGTGGTATACATCACCGGACATAACATCAGCCATATCCAATGGCTAACGCTGACAGCAATAACTATATTTACTATCGTCACAGCTCTATATTCGTCTTTTTTACTGATGAAGAAGCCAGCGAAGAACAACGCATTGTATAGGAGCACCAACGATGTCAGCACGCTGCCCATGTACATTACTGCCGGTGTAGCAATACTTACCGGCGTCATATCCTCCTGCCAGATCTATCTTGAAATTTTGCTGCTGTGTGTATCTCTCACAACCCTCCTTGCAGTATACATACTGTTCCGTTTTCCCTTATACTTTATAGGAAAACTAAAAGAAAATTTAGCATCACCTTAACCCCATAAAAACACGTTGCAAACTGCTGATTGCATTACAGGCATTATAAAAAACCCAACTAACCGCTATTCGCCATCACAGGCAAAAAAATACGGCAAACCGTACATAGAATCTAAAAATAAGGATGTAGGTTAGTACTTCAAACAGGATAATCTTTTAACCGGTATCGATCACCGTATATCCGAACCCTCCTGCCCCACCCTTGCAGAAAAAAGATGCTGTTCCTTTCAGGATGCAGATACAATTTACACGTGTACACGTTCGACAGCTGTTGCTAACCAGGGGATATTTCGCCCTTTTAGTTCTACAGAAAAAAGATGGCGCTGATCCATTACACCCGTATCAGCATCAGGACTATCGAAAGATAGGAGGGAGTAAATACTGTATGCCCTGCCCGGAAGTACAACGGGCTCAAGACGAGATCAGGTCACATTAAACTTTAAACTATGAAAAAAATGAATGCAGAAAAAATGGAAACCTATTACGGCGGCGGCCCGGGTACATCCAACAGCTTCCCAGGCTAGTCTGTACGCAGGTATATCTGCGTGCCTGTTTTTAGTATGGAAATGGGAAAACCTGTCGGAAAAGTTACCCGATCTGTTCCTGAAAAACACCTAAAGCATGCGTACTCATTTCTCCCATACCGAAGTACATAACTTCAATTACTGGTACTTGTATACCGCCATTGTTGTGTTGTATACAATCACCTATTATATTACTGTGGAATATATCTACACGCCCTCATTTTACCACGAGTGGCTTTCCGGTATTGTAGACCACAACAAAATTGAGTATTCCATTGAAAAGAAAAAGAAATACACGCTGATCGGGTATATCATCCAGCCGATAACGGTTTTGCTGAAATGCGCCGCCCTCACCTGCGCGCTATACGCAGGCATCACTATTTTTTCTGTGACAGTTTCGTTTAGAAACTGCTTTAAAATTGTACTGCTTGCCGAACTTGTGAGCTTTTGCGCGTCTTTTGCCAAAGTAGCTGCCTACTTTCTACTTCCCTCTTTGACTGCAAAGAATTTTCAGTACTTTTTTCCGCTGTCGATTACCAGTATTTTTTCTTTGGAGGGTTTTCCTGAATACCTGCGGTACCCTCTTAACCAGTTGAACATCTTCGAAGTCATTTACTGGATGATATTAACATACGGATTACGATCGCTTTCGTCCATTGCCTGGACAAACGCAGCCGGCATCATTCTCTGCTCCTGCGGCCTTGCTGTATTCCTCTGGCACCTGACCATAATTTTCATACACCTGCAATTCAATTAGCATGACGCAACCTGTTAAAAAAACTATTGGCATATTCTCCCTGCTATTGATGGCAGCACTGATTATTCTTATCTGGGGCAGAATAAACACAACCATAGAAATACAGGAACAAACACAGGTACTACCTGCTTTCACTTTCACGAATCTTGATCATACGCTGTTCCATGCAGACCAAATTGCAGACTACGATGGCAGGCTGATCATTGTGTATTTCGACCCTGACTGTGCATACTGTCAGGATATACCCAAAAAAATCCTTCTGGAAAAGGAAAAACTGAAGGACTCAAAAATTATAATGGTCACCCAAAGCGACCGGGATAAAGTAATACAGTATGCGGCAGCGCAGCAGCTCTTGCACATTGCGGGGCTCCACCTCTTACTGGATACGAAACATGCATTTCCCGGGATATTCGGAACGCGGGCGGTACCTTCTTTTTTCGTATACAAACACAATAAACTCGTTAACAAATTTACCGGCTCCACTCGCTTCGAAAATCTGCTGAGCGACACTGCCATAAAACCATCCTATGACCGTTGACTCCGCTACCATGAAACGCATCAGAAAGACGCTGGTGATGCAGCAGGACCAAGCCGATTGCGGACTGGCCTGCCTGCTGTCTCTTATCCGCTATTACGGCGGGAATACTTCTCTCGAAAATCTGCGCAGGCTGAGCGGATCGGATATACAGGGCACTACCCTGCTAGGGCTGTATGAGGCGGCCAACCGGATGGGCTTTACCGCCGAAGGTTGCACAGCAGATATGGAAGCGCTAAAAAATCATTCTTCACCCGTGATCTTACACACCATCCATTACGATAACCTGCAGCATTATATCGTATGTTTTGGATACAGAAGGGATTCAAACGAATCTCTCCGCTTTATTATAGGCGATCCGGCCCGTGGACTGGAATACGTGCTGCCTGAAGAACTGGCTATCGTCTGGAAATCCAGGGCCTGCCTGACGCTTACCCCAAATAATAATTTCGTCACTACAAAAGACCGCAGGGCCACACAGCGTCAATGGATGATCCGCCTGCTGAGGAAAGACTACCCCGTATTGCTTTCTGCTGTTGGAATGGGAATAGCTGTAACCATTCTTGGACTCACTATGGCCGTTTTCACGCAAACGCTGGTGGACGACATACTACCGGAAAAACGTTTTGGAAAACTATTCGCAGGCATCGCACTGGTCGTCGTGATGTTGCTAGCCAAAGAGGGCCTGTCTGCCTGCAGACAGTATTTGCTGGCGCTCCAGGCTAAGGATTTCAATATCCGTATAACCAGCCTGTTCTATCGCCAGCTATTAATGCTCCCTAAATCATTCTTTGATACCAGAAAAACCGGAGAGCTGATTGCCCGGCTGCATGACACCTCGCGCATCCAGGATACCATCAGCCGGTTGGCGGGTAGTGCAGTTATTGACCTGTTGATGATACTAGCCGGCATCCTTTTCCTGATCTCGTATGCTGCAGAGATCGGCATAGCAGTAACCGCCCTGCTCCCGCTGCTCTACCTGCTGATATACCGTCACCACAAAAGCATTCTTCACCAGCAGCGGGATGTCATGAGCAACTACGCCGTCACAGAGTCCAATTATATCTCCACTCTTCAGGGAATAGCATCCATAAAAAGCCATAATAAGCAAACGCTGTTTTCCGACAACAACCAACACATTTACAAAAGATACCAGGAGGCGGTTTTCGGATTGGAAAAAATACGTATCAGGCTGCAATGCAAAATCAACAGCTTTGCTGTTCTTCTCTTATGCGCCTTGATGTTATACGGAAGTATGCGTGTACTGAATAGCGAGATGACCATAGGAGAACTCATCGCTACATTGACGGTATGCGGCGCCGTTTTGCCTGCTATTTCCAATCTGGCACTCATCAGTATTCCTTTACAGGAAGCTGCCATTGCATTCGGGAGAATGTTTGAATTCAGCGCTGCCGAACCTGAAACAGACAGGAAGGATGGTTTACCCATTGCTGCATTCCAATCGCTAAAGGCAACGAACCTTTCCTTCCGTTTTCCCGGAAAAAAAAGGCTCCTGCATAATGTATCTTTCGAAGTCAGCAAAGGAGAGATCATCGCCATCATGGGCGAAAATGGTTCCGGCAAATCAACACTTACACAAATCGCACAAAGGCATTATCATCCGGAAAGCGGACTGATATCTGTAGACGAACAACCGATAGATTCATTTCAACTGGCAGACTGGCGAAAGTTTTGTGCTGTGGTGCCACAGCAGGTTCATGTATTCAACAGCACGGTGCTGGAAAATATTGCGTACGAGGAGGCAGCGCTGCAGCCGCAGCAGGTTATGCATTTCCTCGATGAAATGAACTTCGGCTTTTTTACAGACAGTCTGCCACAGTCTGTGATGACGCTGGCAGGTGAAGAAGGAGTCAATTTATCCGGAGGGCAAAAGCAAATGATGGCATTGGCAAGAGCGCTGTATACCCGTCCGCAACTACTCATACTCGACGAAGCTACATCGGCTATGGACCGCGACTACGAAAATTTTGTATTGAATGTATTGCAACGGCTGAAGCCGACTATGGCGATTATATTCATTACCCACCGGCTGCAGGTATTGAAAAAACTATGCGACAGAATATATGTGCTGGAAAAAGGTACCATTACTGCGGTCGGCAATCACGATCAGTTGCTGCGTACCACCAACCCCTACAGTAGCTATTGGTCTGATTTAAGCCCCTGAATTGCTATTGTAACAGATACATTACCGGATACAGAATACATCGTTTCTACATCTAGGATATTACCGGCCAGGCTAACGTCGCTCGCCCGCCTCCATCATTCTTTTCTCTTTTGCATCGCGCAGGAACTCCGAAGCAAATATAAAATCGTTGAGCTTTTCGCTTTTACTGTAAATGATTTCCTCGTTACTGCCCTCCCATTCCTTTTCACCTTTGTACATGTAGATGATATGATCGCCGATTTCCATCAGGCTGTTCATATCGTGGGTGTTGATCACGGTGGTCATGTTGAACTCCTTGGTTACTTCGTAGATCAGCTTATCTATTACGAGAGAAGTCTGCGGATCGAGTCCGGAGTTGGGCTCATCGCAGAAAAGGTATTTGGGGTTGAGCACAATAGCCCGTGCTATACCCACTCTTTTTTTCATACCCCCGCTGATCTCAGCCGGATATTTCTTGTTGGCATCTACCAGGTTCACGCGGTCGAGCACTTCGTTGACACGTTTTAGCTTCTCCGTCTGCGTCATATCGGTAAACATATTGAGGGGGAACATCACGTTTTGCTCCACGGTCTGGCTATCGAACAAAGCCGATCCCTGAAACAGCATACCTATCTGCTGGCGCAGTTCTTTCCGCTCATCATCCTTCATGCCTATAAACTCCTTACCGTTGTACAATATCTGCCCGCCGTCGGGTTCAAACAAACCCACCAGGCATTTCATGAACACGGTTTTCCCACTGCCACTGGCACCGATGATCAGGTTGGCTTTTCCTGATTCCATCACCGCGCTTACGTCATTGATCACCACTTTATCGCCAAATACTTTTCGCAGGTTTTTTATCTCAATCATAAAAGGAAGCTGTTTTACAGTAACAATGCCGCCAGTATATAGTCGGCAAACAATATCATGATACAACTGGTCACCACGGCCGTGGTACTTGCCTTTCCTATCTCCAGCGCTCCGCCTCTTACATAATAACCGAAATAGGCCGGAATACTGGATATTATAAAAGCAAAGGTATATGCCTTAATTAAAGCGAACCCAACGTTGAACTGTATGAATCCACTCAGCAGCCCTCCGTCGAACTCTTCCGGAGACAAAATGCCCGACAGTGTGCCGGCCATTCTTCCACCCCATATGCCCAACACGCCTGCTATCACCACCAGCACCGGTATCATCAGAAAGGAGGCAATGATTTTGGGCATGATCAGGTAAGCTTTGGTATTGATACCCATGATCTCCAGGGCGTCGATCTGCTCGCTTACCCGCATATTCCCCAGTTCACTCGCTATTTTACTGCCCACCACACCAGCCAGTACCACACAGGTGATGGTAGGTGCGAATTCCAGTATAACGGTATCTCTCACAATCTGCGCGATGGTGGATTTGGGAATAAGATTGCTGACCAACTGATAGGCTGTTTGCAAAGTAGACACGGCACCTATAAAAAGCGCTACGATTACCACTATACCCAGCGAGCCAATGCCTATATCGTTGCATTGATGCATCAACTCTTTCCAGTACATTCTCCAGTTCTCGGGTTTGGTAAACATACCTTTGATCATCAACAGATAGCGCCCGAAATGGTTAAAAAAAGTCATCCGATCAGTTTATATTCCCGCAAAAGTACCTAAAAGCTTTCTAATCTGATTGTAAGTGATGCACCACCAGTTCCCGGAGCTGAATCCGGAGAATATCGCCCATACCGGTGCACTCCAGAAACTTCCTGTTACCGAAATACCGGAACAGTTCATTTGACAGTTGTTGTATTTTTTCCACCGGCGCCAGTTCATCCTCATCTATGGAAGCTTTTAAGTCACGCAACCTGTGGCGCTGTGCTTTGATGCGTTTAAACAACTGCGCTCTTTCTTCCCGCTGGTACTGCTTGATTACCTCCTTATTGAGGTGCTTCTGCACCAACTCTACAAAAACCCGGTTTTCTTTAAAAAATTGTGGCAGGTAGAAGTTTTTTCGTCCCTCATACGACTGCTGATCGAAGTCGATCGGGCGTATAACAAACTGTATATCATCAAAGTCTGGCGTAATATCGAATACGAAATTATAGCTGCGCATATCACCGAGTAAACGGGCAAAGCAACGTTCGTTGAATTTCACAAATTCTTTGGCTATACGTATAGGGTTGTAATTGGGGTTGTTCATAAAATGAGCGATAAACATGTCGCCCGGCACCCCGGCTATATGCTCTTCAATAAGGGTTTGATCGTTGATCAGGTAGTTAACAGAAAACGGCGATAGCAGGTGTTCCAGCTCAAGCCCGAGTAAGCGGGAGGCATCGGCAATCTTAATATAGATATAACTGTACACATCATTATAATGATTGACTATTTTTACCCGAAAAGGCTGTGAGTTGCCAAAAGAGCAAAAATCGATCCGTTCTACATACAGGTGATCCTCAGCCTCGTTTGCGCCCGCAGCTTTCAGCAGGGAGTATACCCTCACCAGCGACTGGTGTATTTCGTGGGTCAGAGAGGGATGATAGAAAACCGTTTCCCACAAAGTGTCTTTGCCGTTTTTGTCAAAACAGGGTATGGAATTTTCAAAATGCCTGAGCATTTCATAGGTCACCGGGAGCTGCACTTCTCTCCCGTACCGCTTGAGGTACTTCCTGAAAGTTTTACTGACAGGGTATACTATTTTTTTTCTGGATATGATATTATGTAATTCCTCTGTCATGCTGATGGCTTGTCTCTGGTTTGTTAACGTAAGTCCGGGGCTAAACCGAAAGTGAACGCAAGTTCAATTTTTACATTCAAGCTGATTGCTGCTTTCAGAGCCTTGCATAACTTCCAAATGCAGCAACCATCTTTTAGCTCCTACCGGTAGTTTCCAATCTTTCTAAAGCGACGCACAACTTCCCGATTCAGCCCCCTCCTCACAACGTCTCCGAAACGGGATCTCATGCTGCCTTTGGCGGAATAAAAACATATCCGCTTATCCCAAACGCAGGTTGTTAAGCGTTATTTTCCCCTACCCTTGCAGGTTCGTCAACCACCCTGCCCCTTTTTCTTTTTTGCCGGTCTGGGTGTTTTCTGCTGTGCGTCTACCACGGCTATCAGCACCATATTTACAATGGTTCTTACGGAGCTGCCGAGTTGCAGAATATGCACCGGTTTATCCAACCCGAGCAACACAGGTCCTATGGTATCAAAACCGCCTACTTCCTGTAGCAGGTTGTACGCAATATTACCTGCGCTGAGATTAGGAAAAATCAGGGTATTCACATCCATATCCACCAGCTCGCTGAATGGATAGTTTTCCTTCAGGAGCTCCTTATTAAAGGCAAGGATACCCTGCATTTCACCATCTACGGTAAGTCCAGGATTTTTTTCTTTAACGATGCTTCTAGCGTTGCGTACCAGTATTGCCTCATCGGTATTGCTGGTACCGAAATTAGAATAACTGAGCATGGCGATCTTCGGTACAATACCGAAGTTTTTCACTTCTTTTGCCACCAGCAGGGTAATGTCGGCCAGTTCTTCCGCTGTGGGGTTGAAGTTTACCGTAGTATCGGCCAGGAAAACCGGGCCCTTTTTGGTGATGATCATGTACATGCCGGCAATTTTCTTCACACCCGGCTCGGTGCCTACGATTTCCAGCGCAGGTCGTACGGTTTGCGGATAGTTGCGCGTGAGCCCGCCGATCACGGCATCTGCGTCGCCTGCTTTTACCATCATGCACGCATACCGTATACGTTCCTTCATACCTTTAGCGGCCTCGTAAAGATTCACGCCACGCCGCTGTCGCTTTTCGAAATACATGGCCCCGTATCGTTTTCTAGTCTCGTGTGCCGCTTCACTACGGGGGTCTATAATCTGCATTCCATCGAGGTCTATGCCATTGTCGGCGGCTATCTTACGTATTTTTTCAGATTCGCCCAACAGAATGGGGTAGGCAATACCCTCGTCCAGTACGATCTGCGCCGCTTTGAGTATACGCACATTATCGGCTTCCGCAAACACCACTTTTCTGGGATCTTTCCGGGCTTTACTGCCTATCACGCGAAACAACTGGTTGTTATTCCCCAGACGGTTGTCCAGTTCTGCCTGGTATTTGTCCCAGTCATGGATTGCCAGTTTGGCTACGCCGCTTTCCATAGCCGCTTTTGCCACCGCCGGCGAAACCGTAGAAATCAGCCGCGGATCCAGCGGTTTGGGTATGATATAATTGGGACCGAAAACAATGTTTTTTTCGTTATACGCTACGTTCACAATGTCGGGCACCGGGGTTCGGGCCAATTCAGCCAGGGCTTTCACCGCTGCCATTTTCATTTCCTCATTGATACGGGTGGCGCGTACGTCCAGCGCTCCGCGAAAGATATAGGGAAATCCCAGCACATTGTTTACCTGATTGGGATAGTCGCTTCTTCCGGTGGCCATAATAATGTCTTTCCGGCAACCGGTCGCTTCCGTCCAGGTGATTTCCGGATCGGGATTGGCCATGGCAAATACGATGGGCCGGGGCGCCATACTTTTCACCATTTCTGCGCTAACGATGTTTCCCGCGCTTAATCCCAGAAATACATCTGCATCTTTCATTGCTTCCGCCAGGGTGAGGCTGGCATGGGTGGTGGCGGCGAAACGTTTTTTGATATCGTCCAGCCCGGGACGTGTTTTATAAAGTACGCCATCTTTATCGAATACGGTAAAGTTGGCCGGCCTGGCACCCAAACGTTCATACAACTGTATACACGCCATAGCAGCCGCTCCGGCCCCGCTGATCACAAACTTTACTTTGTCTATTTTCTTTTTCTGCAGTTCCAGTGCGTTAAGCAAAGCGGCCGCGCTGATGATGGCCGTACCATGCTGATCGTCGTGCATAACCGGTATCTGCATCCTGTTTTTCAGCTCCTGCTCTATAAAAAAGCATTCAGGCGCCTTGATATCTTCCAGGTTGATGCCCCCAAATGTAGGCTCCAGCGATTGCACGATCTCTACGAACTTATGCGGATCTTTTTCGTTGATTTCTATATCGAATACATCGATATCGGCGAATATTTTAAATAAAACCCCCTTGCCTTCCATCACCGGCTTGCTGGCTTCCGCGCCTATATCGCCCAGCCCCAGTACTGCGGTACCATTGCTGATGACTGCTACCAGGTTGCCCTTGGCGGTATATTTATAGGCGTTTTCGGCATCCCGCTGAATCTCCTTACAGGGGATAGCCACACCCGGGGAATATGCCAGCGAAAGATCTCTCTGGGTTTTGGCATCTTTGGTAGGCACTACCTCTATTTTACCGGGTCGCCCTTTTGCGTGATACTCCAGCGCCTGCTCTTTTCTCAATTCTTTAGCCATACCAGATCAGTTTGATATGCAATATAATTTAAAAATGGCTTCCGCTTCGGTACAAAGTTCAGGGCAGATGGTTCTTTTCCAGATGGTTATAGCTGCCGGAATTGCCGAAACAGGCCCCTTCCGGAAATATTGAACAATAATATGTATATTATCAGCTGCCGGTGTAAATTTGCCCGTTGACGATGTGGTTGAAATACATTGTTTAAAAAATTAGCATGCAACAAGGTTTATTGTCTCACCCCGGATTGATTGTAGCGTTCACGATTGTCATTATTTTGATGTTGATACTGGATCTGGGCGTATTCAACCGCAAAAGCCATGCTGTATCTAATAAAGAAGCGCTGTGGTGGTCAGTGGTATGGATATCGCTGGCCATGATATTCAGCGGTGTTATTTACTGGGTCTTCAAACAGGATTCAGATGCCCTGGCTATCGAAAAATTCAGCCAGTTCCAATCTGCTTACTGGATAGAAAAAGCGTTATCTGTAGACAATCTCTTTGTTTTCATCTTGGTATTCGGCTACTTCAATGTTCCGAAAGAAGTGCACCATAAAGTACTGTTCTGGGGTATACTCGGAGCGCTGGCTTTCAGGGCCATCTTTATATTCGCGGGGGTTGGACTGGTGAATATGACCTATCTGCCACCCGTCGATATTTGGGGACATTCCGTGAGAATCAACGTGGTGCTTACGATCTTCGGCATATTCCTGATTGTAGCCGGCATCAAATCGTGGTTTGCCGGTCATGACGACGATGAAGAAAAAGATTTCAGCACCAACCCCGGTGCACGGCTGATTTACCGGTTCTTCAAAGTGAGCAAAGGATACGATGGTGCGAAGTTTTTTACGGTACAGGACGGTGTTAAAATGGCCACCCCCCTGTTGGTGGTACTGGCCGTTATTGAGTTCACAGACCTGATATTTGCCGTAGATTCCATTCCGGCCATTTTTGCCATCGCACCAGACGATCCCTTTATACTGTACACTTCCAATATTTTTGCCATTCTGGGGCTGCGATCACTGTACTTTCTGCTGGCCAATTTCATCCATATGTTCAGCAAGCTGAAATACGGGTTGGCAATTATTCTTACTTTCATAGGTATAAAAATGGTGATAGGTCCGTTTTACCATATCCCCTCCCCGGTATCGTTGATGGTCGTGGGCGGGGTGTTGATCCTTTCTGTTATCATATCTCTGCTGTTTCCGGATAAGCCGGCGACGGATGAAACAGCATAGCTGCTTCCGGTATTTACATATGGTAAATTGCGTTGAATGGCATCCTGCATACACCATGTAAATATTAGATTTACACAATGGATGTACGCTTAGCCATTCTTTTGACCCTCTGCGTGGTACACACAGGCTATGGGCAGGAATTTTCAGGATACAATACCAGCAATTTCGCAGGTGTAAACACGGTGTTTTTCAACCCTTCCGGCATTGCGGGCCATCACAATCGCTGGGATGTAAATATTGCTTCTGTACACGTCTCCGCTGAAAACAGTATCGGCAACTTTCGTCTTGGCAACTACTCCAATCTCTACAGCAAAGATGCCATACTACATCAGTATCGCTCCCGGAATATTGCCAGCGCCACCGGATACCTCAACCTGAACGTACACGGCCCTTCGGTACTGATTAAGCTCAACGAGCGTTCGTCGGTAGCCTTTACCACCCGGGCCAGACTGATGGTGAACGCGCGAAACATCAACGGTAAGCTGATAGACGGAATAATGAGCAGCGAAAGCAATCCTACCAGTCTGCCCCATACATTTTCCCATTACGATCCCATGACCATAAGCTCGAATGGCTGGGGAGAGATAGGCCTTAGCTACGCCACTATTGTAAAAGACGACGATATGCACCAGTTAAAGCTGGGCGCCACCATCCGGTACCTGGGCGGCATGGTCAATACCTATCTTCAGACCAGAGACCTGCGCGGCACCATTGCGCACGATCCCGTACGCAACGAATCATATTTAACCCAAACAAGCGGTACCATGTATACGGGATACGGGGGGGTACGATTGGGTAATTTCGAACCATCCTTCCTTTTTGATTATGGCAGCCATGGTGCCGGCGGCGATATTGGCCTTACCTACATTAACGAGCCCAACAACGATGCTTTTTATGCCGATAGCTGGTGGGGAGCCAGTGAGCCGCTGTACAAGTTCAAAATAGGGGTAGCCATCACAGACATCGGAATGATACGGTTTCGCAGAAACGACGGAAACCAGTTTAACGTAGACATTAACGCAACGGAAAGGTTTTATACCAACGAGCTGCGCAGCCTTCAGTTGAATTACGAAACCTATTTCGAAAATCGTCCGCAATACTTTATACCCCAGTCCTGGCAGCGGCGGGGTGCTTATAACGTGGTATTACCCGCTATGCTCAGGGCAGATGCCGACTATCACCTGGGGGGAGCCGCCTACCTGAATATCATGGGGCAAATGAGCCTGGTAAACAACGACAACAGCCCCTGGGGACAACACGGGTACCATTCTATTACAGTCACGCCGCGCATTGAAAACCGATTCTGGGGAGTCTATCTGCCCATCAACTACAACGAGTTGAGCAGGTTCAACGCAGGCCTCTCTCTCAGGGCCGGTTACTTTTTCATAGGATCGGGCAGCCTGCTTTCCGCCGTATATCAATCGCGCCGGGTAGATGTACACGCTGGAATCAGGTTTGCTGCACCCGAAGGAAACAGCAACAGTTGGGGTTGGCGCAAAAAGCGTTTCGGAACGGATTGCTGGAAAGACTAATGGTGTAATTTCTTTTCGTAAATCTCCCTCGCCCGCGCAATCAATTATTTGCCATTTCGTGTAGAATTGACAATTAGGCACCCAGCCTTTTCAATGTTTGGATCTTGTCTTCTGCCAGCCGGGCGGTGAGCTCATGCAGGTCGTTAAATTTCAATTCCGGACGGAGAAAATACTTCAGGTATACCCTTACGGTAGCACCATAGATATCCCTGTCAAAATCAAATATATTCACTTCTATGGTTCTTTCCCCGCTGTTATCAATCGTGGGTCGCACTCCTATACTCATCATACCTTTGTGTACTACCCCCCCGATCTCAGCCAGCACGGCGTAAATACCATCACCCGGTACCAGTTTATCTTCGTCTGCAACGGAGAGGTTGGCGGTGGGATATCCCAGTTGTCTGCCCAGCTGATTGCCTTTTACCACTACCCCTTCAAAGCTATAATCGTAGCCCAGCAATGCATTGGCTTTTTCCACTTCACCGTTCAGCAGCGCCCTGCGTATACGGGTGGAACTCACCGTAATTTCGTTCAACACCTGCTCCGGAATCTCTTTCACCAGAAAGTTCATTTCTTTACCGTAGGCCTCCAGCATATGGTAATCGCCTTTCCGGTCTTTCCCGAAGCGGTGGTCGTACCCGATGATAATGCACTGCGACCGGATTGTTTCCACAAGAAAACGGCAGATATAATCCTCCGGCAACTGTTCCGAAAACTCGTTGGTGAAGGGAATAATCACCAGATGATCAATTCCTTTTTCTTCCAGTAAAGCTATTTTTTCCTGCTGCGTGTTCAGTAGCTGCAATTTATCAGCACTGTTGATGATCTTACGGGGATGCGGGTGAAAAGTAATGATCACCGTTTCGCCATTGAGCCGCCTCGCCTCTTCTTTCAGTTGCTGAATAACCTGCCAGTGGCCCGTATGCACACCGTCGAAAGTGCCGGTGGTGACAACCGCATTGCGAAAAACAGGAATATTAGGTATGGATCGGTAGATCTTCAGGAAACTGCTTTTTATTGATCGCCGCAAAACTAATGTATAATTGATAATTGCTCTTTGAATATTTACCTTTGCCCCTTCCCGAACAAACACGTTTCAAACATATTGCATGAGTTTATACAACGAAAGAGGCGTTTCGGCCCAGAAAGAAGAAGTACATGCTGCCATTCAGAAACTGGATGCAGGTTTATACCCGAAAGCCTTTTGCAAAATATACCCCGATTACCTTTCAGGCGACGATGCCTGGGTAAACATTATGCATGCCGATGGAGCCGGCACAAAGAGTATACTGGCCTACCTGTACTGGAAGGAAACCGGCGATGCTTCGGTCTGGAAAGGCATAGCGCAGGATGCTGTGGTAATGAATCTGGACGACCTGCTGTGCGTAGGGGTGTACAACAACCTGGTATTCAACTCTACCATAGACCGTAATAAAAAAAGAATACCCGGCGAAGTGCTGGAACAAATCATCAACGGTACGCAGGAGCTCTTCGATGCATGGCAGGAATACGGCATCCATATACGATACCTGGGCGGCGAAACCGCCGATGTGGGCGATGTGGTGCGCACCGTAGCCGTAAACGGCACCATGACCTGCAGATGGCCCAAAAAACAACTGATCACAAATGAGAAGATTGCCCCGGGCGATGTAATCGTAGGCCTGGCCAGCTTCGGAAAAAGCAATTACGAAACCACCTACAACAGCGGCCTTGGCAGCAACGGACTCACGAGTGCCCGGCACGATGTGCTCAGCAAATATTACGCGGAACATTTTCCGGAGACTTTTGAACCATCGCTCAACGACAGCGTGGTATACATAGGCCAACACCGGCTGACGGATGAAA
Source organism: Agriterribacter sp. (assembly GCA_037190905.1). Lineage (GTDB taxonomy): Bacteria > Bacteroidota > Bacteroidia > Chitinophagales > Chitinophagaceae > Agriterribacter. The sequence goes on along the minus strand of JBBCKG010000017.1, from coordinate 2,518 downwards.
TAACGGTCAACAATACCCCAACCCCTATCGGCCGGTTGCTGCTCTCCCCCACCCGCACCTATGCGCCCGTACTAAAAAAACTTCTTACAGAGCAGTTTGAGGATATACACGGACTGATTCATTGCAGCGGGGGCGGACAAACCAAATGCCTGAAATACCTGCCAGCGCAGGTGCGCATCGTAAAGGACCATCTGTTTGAACCACCGGTGATTTTTCAACTGATACAGGATGCCAGCAAAGCGGACGACAGAGAGATGTACCAGGTGTTTAATATGGGCTGCCGGCTGGAAGTGTACACCAGCGAGCAGGCGGCGGCAAAAATCATTGATACGGCCCAACAATTTGGCGTGGAAGCCCGCATCATCGGCCGTGTAGAACCGGCCGATAAACAGGAACTGGTGATACACACCAAAAACGGACAGATACAATGGTGATGCAATAGCAAAGCAGTAAAAACAGCAACAGTTAACGTAATAAAAAAAGAACATGCACTTTGAAGAATACCAGGCATATTTCAACAATATATTAGCGTCCGCACAACCTGCAGCGCCCTACGACAACACAGATTATATGGATTACACCCGGCTCAACTGGTCGCGGATGAACAGGTGGCTGAAGACAGGCATATTGACCGATGCGCTCAAAACAGCCGTCGAAGCCATTCAGCACCCGCAGCACTGGATCATCATTACCGAGCCCTGGTGTGGCGATGCTGCACACAGCGTACCCTTTTTACAGAAAGCCGCTTCCCTTAACAACAACATCACCGTTTCGTACGAGCTGCGCGACAGCGAACCTTTCCGCATCAACGAATACCTTACCCAGGGCAGCAAATCCATTCCCAAACTGATCATCAGAAACGAGGAAGGCAAAGACCTCGCCACCTGGGGACCCCGTCCGCTGGATTGCCAAACCTTGTATAATCAGTTGCTGACTGAAAAAGCCGATTTCGAAACCATCAAAACAAAATTGCAGCACTGGTACAATGCCGATGGCGGAAAAGGTGTGCAGGAAGAAGTGGTGGCATTGCTGCAGCGTATCTGAATCACTGGCAGGTTCGGCGCCCTGGCAGTCCGTTCGGTTTGCTTAGTATGTCGTCACCTCGAAGCCGCCGCAGGCGGGGAGAGGTCTCAAACACGCGGCGTCACGCCCGAAACGGTTGCCGGAGTGACATGTAATGTTTGGGGTGTAGTGCAGATATTCCCATGGTTCGTGATACCCCTCTTTTACATTCGCGGTGACGTTGTTTAGTGTGTCGTCACCTCGAACCCTCCGCAGGCGGGAAGAGGTCTCAAACACGCAGCATAGTTCTCCCAACAGCTTCCGGCTACATGCGATGTTTGGTGTGCATTCTCCATCCTCCAATATATCATGAGCCCCCTCACTGCATTCGGGGTGACGATTATGTAGCGTGTCATCACCTCGAACCCTCCGCAGGTGGGGAGAGGTCTCACCCACGCGGCATCATCGCCCGAAACGGTTGCCGGAGCAACATGTAGTGTTTGGGGTGTAGTGCGGATATTCCGATGGTTCATGAGCCCCTCACTGCATTCGTGGCGAGGTTTGTGTAGTTGTGTTTGCATGTGTCGCGCTGGGGTCTTCGCAGTTCGGGTAAGCGGCGCAGCGCGAGACCCCCGCGCTGTTTATAATGCGTCCGTAAATACGGAGACTACGAAAAAGCAGATCGTCCAATGCTTCGTAAGACCCCTCTTTTACATTCGCGGTGACGTTGTTTAGTGTGTCGTCACCTCGAAGCCGCCCTCAGGCGGGGAGAGGTCTCAAACACGCGGCATCATTGCCCGAAACGGTTGCCGGAGCGACATGTAATGTTTGGGAGTAGTGCGGATATTCCAATGGTTCATGAGACTCCTCTCCGCCGCGGCGGATCGGGGTGACGTTGTGTAGCGTGTCGCGCCGGGGTCTTCGCCGGGCGGGTAAGCGATGTGCTGCGCGAGACCCCGGTGCTGTTTATTGGCCGTAGCAGATGGTGGAGAACATAATCCGTCCGTAAATACGGAGACTACGCAAAAGCAGATCGTCCAATGATTCGTAAGACCCCTCTTTTGCATTCGGGGTGACGTTCGTGTAGTTGTGTCGTCACCTCGAACCCTCCGCAGGTGGGGAGAGGTCTCACCCACGCGGCATCGTTCTCTCAACAGGTTCTGGCTACATGCGATGTTTGGTGTGTATTCCGCATCCTCTGATACATCATGAGCCCCTCTCCGCCGCGGCGGAGAGGGGTTGACGATTGTGTAGTGCGTCGCGCCGGGGTCTGGTGACACCAACTAACCCGGCATAACCTGTATCAATAACCGAACAATAAGTAAAACCACTTAAACTTTAGCAATATATCCTGTTCACAAAAAATTAATCAGCATATTATTTGGCAGAGTCGGAAAATAGTTTTTACTTAGTTTTAACATTTAGTCCTTACCACTCTTTTAGTCCAATCTTACATAGCTGATAGCTTATGTGCGTTTTGCATAGATTTTGTCGGACATTCCTGTCCGTTGGCTAT
>JBBCKG010000016.1:0-246458 GCA_037190905.1 Agriterribacter sp. | reverse complement strand
TATTTGGCGACAGAATGCAAACGGACTTACGATAGTATACCGTTTAAAAGAGGCGGCGCCTTGCTCTGTGAATGGAGCCGTCGCCGCCTCTTTTAAACTAGATCAAAATTATTTCCTGACACAGTTCATTTTACAGACCCTAACAAATACAAGGTATCCACTTTCAGACGACACAAGTAGGCGAAGGCATGTTTATAAACAGCGCTGTCTCAATACTTGCGTATTTTCTCTATAATGCTTTCCTTAAGCTCAAGTATCTGGCTGATGATAAAATAGTCTTTGAAGGTATTCTTGATATTGCCCCTTAATATCCTTACTATTTCCCCTTTTTCTACCTCGCCCTCCTCTTTTACACGCACTAGTATCTCTATTGATACAAGCGCTATTAACGCCCCGATCATAAAAATAAAATTCCATTCATGCAGGTGAAGCAGGTAGATATTGGTTTCCGCAGACGGGTCTGTCCATTGCAAGCTTACTGCCAGCGAACGATCGGCGAAGAAATCTACCAGCAATCCGCCTGCAACCGGCGCTACCGCCGAAAACAGCGATATTACAATATTCCTTGCCGAAAGATATATTACGGCTTCGCTGGAAGGAGAAAGCTTCAGACTGATATTCGTAAGCGATAAATTAATACCCGCATTGGCCATGCCCATACAAGCGTGAATGACGAATAAAAGCGAATAGTTGATTCCCACGCCGGGTCTGATGCCTATATAGCACCAGGCTACCAGACTTAAGATATACAGCGGGGCTCCCAGGGCTATGATGTTTTTATTGCTGAACCTGTCTGCATATCTGCCCCATATCCGTATGGTAAGTATACTGAACAACTGACCAACGGTGGCCAGCAGCAAAATAAACGACAGCGACAACCCCATCGATTTCATCATGAAAACAGTAAAGAAAGGCGTGACCATGTTTACAGCAAAAATCCATATCCCGTTAAAGGCAAGCAGTTTTTTGAAATTGGCTTCCCGCAGTGGCTTTCGCAGTAAGGTAAAAATATTACCCGACGAAACATCGGTTGCGGGCTCAGGCGCCTTTTTCATCACAAGCGCGCCGGCAATGCCTGCTACACCGGCCAGGATAAATATGGCACCATAGGTTCTTTGTTCGAAGTATAAGAAATACTCTTTCACATAATCTATTGTAAGCGCAACGCTCAGCGCCAGCATAACGTTTAGCATTTGCATATAGCTGCTTCGTTGAGAAAAATAGGTACCCAGCCTGGAGGGGGGTACCAGTTCTTTGATCCACACGTTCCATATGGGTCCGGATATTGACCCGAATGCGTAATAGAACAATAGAAGCACAAGCAAGGCGGGAAAGGAAAACTGACCGAAAAAAGCCAGCAGTCCGATAATAAGAAGCGGGATGCGTGCCGCAACAGACAGTGCCACGCAAAGGACTTTTTTACTCTCTACTTTTCTGCACAACCATATGGAAGTAAGTTGTAAAAGATTGGTAGCGGTAGATAGTCCTGCAAGAAGCCCGATCTCGAAATTACTTGCCCCTGCAAACAATGCCATGGCCACAAGAAAAGCACCGGTGGTAAGTGTGGTCATCGTTTCAGAGGCCAGACCATCCATAATCATCACCGTCATGCCTTTTTCTACTTCCCTCCCGGTCAGTTGCTGTTTGGGGCTCCAATCCATATTATGATATTACACATTTAAACAGGCGTTCTTTGATCCTTTAAAGATACCATTTATAAAAAAAGATATGCGCCGGATCATCGCAAAAACTTGCTGATCAACGACGCATATGCTTTCCCTCTATCCTGTAACAATCGCCACCGGGTTAACCGACAGCGCACAAGGTTTCAGCCGGTAAACAAAGTCGGCTTACTGACGAATCTGATCCGAATCATGCACACGGTTATCAGTGGTATCCGTACTGCCGGGAGCACTGGTGTCTGCCGGATCACTATTTATGAACGAATCTGTTCTGGTGCGATCTCTATCGTAGTTACCACCACTGTTTCCGTTGCATGCTGCGAACGCCGTCAAAACTACTGCTGCGATAATTAGCTTTTTCATACTACTTGATTTTACGATTCAACAATTAAACACTGTCTCCATTTTAGTACGGATCGTAGCTGCTCACTTTTATATAACCATGTGGCTCCGGCGGCATGGGCGTATAAGGATATTTACAACAATACTCATCCTCCGTATCTGAAGCATTTTCAGAATTTCCCAATACCGCGTCTTTTACAGCAACCTCCTTTAACAATTCTTTATGTTGTTCCTCCAGATCCCCCCAGTCAAAAGGATGAGGCAACAGCTTATTCCTGTTCAAGACTGTAGCCCTGCGCGACAAATCATACTCTAATAGCAATGCATTATTTTCCATAGTCTGTTGGTTCTAATGGTTTGTTATTGTTTTACCCGGCAGTACTTTTACTGCATTATCTTACATAGACGAACTACTGCAGGGTTTTTTGAATCAATTCAGCCTTCGCCAGGTGTGCCTCTAATGCAGGAACAGTGGCAATTACAAAAGCACGTACACCGGGATCGAGATTGTCGTCACTTGCATCCCTGAAAAGTTCAATCATTTTTTTATGATCGGCCACCATCATATCTATAAAGTCCTTGTCAAATTCTTTAGCAGTCTTGCCGCCCAGTTCGGCAATTTTCTTCTGATGGTCTTCGCTGTAGGAAGCCGGGAGTGTAATATTGAGCTTCTTTGCCAGCGACTGTACATCGTTGTTCATAGCCTCATGATCCCGGATCATTTCCTTCGCAAAATCTTTTACATCTTTATTCACCGATTTATCTGCTGCAATTTTTCCTGCAGCTACTTCCGCGAGTCCGCCATCTGCTGCCTTTACAAGAAATGAACTGGCAGACTCCAATACATCAGTATCGTCAGCCACCATATCCCGCTGTGCTTCGTTGATAGAATCGGCTCTTTCCACCGGATCGGCCGTATTGGCTGTATTGCTGTTACACGCGGTAAAACATATGATCGTTCCTGCAATGATATACTTTTTCATATAACAAAATTTTGATGATAATTTGGTTAATTACTCCATAGTCTAGGCGATGCCGTGTCAGGTTCTCGATGATCGGCCGATGATACGCAACAACACCATAATGACCGCTATGACCAGCAACAAATGAATGAGGCTGCCGGCAGCATATCCTAAAAATCCAATGGCCCAGCCTATTACCAGGAGAACCGCTATTACATACAGTAAGTTTCCCATAAAATTGTATTTGAGTGTTAGTAATACTATTTATCTGTTTGTCTATACAAATTACCGGCCGGTTTACCGCCAAACAGGTAAGTATCTATCGGTCTACAGGGGATTGGGCTGCAAATTCGGAACATAGGTTATACAGATAAGTTTCCCTTTATTGAAATATTTTCTCGTTTTGGGAAAACAGCTCCACACGAAACAGGATCCGGCGAGGAAATGCGCTATTAGCTGATCAGCCACTTACCGCTTACAACAGGTTGCAAATTATTCCCCATCACCCTGTTTATTGTAGATCATTCAGTGTAGTACGAACCAATTTCATTTGTAAAAAACAGGATACGATTCCATCCATCTGGTATCGAACAACCTGATGCAGTTCCTGTGGAAGAGATATGTTGAGCAGATTGCGATACAGACTAATCATGTTCTTTTCGTTATCGCAACAATCTTTAACAGCTACCTCGTTTAACAATACCCGGTCGGCTGTATCCCGCTCCCTGGATAATGACGGTATTATTTCTCCCGGATCGTCTCCGTTCATGGCATCTGAATCCAACTGCGCCCCGATCATGTATAACTGCGATTGCAACTCACTTGCATAATGCTCATGCTGTTGTGCCACCCGTCGGATGGAGTCGCGCAACTGATGGTCTTGTACAGCATTCGCCATATCATTATACCGCTGCTCTTCGGAACGCAACGCTACGATCAGTTGACGTACCTTTTTAATTTCCTCTGAATAACCTTTTATATAAGATTCCTTGCGCATATACAATAAATCGATTGGTGACAGATGTATTATCAGTTGTACGGCTCGCTCTTCGGGAGTTTTCAATCATCTCCTCTGATGATTCTGAACAGAAAAAGTGCGATGCCTGTAAAACCTGCCAGGTGTACCCACCATGGTGGCGAAGCCATAGGGAAAGACATAAAGTATATTGCAAACAATACGATGATCGCTACATATAATGTATTGCTACCTGGTTTCATAATGCAGATTTTAAACGGCTGTATACATCAGCCAGATGGAAAATTTTTATTCCGGTGTTTATCATCTACCTCTCCAGCGTTTAATAGTAACTGCATGAATTATGCCATATACTTCCCGTAAAACAATGTTTCAACATTCATCTATTTGTTAATTTCAATAACAGCAGACAAATCTGGCAGGATATTGTATATGTATTATCGTTGACAAGTGCAATATTCATTATCAAAATCGTTGTTATGCAAAACAAAAGTTTATTGGGAGGTTTAATAGCCGCCGCTGCAGTGTATGCTTTTTACCGGATATCCCGCATGTCTGATGAAGAAAAAAGTGCTTTAAAAGAGAAGGGGAAGAAAATCATTAACGATGCGTTAGGGGCCGCTAAAAACGCAACACCAGCCCAGTCTAATCAGACGGCTGGTAACTGATAGTATAGCGGCTGATCGAATCAAATACACTATAGCGACCGACATTCCATATTCCGGTCGCTATGGTATTTGTGCGTGTACATTACCCTGGCCGTACGAAAAAGTATATACCTATTGTAAAAAACAGGAAGACAGCCATTGTATTAAAGTTTCAGAGAGAAATAACTCTTGGTTGATGCGTTTATCATCGTACAGAAAAAAAAGAAATTTTAACAAAACACCCGAACCGCAATCGGGAGATGCAACGGATGATTCTTTGGTGTTTGTTGTACAAAAGCATAAAGCATCCCGCCTGCATTATGATCTCCGGCTCGAGATGAAAGGGGTGCTCAAAAGCTGGGCGGTGCCCAAGGGACCTTCACTCAACCCGAAGGACAAACGACTGGCGATGATGGTGGAAGACCATCCATACGATTATAAGGATTTTGAAGGTGTTATACCCAAAGGAAATTATGGCGCAGGTACAGTGATGGTATGGGATGCCGGCACTTACACACCCATCGATGGCAGCGAGGGTAAAGCCGCACAGGAAAGATCCCTTCTCAAACAGCTAAGAGAAGGATCTCTGAAAGTGGTATTAAAAGGAAAAAAGCTGAATGGCGAATTTGCCCTTGTAAAAACCAAAGGAATGGGCGAAAATGCCTGGCTGCTGATAAAACATAAAGATAAATATACCTCGGAGACTGATATTACACGGAAAGACAAGTCGGTGATCAGTGGTAAGACGATGGAAAAAATAGCGGATAAACCGGAAAGCGTTCCGAAAACTGCCACCCGCTCCACTCCCCGAAAAAAAAGCAGTAGCAGCAAAAATAGCAAGGCGAAAAATGAGGAAGAAATACCGCCCGTTGCCACTCTATTAAAAAAAGCCCCGGCTGCCCCTTTTACTAAAAAGCTGTCTCCCATGCTGGCCACCCTGATAGATGAACCTTTTGATGATGAGGACTGGACGTATGAAATAAAATGGGACGGCTACCGGGCGCTGGCTTTCAGAAAAGAAAATACAACGGAACTGGTGTCCCGCAACGGAAAATCCTTTTCGGAAAAATTCTATCCGGTATTTGAAGCCGTCCGTGCGTGGAATATCGATGCCGTAATTGACGGGGAGATCGTGGTGGTAGATGAGAAAGGTATTTCCCGGTTTCATAAGCTGCAGAACTGGCGAAGCGAAGCAGACGGCCGGCTGCTGTTTTATGTGTTTGATGTGCTTTGGTACCGGGGTAAAAAGCTGACCACCCTACCCCTGTCACAACGAATGGCAGTGTTACAATCTATTGTACCGGCAGATAGCGGGATCATACATATGGGATTTTCCATAACCGGCCGGGGAACGGATTTTTTTACAACCGCTCAGCAAATGGGTATGGAAGGCATTATTGCCAAAAAGCTCAGCAGTACCTACCTCCCGGGCGAGCGTTCAAGAGACTGGTTAAAGATCAAGGCACAGAAAAGGCAGGAGGTGATCATAGTGGGTTATACACATAATGAAGGATCTCCGAAGCTGTTCAGCTCACTTTTATTAGGAATGTACAACAAGGGGAAATTATATTATGCCGGGAAAGTAGGCACCGGTTTTAACGATAAAATGCAAAGGGAAATGATGACGCTGTTCAAACCGCTGATTGTGCCCCGAAGCCCTTTACAGAAGATCCCTGATTATAATAAACCCACCCGCTTCCGGCCCGCTCCTCCACATGCGGAAGCTACCTGGCTAAAGCCTGAACTGGTATGTGAAGTAAGCTTTACGGAAGTAACGGAAGACGGCGTTTTCCGCCATCCCTCCTTTAAAGGAATGCGGGAAGACAAGGCCGCCACGGAAGTGGTAAAGGAACAGCCCATGGAAGCGGTTATAGATCAACCGGGCATTCCCGGGCAACCAAAAGCGACCACCACTACAGCAAAAGGAAAAAAGGCCATACGATCAGGTGTATGGAAAACCGGGAAGACAAAAAAAACCTTAATTGATTCCACGGAAAAAACACAAAGCAAAAAAATAAACAGAAAGGAGCTCCGGTTTACTAACCTCGATAAAATATTCTGGAAAGAAGACAGGATCACCAAAAGAGACCTGCTGAACTATTATCACCAGGTAGCGACATATATACTGCCTTATATAAAAGACCGTCCGCAATCTCTTTACCGTTTCCCTGACGGGTACAAAGGGAAAAGCTTCTACCAGAAAGATGTAACGGGTAAAGTGCCGGATTGGGCAGTTACCTATCCTTATCGCAGCGAAGGGAATAAAAAAGACAAACACTTCCTGGTGGCCCGGGATGAAGCCAGCCTTTTGTTGATGATCAATTTCGGGTGCATCGACGTCAACCCATGGAGCAGCACAGTGAAAAAGCCGGATCATCCCGACTGGTGCCTGCTGGATCTTGATCCCGGTGCAAAAACCACTTTTAACAAAGTAATCGATGCGGCAAATGTCATCCATGAACTGCTGGAGGAAATAGACATTCCGTCTTTCCCCAAAACATCCGGATCCACGGGCATGCATATTTATATTCCGCTGGGCAAAAAATACACCTATGAGCAGTCGAAAGAGTTTGCAAGGGTATTGGTAACGATGGCGCAATACCAAACCAGCCGCTTCACCACCATAGAAAGACCGCTGGCTGAAAGGCAGGGCAAGCTGTATCTGGATTTTTTGCAGAACCGTCCGCAGGCCACACTTGCCGCACCTTATTCCGTGCGACCAAAACCCGGGGCTACAGTTTCTATGCCCCTCCATTGGGATGAAGTAAAACACGGACTGAAAATGCAGGATTTCACATTAAAAAATGTACCTTCTCTTCTGGAAGACCGCGGTGATATCTTTAAGCCGGTGTTAGGAAAAGGCATTGATATGAAGGCTGCCCTAAAACGATTGCAGCAACTTTAATTTTCATTCATCAAAAGTATCTATTATGAGAGCCATATGGACAGGCAGCATTGCTTTCGGACTCGTCAACATTCCCGTTAAACTCTATTCTGCCGTCAACGACAGGACACTCGACTTTGACATGCTGGACAAAAAAGACCTTCAGCCAATCCGCTTCAAAAGGGTGAATGAAAAATCCGGCAAAGAGGTGCTCTGGGAAAACATAGTGAAGGGATACAACCTGAAAGGGAAATACGTAGTACTTACCGATAAAGACTTTCAAAGTGCCAGTCCCGAAAAAACCAAAACCATCGATCTCGAAAAGTTTGTAAACCCTTCCGAAGTAGACCTTATCTTATTCGATAATGCTTATTACCTCGGACCTGGCAAAGGTGGAGAACGCGCTTTCAGCTTACTGGAAGCAGTGTTACAGAAAAGTGGCAAGGCTGGTATAGGCAGTTTTGTACTACGAAACAGGGAGCGACCGGTACTGATTCGTTCTGCCAGGGGACTGATGATTTTACATACGCTGCGGTTTATACACGAAATACGTAATCCATCCGACTTTTCAGTACAAAAAACAGCGCCGAAAAAAAATGAGCTCACCATGGCCGGCAGTCTGCTGAAAAGCATGACCGGAACCTTCAACATCAGTGATTTTAAAGACACCTATACAGCCAGGCTGATGAAGCTGATACGCAGCAAGGCCACGGGTAAAAAACTGGCAGCTCCCAAAACCAGTGTAAGCAGGCCCGCCAGCGATTTGATCGAACAACTGCAACTTAGTCTGTCGAAGCCGGCAAAGGTCAAACGAAAAACAAAATAGCGTACCGTAGAAAGTCAGACCGTGCAGTATATTACAGGTATTATGCAAGGCTGTCATCTTACAAACCTAAGCAAAGCCCTTTCTACAGCGTTTCCCTGAATAGTTTAAGCTTGTTGTATAAAGTTTTGCGATCTATCTTCAGCAGTTCCGCTGCTTTTTTCTTATTGAAATTAACCTGCTGCAACACGTTCATGATCGCCTGATACTCGGCCCGTGCCGAAGCCTCCTTTAATACTGCAGTACTCTTTGCACCTTCATGTTCCGAAGCGGCAGGCTGCGTATCATGGATAATGGTATAGCCTGTGCCCATGTCTTCCATCAATTCAGGCAACAGGGCGCTTTCGTCAATCAGTGCGTTTGCAGGTGTCAACAATACAGCCCTGCGCACCACATTCCGCATTTCGCGCAGATTACCGTACCAGGGATATTGCTGGAAAGCCCGCAGTACGTTCTCTGAAAATCCGGACACTGGTTTTTCGTTTTCCTCACAGGACTTTTTAAGAAAAAACTCCGCCAGGGGGCGTATATCCTCCGTTCGATCGCGGAGGGGAGGAAGCTGAATGGTAAACTCATTCAGCCGGTGATAGAGGTCTTCGCGGAATTTTCCTTTTTGATAAGCCGTTTTAAGGTTTTCATTAGATGCCACGATGATGCGGATATCAGCCACCATTTCCTTACTGCTACCCACCCGCTTAAATACCCGTTCCTGTATGGTCCTGAGCAAAACGGCCTGTACATCGAGCGACAGATTGGCTATTTCATCCAGGAAAAGTGTTCCGCCTGCGGCCATCTCAAAATGACCTACTTTGTCCTGCAAGGCGCCGGTAAAAGCTCCTTTTACATGACCGAATAATTCGCTGCCCGCCAGTTCTCTGGACAGCGTACCACAGTCAAGCGCTACGAACGGCTGATCGGCCCGTTTGCTGTAATTGTGTATGGTTCTGGCGATCACTTCCTTGCCGGTACCGCTTTCTCCATACAGCAATACACTGTAATTGGTAGGCGCTACCACTTCTACCTGCCTGTACAACGACCGGGTTGCTTCGGCGCTTCCTATGAAAAAATCGCCCCCCGGTCGGGCAGACAATTCCTGATGAGGCGCTTCATCGGAGGTTTCCATCAAACGCCGGCGCCGTACAAAATTCGTCGCCGTCATTTGCCTGAGTATATTCAATACCTCCTCCGGAATAAGGGGCTTAGGTATATAGTCGTATGCACCTAACTTTATAACTTCAGTAGCCTGCCTGATATCAGAATACCCCGTAATGAAGAGTATGATAACCCTGGAATCAAGTTGCTTCAGCTTTTCTATCAATTGTAAGCCGTCCATATCCCCCAGCCGAAAATCGGCAATTACTGCATCAAATCGCTCCGCTTTGTATTTTCCGATGCCTTTGTTGCCGGAATGGGCCGTATCTGCTTCGTAGCCGTTTTTAATAAGAAAACGTGATAGCAACATACACAAATCTGCATCATCGTCGATTATGAGTATTTTTTTCGGCATAGAGGGGTGTTTTTTACACCTCTACCAACCTAAACCGTGCCATTATTGTATTAGAAGCAAATAATATCTGGCATACGCGCACGATCTGGCAGCATTATTGTCATAATAAAATGGTGACCAGTGTGCCGAATATATACCCCCCGCAAAAATCATTGTCTAACCATCTTGTTTTGGTGGTAGACGATGAAGAAGACATGGACTACCTGATCGGCAGCATTCTCAAAAAACTTAATATCGAAGTGCTGTTTGCCGGAAGTATACGGGACGGACTTGATATGATATCCTCGCATCCGCGAATAGACCTCGTATTGCTGGACAACCGGTTGCCGGATGGGCTGGGGCTTCAGCATATTCAACAGTTCAAAGACAGTCCGGGGAGGCATGTAGTGATTATGAGCGCCTATGATACCAGTTACGACCGGCGACTGGCTGAGAATAACGGCGCCGATGGCTTTATAGGCAAACCGTTCAGCCGGGAGCAAATAACAGCAGTAGTGAATAAAATGTTTCCCGACCCCCTGGCTACGCCAGGTTAAGGGCAATAATAAAACTGGTACCGCTGCCGTCGCTACTTTCCACTTTGATGCTTCCTTTGTGGCTGATAATGACATTCTGGGCATTGGTAAGTCCCAGTCCGGTGCCCTTTGCTTTGAGCGTGAAATAAGGTTCAAAAATATTCAGCAACGTTTCTTCATCCATTCCTTTCCCGTTGTCTTTGATTTCGATGATGCATTTACCCTCTTCTCTTCGCGTTATGAGGGTAAGTATACCCTCCGTTTCCTCCATGGCCTCTATTGCATTTACGATGATATTAAGGAGAGCCAGCTTGATCCGCTCTTTATCGACCAATACAGCGCACAGGTCTTCCGAATAGTGCTTGTGCACCTGTATTTTCTTCAGCAGCAACCGGTCTTTTGCGCGTTCCAGGCTTTCATCCAGTATGGTATTAATGCTCTCCATTTGCATATCCAGTTGCATGTATTTGGTAGCGTTCAGCAGTTCTGATACAATCTGACTGATGCGGGTTGAATTACGGTTTACGATATTAAGCAGCAGATGCGTTTGCTCTTCGGTCTCATTTTCCGATTGCTCGTACAACTGTTGCGTAGCCAGCGAAATATTAGTAAGCGGATTCCTGATTTCATGGGCCATCACCCGTGCTACGCGGCCGATGACGGCCAGCTTTTCTATACCTTTCAGGCTTTTCAGCTCGGCATTTTTTTCATTCAGCTCCCGTACATTTTTTTCGAGCTCCAGCCGGTACCTGTTTGCCGCCTCGTTCATCTTTTTTCTGCGGTTGAGCTGTATATTGAACGTTGTAATGGCATAGGCTGCCGCCAGAAGTGCCACCACCAGCGAAAGATAAATGGAAGCTTCTGTACTGGTATAAAAGTTATTCAGCCGTGAGGCGCGGTATTGCATGGAGCGTTCTTCCATGTCTCTCATTTCCCGCAACATTTGAAATATACTGGCAGAATAGGAAATATTATCGCTTTCAGGAGTAGGAAGCACCGTGGTTTCCGGTTGCTGCATACGGATAACAGCACGGAGCTCCGCTATACGATGTGCGATCATTTCCTGCAACTGATATATTTTTTCTGCAATCGCCATATCGCCGTTGTTAAACCCGCCCAGTCGCACAAATAAGCTGTCGATATCTGATTCGTTTTCTTTCAGTTTTTCCAGAAAATGGGTTTGGCCGCTGATGAGATAGTTTTGCGCATTCGATTCTGCTTCCCTCATTTCAAGCTCCAGATCGGTTATTTTTTTAAACTGCTCCCTGTTATGCAGTATCCATCTTTTATCGCGCTCCAGGCGGCGGTTAGCCGAAATTATGAGTATATAGGAAGCCAATAATAGCATAAAGGCAATGGCATAGCCTAATCTTATCTTATGTATTGATTTGATTGATTTGATCATAAGTTACAGCATGTTTGACGACAAAACGTATTCCAGGGGATAACAGGCAGGGAGGTCGGTGTTACATGTTAGCCGTGCCCAATATACGTTAAATATTGAATGGATGTTCAAATACCGGGGGACGCAGAAAATTCTCAGCGTTCCGTTCGTCTGCGGCAAAAAAAGACTCCGGTTGTTGAACCGGAGCCCGTTGTCTCTATTTTCCTACGCTGGTATTACCCAGATCAGGTTTGAAGAGTGTGTTCTCAGATTTGTTTTACCAAACCACCCCTGAATAGAAACATACTGTATATACAGAAAAAACAATGCCAATGTTTCACAAGCACGCCCTCCGTTTGAAAATAATCAGATCTTATACCGGCATGTTAGTAACAGGGGATTATTTTCTACACATGCCCTTATTGTGTTGATTTATTGACAAGCTATATAGTGATTCTGCCACCCGTTGCCGGGATGGTAGCGCCAGACACGTAGCTGCTTTCCCCCGAAGCCAGGAATACAAAACTGGGCGCAATCTCTGCCGGCTGCCCCGGACGGCCCAATGGCGTATTTTCGCCAAATGCTTCAATATCCTGCCATTTGGTAGCAGGAATCAAGGGTGTCCATACCGGTCCTGGCGCCACGGCATTCACCCGTATGCCTTTATTTTGCCGGAGAAAGATCTGACTCAGATTAGCGGTAAAATTTTGTATGGCTGCCTTGGTGGCGGCATACGGCAATAAGTCTTCAGAAGGATCATATGCGTTTACCGAGGTGGTATTGATAATACAACTGCCCGGCTTCATATGCGGTTCTGCTGCTTTACACAAATAAAACATCGCATGAATATTCACGTCAAAAGTATGCCTCCACTCCTTTTCTTGTATGTCCTGCAGGGATGCGCGCGCCATTTGAAAAGCAGCATTGTTGACAAGTATATCTAAACTACCAAAGTTTGCGATGGTTTTTGTAACCATTTCCTTACAATGTTGCTCGCTGGTAATGTCGCCCTTCATCAACAGGCATTTTCTTCCTGCCTTTAGTACATATTGTTCCGTGTCGCGGGCGTCTTCGTCTTCCATATCTGCCAGGTAACTGATCACCACATCTGCTCCTTCTCTTGCAAACGCTATAGCCACTGCCTTACCTATACCCGAGTCGCCACCGGTAATGAGTGCCACTTTGTTTTTCAATTTTCCTGAACCCATATACGTGTCTTCGCCATGGTCTGCTTTCGGCCTCATCTCCGACTCCACGCCCGGAAATAGCTGTTGTTGTTTATCAAACGGAGGCTGCGGATATTTCGACGCCGGATCCGATGTTATACCTTCTGCTCCTGAAGCTGTCTTTTTCATAACCGATTATTTTAAGATGTTATCATTTTCCTGCATTGTGGTTAAGCGACCGACGGGTTATTCCAGATACCTTTGCCATTCCTGCAAAATTTTTTCCGCGTAGTAATGTTGTACATCTACCTGTCTGCGACTGCTGGCCAGTGATATTTTCTGGGTGAGCATTACTGCGTTCCGATAGCAGACACAAAAAAATACAAAGCATTTGTTATCCGAATCTGGAACAGGAGTTGCATAACCAGTGGTAGCGATGCTCCAGTCTGCATTGAATAAACGGCCAACGCCTGTTGCCATCTGAAACGCCACCTCAGTGGAAACTGCATCTGTTTCACGCACTACGCCTGCTTCTACATTCAATAATCGTATCTTTTCTTCCGCAGTATACGCGGTAATACCGCCTTTAAACACAAGAGATGCATCTGGTATCTGCGACAACGCCAGCTGTAAAAAACCGGATGTAACACTCTCTGCCACAGCCACCGTTTCCCCCCTCCTTTTAAGAGATAATCCTATTTCTTTCAATATGCCTGCCTGAAACAACATGCTCATCTATTTTAAATGATAAATATTGATACGAAAACTTCCCGATCTACCGGTTAGCATTTTACATATTCTGCTATAGTCCCGACCCGCTCCGTTGTGTAGGGTAATAGCTGCTCTGTTATATGTGTTCAAATAATAAGCCATCCATATTTTTTGCAGTATGTATGGCGCCTGTTCATTTTATAGGATAGGGATAATATTTCTGGCGTGTATCTGTAAGCGGATGCATTTTTCGGCATTAATGGTAACGTTTTTTTATCGCATGTAGATTGTGTTCCCCATATTGATTCCTTTACGGGCATTATGGAAGAATGTGATAAGATTTACTGCCGGAATATCGTGTTTGGTACGATGTTTTGAGTAGTATAAGCTTACTAACATTAAAAACACAACCATGAAAAAAATCTTTTTTGTGCTGGCAATTACAGTGACGGGTACTTTCTTTACGACAGGCGCTTACTCTCAAATCAGTCGCGAAAATGTAATGATTGGTGGAAATATCTCCAATATGAGTCTAGGGCTGGATGACGGAGGTGCATTCAATATGACGCTTAGTCCGAAAGCTGCCTGGTTTATTCGAAATAACCTGGCATTGGGAGCTTACGTAGATTTTAATTTAATGACCGCAAAAGGGCTAAGTCCTGCCATCAATTACGGAGTGGGTGCGCTTGGAAGGTACTATATCAACGATCCGGAAATAAATGTGCTCAGAAAAACACGTTTCTTCGGGGAGGCTACCGTAGGTATAGAAGGGTATAACCCTTCCGTAGGCAATAATACGAATGGACTGGGTATCAGCGCCGGGCCGGGCATCGCTTATTTCGTCACGCCCAATATCGGATTGGAAGGGTTGGTAAAATACAAAGGCATTGCAGGGTTTGGCTCTAGTCCGGCCACCAATAGCATCGTATTTGGCGTAGGATTGCAGATATACTTATCACGCAGCAAAGTAGAAAGCGAACTGAATCAGAACAGAAACTAGACAACACGATACTGTTCTGCTTATTAATAAATACTAAATCATCATTTTTATGAGAAGCTTATTATGGTTGGTAGCTGTTATCTGCATTATTGTATGGGTGCTGGGCCTTTTTGGCGTGGGTAATGGAATGGGCATGGGCAACCTGATACACATATTGATCGTAATAGCGATTGTTGTGATACTATACAATGTTATCTCGGGACGTAAACCGATCGACTAACCACCACTTCCATAAAAAGGTGAAACCGGTCTGCAAAAGTTTAAGTTACTATTGCAGACCGGTTCATTCACTTTACATGGGTGTAAATAAAGCTATCACAGGATGTTCTTACAAACAAACACCACGTCTTAACTTTGAGTTTTGCAACCCAAAAAAAACATGCATTTTTCGCCTTAGATATACCTGGTTATTCAGGCTTTGACAGGCCGTCCTCTATCTTGTGCATGATGTTGGAGAACGGGCCCTCCATTTTCTTTGTGCGATCGTCCTGGCTGGCATCCCCCATTAACGTTCCCATTTGCAATTGTGGTGGCAGATAGAAATAAATGTGGTGCTTTTCCCCGATAATATAATCACGCACCTTTAACAGGCTAAGATCCTCACCTATCCGGTCACGTATAATGAATTCTGTTGTAATTGCTACCTGATTCATCAATGAACGGACTTCCTGCTCAGTAGCACCCGCATACCTTACGATAGATTGCACTATATCCTCATAACGATTGGGAAATATACGCTGTACAGACAGCAACCTTTCACTCCCTGCTGCTTCGTGAGCACCCGGCTCGTCTGTTACAATATTGGCTATCCCCAACAATACAGCAGGCACCACAGCCTGGGTGAGTTTCTGCAGACCAGTGAGGCTTTTTCTATCGGGAATGTCCTGTAAATTAGGATCCACTTTATCAATTTCAGGCAGCCCGAGTTGTGCAATGACCTGTTGAATGATTGATTCCTGCATACAATACAATTTAATAGGTGATCGTAAGATCAGGGTATCGGGCGTTCGGGAGTTACAACGCATTCTCCCGTATGGATAACCGTGTGATACAATAAAAACGATATAGTTTTTAACATATCAGCAGTAGCTCATACTCCATCTGCCGTATTAATATTGCAAATTGCAGGCCACTATTATGCTGTCTAACAAAACGCCATCATGTAGCTTTCACCATCATTCAGCACACTTGCTATTAGTAGGCGTTGGTCTCCATCATTTCATATACTTCCAGATTTTCTACTTTCACCTCTTCATCAGTCGCAAACAGTTTCACTTTTGTACTGCTGTCGAGCATAGGGTACACCACCTGCGTCACACACTGCCTTCCATTTGCAAATATTTCAATAATAGAACGGTCGATGAATATATCGAGTTGCAGTTTTTCTCCTTTTCTCAATTCAAACGGAGCCCGTTGCTGCGAAGTTGTTTTGCCGAATCCCTCAATTTTGTCAGGTTCTATAATACAATGAGTCACCATTTCAACCGGCCCCTGCACAGAAGACTTTATAAAATCCACCACGATCTCTTTGGCAACGGGGTCGTAGCTGATAACCGTTTCTTCCCTGCCATCTGGCGAGCAAAATACTTTTACACCATAGGCTGCCTTCTCTGAGCCTTTGATATCCAGTTTTATCTCCAGGGAGGTGCCTTCCAGGGCAAGTTCTTTTTCTGTGTGGGCAGCAACGGTTATTGCTTTCTCCTTCCATCCACCCGGCAGGCGAAGGTTTTTTATTTCTTCCGGCGGATTGATTTGCAGCTCTCCATTCCTGGCCAGCGTTAATACTCTCGGCAAGCTCATAATACCCGACCAGCCATAGTTAGGAAGATAACCTGGTTTTCGCTCCAATACCCACCCCCAGATGATATTCCTTCCCCTGTCATCCACCAGTTGTTCAGGTGCAAAAAAAGTTCCCCCCGGCCAATTCATACGCCCGTGTTTTTCAATCGTGTATTTGTCGTTTTCAAACTTACCGATGTAATACTGCGTACCCAGGTGATGGCTGATAAACAACAACATGTCTTTATCACCGATCCGGAAAAAGTCGGGACAGGAAATATCTTCGTAAGAAAAAAGCTTATTGTCATTCCGGTCTACAAAATCTCCCATATAATCCCACTTATACATATCCTTCGATTTAAACAGCCCTGCTATCTCGCCACCTGATATCTGGTAATAATGATCCGTCTTCTTATCATACCAGGCCTCCGGATCCCACGCCCTGTACTTTCCTTCCATAGTGCTGCCTTTGGGCGGCGTCACCAAAACAGGATTTCCTTCAAACTTAACCCAGTTTCTCAGATCCCTGTCCTTAGAGTAGGCGATCAGGTTGGTTCCGGATCCCTCACCGTGGTAAATAATATGCGGTATCCCCTCCCTTGACAGGAAGGCGCCGCCGCTGAAAATGCCTCTTTCAATGTCGCCCGGTTTTACATCCAGCATATCCGGGTACAGTGTCCAGTGGAAAAGATCTTTGCTCACGGCGTGTCCCCAAAAATGCTCCCGTTTGCCGTTTTCCATGTTCTG
Organism: Agriterribacter sp.; assembly: GCA_037190905.1. Classification (GTDB taxonomy): domain Bacteria; phylum Bacteroidota; class Bacteroidia; order Chitinophagales; family Chitinophagaceae; genus Agriterribacter. Next base: position 229,333 of record JBBCKG010000016.1, on the reverse strand, counting down.
GTAAATAAAGCCCAGGTGATACTTTCCGTTCCAGTAGATACCACCATTGGGGTCGAAGGGCATAGCGATCCCTTCCGGTGCTGCAAAATGATAAATTGGACGGTGCGGGTCGCTTTGGATGAGTTGCCTGAGCTTCCTGCTTTTGTTCATTACGTCCGCATCATCTTTTTTGTCGTATTGAGCATAACCCACACCTATAAACATTACTCCCAGCACCAATAATATACTTTTACGCATAATTATGTTTTGAATAACAAATGAAATATTAATAAGCATTGGCAGCTGCGAGGTCCCAGCTTTTAAAAGATAATACTTTTGCATCTCCTCCTTTTGAGAAGAGTTGCACACCTGTGCCTCCCAACGTGGGGTAAATTGTTCTGGCAATTGCCTGGCGATCATTGGCAAACACCTCCACAATTCCCTTATCCACGAATATGTTCAAAACAAGATTTTCACCTTTTCTAAGTTCAAAAGGTGCACTTTCTATATTTCTTCTTCCATGCAGCAGGCTTGACTTAGTTGCATCTACTTTCAACCTTCTTTCTTCGGCATCGTAGTATACCACAGTTTCCTCTTTACCATCTGCGGATCGTCCGATAACCACACCGGTTTGTTTGGCAGCACCCGGCTCAATAGTAATTTCAATCTCCAGCAGCTCGTTCGCCTTTTCGAACATCGGAGCTGTACCAGACAACACCATATTCTTTCTTTCTGTTTCATTCATTCGCAGGCTTTTCATTTCTTCCACCGGCCTCATACCTAACGTGCCGTCCTTATTCACCCAGAGAGACCTGGGCAGACCGTATATGCCATTCCATCCGTAGTAATTCTTAAGGCTGTCCGGACGGTCGTCGAAGATCCAGGCCCACATAATTTGTCTGCCCTTATCATCCACCAGGGCCTCCGGTGCAAAGTAGGCGTTATCCGTCCATGTCATACGGCCATGTGCAGACGGAAAGAATCTGTCATTTTTATAATCGCCCACGTAATACTGGCAACCCAGGTTATGGCTGATAAACAGTAGCAGGTGCTTATCGCTGGTTCCCCCATCAGGTGAAGAAGGAAGCGGCAGAAAGCTCGGACACATATTATCTTCCGTTTTCCGGGTCCATTTCCTGTCTGAAGTATAAAATTCATGTTTATAGGTCCAGTCAGTGAGGTTCGTCGATTCAAACAGGTACAATCTGTCTCCCTGGTAGTTGAGTGAATCTGCGGGTAAGGTTCCTTCTTCAAAATTGGCAGGGAGCCCCGCTCCCCGTGAACCAAATTTACGAAGCACCAGCAGGTTACCGGTGAGCATATAATACTTTCCGTCTTTTTTCCAGATGTTGGATGGATCAGCAGATCCTACATAAAAAGGCTTTCCGGAGGCGTCTTTCATTTCCGTGATACCCCATTCGGTAGACCTGATCACCGGGTTAGCGGCCAGTTTTTTCCAGTTGGAAAAGCCGGGATCATTGCTTTTGGCAAGTCCTATACCTTTATCGCCCCATAGCATCCAGTATGACAAAAAAGCTGATCCATCGTCGTCCACAAAGGCACCCCCGCTGAAGCAACCGTCATCTCCATCTCCGGGACCTATGGCATCGGGATGATATCGCCAGTGCAACATATCCTTACTGGATGCATGTCCCCAGGCAAACTTACCATCCGTTCTTTTGTATAAAAACATCAGGTGATATAACCCGTTATGATAAAATGCCCCATTGGGATCACCGGGATGTCCGTCTCCCTCCGGGAAAGCAAAATGAAATGCCGGACGATGCGGATCAGACAGTAGTCTTTCCCTGAATTCCCGGGTAGCCCTCACTACATTGGATGGAATATCGTTTTCTGATTTTACCAGGGGTTGCTCTTCCTGGGCCCATGCCGTACCGGCCATGGTACACATTGCCAGAACAACCCATTTTTTAATTGTATTCATATTTGCCATTATTATGCTTTTCTAAAAACCGGAAATGGTGGGGGCTTCATAAAACTTAGAATGCCCCACCACTCTCCAGCAATCAAAATCAGTATCCGTGGTTTTGCCTGTACAAATTCCGGCTCAGGTCAATTTGTCCCTTCGGTATCGGAAGATACTCATCGCGTTCCTTTGTAAATTTTGCATTGGCCAGGTGCGGCCGGCGCGTGCCTTCCACTTCAAAATAATCATTCATTACTTCAGCAAAAATACCCCACCTCATAAGATCATACGACCTGAACCCTTCGCAGGCCATCTCCAGGCGACGCTCCCATTGCAGGGCTTTAAATGCGAAGTCTTTATTCCATACACAGTTAACTCCGTCAACATACGGTTGTATATCAAAATTACCTGTCGGGTTGCCGTTAATATCTACGAGCAGGGTGGTGCTTTGTGCGGCCCTGTTTCGCAACTGATTAATCAGCGGCAAAGCTTCCATATGTCTGTTTAATTGAATCAAAGCCTCTGCTTTCCAGAGTATCACATCATCCAGCCGTATTACATCCCTGTTTTTAGAATCACTTTTCCAGGGGTTCACCGGTTGATAACAAGGCGAATCGTACTGTACGGTTTCCTTCATAGACAAGAAACTTCCATAGGTTTCAGGCTGCCTGGGCCAGGTTTCACCGTCATAAATAAAATCAACTTTATATTTATAGGGCAGGCCGTCCATAGCAATCGTATGCAATAGTCTCGGATCGATTGTATGTGTTTTCACGCTTGCAGCATTCACCAGGTTAACGGTATTATAGTTGTCGAAATCGGGTAGTCCATTTACTGTTCTGAAAGCATTTGCCAGGTTTTGAGACGGAGAATGGTACCCGCAACATCCGTATTCCTGTACCATTGGATACACCACCTGGTTAGTGCCGTTGATGCGCCCTTTGGGTGTTCCGTCGTTCTTCGAAAACTGAATTGCCCATAAAGACTCTATGCCATTCTGCGATTCACATTGAAAGTTATCGGCAAAGTCTGTAAACAACTCCTTGCCTGAGTTTTGAATAACATCTGTTGTAAGATCCACAACTTTCTGCAGCTTTTCGTTATTAATATTCACCACCTGGTTCTTTTCATCCTGTTCATAGGCTGCAAATAGTAAAACCTTAGCCATATATGCTTTGGCCGCATGGCGGGTAGGGCGCCCCACTGCTCCATCGGTATGTACCTCTGGCAGGTTATCGATGGCAAACTGAAGGTCTTCAATGATCTTTCCCCACAATTGCTCATCTGTCAGATCGTTGCCGATGGTATTGTAATCAGCCACTTCTACCGTTTCGTCTATAAAGGGAACATAGCGAAAATTCACTTTCAGCCAGAAGTAATTATTGGCTCTTAAAAAGCGCATTTCGGCTACCCGTGATGTTTTCATAGGAAAATCCACCATATTAAGGATCTTAAGGGCCTGATTGGTTCTTGAAATACACTGGTATTCAATTTCCCATTTTCCGGCTATCCCTCCTTCATCGGTTGTCATATTCACGAAAGTCTCCGAAACATTCCACTCCGGCAGATCACCGATACCCGCTCCCCCTTTATAAGCGTCGCCTCCCCGCAGGTCTCCATACGGCCAGGGCGTCAGCGGCCGTAAATAGTATCTTTCATTTCCCTGGGCTGCATAAGCAGCAATTACCATTTTTTCTGCATTTTCTTCTGTGGCCAATAAAGTCTCGGTAATAATTCCCTTGGGTGCATCCTCCAGAAATGAATTACTGCAAGCAAACAGCACCATGGTTACACCTGCAATTATTATATATTTTATCCTTTTCATATTGTAAGCTTTTTTTGTTAAAGGTTGATATTTACACCTGCTGTTACTGATGTAGGTAAAGGAAAATTCACATCCCAGCTCTTGGGATCAAAGCCGGAGAAAGTGTTTCCGGGCAATTTAAACACATATAGGTTTTCACCCTGCAGGAAGAAACGACCGCCTTTCACAAATGTCCGGGAACCAGCCGGCAAACTATACCCGATGCTTACAGACTGCAATTTCACGTACGATGTATTTTCTACAAAATAGGTTGAAAACCTGTTTTCATTGTTCAGATCTGCGTTGGTGATAGCAGGTATAGTAGAAGATGTGTTGGTAGGAGACCAGCTATCCAGCACCCTTGTACCGTAGTTTTGTCCTCCAAAAAAGCCAAAGAAATCGGTATACCCTTTTGTAGGACTGGGAATTTTTCTCCCGATCTCTGAATTAAAGAATATAGCTGCATCGATTTTTTTCCATCTCGCCTGCATATTCAGTCCCCATGCAAATTTTGGCTCATTTACACCGATCCAGGTCCTGTCGTCCGCATCAATTTTGCCATCCGGTTTTCCATCGGGACCGCTCACATCCTTATACCTCAACCTGCCAATCCCTTTTCCCGGCTGTGCTGCCGCCGCATCCACTTCTGCCTGGTTCTGGAAGATACCCTCTGCGACGTATCCGTACAGTGAATTGAGCGGCCGCCCGAGAATGATCTGATCGCGGCCGTTACCCGGGTAAGCACCCACGGCCTCCGGCACAATGTATACAAAACGATTGGTGTTCCTGTAGAAATTAGCCGTAACGGTATAGCCTACTGTTCCAATATGATCGTTATAAGACAAAATACCTTCCCAGCCTCTGTTTTTCATAGTCGCGCCATTTATCCACATACCGGCACCGTACCCTGTCACCGTAAGTGTAGGCGGTTTTACTAATATATCGGTTGTCTTCTTTATATAGTAGTCAAATGAGCCGCTTAGCTTATTTTGCAGAATAGAAAAGTCTACTCCAAAGTTGCTTTGCGCGGTTGTCTCCCATTTCAGGTTGGGGTTACCCAACTGCAGGCGAATATACCCGGAAGGAAGGTTTCCCTGATCATTGCCGTAGATATCATAGGCAGCACTGTTATATACCGGCCACGCATCATCGCCATACAGCGCCTGATATTGCATATAGGAAGCATAATTATCGATAGCCTGGTTACCCGTTTTACCCCAGCCATACCGGAGCTTGAGATTTGAAATCCAGCTTACAGACTTTAAGAAAGACTCCTCACTCAGCACCCAGCCTCCGGATATTGACGGAAAGAAAGCATATCGGTTGGCAGCGCCAAACCTTGAAGAACCGTCTCTGCGCATAATACCCGTTAGCAGATACCGTCCCTTATAGTCGTAGTTCAACCTTCCAAAGTACGAGCTTTGGGCATTTCCCCATGCCAATCCTCCGTTTCGTACATTCTCGTCCCCAACATCCAGGTACATATAATCTCCGTCTTCACTGGCAAAACCATCCCGTGCGCCCCATAGGTTCGCCCCTCTTGCTCTCGTAGCTTCCTGGCCAATCATTACCTGAAAATTGTTATCGTTTACATTGAAATTGTAGTCGACCACATTGTTCCAGGTCCAGCTTCCGCCATAACTGGCATTAGTTTGCAAACGGCTGATGGTCTCAGACATAAATCCAGCCTGGTATTTCAGAACAGAATTGTTGTTCCAGTATCCAACATAATCCACCCCGAAGGTAGATCGGAAACGCAGGTTTTTTATGATCTCTATTTCTGCGTACCCCGATCCCAGCAACCTGAGGTCTGTAGAAAAGTTTTGACGATTCCGCATAATATCCAGCAAAGGGTTGTTTCTATCGCTCATTCCCATCACCGGTCCGCCCCAGCCTATACCATCCTCCGTTCTTACCGGCACGATAGACTGTATATTTACAGTGTTACCGAGCCAGCTACCGCCGGTATATTTCATTTTGGTCACCGAAAAATTCTCACCGATTTTTACCCTGCCGTTAAACAGCCGGTAATTGGAGTTCAAACGTACACTGAACCGATCCCATTCATTGTATTTGGTCGTGCCTGCACTTTTTAAATAGTCAAACGCAAGTACGGCACCGCCGTTCTCCCCTGCATGTGAAATCGCAATATTGTTGTTATGCGAAACAGCATTTCTGGATATTACTTTCTGCCAGTCGGTATTCGCAGGTTTCATTGTCTGTGCAGCATCGAGGTAATCGGGTAATATTATCCGGTCCAAAACCCAGTTTCCATTTGAATCCTGGTGATCCTCAAACCTGTATACCCCATAATTTGGATCCACGTTATCATTCTTAGCAGCCATCCATTGCGCTCTTCCGTATTGTTCGGTATTCAGCAACGGTATAGGATTGCGGGGAAGGAAACCAGCGGTAACGGAAGAATTCACTTCCACCCGGGCACCTTTTTTTGCAGATTTGGTAGTAACAATATATACGCCGTTTGCCGCGCGGGATCCATAGATGGTGGCCGCTGAGGCATCCCGCAACACCTGAATGGATTCAATTTCATTTACCGGAAGCTCATTGAGCCCACGGTTTGTGGGAACGCCATCAATAATAACCAAGGGAGCAGTGCTACTGTTCAGCGAACCTCTTCCCCGGATCAATACGGCCGCTGCACCATTGGGATTTCCATTAAAAGATGTAGCAATACCAGGCACCCGGTTATCCATTGCCTTTACCACATTACCCGTGGCCAATGCCTGCTCTTTAATATCAGTCATCTTTACAACCGAAACCGCCCCTGTAAGGCTGGCCTTTTTCTGTGTGCCGTATCCCACCACCACTACCTCTTCTGCCGCAGCAAAAAGGGGTTTCAACTGAACAGTGATTTCCGTTTGATCGCCGACCCTCACAACGGCCGGCTCAAACCCGACATAAGAAATTTCCAGTATGGCGTCCGCATCGGCTGCAATGGAAAAATCACCATTATTATCAGATCTTGCCGTAACAGATGTACCGGATATCCGTACAGTAGCACCTTCCAGCGGATTACCTTCACTATCTGTAACCTTACCCGTTATATTGGCAAATTCAGGCAGATGATCGACCAGGGTGTTTGAATGATCATTCGTGTGCATCGCACCTGCAAACACCGGTCCTGAAAAAACAATCAGAGATGTTACGCACCCGGAGAAAAACAATTTCGCGCAGTTTTTTACGTAAAACCTGCCACGTGCAGTTAAGTTCATGTTGTAATAATTTGGCTTAATAATAGCAATCGAATGAAAGCTGTTTAACAATCAGTACTGTATATTTTACCTCGCAACCATTCACCTGTCTCTTGCCGAGGGTATTAGATATTTTTTTTGAATCATAGTGTATTTATTTTTTTAGCTTTTAACGTGTTATCAGAAAGTTCTTCGCTCAATTGCTCCAGTGTTTTTCCTTTGGTTTCCGGAAAATATCTCCACACTACAAGCGCCTGAATAACCATGGAAATAGAAAAAAGGAGAAAAGCTGCACCTGCGCCTCCCTCTCCCCTGCCCACCATCACCGGAAAAACAAAAGTGATGAGTGCAGCAAAAAACCAGTGGGTGAAGCTACCCAGCGATTGCCCCTGCCCCCGAACGGTCGTGGGAAAAACTTCCGATATCAATACCCATATCACAGCGCCTGTGGAAAAGGCGAAAAATATGATATAGCCTGTTAATAGAACAAGCAGACTATACCCCTGGAAACTCTGCTCATAAAAGGCTTTCGCTGTCAACCCTAAACAAACAGCCATACCTATTGACCCGACTATCAGTAATTTTTTTCGTCCAACCCTGTCTATAATCACCAATCCCAACATCGTAAATATTCCATTAGTAATACCAATCACTACTGGCTGTAAAAGAGAGTCGGCAGATGAAAGTCCGCTCAATTCAAATATGCGGGGAGCATAATATAGTATGGCATTGATACCGGATAGCTGGTTAAACATAGCCACCAGAAAGGCAATGGCGATAGGCCTGGCGTATTTTCCGGAAAAAAGTTTTTCGCCTGCATGTGCCATGCTATTCCGGATGGCATTTATTTTCTCTTCTATATCACCGGTTTCAATTTTTTGAAGCACATCCATCGCCTCCGCCGCTTTATTTTTTTTAACGAGGAATCTCGGACTCTCCGGCACTGCAAAAAGCAGAAAGAAATAGGCAATAGCAGGCAGCCCGCCTACCCCTAACATCCACCGCCAGGCATCATCGCCTAGATTTCTCAGTGCATAATTTGATATGTAAGCGATGAGAATACCAAAAATAACATTGAACTGAAAAAGGGCGGTCATGCGTCCACGCATGGAAGCCGGAGAAATCTCAGAGATGTACATAGGTGCTGCTACTGAGGAAGCGCCTACAGCTATTCCACCTAAAAAACGAAAAACAATAAACACCCCCACATCAGTAGCAACAGCACTGCCGATAGCGGATATAAAAAATAAAAATGCTACAACGAACAGCACGGGTTTTCTGCCATACCTGTCGGTAGGAGCGCCGGTAAGAAGAGCGCCTGCCACTGTTCCGATCAAAGCCGATGCAATCGTAAAGCCGTGCCAAAAAGGAGACAGACTAAATAATACCTGAATCTTTTTCTCAACCCCCGAAATAACTGCCGTATCAAATCCGAACAGAAAGCCCCCCAGGGCTAGTATAACCGACCATATTAAAACTCTTACATGTTTTTTATTCATAAACCGTCTATTTGTAATTGATTTTTCTTTGATACAGCGATACCTATCGATCTTCTTTAAAGCATGTTATCCTATCGGAATTGTATGGAGTAAATACATCTCCCTTGTGGGAAATAAACTGCTGCAGTTTTGTTGCAAATCTGACTGCCTGTTCAATAGACATACCGGACAGATACTGAGAAAGGAAGCCGGCGAGAAATATCATGGAAACAGCAGGGTCAGAAGCGGGATTGTTACCGTGTACCGTGTGTGTGATTCCCTGTGCATTGATGCAATGTCCTCCGTCTTCAAGAGATACCACTACATAGGGTATCCTAAACATATGCTGCAGAAAAGTTATTCTGTCGTTAAACGCAGCAAAAGGGGCAAACCATCCCGTCATCTCCTCCAGCTCTCTGATATGCAGATAGAGCATATGCGCTCCCTCTAAACTTCGCTGCACCGCCTCTTTTGACAAGGCCGTAACATGAGGGGCTACATATATCAGGTGGCGTGGATGCTGCTCCTTTAACACAAACAAAGATGCCCGGGAGGTTGCTTGTAAGAGGGGAAGCGTGCTGTGCAGAACCAGCGATACATCATCTTTATTTCTACAGCATGTTTCGTCTGTAGTAACACTATGCCATGCTTCCCTTTTCCTCCCATAATGAGGAAAGCCGGCAACACCTGTGGGATAATCATAATCTATCTGAAAGCAATCTGTGTTCAGTTGTATTGCTTCCACAAACCGGATCATCTTTTTACCCTGCTCGTCCAAACCTACCTTTGTAACCAGCAGCGGGTCTGCACCAAGCATTTTCAGATGGTAGGCCATCATAACAGGAAATCCCAACGGACCGGAAGCTGGTCCGGACGCATGCCAAAAGCTTTCTCCAAAACAAATTACGCGCTGCGCTATGTTGTGCGGATCTTTCATACAAGCATATCATTGTTAGTAGAGGAAAACTAACGCTGATGGCTTACTTGCGTTTTCGGTATTGGTGCAATTATTTTTAAAATATGATCAACAGCAAAAAAAGATAAACAGTATTCAACATCAACAAATTACAGATAGAAAACCAATCGTATTTTTCAATTCAATACCATCCGTTTTAGATTTCATAACCTGTAGCACATGACTGTATTCATAAATATTCTAATTCGAAAAACAATGAAACAATTCCTTAAATAATAATTGTATAATCTCTCAAATTTGCAGCATGATTGGTTTGCCATCCGAAAAGCTTATAGTTCGCCTGTTACTATTTTTCTTCTCTGCTACGGCAGTCGCCTGCCACACAAGTATCGATGAACAACCCGTGACGTACAAAATCGGCTTTTCGCAATGTACCGGTGATATTAAATGGCGTCAGGCAACACTTGATGGCGTTAACCGGGAACTCACTTTTCACCCGGGTTCCGAACTTATATATAAAAATGCTGATGACAACAGCGCGTTGCAGATACAGCAAATAAAAGAACTTATTAAAGAAGATATAGATATCCTGTTGGTTTCCCCGAATGAGGCTGCACCATTAACAACAATAGTAGAAGAGGTATATAGTAAGGGAATTCCGGTAGTGGTGATAGACAGAAAAATACTATCAGATCAGTATACGGCGTTTGTTGGTGCCGATAACTATGAGATAGGAAGTATGGCTGGAAATTATCTGTCGAATATTTATACCCCTAATTCCAGGATTATAGAAATTATCGGCTTGAAGGGATCTACCTCTTCGCTGGAGCGAAAAAACGGCTTTGAGGCTGCCATACGGAACAATACCGGCATAAAAATCAGTAAAAGCATCTACGGCAACTGGCTGAGAGAAACGGCTTATGAAGAACTTTGGAATATCCGGGACGAGTTGAAAGCCGGCGATATTATTTTTGCACAAAATGACCCCATGGCCCTCGGGGCCTACGAAGTTTATAAAAAACTGGGAATAGAAAAAGCGGTTACTATTATAGGAGTTGATGGACTTGATGGCCCTGCCGGTGGCATTGAACTGGTAACAGACAAAAAACTGAAAGCAACACTCTTAAATCCTACGGGCGGAGAAGAGGCTGTTCAGATTGCCTTTAAAATCCTCAATAAAGAGCCTTTCAATAAAGAGAACACTTTGTCTACAGTGGTGATCGACTCCACAAATGTCAGGATCATGAAACTCCAGACAGAAAAGATCAGCGCTCAGCAGAGAGATATCGGAAATCAGAAAAGTGTGCTGTTAAAACAACAGCGTATACACGAAAATCAAACTTTTATCATCAATGTTTTTATAGTAGCACTCATCCTGGTGATTACGCTGGGAAGTATTGCAGTGGTAGCCCTGCGAAACAACAGGAAAATAAACAAGAAGCTTTCGGTTCAGAATAAAGCAATACTCTACCAGAAGAACCAGCTTGAAGATATGACCGAGCAGGCAAAGCAGGCCACAGATGCCAAATTCAACTTCTTTACCAATATTTCTCATGAGTTCCGGACACCGCTGACGCTGATCCTCGGACCGCTGGAGGATATCCTAGCGACGGAAAAATTATCCTATACCGCTAAAAACAGCCTGCAGGTAGTACATAAAAATGCCTTACGCCTGCTGAGACTGATCAATCAACTGATGGACTTTCGAAAAATGGAAGAACAAAAGATGCAACTACAGGTGACTGAAAATGATCTGGTAGGATTTGTTCAGGAAATTGCCGATTCATTCCAGATAATCGCACGTAAAAAATCCATTTCATTTTTTGTAAAAACACGCCAGAAAACAATGCCGCTATGGTTCGACATCAATATGCTGGATAAGGTTCTATTCAATCTGCTGTCCAATGCATTTAAGTTTACACCTGACAACGGTATTATTAATATAACTATAGAGAAATGCCCGGATGAAAAGATGGCTATTATAAAAGTAGAAGATTCGGGCATTGGGATGAACCCCGATGAAATCAGACATGCCTTTGACCTGTTTTACCAGGGCAATAATTCACATGCAAAGGGAACCGGACTGGGGTTGTCTTTATCGAAGGAGTTGGTAGCCCTGCATAAGGGCAATATTGTGTTGAAGAGCGAAAAATGGAAAGGTGCCTGCTTCGAAATACACCTTCCTACCGGGAAAGATCATTTCAAAGCATCGGATTTCACTCCGCTGGAGGCAGAAAAAAATGCCAGCTATGAAGCGATCAATCTCTTTGCGCAGGAAATGGATCAACAGGCTTCTCTTAAAGAATATGTGCCGGATAACACTCCCCGTGAGCATTCTATTCTCATTATTGAAGATGACAACGATCTAAGATCCTTTTTAAAGAATACGCTGGGCAGAACTTACGAGATACATGAAGCTGACAACGGCAAACTGGGGCTTGCCATGGCGCATGAAATTGTTCCGGATCTTATCATCTCAGATATTATTTTACCAGGGGAAAATGGTTTGAAGGTTACAGAAATGATCAAGCAGGATATTCGTACGTCTCACATCCCTTTAATCCTGTTGACTGCTAAAAACAGCATGGAAGAACAGATACAGGGAATAAAAATGCAGGCAGACGCTTTTATAATAAAGCCGTTCAATACCGAGTATCTGAGTGAAACCATCAAAAACCTGTTGAAGAGCAGGGTGCAACTAAGAGAACACTATACCAGCGAACTGCCATCGGAAGCCAAAAGCACCAATCAGGCGAGAAAAATTGACCGAAAGTTTATAAATGAATTCACAGCAATCGTGGAAAACAACATCTCCAATGAGCACTTTACCATTGATGAAATCTGCAGAGAAATCGGCGTATCCCGCGTACAGCTATACAGGAAAGTGAAAGCGTTGCTGGGTTATAATATAAATGATTACATACTCACAGCCAGGCTTAAAAAAGCAAAATTTCTGTTATCCAATGAAGACATGTCTATTTTTGAAGTGGCTTGCAAAGTTGGCTTTTCATCCCAGGCATATTTTTCCACGGTGTTCAGGTCGAAGTTTTCGATGACCCCAACCGAATACAGAGAGGGTGTTAAAAAATAAAGAATCTGCCGAATAGAAGCCGTGTGACCGTCTTATCTTATCAATGGTGGAAAACATCTTACGTACCTGCTACGGAAAACTATCTGTCATCGGTATATTTCCATGCTATTCCGGCATACCAGCCACAGTTGTATACTTACGCTGAATCAACAACATTTCGAAGCGCTGTTTACTCCTGAATACCTGCCGGGTACATCAACATAACATACCAGTATTAGCATTCCCCTACTCCTCCTCCGGTGCGGCATCCAGTTCTTTCAAAATAGCGTTCACATCTTCTTCTGTAGCCGAAAGCTTGTTTTTACAGATTCTGATCAGTTCCGCTGCGCGCTTAACTTTCTCAGAAAGTTCATCCACAGATATCTCTCCCTGTTCAATTTCAGATACGATGTTCTGTAGTTCTTCAAATGCATCGGTGTAGTTAGTTTTCGCTTTCATGATCTGTATTTGTGCTTTGCTGTACAATGCTGACGATCGTTCCGTTGAATAAGGTCGTCTGAACAATGTCGCCCGGTGATACTGCTGCACCGGAACAGACTGGCTTACCATTGTGTAAAGTAATGCTATAACCGCGTTTCAATACATTGGCCGGGCTCATGGCATCGGTATTTTTCTCCAGACCGGCAAGGGTCAGACGAGCTTCTTTCAGGATGGACCTGCTGTGAAGCTCCAGCTTTTGCTGATACTGCCGAAGTACGATGGTATGGTATTCTCCTCTTCGACGGCTGTCTTTACCAAGGGATGCAATACAGTTGTTCAAATCTTTATCATGCTGCGCCAGCAGGCGGCTTGTACCATCTCCGATTTTACGGCGACTGCTATGCAGGGTTTCATATTCGTGTTTCATCCTGAATTTAACTTCCTGCCGGAGCACTACAGAAACTGTCCTGATGGCGCTTTGTTGATACCGGATCGTATGGTTGGCTAGCTGTTTAAATGAAGAAAGCAGGTGGTGGAATGCCGCCTTTTCGGATCGCATCTTTTGCTGCGCCCATATTGTTATTTTCTTTTCCGCCTCCTGTACCGGCACAGAAAAATTGTGAAACTGCTGTATTAGGAACTCGGCCAGCTTTGTAGGTGTGATGGCATTGAAAAACGATACCATTTCAACAACGGTTTCGTTGGTAGCATGTCCTATACCGGTGATGACCGGTATAGGAAACGAGGCGATAGTATTCGCCAATGCATAATCATTGTAACAGGAAAGCCCCACGTCTCCGCCCCCACCCCGTATAATGGCTACCGCATCAAAATGATTGATTACCTTTCGTATGCTGTTGAGCTGCCGGATGATAGCCGGTGCTGCCTGATCACCCTGCAACAACGAAGGAAACAGGTGGTAAAAGAATCGATAATTCCAGTGATTTTCTTCCAGCACCTTCCGGAAATCTGCCCAGCCTTTACTGGTTTCAACAGATATCACGGCTATACGTTTGGGCAACAGGGACAGGCTATGTTGCTTGTTTAACTGATAAACACCTTCCTGCTGCAGCCGCTGGATGGTCGCTCTTTTTTCAGCTTCCAGATCGCCGAGCGTAAAGCCGGGGTCGATATCTGTAATCCAGAGCGCCAGTCCGTGAACAGGATCGTAGGTTATTTTCGCCTCCAGCAGTATTTTGATGCCGTCTTTGAGCGGCTCTTTCAACAATTCGAGAAACCGTTGATTGATGCGATGGTAATCAGCCCTCCACAGGTTGGCGCGGATCTGCGCTATCACCCGGCCGTCTTTCTTCTCCACCAGTTCCGGATAACAGTGCCCTGAATGCCTGTAATGGTTCAGTTTGTTCATTTCCGCCTTCACCCAATAGGAACTGCCATAACGTTCTCCAATCGCTTTTTGTATACTCCGGCTTACTTCGTACAGCGAAAAAACAGGTTTCCCGTCTATTTCCTGGGGCATCGCATTGTTTTTGGGTAGACAATATTACAAAGCAATCGGCAATAACATGCTATAGTCCGCTACATAGATACGGCTTTATTTTAGCCACCGATAATAGTAAAGAAAGAAGAGTCTCGCTATGCTACAGCCTGTTTAAATACAAAGTTCCCCCGCAGTTTCAGACTGATAACGGTTTCTTTGCGGAGTACAGCGTTTACGGCTACTCCGTTGCTGGTATACTGTAACGATATCTCCGCAGAGAGGCTGGCATTCACACGGGGGTCTATAACAGACAGAAATTTGATATAATCCGCCTGCTCCAATTGAACGCGCTTTTCCAGCGTTTGTTCGAGTATTTCCTTAATCATCTGAACCATACACACACCCGGCACCACCGGCTGCCCGGGAAAATGACCTTCAAATATGTGGTGAGCAGGGTTGAGTTCCAATTGCACCTCCAGGGTATCGGCTTCGTTTTGAAGCGACCGGATGTAGAAAAAATCATTCAGCAGCATCGTCATCCAATTGTTGTAAAGTGATGGTAAAATTAAAATTTACATGCCTGATGGCTATCGTGTCAGGCATATGATTGGTGAAATTACCCAGATAGGCTTCCACTACTTTTTTTCTGCTACTGCCACGTTCCATACGAAGCAAGCTGCTGCAGGCACTGTCTGTAATATAGTAGTAATGATCTTTTCCGTTCTTAAAATCGTAATACCACTCATCTTTTTTTCGGATCACAGCAAAGGGTTGCCGCGTATGTTGCATTAATATCAGCTCAAAATCCTTGCGCAGTGTTTTGAGTACCGCCTTCCGGTTCATCTGTTCTGTTATATAATATACGGTAAAGTTGTCGCCACTGAAGCCGAAGTCGAAGAATTTAAATCCTGCTTCATTGGTAAATACCATACGGATGCTGCTGTCGGGCATGGCCTTGATCATCAGCAAACCAGTCAGGTGTCTGCCAGCCACCTCCGCCTGCGCACTATAAACCACACGCGAAAATTCAGGTTGGAAAGCCTCTATGCAAGGCCTCGCAGACGCGATGCGCACGCCTTCATAAGCGCTCCTGCAGCCAGCCGCGAGCCAAATACTAACGAGCAACAAATAACGCATCGGGCAGGTTTACATTCATTTGCCTGTTGACAAACCGGATGAGGGTATGGTCGCCGGAAGGCTCGTGCATCTCCACCCTTGTTACAGAAAAATCGCCTTTATCAACAAAAATATACACGTGGCTAAACATCGTTTTCAGTGTCTTCTCCACCGGTGTAAGGGCTATCAGGTGATCATTACTTCCGGAAAAAAGTTGCACCGTAAAGTCTTTGCTGTCGAGTGCGTTGCCGTTAACACAATCAATCATAATCCGATTGATTTGCCGGAATAGCTTATTGGATCCGGACGATAGCCTGTTTTCCTTTTTACTGTCTTTGATGTACACGTCGGTTCCGTTCACCACCATCAGGTATTGAAACGGACTGGTATATTCCATGCGCACCGCATTTTCCCTCCGGAACCAGAACTTTCCCCTGGAGGTGATTTTGTCATCCAGGAGACTGAGGTTTTTCTCCTGAACAAAATCGCTTTGGATCGTGTTGATCTTGCGCGATGCTTCTTTAAACTGCGCCCTAAACACAGCTTCATCCTTCATTGTACCGTACCCCTTGTACTGCGCCTTCGCGCACAACGACGTCAGCAAAACGATGCCGGCCAGCCATACCTTATGCATAAGGCTCTAAATTAAGTAATTTGTCCAAACGCACGATCTCATACCCTTTCTCCCTTGCGTGCTGAATAAACCTGGAAAGTATGTCCAGCGTGAGTTCGCTGGTATCGTGAAACAAAATCACTGCACCGGGTTTTAACGAACCGGTAACTTTTTCGAAAAGCTTCCGCGCGTCTTTTGCGACCGTATCCATAGACCGGATGCTCCATCCTACAGACACTACATTGCATTTTTGTATGGCTTTTTTGAGGTTGGGATTGGTTACGCCATAGGGTGGACGAAACAGCCTGGGTTTTACGCCTACAACCCTTAGGGTGGTATCCTGCATCAGCTCCAGGTCTTCCGTCATCTTTCGGGATGAAAAGAGATCGAACCACATATCGTGCGAATAACTATGATTGCCGATAATATGCCCTTCTTCGTGCACTCGACGTGCCAGCGCTTCATTTTCTTTCACTCTTCTACCTATGCAAAAAAATGCCGCTTTCACATCGTGCTCCTTCAAAACGTTCAGTATATCCGGCGTATAGGCGGGATTGGGGCCGTCGTCGAAACTGATCGCTATCTGCTTACGCTCTGTTTGCGCCGACGATACTGTTTTCAGGTAAAAATTAGAACGCAGGTTGTAACTACCGTAAAACAAGGCAATGGCATACATTAGCACCAGTATTCCAAATACATAGTAAGGAAAAGGGAAGAAAAAAGAAACACCGATCAGGGCCAGCAACAGTACTATGAAAGCAACAGTAATTGTGTTAAAGTTTAGCATACGGATAACAGAAAAAGTGAATGATGGGTATTGTTTGAATGGTGATGCACCAGTATAGTCCGGGGTGGCTGATGCAGCGAACCGTAATCGGCAATGCAACTACCGGTTTTCAGGATATGAGCAGATAGCCAGAGCGCAAAGGCGCCGGCAGTGGGGTATTCTCCGCAGTAGCGCTTGAACCGGAGAAAAGGTATCTCAGCATTTATGGCAGCTCTCACTTGTTGGTAAATTGAATCGTTGGCGGTATCACCATTATCGCCACACACCATCAAATCGATGTTGGCAGGCGCAATATGATGGTTTTTGAGGAATAAAACAACCTGTTCTTCCACTTCGCGCATCGCCGCCGGTTTGTAAAAAGTATGCATTCCCACCAAACGGGCGCAATCCTGGCCCGAAGCCTGGTTAGAGAGCAGCAGAAAAGAGGCCCCCTCTCCGTTCATCGTACCTTTTCCGGATGGCTCGTACAGCGTTTCCGTTGACCCGTCAGCGCGGTACAAACCAAAGCGGCTTAACAGGGCGTGACTGGTATCGGTTATTTCGTCTACCCCCCCTACGAGCACATGTTGTGCTTCGCTTTCCAGCAGCAGGCTCATTGCATCGAGCAAAGCGCTTTCAAAGGAGAATCCCCTGTGCACATAGGTATTGTTATAGCTGTGACATTTCAGCATCAGGGCTATTTGTGCGCCAACAGTATTGTGTGTAGACTGTATGAAAGCGGTGGGATTCAGCAACTCTTCCTTAAACTCTACCATTCTCCGCAAAAAAGACTCGGTATCCGCCAGGCATCCGTAAGCCGTTCCCATAATGATCGCATCGGGTTGTTGTATGTCCGCTTCCTGCAGACAGTGCTTTGCCGCCGTCACGCCCATGCGTATGATACGACTCATACGACGCAGCATTTTGGGGTCTATTGTGGCAGTATAATCCGGTTCCACACAGGTAAGCTTACTGCCGGTATATACCGCAGGTGCAGTCATCAACTGTTCAAAACCAGACTGGGGCGATATGGCGGAAGCTGCACGTATATACATAACACTACACTTTCGAAAATACCAATGAGGAACAATTGCCGCCAAACCCGAAGGAGTTAGACAGCACATGACGAACGGCGCATCCCTTTTGAAAACGCGTTACGGGGGTAAAAGGCAATTCCTTCATGGGTGTTGCCAGGCGAAGGTTGGGATATATCATACCATGCTGTATAGACAACACCGAGAACACGGCTTCCAGCGCGCCGCTGGCGCCCAGGGTATGTCCGGTAAAAGATTTGGTGGAACTCATCGGGGGATAGCGGCCTTCAAACAGCTTTGCGATGGCCGTTCCTTCGGCGATATCATTGTTTTGCGTACCGGTACCATGGAGGTTGATGTAATCAATATCGCCGGGCAACAAACCTGCTTTGTTCAGGGCTCCGCTCATAGCCAGATACGAACCGGTGCCGTCCGGGGAAGAAGCCGTTTGATGATAGGCATCATTGGCGTTGCTATACCCCGAGAGGGTACAAAAAGGTACCCGCGCCAAAGATTCGGCCACAGCATCTGATACCAATACCAGGTAACCCGCCCCTTCACCAAGGTTCAGCCCTCTTCTGTGTTCATCAAAAGGCTGACAATGTTGTTTATCCAGGATCATGAGCGTATTGAACCCGTTGAGTGTAAACCGCGTCAAGGCGTCCACGCCTCCGGCTACCACGATATCGAGAAAGTTCTGACGAATCAGCCGGGCCGCAAAAAAAACAGCATTGGCAGACGAAGAGCAAGCCGTGCTGATGGTCGTTACATAATTCCTGATGCCCAGCCGGTCGGCCACCAGCTCGGAGGCAGCGCCACATTCATGGTGCACCAAATTACGCAACCTTCCTTTTGCAGCATCCTGCATAAAATCTGCATAAAAATCTTCTGTTTTGTCCATTCCACCCACGGTGTTGGCGGAAACGAAACCTGTGCGCCAACGGGAGATATCTTCCAAACCCGCATCCCGCAAGGCCTCCTGTGCAGCTACGGCAGACAATAAAGCCGTACGCGGCAAATCGTCTGCCATACCAGCCAGCGCTGCCAGCCCGCTATTGCTATGCATCACCTCAGCCACGGGCAGTGCGTGCCTTGTTTGAAGGTATCGGTGCTGCCCGATACCAGCCGATTCCGTTTCGAAAGAAGCAATATGCTGTGCTACATTGCTTCCTATAGCGGAAACAATACCGGAACCTGCAATGAATACGGGCTTAAACATATTGTAGCGGATAAATAATGCTTAGGCAGTTTTTGCCCGGCGCTCTGTAATATACTGCGCCATGGTTCTCACCGAACGAAACACACTTTGTCCTTCTTCGGCACTGGCCAGCTTGATTTGATACTCCTGCTGCAGCAGTACAATCAGTTCCAGGGCATCTATGGAATCCAGCCCCAATCCTTCTACAAATAAAGGCTGATCGTCTCCGATATCCTCCGGTTGTAAATCCTTCAGGTTTAACTGTGCAATGATCTGCTTTTTTAAATCAGCCATTAAGTTCTCCATCAGTCAATTTATATATATTATTAATATTCTCTTGATTCCAGTCCTTCCCCTCTGTCGATATTTCTGCAAGATACAATACAGCTTTGTAGTTTTCTTCCAGTAACTCCACCCATCCGCAGATACAGGCTTTTAATTTCCGCCGCTCAAAAAGGTCGTGTACAAAAAAACACATCCACTCAGGATCAAATATTTCTGACACAAAAAATGCGTTCTCACCTTTGAAACCGTGGCGTATACTTATTTCCCCGATCACAATATTAGGCAAAGTGTATACAAATTGCGCCGGGCTGGGTATGTTTTTCATCGTTTCCGAATAATCCAGATCGGCGTCCAGACTGGCACTGGCATTACTGAAAACAATCCCTACCTGATCGGTTCCGTAAGTATTGGAAAGCTGCCTGCCGCTTACCAGCCGTTCGGCTGCCAGAAACCCCAATTGTGCCAGGCGATCCATTTTGTAAAATTTGGGATAATCTACTGCAAAATGCTTGTAAGCAGCCTCCAGCAGATCCGCAACAGGCAATGCAGCCGAAAAAACCGGAATGCCATTCAACCAAACCTTTCCGCCATAGATACAGCAGGTTCCTGTTATTTGTATTTTCTTATTAATATCGTTCCGTTTGCAGCAAATTAGAAAGGGCACAAAAATATGGGATTGGACGGACTATTGACACATCACCGGTTTTTTAAATATGCCATACATTTGTTGCATCAAAAACTATCTGCGTATGCTTTATATTACACGCTCACTGACCTTGTTTGTCTTATCCTGTCTTTTATCAGTTACAGTACTGGCACAAAAAGGCCGGACGAAAACGGAAATAAAGCGGCTGATGAAGCAATACCAGGCAGTGGGATTGTCGGTGGCGGTGGTGAAGAACGGTGAAATAGTGTATCACCAATCATTCGGCAAAAAGAGCATCGAAAAGAAAAAGAAGCTCAAAAACGAAGATGTTTTCCGCATCGCCTCCATATCTAAATCGTTTTCCGCTACCGCCATCATGCAACTGGTGGAAGCCGGCAAACTTTCACTAGACGACGATGTAAGCGACCTGATAGGCTTTACGGTAAGAAATCCGGGATTCCCGCAACAGGCAATCACGCTGAAAATGCTGTTATCGCATACGTCCAGTATCAACGACAGCGAAGGCTATTTCACACTGGACGTCATCAACCCGGCGAAGGCAAAAAATGCCGCAGGCTGCTACAGCACTTATGCGCCGGGAACAGCATATCGCTACTGCAACCTGAACTTTAACATGGTGGGCGCCATCATAGAACGATACAGCGGCGAGCGATTCGATCAGTACATCGTGAACCATATACTTCGCCCCCTGGGCGCCTACGGCGGCTATTGTGTAGACTCGCTGGACGCCAACAAACTAACCACCCTATACGACTACGATACAGTACAGGCAAGGTTTGTAGCGCAGGAAAACGCTTACCATCCCCGCCGCGAAGAAATCAGCAACTATGTTATGGGCTATAGCGCCCCGGTATTCTCGCCTACCGGCGGTTTAAAAATTGCTGCCAAAGACCTGGCCACCTGTATGATCATGCACATGAACTACGGCGTATACGCGGGCAAACGCATCATCAGCGAAGCCAGCGCCCGCGAAATGCAGACGCCGGTGAATGAAAAAAGTGGTTACGGACTGGCCCTGCATACCGCCGACGAATATATTCCTGGAAAAAAAATGATTGGACATACAGGCTCGGCTTACGGTTTGTACAGCAACATGGTGTTCAGTCCGGAAGAAAAATTCGGCTTTGTGGTGATCACCAATGGGTGCTACCCGGCATACGTAGCGAGCAGCCGCTGGGTAGACTTGCTGAAGTCTACTGCACAGGTGTTGTACACCCATTGGGTGGAATAACACTTCCAGATACCAGTAACATATTTAAAATTCCCGCTCTTCGAAGTCTCCGACTTCATAAGCTATATGTTCTTCGGAGACTACCGTCTCCGCAAAGAAACGTCGCCTGCCCAAAGGCGGGAAAGAACATAGCATATCGGTAGTTAAAAACGACGGACAGCGCGGGCATAGCATTCTGTATTCTGAAAACAACGGACAGCGTAACAATTGCGGTCGCGCCGGGGCTTCGCTGTACGTACGGAAAGCCCCGCGCGACCCTGGCGCATTGGTGCCCGCTAAAGAAAGCGGTTCACCTCTCAAAAAAACAATCATCTTTCTTTTTTGAATAACTTTCCGCTATGTATACCACCACCCAACGGATTGGCCTGCCAATTGCCCTGTGCTGCCTTGTATCCTGTTTTTCGCCTGAAGAACAAAGTGATACAGAATGGAGACAATACGGTGGCGGAAACGAAAACATCCGCTATTCACCACTCCGGCAGATAGATACCGCCAACGTACACCAATTGCAGCCCGCCTGGACTTATCATACCGGCGACTCAAGCAATACCACCCGAACACAAATACAATGCAACCCGATTGTGGTTAACGGCATTTTATATGCCACCAGTCCGCAACTGAAATTATTTGCGCTGGATGCTGCCACCGGCGAAGAAAAATGGGTATTCAACCCACACGACCCTATGGATAACCCCTACTGGCATGGCCCGGCTGTGAACATCAGCCGCGGTGTTACCTACTGGGAAGAGGGGAACGACAAACGGATACTTTTTACCGCCGGTTCGATTGTATACGCGGTAAATGCACTTACCGGCCAACTGATTTCCGACTTCGGGGAGCAGGGCGGATTTGACCTGCACCACGAGCTGGACCGGGATGATGTACACCACCTGCATATTGCGCCCACCTCGCCAGGGATCATCTACAAAGATCTCTACATCATTGGTGGACGGGTAAGCGAAGACCAGCACGCAGCGCCCGGACACATCAGGGCTTTTGATGTGAAGACAGGTACAAGAAAGTGGATATTTCATACCATACCCCAGCCTGGACAACCCGGATATGAAACCTGGCAGGATACTGCTGCCTACCGGTATATAGGTGGCGCCAACAACTGGTCGGGTTTCAGCCTGGATGAACAACGGGGTATTCTCTACGTACCCACCGGCTCTGCCTCTTTTGATTTTTACGGAGGCAAAAGAAAGGGCGACAATCTTTTTGCAAACTGCCTGATTGCGCTCAACGCAGCTAC
Organism: Agriterribacter sp.; assembly: GCA_037190905.1. Lineage (GTDB taxonomy): Bacteria > Bacteroidota > Bacteroidia > Chitinophagales > Chitinophagaceae > Agriterribacter. The sequence continues at coordinate 206,903 of JBBCKG010000016.1, read as the reverse complement.
CGGCCAACGCATCTGGCATTTTCAGTTTGTACACCACGATGTATGGGACCGGGATGTACCCACACCACCGGCACTGGTAACCCTGCGTAAAAATGGAAAAACAATCGATGCCGTAGCCCAGCCTACCAAACAGGGTTTTGTATATGTATTCGACAGGGTGACCGGTGAACCGGTATACCCCATTGAAGAACGGCCGGTTCCGGAGGATAGTCCACTCACCGGCGAAGCACTCTCTCCCACTCAACCCTTTCCGGTATCGCCCGCGCCCTTCGTCAGGCAGATTTTCCGGGAAGAAGACATCAATGACCTGGTGCCTGATTCCAGCCACGAAGATATCCGGCGGAAGCTGGCTTTGTACCGCAACGGTCATATGTTTCAGCCGCCTTCCAGGGAGGGCACCGTGATCTTCCCCGGCTTCGATGGCGGGGCAGAATGGGGTGGCCCGGCTTTTGACCCTGCTACCGGTATTCTCTACATAAACGCCAATGAAATGCCCTGGGTGCTTACCATGGTAGATGCGCCTAAAAAGCCCGCGCAACGGGAAACTTATTTCGAAGCTGGTAAAAGGCTCTACATGAACCATTGTATGAACTGCCACGGGCCAGACAGAAAAGGCGCCGGTAATTTTCCCCCGCTAACCGCTGTAAATGAAAAATACACATCGCTGCAATTCGATACCCTGCTGCGCATTGGCAGACGAATGATGCCCGGCTTCCAATACCTTACAAATGAGGAAAGAAATGCCGTCGCGCTGTTTGTACTGGAACAAACGGAAGGAACCACCCGGACTTTCCAGCCACCTGAAAAACCCATCAACGAATACCTTACGCTTCCCTATAGCTTTACGGGTTACCATAAATTTGAAACCAGCGAGGGATACCCTGCCGTAAAGCCGCCATGGGGTACTTTAAATGCACTGAACCTCAACACCGGCGAGTACGAGTGGAAGGTACCCTTGGGAGAATTTAAGGAACTTACGGAAAAAGGAATACCGCCTACCGGAACAGAAAACTACGGCGGCCCCGTGGTTACCGCAGGCGGTCTGGTGTTCATTGCCGCTAGCAGAGACGAAAAAATCCGGGCTTTCAATAAACGGGATGGTACCCTGTTATGGGAATACCAGTTGCCATTCGCCGGTTATGCAACGCCTTCAGTATACATGCGCAATGGCAAACAATACCTGGTGATTGCATGCGGTGGCGGAAAACTCAACACACGTTCCGGCGATGCCTACCTGGCGTTTGCACTGCCATAGCTATGCATATGAATTTTCACACGCGGGTAGAGACCCATCCGATGGTGTTCGATCCCGGCGCCCTCCTAATAAAAATACAACTCGAAAGATGACTATCTATTGGATTACCTAGGTTTGATGAAAAAATAAGTACGAATTAAATTATTTTATTTTTACATTCGACACTCTAATAATCGGAGATGAAATTAAAAGAATACATTCTACAGTTCGTGAGAGTTATATGGAAAGACCAAGTCGGGAGTGCAGTAATTGCTGGGATTATACTTTTTATAATTACTGCTATATATTCAGCGATTAAATCTTTCCTTACAGACACTCCATTTATCGAAATTTTTAAAACTACTTTTTTTTATCCCGTGCCTCTCTATATCGTGTTAATTATTATAACTCTTCAGTTTTGTATTCACCTTTTGTTTAACATGATAAGAAAAAGCAGACAAAATAGAAAAATTACAGTTCAGCCAGTCGACACAAATGCTGAAGTTAAAAAGAAAGCAATGGTTGGCGAATATGTATTGGATGACTTAATCTATAATTTAAGGTTACATGAATTTAATGCATATGGTGATAACTCAGCAAAGACAAATGCTTTTGATGTATTTATGTGGACCTACGAAAGTCTTACTTTAGGAATTTCTGATACAAAAGAGACTCCGGCAAAGGTGATTTTTTTAAAATGCATACCTTTATTTACCTCAGTGGGTCTTGTAAGGAGAAAAAGCGGGATAATATCCAAATATTATCCAACAACACTAGGGGTTGAATTTTACACCAAAGTTCAACATAAAATTAAAATAGCAGGTCCAATATCAAAGCCTTAAACAATCCCCCCTTGCCCCTTCTCCCCCTTTTATTCAACCAGTACGCAATATTTATCATCATTGCAGTAAGGCTATCAGTTCTCCAGTCATAGCCATTCTGATTTATGGACACATACTCTCCCGGATATAAATCGGCTCTCCAACAAACCTCTCCATCATGTTCAACAATGGATCATCGATCGGAAAACCTGCACAAAACGAAGACCGGGCATACACCCGGTAAATACAAATACGCTCCGCTAAGGCAAATGCACTAATTTTACGGGCTGGTATGGAATTGTTGCAAAAATTAAAGGAAGTATTTCCCGAAGACAGAATCAAAAGCAGGCTGATAGACCGTTTATCCTATGCCTCAGACGCCGGATTTTACCAATTGATCCCGCGGGTGGTGGTACAACCCGCCACGGAGCATGAAATAGTGGCGCTGTTCCACATATCGCAGCAAACCCATGTACCCATGGTATTTCGCACCGGAGGCAGCAGTCTGTCCGGCCAGTCTATTACAGACGGTATACTGGTAGACCTCAGCCAGCACTGGGGAAACATCAATGTACAATCCGCTGGTAAACAGGTAGCGGTTCAGCCTGGTATCACCGGCGCCATGGTGAATGCCATATTGCGAAAATGGAGCAGTAAAATCGGTCCCGATCCGTCCAGCATCGGCACGGCTATGATGGGAGGCATACTCTCTAACAATGCCAGCGGTATGTGCTGCGGTGTACGGTACAACTCGTACCATACGGTACAACATATACGCTTTATACTGCCGGACGGAAAAACATTTGATACAGCCATTGCATCCGATTATGAGCGGTTTCAATCAGCATGCCCTGAACTTTACGGTGTACTCGAAAAAACGAGGGAAGAAATATTGGGCAACCCATTGCTGCTTGAAAAGATCAGGCATAAATACCGCACAAAAAACACCGTGGGGTATTCCATCAACGCCTTTGTGGATTATGAACACCCCCTGGATATATTTGCGCACCTGCTGGTGGGCGCCGAAGGTACCCTGGCTTTTATAGCCGAAGCCACCATGCACACCATTCCGGACCTTCCCCATAAATCCACCGCTTTACTGTATTTCCCGGACATTTTTTCGGCTTGCAGTACCATTGAGCCCCTGATTGCCGCGGGTGCAGAAATGGTGGAATTAATGGACAGGGCTTCACTCAGGGCTGTAGAAAACATGCCGGGCATAGATCCGTTTGTGAAAACCCTGTCGCCGGAAGCCGCTGCTCTGTTGATAGAGTTCCAGGAAGAAACCGAAGAAAAGCTGTATACCAGGGTAGATCATTTTCTTTCCTCATGCCGTGCTTTTACGCTCATCAAGCCCCCGGCCTTTACACAGGATCCGAAGCAGCGCGATTTTTTATGGAAAGTGCGCAAGGGCATGTTCCCTGCTGTTGGAGCTGTAAGGAAAAGCGGCACCACCGTTATACTGGAAGATATTGCCTTTCCACTGCCTTCACTCGGCCCCGCCATCCTTGATCTGCAAAAACTTTTCCGCCAATATGCCTACCACAATGCCATCATATTCGGACATGCCAAAGACGGAAATATCCATTTTGTAGTTACCCAGGCTTTTGACAGCGCTGCAGAAGTAGATCGCTACGACCGGTTTCTCCGGGATGTGGTAGAACTGGTGGTGAAAAAATACCAGGGAACGCTCAAAGCCGAACACGGAACCGGACGAAACATGTCGCCTTTTGTAGAAACGGAATGGGGCAGCGAAGCCTATGCCATTATGAAGCGTCTTAAACAGGCGGCCGACCCTATGGGACTGCTGAACCCCGGTGTGATCATTAACGACGATAAAAAAGCACATATCCGCCACCTGAAACCCCTGCCACCCGTAGAGTCGGAGGTAGATAAGTGCATTGAATGCGGGTTTTGCGAACCCGTATGCCCCAGCAGAAATATAACCCTTACGCCCAGGCGTAGAATAGTGGTTCGCAGGGCGCTGGTACAAATGGAGCAAAATGGCCGGAAAGCCGACTACAATACATTGCTGCAACAGTATCAATACGATGGACTGGATACCTGTGCGGTAGATGGCATGTGCGCTACGGCCTGTCCCGTAGACATCAACACCGGCGACCTGGTGAAAAGATTACGACGGGAAAATCATTCCGGCCCCGCCAATCGCCTGGCGATGCTGGTTGCCAAAAATTTCGGATGGGTGGAAAAAGCCGCCCGTGCTGGTATCCATACAGGCATTGCCATCAACAATATTGCAGGCGCAAAAACCATGTACAGGCTCACGAAGGCCATACGATCAATGCTGCCGGCCTTCCCGCTGTGGAGTGCGCATCTGGCTAAGCCGCCACAGGTAAAAATACCCGGGCCTGTTTCCCTCTCCGCCCGGCAACCCGAAAACACGATTGTATACTTTTCCGCCTGCATCTCCCGATTAATGGGTACCGCTCCCGGTAAGCAGAAAGCGCTGCTGGATACCTTCCTGAGCGTTTCAGGAAAGGCCGGTATACAGGTAATAACCGCGCGGAATATGACGGGCTCCTGTTGCGGTCAGATATTTTCCTCCAAAGGATTCGGACCCGCTTATAAATTTACCGCCGAAAAAATTATGCGGCAATTGTGGGAACTGAGCGAAGATGGCACCTATCCCGTGGTAACAGATGTAAGCTCCTGTACCTATACCCTGCAAAACATGCGGCCTGTGTTGCCGCCGGAATTACAGGAAAAATTTGACCGGCTTCGTATCCTCGACAGCGTAGACTACCTCAACGATATGGTACTGCCCCGTATACAATCATCAAGTAAAAAACAGGAGGTTGTACTTCATCCCGTATGTGCCCTGCATAAAATGCATATCGAATTTAAATTCCGGAACGTTGCCGCCCGGTTTTCCGATAAAGTAACCGTTCCCCTCCATGCCAACTGTTGCGGTATGGCAGGCGACAGGGGTTTCCTCTTCCCCGAACTCACCCGTTCAGCTACCGAAGCAGAAGCTGCTGAAGTAAGAAGCACCTGTGCCGACGGCTATTATTCCTCTACCAAAACCTGCGAAATGGCCATCGCCGAAGCTACCGGAAAAAGCTACGAATCCATTCTCTACCTGGTAGATGAGTGTACCTGACCGGAAGGATTCGATGTATTAAGCTTAAGCTGCTGAATTCTTGTCAGCTCCAATAATATTGGCTGTTCAAGAATGATCGACGTCATTTTACAGAATCTTATTATGTTGTTAGTTTGTGGATATAGGAAGCACCATAATCTGACCCATATATTTTTTGAAGATAGTGGAAAAACAGGGAAAGACATTTCCCGGATAATGCAATTCGTCTTACTTTCATTTGCTCAATTGATTGCCATGAATGAACGTTTTATTACCCGGAGAAATTTTGTTGCTGCCGCTGCCGCCACCCTGGCCACAACGTCTTTAGTTGCCGGAGCAGAGGTACGGGCTGGCCGTTCTTCCGTGCTCCGACATGCCTGTATAGGCGTAGGAGGTATGGGCTGGCACGACCTGCAACAGTTTGCGCAACACCCCGACGTACAAATCGTTGCCCTCTGTGATGTGGATTCGATGCACCTGAAAAAGGCTGCTGAAGCTTTTCCTCAGGCGCGCCTGTATACAGATTGGCGGGAATTACTGAAGAAGGAAAAAAACAATATCGATTCCGTAAACGTTACCGTTCCCGACCATAATCATTTTATTATAGCCATCAATGCCATTCGCGCCGGACTGCATGTATACTGCCAGAAGCCGATGTGTCACGATGTGGCAGAAGTAAGAGCATTGACCAGAGAATCGGTAAAAAAGGGAGTAGTTACCCAGCTAGGCACGCAGATAGCCTCCGGTAAGGGAGACCGTACGGCCGTTCACTGGCTGAAGCAACAAGCCATCGGTAAAATCCGCCACGCTTACCTGTGCTCCAACCGAAAGGGTGCTGTGGAAAATTACCGGTTGCCCGGTCCCCGCCCGGCCGACGCTACAATGCCTCCGGATTCACTCAACTGGGACCTTTGGCTGGGAACCGCGCCCGAGCGTACTTTCGCCCCCAACATATACCACCCCACGCTCTGGCGTTCCTGGCAGGATTTTGGTACCGGGTGGTCGGGAGATATCGGGTGTCATATTTTTGATGCCGTATGGAAAGGCCTGAACCTGAAAGCCCCCCTCTCGCTAATGGCAGAAGTGCAGGAAAGCTGGAAAAACGATGAACAACGCTTCAAAGACACCTGGCCACAAGGCGATCACATCACCTGGATATTTCCCGGCAATGAATACACAGAAAGCGATACCCTGATACTGGAATGGTTCGATGGCGCCTTCTATCCGCCGGAAGAGATACGGGCACTGTACAATGGCGATTACCCCGAAGAATGCGCCATGCTGATTGGTACGGAAGGAGCCTTGCTGATTCCGCATGGCGGCATGCCGGTACTGTTACCGGAAGATAAGTTCTCCCGTTACCCCGTACCCGAGCTCGACAATCGCAATCATTACCATCATTTTGCTGATGCCTGTTTGAAAAGAGTAAAAAACGAGTCGGGGTTTTCTCAAACCGGACCTATGACAGAGGCAATATTGTTGGGTACAGTCGCCATAAGGGTACCCGGTACACTACTGAAATGGGAAGCCGATAAAATGCGGTTTTCCAACTACCCGGCCGCCAACCAATTTCTGAAGCGGACCTATAGGAAAGGCTGGACGGTAAAACGGTTTTAATTATTACGGCGTAAATAAGCAAAATGATCAGGGATATTATTGCCGTAGGGATCGGAGGCGGCTTTGGGAGCATTATAAGGTATCTTGTAACCATATCTTTGTCAAGAACATGGACACCTAGGTTTCCCTTCGCCACTTTTCTTATCAACATTTCAGGTTGTTTGCTGATTGGACTGCTATTGGGTATTTTTCAACGGGTTCCCGGAATACCCGCCCACATAAAACTGCTATTTGCCACTGGTTTTTGTGGCGGCTATACTACTTTTTCCGCTTTTGCAGCAGAAAACATTCAACTCTTCCAATCCGGCAATGGTACAACAGCCTGGGTATACATGGCAGCAAGTATTTTGGGAGGACTGCTGGCTGTGGGGCTGGGCATATGGTTGGTGAAAGCCTGATAAATGTTTATACCGAAAAATAAAAATCAGTAAGGGAATACAGCTATTGTTGGTAAAAAAACTAAATACTAACTTTATAATTGCTTAATTTTATTACCTAATTTTCTGCATTATTTCATCTCTACTACAAACACATTAATTTCAACATCATGGCCAAGGCAAAATCAAAAAATGCAAAGAAGGCTGCACCCAAAAAGGCTGCTAAGAAAACGGCATCTAAAAAGATGGTAAAGAAAACCACCGCAAAAAAAGCAGCGCCTAAAAAAGCGGCAAAAAAGGCTGCGCCCAAAAAAGCCGCGAAGAAAGTAGCTAAGAAAGCGGCTCCCAAAAAAGCAGCCCCCAAAAAGGTGGCAAAGAAAGTAGTGAAAAAAGCGGCTCCTAAGAAAGCAGCCAAAAAAGCTACGCCTAAAAAAGCTGCAAAAAAAACAGCCCCCAAAAAGGCGGCCCCAAAAACAGCTCCCAAAAAAGCCGTGAAAAAAGCAGCTACGAAAAAAGCAGCCACGAAGAAAACAGCGCCGAAAAAAGCGGCTCCCAAAAAGGCTGCACAGAAAAAGGCTGTCTCCCGGAAACCAGCTGTAAAAGCCCCCACCTTACCGGTACTTCCTGAAGAGCAACGTGTAGATGAACTAACAGATGAAACGATTGTTGCGCCCGCTAACGAAGCTGTGGTGGATGATCTGCGATCTGATGATGAGAATAATGAAAACGAAGCTGGCCTTTTCGGCTAGCCGCAACCTCCCAATGCACTAATATAGATCAACGAAATGGTAAGGCTGTTCAAATCGCCAGAACAGCCTTTTTATTAACCTGCATTCGGGTGCAGATCTCCTGATTTATCCCCGCCGCAGGCGGGTAATCGCCCGATGTGCTACAATACGTTGGACGATTTCTCTTCTTTCTCGAAAAAGGAGTTTGTTATGTTTTTTAAGTAAAACAACAGCATATGTCTTTGTCCCGAACGCAGGTTTTAATAGTGAAAAACTCCGAGAAATAGAGTTGGATGATATCAAGAAGAGATTCGTTACAGGCACCGGGCTGCGGCGCTTTTTCTTTAACAAAGTGTATCCGCAACACAATGTTATTAACGGCCGCCGCAATAACTGCATCCTGCAGTTTCTCGGGAAAGACTGCAGGAAAATTGTTGCAGCAAGCGGAGGCGGCCGCTCCTTTCGACATCATTATAGTGCCGGGATACCCTTTCGAGAATGGTGAATGGAATCGAATTATGAAAGGGCGCGTATACTGGGCCAAATACCTGTACGACAGGGGGATCACCCGCCGTATTATGTTTTCCGGAGCTGCCGTACATACGCCCTACCCCGAGGCCGAAATCATGGCACTCTATGCCAAGGCGCTGGGCATACCTGATGATCATCTATTCGTTGAAAACAGAGCCGAACACAGCACTGAAAACGTTTATTACGGCTACCGGCTCGCGATTCAAAAAGGGTTTGAAAAAATAGCCCTAGCTTCCGACCCTTTTCAAAGCCGTATGCTTCGAGGTTATACGCGAAAAAGAGTGAGCAAAAACATTGTTATCATACCAATGGTATTAGATACCATGCGCGTACTGGAGCCGAAAATGACCAACCCGATGATAGACTACGAAAAACTGAGGAAAACGGACTTTGTTCCGCTGAAAAAACGCGAAACTTTCTGGCGTCGGCTACGCGGAACCATACGCGGCAACATCGATTCTACTGCTTACCGGTAAGCCTGCTCGTGCTTGTCCGCTACCGGTTCGAACGGAATAGTTTCCGGCCTTTCCTGTTTATCTTTCTTAAATAAATTGCTGGCAAACCGCTTCCAGACACCGGCATTTTTAACAATGCTATTACCGGCGCCCATTTGCAAGGCAGCCCCTGCCACGCGCTTTAAAACACCGTTTTTAGCACCCCACAGAAAACGCGTTCCCAGGTAACCGGATACAAGATTCACTGCCACATTGAGAAAGTCTGTTCCCATGCCAGGTGTGGAAGTCACCTGTTTGAAAGCAGCTTTTAAAGCATTCGCAGGCTTGATACCTTCATACAAATGGTCAAGCCGGTCTTTCATCTCATTTTCGAGCCGGCTGGATTCGGCCTCCAGTTCTGCAATGCGGGTTTTGATATTCTGAGACGGTGTAGAATTATTCATCGGGTCAACTTATTAATGATGGAATTATACAAGGGTGTACGAAGGATACTGTCTTTGAAAGCATAAAGAATGACAGCCGCCAATAAATATACGCCACCAACGATAAAAAAACCGTAAAACACTTCTCCCAGCAGCTTTCCCACCCAAAATGCCAAACCGGCGCTGATTAACAGTAATGCCATCAACAACACCATACCCACTACCAGTGTGGCTACAATGGTGGAGCCCGTATCCGCAGCTTTATCAGAAGCTTTTAACCTGAACAACTCAGTTTTTACTTCCACATAGCGTCCGGCATCTTTGAGCAAGGCATCTACATTTTCTGTGATCATGAACGATTTTTTGGTATGAGTAAATAACACAAATAATACCGTCCAATAAACTCCCGAACCGGCACAACATGTAACCGAAACGGAAGTCTACTGGTATCGGATTATATTAAAACAGATCAGGCTTCCGTATTTTTTAACTGCTTGTTCAGCGAGCTTAACTTTTCTGCCCCTTTATCTACAGCCTCTTCTGCCTCGTGTTTTGCTTTGCGATACTTATCTTTTACAGTATCTATGAATTCGTTGAACGAATCCTTCAGATTGTCACCCAGGTCGTTGGTATTTTGGGCGATCTTTTTTCTGGTTTCCGAACCTTTATCCGGAGCGAATAAAATACCTGCAATAGCACCCATGGCAGCACCTGCCAAAAAACCCAATACAACTTTGGAATCTGTTTTCATAATGTTTGTTTTTTAAAGTGATGATTCATATATCTAACAGGCAATGCCTGCGCAATAAAACGTAAAACTATATAACTTACTAGCTTATCGGGTACACCAGAACTGTTTTTCAGGAGATATTGGCTGCGGTAAAAACTACTTCGTTGCTAAAACAAAGCGCGTGCCACAATATCAGTCAACTGCAAAGGACTTCTTAAACTGAGCATGCGCTTAATCTGCCCGCGTACCATCAATGAACCCGGATAGTGGGGTACGTGCTGCGAACATACTGCAAAATAAAAATATTTTGCCCGGGGAGGGCGGTCGGTTGTTATACTTACAACTATTTTAACACTATGGCAGCAAGCGGGGGCAGATGCAGGTTTATTTCGTAAAAATCGTCTTCTTCCCCGCCATTTTTTACGCTGCGAACATCCGGGTTGAATACATCTCCGGTACCCCAATAGGCTTTGCTATCGCTATTGAATATCTCTTTCCATACGGATTTGCCCCGCACATATAGTTTCCAGTCGCGATGCACCAGGGGCGTCATATTCAACACTACCAGCACATCCTCTTCCGGTTTTTTCCCCTTGCGGCGGTAGGCCACCACCGATTCTTCGCGTCGGCTAAGGTCTGCCCATTCAAAACCGGTTATATCGAACTGATATTGGTACAGGGCGGGTTCACTTCTTAGCAGCTTATTGAGGTCCCGCACACAATTTTTCAATCCAGCATGGGCATCGTACTGCAACAAATGCCAATCCAGTTCCGACTGGTAATTCCATTCCGAAGTCTGGCCGAACTCATTACCCATAAACAGCAATTTACCCCCGGGGTGTGTAAACATGTAACTATATAGGAGCCGCAGGTTGGAGAATTGCTGCCATTCATCGCCCGGCATTTTGTAGATCATGGGGCTTTTTCCGTGTACTACTTCATCGTGGCTGAGCGGTAACATAAAATTTTCGTCGTAATAATACATCATGCTGAACGTAAACTTATCCTGGTGAAACCTGCGATACATCGGGTTCAGCTTGAAATAATCCAGGGTATCGTGCATCCAGCCCATCATCCATTTCATGCCAAACCCCAATCCATCTTTAAAAGTGGGCCGGCTTACACCGGGCCAATCTGTGGCTTCTTCTGCGATGGTCTGCACATCGGGAAAATCGCGGAAAATAGTTTCGTTCAGGTCTTTGATAAAGGCAATGGCTTCCAGATTGCCGTCGCCGCCGTATTCATTCGGCTCCCATTGACCGGTAGTCCGGGAATAATTCAGTTTGAGCATAGAACTTACAGCATCTACCCTTATGCCATCGATATGGTATTGGTCGAACCAGTAGCAGGCATTGCTGATGAGGAAAGATTTGACTTCTCCCCTTTTATAATTGAAAATATAGCTGTTCCAGTCCGGATGAAACCCTTTTCGCATATCTGCGTATTCATAGGTATGCGTTCCGTCGAACATAAACAACCCATGCGCATCGTACGGAAAATGAGAGGGCACCCAATCCAGAATAACCCCTATCCCTTCCTGGTGCAATACGTCAATCAGCGACATGAACCCCTGCGGATCTCCAAAACGAGAAGTAGGGGCGTAATATCCCGTACCCTGGTACCCCCAGGAACCGTCGAACGGATGCTCCATAACGGGCATAAATTCCACATGTGTAAACCCCATCTCTTTCACATAGGGTACGAGCCGGGCCTTAATATCGTCGTAACTGCTGTAACGTTCTTCATCGTGTTTGTCTGGGCGCATCCAGCTCGCCAGGTGCACTTCATACACACTCCAGGGAGCATCGAGACTATTGTGTGTTTTTCGGCTGCTCATCCAGTGTGCATCATTCCACCAAAACGTCAGATCCCAGGTAATAGATGCGGTAAGCGGCCTTTTTTCCCAAAACCAGGCAAAGGGATCGCCTTTATCCATCTTGCGTCCCCCAAAACCATGGATGTGGTATTTGTACACCTCTCCCTTTTGAAGATGAGGTATAAACCCTTCCCATATTCCCGAATGATCCTGCCTTACAAACAAAGGGTGCGCATCCTTACTCCAGTTGTTGAAATTGCCGGTAACAGATATATAGGTAGCATTGGGCGCCCATACGGCAAAATAATAACCGGCGGTATCCAGCACCGTCAGCGGGCGGGCGCCAAACAATTCGTACAGCCGGTAATGCGTACCCTGCTGAAAATTTCGGACATCTTCTTCCTCAAAAAGAGAGTAATTCCATACGGTATGTGTACTATCCACAAAATGAATATCCTCATAGCGTTTGCCTTTCATCCCATTCTTCTCGTTATTCATCACATTTAGTTTACAATCGCCACATTAGTTTTTTAATGTTGGCTAATAATGTACGGATATTTAAACCTTCATCCTGTTAATAAAGCAATACAAACGGTGAACCATAATCGCCTGCTAAACCATTATTAATTGTGCGGTACAACGATACACCTAATAATAGATTAACATAAGATTATATAAACAAAAATTCAATTTAAGATATATTGTTTGATTTTTAACTAATCTTTCCACCTATTCCTCAATAATGCCTACACCAAAACTCTCAGCGCTGCTATTGCCGATGCTGCTGCTTGCAGCAAGTGCCTACAGCCAGAAAAGCACTATTACCGGCTCGGTAAACGATACTGCCAACCAGAAAAAATTGCAGTATGCCGTAGTATCGCTGCTGAATACCGACGACTCTACCCTGATACGTTTTACCCGAACAGATGCAGCCGGAAAATTCATATTCAAAGATGTGGACCCAGGTAACGTATTGTTCATGGTATCTTACCCCCGGTTTGCAGATTATGTAGATGTACTGATAGTACAATCGGATGAAACGATGGACCTTGGCGGAATCAATCTCATCAATAAAAGCGTATTGCTGGATGAGATAGTGATACGGCAAAACATGGCCATGCGGATGAAAGGCGATACGCTGGAATACAATGCCGACAGCTTTAAAGTACGCGCCAATGCCAGTGCAGAGGAGTTGCTGAGGGCGTTGCCTGGCATACAGGTTGACAAAGACGGTAAAATTGTAGCGCAGGGTCAGGAGATACAAAAAGTACTGGTAGACGGAGAAGAGTTTTTCAGCGACGATCCCACGGTGGCTACGCGAAATATACGGGCGGATGCGGTGGACAAGGTGCAGGTATTTGACAAAAAGAGCGACCAGGCTGCATTTACCGGTATAGATGACGGGGAAAAAACCAAAACACTCAACCTCACCCTCAAGGAGGATAAGAAAAACGGGTATTTTGGAAAAGTTGCTGTGGGTGGCGGGCTGAAAGACAAATTCAGCAATGAAGCCATGATCAACTATTTCAAGGGCAAGAAAAAACTGTCGGGCTACGGTATCATGTCTAATACCGGGCAAACCCGGCTCAACTGGGACGATGCGCGGAAATATGCGGCAACGGAAGATAATTTTGAATACGATGAGAACAGCGGCTTTTTTTATAGTTTCGGAACGAGCGATAATTTTGAGTTCAATGGCAACGGGCTCCCTACCATGTGGACTGCCGGCGCGCACTTTTCGAATAAATGGAACCAGGATAAGCAAAACTTCAATAGCAGCTACACCTACAAAAAACTGAATGTAAACGGGCGAAGCGAAACAAAGTCGCAATACATACTGCCCGATACCGTGTATTACATGAACAATCAGAATACCAATTTTAACCAGCGTATACGGAACAGCGTTAGTGGAAAATATGAGTGGCAGATCGACTCAAGTTCTTCGCTGAAGGTGTTGTTCAATGGCTACCAGGGGCGGTCGCAATCTGCTGCCGGCATTTACTCGGAGGCCATCAACGAGGAAGGCAATTTTGTAAACAACAATAACCGGAACACCACGGCACAGTCAGAGGAGTCGTCTTTAAACGCCAGTATTTTATGGCGTAAACGTTTTAAAAAACAGGGAAGAACGCTGTCTGCCCGTGTGGAGCAGAAGTACAACAATACCGAATCGGATGGTTATCTGGGCTCTGTTATCAATTACTTCGGACCTGACGGAAATGTTTCCATAAGGGATACAATCAACCAGCAGAAAGACAACCATAGCCGGTTCTTCTCGTTCAATGGAAAGCTGACCTATACAGAACCCGTGAGCAAAGACAATTATATTGAGCTGAATTACGGCTATTCCAATACCACCACCAGCGCCGACAGGGTTACCTACGACTATATGAACGGCAAGTACGACGCCCTCAATGAATTGCTCACCAACGACTATAACTTTTTAATCAATACGTACGTGGGTGGCCTGGCCTACCGGATTGCCAAAAAGAAATACAATATTGCATTCGGGAGTGACATAGCCTACCAGGCGTTTGAACAGACAGACAACAGAAAAGATTCCTCCTTCAGCTATAGCAGAACCAATCTTTTCCCCCGGGCAAGCTTTGGCTATAACTTTAAGCCACAAACCAGGCTAAACTTCAATTACAACGGCAGAACACAACAGCCCACCCTACAGCAAATACAACCGATCCCCGAAAACGAGGATCCGCTGAATATTTTTATGGGTAACCCCAACCTTGACCAGTCGTTCAACCACAGCTTTTCAATGTTCTTTAACGACTATAAGGTGTTAACAGAAAGAGGACTTTGGGCCAATGCCAGTTTCACGTTCATGGACAATGCCATTACCACGGCCAACACGGTGGAATCTTCGGGAAAAAGAACCTACCAATCGGTAAATGCCAACGGTGTATATAACTACTGGAGCTATATCGGATATCATTTCAAACTGTCGCCCAGCAACATCAGACTGAGCCTGAACGCCAACGCGTCTGGCGGCAGAATGATCAACTTCATCAACGACGATCGGAATACCACGTATAACAACAGCTATGGCATCAGCCCCGGCATATCGTATTATGTGCAGGACAAAGGATCAGCCAACCTCCAAGGCAGTATCAATTACAACACCTCTGTTTCTTCTGTTAACCAGGATATCAAAACCAACTACTGGTTATATACCCTGCGGTTCGATCTCTACAAGTCGCTGCCGTTTAAAATGGAAATCAATACCGATGGCAACCTCAACTTCCGCCAGCAAACCAGCGTATTCGATCAGAACCGGAATGCCATTATCTGGAATGCTTCTATAGGAAAAAGGTTGTTTAAAGAAACCTGTTTACTCAAATTCGGGGTGAATGATATCCTGAACCAGAACATTGGATTCAACAGAAATATTTCGAGCAACTTTATTTCCGAAACCACTAATCTTACCCTTAGAAGATTTTGGTTACTGAGCTTTACCTGGAACTTCACCAAAAGTGCCGCACAAATACCCAACCCTTAAAAATGCACGTATGAAAAAGTATTTGCTGATATTCCTTGCCGTTGCTGCCTTTTGTACCACACAGGCACAGTTTATTCTCAAAGGAAAAATTGAGTACGAAAAAACTATAAACGTGCACAAACAGTTGGGGGATGATGTTTGGGCTACCGAAATCAAAAAAAACATCCCTGAATACCAGACCACCTATTTCAACCTGAGTTTTGCCAATGAAAAAGCGCTGTACGAACCGGGCAGAGAAGTACAGCAAAAACGAAGCCCGTTCATGAGTGATGCACCGGCCTCGTCTAATATTGTATTTTCGGATTTCGCTACCGGCCAGGGCGTCACCTACAAGCAGGTTTTTGAAGAAGCTTTTCTGATACAGGACAGCCTCAAAAATTACAAATGGCGTATCACCAACGATACCCGTAAAATTGCGGGATTCGATTGCAGAAGAGCCACCACCATCATTATGGACTCCGTTTTTGTGGTGGCTTTTTACACCGATGAAATCGTAGCCCCCGGCGGCCCGGAATCGTTCAACGGGTTACCCGGCATGATCCTCGGCATAGTTATTCCACGATTGCATACCAACTGGTATGCTACGAAGTTAGAGATAGAAGCGGTGAAGGAAACCTCTATAACAGCGCCCAAAAAGGGACGAAAAACCACCACTACAGCCGGTATGGAAAAAACCGTTATGGAAAGTCTTAAAAGATGGGGCGACTGGGGGCAAAGATACCTCTGGCAGATATTGATTTAATACTTTGTGAGAAACAAAGGCGAACTCACAGTTGCCGCATTTAATTGACCACAGCCAGCGCTATACCATCGTGGTATTTGCTGCCCACTGTTTGTGTGATGGTTGCAGTAATACCAGGCGTTTCGCTCAACAGCCTGATGAATTTTTGCACCCCCTTCAGTTCCGGATCTTCGCTCTTTTCGTTGAGTATAGCGCCTTCGCGAACCACGTTGTCAACAATGATCAGGGTACCCGGGGCAGACAGCTTCAGCGACCATTGCAAGTATGCTGCGTACGGTTCTTTATCCGCATCGATGAAGATAACGTCGAAAGGCCCCACCTGCTCTTCCACCATTTTAGGCAATTCGTCAAGTGCGCTGCCCACCCGTACCGTTACGCTTTTCGATAGCCCTGCGGCAGCGAGGTTGGCATTCGCTACATCGGCGTGGTGCTGATCCAATTCCAGGCTTATCATAGCGCCACCGGGAGCCAGTGCTCTTGCCAGCCAGATGGTGCTATAGCCGCCGAGGGTGCCTATTTCGAGTATTTTTGAAGGATTTTTTGTCTTCGCCAGCACATGCAACAGTTTTCCCTGATTTTCCGATATACTGATAGACGGCAATCCATTCTCTATGATGGATTGCTTTGTGTGGAGCAGTGCCTCATCTTCCTTCACAAATAGCCGGTTAATATACTGGTCTACCTTTCCAAATACCGAAGTATCCATGATTGTAATATTACTGGTGAACGCCGAAGTTAAGTATTTTCATTGTTTTCTATCAACGCTATGCAGTGCTTATAGCGTAAGCCGGTATACAGTACGCACCAAGGCAATATGGGATCGCAGGGCTGTTGTTGCAACCATTGTAATGAAATGAGTTCCGGTATCGGCCGGAAACACCGGCCCTACTACTGTAGGAAAAGTTTTTCTGCAGGAATCAGTTGTTTGGGACCATCAGGGGTTTTGTAAAAAACATCCAGCCAGTAACCACCGCCACCATTGAAGTATTCCACTCGAATCGCGTGTTTTCCCGGATTTAATGCGATGTCACCAGCAGCTTCTTTCACACCATGATCGCCATCGTTATCCACCACTTTTTTGTCGTTGATGTACAGACTGCTGCCATCGTCTGACTGTGTATAAAAACGATATTTACCAGGCTGGTCTATCTGGATGGAACCGGAGAATACCAGTCCGAATGATCTATTCCCTTTCTGAAGCAGTGGCTCTATCTGCGACTCTTCAAAGCCAAACTCGTACGATTTCCAGGATTTTGCCACGGGCAATCGGGAGAACAATGGTAATTGCTTCCAAGTATCGCCGTGATAAAAGCGAACAGACAGGCCATTATCGGGTACCGGATGAAAGACCCGGAAATACGCAGTAGCAATCATG
The DNA here is from genome assembly GCA_037190905.1 of Agriterribacter sp. GTDB lineage: Bacteria > Bacteroidota > Bacteroidia > Chitinophagales > Chitinophagaceae > Agriterribacter. The sequence continues at coordinate 189,444 of JBBCKG010000016.1, read as the reverse complement.
CTCTCGTTCCCATTGTCGTCAAACGCTTTTGCCTGTACCACAGCCGAACTATCCAACATAAAAGGCTCAGTGTAACGTGGCGAGTTTCTGTCGGGGATGGAGCCGTCTACCGAATAATGAACAACGCTGCCCGCTGCATTGGCTTTCATAGACACTTCTGCAGCCTCGTTGATGTAAAGTCCGCCTGCCTGGCGGTACAGTACCCGGTCGGGGAAAATGGTGGGCTTCGCTATCACTTCTCTTCCCTTCCATAAATTCGCAGGTTCTTCCTGTCCTTCAAAAGCCGGCTTTATCGGTCTGCCCGTCCACGCATAAGGCGGCGTTATATTAAACACATAGGCAATGGTAGCCGCCAGGTCGTAAGTATAGACCTGTTGCTGAATAGTATAGCCTTTTTTCACGCCTCTGCCGTGTAATATCATCGTAATTTCTCCCTCTTCCTGGGTAGGACCACCGTGTCCCTTTCCTATACCGCCATGATCGGATGTGATGATCACCAGCGTTTTTTCTTCTATGCCAGCATCCTTTATTGCCTTCCGTATCTCTCCTACCAGCGAATCCGTCTTCTCAACCGATGCATAATAGGCGGGGGTTCCGTGACCATCGTGGTGCCCGGCATGGTCTACATGATCCAGGTGTATGAAACCAAATACCGGTTTTTTTTCCCGGATATAATTCACAAAATCAGCCGTTGTTGAATCTTCAGTCTTGAATGTCCGGTCGTAATTCACCGATTTTTTTTCAAACAGTCGCCCGAAACCGCTCCAGTTATACACGGCTCCTATTTCGGCCTGGGGTTTTGCTTCGCGTATACGACCAAAAATAGAGGGAAAAATACCCTCTTCTCCCGCTACAATGGCCGGCAGGGAGTGATTGTCTCTTTCCCAGTCGTTGTCGATAATCCCGTGCGCTTCCGGCCCCGCCCCCATAATCATCGAAGCCCAGTTCTGACTGCTGGCCGTCGTCAGCACCGTACGCACATTCCACTTCACCGCGCCATTGGCAATCATATCGTCCATCACCGGAATGGCAGCCTTTCTCAGCCCATCAGGACTGAGCCCGTCTACGCCTATTACAATAACATGCTCAATACCTGTAGGATATTTCTCCGCATGGTTGCATGAAACCAATACAGTCAGTAAAGCAGGAATAATATACTTTCTCATAAAGAATACAGTGTTAAAAACGATAATATCACATAAAGATATCATCACAATGTTAAGTAATATTAACCAAAAAGTTAAGTAATATTAAAGATAAGCAATCTACGCTAAACACGAATAAAAATTCAAACAATATTGTGAGGGAAATGGCAGATAGCTGTGAACACATAAAGATGCTTCAGCCAAAAAGGAGGAAACACACCTGTAGCGGCAACAAACGCTGGCTGTAGCGCACTTTCTAACAGCAAAGTGTTTTATCCTGAACAAGCGGGTTGAACCAGGGGCATCAACCTGTTGCACCAACTCATTTCAGTTCCCTGATGCGTATATTTTTGAAGTGTACTTTATCATCGTGATCCTGTATCATCAGGGCGCCCGCGGGTATTTCGCCGAAATCTTTGAAGTCTTTGAACTTACTACCTGCCACCAGCTTCCGGAATTCTTCCGATCCTCTTTCAAAAGACAGTACTTTTTCTCCATTCAGGAAGTGTACCACCCGGTTGTCGGGATAAACGATCACGCGGGCTGTATTCCACTCGCCGACGGGCTTTATCATTCTTTTGTTTTTTTGTGCCGGTATCAGATCATACAACGAAGCGAGCGTACGGTTGCCTGCAATTCCGTTTTTAGCGTCGGGATGATGGTCGTCGTCCAGCACCTGGTATTCCAGTCCTACTACGCTTTGGGTTCCTTCCGGAGTATATACAAAGTATTTGAAACCGCTGTTGGCGCCCTGGGTTAGTTTGAAATCGAACGATACGTCGAAAGCGCTGTAAGGGGCGGTGGTTACAATATCCCCACCTTTATTTTCTTTAACACCCTGGTTGGGAATAACCGCTATTTCACCGTTTTCTATTGCCCATCCTTTTTCGGGAAAATTTTCGCCACGTGCACTTTTCCATCCTGCAGATGTTTTACCATCAAACAGTAATTTCCAGCCGTTATCCTGTTCCGCTGTTGTTAATTGGTTATCCAGCCTGTTTACTACGTGAATGTCTGCCGGGAAGGGTGTTGGCTGAATGTTGTCGGTACGAAGTTTTATGTTTCTCCAGGCAATGCGGGTGCCGGGCGCCTGCTGGCTGCCGATACTATGCACCTGTAAAGCAATAAAACCCGATGCATCCGCAGTATCTATCAGGTAGCTGGCGGGTTGATCGTTTAGCCAGGTTTTAATGGTATTGCCTATACACTCTATACGCACTTTATTGAATTCGCCGTGCCTGAAAGCCTGCTGAGCGGCCGGGTTCAGGTCGAGCGGGTATAACCACCCGCGACGTCCTTCATCGTATATGCCGGCAGTCCATGCTCTTGCCGACGGGTCCAATTCGTATTGGTAACCCTGTACCCTGCCTTTTCCCTCGTTGGCTTCGGGATTGAAATTACTGCGAAACTGTATACCCGAGTTGGTGGTAGTATCCGGCAGCAACACCTCCAGCTCCAGTACAAAATCGCCATATTTTTTTTCAGTTGTCAAAAAGCTGTTGGGGGTTCCGGATACTGTAGTACCCACAATAGCGCCTTCTTCTACCGTGTATACTGCCTCACCACCCATCTGTTTCCAGCCAGTCAGGTCTTTCCCGTTGAACAATATCTCTTCTTTTTCTCCGGAAGACGTACAACTGTACAGCACATAACAAAAAACGATGGTAACAATGATGGATATACACTTCATAATTAAACAGCTTAATTTGCTAATATATTAATAAATCAGGTAAATCGCCGGTTGATTGACCTGATTTACAGGGCACAATTTTCCGGAACCTTTTTTACTGGGTAAAGGCTTATCCGTTTTTCCGTACGCCTGCCGTATATTCAGAAGGCGATTTCCCCACTTCCTTTTTGAAGAGCTTTGCAAAATATTTGGGATCATTGAAGCCTACTTCATAAGCTATTTCCCCCATATTTTTCTGTGTCTTCTGCATCAATTGCATGGCCTTTTTAATTTTTACGGCCCGTATAAAATCCAGCGGCGCTTTGCCGGTAAGCGACAACAGTTTCTTATACAGCGCCACCCGGCTCATAAACATGGCCCGGCTCAGTTCTTCTACAGAAAAAGAAGTGTCTGACAAATGTTCTTCAATCAGCGCCACTGCTTTTGTAATAAAAGCTTCGTCGATGGGGCCGGTACTGATTTCTGCAGGCTGTATCTCCACCTGCTGCTGAAACCGTTTCCGCAGACTTTCCTGGTGCTCTACCAGGTTGTGAATACGGGATTGCAGCATTTCAAAGCTGAACGGTTTGGTAATGTAATCCACTGCTCCTGTGCGAAAGCCTTCCAGCTTCTGGTCGTCGGAAGATCTCGCCGTTAACAGTATGACCGGGATGTGCGAGGTGCGTGTATCATCTTTCACGGCCCGGCAAAAACGCAGTCCGTCCATTACGGGCATCATCACATCACTGATGATGAGATCAGGAATATATTCCACCGCTTTTTCCAAACCTTCTTTCCCGTTGGCAGCCTGATATACCGTATAATTGCTGCGCAGATTGTCCATAATATAAAAGCGGATATCGTCATTGTCTTCCACAATCAGTACTGATCGTTTTTTATTACTCCTGGGTTCTTCCGCAGGCTCATTCCGCGATTTCTTGCTGAAAGTGGTTTCCACAGTATGTTGTTCATGTTCCGGGAGGCAGACTTTCTCTACCGGCAACCGTACCGTAAAGCAGGTTCCCTGGCCTTGTGTACTTTCTACTGCTATGGAACCACCGTGCAGCCTTGCAAACTCACGCGAAATGGCGAGTCCTATACCGTTTCCACTGCTGAGAATATTACCCGCATTTTCATGCTGGAAGAAACGTTCAAATATTTTTTCCCGGTTTTCTTCCGGAATGCCAATACCGGAATCGCAGACCCTGATCTCTGCAAAAGGCGTATCCTTTTCATTGATCTGGCTTATTTCTACCGACACAGCGCCTTCCTCTGGAGTGAATTTAAAGGCGTTGGACAACAGATTGAACATGATACGTTCTATTTTGTCCATGTCAAACAATATATGCATCGACTCTACAGAACTAGTGAACCGGAAATCAATGTTTTTTTTCTCAGCCAGATCGCTGAAGGAGGCGCTGATTTCCTGCGTAAAAGCCACAATATCGCCAACAGCGGGATATAAACGAAGTTCATTCATTTCCAGTTTTCTGAAGTCAAGCAACTGATTCACCAAACCCAATAGCCTTTTACCATTGCGGTATATCAGTTGGTATTGCTTTTTTTTACGCTCATCGTCAGTAGTTTGCAGCATTTTTTCTACCGGCGTCAATATCAGGGAGATTGGCGTGCGAAATTCATGACTTATATTGGTAAAAAATTTAAGTTTCAGCATATCAAGTTCGTGAAGGCGCTGTGCTTCTTTTTTCTCCTGCGCAAGTGAAAAGCGCATTTTCGCGCGCCGGATGGTCATGTGCCTCGCCAGTAATAGTATGCCGGTCGCAACCAGCAGATAAATCAGAAAAGCCGGTAGGGTGAGCCAGAAAGGCGGCAGGATTCTGATTGTGATCAACGCCGATTGCGCTTCTGTATTCAACCGGTTGTCTGTATCGAGCTTTATATGCAGGGTATATTTACCGGGATTGATGTTGGTATAGGTTACAGAACGCTGCCCGGCGTCGGCAGACAGCCACTCCTTATTAAAACCTTCCAGCATATACGAGAATTTCTCCTTGCCGGAAGTGGCCATTCCTAACACCGAAAAAGACAGGGAAAAAACATTCTGGTTGTATTTCAGACTTATTTCTTTTGCATCGGACAATGACTCGTTGAGAATAACGTGCCCCTCCAGCCGTTCGAGCGGATGCACTGGTTTGTTGAATACCTGAAGGCCTGTAAAAACCACTTGAGGCTGCTCTTTTTTTACGTTAAACTTTTCGGGAGAAAACAGGTTGAAACCGTAAAAACCACCGAACAGTAATTCTCCGGCGCGTGTTTTGAAAGCAGCTTTTTCATTAAATACCCGTCCCTGCAGCCCGTCGGACTCATCGTAATTGATGAACCTTACGTTGATATCCCCGCCTTGCAGGCTGTCGACGACTGCATTACAAAGTCCGTTGGGTGTAGCCAGCCATAAGTTATGGTTCAGGTCTTCCAGGATACTTAGTATGGTGTTATCCGGCAATCCGTCTTTTTCCTTGAATACAGTAAAACTCTCTCCGTCGCTGTTCATCCGGTTCAAACCGTCTCTGGTAGCCACCCATATAATGCCCCGGCTGTCTTGCAGCAGTGCGTTTACGTTATTATTACTCAGCGAAGAGGGATTGGCGTCGTCGCGTGCTATATACCTGAAGGTACCGCGCTCTTTATCCATTACATCTATGCCGTTGGAAGTGCCGAACCACAGGTTACCCTGCCGGTCTTCTATAATAGACGACACATAGTTGGAATGCAGTGAAGTCTGGTCTTCTACATGGTAGAGTCCGAAGGTGCGGGTCTTGCGGTCGTACCGATTTACGCCGCTGTTCAGCGTACCCAACCATACATTATGATCGCTGTCTTCGAATATTTCCCAGATATTATTGTCGGCTATGCCTCCCGCCTTACCGGGTTCGTAGCGATAACGGATGAACTTTTTTCCGTCGAAATAATTGAGCCCGCCGAGGTAGGTGCCTACCCATAATTTTTGCTCATGATCAACCAGCAGGCTTACCACCACGTTGTTGCTGATGCTGTTAGGGTCAGCGGGGTTGTGTTTATAAACTTTATAGGTATTGTTTTTACGATTATAATACAGCAATCCACCACCGTTGGTGCCAATCCACAAATTGCCCGCCGCATCTTCCGCAAATTTGTTCACGTCTTCAAAAGGAAGGCTGTTGGGGTCTGAAAACCTATGCTTAAAAAGCTTAAAATTGGTTTGGCTGCTGTGGTAGCATAGTCCCTGCTTATAGGTCCCGAACCACATTACGCCTCTTGCGTCGCGGTAAACTGCATAAATACTGTTTTGCGGAATACTCGATTGATCTTCTATCTGGTTCAGCAGGTATTGAATATGCCGGCTCTTTTTGTCAATGATATTGATGCCCCCATGATCTGTACCTATCCATATTTTCCCGTCTTCTCCCTGCGCCACACCGGCTATTACATTCGAACTGAGGCGATATCTCCCTGCATTTTCCGACAAATAATCCAGTTGATCCGAATGCGGATCGTATAAAAAAACGCCGCCCGGTGCAGTAGACAGTTGCTCATAGATCCACAGCTCACCGTCGTTGTCAAGGACGGCGATGAAATTACCCGCCTGCCCTTTTCTTATAGCATGTAATGAACGTGATCGGAACGTTACTTTCAGACTACGGTTATCCAGTAGTTCTATCAGACCGTTGCGATAAATCACCCAGGTTTCTCCCTGCTTACCCGGCGTTACAGAAGCAATGTCGTAAGAAAACAGGTATTCCTGCTCATCAGGGTTTGACAGCGGTTTTTGCACCGTACCGTTTTCCGGATGGTAGCGATAGATGCCCCCCAGATTTTGATACACGAACCAGTAATACCCCTCACTGTCTTTTACGATCGATGAAATGGCGCCGGAAGGCAGGCCGAGCGAAACTAAAAACCCCTGGTCGTTGCGGCTAAAAGATTCGGTGGAGGCATTATAGATACAGTTTCCATTGCGCGTTACTATCCACAAATGTTTACCGGGCAGGGGAAAGATACTGCTGATGTAATTATCGTTGATGCTGGTAGTATCGGCCGGATCGGTTTTAAACACCTTGTATTCATACCCGTCAAACCGGTTCAGACCGGAGAGAGTACCAAACCACATAAAGCCTTTTTCATCCTGGTAGATCGTATTTACCTGGCTGTGCGATAAGCCGTCGGCAATGCCCAGCCTTATAAAACGATAATATTCCTGCTGGCAGTAAGCTGTGCAGATCGTAAATAAAAAAGCAATCAAAAACCAACACTTTCTCATAGAGCAGTCGAGCAAAAAGCAGTGCTAAATTACAACTTGATAGCGACTAACCGCAGATTGACCCCCAGGCAACTCATGTTTTTCGACAGACGGCTTGTTGCGAGGTATACCCCGCCTGCCTCATGAGTATGATGGTGGTGGATACTACTATTGAAACGTACACCTTTTCCGTTGTGCGTACATGAGTATGAAGTTACGGGAAAGTTACCGACTGATCAGGGTTGCGTTGCTTCCTTATGCCTTAACGAGGGGCACTTAATCTTTCCAAAGGAAAGGGAACAGAATGAGAGCAAGTACAATCACGAGTCCGTCGAAGCCTGCCAGCAACCATATCAGGTCAGACAGCGCAGCATCCTTGAATACTTCACCCAGTCCGGCTTTAGATATCCTTATCAGTAACAGCAATTGTGGTATAATAATCGGGAAGCCCATAATGGCCATGAGTGAAGCCTGCTGCTGCGCCTTGGATGCAATGGCTGCCAACATGGTGAAAACAAATCCCAGACTTACGGCTCCCAGACATACAATACCGAGAAATTCCCAAAACCGTACAATAGGATTACCCAGCAAAAGCTGAAAAAGAAACAAACTGATGCTGCTCATCAGCAACATGATGATGCTGTTGTACAGCAGCTTGGCTGTGATAAACTGAACCGGTCCGGCTACCGAATAAAAATAAAGCATCCTGCCGCGGGTTTCCTGCAAAAAGCTACGGGCTACTGCATTTACACATACAAACAACTGTATCATCCAGAACATTCCATTCCATACATCCGCATCGGGCTGTTGCATAGCCAGGTACAGCACAAAAATGGTGGATCCTACATACAATAAAACACCGTAAAACGTATACTGCTGCCGCAATTCGAGCAACAGGTCTTTTTTAAGCAGGGCTATAATATGGGGCCAGCTACGCATCTCTTTCAGTCTTTTAATTGAAAACAATGACGGCATCGGGGCTCATACATCTCTTTTTCACCAATCAATATTTGATTGCCTTCATCAGTTTTTCGCCACGAATAATTAGCAATATTGCCACATTTTACACAAATGGCGTGCAACTTGGTGATGTATTCAGCGGTAGACAACAAAGCTGGTAGCGGACCAAAAGGTTTTCCCGCATAGTCCATATCCAGTCCTGCAACAATTACCCTTGCTCCTCCAAAAGCAAGCCGGTTGCACACTTCAGAGAGCTCGTCGTCGAAAAACTGCGCTTCATCTATCGCAATTACGTCGGCGCCCTGTGTCATTGCTACAATAGCTCTCGCATGATCTACCTGAATCGACGCAATGGAGTTTTCATCGTGAGATACAATAGCGCCCTTCCTGTACCTGGTGTCTACGGCTGGCTTATATATTTCGATACGTTGATTGGCAATACCGGCCCTTTTAAGCCGACGTATCAATTCTTCCGTTTTTCCACTAAACATAGAACCACATATCACTTCTATCCACCCCCGCTTTGCACCGGTTATATGAGGTTCTATAAACATTTTATGAGTTTTTTATCGTAAGGAGTTTGTACCTTGAGGCAATTTTTGGGTAAATAATACTTTAATAATTAATTAAGTCGGCAAAAATACCATATTCGATGGAACGTATCGGTGTTTTAATAAATAAATTACAGGAACTGTACCACCAAAAGGCGGCTACGGAGCAATTGCTGCATGTAACGCAAATGTTGCAAACAGAATTGTTTCAGGCAAAGCAGCCCGCACGAAACACAGAGGAAAGAAAAAAGGTGGCGGTTATTATGCCTGCCACCCTTCCATCCGAAGCACAGGTTGCAGAAGCGGTGCCATCCCGTACAGCAATCGTATTGCCCGAGCAGCCGGTGCATCTTGCAGCAACACCAGCCGATGAAATTTCTACTGAAGCCCCCCCGGCCGAAGAAGAGACTTCATCGGAAACTTACCGCTTTAACGTATTGGAGGAAGTGCCTACTTTGGCTCATCAGCCCGCTGTACAAGAGAAAAACGATGCGGTTTCTTCCGGAGAATTGTCGCTGAACGAAAAATTTGCCGAGCGAAAAAAGGAATTGGGCGAAACGTTAAATAGCGAACCGTTGAAGGACATCAAAAAAGCCATTAGCCTCAACGACCGCTATATCTTCATTACAGAACTCTTCAGGGGCGATGAAGCCATGTATGAACGTTCATTGAAGACCATCAACCATTTTTCCATATACGCTGAGGCGGAATTCTGGATACAGAGAGAATTGAAATTGAAGCTTGGATGGAATGAAGAACTCCCCTCCGTAAAAATATTTGATCAGTTGGTACAAAGGCGGTTTCGCTGAATATATTGCAGGATAGAGTTCGTGGCGCCCCTGTTTTCGCGTATGTATGCGCTGGCAGCAGCCCCCCTTTTGTTCAACTCATCTTCATTGTTGACCAGACGGTGCATCGTAGCAGCAAGTTCCCCCGCATTCGAAACACTGATCGCTCCTCCCTGGTGTATCATCTCTACTGCCTCATAATGCTTTTGGTATACAGGTCCTATAACAACCGGCTTACCATATACAGCGGCTTCCAATATATTATGAAGCCCCTGCTTCCCAAAACCACCTCCCACGTAGGCAATATCGGCGTAGGCATACAATCTCGACAGCATACCTATATTATTGATAATAAGTATGCGGGAACCCATATCCCCTTTCTTTTCCCAATCGGAATACAACACTGCGTCCGGGAATGTTTGCTGTATATCATCTATGCGTTGGTCACCAATTTCATGCGGTGCTAATATAACGCGCATACTACAGGATGCGTTTATGTAATCCGACAATTCTTTCTCGTCCTTAGGCCAGGTGCTACCAGCCACCAGTACCTTATGCCCCTTACAAAAGCTTTCAATAACGGGCAACGGTGTGAAGGCTTCTGCTATTTCCGACACCCGGTCGAAGCGGGTATCTCCCGAAACGGTTACATTGTCTGTGAAACCTATTTCAGCCAGCAGGGCTGCTGACTCCTGTTGCTGTACAAATATATGCGTGAACGTACGCAAGGTCTGCCGCCAGAAACCACCCCAGGGCTGAAAAAAAAGATGCTGTTTCCTGAAAAGTGCTGAAATCAGCAATACGGGTATATTTCTTCTTTTCAGTTCCCGAAGATACAGGTGCCAGAACTCGTACCGTATCCACAGCACAAGTGCAGGCTGAATCAGGTCGAGGAGCTTGCGTACATTGCCGGGACGGTCGGCCGGAAGATAAAAAACCACATCCGCTCCCGGGTAATGTTTCCGGACTTCGTAGCCCGAAGGCGAAAAAAAGCTCAGGATAACGACCAGATCGGGGTATTGCTTCTTTATTTCCTCCAGTAACGGACGTCCCTGCTCAAATTCGCCGAGAGACGCACAATGCATCCACACACGCCGTCCCGAAACATTCTTGAGCGTGCGTAACTTTTCTTCCACCTGAATGAAAATCCTTCGCCGGCCACTTGTCCAACGCCTCGCTTTCTCATTCCAAATGGAGGCGATGCGCATCCCGCATGCCATCAAAATGATAAAAAAATGATACAAAAGCCGCCCCACAATTGTTATATATTAAATTCCTGATGCAAAACTAACGTACACACAGCTAACATGTTCATATTTTGCTATTTTTGCAGCCATTAAACGAAAAATGCTGATGCGCGACATACAGATGGTGGATTTAAAGGCTCAATACCAGGCTATAAAACCAGATATAGACAAGGCCATCCACGAAGTGTTAGACAGTTGCGCGTTCATTAATGGCAAACCGGTTCAGGATTTCGCCGCCAGTCTGGGTACGTACCTGGGGGTTAACCATGTGATTCCCTGCGCCAATGGCACGGATGCATTACAAATAGCGCTGATGGCGTTGGGGTTGCAACCAGGAGATGAAGTAATAACACCTTCCTTCACATTTATTGCCACCACCGAAGTAATTGCACTATTGGGTTTAAAACCGGTTTTTGTAGACGTAGATCCGCAAACCTTCTGCATTGATCCCGCCGCAATAGAAAAAGCCATCACACCCAAAACAAAGGCCATAGTACCCGTGCATTTATATGGGCAATCTGCTCATATGGAAGCCATTATGAAGATTGCGCACCAACATGGGTTATACGTTGTAGAAGACAATGCCCAGGCCATAGGAGCAGTGTATACATTTTCAGACGGCACACAGAAAAAAACGGGCACCATAGGATCCATTGGCTGTACCTCCTTTTTCCCATCCAAAAACCTGGGCTGTTACGGAGATGGAGGCGCCCTGGTTACGAACGACGCGCAACTCGCTGAAAAGATAAAAATGATCGCCAACCATGGTCAGAGTATACGGTACCACCACGATATAGTGGGCTGCAACTCCCGGCTGGATACCCTGCAGGCTGCCGTGTTAAATGTAAAGCTGGCAAGCCTGGATGAATACACCGCGCGACGCCAAAAAGCAGCAGCCTTTTACAACGAGGCTTTTGCGGAGAATAGGCACATAAAAACGCCCGTTACAGCGTCGTTTACCAGCCACGTATTCCATCAGTATACCTTGCTGCTTGAAGAGGTTGACCGCGACGAATTGAACAGGTTTTTAGCCAGCCGGCAGATACCCTCCATGCTGTATTATCCAATACCTGCACATAAACAAAAAATGTTCGAGGCTTTTGGCGCCGCCGCCTACGAGCTTCCGGTAACCGATATGCTTACACAAAAAGTTATTTCGCTGCCCATGCATACGGAACTTGATGAAGAACAACTGAGCTACATAACGGAAAATGTATTGACATTTATTAATTAATAAAAACCATAATTATAAAATTATAATACGATGAAAATAGCGGTAGTAGGAACAGGCTATGTTGGATTGGTTACTGGTACCTGTTTTGCGGAAACAGGTAATGATGTGATCTGCATAGATATAGATGAAAAAAAGGTGAAAAAACTGTCAAATGGCGAAATAACCATTTACGAGCCGGGGCTCGAAAAAATCTTTCTCCGGAACGTTAAAGAAGGCAGGCTTCATTTCACTCAAAGCCTGGCTGATGGTATAAAAGAAGCTGAGGTTATATTCCTGGCGTTGCCAACACCTCCGGGTGAAGATGGTTCTGCCGACTTAAAATACATATTAGGTGTAGCCAGAGATCTTGGTAAAATCATCAAGCCCGGTGATTACAAGGTAATAGTAGATAAGAGTACGGTGCCGGTGGGAACAGCAGAAAAAGTAGAAGCGACCATCATCGAAAGTTCAAAGGAGGCGCTGGGAGGTGGAAACGATCTGAAAAAGGCCGGTGCGTTCGATGTTGTATCCAACCCGGAATTTCTTCGCGAAGGGGTAGCTGTAGATGATTTCATGAAGCCGGACAGGGTGGTAATCGGTACCTCCTCGGAGAAAAGCCAAAAAATCATGAATGACCTGTATGCACCTTTTGTACGCCAGGGGAACCCGATTATATTTATGGATGTGCGTTCCGCTGAGCTTACGAAATACGCCGCAAACTCATTTCTGGCCACAAAAATTTCCTTCATGAACGAAATAGCACAGTTGTGTGAACGACTGGGCGCCGATGTGGATATGGTTAGAAAAGGAATAGGCAGCGACGAAAGAATAGGCAGGAGATTTCTCTTTCCGGGTATAGGATACGGTGGCAGTTGTTTTCCAAAAGATGTACAGGCACTGGTTAAAAGCGCCGAAGAGGTGGAATATGAGTTCCGTATACTGAATGCAGTAATGAATGTAAATGAACTTCAGAAACTGCACCTGCTACCAAAAATAAAAAGGTATTTTAATAATGATATAACCGGCAAAAAGTTTGCTCTTTGGGGACTGGCTTTCAAGCCCAATACAGACGATATCAGGGAAGCTCCTGCACTGTATATAATAGATGCATTAACAGAGGCTGGCGCTCAGGTTACAGCATACGATCCGGAGGCTATGAACAATGTAAAACAGGTGGTCGGCGACAAAATCAGTTTTGCTGAAAACCAATACGATTGCCTGAAAGACGCGGATGCGCTGATTATAGCAACTGAGTGGAACGAGTTCAGAACACCGGATTTCCTGAAAATAGTGTCGCTGCTGAAAAATAAAGTTATATTCGACGGTCGAAATCTGTTTGATATACAAGCTATTAAGCAGTTAGGTTTCCATTACGAAAGTGTAGGTAGAAGCGCTGTTCGTTAGTAACCGCGCTACCGAATGTTAAGCCAAGAACAAATATTGCATAATATCTCCCCAAATGGATGGAAAAAAGAAACAGATGAAGAAAAGAATACTGATAACCGGTGCCGCAGGCTTCCTCGGGTCACACTTATCCGATAGATTTATTAAAGAAGGATACGAGGTCATAGGAATGGATAACCTTATAACAGGAGATCTAAAAAACATAGAGCATCTTTTCCCGAATGCCGACTTTCAGTTCTACCATCAAGATGTTTCAAAGTTCATCCATGTACCGGGCAAACTGGATTATATTTTACACTTTGCCTCCCCTGCCAGTCCTATCGACTACCTTAAGATACCTATACAAACTCTTAAGGTAGGGTCGTTGGGGATCCATAACTGCCTGGGTCTTGCAAAAGAAAAAGGGGCCAGGCTCCTAATAGCCTCTACATCTGAAGTGTACGGCGACCCCTTAATACATCCCCAATCCGAAGACTACTGGGGCAATGTGAATCCGGTAGGGCCAAGGGGCGTATACGACGAGGCTAAACGCTTTCAGGAAGCTATTACCATGGCCTATCACACCTACCATAAACTGGAAACCAGGATTGTAAGGATATTTAATACCTATGGTCCGCGTATGCGCCTGAACGATGGACGGGCTTTACCTGCTTTCATTGGGCAAGCTTTGCGCGGGGAAGACCTGACTGTTTTCGGAGATGGTTCTCAAACACGATCATTCTGTTTCGTAGACGATCTGATAGAAGGTATTTACCGTCTGCTGCACAGCGATTATCCCTACCCTGTAAACATCGGGAACCCCGATGAAATCAGTCTTAAAGAGTTCGCAGAAGAAGTAATTAAACTGACCGGTACCAACCAGAAGATTGTTTATAAACCGTTGCCGGTGGATGACCCCAAACAAAGGCAACCCGATATTTCCAGAGCAAAGGAAATTCTGGGATGGCAACCTACAGTAAGCCGTGCCGATGGCCTGAAAACCACCTACGAATTCTTTAAATCTTTACCCAAAGAGGAACTATACAAACTGCCCAAAGATTTTAAAAAATAAACCTCATGTTAATTTACAATGACATTATCGATCAAAAAGCCAAACTGGCGGTGATCGGACTGGGATATGTTGGCTTACCTATCGCACTGGAGTTTGCAAAAAAAGTAAGCGTTATCGGTTTTGATATCAATGCCAAGCGCATTGATATGATGAAGAACGGAATTGACCCCAGCAATGAATTGGACAGCAGCGCCTTCGAAAATTGCGATATTGTCTTCACCAACGACCTGGATGTACTGCGCGAAGCTAAATTTTTCATTGTAGCGGTTCCTACGCCGGTAGACAAGCACAATGTTCCTGACCTGACGCCGGTAAAAAGAGCTTCGGAAACCATCGGAAAAGTCATTAAAAAAGGCGATTACGTTGTATATGAATCAACGGTATATCCCGGATGCACAGAAGAAGATTGTTTGCCCATCATTGAACAACTGAGTGGACTGAAACTACATACCGACTTCAAGCTGGGTTATTCTCCCGAGCGCATTAATCCGGGCGATAAAGAACACACACTGGCAAAAATCATCAAAGTGGTATCAGGCTCTGATGCTGACGCGCTGGAAGAAATTGCAAAAGTGTATGAGATTGTTGTGCAGGCAGGTGTACACAAAGCCTCGTCTATTAAAGTGGCAGAAGCCGCCAAAATCATAGAAAATACACAACGCGATCTGAATATCGCGCTGATGAACGAATTATCCATCATTTTCGATAAAGTAGGCATCAATACCTACGAAGTGCTGGAAGCAGCCGGCACCAAGTGGAACTTCCTGAAATTTTTCCCCGGTCTGGTAGGCGGTCACTGTATTGGTGTTGACCCCTATTACCTGACCTATAAATCCAGCGCTTTGGGATACGATTCCCGTGTGATATTGGCCGGAAGAGTGATCAACGACGAAATGCCGCTGTATGTGGCTAAAAAAGTAGTACAACACATCATTAAAAACTCAAAAGAAGTAACCGGCGCCCGGGTGTTGGTGATGGGGGCAACATTCAAGGAGAATGTAAGCGATATCAGAAACTCGAAGATCATTGATATGGTGAAAGAGCTACGATCGTTTTCGCTGAATGTAGATGTGGTAGATCCGCATGCTGATACTGAAGAGATGCAACATGAATACGGACTTCCGCTGGCGCCAGCCGTAGGAAAAAACTACGATGCGGTGATTCTGGGCGTATCGCACAATGAGTACAAAAATCTTACGGAAGATTACCTGCTGGGTATCACCAATCCCGGGGCTATATTTGCAGACCTTAAAGGATTATACAGAAACAAGTTTGCAAATCTGACTTACTGGAGTTTATAATGCCTCAAATAACAAAAAATATTGCTGTTACGGGTGGAGCCGGCTTCATCGGTTCCCACCTCGTACGGCTGCTCGTAAACAAATACCCGCATTACAAAATTGTGAATGTTGATGCCCTCACCTATGCGGGCAACCTGAACAATCTGAAGGATATTGAAGGCAGGGAGAATTATGTTTTTGAACACGCTGATATTTGCGACGAACAGAAAATAGATGCACTCTTTGCCAGGCACCATTTCGATGCCGTTATACACCTGGCGGCAGAAAGCCATGTAGACAGATCCATTATGGATCCGATGGCTTTTGTACGTACCAACGTAATGGGTACGGGCGTGCTGCTCAACGCTGCCCGAAAATACTGGACGGCGCCCTCAAAAAATCTGTTCTACCATGTTTCTACTGATGAGGTATATGGCTCACTCGGGGCAACCGGCTTATTTACTGAAACCACTCCGTATGACCCCAGATCGCCGTATTCTGCATCCAAAGCAGCTTCCGACCACCTGGTGATGGCGTACTACCATACCTATCATCTGCCCGTAATGCTATCAAACTGTTCTAATAATTACGGTTCACATCATTTTCCGGAAAAGCTGATTCCGCTGATGATCAACAACATTCTGCAAAACAAACCGCTTCCTGTTTATGGAAAAGGAGAAAACGTGCGGGACTGGTTGTGGGTAGAAGATCATGCACGCGCCATCGACACCATTTTTCACAATGGAAAAACCGGAGAAAGATATAACATCGGTGGTTTCAACGAATGGAAAAACATCGACCTGGTAAAATTGCTGTGCACCATCATGGACAACAAACTACAGCGGCAACCAGGTAGCGCTGAAAAACTGATTACCTACGTTAAAGACCGGGCCGGTCACGACCTTCGGTATGCCATTGACGCCACCAAACTGGAAAAAGAACTGGGTTGGAAACCCTCTCTGCAATTTGAAGAGGGACTGGAAAAAACAGTAGACTGGTATCTTCAGAACCAGGATTGGGTAAAAGATGTAACCTCGGGTCATTATCAGCAATATTATAACGAACAGTACAATAAACGATAGGAATCAGCTAACTTCACAGCAAACGCTTCAACTTAATCCCCATGCCATTTATTGAAACAGGTATCCCCGATCTGCTTATTTTTCAACCACGGATATACCAGGATGCGCGTGGGTACTTTTTTGAAAGTTATAACAAGAATGTTTTTCTTTCCCAGGGACTGGATTACGAATGGCAGCAGGATAACCAATCGTCTTCCGGATTTGGTGTTGTACGCGGATTACACTTTCAAATACCGCCGAAAGCGCAAACCAAGCTGGTAAGAGTACTGGAAGGAACGATTCTGGATGTGGCTATCGATATCCGAAAAGGGTCGCCGACTTATGGCACAGCCTATACCATCGAATTAAGTGCAGACAACAAACTACAGCTATTGATACCTAAAGGTTTTGCACATGGATTTTCCGTAGTGAGCAAAGAAGCCGTTGTACTATACAAATGCGACGCGGCTTACGATCCAACGCTGGAAAAGGGAATTTTATATAACGATCCGCAGCTTAATATCGACTGGAAAATTCCCGGGCACCAGGTGATTCTCTCCGAAAAAGATAAGGTGAATCCCCTGCTCGCCGATTTCGAAACACCTTTTGTTTTCGATAAAGCATAACTACTCATGTCGAAGCCGGTCATCATCGTTACAGGCGCCAACGGTCAATTGGGTATGAGCATACAGGACATAGCCCAACAATACCCGGATTACGATTTTCATTTTCTTTCCAGGGAAGAATTGCCAATTGATCAGTTGCCTGCCATAGAGCCTGTTTTTAATGAATTAGCACCTTCTTTTTGTATCAACTGTGCAGCATACACAGCCGTAGACCTTGCCGAAACCAACAGGGAAGCAGCTTTCCGGATCAACGCAACGGCAGTCGGCTATCTTGCCACTGTTTGCAACAGCATGGGGGCTGGCTTTATTCATATTTCTACCGACTACGTTTTTGCGGGCACCTCCGGGCATCCTTATACAGAAACAGACCATACGGATCCGGTTAACCTGTATGGGGCTTCCAAAGCAGCGGGCGAACAACTGGCGCTGCGCCATCATCCCGGCAGCGTCATCATCCGTACTTCGTGGGTGTATAGCCAACATGGCAAAAATTTCGTAAAAACCATGTTGCATCTGATGGGCAGCAGGGATGAGATCAAAGTAGTGGCAGACCAGACCGGCGCCCCCACTTACGCGCGCGACCTGGCCACTGCCATCCTGGCAATCATAAGTCAGGGAGCGCATACGCCGGGTATCTATCATTACAGCAACAAAGGCCGTATAACCTGGTATGATTTTGCGGAGTCTATACGTGTATTATCCGGCAACACATGCCGGGTATTGCCCATCCCGTCTGCCGCCTACCCCACTCCCGCCAAAAGACCGGCTTTCTCTCTGCTTAACACCAGCAAGATCGAAACCACCTATCTTGTTTCCATACCAGAATGGCAACCCAGCCTCCAGAAGTGTTTAAACGATCTGTTATAACCTGCCGTTTCGTTATTAATTGCACTGCCAGCATTTTTGATGTCATGCTATACCATCTTTTCCCGCTGAGATCACTCCCAATACCCGTGATACTTTCCCATCCAGTAAGCAAATAAAAAGTAAGTACCCGTTTCTTCCGTTTCTCCCCGCCTACCTGAATCCAGCCGCTTTGGGTTGGTATTCCAGCGCGACACACTGCTTTCCGGGGTGGGTATCGGATGTACCGCCTGCATACGACGTCCCCGATCTACCATGGGGTCTTTCAGCAAATCCCAGCGGTGACTGTTCTCCATGCTCCAGTCTACCAGATCAAGCGGATATTGCTGCAGTTCAGTCAGTGCAATGTCCAGGTCACAGTCGCGTTTCAGTAGCGAACTGGCTATTACGTTCCAAACCGGCATTCGATCGCTGCGTACGTTCTGCCAGGTTCGTTCCAGACTTTTTATGAACAGGGGGCGATAGGGATCATTAGCTGTATGATGAAACAGCCCGTAGTAAGGGAAGAAATTGAGGATGTCGTCTGAATGGCTGGTTTCGAACGGACCACATATTTTTGCTTCCACAGCGTTATTCACATAGCCGTGGTCGTGCGCCAGCCTCAGGTATGCAGTTTCATATTTAGGATTACCGGTGTAATACCGGGCTGTTTTCAGGAACGATAATACCTGCAAGGCATTTAATCCCTTTTCGTACATCCAGTTGGGCGAATGATTCAGGGAATCAGGATGCCAGATGCCCCAGCGAGTGGGCTTGCCATCGTAATCAATCAGATGAAAATCGTTGTCGATGATATACGAAACAATGCGGTCTATCAGGGATTTGACACGTTGCTTTTGCGCCTCATCGGCAACCAGTTCGTAAAATAAAGAAAGTGTATAGATATGACCGGTAATTTCATCCGAACTCGTATCGTCCAGCCATTGCCATTTTCCGTCTGGTGAAATGTGCCAGTGCTTGGGATGCGGCGACCTGGAGGGCACTATTTTGTCCTCAGCAGCAGCATACGACCGGGCAGGATAACCGGCGATTCCTGTGACTGTTTCCAGCCGTTCGAGCGCTTCGAAAGTGCGAACTGCTTTTTCCCGCGCATCAGATGCTTTGGTAACGGCATAGCGATAGCACTGCGCTGCCAGGTAGCAGGCTGTCCACAACCCGTCGTTATCTTCATTTTCAGTATAGCTGGTAGACAAATCGCCGGGAACAGATAGTTTGGATATATTAATCAGCCCGCGCCTGTTATGACGTTTTTCTATTACAGTATCATAGTGAATAGCTTTCTGAAGCAATATCATGGGTTCGCTCCGGAGTTCACTGATGCCAGACGATGTGGCCACCCATGTGATGCCAGGCGCTACCTGTAATACATCATTTACTACCGGCGAAGGCAGCCACCGTAAGCCGTTGTAATAGTGCCATGCAGTATCTCTGTGAATCACCCCCTTGCTGGTAGCCATCCAGTAACCCGGCCCCTTTATATATATCCTCGATACCGGACCATAAGGCAAACCGTCCACAGACCGCCATATCCAGTGATTGCCGTCTGCGGCAATGCTGCCTACTGCAATAGGAGAGCTGAATACCAGGTCTTTACCGTCGTTGGTAGTAGCCAGCGCAAAATACGTGCGATCATGCGCTTCTGCCATCAGGGTTTCGTCAAAATTCACCCATTGCTTACCCTGCTTTCTCCAAAGCCCGTTATGAGTAGCCACCCACAGGTTTTCAGCGGCATCGGCAATGATATCATTTACGCGGAATCCCTTCAGCAACTCTTGTTGTTCCCATTTACCCGTCCAGGTATACAGCCCGCCGGTAGTACCCAGGTGAAGCGTCTGAGCATTTTCCCAAAACAGGCAAAGCACAGTGTCTTTCATTGCAGGCACCCTGATTTCCCTGCCAGCTTCGCTTTTAATCTTTGTTTGAGCGGCAAGCCAAATGATTCCGACAGCATCCTTAGTGGCTGCTGCCCAAACTTCATCATCTGGTTTGCCCGCCCACCCGTTCGCTGTACGGTGAAATATACCATGCCTGGTAACTGCCGCAGGCCCTGCGGGCGTATCGTAAAGCCTGAGTACCTGTTTGCCGGCAGACAGCGGCAGGGATACCTCAGAGCGAACCATCTGGTGAAAAGGGAGACTGCTATGTTGCGCGGAAGCAGCACCATACAAGAGCATGCACAATAATAAAAACGCACATCTCATACAAAACCTGTTTGAATGATAGAGTTGTTTCTATGATTTTTATACTAAAGGATGTATGCTTTAGTAGGCAGAAAAAATATCTGTTAGATTTATCTAACTTATTTATTTTTGCAATCAATCACGCCAGTATATGAAAGAAGTATTGTCTTATCTCGAATCGATAGACCCGGTCGTAGCAGCGCTGATAGCTACCACTTTTACCTGGATGGTAACCGCAATCGGTGCTTCCTTTGTGTTTATGTTCCGCAGCATGAACAGAAAGGTGATGGACGGAATGCTGGGCTTTACAGGAGGTGTAATGGTAGCAGCCAGTATCTGGAGCCTCCTGATACCCGCTATTGACATGAGCCATGGAGAAGGTTTTATAAAGGTTATACCGGCCGTTGTTGGTTTTTTAGCAGGCGCAGCGTTTTTATTCGCACTCGATAAGGTATTACCGCACCTGCATGTCAACTTTAAGCAGGTGGAAGGCGTAAAGTCTCCATGGCAGCGCACAACGTTGCTGGTACTGGCCATTACGTTGCACAATATCCCCGAAGGGTTGGCAGTAGGCGTATTATTTGGCGGTGTGGCAGCGGGAATACCGGAGGCCACTATTGGCGGTGCTGCTGCGCTGGCGCTGGGGATTGGACTGCAAAACTTTCCGGAAGGTGTGGCAGTATCTATGCCCCTGCGGCGGATGGGATTGAGCAGGAGAAAAAGTTTCTTCTACGGACAATTATCGGCCGTTGTAGAACCCCTGGCAGGGGTATTGGGTGCGGTAGCTGTAGCTACATTTACGCCTATACTGCCGTATGCCCTTGCATTTGCAGCCGGTGCCATGATATTTGTAGTTGTGGAAGAAGTGATCCCCGAGGCACAGCAAAACAAAGGCTCTGATATAGCCACCATCGGATTTATAGGCGGATTCATCGTAATGATGACGCTGGATGTGGCGTTGGGATAATATGTAGTACATTGTGCGGTATGACAACGGGTATTCATGCTAATGCACATCGTGAGGCCTTGCTATCGTCGCTTGCGTTGCTCTCTCCTGAATGGGAGGCCTCCAACGATACGGTGTCCGCTCTGGAAGAACAGTTGGCCGATCAGATCAACTTCCTGGTCGAAAAAGACTTTTCGCGGCTGCTCAACCTCCTCTACCGCATAGATGTAAGTGAAGAAAAAATTAAAAAAGCGTTGCTCAACAATTCCGATCCGGCGGGCTATGTAATCGCCCGGCTGATCATTGAACGACAGCTGCAAAAAATAGCTTTCAGAAAAAAGTTTACTAACGGAGAGGGAGAGAAATGGTAGCAAGCGTGTGTGATGTTCCGGAAGCATTACACTATTACAACACTTATATCGGTTGCCGGATCCCCCACATCGAAACGAACAGCATACCCCGGCCATCCTTTCGCCTACACCACAGCGCAACCTGTGGGGTTTCGTCAAAGAGCCCCCTACCCTCCATCTGTTAACATGCTATGGGAGTAACTGGTACCGGATATCAGCATCATAATCGGTGTAATGCAGGTATTTACGAAACTGCATCCACAACACGATCAAATCATCCTGTTTTTTTCTGTACCGTGGTATTACCGGCCGTACATTGTTTAAGGCAGAGTGCCGGGTAATCGGCTCTATCTTCCATGTACGCCCCCTGTTGGATGTAGTAGCTTTTGACAACTCAAAAATGCCATCTACCTCGTGGGAAAATACCACTGTTCTGGGGTCAAGGGGATCCAGGGTCATACCGCCGGAATAGTTTTCCTCCCTTTGCTTTTTCCCTTCTTCATCCTCCGGAAACCAGCCACCCGAATTGACCAGCAAATGGTCTTCCCATTTTCCCTTGTTATACACCGCATAATGGTAGAGGTGTTGCCGGTTGGTAGGGTAACGGGTATAGGCTACAACGGGGCGCCCTTTTTTATCGGTTGCTATATCAAAAATCCAGGCTTTGCCGGTTTCAGGCGTTGCCCTGTACACCACAGAAGCATCTTCAGGGTGAAAAGGCAGTTCACTGACATCGCAGATTTTTGTTCCGTCTGCACGCCAGAAGGCTTGCTTTTCATAGTAGCAGTAATATACCGAATTCAACGGTTCATTGTTAGGATGTCCGTCTGTAAACAACAAATGTATCTTCGACATTCCATCGGAGTGATATTTTACGTAAGGACGATTATTGACATCCAGTTTTTTTGATGTTACCACCACTACCGGGTCCGACCAGGTATTCCCGTTATCGGAAGAGGTAATAAGGTTGGGTTTAAAACCAATCCACCTGCCAAAACTAAAAAGTTTGTTTCCCTCAGATGCAAGCCTGAACGGGTTGGCATAGCTATAGGTTTGCTTCTGATATCGTTGAACCAGCTCCCGGGTATAGGGCTTGAACACCACCGGCGGTCCGAAGCTGGTTATATCCTGAGGCTTTTCAGTAACATTTTGTATCACCCCCATTGCGTTAACAGTGCCATTGTGCCAGGTGTACTGGCTTACAATGTTGCCATCTGCGAGTTCTGCAAAAGCAGGATTATCATGGTCGTCTACTTCCAGTTCTGCGTACAATTTTTTTCTGAGTATATTACGCTTAGCCGCATCCAGAGAAGCGGAAAACACATTGCCCTTACTGTCTATCCAGCCGGTTACTATTGTACCTTTCCGGCTGGTATATATAGCGCGTGGATCGCTGAACCAGCACCAGGCGCCATCGTTGGTCAATACCTGCTGCTGCGCATGCAGGCCCATGTACATGCCAAAACATAATAAAGCGGATAAAAAAACTCTCATCATCTCTAATTACTGTCTATTCGTTTTAACAGACGCATATACTGCCGTAAAGAGCAGATGCGACTGCATACATGCTAGCGTACGGTGAGTACATCCGAGGCTGATAGCCTGTGCACAGATAGTTCTTTTCTCTGTTCGTCGTATGCATATGCATCCTGTTTCAACAACGCATCATTAACGCGAACTTCAGCCGGAGGAGCATTCAGGTGCATGGTCAGTTTCCAGGTACGGCCGGTGACCATGCCTTCAAAGCTTCCTGCCGTTTTTCCGATCGCCACAGTGTGAACATCTCCTTCTTTTTTTGCCGTTATACGTGTTGTAGCCGACTTTCCCTTTTCGTGATCGAAGCTGATGCCATCGTCTTCATACAGGTCGAAGAAGCTTTCTTTCTCATCCGGAAACACGTACAACGATATCTCATCCATAGGCTTCTCACCCCGGTACTGCATAACGGGCCCCATAGGAATAATGGCCCCGCTCTTTACGTAGAGCGATCCCCCACGGTCTTTCGGCCATGTTACCACTTTGAGTTGGCTGCCCTCGATCACATCGCCTGTCCAATAATCTTTCCACTTTCCTTCCGGAAAATAGATACTGTCCTTATAGATTCCCACCATCAAACCCGGTCCTAAAAGATATTGATGTAATATATCGCGGTTTTTCTTGTCTTCCGGATAGGCCAGTGTCAGCGGCTGGAGCATAGGCCAGCCTGTTTGAGTAGCGGTATGGGCAGTAGAATAGAGATACGGAAACAACCTGGAACGCAACTGTGCATAATAGCGGTGTATACCGGTCAGCTCTTTGCCCTGTATCCAGGGCATTTTAAAATAGGCCCAACTGCATATTTCACTGATGGGGAGCAGGTATCCGTAATGTATTCCCTCTTTTTTGAATACCTCCATGTCTACGGTAGACCAACTGTGTCCTACAATGGAGTTGTTCATCACACCGCCGAGCGTTGTCAGTTCACCGCCTGTATCGCCGGTCCATACTGTGGAGAAAGCCTGATAGCCGACCCATCCGGCAGGTGTGAGTGAAGCCGGTCTCCTGTTGGTCTTTTCCTTGAATCCGTCGTACATTTGCTGGGAATACAACAGGGGATACAGGTTGTGCATTTCTTTGTCGCGCATGCCGTTGCCCCATAACCTGTCCGGATGAAAGTCCATCTGTGTAGAGCCATCCATTTTAAACATGTCTGCTCCCTGGTCTACAAATTTTTCCAGGTGTTTGAACCAGGGCTCGTCGATCACCGTTATTGTATCAGACAATATCACCCTTCCCAGGTTGGGATCAAATACCACCGGAGCAGTTGCGTTCGTATAACTGGCAGGTGCCAGCGCAGATAATGCCGGGTTGTTTCCTGCCCTTCTGTCTGCTTCGTAACTAAGGTCGTAATTCATGCACAGCCACAACTTGAGCTTGAAACCCATATTTTTCAGCGGGGGCACGAAAGAAGGCGGACGGCTATCGCCAAACCAATTGGGATGCGGAAACCGTTGCGGGTGCCAGTTCTTTTTAGTGGAATAATCGTAATTTTTCGACATCCATCCGGGTTCCAAACCTATCACATCGCATGGTATTTCTTCGCGACGTAAATTGATGGCGCAGTCAATCACCTCATAATCGTCGGCCTGTTCCCGACAAATGAACCACAATCCGAAAGCCCAGTGCGGAGGCAGCCTGGGGCGACCGGTCAACTGAGTATACAGGTTGATCAGTTGCCGGTAATCTTTGCCGGCAAAAATATAGTAGTCTATCGTACCACTCTCGTTCGTCCAGTTGTAAGTATCCGGATCGGTCTTACACATATCAAATATGGTACGATAGGTGGTATTGACCACCACCCCTACTCCATTGGTAGACATAAAAAACGGAACGGGGATGTAGGTGGATGTTTTGTACCGTATATCACAGTCAGCTATGCGGCCACGATGATACAAATGCGTTCTGGCCTGATCACCAAACCCTATCCAGTCTTCCTCTCTGCCGGCATTGAACACGGCCTGGGTAATGCCATCCTTAAAATGGGTACCCGCCTGCTCAAGTATTATCCGATCACTGTTTCCTTCCGTAACCTGAATACGCCCTCTGGCATAGTTAATTTTCAACCCCAGTTTGCCCGTATGTAGGGTCAATCCCTGGTTGTTTTGAATCACCTTCGGTTTGGTGGCTTCACCGGGTTCCGGCGTAATAAATCCATACCGGTTGAGACCGGACTGCTGAAACGGTACTCCCTGGGGTACAATGGAAATCCGCAGTATATCATCGGTAATGACTTCCACCCGAATGCGGGAGCTTTTTTCAAATGAGTGCTCCACCACTGTGTTCTTATTCACAGACTGTGATTGCGCATGCATTGGTAAGCAACCCAATAGCGCTGCGAAACACCATATAAAGTACCGGTTGTATTGTATCATATTCTTGATCATAAAAATCGGTGATGCATTAATCAGTATCAAAAAATTACCGGCCTAAAAATAGGAAACAATTTTCGTTTATGGATACCTGTTCATTAACAGGAATGTACGATCACCCGTATCCGCTCCATACCTGTATGCGATTGGTGCGCATGCAGAGATCGGGTATTCTGATTATCATGCTTCACAAGGACGATTGACGCAAACCTCTGAAAGCCCTATGGTTGTAAGAAAGCGAGCTCCCGCCTGGACAGCACGAGATTCCAATTCTTTTTTGGGATTTTTACCAGAGGTACTTATCTTTGCCGCCCATCCAAAAAGATGGTCTTTTGGACAGTGTATTCGGGCAGGTGATTGAGCGTATTTCATTGTGGAAAGCCCGGTAGGAACGCGTTGTATCTATACGGCCCCGTAGCTCAATTGAATAGAGCATTTGACTACGGATCAAAAGGTTTCAGGTTTGAATCCTGACGGGGTCACTAATAATCAATGAGTTACGTAATGTAACTCATTTTTTTTGCCGCAACTTTTCCTGGACACCGCCAATGGGCTTTGTGCGAAGCGTCCGCTTTGTATAGCCTTGACAAGACTGGCGAACCTGCTTATCTTTGCCTCACTGGTGATCAAGAAAACGAACAATCAGTAGCAAACGTTTTTGAAAAATTAGTCCAGTTTATAGGGGGCTAAGACAATACAATAGCTTGGATCTCATGATGCACCATCAGCTTATTCAATTGATCACACAAAGCACATCGCTTTCCGAGTTGGAAAGAGATTGGTGCAGGCAATATTTTGAACCGGTATGGTTTCCTAAAAACAGTATACTGGAAGAAGAAGGTAAAATACCCGAGTATTTGTATTTTGTTGTAGCTGGTTTTGTCCGGTTGTTTCATTACAACGATAAAGGCGAGGAAGTAACAACACACATCAACTGCCCGCCGGGTTTCATTACATCATATTCGAATTTTGCCGGTCAGCAAAAAGCGGATGAAAATCTTGAATGCGTTACCGATTGTGAGCTTTTACGTATTACAAAGACTCACCTTGATTTGCTTACACAACAAAGCCCGTCATTTAAAGATTTCAGCATTTTGGTATTCCAGCAGTCTTTATCCTACAATGAAAACCGTTCTAAAGAACTGGCTACACTTACTGCTGAACAACGTTATCTGAAACTGATGGAACAGTATCCCGAAGTACTCCACAACGTCCCCATGCAATACATCGCTTCTTTCCTGGGCATGAATCCTAAAAGCCTGAGCCGTATCCGCAAGCAGATTATTAAGTAACATTTGTGAAGTGGTTTTGAAGGAGCAGGGCTCAACTTTGCCCTATCATTTAAAATCAGCGAATATGACAAATAACAAACGAGTATTGGTATCGGGAGCCAACGGACATTTAGGAAACAATCTTGTAAGATTACTTATTAAAAAAGGATTTCACGTGCGGGCATCTGTTCGCAACATCAACAACAAAGAGTGTTTCAAAGGGTTAGATTGTGAGGTGGTGCAGGCAGATATTACAGATAAAGATTCCTTTGTAAAAGCCTTGCAGGGTGTTGATACATTTTATGCCGTTGGGGCTGCTTTCAGGTTGTGGGCAAAAGATCCAAAGAAAGAAATTTATGAAGTGAATATGCAGGGCACGCGCTATACGATTGAAGCAGCAGCGGAAGCTGGTGTGAAGAAAATAATCTATGTGAGTTCTATTGCCGCTTTGGATTATACCCATCTGCCTGCAAAAGAAAGCAACGGATACAATCCTGACCGAAGAGATATGTATTACAATTCCAAGAATGATGGTGAAAAATTAGCCTTTAGGCTGGCTAAAGAATTAGGAGTGGAATTGGTATCAGTAATGCCAGGAGCAATGATCGGCGGTGAAGCTTTTCATCCGTTGAATGTTTCCTATGGTGTGTTGAGGTTGATACTGAACAAGCAAATTCCTGTGGATACCAGGATTACCTTAAACTGGGTGGATGTAAAGGATGTAGCAGAAGGCTGTTACCTGGCAGCAAAAAAGGGACGTTCAGGAGAACGTTATATTTTGGCCAATGAAAGATGCATGACGATTACAGATACCACAAAGCTGGCTCAAAAACGCTATCCTGAACTGAAACTCAAAATACCTCGTAGCGTACCTAAATTTATGCTGTATGCCATTGCAGGCCTGATGGAACTTTCTGCAAAGTTGAGCGGGAAGCCGCCTGTGTTAACCACTAAAGAAATTGCCATGTTCTCGGGTTTGCAACAGGACTTTGATATGACTAAGTCAAGGGAAGAGTTAGGCTTTAATCCTAAAAACAGTAAACAAGCAGTGGAGGAAGCTATGGACTATTTAATGAAGCATAAAGAACTATTATAAATGAGCATGCGTTGTTTGAGCCCGTACGGTATAACTTGAAGATCGTGCCAATCAATAATAATATTTGGCAAGCTTTATATCAAACCCCATATTGAAGAAGTTCCATGCTCTCATCTTAATTTTATTTTGATACAATCAAACATACATCTTCATAGATGTTCACATCTTAAACTGGGATATAAAGACCTGATTTATAAATATTAAATTTATACCCCAAGAGGTATAAATTTAATTTTTTTGTATAAATTATACCCTAAATGATATAATTAATAAATTATAGTTAATTTTATACCTGAAAGGGTATATAGAATGAAAGAGAACAATATTTCAGATTTTATAAAGTACAGCCGTAAAAGAACCAACATGACCCAGGAGCAACTGGCTGAAAAAGCGGGAGTAGGACTTCGTTTTATCCGCGACCTGGAACAGGGTAAGAAATCCCTTCGGTTAGATAAAGTAAACCAGGTGTTGGCATTATTTGGTCATAAAATGTTACCTACTTCTGATGCGATATGGGATCCGTATGAAATCCTGCGGAAGTATAGCAATATCGGAGTACATATTCTCCTGAAAAACCGGAAAGAACTGTACGGGATAATCCTAGGGCCTATCATGGCCAACGGTCAAATCGTTGAATGGCTTTTTGTTTCAAATAACAATGCAAAGCGTTACAAAAAAACAGAAGACAAAGACCTGCTGGAAACAATTAAACACATCGAGATACAACACATCAAAAAACAAGACCAATGAGACGCAGCTCCATGGAAAAAGTAGGCAAAGCCATTCTACGGTATTCTACACAACCCGGGTTGGGTGCGGTACGTTTCTTTGAGTATACACTCTTCTGTTTTCTAACCGGTAACGCAGATATGCACCTGAAAAAATTTTCCTTGCTGACAACTGCTACCGGCGATATTATACTATCTCCTGCCTATGACCTGCTCAATACAAAAATCGCTATGCCTGACGACCTGGATGAAATAGCACTTACACTGAATGCCAAGCAACGGAAATTAAAAATGAGTGACTTCAACGTGTTAGCGCAAAAACTAAAAATACCGGAAAAAACGGTGCAGAATATTACACATAGATTTATAAATAGGCTGCCCAAAGCGGAGGAATGGATTAATAGTTCTTTTTTACCGGATAGCTTCAGGCACATCTACAAAAAAGGGATAGAAGCGAATGCTCAACAAATCGGACTTGTTTCCACAAGTTAATACATAGCAAGAGTGTAAGTATTTTGTTACCGGCTGCAGTACTACTATCCTCACCTGTTGCCACGCTCGCTTGTACGGCAGTGCTCCTACTGGCCAGTTTTTAATGATTAAAAAGGACAACTTTGTTTAAAAGTTCGATTTCGCTTTGTTTAGAAGTTAATAAAACTGTCAGCTCCTCCCCCATTCCAAGTGAGCTTTCTGATAAAGTATAAAGAGCCTTTCGGTAAACCTGTTCCATCGCAGCTTCTCTAATTTTGCTATAGTAAAAGCAGTAGTCACACTTAAAATTTGAGAAAACAATGAATGAGAATAACAACAAACCCATACTTGTGATCGGGGGTACAGGCACACAGGGAGGAAGTGTTGCCAGGGAATTATTAAGGCAAGGGAAAAAGGTGAGGGTACTCTCCCGAAATATCACTTCAGAGGCCGCCCAAAAAATGGCAAAACTGGGTGCAGAGGTCGTACCAGGTGATATGACATTGCCCGAAACGCTACCGCCTGCTTTGCAAAATATCACAAAGGTGTTCTCTGTACAATATGCCGATCCCGCGGATCCTATGGTAGAAATGAACAACGCACGTAATCTGGTAAATGCTGCGCGCAATGCAGGGGTAACACAGGTTATCCATACCTCTGCAGCAGGAACCAATTATTTTCCCAAGTGGAGCCGTTTCCCTGATATTTCGTGGTACCTGGATCATAAATATGCCGTGGAAGAACTTTTCCGAAACGGTGGTTTCAAGCATTGGACCGTGTTGCACCCCTGCTGGTTTATGGAAAATTTCACACCGCCTTTGTCCGATTTAATGGCTCCCCGGTTGAAGGAAGGAAAGCTATACGGAACAGTGCCTCCTGATGCCCTGATGAAGCTGAACTCGGGAGAGGATACCGCCCGCCTGACGGCATTGGCGTTTGAAAACCCTGAAAAGTTTAGTGGCCGGGAATTGAACGTGACTTCCGATGAGCTATCTTGGTTGGAAATCGCTGACGTAATCAGCAAAGCGACAGCAAAGAAAGTGACCTATCAACAGGTAAGCCGTAAGGAAGCAGTCGGTTTGGGCATGCTGGAAGGAACAACAAAGGCGATGGAATGGATAGCCGAAACGGGATATGGTTTTGATGTACATGAAACAGCACAGCACGGCGTTCCTTTAAAAACATTTTCCCTTTGGGCGGAGGAAAACCGTGACCGTATATTTGTAGAATGATAAAACCGCTTGACAATATAAAAGTAAGCGTCGGTCAAACTTATGGGAAAACAATACATTTTGTGCGTTCTACCGATGAATCCTGTATTCATAATGTACAAAAAGACCACATGCTGGCTTATGTCTATGCCGGGGAACTGATGCTCCATGATGGAGAACAAGAGCAGTCTTTCGGTTCGGGCAGCGGCGTGTTTATTCGTAAAAATCATCGGGTGAGGCTTTCCATTGGTGCAGGAAGTGACGGAGAAGTGAAAATTGCCTTTCTGATCTTTACGAGGGATTTCCTTATCCGGTTTTATCGCACAACAAACGAAATCAGACAGGAGAACCTAACACTAGATGAGCGTTTCCTCCGGATACCTGCTAGCCTGGAAGTAAAAAGTCTTTTTTATTCGATTGTATCGTTTATTGATGCCGGTGTTGTCCCCCCCGAAAACACAATGGAGTTAAAACTGATGGAAGGGATGTACCTCCTGCTGAAGACCGATAGCCGAACGGCCGTGGCATTATTCGATTTTATCGCTCCCTGGAAAATCGATATTCTGGAGTTTCTCAATGAAAATTTTATGTATGATCTCACCCTGGAGGAGATGTCCCGTTATACCGGACGAAGCCCGGCTGCATTCAAACGTGACTTCCGCAAAGTGAGTAGCCTGCCTCCAATGAAATGGATAATAGACAAACGCCTTGAGGTAGCATATCAGCAATTGAAATACAGTGCTAAGAAAGTATCAGATATCTACCTGGATCTTGGATTCAAGAGCCTGTCCCATTTTTCGACCGCATACAAGCGAAAGTATGGAATGGCACCAACAAAATCTTATCACTAAAATTGCTCCCATCGTTCAGTTGTAGGACGTCCATACCCAAACTCATGGACGGGAGTATGGAATAAAAATATTACACAGGTGAAGCCTGGGAAGGTGGCGGCAAATGAAGAAAGTCTACGCGATGCCCTGGGAATGACGCTGTTACTTTTTTTGTTATTCCCCCAGCAAAAAAAACCCAAACAATAAACTAAAAGCCCGTAAAACGCGAAGCTGTTATTATAAAAAATCCCGGCTAAGTTGCCGGGATAATAAAAAATATAAGTTGTTTTATCAACCAAAATATCTAATCTGCTTCATGTTCGCAAAGTCTTAATCAGCCCGGTCAGTTCGTTTGCTGGAAAATAAAACTGAGATCACCCGCATTGTAATCGTTGGAAACATTAGTAGGGAATATCTGTGATGATGTGCCAACCCAGAGATATCCTTCGACAGTTATATTGCCAACCGTTACTGGATAAGTAATAGACGTACCACCTGTTCTGGATCTTTTATACCAATCGTTCGAATTAATACTGATCATGTACATACGGCCAGCTTCCACGTTTAATGGGGCAATTTCATGGATAACCTCGACATCTTTGGTTACGGTTGGTATCACCTCTGTTTTCAACACCTGTTTTGAGGCTGCATCCCAAAATGTTACCCGTAT
This sequence comes from Agriterribacter sp., assembly GCA_037190905.1. Taxonomy (GTDB): domain Bacteria; phylum Bacteroidota; class Bacteroidia; order Chitinophagales; family Chitinophagaceae; genus Agriterribacter. The sequence goes on along the minus strand of JBBCKG010000016.1, from coordinate 157,687 downwards.
ATTATTCGCATTGTCGGGAATCTTCAACAGTATCTTCGTAATGTTTCCTTTTACCTTTGGCGTGAACTTGAGACCATACTCGTAGCTCCCAGCGTTAACGAAATTCGTGGTAACTTGGGAGAAACCAGTTTTAACATGAAAGTCGGGTAGGAAGTTTTCTTCCGGAAAATTGCGGTCTTTGTCTTTTTTACAACCAGCAATACTTATCAATACCAGGAGAGCAGGTAGTATGAATTGTTTCATGGATGTTTAATTATGATGAGCACTTTGTTGAGATAAACGAAGTTGATTAAATTTTTTTTCGTTTATATAAGCGATAAAGATATTTTTTTTTGGGATGTATATGAAAGAAACGACTAAATATTTAGGTGAAATTTTTGAAGACAGGCACTGTCTTATGACATAGATTATTATTGAAACTTATACATGCATGATTGCAGAAAAACAATACAATCAGTTGCGTGAAAGTATATCCATAATCGAGAGGTGGGAAAGGTACCGAGCGTTAGCCGCTCTCCCATCCGCTCTCCTCAACCTTACTAACGAAATATTTTCTGATAAGTATAACCGCGCGGTGGATACAAATTGTAAAACTTGTTTAACCACCGCGTTCAACCTCATTTGCACACTATTTCGCGAGTACGAAATGGAAAACGTTACTGCAGCGGTGCCAGACGAAAAGAAACATCGAAAATATCGGCGGAAAAAGAAAAATTTACTCTTACCTCAGTTTTCTATATGTTTTTACTGCCGGTGGCTTCTTACTTTCTCTCTTTCTAAAAAAATAACTAGTGCTTTTTATCCCGATGAAATGCGCGCTGCCCTGGTAGTATAGCGTATTGGCGTCACCAACAATATTATTATGCAGAAGTTATATTGTAACAACTTCCCATCATGCAATTGTAGATGTAGGGCGGCCCATACCCAAACTCGTGGACTGAGGGGGTATGGAATAAAAATATTATGCAGGTGAAGCCTGGGAAGGTGGCGGCAAATGAAGCAAGTCTACGCGATGCCCCAGGAATGACGCCGTTACTTTTTTTGTTATTCCCCAAAAAAAACAGGCATACATGGGTTAATACACTCCATATGTATGCCTGTTGTTGGTGCCCCTTTCTGGACTTTTTTCGAACCATTTTTTAAGTGATTTAAAGCTTTTGGCTGAGATGCACCAGCGATCTGCCTCTACTTTATTTTTTTGCCGAATGTTATTCCGTTGGTTCATTTTCAATTAATTAAGGTGTAAATGGTAAGGAGAATAGAACACTTTAGCAAAAATGTAGTAATCCAATAACACTGTTTCGGTTTCAAAACCCCTTCCTGAAGTTCTGTAGAGGGGTATATTCATATTGTGAATAAATTTAATAAATTAATCAACCAATGTTATCTGCAATTTTTGTATCTCCGTGTAAGTCCCAATGAACAAGCCAGTTAAGGATATCCTTTAAAATACCAGGAGGATGTTCTGACTCAATATTGCTCATTGAAAAACATAACTATTCTTAAGGTTTATACTGAAGATCATTCAGCTAAAAGTTTTAATCGTCCGGTTTGGCAGCAACTTATTTCAGACATTAAGAGAAAAGTAATGCAGTCTCCCTGCCTTTTACTTTTTACGAAATGGATCGGTTTAGCCGGAGTACCACTGATTCTTATGAAATGATAAGAAGATTACAACAGTTATTTATAGAACCCCAAGCCATTGAACAACCTCTTGATTTATCTGTACCGGAGAATAAAATGATGTTAGCTTTCTATCTTGCGATACCTGAAGTAGAAAATGACAGAAGAAGTATAAATTTCAAAAGTTAACGAACAGAATTTTTAAGCTCCAACATATCCCTCATTTTTAATTATTATTTGTATTAGTAATATTAAAATCTAACTCGTATTCATGTATAACAGGAGTGCCTCCAAATTCTCCTTTCAGATAATACTTTTCATAAGATATTTCTTTTCTAATACCCTTAATATCACCTAGAGAATAATAATTTGATGCACCAGTATTACTTTTATCACAAAATGTAATTTGGTCTCTTCTGAAAATTTCATTTGTTAATAGGGAAACGTCATGTGAAGCAAAAATTAACTGAGCGTTATTGGGATTAGTCTTTTGGTTATTAAAAACTTTAATAAGCGCCCTTGTAAGTACTGGGTGTAGGCTTTTGTCCAATTCATCAATTACTAGAACTTTTCCTTCGCGTAAGGCCTCAATTATAACACTTCCAAAGGCTAACAGTTTTTTCGTACCGGTAGATTCTTCTTCAATACTAAATTCAATCTCATCTATCTTTTCTCCATCTTTGTAAAGATTATGTTTTGTTCTTATTTGATACTGTAAGTTTCTAAATATTTTATTTCTTACTTCTTTGTCAATAGTATCAGGGAATTTAAAATCCTCTTCTTTGTTTTCTTTTACCCGTATCCCTTTTATCCCGATATCTGCGACACTTAATAGCTTATTAACACCAGCTATTACAACATCATTTTTTGACTCTCGCATGATTTTTATAAAAGTATTTATTAAAGTATCATCATAATGTGTGTGATGAGCAACATGAGTTGAGAGTTGATTTTTTAAAAAACTGTATGGCGGTATCAATGCATTTATCTTTTCTGTGCCAACTTTTGACAAAAAAAGCTGATTGGGATATAATCCTTCCTCAACCTTTTTATAACTTGACTCTATGATTTCGGAGACTTCAATACTTTTATTCCAATCCCGTGAAAAAAGTTTAGCTTTTTTTCTTCCAGGATAATAAAAAAGGCTTTCTCGAAGTACTGTGTTCTGATCATAGGAAATATAGTAGTTATAACGTAAACCGTCTTGAGCGTAAAAATTTATTTCGAACTCAATGGGTTTTTTTGCAGTATCAATGTCAAGCAAAAAAGGTTCGTAAGCAGGAATTTCATCTCCTGTTTTGAAAGTAGCAGATTTCTCTAAAAGATAATGCAAAGCTTTGAATGCCTTCAGTAAATTACTCTTCCCAGATCCATTACGTCCATAAATAATCATCGACTTTAATAGCTGGAATTCACTACCGGTACATATATTTTCAGGCAACTCTTTTACTTTAGCAATCGGCTGCAATGAATACAACTGTCTTTCTTTAATTGAACGAAAATTAGTTATTGCGAAATCTATCAACATGCGAATAAGTTAAATGAGACCTAAAAGTAGTCAAAACGGCTAATATTCGATCTGTTTTTGAGTTTTTTTTGCAAAAAATTGAATTATAATCTATATTTGTATCAACGTAGGGTGAAATGTTGTCAGTGACAAAATGCGTATTTTTTTAGCTTTTTACTAACAATATTCACTTTACATGCAGAAACAAGAATTTTTGGCAGAAAATATTTAAAAATTTTACTATGGACCATTTATTGAAAGAATAAAACCTCGGTGTACTAGACCGAGGCTTTATTAAATGAGTTTCGAAAGACGGCTCATTTAGGGTGTGATACGTGAATATCGGCCGCAAAGGTAAGGGTTTTGACTACAAGGTCAAACCCTCTTTTGGCGACTACATTTATAAGGCAAATTTCCTGCCAAACATCCCCTTTTTAATTTCGTCTTCGCGGCAACGGATGTCCCACTACTCCGATAAAATTTTGTGGGGCAAACATTAATTAACCCATTAAAATACGTCATATGGGTAAATACATGATCTCGATAAATCAGTTTGCAGATTTTCAAAAAGCTACAGAAAAGGGTAAGGAAAGAATTATTAAACAACAGAAAAACCCAAACAAAATTAAAGTATCCTATTATCAATTAGCTAAGGGTGGAATAAAAAGGTCTTTGTGCAAAGGGGGCGCGGCCGATTGCATTAAGGAGGTATTAGATGAATTAACAAAAAGAAAACCAATTGAAAAACGAAAGCAATCAGATCGAATGGTTTCGATGGAGGCGTTGAACCGGTTTCTCGCGTTAAAGTTGCCTAAGATATTAAAACTACCGGGAATTACATTTCTAAAAAAATCCGACTATAAGAATAGCACTACAATCAACGGCGTTGATATTATCGTAGCTCCTGATTTGATTTTTACAGCTACAGTTGGCGGTAAACAAATCGTTGGGGGACTAAAATTACATGTTTCAAAATCAAAAGCCTTCGACCATCAACAACAAGAAACAATTGCTTCCGGGATTTATCAATTTATAAAAAGGGAAGTACTAAAAGGAACCCAGGTTGCTGATCCGGAGTGGTGTTTATCGCTTGATATATTCGGCGGAGGCTACGTTCGTATAACTGCAGGTGAAAGTGATTTGATTTCGCGCGACAAGACAGTCTATTCTGAAATAAAAAGGATTTGGGATGCTGCTTAAGATGCATTGGGTATGGATGGCTAATTATGTTCAGAGGTTTGATAAGGTTGTAATCTCTGAACAGCGGCTATTTAATTATTAAACGTTGAATATTTACTGAAAATGAAAACATACATAATCGGATATGATTTAAATAAGGCGGGACAGAATTATGATGAGTTAATTAATAAGATTAAAAGCACTTTTAACCTTTGGTGGCATCATCTTGATTCCACTTGGATTGTTAAATCCAATTTAACTGCAGTTCAAATCAGAGACACATTGAAGCAGTTTATTGACAGCAATGATGAACTGCTTGTTGCTTCCCTAAGCGGTGAGTCTGCCTGGACAGGCTTCAACGAAAAGGGGTCTCAATGGCTAAGAGATAATATTCAACCATCCTAAAACATATTTAAGACTAACAATTAGTTAAGCAAAAAAGCATTTTATGACTTTACTTGAATGTATTAAAGAATTCATTGACAACATATCAGTAACAGACAGGCAGGAAGAAAGCATTAAGGGTTCGCTTTCTAATTTGGAAGATCACCTTAAAGATCAAGACAGCGATCTGCATGTAACCAAAACATTTACGAACGGTTCATACGAAAGGGATACTATTATAAGGCCATTAAATGATATCGATCTTTTTGCAGTACTCGACCGAGATGTGTGGAAAGATGAAAATGGTAATCTCCCAAACCCTCAAAGTGTTTTGACTAAAATAAAGAATTATCTCAATGGTCAACCCGACTATAAAGGAAAAGTAAGCCAGGACAGACCTTGCATCACAGTAAAGCTGAGCGATAAGAACTTTGACATACTGCCCAGTTTTGAGCAATTTGGAGGGGGGTATTTAATTCCAAACTATGATCTACAATCATGGACTTATTCTTATCCTGAGAAGTTAACAACAGATCTTGATAACATTCACCGGCAAAGTGGTTATAAAGTTAAGCCCACAATCAAAGCCATTAAATACTGGAATAGGGAAAAAGGGAAACTGATCCCGTCTTATCATATTGAAGAAGCTGCAATAAATATTTTTACTTTTAATGACTTTGCCAATTTCGAGCAGTCAATACGGATATGGTTTAGTAATGCCGAATCCTACCTTCAATCAACCAAGTTTAAATCTAATGATGACTACACTACGTCAATTAACCGGATCAAAAAGCTGAAAGAAAAATTAAATGAAGCGAAAGAGAAATATAATGGTGGTAAAGAGGATGAAGCAATACAGATTTGGAAGGATATATTCGGCAAGGAATTTCCTACAGTTGATGTTGAAGAAGCAAAGAGTTTTTCAAAATCACTATCTGAGGGAAATTTAAAAGTTTCTACTACAGGCATTTTATCTACTACTGCTGGTACGGCAATATCAGCCTCTAAAGGTTATTTCGGTGACATTTATAAGAAATAAATATTACAATTCTGACATTCAGATTAGCGCGATGAAAAGTTGCTACCCTCAATTTAAAGTTAGAAAACGAGGACAGTATGATATTGAATTTATTGGCAATCTGATTGTGAGGCCTGTATTTCCGATATATACTGTTTCTATAACTTATCGGGGAGAATTAAGGCCACTTGTAAAAGTCATAAAACCAGAATTGGTGATCGAGCCACCACATTTTTATAAAGAGAGCCAATCACTATGTCTGTATCATCCTAAAAACTACCGTTGGACAAAGGAAAAACTTATAGCGAAGGATATTGTGTCATGGACGGCTGGCTGGATATACTTTTACGAAGTATGGTTGCAAAAAGGTGTATGGTATGGTCCAGAAGCAGAACATGAAAATTTATTAAAACTTGAATATAGCTGATATGAAATTAAGGATTGTCCCTCATAGTGTTTCTTACGAAACAGTAGAACGGCTAAATAAGTATGCGGATATATTGTTGTATACAACAACTGCATTAAGCATAGTAATAAGCGTACTTGGATACTTTGATTTATTTTCAGGATTAAAGACTACGCTAATAGGGATTAATATACTTTTTATCTGTATTTATGTATTTCTTGATAACCGGGCTAACTACATTTTTACTAAGGCGGAGATGAAACGGCGACTGGACTGGCTTGATAATTCATTCGGGACCAACTTTTCGGGCAAGAAATCGAAAGGATATTTTACCAATGAGCATCTTTCGCCAGGACTTTACAAACTTGCCGTAAATTGCTTCGAAAATGGATACCATACTCATTTCATTATTTCCAAGATGCTTGGGGGTATCATTGTTCAAACAATAGTGATTATACTAATTTTTATTGCTTCAGCATACATAGGCAATAGAGAGATCGTTCGAATGTTCTTTGAACTATCGCTACCAGCGATTCTTATCCAAAAACTAATTAAAGCTCTTTATTTTTCTTCTCGCATGGCTGAAGTGCAAGACCGGTTCAAATTGCTTTTCAACGATTTGATGAAAATCGGTTTTGAAAATAAAACGGCAGAAGCATTAAGAGATATCTTGGAATACGAAACGGCTTTATCATGGGCTTCAACTCCGCTCAGTTCAAGAGTATTCAAAAAATATCAGAATGCTCTGGCTTCCGACTGGGAAGAATTAAAAGCACAATACCAAATCAAGACTGAATAATATGGAAGCTGGTCTAAATAATCATCTCAGGAGAATTTCTTCTGAATTATTTATTAAGTACAACGGAAAAGAAAGGGCGAAAATTGACAAATCAATTGATAACATCATTTCTAAACTAGAAGATTATTTTAATGACGAGGTTGATGAATTGATTGTTTTTGGATCATATTCCCGGGATACAATTTTGCCAAGACGGTTCGACGCAAATTCAGATATTGACATTCTTATTCAATTCAATACTAAGGATTATGATAAATTGCAACCGGAAAGTTATCGGAACCAATTAAGAAAATTTGCACAAGAAAATTACCCTTATTCAATTGTAACTAAAGATCATCCGTCAGTTGTACTCGAATTAAATCATATTAAATTTGACTTGGTGCCTGCGATTTTTGATGAAGGTTTTTTTTACGATAGCATCGAAATCCCTGATAAGAATGGTGGATGGATGGAAACTGAGCCAGATAAATTTAATGACACACTGACAAAGGTTAATACCTCCTACAATTCCATTGTTAAGCCTTTAATCAGGCTTTTTAAATATTGGAATGCTTCCCACGGAAATCCATATTTTTCCTTTGAGCTGGAAACAGCTATTACTAATATGGATTTTAGTAATGATAATTTTGAGAGTGGTTTTTTTTATGCAGTTAGAAAATTACCTACCTATAATTTGACTAGTTGGGCTACCCAAAAGGTAGACATTCTTAAATCCGATGCCAAATGGGTTGAAGAATATTTAGAACGTAAAGATATCTTTAAGGCAAAAAAAACATTGAAGAGAATTCTACCCGGTTTCACCTAGTCCTCTTATTAAAACTGGAGTGTGTAGTTGAGTCCTACGTCCGCCCGGGTGCAGAATGGTCAACATAGGTTGGCTGACTTTCGCTTTAATATTCTCGGACGAACTGTACCGCCAATACCCGGCCTTTATAGCGGCTTTTACCACTTTTTGAACCGGACGAAATAGTTGGCGGGGGTGTCACCGTTAAATCCGTCCATTAGATACTTTCTGAACCGTATGGAAATTCCGGTTAACCTGACCCACTGTGCCATTGCAAATGTTTTGGTTCTAAAAATACTATTGTTTCGAGTTAGGCAGCGTACGGTAACTAGAGTTTATGATTGAAACTAAACGATAAGGTTTAGTGTTTGAAAAAAAACACAACTCATCGATACTTTAGCCGACTAAACAGGTTTATTTCATACTGATGTCAAGTTTTTGAACGCAAAAAATAAGATAACAATATACATGATTTTTGACGGTTTGTTTTAAGTCAGCCTTTTGCTCGCACTTGGACGGATGAATTAAGCCCGAGAAAAATAAGAGTGAATCTTATTAATCCCGTCCCGATTGATTCGGGGCCTGAAGATGCACAAAATTATCTTATCTCTTTAGTTCCTATGGGCAGAAAAGGGCAACCTGAAGAAATAGCTACTGCCGCATTATTTTTGGCTTCCGATGATTCGAGCTTTGTTACTGGTATTGAATTATCAGTAGAAGGAGGTTTGTCACAAGTTTAATTTAATATTTGTAAAGCATGATGCTGAAGAACAATTTAAAATTAAGTTCTTAAAACATCTTTTAAGATGTATTTCTTCCTGTTTCGACAAACAAAAAATAAAACCAGAGTTGGCGTGAATTATCTTATTGGAAATTAGTTCTTTGAATGGTTCGATTCCTTTACAGTCACCCTTTCTGGAATATCGAACCATTTTTTATTTGCAAAGTGGTGTTTTTGCAAGTCCTTTATTGTCAAAGGATTTGAAGCTTCATCATAAATTCTGAAGCTATTTGCTTTTGATGGTAACGTAAAGCCGGATTTAGATGAAAAGATGATTTAATTGTGCTGAAACATCGTACTGTAGAGGATTTAAATAAAAAAGGTAAGAATTTTTTTTCTTACCTTTAAGTGTGCCCGGAACAGGAATCGAACCTGCACATTGTTGCCAATACCAGATTTTGAGTCTGACGCGTCTACCAATTCCGCCATCCGGGCTCATTCAAATCGGGTTGCAATATTACACATTCTCTTTTTAACCACCATAGAAATTAAGTTCATCTTAAAATTATTCTTCTCTTCATGCTGTATTTTTGACGGTATGGATTATAACAGCTTTATTGCTACGCTAACAGACAGCCAGCCGCCGGTTTCGGTATCCGCCTTCCTGCAGGCTATGTGGTATGATGCCAAAGGCAACTGGCACAAAAGTCATGACATCGTGCAGGATCTTCCCGATCGTGCTGCTTCCTGGATTCATGCTTATCTGCACAGAAAGGAAGGCGATCACGGCAATGCCCGTTATTGGTATAGCAGGGCTGGTAAACCCTACCCTGCCTCATCATTGCAGGAGGAATGGGAAAATATAGTAAGCGAACTGCTGGAAGCGGGCTATTGAGCCGCTAAGAGACGGCAGGAGATAAGAATAGATATGCCGGCTTAACAACCGACATATCATCAGCCAACAGATTCCGAAATAAACTTAAAATGGCAGATCGTCTGCTTCGGGAGATGGATTGGAAGGGCTCATCTGGGGCTCTGCCGATCCGCCGCTCTCTTCTCCTGCACTGCGGCCGGGACCTCCGCTACCCAGCAGTTGCACGCTGAATACCCTCAGGGTAAGCGAGGCGCCAAAACTGCCGTCGTTACGCGTAAAGGTCCTGATTTCAGGGGTTCCCTCTGCATACACCTGCGTACCTCTTTTCAGATAGGGTGCTATACCCGTTCTGTCTGTCCAGTAAGCACATTCTACCCAGGTGGTCTTTTCCTTCTGCTGCCCGGAGGAATCACGGAACCTTTCCGTGTGCGCTACATTGAAATTGATGACTGATTTACCATTCACCGTATTTGTAATGCAGTCTTTCCCTAAATTCCCTATTACCTGTAACTTAATCATAGCATCTGCTTTTAGTTGGTTTTAAAACTTCAAGTTAAGTCTTTTATGCCACTCCAATACACAATGGCATGGCAAATAGTCAAAATGTCAGCATAGGGATGCGGCATAGTTTTTGTTTCAATGTTTAAACATTAATTAAAACTGGTATCATATTTATATGAAAGATATTATAAGCAGAAGACGAAGCATCAGATCGTTTCTGGATACACCCCTGGAAGAGGAGAAAATATCGTTGCTGTTTGAAGCAGCGCGCTGGTCGCCCAGTGCTATGAATTCCCAGCCCTGGCTATATGTATATGCCCGTAGCGGGGAGGATTTACACACCCGAATTTCAGATACCCTGGCCCCGGGCAATCGTATATGGGCGGCTAAAGCACCGTTGCTGATCGTAAGCCTGGTAAAAACAGATAGGGACGATGGGCATATAAACAGTACAGCAGAGCACGATACAGGCATGGCCAACCATGCCATTGCGCTACAGTGTACTGATCTGGGCTTACAGGCACATATGATGGGTGGGTTTGATCATGCAGCGCTCGGCGCCTTACTGGAGCTTCCGCCCAATATCAAACCACTGGTTGTGATGGCGGTAGGTTATCCCGGCATACCAGACCATTTGCCCGAACCCCTTCGGGAAAGAGAAACTGCCCCCAGAAAGCGTAAGCCGGTTAATGAGTTTGTATTCAATCACCCCCACATAAAACAACAGGTATATGGCAACAACTAAATGGTTAATAGATCCTTCGCACAGCGAATTGGAATTTAAAGTGAGGCACCTGATGATTACCAATGTTACCGGTAGCATCGAAAAGTTCTCTTCCACGGTTGAAACGGAAGGTGACGATTTTTCTACCGCCCGCATTGTATTCACCGGCGACCCCAATTCTATCAATACAAAAAACGAACAAAGGGATGCCCATTTAAAAAGCGCCGATTTCTTCGAAACAGCGCAGTATCCGGAGTTTAGCTTTAAAAGCAGTTCCATTACCAAAAAGGGCGACGCCTATGAACTGGCGGGAGATCTGACCCTGCGTGGCGTAACCCGGCCGGTGACCCTTCATGTGGAAGAAGGCGGGGTTGTAACCGATCCGTATGGTCAGGTAAAGGCCGGCTTCTCTGTAACCGGCAAGATCAATCGAAAAGATTTTGGGTTGAACTGGAGTGCGACTACCGAAGCAGGCGGCGTAGTTGTGAGCGATGAAGTGCGGATTTTTGCTGAAGTGCAGTATATTAAACAAGCATAAGGGTACAGATGTTGATAAGGCAGGCCGGAACGCTATTATCGGGTTCCGGCCTTTTTATTTTTAACGCAACCTTAGAACCCGGCGATTCATCGCTGTTGCCGAAAATATGCTAACTTGGAATATTATTTACCTTAGCAACGAGTTCGGGATAAGGGAATCTGGTTTTTATTTCATCGCAAAACAGCATAAAGGCGTCTTTTCTATGTAGCATGAGGAGCAATCTTCTAAAACATTGCCGATAACCGGGAGCGATTTCTCCCCTCCCGCGGCGGGTTGAAAAGGCGGCGGGTTGTTGAACCATGTTTTTGTTTAATCCGAACTGCGTTAGCAGTGAAATCAATTGTAAAATATGAAGACTGTTTTTACCTGGATATGCATTTTAGCCGCGGCCCCTCTGTTTGCCCAGTTAACGGTAAGAGAACAATTTGAAAAAATCAGTACGGTACAACAGGCACAGAAATTCATCGATGCCAACCCTAATCTGAAACCTACGCTGCTGCAACTGGCGCTGGGAAGAGATACCACCCTGATCGATAAAAGGCTGCTGCGCCAGAATATCGGGGATGTATTTTCGGTAGGCTATGTCACCTATAAAGTAATAGAGGGCAAGGAGTCGGTTAATTATCGTGCACACTATATTTTTCTGGATGGCGGTTCCCTCTCGCTTTCAGAGGTAGAAGCTTTAAAAAAGGAAATACTCGATAAACATGCTGCCGGTGCAAACTTCGAAGAGCTTTCAGATCAGTACACGATGGACGGTAACAACACGAAAGGCGATACCGGCTGGTTTTTTGGAGAAGAAATGATGCCGAAGGAATTTCAGGATGCCGTAAAAAGGCATAAAAAAGACGATATCTTTTTTGTGGATGTTCCCGACAAAGAGTGGCACTATATTGTAAAGAAAACCTACGATGACCAGGTGACCAAAGAGATTACGGTACTGCGCGCCAATGGTCGGTAGTCAAGTCAAAATATATAAGGACATTGGGTGGAAATGGCGTCTTTTGGATGATCGCCCTCTCACGCTACCCCCTAAGCTATTACGCCTCCGCTTCGCAGAGAATAAACGTTGTATTTTCCATTGTCAGACAGTACCAATGGCCAATGACGCTGGCTGGATTACTCTTGGGTTCATTCACAAAACATCCAAGATACCATATCGACTTCATCTATTCGAAGTCCTCATAAAGCAGGTGTTTTTTACGCATTTGCTTAAAGGCGCTCAACCCCGGTTCCCAGCTTTTGCGGATATCCGCTTCGGATACACCATTCTTCAACTGCTGCCAGAGCTCGTTGTTTCCTGCCAGTTTATTGAAAAATGATGCTTCCATTTTTCCTGATTTGGGCAGAACAAAGAATTTAGACTTATCGGGAAACAGCCGGTAGGCCTCTATCAGGTATTTCAATTGCAGTTGATTGTTCACTTCCTTTAATACATCTTCAGCCGTACCATCGATCATCCATCCGTAACATGTTTTTCCGTAATGCTTCGAATTTTTAGCGCCGTCGGTAGGATTGGGCGTAAAAGAATAGAGGTGACTGGGTAACGAGGGATGTCCGAAAACCCTGAAAGGCTTATCGGTACCCCTGCCCTCACTCAGTACAGTACCCTCAAAAAAGCAGGTAGAAGGGTAGAGATAGATGGTCTCTATATCGGGTAGGTTGGGAGAAGGTTTTACCGGTAATACGTATTTCGACCGGTGGGTATAGTGGTCGTTTTTGATGATCGTTAATGAAAACTTATTCGCGAGTGTTCCTCCGTCGATCTGGAGTACGGCTCCTGGCGCTGGTACGGTCAGCATATTCTCCTTCAGCAGCATAGCCGCGTATTCGCCCATGGTCATTCCATATACCACCGGTATGGGCTGCATGCCTACGAAAGACTTGTACTGCATGTCCAACACGGGTCCGTCTACATAAAAACCGTTCGGGTTGGGACGATCCATCACCAGCAGGGGTTTGTTAAATTCAACGCAGGCTTCCATCATATCCTGCAGTGAGGATATATAGGTGTAAAACCGAACGCCCACGTCCTGAATATCAAAGATCACCACATCCACATCCCGCATATCGGCAGCGGAGGGCTTTCGCTTGCTGCCATATAACGACACCACCGGAATACCGGTTTCTTCATCAATACTGTTGCTCACTTTTTCTCCGGCATCTGCTTTGCCGCGAAAGCCGTGCTCCGGTGCAAACACTTTCTTCACCGCTATCCCATTTTCCTTTAGTACGTCTGCCAGGTGCCTGTCTTTCACCATCGATGTATGGTTGGCAAACAGGGCTACATTTTTTCCTTTCAGCAGGGGCAGGTATTGTGCAGTCCGGTGCGCACCGGGCACGATCTCCTGCGCCGGGGCAGCGGAGCGGGTGGTATCAGCGGGTACGGCAGCCGTGGCGGCGGGCGAATCACAGCTGGTATTTGTTAACAATATGAGGGGAAAAAAACTGATTACAGACTTGATTAATAAGTACATACAATAGTTGTTACGATAAAACAAATATCACGAAAGATTTTCTAATAAACGTCAGAAATGCCCTATCTTTCGCCTCTTTTATCATATTAAATATAGTATATGCAACAGGCAAAAAAGGGAGACACCGTACGTGTTCACTATACCGGAACCCTAACAGATGGCAGTCAGTTCGATTCTTCAGCAGGGCGCGAGCCGCTGGAATTTACTGTAGGAGCGGGACAAATGATCAAGGGTTTTGACGCAGGTGTGGAAGGTATGGCTGTAGGAGAGAAAAAAAGCATCAACATAGCGCCGGAAGATGGATATGGCGCAAGAAATGAGGAAGCCGTGATAGAATTTCCCCTGGAACAGGTACCTGCAGATATGCAACTGACCGCTGGCATGCAACTGACCCTGCAAAATCAGGAAGGTTACCCCATAAACGTAGTGGTTACAGAAGTAAAAGAAGATGTAGTGGTGCTGGATGCCAACCATTCACTGGCAGGCAAAGAACTGGTTTTTGAAGTAGAGCTGGTATCGATCAATTAGAAACCTAGAAGCTGAAGCGCAAAGTCAGCAAGGCGCAAGGATTTCTGTATGTTTCCCCTTTGTGAAACCTGGTGCGGTAAGGGTGTTGGGAAGATGGCCGGTTGATATATCCCACATAAAGTGGTCTTATAGCCCGCTCCGGTACAGGTGATCCAGTATACGGAACTCGTGCTCCCCTAATACCTGCTGTTTCAACCTTTTCCAGTTGCTGATGTGCTCCACAGCTTTGTCGAAGTGATAGCGATCGGTATACCCCCAGGTAAAATCGGGCAGTACGCGCGGGGTAAGCCCTGTTCCAAAAATATTGCCTGCTACGCCCGCCATGGTAGCGGTATTAAAAGACGTATTGATGGCGCAGCGGGTATAGTCGCCCATCAACAGCCCGCATTTAAGCCCGGCATTGACGGGCTTTCCATCAATAGGGAGCATAATATCTGCCGCATCGTTCCTCACATTGGAATTACTGGTACCGGCGCCCAGATTACACCATTCCCCTACCACCGCATCGCCCAGATAGCCATCGTGTGCTTTATTGCTGTAGGGCATCACGATGCTGTTTTTAAGTTCCCCACCTACGGTACAGTGATGTCCGATACTGCCGCCGTAGATTTTTGTGCCCGCCTTTACAACGCTGTAATCACCGATGAAGCAGGGACCGAAAATCACCGTTCCTTCCAGAATGGTAACATGCTCGCCGATCACGATCGGCCCGTCGGATGCATTCAAAATGCAGTGCTCCATACGAAGACCGGCTCCTGCAATTATATTTTTAGCAGCCGTCAGGCGGTTAGAAGGAGCAGGCCGGCAACTGGCCAGCCCTTTAGACTGGTGGAAATCTGACCGGATCAGGTCGGCATTGTATTGAAAGATATGCCAGGGATACTGCAACTGTTTTACCGGATGCGGATAGGTATGCCGTTGTGAAAAATGTTTACAGTCCAACGGCAACAGGTATTCACACAGCGCAGATCGCGCTGCCAGTAGCTGTTCTCCGCTATACAATGCTTCGCCGGTATGCAGTTGAAGAATGGCTTGCACCAGTTGAGCATCCGGCAAAACGGCCCCGTCGATATACAACAGGCCGGAGGCATCGGCAGGAAGCGGCCAGCCCGGCTGCAGCCAGTCTGTCGTCATGGCAAAAACCGGTGCGCCGGTGTAGATTTCCCAGCGCCTTAGGTTGGTGTACATCCCCATAAACAGGGCCGATACCGGTTTGGTTTTGGTAAACGGCTCAAGCCAGTGTCGCCGCAGGTTGTCAAACAAAACGATCTTCATACCATAGCAGGGTTAGGTTACGCATCAGCGGATATTTTTTCGTAACTGGCTATTACACCTTTGATCAGCGAAGAACTGAAGCCCTGGTGTTCCATCTCATTAAGTCCGGCTATGGTGCATCCTTTGGGAGTGGTTACCTTGTCTATTTCCTGCTCGGGGTGGGTATGCTTTTGCAGCAACAGCTCCACCGCACCCTTTACTGTTTGTGCCGCAATCAGATTGGCCGTTTTTGCATCGAACCCTATTTCTATACCACCCTGTATGTTGGCCCTTACATAGCGCAGTGCATAGGCGGTGCCACAAGCTGCCAGTACAGTAGCGGCGTTCATCAGCTTTTCTTCTATTACCACTACTTTGCCCAACTGGCTGAAAATATCCTGCACGTATTCCAATTGTTGCGAGCTAACATCGCGTGCGCTAATGCAGGTCATGCTCTCCTGGATGGCAATAGCGGTATTGGGCATAGCGCGCACAATGGATACCTTTTTATTCAAAGCCTCCTGTATGTCTGCAATGCTTACGCCGGTTACAACGGAAACCAGTACATGGCGGTTTTCATCGAATAACAATTGCAGGCTGCCCAGTACATCTGCCACCTGAAAGGGTTTTATGGCAAGAATGATGAGGTCGGCAAATTGTAAAGCTTCTTTATTGTCGTTGCTCACCAATACGCCTTTTTCTTCCAGCGCCACCAGGGTTTTGATGTTGCGTTTGGTAATAAGCAACTGTGCAGGTTGTATAAAACCGCTTTGTATCAATCCTTCAGCTATAGCCGTTCCGAGGTTTCCCCCGCCTATAATGGCAATTTTTTTGTTCATTGTGTTTTTTTAAATCCTTGTTCGTGACCGTATTCAGTAATAACGTCCGGTGAGCAGGTAATTTTTTACATAATCATTGATACCTTCTTCCAGACTGTGGAAGGGTTGTGTATACCCGGCATTTTTCAGTTTGTTCATATCTGCCTCCGTAAAATACTGATATTTTTCCCGGATATCTTCAGGCATATCTATAAACCGTATATCCACCGGCTGGCCCGCTCCATTAAAAGTGGCAGCAGCCAGATCATAAAAGCTGCGTGCCTTACCTGTACCCAGGTTATAGATAGCAGAGGCCGGACGGTGTTGCATCAGCCAGTAGCAGACGGCTACCAGGTCTTTCACGTAAATAAAGTCACGCAATTGTTCCCCGTCTTTATACGCAGGTTTATGCGACCGGAACAGATTGACAAAACCGTTTTTCTTCATCTGCTGAAAAGCGTGAAAAATAACGCTTGCCATGCGTGCTTTATGGTACTCATTTGGACCATACACATTGAAAAACTTAAGCCCGGCCCAAAATGGGGGTACCAATTCCTGCTGCAATACCCATTTATCAAATTCATTTTTGGAAACGCCGTATGGGTTCAGTGGCTGCAGTTTTTCCGGGAGTTCATGTCCGTCAGAATATCCATATTCGCCCGAACCATAGGTGGCAGCCGAAGAGGCGTACAGCAACGGGATATGGTGCCGGGCCGCAAGGTTCCATATCATACATGAGTAATCGAAATTCAGGCGCTGGTGTATGCTATAATCGAACTCCGTAGTGTCGGTACGCGCACCAAGATGAATGATAAAGGCTACTTCTCCGTGATGAAGTGTCAACCATTCTTCAAAAAGGTCGCGCGCTACGATTTCCGCTGCCTTCTTTCCTTCCAGATTGGCGCTCCGGTCTGCCCGTCCAAACAGATCTACCATCACCAGGTTTTCGTACCCCTGCTGGTTCAGATAACCCACCATACAACTGCCGATAAAGCCTGCTGCCCCGGTAACTACTATTTTGCTATCTTTTTTCATATGTATGGCTATGAATTAGAGAGCAAAGTTAACGGATGGAAGTTGTACATAGGGTAGAACAAACATCAATTTATTTTCTTTTCATTCTACAGATTTGTGATTAACAAGAAAAGTGATTAAAATTGCAAAAATTTTAATATGAAAAAATATTTGCTGTTCGGTTTATGTCTATCCTTTCTTTTCATATCATGTGAGAAAGAAGAGCAGCCTTTAGAAGAACCGACTATTGAGGAGTTGCTAACCCAGAAGGTTTGGAAGGCTGAGCAAATTAGGGTTCAGTTCAAAACTGGTGTATACGAATATTACAAAAGAGGAGAGTCGAACAGCACCCTAAATTATGATTCTGATTCATTGCGATTCAATATAGACAATACCGGTAGGTACTATTACCAGGGTGCAGCATATAATACGACCTGGGAATTTACAAACGTAGAGAAGGATAAACTTAAGTTAGTGATTTCCCGCCCGGAAGGGCCCGAAAATATCAGTTGGGAAAATGTAAATGTTTCATCTTCTCAGTTGAGATATGTTCAATTTCCAACAAGTACATCACTTTATCTTTCGAGCGTAAGCAGAATCCCGAATTAGCTGTTTCAAATCGTTGAATAGAACATAAAAACAGCTGGAAGGTATCAAGCTGTTTTTATGTTATCCGCTACTCCTCCTATAACGAAACGCCTCTTTTCCAGGGGATGAAATCATCCTGATTGAGTTGTACGGCTTTGGGAATCACTTCGCCGCTGGCTGCTTTAATGCAGTATTCGAGTATTTCTTCTCCCATTTGTTCTATGGTTTTCTCCCCTTCTATGATACCCCCGGTGTCAATATCGATGATGTCGCTCATACGCCTGGCCAGCGAAGAGTTGGTGGCCACTTTAATGGTGGGGCATACCGGGTTGCCGGTAGGGGTGCCCAATCCGGTAGTGAAGAGAATAAGGGTAGCGCCCGAGGCGGTTTTTCCCGTGGTGGCTTCCACATCATTACCGGGCGTGCAAACCAGACTCAGCCCTGGCTGAGTCACTTTTTCCGTATAGTCGAGCACATCCACCACAGGAGAGGTACCGCCTTTTTTAGCAGCGCCTGTAGACTTAATGGCGTCGGTAATCAGTCCGTCTTTGATGTTTCCCGGTGAGGGGTTGGCGTGAAACCCGGATCCTACTTTATGCGCCATCTCATCGTAGCTGCGCATCAGGGTGATGAATTTGTTAGCAGCCTCCTCGTTTACACACCGGTCTATCAGCTCCTGTTCCGCACCGCAGAGTTCCGGAAATTCGGCCAGTAAAACCTTTGCACCAAGTGCCACCAGCACGTCGGCAGTGTAGCCTACGGCAGGATTGGCGGATATGCCGCTGAAGCCATCGCTGCCGCCACATTTTACACCTACCACCAGTTCCGACAGGGGGGCCGGCTTTCTTTCCAGTTTATTGAGTTCGGTAAGTCCTTCAAAAGTTTTCCGGATCGCATCCGCCACCAGTTGCTCTTCGCTCTGGGATTGTTGCTGTTCAAATACAAACAGGGGTTTGTCGAAACCCGGGTTCCGGTCTTTCAGGTATTGCAGATAGTCCTGTACCTGCAGGTTCTGGCAACCCAGGCTCAATACGGTTATCCCGCACACGTTCGGATGATCGGAATACGCAGCCAGTAACTGACCAAGGGTTTTGGCGTCCTGACGGGTGCCACCGCATCCCATCTGGTGGTTGAGAAATTTGATACCGTCTATGTTTTTAAACACGCGCCTTTGCTTTGAGTCGGGTTGCAGACTGCTGATGTCTACAGATTCCAGGCTTTTACCCTCCCTATAGGCATCTACGAGATAGCGGGCATACGATTTATATTTATCGGTCACCGCGTATCCCAGTTCATTGTGCAATGCTTCGCGGATCACGTCCAGGTTGCGGTTTTCACAAAACACGGTGGGGAGAAAAAGCCAATAGTTGGCGGTGCCCACCCGTCCGTCGCTGCGATGGTAGCCATTAAACGTGCGACCGGCAAATTTAGATACATCCGGTGCCTGCCATTCGTACGAAACACCCCGGTAAGCATAGGGGTCTGCCGCATGCTGCGTATTCTCGGTGGTCATGCGGTTGCCTTTTTGTACACTAAACTGCAATTTACCTACCAGTACGCCGTACATGTACACCGGGTCGCCGGCATTCATATCGGTAATAAAAAACTTATGCTTCGCCTCTACATCGTCCAGCAATGTATAGTCATTTCCGTTGTGCGTAATTACTTCTCCCTTTTGAAGATTGGTCAGGGCTACCAATACGTTGTCCTTCTGGTGGATCTTTAATACCCGGGCTTTCATCTTATGTTTGGTTCTTTAGTAAGTGGAATGTATAATGCGCAAAATTACTAAAAGCAGAGATGATATTCGTGGTTCTATACTGTACCGACGAATGAAACCTGCATCTTTTCGGGATACTGATGCCGATGAATGTCAGGATGCTGTCAGATGGCCCCTGTAATCTTTTTTGCTTTTGCCTGTGCTTTTAATGTCAGCTCTGTTGCCAGTAAGCAATGTGCCTGCGTCATGGCTGTTTCCGTACGATTGACTACGTCGTCTACAAGTTGTTGGCCAAAAGGTAATACCTGATCAGAACAATCTATATATACTGTTTCCTTCTGGTTGACGAGTATGAGGTGGCTGCCTCCTTCCCTGCCGGCAATATCGATGTACTTGCGCAGCTCCATGTAGCCATCGGTGCCCAATACGGTTAACCTGCCATCGCCCCAGGTTTTTAAACCATTGGGGGTGAACCAGTCTACCCGCATGTACCCCGTACCACCATTACCCCTTACCATCACATCACCGAAATCCTCGAACTGCGGATACTGGGGATAGTGTACATTGTCTGCCTGCGCAGCAACGATTTCCGCCTGTGTGGAACCGGTAAAAAACAGGAACTGGTCCATCTGATGCGAAGCGATGTCGGTGATAATACCTCCGAAGTACTTTTTATCAAAAAACCATTCCGGTCGCGAAGACGCATTCATCCGGTGCGGACCAAGTCCTATGGTCTGTATCACCTTACCGATGGCACCGGCTTTTACCAGCTCACCCGCCTTTACCGTAGCTTTGTTTTCCAGCCTTTCGCCGTACAAAATCGAGTAGATGCGGCGGGTCTCCTGCTGCACCTTTCTCACTTCAGCCAATTGTTCCAGCGTAACGATACCTGGTTTGTCGGCCAGAAAATCCTTCCCATGCTTCATGGCTGCAATGCCTAACGGAGCTCGCTCTATAGGGATGGCGGCACTTAAAATCAATTGGGTGGACCGGTCTTCCAGCACCTCCTTTTCACTCCCGGCCAGCCGGGCATTGGGATATTTTTTCGAGAAAGCGGCCACCAGTTCCGGCTCTTTTGCATAAAACGATATCAGTTGTCCGCCACCACGTGTCACAGAATCAACCATGCCGTATATATGACCATGATTGAGACCAATAACGGAAAAGCGTATACGCGGCTGTCGCTGTGTCAAGGTTGTGGCGGAGCCGGGCAGGGCAGACAATAGTGCTATGCCCGCGGCAGCTTTGGTTCCTTCTTTTATAAAACGGCGGCGGCCGGATACATTATATTTCATATGGTTGGTATTGGTTGATGAGATATGGGCTAAAGGTATTCCTTTCCGTTGTAAAATACAGATTAGCGTGTCAAATCGCCTGCCTGTTTAACGGATATCCTTCAGCAGTTCATCTACAGCTGCTTCCAGTTGCTGATCTGTACCGGTAACTATTTTCTGTGCATCGTTGGCCACTTTTATATCGGGCTCGGTTTGCCAGTTCTCCAGGTATCTACCATTCATCGCTTTCACGCCCACCGGCGGCGCTCCCCAGCGGATGCCGGTATCCATCAGCGCCGACCACCCGGCGAAGGTACAGGTACCCGGTACCGGCATGCCCACCAGTTTGTTGATTTTTTGTGCCTGTATCATATATGCATAACAGTGCCCATCGCTGTAGTTGGCCTCATTCACCAGTGAAATGCTGGGCTTGGTCCAGCGAAAATTGGGCTCGAAACCGCTGTTTCCCTTATCTGTTCCATAATCCATGAACTTTTTGCCGCTCAGAAACATGTCGAGATCGCCAACAAGATCGCCCCCGCCGTTGAAACGGGTGTCTACCACCAACGCTTTTTTATCAAAATATTTCCCCATTACTTCTTCGTATACATTCCGGTAGGCCCCATCATTCATGCCGGGTATGTGTACGTAACCGAGTTTTCCTTTGCTGCGTTTTTCCACATCCTGCTGGTTGCGCCGTATCCACCGGCGGTACAACAGTGTATTCTCCTCCGCCAGTGTGATTGGCTTAACCACATAGGCAATTTCCTTCCCCTTTTCCAGAAATGTGAGCAGGGTATGTTTACCGGCCTTTCGGTTCAGGAAGATACTCAGGTCGTCTCCCGGCTGTATCACCACTCCATCCACAGATTTCAATACAGCGCCCGGGCTGAGCAGTATATCGTTCTTATCAAGCGGTCCGCCCTTTATGATCTCCAGTATTTTGAATCCTTCACCGGTATAAGTATTGTCGTAGTAAACACCCAGCGCCGCAGTCGCATCTCCATCTGAACTGTTGTTACTGTAGACCGCACCACTATGCGATACGTTGAGTTCACCAAGCAGTTCACTGATCAGCTCCGCAAATTCGTAGTGGTTACCGATAAAGGGAAGGTATTTTTCATAATCGCTCTTATAGCTATTCCAGTCTACTCCATGCATAGAAGCAGTATAAAACGTATTCCTGGTTTTGCGCCAAACATGCTCAAACTGAAACCGGCGCTCCGCCAGGCGGTCTACCCGCATTTCACCATTGATCGTCACTTTTTCCTGCTTGTTGATAGACGGATCTATTTTGGTAAGCCCTCCCCCACTCGTAAGGTAAATGTACTTCTGGTCCTTGTCCCAGACCATGGAAGCTGCATTAGCATCCAACGCTGTCAACATTTTGGTTTCTCTGGTTTTGATTTGTGTGCTCCACAGGTTGAACCCTTTTTCGAAACGTGCCAGATAATAGAGGGTTTCACCGTCTTTGCTCAGCAGGGCGTCTCCCAGCGATGAAGAGTGAATGGTGAGCCGGGTTTTACGCAACTCTATATCATCCCAGTCTATCACCACCGTGGTATCTTTTTTCTCTTCCTTCTTTTTGGTAGTGTCAGCTTTGGAAGTTGCCTCTTCCATGTCTTTCAGCAGTGCTGCATCTGCCTTATTGAGGTTGAACCGGTCCCATGCTTTTTTTGAGAAGAACATGGCATATACATCCGCCTGCCGCCCACCAGCCATTGCAGCGCCCCGAAGTCCGTCTCTGTTGCTGAACCACAGCATAGCTTTGCCATCCAGCACCCATTTGGCGCGACTATCCTCAAATCCACTTTTGGTGAGATTAAATGCTTTTCCTTTTCCGTCGGCTGCTACGATTCCCACTTCACCGGCAGCGCTCCCCGGCGTATCGTAATCAAACAGGAACCATTTGCCATCCGGACTCCATTGAACATACCGGGCACTCTCCCCCCAGGCAAATAATTCATCATTCACCAGAATATTGCGGGTTTGCTTCGTAGCCAGCGTCAATACTTTCAGGTGGTTTTTATTTTCTATAAAAGCTATTTCCTTTCCGTCAGGCGAGAACAGCGGCTGGGTATTGTCGTTGCTGTTGTCGATCAGTGGCTTTTCCTCCAGCAGCGTGGCTGCATAAAAGTAGGGCTCTTCTTTCCGCACGCGGGTTGTTTGAAATATACTCCATTTGCCGTTTCTTTCCGCACTATACACAATCGTATTGCCATCCGGAGAAAAACTGGCCGACACTTCCTGTCCGGGCGTAGCGGTGATCTGCTTGGTGATAGCATTTTCGATGCTGTTTACAAAAACATCTCCGCGGTATACAAACAGCACCTCTTTATTATTGGATGACACATTAAAGGCGCTTCCGCTGGTAACCTTTACTATTTCTTCCTGATTAGCAGGTTGGTCGGACACGATATTTACAGCCAGCTTACGGGTATTTCCGTTTTGCCAGGTATACAGTTCCCCATTCCAACTGAATGCCAGGGTACCATTGCGCGCCGCCGATAAAAAACGTACCGGATGTTTTTTAAACTGCGTAAGTTGTTGCGAAGCTTCCTTACCGGTCAGCGACCGTTTGTGTATATTAAAACTGCCACTCTCCTCACTCAGGTAATAGAAAGCCTGATCGTTCTCAGCAAATACCGGACTCCGGTCTTCTCCGGCAAAGTTGGTGAGTGGCCGGTGCAATTTTGTTTTGGTATCATACAACCATATATCACGGGCAACGGAAGAAGTCTGGTGTTTGCGCCAGGTGTTTTCGCTGCCTTTTTTATCATGGTAGAGGAAAACATCGCCTGCATTATTAAAAGCAATGTCTTCTGCCGGGGAGGATAATATTTGGGTTACCCTGCCCCCCGTTGCCGGCACGCTGTATAATTCCGGTTGTGAAGCAGTGGGATAGTTGCGGCTGGCCACATGATCCATCCGGGTAGCGCCAAACACGATGCTTTTATCGTCTCTGGTGAAGCTATAAGGGTATTCCTGTGCGGAATGAAAAGTCAGCCGTTTGGGAACCCCGCCTGTTGCCGGCACCAGGTATATATCAAAATTGCCGTAACGGTCGCTGGCAAATGCAATGTATTGCCCGTCGTTACTCCATACCGGCATGAAATCGTGCGCCGGATGCGAGGTAATCGGCGTAGCCCTGCCGCCGCCGGACGGTACTGTATAAATGTCACCCATATATGTGAATGCGATGGTACTGCCATCAGGCGAAATAGCAGGGTATCGCAGCCAGGAAGGAGATTCCCGGGAAAATAATTGCAGTGAAAAAAACAGTATTGTCAAAGAGAAGGTATGTTTGATCATATCAGCCGGTTATGTGGCAAAAATAGCGACTTCACCGGATTTCTGTTTCTAAAGAAGGGTTTTACAAATATGCAACGATCAGGTTGCCTTTACAGCAAAACAAACCCTCCTACGAATGTGGGCTTACGTATTACAGGCACACCAAAACAAGATGGGTGTGTATGAAAAGTGTTATTCCACTCTTCGCAGTATCCTCACGAGGATTGCTGCCCGCTCTCTTCTGTGTAGACTGTCGATGGGAACTGAGCGCAGAGGCGCGATGCAAGTGGGATAACATTAACGCGACGGGGAAAGAAGATATATGGCATTGAGCAAACCCACCCTGCGATCATGGTGGGTTTGCAGTAATTATCGTCTCTTAAGATTGTACCGCTCCGGTTGCTTCAAATTCAAACTGCGGACCTTGTTTAGGATCGGGGCCATATTGGTTGCTGCCCCTGGTTCCTTCTGTACAGAACCATACCAGTAAAATGATGCTGCCGATAAAAGGGATAAACGACACCAGATAATACCATCCGCTTTTGTTGATATCATGTAATCTGCGTACAGCCACAGCCAAACCAGGCAAAAATATGCCCAGTGCCACCAAACCGGTTACCAGCATAAGCATACCTGCGACAAACGGATAGTCTGAAACAGCAGCTACAACAGCCAATAAATAGAGCGGCGCTATGAAAACGATGTTACCTAACACAAAATACCAATATTCTGATCGTCGGGCACGTCCACTGAAATTGGCATAATTCTCAAATACCACCTTTTTCCACCACCCGGTCAGGTTATTCTTTGGCTGTAACTGCTCCATAATATTTTTATTGATTAACGACGTTTTCGATCAAATTAGTATATATTGAAATATCTGTTCCGCATTTTATTGTGCATATCCCGTAGCGTTGTGTATTCACCAGAACAATCTTATTTACGAATCATAATGAAAGTCAGAGTAGATCACAAATGCGATGAAACAAACGGTATATAAAGGGTGTTGGAGACTGCGCTGTTCATGGACGAAGCTGGAAAAAAGGGAAAAAGCCGGAAAATACCTGGTAAGCAAAGCAATGCTTTTCTAAAAATTTCAAACGTTTGCAGCTTTTGTATCTATACGTTATAAAAATTATATTGGTAAGTTTACCATCTAATACACAATTGCTATGCCAGTACCATCTTTATTGGTAAAACCCGGAAAAGGGGAATATTACCATCACCTTACCGCAGTACAGGCAGGCTGGGAATACCTAAATTTTAAAGCCCGCCTGTTGAAGAAAAACGAATCTTTTAGTGAATTCACAGGCGAAAATGAATATTGTATCGTACTGCTAGGCGGCAACTTTACCGTCACCTCCGACCGCGGTACCTGGGAGACCTTTAACGGCCGTAAAAATGTTTTCAGCGGTATTGCACATACACTCTATCTTCCGCGGCATACACAATTTACTTTTACAGCCAAAGAAGACAATACAGATATCGCCATCTGCTGGGTAGCTACAGACGAAGATCACCCGCCTTATCTCAAACAACCCGAAGAAGCAGCTATTGAATTCAGGGGAGGCGATAATGCCAACCGTCAGATCAACAGCCTGATACAACCCGGGTTTGACTGCCATAGAATTGTATGCGTAGAAGTGTATACACCCGCGGGCAACTGGAGCTCTTACCCGGCTCACAAACACGATGAACGCAAAGTAGCTGACGATGGCACGCTGCTGGAAGCCGATCTGGAAGAGATCTATTTTTATAAAACAGATAAACCACAGGGGTTTGCCATACAGCAGGTATACAACGACGATCGAAGCCTGGATGAACTGGTAAAAGTACACGATAACGAAGCTGTACTGGTGCCGGAAGGATACCACCCGGTAGTAGCAGGGCACGGTTACAATATATATTACCTGAATTTTCTTGCCGGTAGCGACCAGTCGCTCGCCAATACGCCCGATCCGCAACAGGAATGGATATTCGGCACCTGGAAAGGACAGGATCCCCGGTTGCCAATGGTAACCGCTGATATGAACAATCAAGCCTGAACATGAATACAAACCGAAACTATGATCTGCTCACACTCGGCAGATCCTCCATTGACCTTTATTCTGCCAATGTAGGCAGTCCCTTCACTGAGATAGAATCTTTCCATGCATTTGTAGGAGGCTGTCCGCTCAATATTTCCGTGGGCGCTACGCGGCTGGGTTTGAAGGTAGCCCTGCTTACAGGACTGGGAGACGATCAGGTGGGTGCTTTCATCCGTCATTTTCTGCAAAAAGAAAACGTAGGAACCAGCTATATACCAACCATACCCGGTAGCCGAAGTTCTGCCGTCATACTCGGCATTGAACCGCCAGACAAGTTTCCGTTGGTCTATTATCGGGATAATTGTGCCGATATACAACTGAACCTTGATCATATACAGGCGGTTCCTTTTGAAGATTTCAGGGCTGCCGTGTTTTCGGGTACTGCTTTCAGTAAAGATCCCAGTAGAACCGCTATGCTGTATGCCCTGGAAAAAACGGAAAAGCATGGCGTGGTAAAAATGCTCGACCTCGATTTCAGGGCCGACCAGTGGAGCGATCCCCGCAGTTTTGGCGTGGTGATCCGCAACGTACTGCCACAGTTCAATATAGTGATGGGAACGGAGGAGGAAATACTGGCCACCTGCCTCACCGATATTAATCAGGTATCCATACAGCACCAGCAGATTTCCGCACCGGAGATCAGGGGAAACATTGATACCGCCATTGCCAATATCATGGCAGCCGGCGTAGATACCCTGATCGTAAAAAGAGGAAAAGAAGGCGCATCCATATTCCGGCAGCAACAACCAGAAGTGCTGGTACCGGGCTTCCCCGTTACGGTATTGAATGTATTGGGAGCGGGTGATGCGTTTTGCTCCGGATTCAGCTACGGCTTACTGCAGGGATGGGATCTCTATAAATGCGTGCGAATGGCCAATGCCTGCGGAGCGATCATCGTTACCCGGGAAGGCTGTGCGAATTTTATGCCTACGCTTGAAGAGGTATATGCTTTTGTAGAAGAACGGGGCGGTTTTTAGCGCCCGGGTATGCTGTCATAAACTGTCAACTGAACAATATTACAATATGGAAAAATTGCAGAACTATATCAACGGAGAATGGGTAAACAGCACAAGCGCCGGATACCTGAATGTAATCAACCCGGCAAGCCAGGAAGTACTGGCGCAGGTGCCGGCAGGCACTGCAGGCGATGTGGATGCAGCCGCCCTTACCGCCGCTACCGCTTTTTCTGAATGGCGCCGTGTACCGGCCGGCAAAAGAATACAGTACCTCTTCAAACTGAAAACGCTGCTGGAAGAAAACCTGGATGATCTTTCCAAAACCATCACGCTGGAGTCCGGAAAAACTTATGCAGAAGCCAAAGCGGAGTGGATCAGGGCGATAGAAAATGTAGAAAATGCCTGCGGTATTCCCACCCTGATGCAGGGAGAGTTTTCGGAAGACATTGCACCCGGTATAGACGAGTACATGATCCGCCAGCCACTGGGCGTATGTGCATGTATTGCTCCGTTCAACTTCCCCGGTATGATACCTTTCTGGTTTCTGCCCTATGCCATTGCCTGCGGCAACAGCTTTATCATCAAACCTTCGGAAAAAGTACCCCTGACGATGACGAAGGTTATGGCACTGATACACCGGCTCGACCTGCCCAAAGGCGTAATAAGCATGGTACACGGCGGAAAAGATGTGGTGGACGCCCTGTTAGAACACCCTGTAATAAAAGCCATCAGCTTTGTAGGTTCGTCTAACATTGCCCGCTATGTATATGCGAAAGGTGCCGCGAATGGCAAAAGAGTGCAGGCACAGGGTGGTGCTAAAAACCCGGTTTTCATTCTGCCCGATGCCGATATTGATACCACTACCCAGATTATAGTAGACAGCGTATATGGGTGCGCCGGTCAACGTTGCCTGGCCGCATCCAATATTATTACCATTGGCGAGCATACTGCTATTACAGAGAGCCTGGTGGAAGCCAGCCGCCAACGTGTAACCGGGTTTGGCCTCGACTCCAATGTACAGATGGGCCCCGTGATCACCCCCGAAAGCAGAAGCCGTGTTCATTCCCTCATCGAAAAAGGCGTCGCGGAAGGCGGCAACCTGATACTCGACGGCAGGAATGCTGTAGTCAGCGGCTACGAAAAAGGCAATTTTATTGCGCCCACTATCCTGGAAAACATACCCTTGCACGGTGAACTGGCCGCTACCGAAATATTCGGCCCCGTAATGAGCCTGACGCATATTGATACTATAGAAGAAGCCATAGCCGTGGTAAACAACAACAAATACGGCAATATGGCCTGTATATTTACCAGCAGCGGACTGCATGCGCGTAAATTCAGAAGCGAAGCAGAGGCAGGCAACATCGGTATCAATATCGGGGTGGCTGCACCTGTAGCCCAGTTTCCATTCAGCGGATGGAAAGAAAGCTTCTTCGGCGACCTGCACGGGCAGGGCAAACATGCCGTTGAATTCTTCACCCAAACCAAAGTGGTGATAGAACGGTGGCTCAAAGAATGGACCCGGAAGTTTTAACAGACCAATTCAACATCTAACTACAAACAATATATGTCCCGCAAACTAAAAACAGGCATTATCGGCCTAGGCCGCATAGGACAGATTCACTTATCCAACTTATTGTACCATACCCCCGACGCAGAAGTAGTGATAGCCTCCGATGTGTCGGAAACAGCCCGTGCTTTCGCGTCCAATGCGGGTGTGGCGGTCACCGACAGCGCAGAAGAAGTCATCCGCCACCCGGATGTGGAAGCGGTTGTCATCTGCGCTCCCACCCCTCAGCACGTACCCTATACAGTACTGGCTGCACAGGCAGGCAAACACGTATTTTGCGAAAAACCGCTCGACGTAACCTTGGATGCCATCAGCACAGCCCGGGAAGCGGTAGCCGACAATAACGTGCTGCTGATGCTGGGTTTCAATCGTCGTTTCGACAGTAACTTCCAGAAAGTGAAAACACTGGTGCAAAACGGAAGCATAGGCGATCCGCATATTGTGCGTATCACCAGCCGCGACCCCGCTCCGCCCCCGCTCGAATACGTGAAAGTGTCAGGAGGCCTGTTTCTCGACATGTCTATACACGACTTTGATATGGCACGGTACCTTACAGGCAGCGAAGTAACAGAAGTATATGTAAAGGGCGACGCCCTTATAGATGAACGCATCCGGCAATACGACGATATTGATACCGCCGTTATTGTGCTCACATTCGCCAATGGCGCCATCGGTGTGATCGATAACAGCCGAAAAGCTGTGTATGGATACGACCAGCGCGTGGAGGTATTCGGTTCCGGCGGAGTGGCAAAAGCAGAAAACAACACTCCCGACAATACCCTGTATTTTGATGCCCGCGGCGGACATAGTGCCCTGCCGCTGCATTTTTTCCTGGAACGGTACGAAAAAGCCTACCGCGGTTGCATACAAAGTTTTGTGCACTGCGTATTGAATAATGCTCCTTCACCAGTGGATGCACACGACGGTCTGATGGCTACAGCCATCGGCATTGCCGCAGGCATTTCGCTGAAAGAAGGCAGGCCCGTAAAACTGGCAGAAGTAACAGGAAATAGCCCTGCTGAATATCGGCGGGAGACTGTTGCACAGTAATATGCCGCCTGCATGTATTGCCGATTCATTTAATTTCTAACGATGGATAATAAACTGCACACGCTTGACTATATTGTTTTCGCCCTCTACCTGGTGATCATAGCCGCTTACGGGTACTGGATCTACCGTAAAAAAACAATCAAGTCCGATACGGCTTCCGGCTTTTTTCTTGCCGAAGGCTCCCTCACGTTCTGGGCCATTGGCGCTTCGCTGATTGCCTCCAATATTTCTGCAGAACACTTTATAGGGATGTCCGGCTCCGGGTTCGAAATAGGCCTGGCCATCTCTTCCTACGAGTGGATGGCCGCCGCCGCCCTGATTGTGGTAGCCGTGTTTTTTCTTCCCGTATATCTCAAAAACAATATCTATACCATGCCGCAATTCCTGCGGCGAAGGTATAATCCGCTGGTAGCTACTACCATGGCCATATTCTGGCTGCTCTTGTATATTTTCGTAAACCTCACTTCCATTATATACCTCGGCGCCCTCGCCCTCGAAGTGACGGCCGGTGTGAATTTCACCGTTGCCGTCGCGGCCCTTTCTCTTTTCGCCATACTCATCACCGTGGGGGGAATGAAGGTGATCGGTTATACAGACGTGATACAGGTAGTGGTACTGGTAGTTGGTGGTTTGATCACCACCTACCTCGCACTTGATATGGTATCGGAAAAATTCGGCAGTGGCGGTATACTGGGCGCTTTCGGTACATTGAAAGAGCATGCCGACTCGCATTTTCATATGGTGATCAAAGAAGACAGTCCGCATTATAAAGACCTTCCGGGGCTGAGTGTAATCATCGGTGCCATGTGGATCAACAACCTCGCATACTGGGGTTGCAACCAGTATATTATCCAGCGTACGCTGGGGGCAGACCTTGATACAGCCCGTAAAGGCATTCTGTTTGCCGCTTTTTTAAAGCTACTTGTACCGTTGATAGTAGTGGTGCCGGGTATTGCAGCCTATGTGCTGCATCAAAACGGCATGTTTCAAACTGAAATGGTAGACGCAGCCGGCATCGTAAAACCCGACAAAGCGTATCCTGTATTACTAAACCTTTTGCCCGTTGGTTTGAAAGGAGTTGCCTTCGCGGCTTTGACGGCCGCCATCGTAGCATCGCTGGCAGGCAAGGCCAACAGTATCTCTACTATTTTTACACTGGATATCTATAAACTCTATATCAACAGGAATGCTTCAGAAAAGCACCTGATTCGCATAGGCAGATGGGCGGTATGGATTTCTATGTTGATTGCTGCCTTGATAGCTCCGCAGCTAAGGGTATTGAGCCAGGCCTACCAGTTCATACAGGAATATTCCAGCTTTGTGGCGCCCGGCGTGCTGGTAATATTTGTGTTCGGTTTGTTCTGGAAAAAGGCCACCGGTAATGCAGCGTTGATCACCGCCATCATTACCATTCCCTTATCCGTGCTGTTTAAGTTCTGGATACCCGAAGTACCCTTTCTGAACCGGATGGGTATTGCTTTTATTGTGTTATGCATTGTGATGGTAACGCTGAGCCTCACCGATAAAAAATCCAAACCCGTAGAGCCGCTGTCTATGCCAGCGTTCAGTGTATCCCGTAGTTTTATGCTGCTGGCACTGATCATCTGCGGCATTCTGGGCGCCCTGTACGCTGCATTCTGGTAGTATTTAATTGTAAAAAATGGTAGTAACTACAAAACAGCTTTTTTCCCGATGCTATGGCAGATACGCCATACCAGCCGTGAATGTTTTTTTCATGGAAGAAATTCATGGCCTGTTTGCCGCAGCACAGGAAGCAAAAGCGCCTTTCATCGTTCAAACAACACCATTTGCCAGGGAATATGCACACCCGAAAATGTTGCTGGCGATGATAGCCGCCGCTGCTGAAATATATCCGGAAACGGTGTACGCGGTTCATCTGGACCACGGCTACGAAGAACATATACTCGATGCAATCAACAGTGGGGGGTATACATCGGTGATGATCGATGCTTCGCACGATAATTTTGATACCAATATACAAAGAACGAAGGCGGTGGTGGAAAAAGCCCGCCCCAAAGGAATATCTGTTGAAGCTGAACTGGGTGTTTTGGCGGGTGTGGAAGATAATCTGTCGGTAGACGAAAAGCATTCTTTTTATACCAACCCGGATGATGTAGCCGCATTCGTTCAGGCCACCGGGTGCGACAGCCTGGCCATAGCTGTAGGCACCAGTCACGGCGCTTATAAATTTTCCGGCGGTCAGGGATTACAATTTAATATTCTCGAAAGCATACAGCAAAAGCTGCCGGGTTTTCCGCTGGTATTGCACGGAGGCTCCAACGTACACCCGGATGTGGTGCAACGCATCAATACCGCTGGCGGAAAACTACATATAGATGCCAAAGGAGTGCAGGAAGAAGAGGTGAAGCAGGCCATCCCCCTGGGCATTTGCAAAATAAATATTGCTACCGATACCCGCCTGTTGTGGACCATGGTAAACCG
Organism: Agriterribacter sp.; assembly: GCA_037190905.1. Lineage (GTDB taxonomy): Bacteria > Bacteroidota > Bacteroidia > Chitinophagales > Chitinophagaceae > Agriterribacter. Next base: position 125,539 of record JBBCKG010000016.1, on the reverse strand, counting down.
GGAATTTTTCCGGAACAGGCCTGAAGAATTTGCGCCCACCACACCCGGAAAGATTTTCATGGACACCTATAGAGATTTTATGCTGACCAAATTTGAATTGATGGGAACCCCGGGAAAGAATATTGAATTTGAAAATCCGGGAAAAAAGGTGGAGATGTGAGTATTTGAAAATGCCTGTCTGGGGCTGATGATAATGTCATTGAGTTGCCCCCTGTCAACTAAGTGTTCCAGATGGTTGGCTTGCCGGGAGGCATTGCTCTATCGCCGGTTCTTTATAATTGAATTTAAATTTACCAGTAGAAAATTTTCATAAATGAGTGCCTCTGGCATACTCTCCAAAAAAAATTACATATGAAAAAGAGATTAACGGTTGCACAGGCAACAATCGAATTTCTGAAAAACCAATACGTGGAAAGAGATGGGATAGAGCAGCCTTTTTTTGCCGGTTGCTTCGGTATTTTCGGGCACGGCAACGTAGCCGGATTGGGCCAGGCGCTGCAGGAATATCCCGATTTCAGGTATTACCAGTGCAGGAATGAGCAGAGCATGGTGCACACGGCTGTTGCGTACGCAAAAGTGAAAAACAGGCTGGGCGCTTTTGCCTGTACCAGTTCCATAGGGCCAGGCGCCACCAACATGCTTACCGGTGCAGCACTGGCTACCATTAACCGGCTGCCGGTACTCCTGCTACCGGGCGATATATTTGCCACCCGCGAACCGGCGCCCGTACTGCAGCAACTGGAAAGCGCACAAACACAAGACATCTCGGTAAACGACTGCTTCAAACCCGTATCCAGATACTGGGATCGGATCAGCCGGCCGGAACAACTGATCTTTGCGCTGCCCGAAGTCATGCGTGTATTAACATCGCCGGCTGAAACGGGTGCCGTTACCCTGTCTATGCCGCAGGATGTACAAACCCACGCCTGGGATTTTCCCGTAGCCTTGTTTGAAAAACGGGTATGGCACATACCGAGAACCAGACCCGACCGCAGCGCCCTGGAAAAGGCGGCAACATGGATACAATCTTCCAAACAACCCGTGATCGTTGCCGGCGGCGGAGCCATCTATAGCAGCGCCTCGGAGGTGCTGGACAGTTTTGCACGAAAAACAGGCATCCCCGTAGGAGAAACCTTCGCCGGCAAAGGTGCCACCAGATACGATGCCCCCTACAATATCGGAGGATTGGGGGCTACCGGTACAAAATACGCCATTGATATAGCCAATGAAGCCGACCTGGTGATTGGTATCGGCACCCGCTACAGCGATTTTACCACTGCTTCCAAATCTATTTTCAAAAACCCAGAGGTACGATTCATCAATATCAACGTCAACGAATTTGACGCGTACAAGCATGCAGCGCTGCCACTCACCGGGGATGCGAAAGCCACGCTGGAAGAACTGCAATCCTTAATCGGTGCTTACGAAGTTGGCAAAGACTATCGTTCAAGAATAGCCGACATCAACAAAGCATGGGATGAGGAGGTAACAGCTATTTACGCCTCCGGCAACGGCAGCACCCCGCCCATTGATCAGGCTGTAGTAATAGGAACGCTCAACAGCAGTATGCAACCGCAAGACATCATGATCAATGCATCGGGCAGTGCGCCGGGCGACCTGCACAAGTTGTGGCGGGCTACCGATCCAAAAAACTTTCACCTCGAGTATGGGTATTCGACCATGGGATACGAAATAGCCGCAGGGCTCGGCGCCAAAATGGCTGCGCCTGAAAGGGAGGTGTACGTAATCTGCGGCGATGGCGGATACCTGATGAATAACCATGAAATTGTTACCGCCATCCAGGAGGGTATACGATTCACCATTGTACTCATCAACAACAATGGCTTTGCCAGCATCGGTGGATTGAGCGAAAGCATAGGCAGCGAAAGATTCGGCACCCAATACCGGTACCGCGACGAAGCGACCGGACAATTGAAGGGAGACATGCTGCCCGTAGACCTTGCAAAAAATGCCGAAAGCCTGGGCGCTGTAGTCATCAAAGCTACCAATGCCGACACGCTGCGGGCTGCACTGGCTGATGCCACCAAACAAGACAGGGTTACCGTTGTGTATATAGAAACCCATCCCAACCGGACCGTGAAGGGGTACCATGCCTGGTGGGAAGTGCCTGTAGCCGAAGTTTCGGGCATGGAATCGGTACAAAAAGCATATGAAACCTATAAAGAAAACAAAAAACAACAGCGGACATTTCTATAAAAATGCTTATAAGCAATACGCAGTCTCTGGCTTCGTATTGCTTATGTTCTTCCGGAACCAGGTTCCGGCCAAAAAACAATACGACCTGATATGAACTTTCAAAATATTCAACTGGGCATTGCCCCTATCAACTGGACGAACGACGATATGCCGGAACTCGGTGCAGCAAACACCTTTGAACAATGCATCAGCGAAATGGCGCTGGCCGGTTTCACCGGGTGTGAAGTAGGCAACAAGTTTCCCCGCGATACAACCGTATTGAAAAAAGCACTGGAATTGCGCGGATTGCAAATCTGCAACCAGTGGAACAGCTATGAGCTCACCACTCAATCGCTGGAAGAAAACATCAGGCGTTTTACAACGCTGCTCGATTTTCTGGAAACGATGGGTGCCAATGTGATTGGCGGTGGCGAAACGGGCAATAGTTGCCAGGGCCGCAACGATGTACCCGTACTCGAGGGAAAGGGTATGCTACATACAGCAGATGACTGGAAAAAGTTTACCTATGGATTGAACGAACTGGGTAAAATAGCCCGCGACCGGGGTATGAAGCTGGCATTCCATCACCATATGGGTACCTGTATCCAAAGCAGGGCGGAAACTGAAAGATTACTCAACGAAACAGCTCCGGAAAATGTGTGGCTCAACTACGATTGCGGACATTTTCATTTCGCAGGCGAGGATCCTGTTGCCTGTCTGGAACAGTTCATCCCCCGTACCGCCCATATTCACCTGAAGGACATTCGGCCTGAAGTATTACAAAAAGTAAAAGACAACCGGATGAGCTTCCTGGATGCCGTAAAAGACGGGGTGTTTACCGTACCTGGCGACAAGGAAGGCTGTATAGATTTTCCGTCTTTGTTTGCTATTATCGCACAGTCGGATTACAGTGGCTGGATAGTAGTAGAAGCAGAACAGGATCCGGCAAAAGCCAACCCGCTGGAATATGCAAAAATAGCCAGGGAATATATCCGGACTGCTACCGGGCTCTGAAAATCCGCAACAATTCGTTTACCCGGAACTCGGGTTATTCAGCGCTCAGCACGCGGTGCTATACACCGTTACTATACCTGATTTAAAAATAAACATACCCGCCCATTTTTCCTGAGCGGGTATGCCTTCGTTTAAAATTAATCAGCAAACTATTTCGACCGAACGATAGCTTCCTGACTGATAAGATTATTCATAATGGTCACCGTCTCATTCAGGTAAATATCCGTTTTAAGGTTTTTCAGCCATGCCTCCTGGCGTTCGCGTCTGGCTTCATCTTCTTCATATCTGCTTTTGTCTTCTGCCAGCAGTTCAACAGGGTTTTCCGACTGCGCTTTCAGAAGCTCCTGCATTTCCTTCGATATCGCCTTTATCTGCTTTTGCTCTTCCTGGTATTTTTTCAGGTTCAGCGTCAGTTCCTTATCGTTCAGCTTTGCAAGTAATGCTGCATTGGCTTTAATCTTCTCAAAAGTAGCACTGGTCTGCACCCTTTTGTTTTCCACCTGTTTCAACGTTTTCAGTATGCTGCCGCTCGTCCAGGGTGTATATTTAGCCTGCTCGATTTCATCCCATTTCAGCGCGTCCGGGTTATCCTTTTCCCGGAATTTGAAGTGTTCCAACTGATCCGGAATAACCACATCTGGCGTAACACCTTTCAATTGAGTAGAGCCTCCGTTGACTCTGTAAAACTTCTGCAGCGTCAGTTTCAGGAAACCCAGTTCATCCTCTCTTTTCGATAGCAGTCCCCTGCCCGCTTCCAGCCCTATATTTCTTTGCACGGTTCCTTTTCCATACGTGGAAGTACTACCTACTACGATGGCACGGTTATAATCCTGCATGGCAGCCGCAAAAATTTCGGATGCCGAAGCACTGAATTCATTTACCATTACAGCCAATGGCCCTTCGTACAACACACCTTTTACTTTATCTTTCAGTACGGTAGGATTTCCCTGCCTGTCTTTTACCTGTACAATGGGTCCTTCATCTATAAACAAACCCGCCATCTGGATAACATCATAAAGCGAGCCGCCTCCATTGTTCCGCAGATCGATGATGATGCCATCTACATTTTCCGCTTTCAGTTTTGCTACTTCCTTCGCTACATCCTCTCCCGATTTGGCACCATTGGGCCTTTCCCAGTCGGCGTAGAATTCAGGCAAAAACAAATAACCGATCTTCCGGCTGCCTTCATTAATAATCGCACTCCGGGCAAACGTTTCTTCAATCACTATTTCATCTCTCACCAGCGATACCACTTTGGTTGTTCCGTCTGTCTTCCGAACCGTCAGCCGCACTTCGGTTCCTTTTTTACCCCTGATGAGCTTCACTGCATCCTCTGTATCAAAGCCAGCCATATCCTGGGGTTCCTCTGCCCCCTGTCCTACTTTTGTAATGGCATCTCCGATTTGCAGTTCACCCGATTTCCAGGCAGGACTGCCGGTCACCAGGGAAACGATCTTAATGCTGCCATCTTCGAGACGCAAAGACGCACCTATGCCAAAGAAACGACCGCTCATGTTTTCATCAAAAGACCTTTTCTCCAAAGGGGGGAAAAAGGTGGTATGTGGATCCATGGTAGAAGTAATGGCATTCACGAAAGTATTGAACTTCTCTTCCTCGGTAAACTTGTGCTTTAAACGGTCTGTCATACGATTGGCAAACTGTAGCACTTTTTCACGTGCCTCTTCCTCGAGCGCTCCGTCTGTTTTTATTTTATCTTTTTCCTTGCTTTCCTTTGCTTTTTCATTCGTGGTCAGCAAATCTGCATACCGAACCAGCGCCTGGTATTTGAATCTTTTCCTCCACAGCTCTTCCCGCTCCTGCTCGTTTGCCGGGAATGTTAGTTTTTCCCTGTCGTCTATCAATGTCTGATTCGTGGTAAAATCGAAAGGTTTGGAGAGAATAGCTTTGTAGGCATTGAAATACTCTTCCGTTCTTTTTTGATACACTTTGTTGATGGCCTGAAAAGATTCAAAAGCGGCACCCTTTATTTCATCGTCTATCCTGGTTTCATAGGCCCGCAGCACTTCAACATCTGACTGTAGAAAAAACTGCTTTTCCGGATCCAGCATTTCAATGTATTTTTTGAATACATCTTTCGAGAAAGTATCGTCTATTTTTTTAGGTTCGTAATGTCCCTGCTCCAGCATCATTCCAACCTGGCGCAAAATTCTTTCATATTTTGACGGAGGATTATTAAGTCCGATCGTTTGAAAAGTAATAAAAACGCCGGTAACAATGGCAGCAATTACAAAAGGTAGAGTTTTTTTATTAAACATAAGTCGAAACACTTTTTGCATGTTCAAAATTAACGGAAATATCAGAGGAAATGTTGCTAATTAATTAATGATTTCGCTAATGATATGCAAATATGTATAAGCGGCCGTGGGGGGAGATTGCAGGTGCCTGTTAAAATAAAACCGGAAGTGCATGTGAAACCTGCTACTTCCGGCGTTGGGGTGGCTAACCGGGCTCGAACCGGCGACCCTCAGAACCACAATCTGATGCTCTAACCAACTGAGCTACAGCCACCATTTTTGATTAACGGAGTGCAAAAATAGATGAAAAATAAATCGTTTCAAAAAAATTAAAAATAATAACGTTCGTTATGATCGAAACAATGTTACTTAACATTGATTAACACAAACCATATTAGCTTGCACCTCAATTCCGTTCCGGCATCGGTAACTGGATATACGAAAAAAAATAGCTATGCGCTCATTTCCACTTCTTCTTCTAATAGTATCGGTTTCTTTGAACGGCTTTGCCCAGCGTCCGCCTGCAGCAATGGGCGGGGGCATGTCTGCGAGCGGCCGTTTATACGGACGTATACTGGATGCAGCTAACAACAAAGGACTGGAAGCCGCTTCAGTTCAACTGTTTCAGCTTCGTTTCGACTCTGCACAAAAAAAACAGGTACCTGTTTTGATAGGCGGACAACTTACCGGCTCGCGTGGAAGTTTTGAACTGGAAAACCTGCCGGTAAGGGGACCTTTTCGCCTGGAAGTAACTGCTATAGGATACGAAGCTATTGAGAGAGAAGTAACATTCACCCCCCGGGGCGGCCAGCCCAACTTTAACCAGGATCTGGGCAACATCAGGCTTAAACAGGATATTCAACAGTTGGGAGAAGTAACGATAACCGCCAGCAAACCCATTATGCAAATGGGAGTAGACAGGCGGATTTTCAACGTAGACAGGAATATTTCCACCACCGGGCAAACTGCTACGGAGATCATGCGGAATGTACCCGGCATCAGCGTAGACATAGACGGCAATGTGAGTTTACGCAATTCGTCACCCACCATATTTGTAGACGGAAGACCGACAACTTTTACGCTGGAGCAGATACCGGCCGAAACCATAGAGAGCATAGAAATCATCACCAACCCGTCTGCTAAGTTCGATGCTTCGGGCGGTATGGCGGGCATCCTGAACATTATACTCAAAAAGAACAGACGGGCCGGCTACAACGGTAATATCCGCGCCGGAGTTGATTCGCGCGGTATGTTAAACGGTGGGGGCGACTTCAATGTCAAGCAGGGAAAACTGAACTTTTTTGCAGCCCTGAACTACAATCAGCGGAAGAGTATCAGCAAGGGCAATACATATCGCGAAAACCTGTTTGCCGATCCGGAACAGAATACCATTCTTAATCAGTACAGCCGTTCTACCAACGACGGATATTTCCTTTTCGGCAGAATTGGGTTTGATTACCTGATAGATAACCGAAATACCCTCACCGTTTCTATGGCAATGCCCAATGGAAAGTTCAACAGCAGCCAGACCGACGACATCAGGGTAGACACCCTCTCTGCTATTATGCGTACCCAGCTCGCAGATCGGGTAACAGATAATAAGCGGCATTTCAAAAATTTTGGCCCGGCCATTGGTTATAAGTACCTGTTTCCACAGGCAGGCCGTGAATTTACTGCTGATATCAATTACAACATGAGCTCCCACAAGGGAACCGGTTTGTATACCACCACTTACCGCGAGGAAAACGGTACGGTAAAAGACAACCCGGCTTTACAACAGATGTACAGCTCCGGGAGCAGCACTTTCTGGACGGTTCAAACAGACTATGTGCATCCGCTGAGATCCGGAAAGCTGGAAGCCGGACTGAGGTCTGCCGTTAGAAATAACGAGAACACCGCAGAAAACTCGTTTTACGATTATGTCACAGACGCCTATGTTGTGCTGCCATCTGTAAGCGCCAACTACAGATTTAACGATCAGGTACATGCTGCATACACCACGTATTCCAATAAAATCGGCGAAACTTTTTCGTACCAGTTGGGGTTGCGTTTTGAAACATCCCGCTACCGGGGTACTTTACTGAATACAGGAGAAAAATTTGCCAACACTTTCCCTGCTGAGTTTTTCCCAAGTGTATTCGTTACAAAATCATTCAGTCCGGGCAACGACTTGCAGTTCAATTATTCTCGCCGCATCAACCGTCCCAACTTTTTCCAGTTGATCCCCTTCTACGATGTATCGGACGTATTAAACATAAGTGTGGGCAATCCGGATTTACGGCCGGAATTCACCAACTCCTTTGAGCTGAACTATAGTATACCACTGGGTGGCGGACACTCTTTTCTTACCTCTGTTTTTTACAAACATACCAACAACCTGATCACACGGTACCAAAGTCTGAAAGATGAAGTTCCGCTTCCTACAGGCACGCTAGATTCGGCCATGGTCATCTCTTTCATCAATGCTAATTCCAGTCAGTCATACGGACTAGAATTTACCTCGCGCAACCCGCTGGGCAAATGGCTGGATATTACCACCAACCTGAATGTGTACAATGCAAGAATAGACAACAGTGGGCTGGACGCAACGCTGGGGGTTAACGACCGCTGGGCTTTCTTTGGTAAATCTATTGCCAACTTTCGCTTACCAGCCAACTTTTCCATTCAGCTATCCGGCGACTATCAGTCCCGTACACTGGTACCACAGGGCGGCGGAGGCGGACGTGGGCCCGGCGGTGGGGGATTTATGGGAGGCGCCAATGGTGCCGCCCAGGGCTATATCAACGCTAACTATGGCGTTGATATAGCGATCAGAAAAGAGTTCTTTAAAGATAAAAGACTGTCGGCTACGCTGGCAATGAACGATATTTTCCGCACACGTCTATACAGCGCGCATTCCGAAAACGCTTATTTCGTTCAGGATATAACGCGCAGGAGAGACTGGCAGGTATTGCGCCTGAATCTCTCATACCGGTTCGGCAAACTGGATGCTTCTTTGTTTAAACGGAGAAATACCCGTGTGCTGGAAGGCGGCACCGGCGATATGATGAACTAAACCACAAAGCGGTAATACGATTGATTACCAGTTAGTATCGGTTGTACGGGTTCGTAGATTGCGCAGCATGATAGTGAAATCAAACAGCACAGCTACGATTTGCGGGCTCAGGCTCCCCGTTGTTTCATGGCTTCATACAAAATGATCCCGGCAGCTACCGATACGTTGAAGGAGTCGAACGATCCGGCAATAGGAATGGAAAAATGCAGATCGGCAGCCTTACGCAAAAAAGGCTGCACACCTTTTTCCTCGTTGCCCATGATAATACATAAAGGTATACCGAGGTCAATTTCATACACCTTTTTTGCTGCCTTCATTTCAGAGCAGGCTACCTGTATGCCATTCAAATGAAGAGTATCCACGGCATGTGCCAGGCTGTTGACGCGGGTTATTTGTATTTTCTCCAAAGCGCCTGCAGATGCTTTCAGCGCCTCTTCATTCAGCGCTCCCACTCCCTTATCCGGAATAATAATAGCCTGCGCTCCGCAACAAACGGCAGTGCGGGCAATGGCACCAATATTGCGCACATCTGTAATACTGTCCAGCATTACAAAGAGTGGAATTTGTCCCTCTCCTACCACATAGTCTATAATCTGTTGTAAACCGGTATATTGCACCAGTGCTGCCAAAGCAATTACGCCCTGGTGATTGTGCCTGGTAAGCCCGTTCAATTTTTCTGCCGGCACCGGCTGTACAGGTATCTGATGTTGCCGCGCGAGTGCACGAATACGCTGCACACTGTCTCCGGTGATATTTCTGTAGATAAAGATTTTATCAATGGCCCTGCCGGACTCTATCGCTTCTATCAGTGGCTGGCGGCCGATTATGAGTGCTGACTTTTTCAATCGCTGTTTATTTTACATTAACCCGTTTTGCAGGAGATACTGTACCTTCAGTATGGTTACCATCGACAATGAATCGGTAATTCTTCCATCCAATACCATTTCAAGCGCTTCGCTGAACGGTAGTTTTTTAACCAGCAGCTTTTCTGTTTCTTCCGGCTGCGCCTGATGATACGATAAGCCAGTGGCCAGATAGCTCACTCCTTTTTCATCTGTCACAGAATTCGAAAGGTAAATATCGAGCAGCTTGCGCCAGTGTGCTGCTTTGATCCCTGTTTCTTCCAGTAACTCCCGTTGTGCTGATATCAGTGGATCAATACCCATTTCACCACCGCCCTCCGGTATTTCCCAGCTATAGGCATCTATCGTAAATCTATACTGACCCACCAGCCAGGTATGGCCGTTGTCATCCAGCGGAAGGATGCCGATAGCCAGGTTTTTAAATCCTACTTTACCATAAATGCCTTTGCCGCCGGAAGGGTTGATCACGTCATATTCCGTTACCCCGATCCAGGGGTTATCATACACCCGCTTTTCTGCCAGCACCTGCCAGGGGTTCTCTTGTTCGTCCATATTATTTGGTTAAGGCTTACAAATATAAAACCCGCAGTGATAACCGCGGGTTTCCATATATACTTTTGCCGGTTTATTTCAGCCCGAACGCTCTTTTGATTTCTTTCACCTTATCGAGCTTCTCCCAGGTAAACAACTCCACCCTTACTTTTTTCACTTTCCCGTCAGGCGACACAAAGGTTTTATTAACAAACTCCGGCTTACGACCCATATGGCCGTATGCTGCGGTTTCACTGTAGATGGGATTGCGTAATTTCAGGCGTTTTTCGATAAAATAAGGACGCATATCGAAAATGCCCTCCACCATCTCACTGATTTCACCATCTGTCATATCTACCTTACCGGTACCGAAAGTGTTTACATTGATGCTGGTAGGCCTGGCCACACCGATGGCATATGAAACCTGCACCAATACCTCTTTAGCCACACCAGCCGCCACCAGGTTTTTTGCAATATGCCGGGTAGCATAGGCCGCTGAACGGTCTACTTTGGAAGGATCTTTACCGCTGAAAGCGCCTCCGCCATGTGCTCCCTTTCCGCCATAGGTATCCACGATAATTTTTCTGCCGGTGAGTCCGGTATCTCCGTGTGGACCACCTATAACAAACTTGCCGGTAGGATTGATGTGATACTTGATCTTATTATTAAAGAGTTTGGCGTATTTCTTATACTTCGATTTCACCCGCGGAATCAGGATGTTGATCATATCTTTCTTGATCTTGTCCAGCATTTTGGCTTCGGTGTCAAAATCGTCGTGCTGTGTGGAGATTACGATCGCATCGATCCTTACCGGATTATTGGCATCATCATATTCCAACGTAACCTGGCTCTTCGCATCAGGGCGCAAATAGCGTATTTGCTTGTTCTCCCTTCTCAGCGCCGACAATTCTATAAGTAGCTTGTGTGCAAGGTCGAGCGCCAGCGGCATATAATCAGCGGTTTCGTCGGTAGCATATCCAAACATCATACCCTGATCACCTGCTCCCTGCTCTTCCTTTTTCTTTTTATCAACACCCTGGTTGATATCCGCAGATTGTTCGTGTATGGCAGACAGTACCCCGCAGGAACTGGCTTCGAACATATACTCGCTTTTCGTATATCCTATTTTACGGATTACGCCGCGGGCTATTTCCTGTACATCCAGATAGGCTTTAGACTTCACTTCTCCGGCCAATACCACCTGTCCGGTAGTAACGAGGGTTTCGCAGGCCACTTTGCTATTAGGGTCGAAAGCGAGGAAGTTATCGATCAGCGCGTCCGATATCTGGTCAGCCACCTTGTCGGGATGGCCTTCGGAAACGCTTTCAGAAGTAAATAAGTAAGGCATCAGTAAGTGCTGTTTGGGTAATTAAGTGGGCAAATATAAAACACCCATTTAAATTTTTGAATAAATAATACGTAGTACCATCGACCCGGGCTGTTCGCCGCCTCCGAATATCACTGCCCGGCCTTTAGCCACCTGGCTGTTTACGGGTATCACAAATCTTCCACCCACCGTTTGGCTGCCAGGAGCAGCATAATGTACAGTAGTATGTTGCGGTGCATATAGCCTGAATGAATAATTATCGTTTCCTCTGGTCACCAATCCCTGTACATAACGGGTAAGGTTAAATCCGTATTTGTTGTTGCTCAGAAAGCCGCCAAAATTCCTGATATCGTATTGCAGGGTTTGCATGTTGGTGAAATAGAAATCTTCCCTTATTGTTACAAAACGGTTGTTGGCGCTGTCTATCACATCCAGAAAAAACAAGTCGGGGCTGGCATATATATCACTTCCGGACGATGAAGCCGGTGTAAAAGAAAGCTCCGCCCGGTGAATAATACTATTGGGAATATCGCTGAGCCCCGGCACTTTTACAATTGCATACGAGCCGGGTGCAGACTGGATAAGCAATTTTTCCGGGTTTTCGATTGGAGTGGTGGTACTCAGGTTGGCATATTCATGCTCCGGTGTACGGTGAATCAGGTTGGCTCCGTACCCTGCACCTGTATTGGCAGATGTGTAGTAAGGCACCAGGTCTGTGGTAAGCGTATCTACCACACCATTCCTCATCACACGAAAATAAAAGGTAAGCTTCGCGTTTTGACCGCCTGGATTAAAAAACGCCAGGGCATTACTGGAAGGCGATCCACTGCCATCTACCCGTATGGCCAGTCCGTTGAACGCTTTCTGAAAAGCCGAATCTCTACCGGTTGACAGGTATACCGTACTGGTATCATATCCTGCAAACCGCAGACCTATACCGGGGTCTATGGGTAGTCGCAAAACATTGTTAACCCTTTGGGTATCGCTCTTTACGACCACCAGCTTTTCATCATCGAACTGTGAAAAATTTACAAGCGAGCCGGCAAGATCCGATCCTACGGTACTGAAATGCGGCCGGCTTACAGGATACCCCACTGAGTCTGTAAAGTCTGCATCGCTAATCTCAAAAACACTGATCTTCTGCACCGAATTACTATCACCGAATACGGCGCCTGCATAAGGCAGGCTCAATATAGCCGAGTCTATCCCGACAATGCTGTCAAGGGAGAAAAACGGATTTCGATTGGTGGAGTTCGGTACCAGCGAAAGATAAATACTGGCTTCGGTTTTCCCGAATACCGGATCATCGTCTATAAGGCCCAGCGTGTGCGTTTCCCAAAGTCCCACACGGGTAGAATCCTGAGACAGGTAATTATTTGCATACACCCTAAGGGTCGTATCAAATGTAGTAATATTGTCTATAGGTGGAAGAAGGTCAGCGCCGATGTCCGTCGGGTCGAGTTTGGTGCATCTTGTAAACTGTATATTGATCGCGAACAATACGACTGCTCCAAGCAGTAACGACTTCAGCTTCACCTGTTGTTGTTTTTAATGGAAGGTTATAATGAGGTACACAATAGCTGTTACAGATCACTTCTGCGCAAGGTCGTCATACAATTGCAAATAGTCTGTTAAATCTGATTCTGCATTAAAAGGCAATACCTTTTTTCCTTTCACCTTCGAAAACTCTTCGGTAAGTTTCTTATCCACTTTCGGAGCGCCGAATACGATGGCGTCTGCATAACTGGCGCCACCTCTCAGCATGGCTACGTTGTTATTGTCTTTAAACGGCTCCATGTCTTTTTCTTTGATCGAAGAATGGATCATTGCTTTCTTTACAAAATCAGCACCTATTTTATCCTTAAATGTATTCTGATCAATGGTATAGATGATCTTGCTATTACCAAACACCGGATCTTTTTTATAAGCTGTTCTGATATACAAAGGAATCAGACCCGTCATCCAGCCGCTGCAATGAATGATATCGGGGGGCCATCCGAATTTTTTTACGGTTTCCAAAGCCCCTTTACAGTAAAATATAGTGCGCAACCAGTTGTCATCAAACCACGTATCATCTTCGTCGGCAAATACAAACTTACGCTTGAAAAGGTCCTCATTGTCCAGGAAATAGATCTGTAGCCTGGCATTTGGCAGCGAGGCCACCTTTATCTGCAGCGGAAAATCCTCTCCGTCAACTGAAACATTAATGCCCGAAAGCCTTACCACTTCATGCAACCGGTGTCTTCTTTCATTGATAACGCCAAAACGGGGCATGATACAACGGACCTCATATCCACTTTCATTTGACTTTATTGCCAACCTGTTAACCACCTCCGAAAACTCAGTAAGTTCCAGATAGGGCGACATTTCATTGGCAATAAAAAGGATTCGTTTTTTTGTAGACATTTTCCGTTTTTTGTTAAATAATAATCGGTAGAATAGCAGAAAGGGTGCAAAGGTAAGATTTTTTTGCCTAACCTTGCCCTGCTATAGACCGGATTTACTACTTTTAACCCCATTATGCTTATTTTCAGGCAAACCGCAGACATTGCACATTTTGTTGAGAATCAGAAACGAAAGCAGGTTGTATCGGGTTTTGTACCCACCATGGGCGCACTGCACGAGGGGCATTTGTCGCTGATCAGGAAAGCAAAAGCAACCGCTGCGCTCACCCTCTGCAGTATATTTGTAAACCCCACACAATTCAACGACCCCGCAGACTACCAGCAATATCCGGTAACGCTGGAAAACGATATTTACCTGTTGGAGAAATCCGGGTGCGATGTATTATTTCTTCCCTCTGCCAGCGAGATGTATCCGGAAGGCGCTCCCCGGCTCAGGTATGAGATCGGCTATCTGGAAGATGTACTGGAGGGAGCCTACCGGCCCGGCCATTTTCAGGGCGTATGCCAGGCGGTACATAAATTGCTCAACATTATACAGCCAGACCACTTGTTCATGGGGCAGAAAGACTATCAGCAATGCATGGTAATCAAAAACTTGCTGACGCTGATACAAAGTCCGGCTCAACTCATCATAACAGAAACCACGCGGGAAGCAGACGGTCTGGCAATGAGCAGCCGGAATATGCGGCTCAACCCGGAAGAACGCGCACTGGCAACAGGTATCTTCAAGGCGCTGACGCTGATTCAGACAAAAATAATACCCGGCCCCCTGCAACCGCTGCTGGATGAAGCATGGCAGATACTGACCGAGCATCGGCTTAACCCCGACTACCTCACCATTGCCGATGCCCATACGCTTCAGGAAATACAAACCTGGGACGGCAATAATGATGTGGTAGCGCTGACCGCTGCTTTTATGGGTCCCGTACGGCTGATTGATAATTTGGTTATACCCCGTAATTTTGCATGATGCAAGTTGAAATACTCAAATCGAAAATACACAGAATCACTATTACTGAAGCCAACCTGAACTATGTAGGCAGCCTCACACTGGACGCGGAACTGATGGAGGCCGCCAACCTTATAGAAAACGAGAAGGTACAGATCGTGAATGTAAACAATGGCGCCCGCATAGAAACCTATCTTATAAAGGGAAAGGCTGGTTCCGGGGTATGTTGTCTCAACGGTCCGGCAGCCAGACAAGGCGCTGTAGGCGACACGGTGATTGTTATTTCCTACGCGTCTATGGACTTTGAGCAGGCCAAAGTTTTCAAACCCGCCATCATTTTCCCTAAGGAAGGCAACCGGCTGTAAAACGGATAGCACACCTTCACTAACCCTAAAATCGCAGGAATGAATTACGCAGACGTTGTTGCACATAAAGTATACACATCGCCCGAACTCATCCGGCAAACCCTGCGCTGGAAATTGCTGGGTAAGAAAATTGTGTTTACCAATGGATGCTTCGATATACTTCACAAAGGACACCTGGAAATACTCTCCAAAGCGGCATCCCTCGGCGACGTACTCGTGGTGGGGGTAAATGCAGACAGTTCGGTAAAAAAGCTTAAAGGAGAGGCGCGCCCCGTTAACGACGAACAGTTCCGCTCCTCCATGCTGGCTACACTGTTATTTGTAGACGGCGTTATCATATTCGACGAAGAAACCCCTTTGCGACTGATCCGTGACATAGCCCCCGACGTACTCGTAAAAGGCGGTGACTACCGCATAGAAGAGATCGTGGGCGCAGAAGAAGTGATCAAGAACGGTGGGGAAGTAACCATTGTACCTTTTGTGAAGGGCCAGTCTACTACCTCGTTGATAGAAAAAATACAGCGGCTGTAGCGAGAAGGTTACCAATACCAGCCCCTGCCATATCCAGGCGGGAACAAAAAAATGCGAAGCCGGAGACATTCGCATTGTAAATTTTTCTTACTGTCAACAGACTTCGCATGTTGTACCAAGCCGGTATATCAACGATTTTTTCCGTTAAATTACCAGCAGGGCATCTCCGTAGCTAAAGAAACGGTACTTGTCTTTAATGGCTTTTTTATACGCTTCCATAGCCAGATCGTACCCGGCAAAAGCACAGGTCATGATCAGCAGACTGGTTTTAGGCAGATGGAAATTGGTGATCAGGGAATCTGCGATCGAAAAATTGTAGGGAGGGTGAATAAAGATATTGGTCCACCCCTCTGCCGGTTTCAGCATTTTATCGGCGGTGAACGATGATTCCAGGGCACGCATGGTGGTAGTACCCACTGAACAGATTCGTTTTCCTTCCTGCCTGGCCTTATTAACGATGGCACACGCTTTTTCCTCTATGCGGTAATACTCCGCGTCCATCTTGTGCTTACTTAAGTCTTCCACTTCTATGGGGCGGAAAGTGCCCAATCCCGTATGCAGGGTTACTTCTGAAAAACGAATACCCTTTATCTCAAGCCGCTTGATCAGCTCTATACTGAAATGCAACCCCGCCGTAGGTGCCGCTACAGCTCCTTCGTGTTTGGCATACACCGTCTGATAGCGTTCCCGGTCTTCTTCATCGGGTTTCCGTTTGATGTATTTAGGCAATGGGGTTTCACCCAGGCTATTCAGTATCTGTTTGAACTCAGCATCGCTGCCATCGAATAGAAACCGGATCGTTCTGCCACGGGAAGTGGTGTTGTCTATCACTTCAGCCACCAATTCTTCCGCGTCTCCAAAGTACAGCTTATTGCCCACACGGATTTTCCTTGCGGGGTCTACGATCACATCCCACAGTTTATTTTGAACATTCAGTTCACGCAGCAAAAACACTTCAATTTTCGCTCCCGTTTTTTCTTTGCGACCATACATACGAGCGGGAAATACTTTCGTATTGTTCACCACAAAGACGTCCTTATCATCAAAATAGTCCAGTATATCCCTGAAATACTTGTTTTCGATATTGCCGGTCTCCCGGTGTACGACCATCATACGGGCATCTTCCCTTTTTTTGGCCGGATGCTGCGCGATAAGGTTTAACGGTAAATCAAAACGGAATTGTGATAGTTTCATTCGTATATCGTTTATTTTTTATTGGTCCCTATGTTTATAACCGAAAAACGCTCGTTTATACATACCGGTTTTGCAATGGCGAAAAAGAGCAGGTATGCCATATTTAACACAGCGTTTTATTTGTGAACATCAGTTTGCTACCATAGCCACATGAAACTTGCCAGAAGTAAGTCTGAGGGGAGATTTTTGGAAATCTTACGCCTGATCTTACGGTACCAGGATTCATGTAAGTTATTAGTGTATTTTTCAGCGTGCAAAGGTACGAAAAAAAGCTTAGCAACATGAATATATTTAGGAAGCGCATCGCGAGCCGGTCTTTATACCGTTTAAAACCGCAGGTGGCGGACCGTCATCCCATCGTTGATCAGTTGCTTCAGCGAGTCGATCCCTATCTTAAGGTGATTCTGCACGTAGCGGGCAGTTACCTTTTTATCACTGGCAGTGGTTTTCACGCCTTCAGGTATCATGGGCTGGTCGCTCACCAGCAGCAGAGCGCCGGTAGGCATTTTGTTGTAAAAGCCTACCGAGAAAATAGTAGCCGTTTCCATATCAATGGCATAAGCCCTGATCGCCTGGAGGTACGACTTAAATGCCTCATCGTGTTCCCATACCCTCCGGTTAGTGGTATATACCGTACCGGTCCAGTAGTCTACCTTGTAATCGCGTATGGTAGTGGAAGTGGCTTTCTGTAACGCAAAAGCAGGCAGTGCCGGTACCTCAGGCGGAAAATAGTCGTTGGAGGTTCCTTCTCCCCGAATGGCAGCAATGGGCAATATCAGGTCGCCGATCTTGTTTCTTTTCTTCAGTCCGCCGCATTTGCCCAGAAACAATACGGCCTTGGGCGATATAGCCGTAAGCAGATCCATAATGGTGGCTGCACCCGGACTTCCCATTCCAAAATTGATGATGGTAATACCATTTGCAGTAGCACAGGGCATAGGTTTCTCTCTTCCCACCACAGCTACCCCGTGCCATTCGGCAAACAACTCCACATAATTGCCAAAATTGGTGAGCAATATATACTTTCCGAAATTCTTGAGTTTTTCGCCAGTATACCGCGGCAGCCAGTTGGCCACTATCTTTTCCTTAGTATCCATGAAGCTTTATTCACTAATTTAGCAATTCTTTTTGTAAGACTACCTTAATATGATCAAAATAGCGTATCCGGCATACCCCTTCAAAATAAAAAACGAAGCGGGCAAGGATTTTATTTTCGATCCGGTGCGGAAGATCTGGGTGGTGCTTACGCCCGAAGAGTGGGTACGACAAAATTTTCTTCAATACCTGATACAAACCCTGCAATACCCCTCTTCTCTTATCGCCGTGGAAAAGCAGATACGGTTGGGAGAGCTCAGCAAGCGATGCGATATTGTGATGTACAACAGGCAGGGTGCGCCGCGGCTGATTGTGGAATGCAAGGAAATGAACACAGAGCTGAATGAAAAGGTGCTGAATCAGGTGCTTCGCTACAACATGTCGATACCAGCCCGCTACCTGGCAATCACCAATGGTTCTTTTTGTTTTGCGTTCGAGCGAAACGAAGCGGGTATACAAATGCTGTCTGGCTTTCCCGATCGCCAGGAATTAGCAGGGATCTGACCGGAGAAACTAAAGAATGCGGCCAGCCTATCGCCCTGCTATACCTGCTTTAACTTCCATTTTCCTTTTCTGAAGATAAAATAGGCAGCAATGGTGATGGCCGACTCCGCAATGGGCACGGCCCAGAACACACCGGTATCCCCCATTCCCCAGTACACAGCCATCATGTATGCCAGGGGTATCTGAAACAGCCAGAAACCCACAAAATTGATCCGGGTGGGCGTCCAGGTATCGCCACTTCCATTGAAAGCGTTCAGCAACACCATACCCACGCCGTAAAAGACAAATCCGCTTGCCATAATATACATGGCATTTTTGGCTACAACCCTTACAGGAGCAGAGTCGGTAAACAGCGTAACCAGCGGATCGGCAAGGGCAAAAAACAATATAGATACCAATACCATATATCCCACATTGAATTGCACGGTTTTCATCACTGAAGCCTCAGCGCGCTCCGGAAGCCTGGCACCCAGATTCTGCCCTACCAGTGTAGACGCTGCCCCGCTGAGCCCCCATGCCGGCAACATGAAAAACATCATTAGTCGCAACGCCGTCTGGTAACCTGCCGAACCCTCGTCGCCTCCGGTAACTGCTACCAGACGGGCTAACACGATCCAACTGCACGACGCTATGACGAACTGAAAAATAGCAGGGAGCGATATTTTGGTAAGCGAACGAATGATCGGCATATCCCATACGAAATGCCTCGCCCGGATGCGTATCTTTCCGTTTCCGGTAAAGAGGTGATACAACTGGTAGAGCACCCCGATGCTCCGACCGACTGTTGTGGCTATGGCAGCACCCGTCAACCCCAGGGCCGGAAAACCCAACCATCCTTTGATCAGAATTGGACAGAGTACAATATTACAGATATTGGCTACCCAAAGACTTTTCATGGCAATGGCTGCATTGCCTGCGCCGCGAAAAATACCATTGATCAGAAACAGCAACATGATAGAGGGTCCACTGGCCATCATAATGCGAGTAAAGGTTTTGCCATACGCTGCTCCGGTTTCGCTGGCACCCATCAGCAGTAATATTTCTTCGGCATATACTGCACCGGCAATGCTCAGCAGCAGGGTAATTGCTCCGGCCAGCAGCATAGCCTGCATACCGCTGCGCGCCGCCTTGTCGTTATCCTTCTCCCCTATCCGGCGTGCCACTACAGCAGTAGCTGCCATACTCATTCCCATAGCTATGGAATAAATAATGGCAAGTACCGATTCTGTCAACCCTACTGTTTGTATGGCATAGCTGCTCTCTTCCAGATGCCCCACAAAATACAGGTCTACCACTGCAAAGACAGACTCCATCATCATCTCCAGCATCATAGGAATGGCCAACATGATCACCCCTTTCGAAATCTTCTCCTGTGTATAATCGAGCTCCGCACCTTTTAATGACTGAACAATCAGTTGTATATAACTTTTAAGACTGCCTTCCCTGACCTGCATAAAAAATATTTAAAAACGGCCTGCAAACAGATGGTCTACCCTCTGCCATTCTCGTAGAATTGAACCGAAAAGCACCTGTCGCCCGGCGCAAAGTTAACGGGTCGCCTGCCTGCCACTGTTACCATTCGGCAAGTTTTTTAACCGGTCGAATAAGCTGCTTTCCATTTTTTTTAAGCATATGCTATAGTTTCTGTATATTTCCAAATCAATGTATTGCCAGGTCACGTCTGGCGATCTTCGTATTTTCAGCTTTACGATTATGAGTACATTCACCAGAAGAAACTTTATACGCCAGACAGCTTACGCAGGATTCGGTTTGCCACTACTGGGAACGCTCAGTAGTTTTGAATCGAAAAAACCAGATATGAAATTCGGACTGGTTACTTACCAGTGGGGCCGCGACTGGGACCTTCCCACCCTGATTGCAAACTGCGAAAAATCGGGATTATTAGGAGTGGAGTTGCGTACAGAACATGCCCATAAAGTTGAAATAGACCTGAGTCCTGCCCAAAGGGCGGAAGTAAAGAAAAGATTCAACGACAGTGCAGTAACCTGCCTGGGATACGGGTCCAACTTTGAATACCATAGTCCCGACCCGGCTGAACTCAAAAAAAATATAGACGGTACCAAAGCCTACATCCGGTTGTGCAAAGATATTGGCGCTACCGGCATAAAAGTAAAGCCCAACACACTGCCCGCCGGCGTGGAAAAAGAAAAAACCATTACACAGATAGCCCGGTCGTTCGATGAAGTTGGCAAATTTGCTAAAGACCACGGACAATTGATAAGAGTGGAAGTGCATGGCCGCCATACCCAGGAAATACCTGTGATGAAAGCCATTTTTGAACAGGTAACAGAACCCAGTGTAAAAATATGCTGGAACTGCAACGATGAAGACCTGTTGCCGCCCGGCCTGGAAGCAAATTTTCACGCGGTAAAAAAATGGTTTGGCGATACCGTGCATGTAAGAGAGCTGAATGTGGGCGACTATCCCTACCAGCAACTGATGAACCTTTTTACAGCTATACGATACAAAGGATGGATACTACTGGAAGCACGAACCGAAGTACCCGACCGGGTGAAAGCCATGCAGGAACAATTGGCAGTATTCCGGCAGATGATCAATAATGCTGCAGCCAGAAAATAACGCAGTATCTATAGCAACGTACATAAGCAGTGCACAATGGTGGCAAAAACGATTGCCGAAGATACCAGACAACCAAATTAAAATATAAATGATATACCAATGAAAGAACAAGAAAATTCCAGAAGAAGTTTTATAAAAAAAACGACGATTGCAGGTGCTGGAGCCGCCATTGGCAGCATAGGACTGAGTGCAAAATCCTATGCAGCAGTAAAGGGCGCTAATGAAAGAATTAATATAGCTGTAATAGGCATACGCGGACAAGGCGGCACACATATTAACAGTTGGTGCACACTAAAAGACAGCCGGAATGTACATATTAAAACCCTCTGCGACGCAGACGAAGCTGAGTTTGCAGATAAAGTAAATACCGTTGTTAAAAAAACGGGATCAAAGCCTGGCACGGAATGGGATATGCGCAGGGTATTTGACGATAAAGACATTCATGCCGTTTCGTTTGCAACCCCTAACTACTGGCATGCCCTCGGCACTATCTGGGCCTGCCAGGCTGGTAAACATGTATATGTAGAAAAACCCGCTTCGCACAATATATGGGAAGGCAGGAAAATGATAGAAGCCGCCCGGAAATACAACCGGATTGTACAGGTAGGTTTTCAAAACCGGTCATTTAAAAATGTACAGGATGCCATAAAGTTCCTGCACGAGGGTGGCATAGGAGATGTGTATGCCGCAAGAGGGCTATGCATAAAACCCCGCGACCCCTTCGGCATTACCAAAGACAGCACGCCTCCGGCGTCGCTGCATTACGACAACTGGCTGGGGCCGGTTTCGTATCGCCCTTACAACGAAAAGAAAGGGCACTACAACTGGCACTGGTATTGGGAAACCGGCAACGGAGATACCGGCAACCAGGGACCGCATCAGTTCGATATTGCCCGTTGGGGACTCAATAAAAATGAGCATCCGGTATCGGTGTACTCCACCGGAGGTATATTCGGCTGGAATCCGAAAGAATGTGCACAGGAAACGCCCAATATGCAAAGCTCCCTGATCAGGTATCAGGACGGCACCGTACTTGAGTTTGAAACACGCGGAGGGTACTCAAATGCTGAATCCGGGCTGGACATACGCATCGGTAATATATTTTATGGGTCGGAAGGCTATCTTGAGATCAACGGCAATAGCTGGAACGCTTTCCGAAAAAGAGAAACGACCGCATTTGCCGGCTCAAAAGCGGCCCCCAAAGCGCCCGCTGATCCCCGAACCCCACCCGGTGGTACCGAACACTATGCCAACTTCCTCGACGCTGTTCGATCCGGTAAAACAGATACACTGAACTGCGACATCATAGAGGGACACTACTCTTCTGCCCTGCCCTGCCTTGCGAATATCTCTTACCGGTTGGGAAGAGAACTGAAGTTTATGGGCGGCGACAGGGATTTTGAAAAATTTGTAAATGATCCGGAGGCCGATGCTTTGCTGACCAGAGCATACAGACCCCCTTACGTGGTACCCGAACAAGTATAAAAGGGCAATTAAAATATTTTGATAACAGCA
The DNA here is from genome assembly GCA_037190905.1 of Agriterribacter sp. Classification (GTDB taxonomy): domain Bacteria; phylum Bacteroidota; class Bacteroidia; order Chitinophagales; family Chitinophagaceae; genus Agriterribacter. The sequence goes on along the minus strand of JBBCKG010000016.1, from coordinate 103,139 downwards.
AGGCATACACTAACCGGTGTATGCCTTTTTAAATTACTATCAGGCCTCCATATAAATACGCTGTATATCAACAGCCTTTTTTTGCATATGTACCTCTATTGCCCTCTTCCCGGCAATCGCTGCAATCCTGATCAGTTGTTCTGCCTTGTCCATCAGTATTGCAGTGTCCTGACAGGTAACTTTGTAGTCCTCACGATACCGCGCATCTATGTACGCTTTTTGTAACAACCGCAGCAGTTGCATTTCTTTTTCAGCACGGGCAGCGAAAATATCAGGCACCTGCCAGGAAACCAACGCTGCGTAGCGCAACAGCCTCTCCAGGTTATGCGTATTGGCACGATAACCGGTTCCGGATTCTATCAGCCTGCACAGCGCCTGCTCAAGCGACTGATGTATCATGAATGCTGCAAGGGTATACTGCTTTCTCAGGCAAAACAATCCGGCACCTGCCAGAAATTCTTTTGCACGCTTTATACCTTCTTCGTGAGCCCTTCCCATCGCTTTCAATATTTCAATATCCGGCGCAGCCGTAGACTCGGGAAACCTCATATTTCCTGCATGGTATAATACTTCAGCACACTGCTGTACTGTGGCGGCAAACAAATGTCTTTTTCTACGCCACTCTTCAAAGCCGGCTCTTCGCATTACGATGGTGGTTACGGGCAACAGGTGTTTGACATGGTTTTCTATGATGTCCTGCCATTCGTACAACTCTTTACCCCGCGTATCGTCTATCAGCACCAGCAAAAAAGAATCCGAGATATACTCTGCAGCGGGCGCACACGGGTTAAATATACTTTCGGTTCTTCTGCCTTGCAGCGAAGCCCCCAGCAGAAATATCGCCTCGGGTTTAGCTATGATGGCGATCGCCGATGCCAGTGGTTGCAGCACGTGGTCGAATAATGCCCGACGCAGGTGGTAAATGTCAAAGGTTGGCTTCATGATCAAAGGTTTGCATGCAAAGGTCGCAACAGTTACGCAGCGTATCGGGCCATGGTTAGAATATTTTACCGTTTATATAAGGATAAATTATCCGCAACCTTTCGAAAAGCCGGAAAAAGGCCTTCAATCTGGTGGGAACCCACGGTTCTCCGGATTTTCGTACCTTCGTAGCATGTTTAAGCGTTGCTTTTACAATATCAGCCTATTATTCTGCAGTCCCATGCAGCTCACAAGGGTTACGCCTTTCTCAGGCAAGCGCCTTTTTGCGTTCTCGAATCCCAAGGATTTCAGGACTACACGTCTCCTGCAGCCATAATCTGTCTTTTTTTATCGCCCGTACGTTTCGTAGTAATCCGCTGACTACCTTTTTTTAAGGGGGGCTACGCCTCTGCCGGGTCATATCGAACAATAAATCCGCTTTTACAAAACAAAAAATCACGCATGATGAGTAACAATGATTTGATCGTATTAGAAAATGATCATCAACTTTTGACAAAATCGCTGGACAGCGATGCTCAATTTTCTAACCTGTCGGAAGCCGAAAGAAACAGCATAAAAAGCAAGTTGGCCAATGCCCAGAAGGTATCGGCTAAGGACTTCCCGAACAATGTTTCACGGCTATACGATGTGATCACCATCCGCAACATCAAAACCCGTCAAAATGTACAATACCGACTGGTTCCACCGGCAGAGAGAGACGACTGGGGTGGAAAAATATCTGCTATTTCTCCATTGGGTATTGCGTTGCTGGGTGTTGTGAAGGGGCAAAGCATCGTATGGCAATCGGGTGCCAGGAAAAATTACTATGCAGTAATGGAAGTAAGAAACGCCGAGTACATCTAAGCATGTACAGGCAGGTGCGGTCGCAATATTCAATGTACATATGAGCGGCCGTTAAAGTGCCGGGAGATTTTTACAGTATTTCCCGGCGGCTTTCTGCCACCCACCGGTATCAACAAATCTACCCTGTTGTATCACGAAGCTCCGCCCACCTCGGCTTATGCTTCAATATTTTTCTGTATGCCGGGCAGTCCTCTGTATGGGCACCAGGCAGGTAGCCTATGCTCATCAAAAACTCGTTAACAATCTCTCCTCCGGTGAAACGAAACGTTTTTTTGAAGAGCTTTACCCATTCCGTTTTGGTTGCAGGATGATGGATGTCAAGCCAGTTTTCAAAAGAACCGTAGTCTTGCTGTAATACCAGTATTGTTGCGGCATTTTCGATAGCAGCATTGATCTTCAAACGATTCCGGATAATGCCGGCATCATTCAAAAGCCGTTCCCGATCGGATGCGCTGTAAGCAGCTAATTTTTTGATATTGAACCGGCTGTATGCTTTCCGGAAAGCAGCTTCCTTTTTGAGGATGGTCTCCCAGCTCAGTCCGGCCTGATTGATTTCCATCAGCAGCCGCCCAAACAACTCATTGTCGTTATGAATAGGAAAACCATAGTGGTTGTCGTGATAATTTTTATGCAGGCTCTTTTTATCTCCGGGTGGTAAACCCTCTATATAACTGCAATAACGCGTCATAACAATGTATGGGTGTAAATTATATACAATTAGTCACAGGCAAACAAGTCACCACCACGTAACACGCATTTTATACGTTAAGTCAGTGTATTCAGTTGAAAAAAATTAACGGATTTATCCGAACTGTACGCCAATGCTGCTCCGTATGCTTTTCGGGAATTTTCTGAACCTGCACTATTTGGGCTTGATCCACTCTTCGGGATTCAGGTACTTAGGGCTGCTTCCCACTACCATGGTTACTATAAAGTAGATTTTTCCGATACCGTCTTCATCATCGTCTTCCGCAGCTTTTCCAATGGTTTGCCCCAACTTTACCTCCTGTCCTTTGCTTACGCTAATACCAGAAAGGTTGTGATAAGTGGTAAGGTATTTACCATGGCGGATGGTAACAGCGGAGGTATTTCCTATATTATGCACAGACGATACAGTTCCTTCAAATACCGATTTCACCGGCGCTGCCAGGTCGGTACGGATGTACACACCAAAATTATCTTCATATAGCGTAGTACCTTCTATTTTAACGCGCCCAAACTTACCGGTAACTTCACCTTTAGCCACAGGCCATGGCAACTTTCTGCGATTGTTTTCGAAGCCTACCGAAACAGCCGTTACTTCAGGCGTATCTTCCAGTTTGCTGGCCGTACGGGTAGCGGCAGGTGCCGGAGCAGCGGCCGTATTGGAAGCCGTAGCTTTATTAGCGGCGGCAGCTTTAGCAGCAGCCGCCTTTCTTGCCTTTTCAGCCTTTTCAGCCTCCATGATCTCTCTTTTGATGATGGCAGCAATTGAGTTTTTTATGTTGCGCTCCACTTTGCTTTTGGTAGCAAGCTGCTTTCCCAGTTCATTTTCTTTCTGTTTCAGTTTGCTGACCACTTCATTCTTTTCTTTTTTCTCCTCTTCCAGCTTTTGCATCTGCCGGCTCTGCTCGTCGAGTGTTTTTGTCTTCAGCGTTTTATTGGTTTCCAGGTCTTTATTTTTATCAGCAAGCAATTCCTGCGTAGTGCGGATATTATCCAGTTGTTTACCACGATATTCACGATACGATTTCAGGTATGCAATTCTTTTAACGGCATCGTTAAAGTTGGTAGCTGAAAATATGAAATGCAGCATATCATAGCTGCTCCTGTTTTTGTAAGCGTATTCGATTGTTTTGGCATATTGTACCTTAAAGGTATCCAACTGGCGGCTGAGCCTTTCTATCTCGTTGTTGTTATTTGCAATGTCGTTATCGATCAGTGATACCTGTTTGTTGATCGTGGCTATGATGGCATCTCTTTTCCTGATAAGATTCTGGATGCGGCGAAGCTGGGTCAGGCTCTGGCTACGGTCTTTTTTCACGGAAGCCTGGGATCGCCTGAGTTCCTCAATTTCTGCCTGAATCTCCCTGCGTTGCTTTTCAAGGTCTTCTTTAGACTGCGCCTGAACGGCGCTACCTGCTACTACCAGTAGTCCTATGAATATGAATAGAAGGATGTTGCGCATCAAAATAAGAATTTACGGGGTATGTTGCTGTACCCGAAGATAACGAAACTAACAAAAAGGGATTGTACCCGTGAATGTTAAAATTATTTTCGGGTATAATGCCGGGGTATATTGAAGGGGAAATTCAGGGATTTATCGAATTCTGCCTGTTTATAGTCAAGCACAATGTCAATCCGGTTCTTTTCTGTAATAACAATTTTTCTGTTGTGGGAGAAAAGCCGGTCCTGAACAGTTGCAATGCTTTCGAAGCTAAAGTCGGCCGTACGGTTTCGTATAACATCGGTATCGTCCAGCTTGCTGTGTGTGATGGCAAAATCTTCTTTACGGAGCGTTAGCAGGTGTTTGAAATAGGCGCCCAGTGTAGAAACAGCAACATGCTGCGCTGTTTCTTTGTAAAACAAAACATTGGTGGTATCTATAAAAAGCGGGTTCCCGACAAGTATGTCCTGCAAAACATAAAAATCAGCAGGTAATTGTGTAATCTCTCTGATATAGTCTGTGGTGTGTACCTGATAGTAATTATCCAGGCGATTGATGATTTTAACGCTGTCGGGTGTAATCAGCACCCGAAACGCCTCCAGCCCCAGCATAGCGCTTATAGACACCCATATTGCGCTGTCTTTTTGTATTCTCACAAAGGCATTGAAGTCGTACTTACGCTGGCGACTGTCTTTATAATCCACTTTTATTTTTCCCGCAAAGGTGTTGAACGCTATCGTATTGTGTGCTACCCTTTCAAACAGATCCCGTACCAGCGACGCAGAGTCGGACTCCAGTGGGTTTAACAGGTGTGTAAATACGGCCTCCTTATTGGTAACAGATGACTGTAATTTCTTTGTGCTGCGGCAACCAGAGAGCATTGCCACCATTGTGCAAAATACGAGGAACCTAACTAGCATATCGTATCGTTAATTTTTGCCGGTGTGGCCGAATCCGCCTTCATTACGAGCCGACACTGTTATGGTATCTGTGAGCTCCCAGCAGGCTTTTTCCACCTTTTGCACCACCAGTTGTGCCACTCTTTCACCGGGTTGAATTACCTGGGTATCGGCAGATAGATTGATGAGTATCACTTTGATTTCGCCACGGTAATCGGCATCAATCGTACCTGGTGTATTCAGACAGGTTATACCCTGCCTGGCAGCCAGACCGCTGCGTGGCCGTACCTGTATCTCATACCCTTCGGGTATTTCCACATACAACCCTGTGGGCACGAGCGATCGCTGCAGCGATTCCAACGTAAGCGGTGTTGCTATATTGGCGCGTACATCCATTCCCGATGCCCCGGCTGTGGCATATTCCGGCAGGGGATGAACAGACCTGTTGATTACTTTGATATGAATTGTTTCTGCCATGCTGCAAAAGTAAGGGATTTGACCGCAGCACCCTCCCTCTCTCTCCTTTCCGGAAGAGAAAACGGCGCTACGGTGCTATCCAACCCCCATATGTACCACATCAGTGATAGGTGCAGGTAAGATTGAAAGGCAGGGAACTACAAATTTCCATGCATCCGATGAAGAAGGATGGAGAAAAGGCTAACGGTGTGCAACATGCCCGATAACAAAACATTACTTTGTCAGTGCTATCTGTTCTTTCGATAAGGAGGTCATGTACAAAGGCTACTTCCCCAACATCACATATTAGAACGCACCAACCACATTTCGTAAACCTCTTTGAATGGATGCCCCTCCGCCTGTGAAGGGAGGTCAAACTGCCTTCAGCAATACGGTTGCATATGCTACCAGCCCCTCTTCTCTTCCGGCAAACCCCATGGTTTCGGTAGTAGTGGCTTTAACCGACACATCATTTACGCCGATACCAAGAATGCCGGCAATGGTCTCCCGCATTTGCATTACATAGGGCTGTATTTTAGGAGCTTCCAGGCAAAGTGTTGCATCGATGTTTACAATACCGTATCTTTTTTCTGTAATGAGCTCGAAACAGCGTTTCAATAATATTTTGCTGTCTATATCTTTATATTCCGGAGAAGTATTGGGGAAGTGAAAACCAATATCGCCCAGCGACAGCGCACCAAGCATAGCATCGCAGATAGCGTGCAGCAACACATCTGCATCGCTGTGTCCGACCGATCCTTTATGATGAGGAATTTCTATACCGCCAATCCATAGCTTTCTGCCTGCTGCCAGTTGATGAAAGTCTATTCCGGAACCAATTCTGTACGACATGTTTTTGCTGCAAGATATAACAAAACCCCGCAGTCTCCCGCGGGGTTGATGATTATATCCTGCGTACACAGTTTTTTAATACGAAACGGAGCCTCCTCCTTCCTGTTCACCACCGAGGTTGAACAGAATGCTGAAACGAAGCGTATTGGAAAGCGGATTCCTGTTTACACCGCTCCCGGATGGCAACAGGTAAGAAAAGTTGATGCCGAACACATTATAGTTGATGCCTACACCCATCGTAAAAAAGTTTCTTTTACCCATAGATCTGGAATCTGCATAATAACCCGCTCTCAAAGCAAACTGATCATTGTACACGTATTCAGCGCCGGCAGAATAAGCCATCGCACTGTTGCTGAATGAACGCAGCCATCCGTCTACCACACCGCCTTCATTGTATTTATCAAAATCTTCCTGCGTGGCATTTTCGCCGGGCGGAGCCGGTACCAGCAGCTTATTGAATTCACCCAACAGCGATACTTTATGTACTTCGTTGGTTACCCAGGTATGCCCTACGCCTATACCCAGATTGGCTGGAATAAAATTCCGCTGGTTAGCATCATCCGTGTAACCTATCTTGGAACCGAGATTGCTGAAAGCCGCACCAATCTGCCAGCCCTGCCCCTCTTCATTGGCCGTGTTGTAATATACCCCCAGATCTCCTGAAACCGCTGTGCCCGGCTTGTAAGCCGAACCGCTGGTAGGCGCTCCGGACGCGAGATTAGAATTTATGTAGCGGAGCGATAAACCCAACGATAACTGATCAGACAGTTTACGGGAATAACCCATATCAAAACCCATTTCCCTGGGGCGACCAGTATTGAGGTCATTTCCCATAGCATCGGTGAACTGAATGTTTCCCAGGCTGAAATAACGCATGGAAGCAGATATAGCCTGCACCTCGTCCAGCTTGTAATAACCCGACATGGATGCCAGGTACACATCATTTAGTCCCAGGTCCTTCAACCAGGGTGTATAGCTTACGCCAATGCCATAAGGCGTTTTTGTAAACGGATATTTTGCCACATTATAGAACTGAGAACTTACATCGGCAGAAGTAGCTACGCCCATATCTCCCATACCACCAGCCCTTGCATCCGGAGATATCCGCAGAAAAGGAACAGCCGTGGTAACAATATTGACCCTGTCGGTCTGCGCGCTAACCCCCGCTGTTATCCCCATGGCCAGCAAAGCGGAAAAACAATATTTCTTGAATGAGTGTTTCATCAGAATTTTAATTTGATTGAGAATACGTAAAGTAGAAATAAAGTTCGATATTCCGTTTATATTTAATATGAATGAATGGGACTGCAAACTTAATGCAGTCATTTTGTTTTTAGGGAATTATTTTCAGTAAAACACCTGCCATCTTACAAGGCCGCCTGTTCTCCGCCTGATTTCCTGTTAAAACATTATCCCTAAACGGGTTAAAAAAAAAAATATTGTTGTAGATGAAATTATACGCCAATGCAAAGTTTAGCATTTAGTAAACATAAAAGCCGGCAAGCTGCAAGGTTTCTTTTGTTAATATAATTTATATTGCACTATGAATTAACATAGGTCAATACCCGTGCATTGGCTTTAAGAAAGTCAATTACGTGCAATATAGGCGATGTAATACCCGTTATCTTTTAAGCACAAATCCAGAAAAATGCAAAGACTATTTAATCTGAAAACTATTCTGTTGTTATCCGCAGCATCCCTGTTGTTCGGGTCCTGTAAGAATGGGATGTTCGGCAAAAACAAGAAAGAAAAATCGCAGGTTACAGGGTGGAACTACAATGATAAGAACATGGGTGGTTTCAACGTATCCAAAGAAAAAGAACAGGGAACCGGTCCCGGACTGGTATTCGTTCAGGGTGGTACCTTTACTATGGGCGCCACAGACGAAGACGTAATGGCAGACTGGAACAATATTCCACGTCGCGTTACCGTATCGTCTTTTTATATTGATAAAACGGAGGTTGCCAATGTGCACTACCGCGAATATCTTCACTGGCTGGAAGCCGCTTTCGATGATCCGCAATACGCTAAAGTAGTAGAAGCCGCCCGCCCCGACACATTGGTATGGCGGGAAGAGCTGGCCTATAACGAGCCGCTGGTGGAATATTACCTGCGGCACCCCTCGTACAATTATTATCCTGTAGTAGGTGTAAACTGGAAGCAGGCCCAGGATTTTTGTCTCTGGAGAAGCGACAGGGTCAACGAAAGGATTCTGGTTGAAAAGGGATATATCAACGCCAATCAGTTGAAGTCTATACAAGGACAAGGGCAGGAAAATTTCAATACACAGGCCTACCTGAAAGACCTGTACGAACCTCAGCCCGGCAGACCAAAGAAGAACCCGCTGATGGATGCCAATGGTCGCCCGCGTACCAAAGTTAGCTTCGAAGACGGCTTTATGCTGCCGAACTACAGGCTCCCGACAGAGGCCGAATGGGAATATGCCGCTTACGGATACATTAATCAGAACCCCCGCCCCAAAAAGAAATCCAACGGTGCAGGAGAAGAGTTGATCAGGGAAAAACAGGTGTATTCCTGGAGCCAGAATGTAAATGGCCTGCGGGATGCACGTCACGGAAGCTGGCAGGGTAAATTCCTCGCCAACTTTAAAAGAGGAAGCGGAGATATGATGGGGGTAGCCGGAGGCCTGAACGACAACGCTTCTATTCCTGGTCCGGTAGACGCTTTTTATCCTAATGGTTTCGGCATCTATAATATGTCAGGCAATGTGAACGAATGGGTAGCCGATGTTTACCGTCCGCTGTCACATCTTGACAATGAAGATTTCAACCCTTACCGTGGTAACCGGTTTGAAAAATACAAGAAAAATGATAACGGGGAATATGAGCGCGACAGTCTCGGACGTGTAGTTAAAGTGCATGTAACCGACGAAGAAGTGAAAAGCCGTATGAATTATCAAAGAGGTAATGTAATCAACCACCTTGATGGCGACTCTACTTCGAACGTTACGTATGGCTATGGCAAAACCACCCTCATCAGCGACCGTTCAAGAGTAATCAAAGGCGGTAGTTGGAACGACTTACCTTACTGGCTCAGCCCCGGTACTCGTCGTTTCCTCGACGAGGAACAAAGCAGCAGTACGGTTGGTTTCCGCTGTGCAATGGATCGTGTTGGCAGCCAGGAAGGAAACGGATTTAAACCCGGTAACAATTGGAGCAAACGCAGACAAAATTCCAGAAAATAGTCAGTTTCGATGGTTATAATATAAAAAAAGGAGGTGTGATTCACCTCCTTTTTTATATTATAAAACTTTCAGCAGAAATAGGATCTTATGATAAATTGTCTACCCCCAACCATTGTATAAGCTGCTTCGTATATTAAGAAGTACCCTATTGGTGTTTATTATAAGGTTATAATCATGGTGCCGTAAACAATATAGGCAAAGAAAAAGGGAAATCGGTAACTTACTATAACCAAACAGAAAAAGACGATACAGGCATACTTTTCAAGAACGGCAATTTGAGCAAAGACCCCGTAGATATCAACCTTATAAACGGCTGCATCAACAACGATCGCCGGGCGCAGGAGCTTTTGTACAAAAAGTTTTATAGCGCTATGGCCACCGTATGCACCCGTTATACCCAAAACGAGCACGATACCATAGAAGTGCTGAACAACGGTTTTTTGAAAGTGTTCAAAAATATTCAATCGTTCGATCCACAGAAAGCAAGCCTGTATACCTGGATACGAACCATTATGGTAAACACCTCTATCGATTTTATAAGACAAAATCAAAAACACAGGCACAAGATAGACATCGAACAGGTGGCAGAACCTTATGTGGAGAGTGATGCGTTGCACAGGTTGAATGCCAACGAATTGCTGCATCATATACAGAAGCTGCCGGCGGCTACCCAAACGGTGTTTAATTTATATGTAATAGAAGGGTTTACCCATAAAGAAATAGGCGTTAAAATGGGCATAAGCGAAGGTACCAGCAAGTGGCATTTGAGTGAAGCGCGGCGATTGCTGCAAAAATCCCTTAAAACCTTACATGTGGCATAAATGAACAGGAAGATACCATACGAGCATACTTTGGCTGAAAAGATGGAAGAACTGTCAGTACCCAATATGGAGGCTTCGTGGCAGAAAATGAAATCCATACTCGATGCAGAGATGCCACAAACGGATAAAAAAAGACCGGCAGCAGCCAAATGGTGGATCAGTACACTGGCAGTACTACTAATAACAGGAACTGCTTTCTACTATCTGCTGTCACCCTCCGGTTCAGCCGAACCTGCCCCGGGTCATGCTTCGGAAAGCAGCTCGCTGTCTGTACAGCCCTCCTCTCCCGTTGCGCTTGAACGGGGAGCACGGGGAGCCGTAAAAACAGACACAGAAAATGCCCGCCTGCCTTTGACTGATGATACACAAGTTACTGATGAAAAAAGGGAACCGGAATACGCAGCCACCCACTCCGGTGATAGCATCCGCTTGGCCACAACAGAAACATCAGAAAAACAGTTGCTTCTCCCTTCTCTAACCTCTGTACAGCGCTCCTCTGCAGAACACCCCTCCTATCAACAAAAACAGATAGCAGAAAAAACAACAGAAGGAGTACAACACAACGACAACCAACGAAACCAGGGGCAACTGCCCGACATACATACGGCCGCCGGTAGTCTGCATGAGGCGGCGACAACAGCAGTACAGGATGTTGCTGCAAGGCATACATCGAACAATCCGGGGCAGCATCCTTCATCGGGCAGCTCGATCCTGCATCCACTGGCCTCCCTTCCCGGAAAAAACATACGGTATTCCGACGTAAGTGCATTCAACAGCCCTCGCAGTCTTCCTTCCAGGAATAAATATTTACTTCCTGAAAACGAAGATGCCCGCAAAGCCGCCATCCGACAACTGAAACGCCAGCAGCGGCGCGATGAAAGAGATATGGCCAGATCGTACCGTACCAGCCGCTCTCTCTGGGGCGAACAACCCGAACGCTGGTTTGCAGCCGGCATTGCACCTTTTCAGAACATTTCTATCGGAGATCAGAAAAACTACAGCTACGGCGCAGGCGCCAACCGCAACATAGCAACCGATTATATTCCAGCACCCTACCTGCAATTACACCTGACCAACCGGGTATATGTACAAAGCGAGTTTCAGTTCAACGCGCCGCAGTCTACCCCTGTACTACTGCTGGATCAGCGCTCCCTGATTACCCCTGCTACCACGGCAATGCAGGAGCAAACATTCCTTCGAAAACTATACTATTTCCATATGCCGGTGAGCTTTTACTACAGCCCGGTGCCGAATTTTTATATTGGAAGCGGACTGCAATTTTCCTCACTCAGCAGCGGACTCGCTACCGTAGAGCAAACTGCAGCCGACAACACACCGCTACGGTCAGAAACGATTACACTCAAAGAAGATGCTATGACCAGTAAACTGCGTGGCTCTGAATGGCGCTATTTGGTGGATGCCAGTTACTATATCAATCGCTTTTCTTTTGGCGTTCGGTACAGTCAGGCTTTGAGCAACTATATAGACCAGAAAGCTGTTAATAACCTGCCTGACATTCAGGCCCGTAATCAGGCCATTCAACTGTATATGCGGTATAATATTATAGTAAGTGATAAAAGACGGTAGACATTGTCTTCCTGACGGGCTCTTCTGTATTTTCCAATTTTTATCAGATCGAAGTATATTGCACGGGAACGTACTGTTCCCGCTCCATAATACCATGCGGATGTAGCCATTTTACCAACCGCCACAAAATTCTACCGGACAGCACAGGATGGAATATTTTTATTATTTGTCTATCTTAGTTATGTTATATTAACATTTGCTTCCACTGTATGAAACCTATACTCAGAAAGTTTAGTCCGGCACAGAACCAGTCGTTTTTTGTGCAAACCGTAAAAGGAAAAGACATGGTCAATCCATGGCATTACCACCCTGAAATCGAAATTGTTTACCTTAAAAACAGTACAGGTACCTTTGCTGCCGGTGATTATATTGGCAATTTCGGTCCCGGCGATGTATTGATTTTTGGCGCGCACCTCCCACACACTACTGTGCACGAGCCTCAGTATATTCATCCCTCTAAGAGCAAGGGAGAAGCCATTACCATTCACTTTCAACTGGAAAATATCGGACGGGATCTCCTGAACAAGCCCGAAATGGCGGGGGTAAGCAACCTGCTGACCAATATATTACCCAGGGGTATTTTGTTGAAAGGCCCAACCCGGGAATTTGTCATAGAATCCATAATGTCTATCCTGCAGTTGCCTCCTGCAAAAAAACTGCTGTGCCTTCTGGCTATTCTGGAGGAGGTGGCCGATACAGAAGAATTCGATGTACTGGCCGGGCAGGGATACGCCAACGTTGCGAGCGATTACGACAACTGTCGGTTAAAAGCAGTGTATCAGTACACTTTTGAAAATTATCATCGTCCCATTTACCTGGAGGAACTGGCCGCCATCACGCATCTCACCCGTCAGTCTTTTTGCCGCTTCTTTAAAAACTCTAACAGAAAAACGTATTTTCAGTTTCTGATGGAGGTAAGAATCGGACAGGCCTGCAGGTTGCTCGCAGACGACACCCTCACCATACAGGATATCAGCAACAGTTGCGGATACAACAATATGGCACATTTTATCAGGCAGTTCCGAAAAGTAACCGGACTCAATCCGCTGCATTATAAAAAGAAAATGCTGGCTACTCAACGGGAGGCAATGATCAAGTAAGAGGAAGTGAATATACTACAAGTTTTGGCTTACCTTAACTTATGCATAAACAGGCAAGTTTTTTTAATATTGCAGCCTGCACATTGCAGGGTCAGCAAAACGCGCCGCTTACAGGAGAAAGTTTTTTCCATATCTCATATGTTCTATGCTATCTTGAAAAATAGTAAAAGGCATACAATTATTGTGAAGGCTTGCCATAATCGCGCTTATAAACTGGCTCGTTATTTTTTCCAAAGTGTGTTTTATAAAAAAGAAACCGGTGTAGCACAAAAAAGGCAGCACCTTTAAAAATACTAGTATTATGAATTACCGCATCCTGGGAAAAACAGGACTGAACGTATCGGTATTGGGCTTTGGCGTTTCTCCGGTAGGAAATGTATTCGAAGCCGTAGAAGAGTCCGAGGCTATTGCGGCGCTGCATTATGGCATCGACAACGGCATCAATTATTTCGACGTAGCGCCTTTTTACGGCGATACGCTTGCCGAAACACGCCTGGGGAAGGCATTAAAGGGGAAACGTCAGAATATCGTATTGGCTACCAAATGCTGCCGGTATATCAACCATTTTGACTTTTCGTACAACAGGGTGATACAGGGAATTGATGAATCGCTCAAGAGGCTGCAGACTGATTATGTGGATGTTTTTCAGCTACACGATATAGAATTTGGTACCGAAGAGCAGGCATTAAACGAAGCCATACCTGCGCTGCAAAAAGTTAAAGAAAGCGGCAAAGCCCGCTTTATAGGTATCACAGGGCTACCGGTACGTTACCTTGCGCATATAGCCCGGCAGGTGGAACTGGACACCGTGCTTTCCTGGGCGCACTACAACCTGGTAGAAGACGAAATAAACGACGAACTGGTGCCGCTATCAATAGAAAAAGGCTTCGGTTTAATGAATGCCGCGCCCTTTATGCAACGCATCCTCACCGATGCATCGCTGCCCGCCTGGCATCGCTCACCCCAGGAGCTGAAAGACATTCAGCCGGTATTGCGCGCGGCGTGTAAGCAATACAACCTGGCCTTGAGCGATGTGGCGCTTTCCTATGCGGTTGCCCATCCGCATATTGCCACTACCATAGCCGGTATGTGCGAGGTGAAAACGGTAAGTAGCAATATAAAGGCTACCGACCTTGAAATACCGGCCGCGCTGCTCCACGAAATAGAAAAGCTCGTAGCCCCCGTTAAAAACCTGATGTGGTACGAGGGAAACCCTGCCAATAACATCCCCAAACAATAGACAATAAGTATGAAAGCATTGGTTCTGGAAGCTCCCGGGAAAGTATCCCTGCACGAAATAGCAAAACCTGTACCCGGGCCTGGTGAAGTATTACTGCGCATAGGCATGGTAGGCTTCTGCGGAGGCGATCTGAATGGTTTCCTGGGTTTATTTGAGTTACAGGAGTACCCCAACGTATTGGGCCACGAAGTAGGCGGGCTGATAGAAGAAACCGGCCCCGGCGTACCCGATACATTTCGCACCGGCATGAAGGTAACTATTGATCCCTACCTCAACTGCGGTGTTTGTATAGCCTGTCGCAAAGGACGTCCCAATGCCTGCGCAGACAATAAAACCATGGGTGTACGCCGACCAGGCGCCATGGCGGAGTTCATCACCATACACCATAGCAAACTCCATATTTCTGAAAAACTTTCCCTGAAGGAACTGGCCCTGGTGGAACCCCTGACAGTAGGATTTCATGCCGCAGATCGCGGTCGCGTTACGGAGAAAGACAGGGTGTTGGTGATTGGGTGCGGAATTGTAGGACTGGGCGCTATAGCAGGCGCTTTACAAAGAGGCGCTACGGTGTATGCGCTGGATATCAGCGATTACAAAACGGATATAGCCCGACAAGTGGGGGTAACCCATGCCATCAATGGCGCAAAGGAAGATGCAGCCGCCGTTATTCATACGCTCACGGATGGAGATGGTCCCGATGTGGTAATAGAAGCGGTGGGCAGCTACGATACCTACCGGCAGGCGGTAGACCTCGTGGGCTATACCGGCCGCGTAGTATATGTAGGATATGGGAAAAAACCGGTAGACTATAACACCGGCTTCTTCGTGCGTAAAGAAATAGAGATACTGGGCTCGCGCAACTGCCTCGGCGATTTCCCCAAGGTGATACAATACATAGAATCCGGTAAACTACCCGTAAATGCAGTGATATCGAAAACGGTGTCGCTCAACGATGCCGCTGCCGCGCTGGAATCCTGGGCGCAGAACCGTGGGAATATCACCAAGATTATGGTTGATTTTGACATCTGACAATACGGTACAAACTTAGTTGCCTAATTTGTGCTAAAATACCAGCATGCAGTTTGGAAAAGTACCGGATCCCGGTAAGATAGACTTTACCTTGCCGAAGGATGCACCGGAAACAAAAAAGCTATTAGCAGCGTACAAGAGCGAACGGCCTTTTGAAGTGTACGTAGGTTGTGCCAAATGGAACCGCAGCGATTTGAAAGGTTTTTATCCGCGCGGAACCAAAGACGAATTGAAGTATTATGCCACACAATTCAACTGCATTGAGCTGAATGCTACATTTTACAAAATGCCGGATTTCAAACAGGTAGAAACCTGGAAGCATAAAACGCCGGACGGGTTTAGGTTTTTCCCCAAACTCACCGACATCATCAGTCATTACCGTAGATTGATCAACGTACAGGAGCCCATAGAAAATTTCTGCAATGCTGTAAGTGCATTTGAAGAAAAGCTCGGTATGGTATTCCTTCAGTTGCACGATAACTTTTCTCCCAAAGATTTTAATCGCCTTGAGCAGGTGCTGCGCCATTTTCCGAAAGGCATTCCACTTGCAGTAGAGGTAAGAAACGAACAATGGTTCAGCGACTCCTCCGTCAGCCACCGATATACCCAATTACTGGAAGAGCTCGGCATAGCTAATATACTGGTAGATACTGCCGGACGGAGAGATATGCTCCACATGCGACTGACCGGTCCGGAAGCTTTTATAAGATATGTGGGCGCCAATCATCCCAGCGATATCACACGGCTCGATGACTGGGTGGCGCGTATCAAAAAATGGCGGGCAGCGGGACTGCAGAAAATGTATTTTTTCATACACCAGAACGTAGAAAAAGAATCCCCACTGCTGGCTGCCTATTTTATAGCCGCAATAAACAAAGCTTTTACACTGCAACTGAAAGTGCCGGATAAGCCTGGGGAGCAGGCCTCCTTGTTTTAACCTCCTCAGAAAAAACATATCACCACCATATGGCACAGCTATGTTTCGACCGCTTTTCTACACATCTTCAACGTATCCGTCTATGGCACATAACACTATAATATGCCGTCCAAAACGGTGAAGAACTATTGAATCCCTACTGTAGCCAGCTACGGATAAGGATAGAAAGAGCCGACGGGGTGGAACTTCGCCACACTACATCTCCGCATCCAGCCCTTCTTTCACTTTCTTTTTGGCCTGGCGTAAGCGGTAGTTGAATGTGAGGTTGACCTGCCGCAGTCTTCCCTGCGAGATACCGGTAGTGTAAAAATTGGCACCTTCCGTAACGTGCCGGAATTTACGGGAATTGAATACATCAATGATATTGAGAGTGAGTGTAGCCTTGTCTTTCATAATATCTCTGGTAGCGGATATATCCAGCGTAGCCAGAGATTTTCTCCTCCCCTGCGGCAACTGCTGGGGTGCTTCATAGTTGCCGCGCAACTGTACATCGGTATTTTTCCAAACGGTTACCCGGCTCAGCAACCGGGCAAACCAGCTATAGGTATCACTCTCGAAGGTTTCATCCACATTGCGGCCATCTGTCATAGCGCGGAAGAAATTTACGCTGCCATCCATCTTCCACTGCTGCGTCACCGACCAGGAGCCCGTGAGTTCTGCACCGAAAGCATTTTCTGTAGCCATATTCTCCGGACGGGTAAACGAAGTGCCGTCTTCAAATACCTCCCTCACCGACAGTATTTTGCCTGTAGTATACCGGTAATATACAGACGACGTAATGGTTGCCTTGTACAATTCCTTGATATGTCCCAACTCGTAGGCATCGGTATACTCCGGATCCAGGTCTGGATTACCACTCCAGTAGTTGCGGTTATCGCTGAAAGTCATAAACGGACTCAGGTCGTTGTACTGCGGTCTGCGTACCCTCTTTGAATAGCTCAGTTGCAGGGCATGGTCGTTGGGCAACTCGTAGGTAAGGTGTGCACTCGGAAACAGGTTGATGTAGTCACGCGGGTTTACCTCATTTGTTTGCTTCAGGGTGGTGGTTACATCGGTCAACTCCCCCCGAAGTCCCGCCTGATAGGTCAGTTTTCTGAACTGGTTGGCGTATATGGCATATGCGGCATGTATATTTTCCTTGTAAAGAAAATCATTGGTAAGTCCGGGCAGCGCGTGCCAGTTATCGTCTTCATCGCGCTGGGTAACGCTGTAGTCATTTGTCATATTCCTGAAACTGGTACGCAGACCCGTTTCAAATTTTCCTTTCTCTCCAAACGGGTGGATATAGTCTAACTGAAACAGGTATTGCTTTTCCGTTTCGAAGTTTACGGAACGCTGCAGCAGATGCGGTATGCCGGAGGGGCTTCCGTCGGGATTGTACACATCTTCGTTAAAGTACTGGTCAGAATCCTCCCAGTTGTTCAGGTGTCTGACATCCGCCACCAATTCTCTCCCCGGTTGGTTAAATGTGCGTTTATAGGTAAGCGCGTATTCTGAATTCGGTTCCGTTTCTGTTTCATCCTGTGTACGATTCGAAAACGATGTCATATTTTTAAGACTCGACTCGTAGTCGCGAAACCTGATATCTGAAAAGCGCTTGCCTTTAGAAATGCGGTAGGTATAGGCTGCGGTAAGAATATTCTGATCATTAATGAAATAATCCAGTCCGGCACGGGCGGTATTGTACATTCCTTTCAACCACGAGTCCATGTGTTTGGTAAAAATAAAAGTGCTGTCGTTGCGGTAGGTTTCCTGATACAATTGATTGCGCCCCGGCGCGTTGCGGTAGGAAGCCGTGTAATTAACGAAAAAATTGATATTCTTTTTTCTGTAGTTGACATTTGCTGCCAGTCCGAAGTTTTCGGGGTATCCCGCTATAACATCAAACGAGCCATTGAAGCCCTCCTTTCTTTCCTTCTTCAAAACAATGTTAATGATGCCTCCCATGCCTTCTGCTTCATACCGCGCGGAAGGGTTGGTAATGATTTCCACCCTTTCGATCATATTGGCCTGCAACTGCTGAAGCCCTGCTCCTCCCTTGATGCTTACCAGGCCAGACGGTTTTCCATCTATCAGTATCCGCACGCTGCTGCTGCCCCGCAGGCTAACATTACCCTCCACATCTACCGCTACCGATGGAATATTACTCAGTATATCGATACCTGTGCCACCCGCATTGGCCAGATCCTGCCCCACATTGAAGATACGCTTATCCAACGCCAGTTGCATTGTGCTCTTTTCAGCCTGAACGATGATTTCATCCAATGATTTACCGGATAATTTCAATGCAACGGTCCCGAGGGAATGATAAGGCGATCCTGTATGAAGCCGGATGACAGCAGAGGTATAGCTGTCGTAGCCGATGAAATCTATCTGTACGAAGTAACTTCCCGCGCCAGGCGCTTCCAGACGGAAGGAACCATCCCCGGCAGCATGCACGGTAGTTAACGCAAGGCTATCGCCCTGCCTGAACAATTGTATGGTGGCAAACCCCAGCGTTGTTTGCCCGTCTTCTTCAATAATCTTTCCCGTAATTCCATAGCCAGGCGACTGGGCCGCTGCACCCGCAGCGATACCCATACATATAGCCATCGTAAAAACCAGTCTTTTAAATATGTCTTTTTTCTGAAACAGCAAACAATAGATCACAAGCGATTTTTTAACGCTTAAAGGTAACCAAATTTTGCATCCCGCCTGTCCTGCACCTATATGAAAACGCGTTTGAATACGTTTATAAACCGGAAGAATTAGGATCGGCATTTGATTTTTTTTACCATAAATTCATGCTTTTAAACCATGGAATTGATAGCAGATTTCGAATGTGCTTATGTATGTTATTCTAACAACTATATACGCTGATACCGAGCGGCACGGCTTCAGACAGTTAAAGGAAGTAATACCTAACAGGCATGATCGTTCGTTTGATTAAAAGATGATAAAAACAGGTTTCAGGAATGAGATACAGGATGACCGTTGTTTTTTTATGTAGTTTGTATTTTTTTTATACCGGCTGTGGACGTACCGGCCAATCCACCTCCCTGCAACTGGATTCAGCCCATGTGCAGGAGATCATCAATAATGCGCCTTTTCTCACCGCCGATGCCTCTATGCAAACCATGCAGCTGGAACAAGGCTTTGTTGTATCACTGGTAGCATCCGAACCTCTTGTTACCGCCCCCATTGCATTGGCGTTCGACGAAAAAGAACGCATATGGGTAGTGGAGATGACGGGATATATGCCGGATACGCTGGGCACAGGAGAAGACATTCCCAACGGTAAAATAGTGATACTGGAAGATCACAATGGCGACGGCATAGCCGACCATCGGAAAGTGTTTATGGACTCGCTGGTATTGCCCCGAGCTATCAGCTTTGTTGAGAATGGCCTGCTCGTGGCCGTGCCACCAAGACTCTTGTTCGTAGAAATCGTGCGCGACCGGCCCGGCAGTATAACCGTGGTGGATGAAGCCTATAATAAAGGAGAAAACGTGGAACATGAATCCAACGGACTGCTCAGAGGTATCGACAACTGGATCTATAGTGCCAACTCTTCTAAAAGATACCGGAGAAAAGACGGGCACTGGCTTACCGAAATCACGCACGGAAGGGGGCAATGGGGCATTTCGCAGGACGACTACGGAAGGCTGTTCTACAATAACAATTCACAAAATCTGCTGGGAGATTATTTTTTACCGTCGATGGGTGCAGACAACCGCTTCCTGAAACCGGTACCCGGTTTTAACGTCCGCATCGTGGAAGACAACCGTGTATACCCGGCCCGTCCGACCACCGGCGTAAACAGGGGGTATAAAGACGATGTGCTGGATAGTACCGGAAAACTGATCAACTTCACTGCAGCCTGCGGACCTTTGGTATACAGAAGCATACTGTTCGGTAAAGCATTTTATAACAATGCTTTTGTAGCGGAACCGTCTGCCAATCTCATCAAACGAAATATCCTGCACGAGGAAGGGTACCTGGTGAAAGGCAGGCAGGCTTACAAGAATACAGAATTTCTGACAAGCATCGACGAACGCTTCAGGCCCGTAAACCTGCATAGCGGACCAGACGGAAGTA
The DNA here is from genome assembly GCA_037190905.1 of Agriterribacter sp. Lineage (GTDB taxonomy): Bacteria > Bacteroidota > Bacteroidia > Chitinophagales > Chitinophagaceae > Agriterribacter. Next base: position 83,005 of record JBBCKG010000016.1, on the reverse strand, counting down.
TGTACATAGCGGACATGTACCGGGGTATCATACAGCACAGGTATTATCTTACCGAATACCTGAAAGGTGAGATCAACAAAAGAGCGCTCGCCCACCCCCTGCATGCAGGACGCATTTACAGGGTGGCGCCTGCCGGCTATCGCTACAAACGGCAACAGGTACCCGAAGACGCTTCCTCCCTGGCAGCGCTGCTTGCTTCAGACAATGCCTGGATACGCGAAACGGCGCAGCGTAAACTGGTAGATCAACAACTTACGGCAGCCGAAGAAAATGTACGGGCTGTGCTGCATTCGAATAATGCCGTTGCCCGACTGCACGCTTTCTGGACGCTGGAAGGCATGGGGCTATTGCGGGAGGGAGATATACACTACGTCCTCGATCAGAACGACTGGAAACAGCAAATGCATGGGCTGGCGGGAATAGCCGCCATTTTAAAAGAACCCAACCAGGGAGAATGGCTCGAAAAAATAGCCGGCCTCATTCGTTCGGGCGATACCCTGGCTATACCGGCCGCTCTATTCGAGTTGAAACATTTCAGAAAAAATAATCCGGAGGCTGTAGACGAACTGCTGGTGCAAACAGCCATACGGTATCCCAACAATCCCTATATACAGGGAGCAGTGCTCAGCAACCTGTCTGATAGTGATACGCGTTTATTTCAACAGGTTTTGACGCAGGCGAAAGACACAGCGTCTGTATTGTATAAACAGTTTACGCGCGTGGTAGCCAATATTCGTAAAGAGGAGGCTTCCCGAAATGAAGAACAGCTCAGGAAAAGGTTTCCGACAGGCAGCGCCATCTATGCCACCGTATGTCAGAATTGTCACGGAACAGGCGGCGAAGGTGTAGCTATGCTGGCGCCGCCCCTCAACAACTCCGATTGGGTAACGGGCGGCATCGACAAACTTACCGCTATCGTTTTGAAGGGCCTCACCGGTCCCGTACACGTGAACAATAAATTGTACAAAGCTCCCGAAATTTCGGGAGATATGCCCGGAGTGGGGGGCAATACGGATATAACAGATGAGGGACTCGCAGAACTGCTCAGCTTCATACGGAACAATTGGAACAACAGCGCACCGGAAGTAAAGCCGGAGCGTGTGAAAGCCATGCGCAACAAACTGAAAAGCCGCGAACTACCCTTCACAGAAGAAGAACTCAAGAGCTGGTAATCCCTTACCAGGCCGCATTTCGGGTTATTGACACAACTGTTTGCTGAATAGAGGGGTATCGGTGTGCAATATTTTTTCTGTATGATTGCAAAACGCCTATTAAAAATTATATTCGCTTCTCAGATACACTTGCCTGTTGTTCCGATACAATGTGTTGTTTGCCCCAACAAAGTAGTATGCAGGTGAACCGAACGTCTCCTTAATACCAAAACAAATATTCTTTAAGTTCTGAAAACATACACATGCAATCAACATTACCCTCCAAACCCGCACGTCTTTATTCGCTGGATGCCCTGCGTGGCTTTGATATGTTCTGGATCATCGGAGCCGAAGGTATCTTCCATGCATTGGCTAAAGTAACCAATACTCCTTTCTGGAACAATATTGCTACGGAGCTGGATCACCCCGAGTGGCATGGGTTTCATTTTTACGACCTGATTTTTCCCTTGTTTCTCTTTATATCCGGGGTTACCACTCCTTATTCCGTTGGAAGGGAACTGGAAAAAGGAAAAACACGGGCGCAAATGTTGCAAAGGGTGGTGAAAAGAGGACTGATACTGGTGCTGCTGGGCGTAATCTACAATAACGGACTGGTGCTGAAACCCTTATCGGAGCTACGTATAGCAAGCGTGTTGGGGCGTATCGGCCTCGCTTATATGTTTGCCAACATTATTTACATCTATACCCGTGAAAAAGGACAGATCATATGGTTCTGGGCATTGCTGATCGGCTATTGGCTGCTGTTGAAGTTTACCTCCGCACCCGGGCATCCTGCAGGCGACCTGAGTATGGAAGGGAATTTCGCTTCCTATATCGACACATTCATTGTGCCCGGCGAACTCTACCTCAAGATCCACGACCCCGAAGGATTGATGAGCACCATACCCTCTGTAAGTACGGGTTTGCTGGGGGTACTCACGGGTACCTTCCTTAAAAAACACTCCTTTACCCCTGCTAAAAAAGCGCTTAGCCTTTTCGTGGCGGGAGTAGCATTGTGGATACTGGCGCATATATGGGCGCTGGATTTCCCGATCAACAAAAACCTTTGGACCAGCTCCTTTGCCCTGAATGTTGGCGGTTACAGCCTCATGCTCCTCAGTATTTTCTATTATATTATTGACGTGAAAGGATTTAACAAATGGGCTTTCTTTTTCAAGGTAATCGGTATGAACTCCATTCTCATCTATATGAGCGGAGGCTTCATCAACTGGAAATACAGCAACAATGCGTTCTTCGGATGGCTGGGGCAACTGGCAGGCGAACCTTATGGCATTGTAGTGATGGCAGCCACACTAGTACTCACCAAATGGTTGTTCCTTTATTTTATGTACCGTCAAAAATTGTTTCTGCGTGTATAGGCGCCTACGTTGAAGTAGGTGCACGGCTGCAAGCCCGCCGTTATTTTTCTATTTTTGCATCCAAACAAAATTTTGTTCGCGATGGTACATTCTGTTGTGTTGATAAAACATTGTAGGGTATGGTGCTGCCTTTTTCTTACCATCATTTCCGGGAGCGTTACCGGGCAGCAAAAGCTCCCCTATCACCTGATAGCCCACCGCGGGGGCGTGGTAGACAGCCTGAAGCCGGAAAACAGTCTGGCAGCGCTGAAAGCCGCCTGGCAACAGGGATTCGCCATGGTGGAAATTGACGTACGACTAACCAAAGACGGGGAACTGATCCTGCATCACGATCCTCATTTCCAGCGTTACTATGGCGATGCACGCAAGGTATCGGATATGACCTGGGAGGAAATAAGTATGCTCCGCAACGGCCCACACCGCGTGTTGAAACTGGAAGAAGCATTGCAGTACTGCGCGGGCAAACTAAACGTAATGATTGATAATAAAATACCGGGCAACGATACGCTGGTGTGGAATAAACTATTCTCTATGCTGAAGCGCTACGATTTGTATGATGGTGCACTGACCATAGGCACAGACGAATCTACCGAATTTTTCAGAGGAAAAATAAAACTCAGTTGTACCCGCCAACAGTTAGAACACAATATGCAACGACCCGATTATCATCCCACCCATTACTATTTGTTTAGCAGCGAACTGTCTAAACAAGATGTACGTTGGGCAAAGGTGAATGGTATACAAGCCGTTGGCGTGGTAAATGCATGGCGTTTCCGGAGAGTCGGGGCCTCGCCCGATGACATTACTCAACATATTAAAGCCATGCAGCAAACGGGCCTGGATTGGTTTCAGATCGATTCTGAATACCTGCCTTTTTTTACGCACCGTTAGCTAACCATACAATCAAATCATATCTGCTACTACAGTACCTGCCTGGTATCCGTCATAAATACACGGGTGCTCACGGTATAGGTTCCTCCATGAACGGCTTTGTATTTCAGATCGATATAAAAAGCGCGGAAGCCCGAAGCCGGTAAAGCCTGCTCCACCGTAAATGATTTTTTACCACTGATATGCAACGGACGGCTACTCCACACATCTTTCCTGAAATCTGTATCGTCGGAGTCTGCCTGCCAGAGTATTACATCGGTCAGTTCGTCCTTGCTCGCCTGTATTTTAACACGCACCTTATTCTTTTTCACAGCGGTTTGCCATTTACATGCCGGGTAATCGGTGCCAGCGAGGGTATTGCCGAAAAAAGCGCCCAATGCCTCCATCGCCTGTTTGCCGTCGCCGAGGTTATGCCCCGCGTTGGGTACGTAATGCAACAGGTTTTTACCCGGAATGTCGCTGAGGTAGTTTTTAACATTATCCACCACCCAGTATTCGTCGTTGGTGCCCATAAAGATCATTTTTGGCATGGTGAGCGCAGCCCGGTAGGCGTACGGGTCTATCATGGTGGTCAACGCCATTCCGCTTTCCGTTTTAGCCTCCTGGGGAATCCCCAGCCTTACATAATCTTCTATCTGCACACTGTATCCACCCAATGCCTTTATCTGATAGTCGAGGCTTACAGGCATATTCAGAATGTCGATCACCATGGGGGCAATGGCCTGCGCCCTTTGATCGCTGGCTCCGGTGAGCCAGGTGGTCCATCCCCGTTTGGATGCACCGGAAATAACAAAACGGTTGACGCTATGGTTCAACTGCTGACTGCTGAACTGCTGAATGGCGTCCATGGCTTTCACAGCGCTTTTTACCATAGGAAACAGCAATGGCCATGAGTAGTCGTTGTCCTGCTTGAAGTTGTGCAGTGTCATCGATATTAACTCATCTTCATTCTTCCCGCCGTAGAGCGGTTGGTTGGGCACCTGCTTCACCACTGCCACGATGGCTTTGTTGTTCACCGCAATTGCGCTGATGCTTTTGTTGAATTTATCATCCTTGCTGCTCCAGCGAGGCTCACCGTCTCTGATGGAGCCACCGGTGATGTATAATAGAGCGCCATCAAACCTGTTTTCTTTCGGTACCATAATCGTTAACTGGTGTTTCCAGGTATGCTCTCTCCAATTTTGCGAGGTCAGCAGCAGGTCGTAGGCCGTTACCTCACCGATCGCATACGATTCTTTCAATTCCCATGTAAAACTGTTGTCGCCGTTATCAAGATAGGCTTTCAGCGCTGTTGCGGGTGTTACCTGTGCTTGTCCAACACCTGCCCACAACAACAGGCATACTACAACAGCTATCATATTTTTCCTCATCTGATCTTCTTTTATACTATGTAAAATTCTTTTTATGTTCATTTGTTGACAGCCGGTTCATATCCCTGAGCGGGCGGATTGTCGGCTATACACTGCAGGGCTTCCTTAATGAAAATGTCACCCGTCATCTCTCCCAGGCTGGTCCTGCTTACGTAGTCGTATCGTTTGAAGCTGTTAAAATCTTCTTTCGTGAGCATGTACCCGAATGCATCATTGGTAAGTCCGAACAGAAAAGGCTGTTGCGTTTTCATCTTTCGCTTCACGTAGTAGCCGATATTAGGCAATGCTTCACCAGGAATGGTAAGCACCTGAGCAGTTCCAATGTTTAGCAGGTTCAGCCGGGTGGTGGCATACGCCATATCCGGATTGTCGCCAGCCAGTTTCAGCGGCGACCTGGCCAGAATATATTTCATCATGGGTGAATCGATGGGGAATCGTATGGTTTTGGCAGCACAATACAGTACAGGATCTGATTGCAGCGGGGCATTTTCGATGATGCGCAGCGCCTCGTCTGCCAGCAATCGCCCTATGCGGTTACATTCTCCCCAGTGGCTGGCTTCCGTTTTATCGTCTATGCGGGTGTCTGCCGTTACCATTCCACCCTGTGCTCCGTTCATAAACAAAGCAATACCGCCTGCTTTTTGTTCAATCTGATCGTACAACGGGCCGCAAAGGTCAGGGCTCAGTATGCTCCGTTTGGAACCGATCACTTCCGGATGTATGGCATAATTCACCAGCGTAGCGATGGGTTTACCTGCATTAGGTCCTGCAGATGCAATGGCCTGTATAACGCCGCAGCGCGGATCGTACAGGTCGGGGGCGTAATAATTATAGGCTATTTTCCCTTTCGCTTCACCAACTGCCGTTTTGAGCATAGCCGGTTGAAGTTTGGTAAGGGCTTCATGAACAGCGTCGGCAACCTGCTGCACACACCAATCGAGGTATTGCAGGTCGGCATGCGATTGACCGCTTTCATCGGGAAATCCATAAGCATCCGGTGCACTGTGTGTATGTGTAGCACCGATCAGGATATTTTCAGGAGGAATACCCTTGATCAACGCCCGCGATTTGTTGCCCAATACTGCCGGCCAGCCCAAATTATCGATGTTTACAATAGCCACCCGGGTAATACCTTTCTCCAGTACGAGCGCACGTACGTACAAGTCTCCCTGTTTCACCGTAGCCGGTTTAGGCGTGCCGATGCCACCTGATACCGGCAGCAGCGGATCGGGCGTGATGCCCCTTACCGCCGCACCGGCCTTGAAGGGTTGGGATTGAGTGTTGAAACTAAAAAATAGTAATAAAAATATGTGCAGCAGTATCGTCTTCATGTATACAACATCGTTAAAACTTACCATGGTTTACCGGTTCCCTGGATAATCCAGGGTTTGGACCAGGGGCTGTTTTTATTTCCATAGCTTACATCCGCCCCAAAATTTGTGTACTGCGTTGTTTCCAACGATTGTGCAGCTTTTTCAACGTTAGCGCCATTAAGATTTCTTTCTTCCAACTGGTAGTAAAATCTAACCGGCAACTCTTTTGCAACCGTTTGCCCCTGCACCCCGTGCAACTCCGGATACCCGGTTCTTCTCCAGTCGAACCAGGCTTCCGTTGCCACACTCCAACTGGCTATCCACTTTTGGGTTAGAATTTGCTCCTGGGTACCGTCAAATGCTACTTGTGGTTGGGCTATATAGGAGGCTGCTTCCGATCCCAATCCCCATGCATTAAACGATGCCAGTATCGCATTTTTATAATGCGTTTCTGCGTCGCCTGTATTCCACCCATAAACAGCCGCTGCCTCCGCGAGAATAAAATAAACCTCCGCTGCAGACATCAGTCTGGCCTTTATACCGCTTTTGGCATTGGCAAAATTTGAATTTACCCATGACACGTGCGGATTTCGAGAAGACTGATTAAGGTCTGGACTGAGATTATACGCCTGGGGACCAGAAAGAGCAGTTGGCAGGCCAACATAGTCTGGGTCTTGATTGATATCGTTGGTGGTAAGCCCTTTCGAAGCCAACGCATCCAGAGATAAATACCTCACTTTCTTCTGCTCTCCGTTAACTACTGTATCCGCAATTCTGTCTGTGCCCGGAGGCTGCGTTTCATCTACAAATAAAAATATTTCAACTTTATCAGCGAATATGCCTAATCTGGGATCGTTCAGCGACTGTAAGGCACGCACAAACGTATCAGCCATTTTAATGCGACGGTAGCTCGTACTATCTCCCTCGTAGGTTGCATTAGAAGGCCAGGAGTCAGCATTACTGTTTCCGGGAAATGCCATAGCAGCATCATCATTCACTGAGGTTATAATAGGATAATCACCAGGATTATTAGCTATTCGCTCAATCCCTTCTCTGGCCACATTGGGCATCTTTTCCGCCAACCGCATATAGTATCTTAAAGCCAGCGAGTTGGCAAACCTACGCCATTTAGCAGCATCCCCATTGTAATACACATCTGCTTTTCCAACCAAACCGCTGGAGTAGTTATCTGACAATAGTGTATTCGCCTGTTCAAGATCTGCCAAAATATTTTCGTATATACTTTGTTGACTATCGTAAACCGGAAAAGTTGCTTCCTTCCCTCCTTCTTCTCCTTTCAGCGCCTGCGAATAAGGAGCATCTCCCCATAAATCTGTAATTAAGCCAAACATATACGACTTCATCACCAGGGTAATCCCTTGATGCAAGGGATAGTCTAATTCAACCGCCTTTTCGTATACGAATTTATTATTTCTTAAAATATCGTAATAACCAGACCAACTGTTACTTCCCCCCCAATCATAATTATTGTGTCCTCCACCCCATCCATCTTTTTGTGTATGTTGCATAACACCCGCAATGTCTCCATATCCTAACCCTACGTAGGCCCTGCCCGCTTCCGTCAGAACAGTTGATAAAACCAGATTGGGATTTGTAGAGCCTGGGTCTGCCCCGTTTGGATCTTCATTCATTTTCATTAACTCCTTGGTGCAAGACGTTAAAGCCAGCATTAGCAATGCAAATGAAACGCTGTAAAAAAAAGATATATGCTTCTTCATAGTATCTATGATATTTTAACTTAAAAAGTGATATTCAGTTTAATGCCTACGGGAATAACCAGCGGATTTACGTTATACCTTTCAATCCCCTGTTTGAACTGAATGCCTCCCTGCGTTCCGGTAGTGGGCTGATAAGCATTTTCGGGATCGATGTTTACTTTGGCAGCAGTCCACAACAATATATTTCTGCTGTACACCGACACGCTTGCATCCTGAAGTTTTAACGCACTAACCAAACCAGCGGGTAATCCATATGTCAGGGAAACTTCTCTTAACTTAACATAGGACGCTGAAAACAGATTCTGCTCCATGAACTCCCATGCATTCGCAGCAGCGTAAGGCAAAGGCAAGGTTTTATTTGGATTAGAAGGATCATCAGCACCTAAGATGTTTTCACCCAGGTTTTCGGCATATCCGGTAGGGTTTCCGTCTGCATCATAGCCTGTCGCGTACACTCCAGGGATAAACAACCCACCGTATGGAAGTCTGATTCCGCTGTATTCAAACGGATAACTGGTTTTTTCCGGGGTCGGCCAACCTACTCTTGGAAAATTCCCGTCTTTTATTTTGATCAAATCTTCCGCGTTTGCAACTAGGTAATCACGCAGTTCCTTCCCACTCATTACTCCTGCATCTATAAAATTGTCGAATTGCAGCGCCGCTCTGCCGTTTTCCATGCCATAGCGATATGTTTGTGATACAAACTGACCACCGTTGCGCCAGTCAAGCGTAAAATTTAAAGACCAGTTTTTCCAGGAGAAGGAATTCTGGAAACCCATTATGAATTTAGGATTGAAGTTTCCCACTTTATTCCTTGTGTTTTCTGCGTCGATTTCCTGCCATTTAGCGCCACCGTCTTCCATTCCCAACAATGGCCACCCATAATAGGGTGAACTTTTATCGGTAACAGTTCTTACAGAAGGTCCGTATATGTCACCCACATCTTCTCCCAGATATGTCCAGGCGCCTCCTTTTGCATCTTCCCAAAACAGGAAGTAGGGCATTTCATCAGCAAGCTCCATTATGCGGGTTCTGTTGCGGGTATAGTTTGCGCCAATATCCCAACGTATATTTTTAGTTTCAAGCGGGGTTACACTCAAACTCAACTCAATACCCCTGCTCCGCAACAGACCTGAGTTAATATTCTTAAGTACAAAACCGGTTGAAGGCGTCAATGGAGTGCTGAAAATCTGGTTTTCATTATCCACGAGGTAGTAAGTTCCGGAAAACCGTAACCTGTTTCTAAATAAGCTTACATCAATACCTCCTTCATAAGAAGTGGCTTTCTCCGGTTTCAAAAATGGATTAAGTAATACTCCAGACGTTCCCAATCTCGGGACATCTCCCCAACTACCTGCATTAGACAACACGCTGTATAGCTGATATGGACTTGCGTCGTTACCCACCTGGGCATATCCACCTCTTAACTTAATCAGATTAATATTGTTGGAAGTAATCCCCAACATTTCATTGGCCAGTAAACTTACAGAAGCAGAGGGATAGAAGTATGCCTGCGCATTCGGCAAGGTACTTGACCAGTCGTTTCTACCGCTGACGTCCAGGTATACCATGTCCTTAAATCCTACCGAAGCCATGCCATATACACTGTTTACTCCTTTCTTAAAACGATGGCTACTAAAATCCAGATTTGCCGGAAGAATATTCTGAATAGTGTAAACGCCCGGCACAATCAATCCTGTACTGTTTTTTGTGGCATTTCTCAGCGTACTTCCGTTGGTTCGCCGGGCATTGGCCCCGCCCGACACAGAGAAATTAAAATTTCCAACCTGCTTTTTATAAGTCAGCAGCAATTCTGCATTGCTCTCAAAATGCTTTAAATTGATAACTCCATATGCTCCGCCAGGATCGTTTGTGTAACTGTTGGCAATTTTCGTTTCACGTTCTTCATTGTAGGTGTCCAGACCATATCTCATCATTAAACTAAGGTTTCTGAATATCTGCCAGTCAGCTTTAATATTCCCATACAACCTGTCTCGGACAAAACTATTCTTCACTTCATATGCCAGAAAGTAGGGATTGTTGTATTCGCCATTGAATTGGGTTCTCTGCTGAAGCCCTTCCTGACCCGGCATCCAATAATCTTTTAAATCCAATATATTGATGTGTGGCGATACATCATAAGCATGCTGCAACGGATTTGTACCACGCTCTCCGGCCGGGCGACTATTGGAATTATTTCTGCTTAAATCAATATTGGTACTTAACCTGAACTTTTCTGATACTTTTACACTTGTATTGAGATTTAACGTGTTTCGGTGTAAATCGGAATTAGGAATAAGCCCACGATTGGTCATGTTCGCATAAGATAACCTATAGTTTACTTTCTCGGTACTGTTCGCGACAGACACGCCATTTGTACTGGTAATTCCTGTTTGTACAAAATTCCTGACATTATTTTTGTACGAAACCAGTGGTATGGCAATAGGTTTACCGTTCTCGTCCAAAGGACTATTCCATTGAACCGCATCATATCCTTTATCAAGTTCACCACCGAATGTTCCTCCTACATTTTCCTGGATCAAGCCACCAAAGGGATCGGTTAAGATATTCCCGGTAAGCTCAACAGGAATAGCAGAAAATTGCCCGGAACCATACTTTGTCTGCCATTTTAAAAACCTGTACGGCTTATCAAACACGGTATTCGACGAAAAATTGACCGTCATCTTATTTAAGCCCTTACCACTTTTAGTTGTAATGAGTACAACTCCGTTACCAGCCCGTGATCCATATAATGCCGCAGCACTCGGCCCCTTCAGGATGGATACATTCTCTATATCGTCGGGGTTGAGACCAGCAATGGCATTACCATAGTCTACCCGGTTATCATTACCCACCTGCGTAACATTATTGACTGTATTTGCAATGGGTACCCCATCAATAACAAACAACGGCTGGTTATCACTACTTAATGAAGTAGCTCCACGAATAATCATGCTTACAGAAGAGCCGGTTCCGCCAGTCTGGTTAATAGTTACCCCAGCCACTTTACCCGACATAGCATTCAAAACATTCTCCTGGGCTACGCGGTTCATTTCCTTACCTGCCACTTCTTCTACAGAATATCCCAGCGATTTTTTCTCACGAGTGATCCCTAAGGCGGTAACTACAACACCAGTAAGTTCCTGGGCGGTACTTTCAATTGTTGCATTCACCAACGAACGACCAGAAACCGGAATTTCTACAGTTTTGTATCCCACAAAACTAAACACCAGTATACTATTGCTACTTTGAACGGTTATGGAATAATCGCCATTACGATCGGTGGTAACAGCATTTGAAGTTCCTTTTTCAGTAACGGTAACGCCGGAAACGGGACCATTTTCGTCAACGACTGAACCTTTAACAATAAAATCTGCTGCAACAACGTGTGACTGTATACCTAACAAAAGGCTTATAAAAAACAACACTTTTGTGACAGAACAATAAGTTCCCATAACAATTAATTGGTTTTAAGAAAAGAATTTATCATCATAGCAAATACTACTCCCTACTGTTTTTCAAGTACCAGGTTCATCGGAACATCCCCTAACCCAGGTAGCGTGATAAGAACAGCGAGATTGAGTTTTGTGGCAGCAATACTGTTGATCCAGTGAGGATCCCGGGTATCACTTGATGGAAACAATGCCAGAACGGAAGTATATACTTCCAAATCCCAGGTGCCAGATTGCCCTGCTACCAGTGGAGAAATACCACCGGGAAATTCCGTAATTCCACTTACGGAATATGTACCATCGGCATTGAAAGAATAAACATTGTCACGAGTAAACACAAATGGATTCCCGCCCAGTGCTCCAAGAAGCATGTTAATAATAGGGTCATCAAGCATACTGCTACCCGCAGTCAACTGTAAGCCACTAACTTTAGTTGACACACCAAGCGTAATATCTTTCTGCTTCCAAACACCGGTTATCCAGTCTTTCTTGACAGCAGCAGTATCCACCTGGGGAGCTTCTTCCTTTTTGCAAGACGTACCTAGATGTGATAAGATTATAAGTAGTGGTAAAAGGTAGAACTTAAAAGTCCTTTTCATGAGCAAACGATTATGTAGGTTTATGGTTTCGGTTTACAGGCAAATTAACGGTGTAATAGCATAGGGTATGGCAATTCAAGAAAAGATAACATACGTTCGTTATTTTAGCAGGCAAAAAAAACAATTGCTAATTCAGACCCAATTTTATTGAAAAAAGATCGTTCGGAAAATGTTATTTTTTATTAAAAAAATAGCAAAAATTACTATCCCTCATTTGCAACAACCCGTATAAAGACAGCGCTTCCGCCGGAAATGCTGCTTGTTCCACTACATTTGACGCCGCAGACTCATCATGGCCCGGAAGGCCAGATTGTTTACAGACTGGTAGTTCATTGACAGTTTGGCCGCAATCTGCTCGTACGACAATCCCTCAAAAAAACGCAATCTCACCACCTGCTTCTGCCGGCTGGTCAGTTGCCCGATCGCCCTGTTTAGTTTGTTTTTCTGCTCGCTGGCGAGGTCAGCAGAAATGATCGTCTCCTCTATATTATCGTCATTCCCCACCCGCTGGTCGTTGTCCAGCAGTTCGCTGAGCACTATTTTCGTCTTTACTTTTTTGAGGATGATACTCTTTAAAACCTTTACCAAGTATCCGTAGGTGTGTTGTACATCACCGATACTGGCCCGATAATGCCACACTTCAATAAACACTTCCTGCAACGCATCTTTGGCAAGCTCCCGGTTATCTGTCATTTTTAAGGACGACTGGAAAAGCCGGTCGATATAGGTATCGTAAAAATACCCCAGCGCTTCCGGGTTACCAGCCTTTAATTGTTTCCAGCAAGCAGCGTCATTAAGGTAGATTCTCTGAGACATAGATTTAAAATAAGCAGGTAAAAAATAATTTTGTTCAAACATTTCTCCCCAACTGCTGTATTATTTCAAAACTCAATGTTATTCCAATTTGAAAAACTGATCAATGGTAATTCTTATGAAAAGGATAGCATAAATTATTATGCCTTTAGTCAATAATTACTATGGCAATAATAACACTTCCCGCTAATGACAGGCACAGTACCACCCAAGCATAACTTTTACTTAATATTATGCCTTTACGGCTATATGCCGCATTTACTGATTGTTTTGCAAAAAATCTGCTGATGCATGGTCTATGGGAGCGGGTAGTTATGAGGGATCAGCTCGTTCGATTACAGGATATATCAACCAGACCGCCTTGTATAGGTTTGATAAACGCCCGGTGTAATGCCTTCCATTTTTCTGAATAAACGCACAAAATAATTTACATCGCTGAAGCCGCACTGCAGGGCTATATGGCTGATGGATTCTTTTCCATTGCTCAATAACTGTTTGGCATATTTAATTCTTTCCCGGTTAATATATTCAACCGGCGTAACGCCAAACTGTTCTTTAAACCAGCGAAAAAAAGTATTACGGCTCAGGTAGGCCTTGGTGCTGAGGGTATCGATACTGATGCGCTCCGTGAGATGCTGCTGTATATAGGCCAATACATAATGCAGCCTGGTGGCGTTCGATTTATCAAGACTTTCTATACTTACCTGCTCCAGGCGCTGGCTTTGCACCAGCCTGATCAGCAATTCCTTTAAGTTCAGATCCGCATAGATATCTTTTGCAACATCTTTGCTGCTGCATATACGGATGATCTTGTTGATCAGTTCAGTGATATCAGTGTCGTTGGCAAAATGATAACGGTTAAACTGTATGCTCCAGGTGTGCTCTTCTTCGCGGTTACTATTATAGTATCCATTCAGGTAATGCAGTGTATTATCGAGATACGACGCATCAATGGCAAGCGCAACGCATTGTGTAGGATTGTCTAATCCGGCCTCAGGGAAGTCAATAGACATGATTTCGTTTGGCTGCACAATGACTGTTTCGCCGGGCAGGTAATCGAAGGAGGGTTTATTATCAAGATGCATTACCTTCCTGCCACGCACCATACTGGTCACCACCAGATCGTTGAACGTAAGCGGTAAGCCAAAAGTCTGCTGATAGCTTTCGAAAATATTCAACTCACAATTATTGAGATTGAACACGCGCCTGTTTTCCACCAGTGTGGTAAGGTAACCGGGATGCGTCAGATCAATCTTATTCAGCAAACTTTTTTGTACCACGATATCCCATTTTTTACAAAGTAAAATAATTACCACCATTTATCAGTGGTCTCCGGAGGCAACAGCAGCTCGTTAAAGGGGTTTGTTAACGGATATTAACAATAAGGGTTACAATCGTGCTATAAAAAAGTACAATACTGCACATGCTTTCGAAGCATTATCGGCAAGTTACAATATTGTTTAACAAAAAGTACTTGCATACGAGTACCGGTACCGGAGTTGCCGGGCACCCGAACCTGATAAAAGCTGGCATTCAGGGATGAATGTGATCGATTTATCAATGTTTGTTGGCTCCCCACAAACTTACCGTGCGCGATTTTTGAAGGAGACATAACCGAACCGAGAAGTTTTGTTATTGGTTTTAAAAATACTGAAGAAGCCGTTGCTATCGCAATTGATACACGCTATGAAAACAGCGCTGGTGCAGGGATGCACAACATGCATGCGCTATACCATGTACCACGTGCCATCCAGGGAGGTTGTGTACGGCCCCCTGCTTATCCGGCGCATAAGCCGTTTGGCGGGAGTAAAAGTCCCGGGTTGGGCACAAAACCATGAGATGACTTCAGGTTATTACAGACAAATCAGGACTACACCTGATTTCTTATAACAGCTCCAGGCCTGGATTTGTTAACCACGGATCTACGAAAAACCACAAAAGCCGGTGTTTTATGTAAGTGCACCGGCTTTATTTTTCTCCTGATCTCCTTCAATCTACTGTCCGTCTGAAACTGTCGGCGGGCTGATGCAAAGGCAAAAAACATGAACCATTGAATTTTGCTCCGGAGTGGGATATGCTGCTATGGCAGACAGCCTGAGTGTTTTGCAGAAGGCGATTGAACCCGGAAGCAGTGTCGCTACAGTTCGTGTCGCTACAGTTCGTCTCTCAACAGCGGCATACTCATACAATGAAATCCGCCCCTGGCACGGGAAAGCTCTGCAGAAGGCATTAATATCAGCGTATCCGTCATCATTTCAGGCCACATCGTCCCGTCTTCAATTTGACGGATCACTTCCTGTACGGGGGCAATGGCAAACCCCTTATTACGAAAGGCTTCCACCGTTTTATCGTTGCGGTCGTAGCCCAGTACCACCCCATCTTTTAGCGCGAGTACATTGCAGGAATCTGTCCATTGTTCACGGGCATCATATGGAAACTGGTTGTTGCCCGAATATATGAAGCGTGTCTTCTCTTTGGCTCCGAGGTCATTGGTGCTGATATCGTGCAGCAGGTCTTCCAGGTTATCCATATACAATGGCTGATCTATATGGTTTTTGTGAAACTGTATCACCTGGAGCGAGTCTTCCTTTTTACGAACGCCGAGTATGCGCTGTACCGCATCGGCATTTTCCTGCCTGACGGCTCTTTTAGAGAATGCGCCCAGCAATACCCAGGTATTTTTTTTCACCTGTGTAAACACGGTATCGATATGCATAAAATCTCTCTTCTTCGGAATCCTCACCACGCTTACCTTATCCATCAGGTCTTTATCAAACATCAGGTTTACTACCTGGTGTGCTGCCTCGGTACTGGTTCTTTCGCTGATGCCAATGAGCAGGTGACGGCTGCTTACGACCATTACATCGCCGCCCTCGAGGGTTACCTTATGGTCATCGCTGTCTTTGGGCATCAGAAAATGGCGATGGGTATCATCAAGCTCTATGATATGATCACGTATTGCTTCGAAAACGGGATGATTAAAGAAAATGTACCGGGTAAGCAAAGCTTCACGAAACCGGGCTTTTCTGGCTGGTCTGTTCAGCAGCAGATGATTACCCACCACTATGCCAATATCTCTGGTAAAAATAAGGTTGGGAACAGGTGGAAACAGCATGGTTTTATCGGGCAGTGTACCCGTGATGAAAACCTTTGCCAGCGTGTGCGCATCCAGTGACGCGAGTTTCCGCTGCAGGTAATACGAACAGTTCTCTACCGCACAAACAGAAGCAGCCAGCTTTTCTTTTATCGCAGGGTTTTGCAGCACATCTGCCAGCAGGGCTTGCAATTCTACCACTTTATCCGACGCAAAAAAGCGGGGATGTTCGGGTTTGTAAAAATGCCGCCCGCTGGCCGGATCGTCTACTTCATCCAGCCGTCCCTTAATTTTCTCCGGATCCAGAAAATACAGCAGCAGTTTGGTATAGTAATCGTATTCATTTTTCCGGATGGTATCGAGATGTACGATATCTTCAAAAAGCCAGTCCTGTGCTTTGGAAGGAACGACCTTTCCCAACCCGCTGTCCGGGGTATGCACCAATACCCGTCTCAGCCGGCCTATTTCAGAATTGACTGCGATGTTTGACATATAAGTAACCGATTGATGTAATAAAAATAACCTAAAAAGTTGAATTGCGATTGCGCCCACCCACTACACTGGCATCAAGGCAGCAATGGTATTTCAAGGAACGGATACGCATAAGCGCGGTTACAAATGGTGTCCGCAATCATTTCCATTGGAATGATACCCGGAATACTTGGCAAACGAAGAAGCCACGAAAAAGAATGAATGCTCCATCCAACCCTTACCGAAAGAGATTTTTGAAACGGCCCCATTGTTAACTCGTCCAAAACAACCTGATTTTTGACCGTATTATTTAAAAAATACTGCAACTGAAAAAACTGGGTTTATTTTGCAGCAAATGTTGCGAATGAATGCTCCATTATTTTATACAGATACAGCCGTTGAAAACGGTACACTTACATTAGATGAAGCTGCTGCACGGCATATCAGGCAGGCGCTCCGCATGAAAGCAGGCGATCACCTGCTGTTAACCGACGGATTGGGCAGCAAAATGACAGCCGAGATTCAGCAGCAGGAGAAACGCTCCTGCACAGTATGGGTCACGGGCCGGGAAAATATAGAGAAACAAAACCCCGATATTACCATTGGCATCTCCCCTGTTAAGAACACCGGCCGTTTTGAATGGTTCCTGGAAAAAGCAACAGAAATTGGAGTGAACGCTATCGTTCCCCTGGTTTGTGCCCGAACAGAGAAGACGCATTTTCGTGCAGACAGAATGAAAAACATTCTCGTAAGCGCCATGCTCCAGAGCCGGCAGTACTGGCTGCCGGTATTACAGGAACCAATCGCTTTTCAGGAGTGGATCACACAGGCCACTGCCGAACAAAAATGGATTGCACATTGCCTGGATGGAGCGAAACAGGGACTGGAGCCGCATGGAGGCAGCAGTTTGATCTGCATCGGACCGGAGGGTGATTTTACCTCTGCCGAAATAGCATCGGCGCTGCAAAACGGATTCAAGCCTGCTACACTCGGTAAAAACCGGTTGCGTACGGAAACGGCGGGTATGGTGGCCGCTGCCCTGCTGAGAGGCAGTTAGCCGGAATAAAATTTGGTTGCTATTTGCATACTACCCTATCTTTGCACATGGCAACAAGAAACAACTCCACAGGAAAAAAGGAATCCCCCCGATTTTTAGACGGTTTAACCTTTGATGATGTACTGCTGGTGCCTGCCTATTCGGAGGTTTTACCACGCGATGTTGACATCAGTTCCCGGCTTACCAAAAGCATTACTCTTAATATTCCAATGCTGTCTTCTGCTATGGATACGGTTACAGAGGCTAAGTTGGCCATCGCACTGGCGAGAGAAGGCGGACTGGGTATTTTGCATAAAAACATGACGATCGAGCAGCAGGCCGAACAGGTTCGTAAAGTAAAGCGCAGTGAGAGCGGACTGATTCTGGACCCGATTACGTTGAATGAAGAGGCTACCATTGGTGATGCACTCCACCTGATGCGCGAAAACAAAATTGGCGGCATACCGGTGGTAGATGCCCATAAAAAGCTGGTAGGTATCCTCACCAACCGCGACCTCCGTTTTGAGACGTCCGTGTCGAAAAAAATCAGCGAGGTAATGACCAAAGAAGGCCTTATCACCGCTCCGGAGGGTACCGATCTGAATAAGGCAAAGCGCATCCTCAGCCAGTATAAAATAGAAAAGCTACCGGTCATCAGCCGTTCGGGCGAGCTGGTAGGACTGATCACCTACAGAGATATCCTGCAATTACAAAGTCATCCGCTGGCTGTAAAAGACAAATTTGGCAGACTGCTCACCGGCGCTGCCCTCGGCATCACCGGCGACCTTATGGAAAGAGCGGCTGCCCTGCAGCATATAGGGGTAGACATTGTATGCCTCGATAGCGCCCACGGGCATACCAGGGGTGTGATTGATTCGCTGAAAAAACTCAAAAAGAATTTTAAGAAACTACAGGTCATAGCAGGCAATATTGCCACAGCCGAAGGAGCGAAAGCTTTGGCTGAAGCAGGTGCAGATGCCGTTAAAGTGGGGATTGGTCCGGGCTCTATCTGCACCACCCGTATCGTAGCAGGCGCGGGGGTACCGCAGATCACTGCCATCATGGAAGCTGCTTCGGTGTTGCACAAATTAGGTGTTCCGCTGATTGCAGATGGGGGCATTCGCTATACCGGCGACATGGTAAAAGCCCTGGCAGCCGGTGCCAATGTGGTGATGATGGGTAGCATATTTGCAGGTACAGAAGAAAGTCCCGGCGAGGCAATTATTTACGAGGGCAGAAAGTTCAAACAATACCGGGGAATGGGCTCACTCGGCGCCATGAGCCAGGGAAGCAGCGACCGCTACTTTCAGGATGTGGAAGACGATATCAAGAAGTTTGTTCCGGAAGGTATTGAAGGCAGGGTAGCCTTTAAGGGAAGTCTCAGCGAAATCGTATACCAATATGTAGGCGGCTTGCGTTCGGGTATGGGCTATTGCGGAGCCAAAGATATTGCGGCATTGCAAAAAGCCCGGTTTATCAAAATTACCAACGCAGGCATGCGTGAAAGCCATGCACACGATATAGAGATCACGCGCGAAGCGCCAAATTATACCCGGTAACTGCCATCTGTATACATACTTAATTTACCAACCGCACAGGCGCCTGTGCGATGATGCAAAGCCATGGACATTATCATCAGACACGCGGTAAAAGAAGACTGCGCACGCATACTGGAACTGGTGCGGGAACTGGCCCACTTTGAAAAAGCGCCGGATGAGGTAACCGTTCCTTTCGATCACTTTGTAGATAGCGGCTTCGGCGATAAGCCGGTATGGTGGGCTTTCGTAGCAGAAGATAGCCGCACCAATACGATAGTTGGTATATCGCTGTACTATATACGTTATTCTACCTGGAAGGGACAACGACTTTTTCTGGAAGACATTATAGTAACCAAACCATACCGGAGCATGGGAATCGGCAAGCAGCTTTTTGATCGCACAGTCGCCGAAGCAAAAGAAAAAGGTTTCAAAGGCATGATGTGGCAGGTACTGGACTGGAATGAACCCGCTATTGAGTTTTATAAAAGCTACGGCGCCGCTTTCGATGGCGAATGGATCAATTGCAGCCTTTCCGAGGAACAAATAAACAAATAGGCCCGCACCCAGCTTTTTGAAGGAGTACAACGTATAATTGTGCAGAATAGCAAGCAATAAAATCAGTATTGCAGTGTTTATTCCTTGTAAAAAGTTATGAAACGCACATTCAAAGCCCTTACAGTCTTATGGTTGATGGCCGCCATCCTGTACAATGGACGTACCGCAGCACAAATAGCCCTGGAACCCTATATTGGTTATAGTATTGATACAGACAACAGAGAGCATTTCTCCCAGATAAACACGGGCGTACAACTCGCAGTCATCAACAAACCCGTGTACAAAATGCTCGTTGGCATACAGGGAAACTTTCCCTTATTTCCATTTGCGGGTACAGACCAGGCTTTTGCACTGAATCCAGACTTGCCGCTAACCAGCATTGCAAAACGAAAGACCAGTGCGCAGGCCCTGAGTCTGCTGCTGTCTCACAGATGGAAAATTGGCAACAGATATAAACTAAACGGTTTTTCTGCAGTACTGCATGTGGGCATTGCAGAACATACAATCCGCGTTCGTTACTACGGTTACGATAAAGACCATTATACCGTTCTGAATCCTCAGACAGTTCAGAAACATGGCGGTGTTTTTTTGGGAGCAGGCATACACTACGACCGGAAGTTTTACAACAGCAGATTGTTCGCGCAACTCACCATCAACTCTCCCCTGCTGACCAGGTTAGATAAACACGATTATAAAACGTTGACACCACTTAGCCTGAATGTAGGGTATGGCTTTGATATCGGAAAAAAGAAATCGGGTAAGCAGGACTCCGGAAAATAATACATGCATCTACACTTATGTACTAAAAAACAAATCATGAAAATCAACAGGCTGGTGTCATTTTTTATAGTAATAGCATGTTCATTGGTGCTATTTTCCTGCACTAAAAACCGTAGTCGTTTTCTTGAAGACAGTACTGCCGACGGCTTATCTGTTTTCTCCGACAAAGGGTTCAATATTATGTCGTGCTATATAAATGGCAATGCCTATAAAACCAACAACAGAACCAGTTATTATGGGCTAGGGAGCAGAACCGACTATGAGCTATATGTGCGCAAACGGGTTACCGACACAGCAGAACTATTGGTATTTTCATGGGGCAGCATTGAACTCGTTTTGATAAAAGATACGTTTTCGATTGATGATTTTCTTGATTTACAAAACCAGCGCATTCAAATAGATGGTACGAATGGCTATTTCCGCGTGAATGGAGAACAGGGAACGGGTATCGTCTATTTCCATCAGGCTGTATTCATCCCATCACTTACGGGTGGGGGTACAGGACATCTTTCCGGATTATTTGAATGCAGCACGCCATCAATCACGGTAAGCCGTGGCCGGTTTGATCATTCCCTGGAGCCAGACAACTTCAACTTCTTTTAAAATCAGTACATCATTTCTTCAATACTCTTTCAAACAGTTTGAAGATGCGTTTGTATTCATCCGTCCAGCTGCTGGGTTCTACAAAACCGTGATCCTCTGTCGGGTACATAGCCACCTCCCAGTTATCCTTACCCAGTTCAATCAGGCGTTGGGCCAACCTTACCACATCCTGGAAATGAACATTCACGTCCACTACGCCATGGCAGATAAGCAACTCATCCTGTAAGCCCTCAGCGTGGTAAACAGGAGAACTTCTGCGATAAGCAATACTGTCCTCCAACGGCGTGTTCAGAATATTCGAGGTATACCCGTGGTTATAGTGTGCCCAGTCTGTTACGGGTCGTAAAGCCGCACCGGCTGCGAACGTTCCGGGACTGGTAAACAAGGCCATCAATGTAATAAAACCGCCGTAAGAACCACCATATATGCCAATACGTCCGGGGTCTACTCCAAAGGTGTCTACGAGATATTTAGCGCCATCAATATGATCAGTCAGGTCTTTTCCGCCCATATGCCGGTAGATGCCGGTTCTCCAGTCCCGGCCATAGCCCGCACTACCGCGGTAGTCGATATCCAGCACATAGTAGCCATTATCTGCCAGCAGGTGGTGAAACATATACTCCCGAAAATACGCACTCCACCATTTGTGTGCATTTTGCAGGTAGCCGGCGCCATGTACAAATATTACCGCAGGCCTGGAAGGATGAGGATTGGCAGGCTTGTATAAACGCGCATATACATTTTGCCCGTCTCCCGCTTTGAAGGTAATAAGGTCGGGCACCCGCCAGGTATAACTTTTAAATTCATCCGATTGTCCTTTAAAGGTAACCCGACGGGGCTTGCTGCCAGAGCGGTTATCCTGTATAAACAGCTCAGCAGGGGCGTTGCTGTACGAGTACAGTATCGCTATTTTCTTTTCGTCCGGAGAAATAAAGATTTCGTGAGCCCCCTCCCCTTCGGTTAACCGGTATTGCTTACCCGTAGCAATGGAGAGCCTGTAACATTGCTTTTCGCCGGGATGTACCTGGTTGGTGGTAATATAAAAGCTTTTTCTATCATTGGATAACACGGCTTTCTGTACTTCATAGTTGCCGCTGGTAAGCGCTTTTTGTGCGCCGGTGCGGGTATTAACCAGGTACAGGTGAGCGTATCCCGACGCTTCCGAAAAAAACCAATAGGTCTCTTCATCTGTCCAGCCGCCTGCCATCATTCCGGGTCCGCCTATCCAGGCCTCATCACGTTGCCTGTCAAGCAGCGACAGCGCGCCTGTTTCTGCCTCTAGCAGCATCAACCACCTGTCTTTATTGTCTCGTGCACGAATCGTCAGTACCGCCCTGCTGCTGCCGGGCGACCATTCCACCGCCTGAACGTTTACCAGCCGTTTGACGTCGGTTTTTTGCCGGTCGGGATAATCTTTGAGATAGTCCGGCAGGTCCTCTATGCCAGGCAGTGCATCTGTAGCAACCGGATAGGCGGTATCTCTCTGCCTGTCGTATAACATCAATTCGTTCAGGGCTGGTGGCGCTCCCACTTTCGTTCTGCCATTAATATCTTCCGTAAAACCGGAAAGTGTTACATAGTCCGGAATGCTTGTTCGCTTACCTTCGGTATCCGGCTTAAACAATAGCAAGCTCATAAAACGACCATCTGCACTGATTTTTACCTGCCGGGTGTTCTTGTCACCGATATATACCGTCTTTAATTTTTCCTTCCGCTGTGTCTTATCGTACGCTTCTGCGGCTTCTTTTTTCTCCTTACGTTGCCTGATCACTTCCAGCAGGTTCAACTGATCTTTTTCCAGCCAGTGCTCCTGCAGGTTTTTCTTTCCTTCTTCACTTTTGCGGTTGCCTTTCTGCACCTGTATCAATTGTTCCGTTGCCCCGTTCGCTATCGTCCATGCATAAAGGTTGTCTCCCTGCTGATACACCACGCGGGTGTCACCAAAAGAAAACACCGGCGTATGGGCAGGCTGCACCGTTCGGGTAACCTGAACACCTTTTTTCGATTTGGTATCTACCCAAAAAACATCACCGTCGATCGCATACACATATTGTGTTCGTTTTTGATTATACACCAGATGGTCTGCATACAATATGTTGGGTTTGGCAGAGGCCTGCACCTGTTCAATAGTATTTGCTTTGACGTCGAAAGCATACAACGAATCCGCCGGGCGACCATCGGGATTCCATAAAAAGTACAGCCGGTCGCCATCTGCACTCCATTTCGGCGCAGACGGAGATGAACCGATCCATTTAGGGTCGTGCATAATTTTTTCAACCGTCAGCGTATCCAGTTGCGCATGCAACAAGGGTAGTCCTGTTATCCAAATACAGCAAAAAAGAACGAAGGTTTTTTTCATAATCCTGATGGTTTGTATATCTACAGCAATATACCCTGGAGAAACACATAGGCCAGCGAGAAATAAATAATAAGCCCGGTCACATCTACCAGTGTAGCCACGAAAGGAGCAGAAGAAGTGGCCGGGT
The DNA here is from genome assembly GCA_037190905.1 of Agriterribacter sp. Classification (GTDB taxonomy): domain Bacteria; phylum Bacteroidota; class Bacteroidia; order Chitinophagales; family Chitinophagaceae; genus Agriterribacter. The sequence goes on along the minus strand of JBBCKG010000016.1, from coordinate 59,735 downwards.
CAGCACCCAGCTTTTTCAGTAACAAGGGCAGCATCGATCCGCTGAGCGTTCCCCACAATACCACTCCTATCAGCGAAGTGCCGACCGTCATCGCTATAAAAAAAGAATGCTCACCATATACTTCCGGAAAGAACTGCGACCACACTTCAATGCGCAGGAAACCGATCAGTCCCAGCACGGTGCCGAGCATCAACCCGGATAATATCTCTCTTTTCAACACCCGCCACCAGTCTTCCACATACACTTCGCCCATAGCCATGGCCTGTATGATCAATGTAGACGCCTGCGAACCACTGTTACCACCACTGGAAATAATCAATGGAACAAAAAGGGCCAGTATCAGCGCCTTGGCCAGTTCGTCCTCAAAATAGCCCATAGCCGTTGCCGTAAGCATTTCTCCCAAGAAAAGTATGATCAGCCAGCCTACCCGCTTTCTGAAAAGTTTTAGAAGGGGCATTTCCAGGTAAGGTTCGTCCAGCGCTTCCGTACCACCAATACGCTGCATATTTTCCGTAAACTCTTCGTTTGCCACCCACAGCACATCGTCGATGGTAACAATACCCAGCATGATATTGTTGTTGTCAACCACAGGCAAGGCCACCCGGTTGTTCATTTTAAAAACGTTGTTGGCCTCTTCCTGCGTATCATATACATTCAGCGCTATATATCTTCTGTCGATGATATCCGACACCTTTTTGTCGGGCGGAGACAGGATTACATCTTTGATCTTAAGATCGTCGATGAATTCGCCCCTGGCGCTAACGGCATACACCACGTCGATGGTTTCCATGTTGCGCCCCTCCCTACGAACCTCGTCCAGTACCTGGGCCATCGTCCAGTCTTCCCGAACGGTGATATAATCCGGTATCATCAGTCTTCCCACCGAACCCTCCGGATAGCCGAGCAGCGCCAGTGTAACCTTTCTTTCTTCGGGATCGAGCTGTTTGATCAACTCTCGTACCACACCGGTAGGTAATTCTTCCAAAAAAGCCGTACGGTCATCTGCCGGCAGTTCGTTTAACAACTCTGCCGTTGTAGCCGGCGGTAGCGACTGAATAATTCTCCGCTGCTCGGGTACATCGAGTATTTTGAAGGTACTCACCGCCCGGTGCAGCGATAAAATGGAGATGATATCTGTTTCATACTCCTCGTTGTCACTTATCAGCTCTGCTACATCGCTGATATTCTGATTGTTCAAAAAATCGCGCACAGCCTGTTCATCGTTCGAAGCCATTACCTCCTCAAACTGCTCCTGCAATGAGATTTCTTCCTCGTTTAAAGACATATGGAACTTTTAGATTGCAAATTAAAATAGCTTTGGGGCAACCATCGTATTCAAAAAAACAGGATAGTGTATGCTGATTCCACACCTATACGTCAACACAGTCAAAGATAAAGGACGGGGCGTTTTTACGGCTAAAAAAATTGCAGCAGACACTATTATAGAAACCGCACCGGTAGTGGTAATGACTGCCATTGAACGTAAACTATTGGATCAGACGCGACTGCACGACTATATATTTGAATGGCAAAACGGCGGGTGCTGCATGGCCCTGGGATATATTCCGCTGTATAATCATTCGTATAGCTCCAATTGCGAGTATTTTATGGACTACGGCAACGATACCATGTTTGTAAAATCGGTGAGAGATATTGAAGCAGGAGAAGAAATAACCATCAACTACAATGGCGACTGGAACAGTGAGAAAAAAGTTTGGTTTGAAGCTACCTGAACCAACCGCATTCTCTATTAGTGCTGCTGTAGTATTGCCACCACCATTTGTTGGTAATGCCCGCCGAATAGCAACAAATGAACCAGTAAAGGATACAACTGGCAAACAGCCAGTCTCTCCTGCCATCCGTTTTCCATGGGGAAATGATCATGATAGGCGGCGTAGAAGCGCTCATCGAACCCACCAAACAGCCTGGCCATGGCAATATCCATTTCTCTGCTTCCATAGTAAATCGCCGGGTCGTATATAGCAGCATAGCCATTGGCGCCTGCTATAAAATTACCCTTCCAGAGGTCGCCGTGCAGCAGCGCAGGTTTTTCTGCCGGAAACAGCAACGGAAGTTTTTCACAAAGCTTCTCTGCCTGCGTAATATGTACCGACTCCAGCAAACTACGTTGGTGCGCCTTTCGTACCAGCGGCAGTATGCGCTGTTGGGTATAAAAATCGCTCCAGCTATCGGCCTGCGTATTTTTTTGCACCAGCTTTCCCAGGAAATTATCGTGCTCCAGTCCAAACTGAGCAGCCGTATGCTGATGCAGGTTGGCCATTCCGGCACCAAAATTTTCCCAGAAATCGTGAGCAGGACTGCCATGATCCACATATTCCATAACCAGGAAAATCTGCTGATGAAACTTTCCGTCGAACAATGGCCTCGGCACTTTAAGCACACCGGTATCCGCAAGGCGGATCAGCCCCATCGCTTCTTTTTCAAACATATCGAGTCCGAAAACAGCCGCATTGATCTTTATCAGAAAACGCCCCTTATCGGTCTCCAGCATAAACGACTGGCTGATATCGCCACCATGCACCGGCGTGTAACGGTAAATACTGGTATTGTTATCAAAAAAACCGGTGAACCGCTGCTGGAGATGCGCAATAAACTGCTGGTGTAACATAATGTCCGCTCTTGAAATGTAAAGGTATCAGTTTTCGGGGATGAAACATCGGCCTTCTTCAAAAGCAAAAGGTTTCGGGCTTTGTACAGCCTGAAACCTTCCGTTCATTTCAAACAGTGTCAATTAACTCAACAGGGCGTTTTTCGCATATTCAAAACACCTGTTTACTTCTTTTACAGCAGTAGAACCTGCGGGTATGGTATATTCCAGTTCTATGGAAACAGGTATATCATACTTTTTGGCTTTCAGCAATTGCAGTATCTCCCTGATCGGCGTATCTCCTTCGCCCCAGGGAAGGTTGGCAGCTCCCTTCTCTTTCGTTTGCCTGTCTTTCATATGCATCGATGTAATGCGGGTATGGTTGGCTTCAATGAAAGCCAGCAGGCTTTCCTTTGTATTGTTTCCACCTGCTGCTATATAGTGTCCGCAATCGAGATTGATCGAATTGTAGGGAGACTGGCTTAAAGCGGTAAGCCATGCCTGGTCATTCCCCTGTGTATGATTATGGTATCCGATAAATACTTTGTGCTTTGTAGCAAGGTCTCCCAGGCGCTTCGATTGTACGGGATCTTTCGGTATTTCAACAGTAACCGAACGCGCACCGAGTACTTTGGCTACTTTTAAAGCATATTCCACTTCGGCATCCGTATTTTGCGGTCCCAGCGCACTGGGCTTAAACGCATAAATACCCACCCCTGCCTTATTAAACATTTTTTTCACTTCTTTAAACTTCTTCATTCCCACCCCTGCCCTCCAGGCTGCAACCTCGTCTTTATTGGCCGGCTTTCCTGCATACTCTTCTACAGCGTCGCCCATCAACTCCACTGCGCTGATGCCACTCTCTACAATATATTGCAGCAACTGCTCTATAGTATGCGGCATACTCCTGTACGAATATGTAATGGTACCGATTTGTACACCCGCTATTTTTGAGTTGGGTTTTGGATTCCAAAAGAGCTTTTGACCAAAAGTATTTCCGCCAAGCAAAACCGCGCCGGAGGCCAACAGTGTTTTAGACAGAAAATCACGGCGGGTACAGCTATTTTGTATTGAAAAATCTGTAAGCATATGGAAAAATCATTTGTTTTGATGAGGTAAGATAATATTATTCCCCGTATTTGCTCCTGCACCCATGCAAATCTTTCCTGTAGTTACAACAAATCCCAATTGACAAACAATTGGGATTTGCGAAATTATTCCGTGATATTGTTTCTAATTATATCCTGGATTCTGATCCAAACTTCCGTTGCTGATGTCTATTTCCGTTTGGGGATAGGGCAACAGACTGTGTACAGCGGGGTTGAATACTCTTTTAGGTTTATAAGTACCTTCTGCGGGAAGACTGTTATACGTTTCCTCTGCAAGCTTCCAGCGTATAAGGTCGAAATGCCTGTCTCCCCCTTCAAATGCCAGTTCCATTCTTCTTTCATACATCAGGTCATTGAAGGTTGGAGCTGCTATCGGTTCCAGACCGGCTCTTTGTCTTACACTATTCAAAGAACTGGCGGCCGCAGCTATACCCACCGTTCTGTTTTGTGGCCCGGCATTATTAATATTCAATATAGCTTCTGCATGAAGCAACAGAATATCTGCATACCTCAGCGCAGGCGTGTTAAGACCTGTTCCCCAGGCGGTATAGCCCGCAGTATACGGCTGCATATATTTAATGCAAACCACCGGCGACTGATTGTTGGGCGCTTTTAATACATCTGTATGTCCGTCGTAGGTAATAACATCCACCTCTTTTTGGGCTACCGTGGCTTTTTTTCTCAGGTCATTGGCCTGGTAGGAGTCGTAAAAATGTTTTGTAGGGCTCACCAACCTCCATCCGGCGCCCAGCTGCTCCGGGTAAGTTCCGCCCCATACATCGTTGGGAAGGAAAAGAATACTGGTGACGGGGTTGGAACCCAAACGGGCATTGTGCACCCATAAAAATTCGTCTTCATTATCGTGCTCAAGCGTATAGAGGTCAGCGTATACAGGATAAATACTATGCCGGCCAGCGTTTATAACCTGTTCAGCAGCATCTTTACAGGGCTCCCACTTTTCTCTGTAGGCATATACCTTTGCCAGCAACCCCCATGCAGCTCCCAGTCCCGGGCGGCCTTCCTGATGCTCCCAGGACAACTGACTGGTGGCAGACTGCAGATGCTCTTCAATGGTCGTCCATATTTGCTCAGCAGACGCCCGTGTAAACGCAGACGCCGAATTCTCGGAATCAAATAGAGGCACACCCCCAAACCTTACAACCAGGTAGAAATAGCCAAAGGCTTTCAGGAAATTTGCTTCACCCAATATCCGCTTTTTTTGTGCCTCATCCATATTGATATCCGGAACATACTTGAGCACATCGGTGGCTCTTTTAATAACCTTGTAGTAGGTTCTGTACGGATTCAGGCTAAGGTAAAACTCTGTATTTTGTACGGCTCTGAACTCTGAAATGGCGATATAGTCTGCATAATTATCGTTCATGTAAGCGTTGTCGCTCAGGGCTTCTATAGCCGCCCATTCCTGACCACCCAATGCATCCTCATCCATCAACGCAGAATACACGCCGCCCAGGCCAGACTCAGCGTGCGCACCGGTTTTCCAGAAAGCTGCGTCTGTTAACTCATGGGGCACCTTGTTTAAGAAGTCTTTATTACATGCCGCAGACGCGAACAGTATAAGAAGCAATATGCAATTAAGATAATGTTTCATATTTTTTACTTTACAGGTTAAAGTTTATACCGATAATATAAGTTCTGGCTTGCGGATAGGTTCCTCTGTCTACCCCGTACATATTACTACTATAGTCAAGATCTGCTCCTACTTCCGGATCGAAGCCCGAATATTTCGTGAATGTGAGCAGGTTCTGGAATGTAGCAAACAGCCTCAGTTTAGTGATATTTTTTCCTAGTGTATTCTGATAGAAGGTGTACCCAAAAGTCAGGTATTTCAATCTTACATAGCTACCGTCTTCTATAAAGAAAGTGCTGTACGCCCGGTTGTTGTTCAAATCCCTTACGGTTACCCTTGGCACATCATTTCCCGGAGACTGCGGCGTCCAGCGGTCAAGAATTCCCTTCCCGTTGTTATAACCTGTACCCTGCATAAGTTTACCACCAAGTGTCAGTCCGTTGAATATCTTGTTGCCCCGGGTACCCACCCACAACATATTCATATCAAAAGCGCCGTAGTTCAGCGAACCGCTTACTGAATAAGTAACAGTAGGAAAACTATTACCCGCATTGATACGGTCGTTAGCATTAATGGTTCCATCGCCATTGGTATCTTCAAACTTAAAATCGCCGGGAACCGCATTCGGCTGAATTTTGTTGCCGTTCCTGTCGGTGTAACTGTCTATTTCACTTTGTGATTGGAAAATACCGAGTTTATTCAGTACGTAGAAATGCCCCAGCGGTGTACCTTCCGAAAAACGTCCCACGTTCACATTTTTATAATCAGACACATAAATATCGCTGGCACCCTCAATACCGAATGACTCAAGTTTATTTTTCACCTGGCTGAAATTGGCCATTATCTCATACCCCAGTTTTCCGTGTCGGTTGCGATAACTTATTGAAGCTTCATAGCCCTTATTGGTAACGTTGCCTGCGTTGCGGAAAGGCGATTGTCCCACTCCCAAAGATCCCAGGAGCGGCACCCTTACAAGAATATCAGTTGTATTTTTATGAAAGTAGTCGAAAGTAACAGACAGCCTGTTGTTCCAGAGCCCCAGGTCTACTCCTATATCTGTTTGCGTGGTTACCTCCCATCTTATTTCAGGGTTTGCCATTGCATTCTGCGCCACTGCAGCGAATATTTCTCCATTCAGCGTAGGAGCCCCTACTGAACTGATCGTACTGAAAAACTGGTAATTAGGAATTTTGTCGTTGCCAAGTCTTCCCCAGCTCCCTCTCACTTTCAGGTCCGAAACAACACCGCTCAGGCTTTTAAAGAAATTTTCTTCCGATATCCTCCACCCGGCAGAAACAGAAGGGAAAGTACCCCAACGCCTGTTGGGCGCAAATTTGGAAGAACCGTCTCTGCGAATATTGGCAGCAAACAGATATTTTTCGTCAAAGGCATAACTCACCCTTCCAAAATATCCCTGAAGGGCGTAATCGTCTGCACCGCCGCTCGGAAACCCCTGAAACAGGGTGGCATTGCTCAGGTATCTGAGTGCTTTATCCTGGCTGGTGAAGTTTTTTGCTGTGCCCGACGACATAGATTCAACAATACCAGCTTCTGCCGATGTGCCTGCCAGTGCAGTGAGATGATGACCGCCGAATGTGTGGTCAAAAGTTATGGTGTTGTTCCATATCCACGTACTACCGGTATTGTAATTCTGCGACAAACTATTTTCATTCAATCCTCGTCCGCCATTCAGCGCAATGGCTGTGAAGCCTTTGTCTTTATTGAATGCATAAGTATAGGCAAAATCCGTTTTTGCAGTCAGGTATTTGAGAAACTTATATTCCAGGTAAATATTTCCGCCGATGCTGGCATTTCTGGTGGTATTATCTCTGCTGTGAAGAGAAGCAACAGGGTTTGGAAAGTCACCTGAGGGAGCACCGTATATACCTTCGCTCTCATCTTCCCATACCGGTACGTTCCTGAAGTTGAAGTAGGCAGAACTCAGTACTCCGTCCCATGCTGCGCGGGTGGCAACATTTTTCCTGTCACCTACCACCACCGATATATTTTCACCGATGGTCAGGTTCTTCAACACTTCGTGCTGACTATTGAATCGAACGTTGTACCTTTTAAAGTTGGACCCCAATACAATTCCGTCGCTGTTCAGGTAGCCGAGACTGAAAGAGTAGTTCGAGCGTTTTGATCCTCCGTTGATAGAAATATCATTTGTTGTGGTATACGCATTTTTTAATACTTCGCGGAACCAGTCGGTTCTGGTCACCGCATTGTTTGCGTTGTTGTAATAGTCCCATATGGGTTCTGCAGCAGGCGTGCCATCGTTGGTAAGCGCCTCTTTATGTATAGTATTTCTTTCTTCGGCATTCAGCGAAGTAGGCATTTTCCATGCCTGTTGTAGTCCATGGCTACTGTTCACGGAAATCACCGTAGGTTGTTCTCTTTTGCCTTTTTTGGTGGTAACAATCACAACACCATTGGCACCCCGGGATCCGTATATGGCTGCAGAAGCAGCATCTTTCAATATCGATATATTCTCTATATCGGCCGGGTTCAGTCCGTCTATGGAACCTATGATCCCGTCTACGACGTATAAGGGATTGTTATCGTTTAATGTACCGGCTCCACGGATACGCATGGACACTCCGGCTCCCGGATCGCCGGCGCTTTGTAAAACTGTTACGCCCGAAGCACGCCCCTGCAATGCATGGGGTACAGACTGGTTAATCCCCTGGTTAATTTCGGATGCTTTGATAGTGGATATGGCACCGGTAACATCCACTTTTTTCTGCGTGCCAAATCCCACCACCACGATATCATCCAGAGCATCACTTTTAGGAGTCAGGGTGATATTCACTACTGTAGCTGTGCCCGATACCCCTACTTCTTTGGTATCGTATCCCACCGATGATACTACTAAAATAATTTTCTGATCAGCCACCTGCAACGTAAAACTGCCTCCGGCGTCGGTACTCGTTCCGATATTGGTACCCTTCACTACTACCGAAGCACCGGATACAGGCTCTCCTGACTGCGATACCACTTTTCCGGATATTTCCCTGTTAGTCTGGTACCTGTCAGACGGGATAACCTGCCTTCTCCTTATCACAATGGTTTTCTCATCAATTATATATTCCAGCAGCTCTGCATCCAGGCATTTATCTATTGCTTCATGCAACGATGCGTTCTTCAATTGTATATTTATTTTTTTATTTGTGTTTACAACTTCTTCTGTATAAAGAAATTGATAGCCGGTTTGCTTTTGAATTTCTCTGAATACTTTTGATATATTAGTATTTTTAAAAGACAAATTCACCTTTTGTGCAAGCACCTCACCGTTGACTTTGATGCAAATAAACACGATCAGAAAAACGGTAAATTTTAACATCCTTAAGACGGCAGATACATTACCCCGTCGGGGAAACTGACAATTGAGTCTCATACCATTGGTTTTTAATGAAAAATTAAAAGTGATTGATAAACAGGTTTATTTTAAAACGGTTACTGTTTTTCCGTCGATTTTAAAGCGTACTTCATTCGTTAGTTCCAGCTTTCTCAACAACTCTTTTATATCAGCGCCCCTACTCAACTCTCCGGTAAAATGCACCTCTCTGTTCGCTTCAAATACCACATCAACATCGTACCACCTTTCGGTTTGCTTCATGATGGCATACAGGGGCGTATTGTTAAAAATGAACTTCCCGTTTTTCCAGGCGATGGCAGCTTCCACATCGGCGTTTTTTTGAATAGTAGTCTCACCACTATCGGTATAATTCAGTTGATCTCCGGGTACCAGCACATAATTAACAGTATCCTCATGTTTTACCTGTAAGGAACCATCGATAAGTGTAGTGGTGGTATTTTTTTCATCCTGGTATGCCTTAATGGAAAAACTGGTTCCCAATACAGTAGCGGTGGCATGATCCGTGGTAACTATAAAGCGACGGTCGGGATCATGAAACACTTCAAAATACACTTCTCCCGTAATTTCAACCTCCCGTCCCTCACCGCTGAATTCGGTAGGAAAACGAATAGACGAAGCTGCGTTCAGCCACACTTTGGTTCTGTCAGAAAGCTCCAGTTGGTATTGTCCGCCTCTCGGAGTGGAGACAGTGTTATACACTATTTCCTGATGCACAGGTGCATCGTAATGCCTGTACCTGATCAATCCGCCAGGTATATTTTCCACAACTGTATTTCCCTGCACATCAATCCCACCCTGAAAAGCAGCATCAAGAACAACTGTGGTTCCATCTGCGAGCGTAAGTATGGCTTTATCGGCCCCGGGCAGAATACTTTTGGTTTCCGTGCTACGCGACACCGCTATTGCCTGCGGCTCCTCCTCCGATTGAAACACGGTAAAGTACAGAAGGGCTCCTATCGTCAGCACTGCCGCAGCTACTGCGCTTTTGATAATACGCTTCACCAATACGCTCTTAACAGATTGCTTTCGTTGCGTATGTAAAAACTGCTGTAGCCGGCTTCGAAGACGGTCGTCCACCTCCGCCTCACTTTCATCCGCTGTCAGTTCCGTCCTATCATCCGTATGATAAGATCGGTACCAATCGTTCAATACCTGTTTTTCTGAAGTTGTGATACCTCCTTCAAACAGCTTACGAATGATGTGTTTGATGTAACCCGGAATATGCTCCATTACAATAACCAGTGTTATAAAACATCGGTTACACCTATGCCGGCAAAAAAAATTATAAAAAAAATAAAAGAATGCGTTTTAATGAAAAGCGAAGATGGTTCAACGCCTTATTCAACTGGTTTTCGACTGTTTTTTTGGATGTTGCCATGAGGTTAGCAATTTCACCGTTGCTCATGCCCAATTCACGACTATACTTAAAAACCAGTTGGCACCTGGGCGGCAGCAGCTCAATTTCACTATGGGCAAATGCGAGCATTTCTTTATAGAAGTAATCATCCTCCAGATTCGAAGCATCCACTGCGGAAACGTTTGCTTCTCCAAATACCTTTTTGCAGGAATACTTTCTGATATGAGCGAAAACAGTATATTTTACAGCGGCAGCCAGGTAATTTTCCAATGAGATAACCTGTATATGTTGTCTGTTTTTCCAGAGACTTGCAAATACTTCATGGACGATATCCTCCGCGGAAGCAGTGTTCTTTGCATGTTTATAGGCGATGGCATACAGTAATTTCCAATACCGGTTGTAGATTTCGGTGTAGGCCGCATGACTACCTTCCGAAAGCAGCAGCATTAATTCGTTATCTTGGTATGCAGTATAGTTCACTATGTGTTTGCACCAGTCTTTGGAGGAGTAGACCGATAGCATGGGATAAATGTATTCAAACTCTGTTAGGAAAATGTTACGAATCAAGCAATCAGAAAAATAAAATTGCTCCGTTCTCCATTTTTTATACTATATTATCATCCCCTATGCAGCATCATGTAAAGGGTACAGATGGAGAGAGCGTCTCTTCTAACCAGACTTTACGCTCCTCAGTATGGTAATTTTGTAAATTTACCGTTTTGAAACCTGTCGTATAATAGATTTGCATTCATGAAAGTAATTATACCCGTAGCGGGCGCCGGCACCAAACTGCGCCCACATACGTACACCCAACCCAAAGCGCTGATTCCCCTGGCGGGAAAAACGGTACTGAGCATTATCATAGACCAGTTGACAGAAGCAGGGGCGAGAGAGTTTGTATTTGTAGTGGGATACCTCGGCGATAAAATTCAGGATTATATCAAAAAGCATTACGGTCATCTGCAATGTCATTTTGTACAGCAAAACGAAAGGCTCGGTTTGGGCCATGCCATTTATCTTACCAAAGAGGTGGTAGGCAGCGATGAGATATTCATTGTGCTGGGCGACACCATCTGCGAATACAATGTGCAGGAAATGCTGGCCAGCGAACACGCGGTACTGGGGGTAAAAAAAGTAGATGATCCCCGCAATTTTGGCGTAGCCGAAGTGGATGAAGCGGGTAATATTACCCGGGTAATAGAAAAACCGCAGATTTTAAAATCCAACCTGGCGCTGGTTGGCCTGTATAAAATAACCGATACTACATTTTTGTTTTCCTGCCTCGAAAAAATAATGTCCGAAACCAAACCCGACAAAGAATACGGGCTTACAGATGCGCTGGAGTGCATGATACAGCACGGGGTGGTTTTTAAATCGTTCAGGGTGCAGAACTGGTTCGACGTAGGCAACAGTGATACACTTCTTGATACCAACGTTACCCTGATGAAGAAACAGGGCAGTAAAATATCGCAGGAGCACCAATTTGAAAATGTTGTGATTGTGCCGCCGGTGAGTATCGGCAAAGGCTGTAAAATCAGTAATTCCATTATTGGTCCCAATGTGGCAATAGGAGAACAGGCCAATATAACATTCTCTATCGTTCGAAACTCCATCATCGGCGATTTTGCCACCCTATTTGACGTAGTGCTGCGCCACTCCCTTATCGGCAGCGATACGCTGATCAAGGGGGAAACCCGCTCGCTGAATATTGGAGACAATACGCAGATAGACCTGGGATAAAAATACAATGCGAACTATTATGGAGTTTTCAAATCGCATAACAAAGTTGTTGGGAATACAGTATCCGATCATTCAGGGTGGAATGGTATGGGCGAGCGGCTGGCGGCTGGCGGCGGCTGTAAGCAATGCAGGTGGGTTAGGGCTTATCGGAGGCGGCAGCATGTACCCGGATGTGTTCCGGGAGCATATACGAAAGTGTAAAGCCGCTGTCAACGGGTATCCGTTCGGGGTAAATATTCCATTGCTTTATCCGCAGGTGGAAGAACATATCAGCATAGTGATAGAAGAACAGGTACCCATCGTGTTCACGTCAGCCGGTAATCCGGCCACCTGGACAGCCATGCTTCAGCAGGAGGGTATCAAAGTAATACATGTTGTGAGCAGCAGCCGCTTCGCCATGAAAGCCGAAGCAGCAGGCTGCGATGCCGTTGTGGCCGAAGGCTTCGAGGCGGGCGGGCACAATGGCAGGGAAGAAACCACGTCTATGGTATTAGTACCCGCCGTTGCAAAGGCGGTAGCTATACCGGTAATTGCCGCAGGCGGCATTGCTACTGGCCGGCAAATGCTGGCCGCTATGGTACTGGGAGCAGCGGGCGTGCAACTGGGCAGCCGTTTTGTAGCAAGCGAAGAAGCCTCTTCGCATATAGCTTTCAAACAAAAAGTGATAACCGCTGTGGAAGGCGATACCATGCTGTCCTTAAAACGCATTGTGCCGGTGCGGCTGCTGAAAAACCAGTTTTACGAAGCCGTGAAAGCAGCAGAGGAAAACGGTGCTTCCCCTGAAGAACTACGCGCCATACTCGGCAGAGCAAGGGCAAAAAAAGGCATGTTCGAAGGCGATCTGGAGGAAGGGGAGCTGGAGATCGGACAGGTAGCCGCTATCATCGATACCATAATGCCCGCGGCGCAAATAGTGAAAACCATCTGGAAGGAGTTTGTACAGGCACTACAGCACCCACTGGAATGGGAAAGTTCGCAGGGTTCATAAAGAACAACAACCCATACCATCACGTACAGGAATATTCGATAGATTACTACAAAAAACGGATAACACTTACTTACCGTCAGCAATACGGTTGCCAGACTGATTCGGCGCTATCAGGCGCTCCAGCCTGGCCATCATCTCGTCTTTCTCTCTCAGCATACGCTCATAAAGCGATATTTTTTCATCGTGGAGCCGGAGAATGGCATCTATCGGATTAAAAACGGGATTGTGATTTTGCTGGTAACCAATAGAGCCGTTTTCGAATGTATTGGCTATAAAATTTACTGCCTGGTCTTCATCGAAATTTTTAATGGCCTTCTCCGGTATCTTAAGCGCTTTCGCCACTATATACAGCACCTCCGGATCCAGCACTTCCTTCTGCTCCAGCAACGAGATTTTTTTCTGGTTCCACTCGTCGCCCAGTTCCCGTGCCAGGGTTTCCTGCTTGATACCCAGCATTTCACGGAAACGCTTTACATTCCGGCCTTCGTGTATTTTCTGTTGCATACGTTTCAATCTTCTATGCTGTAAATATACATTTTATAGTGTAACCAATACCCTGCATACTTTATCCCACCGCCGGTAAACCATTCTTCCCAAAGGATAGAATAGCAGGGGGCGTGTTCCTCCGACCGTATCCGGTAGAATCTTTTATGATTTTGCTGAAAAACATATCGACTTACAACCGCTGCTGCCGGTGTAGGTCTTTTTCCCGGGAAAATAAACTAATGGAATAAATCAGCCAATCTTTATTAACTTTGCCCGTCTTAAAAATGACGGGTACGTACATGAAGAAAATCAGGAATTTCTGTATAATAGCGCATATCGACCACGGTAAAAGTACCCTGGCAGACAGGTTGTTGCAAACAACCGATACCATCAGCGAAAGAGACATGATGGACCAGGTACTTGACGATATGGATCTGGAGCGGGAAAAAGGGATCACCATTAAAAGCCATGCCATCCAGATCACCTATAAACATACAGACGGGGTAGAATATACCCTCAACCTGATTGATACACCCGGTCACGTAGATTTCAGCTATGAGGTAAGCCGTGCGCTGGCTGCCTGCGAAGGCGCGCTGTTGCTGGTAGATGCCACACAGGGTATACAGGCGCAAACCATCAGCAATCTATACCTGGCTATTGACAACGATCTGGAAATCATTCCCGTAATCAATAAGATAGATATGGACGGGGCCATGATCGAGGAGGTAAAAGACCAGATCATAGAGCTGATAGGGTGTAAACCGGACGAAATATTGCTGGCCAGTGGCCGCGCCGGTATAGGTATTGAAGAAATCCTGGCAGCAATCGTAGAGAAAGTTCCGCCGCCGAAAGGCAATGCCGATGCACCCCTGCAGGCGCTCATTTTCGATAGCGTATTCAACCCCTTCAGGGGTATTATTGTTTATTACCGCATCATGAACGGTAGTCTCAAAAAAGGCGACCTGGTGAAATTTGTATCCACCGGACAGGAATACGAAGCAGATGAGATTGGTATTCTCAAGTTGAAAATGACCGAGAAGAAGGTGGTGGAATGCGGCGATGTAGGCTATATCATCACGGGCATCAAGAATGCAAAGGAGGTGAAAGTGGGAGACACCATTACGCTGGTAAAAAATGGCAACGAAAAGCCTATTAAGGGTTTTGAAGAAGTAAAACCCATGGTGTTTGCCGGCATTTTCCCGGTGGTGACGGAGGACTTTGAAGAGCTGCGCGATTGCATGGAAAAACTGCAACTGAACGATGCCTCCCTCACGTTTGAACTGGAAACTTCCCAGGCATTGGGATTTGGCTTCCGCTGCGGCTTTTTGGGCCTGCTGCATATGGAGATCATTCAGGAGCGGCTGGAGCGCGAATTTAACCAAACGGTGATTACCACCGTACCCAACGTGAGCTTTATCGCTTACACCACCCGCAACGAAAAAATAATTGTGAACAATCCGGCCGAAATGCCGGAAGTAGTGAAGATAGACCGCATAGAAGAACCTTTCATTAAAGCCCAGATTATTACCAAGCCCGATTACATCGGCAATATCATGACCCTCTGTCTCGGCAAACGGGGCATGCTTATCAACCAGAGCTACCTCACTACCACACGGGTGGAACTGGTGTTTGAAATGCCCCTTACCGAAATCGTATTCGACTTCTACGACAAATTAAAAAGTCAGACGAGAGGGTACGCCTCTTTCGACTATAACCCGATCGGGTACAGAACGGCAGACATCGTAAGGATGGATATATTGCTGAACGCAGAGAAAGTAGATGCACTCAGCGCTTTGATTCACCGCGGCCGGGCTGAAGAATTTGGCCGGAAACTCTGTGAAAAGCTAAAGGAATTGTTACCCCGTCAGCAGTTCCAGATTGCCATCCAGGCTGCTATCGGAGCAAAGATTGTAGCACGCGAAAATATATCGGCCATGCGAAAAGACGTTACTGCAAAATGTTATGGCGGCGATATCAGCCGGAAACGCAAGCTACTGGAAAAACAGAAAGAGGGCAAGAAGCGCATGCGCCAGATCGGTAGCGTGGAAGTACCTCAGGAAGCTTTCCTCGCGGTACTGAAACTCGACTAATAACTCCGGCTTATTCCTTTATCATTTATCTGAAAGCACATTGTTTCGTGCAGAGGCTGTATTGCCTTTGGCAACGAAGAGCGGATTGATATATCGCAACTGCTGATACCGCACCAGGGCGGGTTTCCCGGTGTATACCACCACTAAAACACACCGTCTGTTATGCAAGAACCCCGCGTAAACGGGCAAAATCAGTAAAAATACGGTCTTGCGCCAACAAGTTTTTTGTTGACTTTATTCAATTAAATCGCTGCGGTAACGTAGAAATCTTTTCTGTGCAGTTGCAGTGCTATCGTGGTTTTACGATACCCCTGCTGGTGACATATCTCAACCGGATACGGCTTTTCGGAACATAAGACCCCTTAAACCTATATAGTTCTCCTTACAGTATCCTTCATTCCCCATAAAACACCTAAAACAGGCTAACGTAGTTTTCCTATCGCCCTAAAAAACGGCGGAAATTCCAAACGGTTCAAAGCTGTTTTTTTTTATTGAAATCAGTACTTTCTTTGTGTCAGATCCGATAGCAAAACAGCTATGAAAAACCATCCGATGAAAACCGTTTCTTAAATCCGAGTCCTGAAAAAAAGAATCCGAAAATCCATGAAAAGCGAATCCAATTAAATCCTAAGAAAAATAAATCCACCTTATCCTGAAAAACCAAACCAGTTCCTTTGAAAACCAGATCCAATGAAACTATGAACCGAAATCCGGTAGTACTATGAAAACCGAAAAATCCAATAGCTGAAGAAAAACGGAAATCGTCCTTTGAAACAACCTGAATCCTGATCCTGAGAAGAACCACTGGTAATGTTACTCCGTCCAAAAAAACATTACTTAGCAACAGAGAATGAACCCGGGCCAACGTCCTTTACAACCCCGAAAAATTTATTCATTTTCTGTTGCTTTTTTTATTGTCCAAACGAATCCGCCCGCATTTTCCATTCCACAGGTAAGCTGATTATCTTTGCGGCCAATAACGCAAAAATGAAACCAGACACTTTTATATTCGACATGGACGGATTACTGATCGATTCAGAACCACTTTGGGAAGAGGCCGGCTGCGAAGTGTTAAAGAAGCATGGCATTGAACTGACCAACGAGCAGTATCACAGCTCCACCGGCCTGAGAACCGAAGAATGGATCAAACACTGGTTTACCTATTTCCACATTCCACTTATCCATATACCTGAAGCTACAAAAGATATTATACAGATAGCTACCGGGAAAATTAGGGAAAAAGGCACTGCTATGCCGGGCGTACACGAAACGCTTCAACTCCTGCATTCCCACAACTTTACCCTGGCAGTAGCTACATCGTCTCCCCTCTCGCTGGTAAATGTAGTGGTAGAAAAGCTGAATATCCGTTCCTACTTTCAAACACTGAGCTCGGCGGATACCCTTCCCCATGGCAAACCCCATCCGGCAGTATACCTCAACTGTGCCGAATCGATCGGTAAACGACCACAACAGTGTATCTGCTTTGAAGACTCTTTCTATGGCATGATCGCAGCAAAAGCAGCCCTGATGAAATGCATCGTGGTACCAGCCCCCGCGTTTCAGCAGCAATTGAGATGGAATGCTGCCGACCTACAGCTTGCCAGCCTTCTTGATTTCAACAAAACTACCTTACAAAAACTGCTGGGATAAGCAGCTCACACCGCCAAATGGCATATAAATTTTGGTCACCTGGCATTCCGGCTGCAGTTATGCAATCGTTTGCCGCATCGCAATACACCCATTCGTTCGAACTGCTTTTTGCACGATACCGGTAAAAAGGCCCTGCTTTTTAGCTACAACCGATAACAGACTATAAGCCACTTAAAAAATTGAGACTGTTGTAAATCAAATAATTCGTATTTTTACTTGTAAGACTTTCGTAGCCAAAACCTGTTTAGCTTAATCAGCTAGAAAAGTACTCCAAATCCTTTCTATGAAAGTTGCTTCAGATTCCAACATCCACAACCGAGTCATCCCCCTGGTTCAGAAAGCTAATTCTTTCTATTATGAAGCAACTGATTTGCTTAATGTTATTGTTGTGGGTAAAAGCCAGTGTACTGGGGCAGCCGGTTTGTGGTTTCGACCAGAACCATCTTCAGTTCGGTCAACATTTTCCTGATGCAGCCCGGGTGATGAAAGAAAATGAAAAGAAAATCCGCAGTGTTTCTATATCAGGCAGGGGGCGACAGGTTTTCTATATACCGGTGGTGGTACATATACTGCACACCGGCGATACTTTGGGCTCGCCTTCCAATCCGCATGATGAAAGTATATCAGATGCCATTGACTACCTTAACGAAATATATTCCGGTCAACATTCCTCTTTAACCGTAGCAGGACAAGATGCAGCGGGCGATATCGGTATACGGTTTCAGTTGGCCATGCGTGACCCGGACTGCAACCCCACCAATGGTATACGTAGGGTTAATATGTCTGGGAATCAAGCATATCTTGAGAACGGGGCCCTCAATGCCAATATAGAATACGACACCCGGCTCAAGACACCAATCGCCTGGGATATCGGTAGATATTACAACATATACATCGTTAACAAAATAAATGGCAAAGACGGGCAGTCTGGGCAGTATGTAGCAGGCTTTGCCTATTTTCCGACCAACCATATCGTAGACGGTACCGTTATGCTTGCATCGGAAATGAAAAGAGATTCCAAAACACTGATTCATGAAATAGGGCATGCATTCAACCTCTATCATCCGTTTGAAGGTTCGGGGCACAGAGATCAATGCCCTTCAGGTGACGGCGATTTTGTAGACGATACCGATCCTGTTTCGAAGAATGCGGACGACGACGGTACGATCAACTTCACCTGCAGAACGGGTATCAACCCCTGCAACCAGCTTCCTTACTCTATGCGTACGGAGCATAATATCATGAACTATACGGCATGTTATTCGCTATTCACTCCCGGACAAAAAGAGAGGATGCTTGCCAGCCTCGAGCTGGAACCCAGGGCGTCTCTTATAGCTTCCGACGCGCTGCTCCCTACTTATGAGGGTAATGAAAACGCCTGTGCGCCGAAAATTAACTTCGAAGTGGAAGAAGCTTTGCTGCACACGCCTTTTGACAAAAAAACAGATTGCAGAGCATACAGGGACTTTACTTTTTATCTTACAATCAGCAACACTCCCTCCGAAAAAACAACCATTAATCTGTCGCCGGGAGAAGATTCAGAAGGAAAGGAAAAAATCGATTTTGATTTTGTAAAAGGAAAGCAACTGATTTTCCCTGCCGGTAGCAGGGAGAAAAGACCGTTTACTATACGCGTGTATGATAATGGTCAACCATTGAAACTCTCACTGAGTTTTACGGTAAACGGCGGGAAGGGAAATGTTACAAAAGGAACCGCCATACCCGTAATGTATCTGCGTATACAGCCAGAAAGCAAGAAACCGGTAGTAGATCAATCTGTCTCCCTGTCCGTTATAGGAAGTACCAATCATATCATTGAGGACGCATTTTTATTCGATGCCAATCAAAGAACGCAGAAGTCGGTTATGCAGTATAATAAAGCCGAACTGCTGAATGCCGGATTACAACCGGGACGCATCAGCGGTATACAGCTCTCCGTGGTCAAAAACACCACCCGACCTTTTCTCAACCTTCGCATAAGGGTAGGTCACACCACCTCGCCTGCACTGGTGGTACAGGGAGATATCACCACCGGCGACATGCTCCGCGAGGTGTTTTTTGCCGCCTCGTACACTACCGTACACGGCCGTAATTCATTTACTTTCAGCGAGCCTTTCGACTGGAATGGAGAAGACAATATCCGGATTGAGATGTGTTTCGATAATCAGGTTGCAAGCGAATTCAGCGAAAACGACCCGATAGAAGCTTTTTCAGACGGCAGCAGCTTTGAAGTAAGCAACTTTCTTACCTCGCAGCATGCCTGCGAAGCTTCATTTTCCAATTTCTCCAACTATGGAGATGGCATTAAACCGGTGATTGTTTTTGCGCAGATTACCGCAGGTAATCCGGTAGTCAACTCAAAAACCGCAAGCCAGGATGTGTACCTGGGTCCATATGGAGAAGCCTACTTTTACGACGAATCCACACCACAACGGGTGATAGCCTCTATAAAAAACCTTTCCGACTGGAACTACGGATGCACCAAAATAGAGGTAGATCGCGCAGGAGATCGCGCCTTCCCATTCTGGAACGTCAACCCGCAACAATTCATTACGGAAAAAACCTTTTTGGTAAAACCACAGTTCAACGCTGCCGACGCAGCATATGAAATCAGTCTCTATTACACAGCAGCCGAAAAAGAAGGATACGAACAGGCCACCGGTAACCGGTGGAACCGTGTTCAATTGGTAAAAACCAGTGGCATACCTGCGGGAACCGTGAACCCGCTGAACCGCCAATTGAATACCATTTCCCTCACGGGAAATGTGCGACATGACAGCTTCGGACAGGATTATGTAGTAACGGGTGCCTTTGCAGGCCTGAACGATCGTTCCGGATTTTCATCCGGATTAATAGACAGTACCCTGCCGCTGAACTGGCTGCAGTTTGATGCCACCACCATTGACAGTTATGTGTTACTAAAATGGAAAACGCTGAACGAAACACAAGCCAGCCACTTTGAGCTGGAGTGCAGCAACGACGGCATTACATTCCGCCAGATCGGGCAGCTCAATGCACTCAACAACCGCGATATCAACACCTACGAGTATCAGCTAGACAATCCCGGAAACGGCATCTGGTTTTACAGGCTGAAACAGGTAGACCGCGACCTCAGGTACACCTACAGCCAGGTAGTAAGGGTTCGCCTGGCAGGTGAGGGAGAAACATTGCCGGCAATGATCTATCCCGTACCCGCCAGGAACCAGCTCACCGTAGATTTTGGCAAAACCATCAGCAACGCTACCATCCGCATACTGTCTGCCGACTTAAAACCCATACAAACAGAAACCCTGAGGGGAGCTACGCAAAAAACCAACCTCTCAGTAGGACGGCTGCCAGCCGGCACCTACCTCATGCAGGTAATCGCACCAGACGGCCACTTCACCATCAAATTCATAAAATATTAAATATAAAAGGAATTATATTATAAATACCGCAACATCAGGCAATAGTTTTGCCGTTTTTTGCTAATTTGGCTGAAAAATTTATTTATATAGGTAGATAATTATTACCTTTGCGCCCAAATTAGCAGAATAAAATTTGGATGTTTTAAAAAAAACCGAGATGTCAATAGTATCTGAAAAAAAAGCAACAATCTTTTCTGAATTCGGTGGAAACGAAAAAAATACCGGATCAATCGAAGCACAAATCGCTTTGTTAACGGAGCGCATTAAACACATTTCTGCGCACCTCAAAAGCAATAAAAAGGATTTCTCTTCGAACAGAGGTCTTTTACAACTGGTAGGAGAAAGAAAAAGCCTGCTCTCGTATCTGAGCAAGCATAATCTGGAAGGATACCGCGCGCTCATTGAAAAGCTCGGACTCAGAAAATAACCTTACCGATATTCATTTTATATTATTCCCAACGCAACCGGTTGGGAATAATGATTTTTATAATATTTTTTTATCTTGAGTTGTTAAGGTATCTCTCCTCCCCTCCCCGTTTACCTTGGCTTATCTTTTAATCAACATTGTATGCTTTCTCAACCTTTGCAAGTATCATTCGATCTCGGCGACAACCGGATCGTAACCATAGAAACAGGAAAAATTGCCCGCCAGGCAGACGGCTCCGTTACCGTACGCCAGGGCAACTGTATCATCATGGCAACCGTTGTTGCCAACAAGGAACCCAAACCAGGGCAGGAGTTTTTCCCGCTCAGCGTAGATTACATGGAGAAGTTTTCTTCAGCAGGCCGTATTCCGGGATCGTTTTTTAAACGGGAAGGCAGGCTGAGTGACTACGAGGTGTTGATCAGCCGCCTGGTAGACAGGGCACTTCGCCCTTTGTTTCCTGAAGACTATTTCTGTGAAGTACAGGTAATTATATCGCTTATTTCAAGTGATAGCGAAATAATGCCCGATGCACTGGCCTGCCTGGCCGCCTCCGCTGCCCTTGCCGTTTCTGATATTCCCATCAAAGAAATCATTTCAGAAGTGCGTGTAGCAAGAGTAGAGGGCAAACTGGTGGTAAACCCGTCCCGCACAGAACTGGCCAACGCAGATATGGATTTCATCATCGGCGCTACAGAAAAAAACCTGATGATGGTGGAAGGTGAATCGAAGGAGTGTAGCGAGGAAGACCTGGTGCAGGCACTCGGCATTGCTCATGAAGCCATCAAAATACAGATCAAAGCACAGCACGAATTGCGGGCTAAAAAAGGGATCACACAAAACAGAGACTATCCTAAGCCGGCTTCCAATGAAGAACTTCTTCAAAAGGTAACTGCTTTCGCAAAAGACAGGATCAACGAAATATCCAGATCACATACCGCCAAACATGAAAGGTCCGACGCCTTTTCAAAATTGAAAGAAGAACTGATTGCTTCACTCGGAGAAGAGCCGGCCGACGAAGAAGTGAAACTGGCGGGTAAATATTTCGAAGACCTTCAGTGGGAACTTGTACGTGATATGATTCTGGACGACCGCACCCGTCTGGATGGACGCCAACTGGACGAGGTACGTCCCCTGGCGATGGAAACAGACATACTGCCCACGCCCCACGGATCGGCCCTTTTTACCAGAGGAGAAACACAGTCGCTCACTACCGTTACGCTGGGTACCCCGCTGGACGAGCTGCTGGTGGAAAGCGCCGCAAAGTCAGACTATACTAAATTTATCCTGCACTATAACTTTCCTCCCTTCTCTACCGGTGAAATCAAGTTCTTGAGAGCGCCCGGCCGCAGGGAAGTCGGACATGGAAACCTGGCCCTGCGTTCGCTGAGGCAAATGATGCCGGGCAACGACTACCCCTACACCGTACGGGTGGTGAGCGATATACTGGAATCGAACGGATCGTCTTCTATGGCTACTGTTTGTGCCGGCTCGCTGGCTTTGATGGATGCAGGCGTACCGCTGCCCAAGCATGTAAGCGGGGTAGCAATGGGATTGATTACCCGTGCCGCTGACAATAAATATGCTATACTGACGGATATCCTGGGCGATGAAGATCACCTCGGCGATATGGACTTTAAGGTAACCGGTACCCGCGAAGGTATATGTGGCGTTCAGATGGATATTAAAATAGATGGTCTTAGCATGGATACCATGCGCGAGGCCCTGGAACAGGCACGTAAAGGCAGGCTCCATATTCTCGACGCCATGTACGAGTGTGTAGCAGCAGCCAGAGAAGAGGTGAAACCGCATGCGCCCAGAATGGAGAAACTGTTCATTGATAAAGAATTTATCGGCGCCGTGATCGGACCCCAGGGCAAAGTGATACAGGAAATACAAAGATCTACCGGCACTACCATCAATATAGAAGAGATCGGCAACGTAGGTGAAGTAAGCGTATTCTCACCCGCTAAAGAAGGGCTTGATAAAGCAGTAGCCTGGATTAAAGGAATCGTGGCTGTGCCCTCTGTAGGCGAAGTTTACGATGCCGTTGTAAAAGGCATCAAGGAGTTCGGCGCCTTCGTTGAATTTATGCCCGGCAAACAAGGATTGCTGCACATCAGCGAAATCAGTTGGAAACGGCTGGAATCTATGGAAGGGGTATTGCAGGAAGGCGATTCGGTGAAGGTGAAACTGATTGGTGTAGACCAGAAAACCGGCAAATTCAAGCTCAGCAGAAAAGCGCTGATTCCCAAACCGGATTTCAGCAACAAGCCCAAGCCGCAGCAATAGCTATAGCATTATACTATTTTACAGCTACCTGATCGCTCAGGTAGCTTTTTTCATTCAACGAACAAATCATATGGAGGAAATTTTTGTAGAGGTAGTGGTGAAAGGAAATTCAGATCAACTGGACATAGTGCTGGCAATGGTAGCGGAAGCTTTCGATATGGAGGGCGTGGAAGAAGAGAATGGCTACCTGAAATTTTATTTTAAGCAAGCCGGATTCAACGAGTCTGAATTTCATCTTTTATTCAAAGAATATGATATAGATTATTCAATATCAACCTTATATAATAAGAACTGGAACGAAATATGGGAAAGTGGTTTTCAACCTGTAGTGGTAGGAGAATTTGCTGCTATCCGGGCCGATTTCCACGCACCGGTTACTACAGTAACCCACGAACTCATCATTACTCCCAAAATGAGTTTTGGCACCGGACACCATGCCACCACGCACATGATGATTCAAATGCTGGAAATCTTTAACCCCTCGGGCAAAACCGTCATCGACTTTGGTACAGGCACCGGCGTATTGGCCATTCTGGCAGCCAAAATGGAGGCGGCGGCGGTATTGGCTATCGACTATGACCCCTGGAGCATTGCCAATGCTGCTGAAAATTTCGAAAAAAACAACGTTGCCAACATTACGCTGTTGCAGGCTGATAAATTCACCGGCAACGCATCTCCGGCCAATATGGTGCTGGCCAATATCAACCGCCACGTCATCATCGACAACCTAGCTGCGATTGCCAGCGGCCTAACCCCGGGAGGGCTCTTTATCCTTAGTGGAATATTAATCTCCGACGTAGCTGATTTACAGGAACTTACAGAGGGTTTTGGCTTTACGCAACGAAAGTTGCTCACCCAAAATAACTGGGCGGGCATGGCGTTTGTAAAAAATTAATAAAAGCTTAAACCCCCGAGCGGCAATTGAAGAAATATTTTATATTTGTATGGACTTCACCTGTATTGAACATTTATGAATGAATCTGTCTTAGTTATTCTCGCCTACCTGATCGGCTCTGTGCCCACCGCTGTTTGGGTGAGCAGGTATTTTTTCAGAATAGACATTCGCGATTATGGAAGCGGCAATGCAGGCGCCACGAATACTTATCGTGTGTTGGGCTCTAAATGGGGAACACTGGTGATGCTCATCGACATGCTGAAAGGTTTTGTGGCCGTAAAGCTGGCGTACCTGTTGCCCTTTTACGTAGGAGATGAGTTTGCCAGAACGAATTTCCAAATCGGGCTTGGCCTCTGCGCGGTACTGGGGCATATCTTTCCCATATGGGCACAATTCAGAGGCGGAAAAGGTGTGGCCACGCTGTTTGGTCTTGTACTGGCCATATCGCCTCTCAGTGCGGTTTGCTGTGTAGCCATATTTTCGCTGGTACTGTATCTCACCAGGTTTGTTTCGCTGAGTTCTATCCTGGCCAGCGTTGCATTTCCCGTATTCATCCTCATCATTTTTAATGTAGACAACCACGCATATCGTGTGTTTGCCGTAGCCGTTGCATTGCTGGTGATGCTCACGCATCAGAAAAACATCTCTCGCCTGTTAAAAGGAAGTGAAAGCAAAGCGCCTATTCTGAAATATCGCGACAGGAGAAGAGGCAGGCGGAGAAATGGCGCATGATAGCAGTATATTTGCAGTATTGATTGATTATCCGTATTGAAAACAATCACAAACACACATCCAGATGAAAAAATACCTTCTATTTTTTTCCACTGTTTTGTTAGCAGTGGGATGCAGTACTAATTCCATTACGGGAAGAAAGCAACTCCGGCTGCTACCGGAAGCAGACCTGCAAAGCATGGCAAAAACAGAGTACCAGAGTTTTCTTACACAAAACAAAATTGTACAGACCACAGTAAGTAAGGATGCGGAAATGGTGAGCCGTGTGGGGAAAAGAATAGCCGCTGCCATCACAACATATTATACCCAACAGGGAAAAGGCGATATTCTTCAGGGATACCAGTGGGAGTTCAATCTTGTCAATTCAAATGAAGTGAATGCGTGGTGCATGCCGGGCGGCAAGGTAGTGGTATATACCGGTATACTACCCGTTACCCAAAACGAAGCCGGCCTCGCGGTGGTGATGGGACATGAAATTGCCCATGCCATAGCGCAGCATGGTAACGAACGTATGAGTCAACAGTTATTGGCCGAAGGAATCGGCACCGTAGGTTCTGTCCTCACATCTGGCAACAGTACGGTAAGCAATATCTTTAATACAGTGTATGCCCCCGGAGCACAGATAGGCGTGCTACTGCCCAATTCCCGCAAGCAGGAGTTGGAAGCAGACAAATTCGGGCTCGTTTTCGCCGCTATGGCAGGATATAATCCCAATGAAGCAGCGCCTTTCTGGGAAAGAATGTCTAAGTTAAGTGGAGGACAAAAGCCACCCGAATTTATGAGCACGCATCCTTCCGACGAAACCCGCATCCAAAAAGTGCAGGAGTACGCCAAAGAAGCGATGAAGTACTATCAACCGATGAAATAAGTAAAGCCGTATTAAACATAGAAGTCTGCGCTATCACCCGCAATGCATTAATATTATTGCGATTGGATAGTATTATTTAACTCAAAATTTGCTTTTGAAGGAGGGTTTACCTACCTTTGATTCTCTTTTTGACGCTATAAAAAATCGTGTTGAAGCATGATGCAGACAATGTTTGAGAAACTTCAACTTAATGAAGAAAAGAATTTACTGATTCAAGGCTTGCCTTCTTCTATCGAAAAACAATTTTCTAAAATCTCATTCGCCAAAAACGTGACGCCGCTTTTGAAAATGCGGCGTATTGATTTTGCACTGGTTTTTGCTATCAGTCAACGTCAGTTAGATGGCATATTGAAAGAAGTGTTGCCGGCGCTGGGCGATGAAGGTAAGCTATGGGTAGCCTATCCTAAATCTACTTCCAAGATAGTAAGCGATCTGAACAGGGATTGCAGTTGGAAAACCCTGAATCAAAGCGGTTTTGAAAGCCAGGACCAGGTAACGCTGGACCACGTATGGACAGCCCTGAAATTCCGAAAGCCGGAATGCTGCGAAAAGCAGGGCGTAACACGATTTGTAAAAAAGGAAGCCGTCGTAGAAGGTATAGATAATAAAAACCGTACGGTAACGCCACCGGCCGACTTTCAGGCACTGTTGAACCGGAATAAAAAAGCGAGACTTTTCTTTGAGAGCCTTTCTTTCACCAACAAGAAGGAATACCTCAAATGGACTGCTGCCGATGTGGAAGAACGAGCTGCCCGTTTGAAAACTGCCATGGAAAAACTGGCAGCAGGCGAAAGAAATCCCAGAGGTTAGCCATCCGTCCTTTTTACCCTCAAAATATCTAGTGTATGCCAGATGTAGTGATCGTTGCTGCTGTGCGCACTCCCATAGGAAGCTTTGGAGGCAGCCTCCGGTCTTTCAGCGCTCCCCAGCTTGGTGCTTTTGCCATAAAAGGCGCTATTGAAAAAGCCGGTATATCGTCTGCTTTGGTACAGGATGTATTGATGGGCTGCGTGATCCAGTCGAATCTGGGGCAGGCGCCGGCAAGGCAAGCAGCCAGATTCGCCGGTTTACCAGACAGCGTAAACTGCACTACCATCAACAAAGTATGCGCCAGCGGCATGAAAGCCATTGCGCTGGGCACCCAGAGCATTCTTCTAGGCGACGCCGGAGTAGTAGTGGCCGGCGGTATGGAAAGCATGAGTAATGTACCGTTTTACGCACCCGCACTGCGCTGGGGCAACAAATACGGCAACGCGGAACTGGTAGACGGGTTGGCAAAAGACGGGCTCACCGACGTATACGACGGAAAGGCCATGGGATTTGCGGCAGAATTGTGTGCCAGGGAATGCGGCATAAGCCGTGAAGAGCAGGACGCATTCGCCATAGAAAGCTATAAACGCTCCCAGGCTGCCTGGGCAAACGGTGCCATGGCCAATGAAGTGATACCGGTAGAAATTCCGCAGCGCAAAGACAATCCGCTGATATTCAACAAAGACGAAGAGCCTTTTCAAGTAAAATTTGATAAAATCCCATCCCTCCATCCTTCTTTTGAAAAAAATGGCACCGTAACCGCTGCCAACGCGTCTACCCTGAACGACGGAGCGGCTGCGCTGCTATTGATGAGTGACGATAAAGCAAAAGAGCTCGGTCTGAAGCCAATAGCGCGTGTATTGTCGTATGCAGACGCAGAGCAGGCCCCGGAATGGTTTACCACTACCCCATCGCTGGCAGTACCAAAAGCGGTGAGCAAAGCCGGGCTGCAGATGGAAGACATTAATTGCTGGGAACTCAATGAAGCCTTCAGCGTGGTAGGCATAGAAAACAGCCGCCGGATGAAGCTCGATCCCACTAAGGTAAACGTACATGGTGGCGCCGTTTCGCTGGGCCATCCCCTGGGCGCCAGCGGCGCACGCATCATCGTAACCCTCATTAACGTACTTAAAACCCGCAATGCCCGCTACGGCGCTGCCGGTATCTGCAACGGAGGTGGCGGTGCCAGTGCGATGGTGATCGAAAACCTATAAGGTTCTCGCTGCTAAACCTATAAGGTTTTCGGAAACCTTATAGGTTTAGCAGCGAATAGGTTTATTCCTAAAAAAATCTCTGCTATCATACAGCGTACACTACCACCACCATTGGTTTCGATCGTTGGGATGGGCGAATGAACGATCCTGTTGAAGGAGCGTAGTGTTTCAAGTTGTGACGCGGATAAAGATCCCAATGCCTGCGTTGACATTGCCAGCAGTTTTTCTCCTGCCGTATTTTTCAATTGCAGCATATTGCCGGCAAACCGTGCCACCTGTTCCAGACTGATCGGTATCACTACTTTACCGGTCTGCGCTATACGGGCAGCCACCAGATTCCTCTCTTGTTGCGGTATACTTTCCAGGCAAATCACTGCATAGCGGTCGGCCACACACATCATCACATTGGTATGATAGATGGGCTGCCCTTGTGCATCGTACGCGTTGAACAGCACGGGCGCGTACCCCATCCTGTTACAAAACTCCTCCAGCACAGTTTCGCTGCTGCGGGGAGATCGGCACACATAAGCCAACCGGTTTGTGCGATCAAGCACCATGCTGCCGGTTCCTTCCAGAAAGCGATCCTGCTTTTCGTACCAGGTAAGGTCTGCCACCGTTGTAATACGCAGTGTAGCTTTTAATCTTTCGATCAGTGCCGGCTTTCTTTCCAGTCGGCGGTTGGGGGCAAACATCGGGTAGAGACAGATGGTATGTTCGGGATGAAAAGATATCCAGTTGTTTGGAAAAACAGCATCGGGAGTATCAGGTTCAGGCGTATCGGCCTCCATGATCACGGTTACGCCGGCCTCTCTCAAAACCGTTACCAGTTTGTCAAATTCCCTGAGGGCATTTTCCTGTATATTTTCCCCACCTCCCCGTGTCTGGAAAGTATTATTAACCGCTGTCTGGCTGTTGAACGCGAACCGGCAGGGCCGGATCATCAATACCTTCGAAGTGTTTTGCACATGAGTTCGTTTAAGACATGAATGTACTGATCATTATTGGAATCGTCGCTGCCGGTTCAATTACAACTACTGCTTCGCATCAACGGCGGCTATACAATACGGCATACGCTGCTTTGCCTGTGTTCCTGTACCGTTGCCGCATGCTGTGGATGCAAAGAAACATCCTTCTCTGGACCGGGGCTACATTGTTATTATTGTAAAAACCTGAAATACACCTGAATGGTGAATCTCAAAACTTGTTATCTTCGTTGAATGCCCATAATAGCCCCTTCGTTACTAGCCAGTAATTTTTTGCAACTGCAGCAGGAATGTGATATGCTGAATGCCAGTGAAGCCGACTGGTATCACCTCGACGTGATGGACGGACGTTTTGTTCCCAATATCAGCTTTGGATTACCGGTGGTGGCAAAAATAAAAGAGGCCACGGCCAAGCCGCTGGATGTGCATCTCATGATAGAAGAACCGGGCAAATACGCAGCGGACTTTAAGCTGGCAGGGGCCGATCATCTTACGGTGCATGCGGAAGCTTGTCCGCACCTCCACCGAAATATACAGCAGATAAAGAACCTGGGCATGAAAGCAGGCGTGGCCATCAATCCGCATACTCCCGTACAGTTTTTGCAGGATATACTGGCAGATCTGGATATTGTACTCATCATGAGCGTAAATCCCGGCTTTGGCGGGCAGCAATTCATTCCCCAGTCACTCGCTAAAATCAGCATGCTGCGGCAACGCATCGATCAGTTAAATCTCAACACCATTATAGAAGTAGACGGCGGCATCACGGAAGAAAATGCCCCGGCGGTGGTAAAAGCAGGCGCCCACGCGCTGATAGCGGGTACCACCATATTTGGAGCAGCAGATCCCCGCGCTGTCATACACAAGTTGAAACATTTGTAACAGACTGCTTTTCAACATCTATTATCTTTTGATAAAAGTTTTTGGTTAGCATTCGATAATCCACGACGGAATTTCGATAAGCGTTATAATAATCGGAACACAGCCCCCGTTTAATGTATGATAATCCAAAATTTTATCGAATTTTAATTTCTACCCCCGTGAAAAAAATCTCATTAATCGAACCCCAAACAATGGAGAAAGTCATTTCCATTTGTCAGCAGTACTCTCCCCTGGATGAGGAAAGCCAAAAGGCCCTGGAAAGCGTGATCACATTGAAAGAATTCAAAAAGAACGAACACGTCTTCGAGCAGGATGAATTTTGCGGTGACATATTTGTAATTGTAAAAGGCTCTTACCGGCTTTTTCATAAAACAACACAAAAGGAACATACCACCTGGCTGGGATACGACGACCATATCATTTCGTCGTTGCACAGTATCCTGTTCAATACACCGGCAAAGGAGACCATGCACATCCTGGAAGAGTCCGTTATAGGAGTTATCCCTTATAATGCATTGCTCGACCTGAGCCGTCAATACGAAGACATAGACAAATTGCACCGTACCATCATGAGTACTTTCATCATGGAGATGCAGGAAAATCTTTTTGCTACCCGTTTTATGGAAGCAGCAGACCGCTATCATTATTTTACGCAAAAGCAACCCGAAGCTTTGCAGCGGATTCCGCTTACCTACCTGGCTTCTTTTCTGGGTATTACCAAAGAAAGCCTTAGCCGCATCCGTTCCGGATTCCGCAACAGAGACAACAATTTCGGACTCAACAACTCTTACTTACGCACCGCTTCATAAATTTATACTTAAAGGAATTTTGTAAAACTGCCGACTAAAACGTCGGCAGTTTTGCTTTATAGCGCATTATCGGTCACTCCTTGCATCCGCCATTCCAACCGCCCCCTGTATGCGTCACCCCAACGGGCGGGAGGAATCTGCCTGTTGGGGGTGAAACTTTTCCCCGCCCGCGGCGAGGAACAACGACGATCATTTTTGAGTAGCAGTGACTGGTATAATCAACCATACTTCCGGCCAGCCCATTTCGGCTATTTTGAACAGCTCAACGGGTAATGCGTCGGTATGCCTACATGATTGCTGTAAAAAACGTACAAAATGGTTTGGCAAACGGATAAAGTACTGCCTGGCAAAATTATACGCAGACGATAAACAGTATCTTTGGGGTTAAAGATCAGTCTTTGCAGCAGCATGTTTTCAATATCGCATCTTATACTCGTCGGAATATTTTTCTTACAGGCAAAGCGGGTACCGGTAAAACCACGTTTCTCAATGATTTTACCGGTAAAACCACCAAAAAATATATTATCGTAGCACCAACAGGTATTGCGGCTATCAATGCCGGTGGAGTTACCATACACTCCATGTTTGGATTACCACTGACAACTTTTGTTCCCACCTATGAAGATGTTGACCTCAACGAATGCATCAATATACCTCACCTGCTGCCCCACTTTAAATACCGGAGCGAAAAACTCAAACTGCTGCGCAGTCTCGACATTATGATCATCGACGAGGTATCTATGCTGCGTGCCGACCTGCTGGATATGGTAGACCTCGCATTGAAAACCGCCCGGCGCTCTGCGCTGCCTTTTGGCGGTGTACAGTTGCTGATGGTAGGCGATTTGTTTCAATTGCCCCCTGTTGTAAAACCTACTTCCGAACGCTTACTGGCTAATCACTATAATGCACCATATTTCTTTGAGTCGAAGGCGTTGAACAGTACCGACTTCCTGACCGTTGAACTGCAGAAAGTATACCGGCAAACAGATGCACGCTTCATTTCATTACTGAATGCTATACGCAACGGCGATAAAAATGATATTGATTTTGAACTGCTCAACAGCCGGTATCAGCCAAACTTCGAACCGCAGGACGACTACATATACCTGGTAACGCACAATCACCTGGCCGATAGCATCAACACAAAAAAGCTCGCAGACCTGCCCGGAAAAAGCAGCACAATGCGTGCTGTTATATCGGGAGATTTTAAAGAACACCTGTTTCCGAACGACCCTGCGCTGGTGCTTAAACCAGATGCACAGGTAATGTTTATACGAAACGACACCTCAGAAGAAAAGCAATACTACAATGGAATGCTGGCTAAAGTACTGCGCTGTTCAGAAGATACAGTTACCGTACGCATCACAGAATCGCAGCAGGAAATTTCTGTAGAACGGGAAGTATGGGAAAACAAAAAATACCTGATCGATGACAACCGGGAGATTAAGATGGAAGTAGCCGGCAGTTACGAACAGTTTCCATTTCGTCTGGCCTGGGCTGTTACTATACACAAAAGCCAGGGACTTACGTTTGATCGTGTAATTATTGATGCCGGGCGGTCTTTCTCCAGCGGACAGGTATATGTGGCATTGAGCCGATGCCGTACGCTAGAGGGCATCGTATTGAAGTCGCCAATAGGAACAGCCAATATATTACGCGACGAGCGGATTGGCAATTTTCACCAACGTACCGATGCAGCTGCCCGCCTGGAAGACATATACGAAAACGAGAAAAATGATTATGCCATTGGGCGCCTGCTGCAGGAAATAAATATTTCGGACCTGGTAAATACGCTCGACGCCTGGATAACAGAAGCAAATAAAAGCAGTAAAATAAATACTGGCGAATTCTCAGAAACAGCTACACCCATGCATACCGCACTGAGCAACCTTGAGCACACCTACCTGAAATTTGAAAAATTCCTGACGCAATCTACAGATTGGCCGACGATAGAAGCCAAAAGCATCGGTGCAGTTCACTACTTTTTTAACTGCGTGAATACCCAACTATATACGCCACTGTGCACTTTTTATCATACCACCCGTAGTGTAAAAGGTTTAAAAGCATTCAATAACAGCACGCGGGCTTTACTGGACGATATTAAGCAGTATCTCGAACGAATCAGCGCTGTTTGCCTGTTGGACAAAAAACTGTATGCCGGCAACCCGGCATTGACGCTGCCCGCAGTACCCCCTGCAAAAGCCTCGCATCTGGTGAGCCTGGATATGTTGCAGGAAGGAAAAACACCCGCAGCAATCGCCGCAGAACGGAATATAACCATCGGTACGGTATTTGGCCATTTTGCCAAAGCAGCCGCCTCCGGTATACTCGACATCGAAAAACTGTTCAGCGAAGAAAAACTCCGGCAATTCCGGGAAGCCGCAACCGGCAGCCAATGGAAAACGCTCTCCGAAGCAAAAGCAGCACTACCAGCATTTGAGTTTCATGAATTAAGAGTATTGACAAATCATTTCTCAGCAGTAGGTTTAAACCGTCAGCGTTAATAATAATAAAACAGCATCGAATAACTCCCCTCTAACCATTTTACCATCAACCTTCCCCCCTATTATTCACACGATTATAACAATAAGACCAGTATATTTGTGTTAAGTGTAATAAAGCAACTTATATGTCACAGGATTTTGAGACTTCAAAGAATGTAAAAGCCGGCACCTTTACGGGAATCGTATGCGGTGTATTGTTTTTATTATTTTTTCTGGTATCCTGGTCGGCTCCCGTTATAGAAGAACCCGTTTTCGAAGAAGGGTTGGAAGTGAACCTTGGCATAGACGACGACGGCGCCGGAGATGTGCAGCCTTTACGCCCGGGTCCGCCCTCTGCGGCCGAACCGGTAGTAAGCACGCCGAAAGCTGTGAGTGCGCCTCCACAGCCGGTACAAGCTGTTGAAACCGACGACAACGATGAGGAAGCTCCCGATGTTGCGGTGCCCAAACCTACCGTTTCGAAGCCTAAAACACCGGTTATTCCTAAAGAAACAACAGTAAATAAACCCAACCCCCAACCGCAGCCCGTAGTAGAGCAGCCCAAGCCTGACCCCAGACCGAAAGCTACTTACAAAGGCGGCGATGGCAGCGGGCCCGGCGGTAACAATGCCGATAGCTGGAACAGCAGCAAAAGCGAGGGCAATACCACGGGAACCGGCGACCGCGGTAAAATTACCGGCGATCCCAATTCAAAAAATTACGAGGGATTCGGAGGAAATGGCAATGGCAGCTATACCATACAGGGAAACCTGAGAGGGCGCTCTATTATACGGCAGCCTTCCTTCCAGGATGAGTTCAATGAAAACGCTAAAGTAGCAGTAGACCTGTCTGTAGATGCATCCGGTGCAGTTACCGGCGCTACTTACCAACCACGGGGCTCCACCACATCCAACGCCTCCATGAAGGATATTGCCCTGCGTAAAGCCAGACAACTCAAATTTGCTGCCGGAGAAGAACAGCGGGGTACCATTATATTCAATTTCAGGGTAACCAATTAACCTTCACGATGCGCCTGTGATAACCTGTGAGGTAAAACCTCAGCAGGTCAGCAGTATCGCAACTCACATTATCGACGGCTGCGTTATTTGTCTGGCTCTTTGCCGGCATTTGCATCTTCGTCTTCTTCCTTTATTTCCCGTTCCACTGCAATAGCGCAATCGCCTATCAATGCCGCTGCCGCACCAATAGCAGCCAGCACCGGTGCTAATACAGCTCCAACCACACCCACCGTGAGCGGAAACGACATGATCTCCTTCCCCTCTTTCGTATGAATGGTTATCTTTCTAACATTTCCTTCGTGAATCAATTCCCTTATTTTTCGCAGCAATTGCTCACCGGTAAGGTAGATGGTATCTGAAATTGTTTTACCCATAGTGGTATTTTAAGCGAATTCGTTTAAGTATAACGGGTAGTGACCAACAAGTACAATACAGCCAGCAACGAAACAGCACCCACCGCCAGCACAAAAAGCTCCATCCTGTTGTCTCTGGCAGGGACTGGGGTGGTATTTTGTATATTTTGTGGCAGCGTCGCCGGCTTTTCTGCATACATAGCCGTTAACTTCCCATTGGGCTCACTGGTATCCACTGCAGCTTCCTCTGTACGCATTGTTTCTTTTTCTCTGACAGCCACTTTTACCAATGTAGGGCTGGCTTTAACGGTTTTGATCGACAGGGAGCTTTCAGCAGGTCGAATGGCAACCACCGGCCGCTGGCTCTCCGCGGGCTGGGCAGTCGCAGGGATATCGGTAGCCTGAACAGGCTCAGATACGAGCGGAGCCGACGTATAGCCCCACAATTCTTCTATCTCATGCGGATGTCGCCAGCTATAGCTATGGCCTTCCACCCAGATGAGATCATCAGCCTGTAACGACTGCGATAGCAGTTCTTTAAGTGAAAAGGGACCCGACTGAACGTTTTTCCGCAACAACAAATATTCTTTCATGAACTTTTATTTAAGTCAGCGAATATTTTCAAAGGAACTTTCAGCGGTCATTCAATGGAATAGGAAATAGGGAGGGAAAAAATTCAGGCTTACCAATGGTAAACCTGATGGAAAATTAATACAATTCTATTATATGGGGAATATGTAAGAACAATTTTTAATTTTTTTTACAGTCGCAGGTGCATAAAAGCAGCCGTCACCAGCATCACCAGCACAGACAGGCGTACAGAACCTTTCCGCTTTCTGCCAATTTTCTCCGGGTGAATTTCCGCCTCTTCTTTTCCAGGTTTTTCTCCTTTTCTGCTGTTATAACGCAGCGGCAGGTTAACGGTCGATTCAAAAAACGCAGCGCCGGCTACAGCTTCTCGGGTATCAATCGTCTGGGTAGTACCCAGCACGGCGTAACCATATTCCATTTGTTGTTCCTGCTCTTTAGCCAGCGATTCATAAATAATACCGTTTGCTATATCATCTGCATTGGACCTGGTCAGCAGGAATTCGTATCCCCCTGGAATATCCGCCAGATAAGCATCCGGGGCTGAGGCATACATTTGCAACGCTTCTGCTA
Source organism: Agriterribacter sp. (assembly GCA_037190905.1). Classification (GTDB taxonomy): domain Bacteria; phylum Bacteroidota; class Bacteroidia; order Chitinophagales; family Chitinophagaceae; genus Agriterribacter. The sequence goes on along the minus strand of JBBCKG010000016.1, from coordinate 24,405 downwards.
CAGGCAATGTATGCGCCGACTTCCACGCGAAATACCTGATTTGCTTTTCCTTACGGTTGTTTACTACCGTACCTTCGGTAAGTGCTGCTTCGCCTACGATCCCTTTAAATTCGGTCATTTCCGAGGGATGCTTCCATACCAGACTTTCTCCTTCTACCCATAGCAGATCGGTTTTTTTCAATTTTACTTGCAGCAGCTCTCCGTACGTAAACGAGCCTAACTCGCGATTGTCTCTCAACAAAGTGTAGATTTTCATACTTACAGTTTTATCGGCTTTCCCTTCTTAGGATATGCGAATGTGAAGATAGCAGCCAAAAACTTTGTTGAAAGTTATTATCGGTGAAAACCCTTATTCTTTCGATAAACGTTGCCCGTTGATTTATGCTAATTTCCGGGAAGAAAATGCCTGCAATATATAGGCAAATCCTACTACAACCACGGCCCCGATTGCGTTCAGCCATAAAAAACTCAGATCAATGATTTTGTTTTCATTCAGGATGAATAAACTTATGATAACCATTTCGCCAAGAATGGCGCTCCAGAACACGGCGCTGCCTTTGATCGATTTACAATAAAATGCCAGGAGAAAAATACCCAGGATGACTCCGTAAAAAAGTGAACCCAGTATGTTCACTGCTTCTATAAGGCTGTTGCCTATATTATAAGCAAACTGTGCTACGATGATACAAAACACCCCCCATGCCAATGTGTAATACCTCGAAACACGGTAATCTTCCCTATCCGTCATATTTTTATTGATAAACTTTTTATGGATGTCTACAATGGTGCTGGAAGAAAGAGAGTTAAGCGCCGCAGCGATGCTTCCCCACGACGAAATAAAGATTACAGCGATCAGCAACCCTACCAGGCCCCGCGGCAGATAGTCCATCACAAACCTTAAAAAAATATAGTTGGTATCGTTTGCATCTCCGCCAATATCCGGTTGCTGCACCAGTTGTTTAAATGAAGTACGCAAGCTGTCGCGCTGATGATTGATGGAGGATAGCTGTTGTTTTTCCTGAGCCGTCAGTTCAAAACTTCCGTCGGCTGCTAAGGACCGGAGCAGCGCCGTTTTTTCCTGATCGGCTTTATCGTAAGCCTGTTGCAACACTTCTAATGTTGCTGCATGACCAGACTGCATCACCTTATCTACCTGGGTTTTATTGAAAAACAACGGAGCGGTGTTGAACTGGTAAAAAGCAAACACTAGTATGCCCAGCATCAGTATCAGAAACTGCATGGGCACTTTCACCAGACCGTTCATGAGCAAACCCATTCTGCTTTCGCGTATAGACCTGGCGGTTAGGTACCGGCCCACCTGGCTCTGGTCTGTTCCAAAATACGAGAGCGCCAGAAAAAAACCGCCAATGATACCGCTCAGCAGGTTGTAACGGTCTTTCCAGTCGAATCCGCCGCCCTCTTTCATTCCGGTGGTTACTATGTTTACTTTTCCCATAGCGCCACCCACTTTCATAGCTTCAAACAATCCCACGCCTTCCGGCAGGTATTTTACCACCAGCCAGCCGGCAATAAACATAGAAGAGAATATAATAACCAGTTGCAACTGCTGTGTATAGGCTACAGAACGGGCGCCACCGGTTACTGTATAGATGATCAGTATACCACCCATGAATATATTCGTCCAGTAGATATTCCATCCCAGCAGCGACGAGAGAATAATGGCCGGCGCGTAAATACTGATACCGGTGGAGAGTCCACGCTGCAGCAGAAAAAGAAAAGAAGTGAGCGTTCTGGTTTTAACATCAAACCGTTTTTCCAGGAATTCATAAGCCGTATACAGCTTCTGCTTATGAAAAATGGGTACAAAAGTGATGCACAGTACAATCATAGCCAGTGGCAGGCCGAAATAATACTGCACAAACCGCATGCCGTCGGTATACGCCTGGCCAGGTGCTGAAAGAAAGGTAATGGCGCTTGCCTGCGTGCCCATGATGCTGAACAATACTATATACCAGGGCATTTCTCTGTTGCTCAGAAAATAACCTTCGAGGTTTTTGGTAGTGCGGCTTTTATAAAGCCCGTATATCACTATCAAGGCAAGCGTGGCAACCAATACCAACCAGTCAATACCACTCATGAGAAGTATTTAGTGAAATAAATAAACAGTACGATCTGTGCTATCAGAAAAAGCAGTACCAGCGCATACCAGGCACTCCATTTGCCGAACAGGGGTGGTTTGTCGTTTCTATCTGGCATAACCATCTATTTAAAAGCTTTTCTCAATAAAAATGCTATAATAATACCCATCAGTATACCATATCCCACTTTTTTAAACACGAGGGTGACGAGTATACCCATGGCTACGCCTATGATCACTCCCGTTGCAGGCCCTTTTCTGATATCGCTTTTTTTATTTTGTGTCATTTTTTATATTTTGGATTCGCCACAATATTGGCAAACAACCGATACCCTTTTCCGATGGGCAATTGCCTGAAGAAAGAAATACCGGTATACGTAAACCTTCCTTTTCCGTAATTGGCCGTAATAAGGCTTCCTGCATGCTGCGATTCGCCGGCGTCGGCGGCGGTGAAAGGCGCTGTAAACTCCTTTGCATAATCGGCGGCAAAATACAATCCGCGCTCCTGCGTCCAGTCTTTAAAATCGAGGGGCGTTATTTTATTCGGCCAATTCAGTATATCGTGCCGTGGTGCCACTATTTTCATCTCCGCGTTTTCGTCGGTTACCCTTGCCCGCGAGATATTAAAATCATAAGGGCCCATTCTGCTCTTCAGGGGTCCCAGGCTACTGCTGGTATTGTACTGCACCACCAGGTTGCCGCCATCGTACACGTATTTCATAAGCGAATCGTAGGCTGTACCCAGCCATTCGTGAATATTGTATGCCCTGATGCCGGTTACAATGGCATCGTATTGAGAAAGGTTGCCCGAGAGCACCTCCTTTTCCGTCAGTGGCACTACATCGTAGTGCATTAGTTTCAACGCCTCGGGTATATAATCGCCAGCGCCGGGTATATAGCCTATTTTTCGCCCAACGGTGGCAACGGGCTCGTCTACTACCTGTACTTTATTGATGTAAAAATAGGTAATGGTAGGTATGTGCTTATAACTGATTCTGCGTATGGTATAGCTTTGCGACCGTTCTTTGTACGGTGTACGGAGGTCTGCAAAAAAACGAAGGTCTTTCTCTCTGGTATTCTTCAGCAACGCCTCGGTATCGATGGTATAGGTTTTCACCTGGTTCTTTTGCAGGGTTAATGCGGTATCTTCCTTTACCGGATTGGTAACCAGCTTTTGCCGGTCGTATTGAAACTGGTGATAGGCTGCCCTGGCGTTTTCCAGAGGCGTCAGCGCCGTAACGTTCAGCCTGATCTGGCTGGGAGCCTGCTTATTGAGCCTGGTAAAAACCAGTCCGGGTGTTTGATGCAGGGATACGGCAGGTGTTATTACCAAAGGCTGGTATACTTCCCCGTCTACCGGATCGGTATATTTATACATTACAGGTTTTGTAAAAATAAAAAAACGGTTGCCTATTTCTATATTGAGGGTAACCCTGTAAGCAGGTGGTGCCTCCGGGAGTCCGATCAGTTCCGGCTTATTTACAATAAACCGCCCCTCGTTTCGTCCTTCTTCCAACCAGTACGGTTGCGATATTTTTTCATTCACCGGTATAAATATTTTCCGGCGGCTGGTGATTACCTGGTTCACCGGCAGCGGCGATGGCAGATCGTCTGTATAATTGGAGGAGGCAGCGTTGATCCGGAGATGGCCCCGATTCACTACCGCCACCTGTATCTGCAACGAATCACCTGCAGCTACATAGGGGACATCTGCCGTAGCTTCGAAATAAATACCCGAACAGATTTCTATCAGCTTATACACTTCCGCAGCCTTTTGTTTCATCCAGTGCGCAGCGCCAGCCTGCTGTGTAAGCATGGAGTACAATCTAACCAACCCCGGCACCGATTTTTCCGGCGACTCATGTGCAAACGAATGAATAATGCTATCGGTGAGTTGCTGTATGGTATGTACGCTGTTCTTAGCGATACCTGTTCTTGCCACGGTAGTATCAATACCATCCATCAGATCATTTTCAGGAGCAGGTCCGCCTGATGTAATAAAATATTCATAAGCATTCCCCCTTTGTGCAGCAATGCCGAAACCCTGGCTTTTGTGTTGACTTCTGCTTTCCGCAGCTATTTCTCCGTAGCTTTTACCGAGGAGCGCATTGAACCCGCCCACTTCTATTTTAAACTGATCTTCGCTCTGCGTGTTGGTAGATCCGAAATTGAATGTATTCCATAGCAGGCGTTTTGCCTGCCAGGGGTGCAGTCCGTCCTGTAATTGTTCGGGAAAGCGGGCAGCGTCGGCAGCGGCCGCAAAAGCTTCCTGAGCCAGCACGGCAGAAGCGGAATGATGACCATGTCCGGCCCGGCTATCCGGCGGAAACCGCGTGATAATGATATCAGGCTGAAATTTCCGGATCACCCGTACCACATCACTCAGTATTTCTTCTTTTCCCCAGGTAGCCAGCGCCTCATCGGTTGTTTTACAAAAACCAAAATCGTAGGCGCGGGTGAAAAACTGTTCAGCACCATCCAGCTTGCGGGCTGCCAGCAGCTCCTGGGTACGGATCAACCCCAACTCGCTGCCCTGCTCCTCTCCTATGAGGTTTTGTCCCCCATCGCCACGGGTAAGACTGAGATAACCGGTTTTGTATAACCTTCCCTTGGCCAGGTAAGCCAGCAGTCGGGTATTCTCGTCGTCCGGATGCGCAGCTATGTATAAAACACTGCCGTATACGTGCAGCTTTTTCAGCCGGAGTAATATTTCGGAGCTGGTATAGGTTTCCGGCAACTGGCAAAAAGCCGAAAATACAGATACGAATAAAACAACGGACAATAACAATTTCTTCATAATAAAAGCCCCAGGGCCAAAAGATATATTAGCAAATGCGTAATCCGCAAATAAGCTTGTAAAATAAGTATTTAAACGCAGAAAGACGCGCTGGCCATCATTAAAAAATGAGACAATGCGGCACAATTTTGTGCCTGCAACACCTGTATGCTACGGTAAGATTTCGAAAAAGAAGCAGCGGTGAACACCCATACGAAAGAAAAAGCACGAACTAGTCATCCGTCAGGCGGTATATCTCCTGAATATCCTTGAGTATCTGGTCGAAATTGAGATGCAGGTCTTTCAACAAACCGGTTTTCAGATCAAATACCCACCCGTGCACCGTGGGATAGCCTTTTTTATTGTATTCCTGCTGCACGCTGGCCAGCTTAATCACATTTACACATTGCTCCTGCACATTCAGTTCCACCAGCCGGTTGTACCGTTCATGCTCATCCGAAATGGCATTGAGCTCGTCTTTGTGCAATCGGTAAACATCTCTTATGTTGCGGAGCCAGGGGTTGAGTATACCCAGATCACGGGGCTGCATAGCGGCTTTTACACCACCGCAGTTGTAGTGGCCGCAGACAATGATATGCTTCACCCCTAAATGCCTGACGGCATAGTTGATCACCGACATCACGTTGATATCGATGGAACAAACCAGGTTGGCCACATTTCTGTGTACAAAAACCTCTCCGGGCTCGAGCCCCATGATTTCATTGGCCGGTACCCGGCTGTCGCTGCAACCGATGTACAGATAATCCGGCGTCTGGTCTCTGGAAAGCTTGTTCAGAAAATCGGCGTCTTCTGCCGTTCTGGAAGCGATCCACTTTTTGTTGTTTTCAAAAATCTGTTCATAGGTTACCATCGCTGCAAATGTATTTTACTGAAGATTGTGAAACACTTTTTGAACGTCTTCATCCTGCTCCAGCCTGTCTACCAGTTTCAGCACTTCCTGCGCCTGTTCTTCCGGAAGTTCTACTGTAGTAGAGGGTATCCACTCCACCTCCGCACTGAGGGGGTGAATATTTTTTTCTTCCAGTGCTTTTTGCATATTACCGAAATCGGTAAACCCGCAACGTATCACCAGTACCTCTTCCCCGTTTTCGCCGGTGCTTTCCCCGAGCTCCTCTAATCCGAAATCAATCAGTTCCAGTTCCAGGTCATCGGCGTTCAACCCCTGGGGATTCATTTTAAACACCCCCATTTTTTTAAACTGAAAAGCAACGCTTCCGCTGGTACCCAGGGCGCCACCGCCTTTATTGAAATGGCTTTTTACATTGGCTACGGTTCTTACATGGTTGTCGGTAGCCGTTTCCACCAATACAGCTACCCCATGTGGTGCGTATCCTTCATACAAAATTTCATCATAATTTTCCATCTCCTTGCCCAGCGCTCTTTTAACGGCTGCATCTACCCTGTCTTTCGGCATGTTGACGCTTTTGGCGTTTTGAATACAGCGCCGCAGGGCGGGATTGGTGGCAGGATCGGGGCCGCCGGCTTTTACGGCGATGGCTATTTCCTTACCGATACGTGTAAACTGTTTGGCCATTCTGTCCCAACGGGCAAACATGGTTGACTTTCTAACTTCAAATATTCTTCCCATGTAACAAAAATAATTATACCTTTTGAATAATTTGCAGCGCGTATGCAGCTATTACCCGCTGCGGGCAAAAGTAAGTTGTTTGGATGAACCGGGCACGCATTATAGCACATTTTGATCTCGATGCCTTTTTTGTATCGGTAGAATGTATACGAGACCCAACGCTGAAAGGCAAGCCCCTGATTGTGGGTGGCAGCAAAGAGCGGGGCGTGGTAGCAGCCTGTAGCTACGAAGCACGGAAATTCGGCGTACATTCTGCCATGCCTATTGCCACCGCTTTGCGGCTTTGTCCGCAGGCCACCGTTATAAAAGGCACCCGTGGCGAGTACAGCCGTTACTCGCGCATGGTCACTGATATCATTGCTTCCAGCGCACCTTTGTTTGAGAAAGCCTCCATCGACGAGTTTTACCTCGACCTGAGTGGGATGGATACCTGGTTCAACCCCTGGCAATGGACGATGGACCTTCGCAATGAAATTACCGGAAAAACCGGACTGCCCATCTCATTTGCCATAGCCTCCAGCAAGATGGTCGCCAAAATTGCTACCAACGAAGCCAAGCCCAATGGCTGTATACAGGTGCCCGTCGGAATGGAGCAGGCGTACCTGGCACCACTGCCCGTAAATACCATACCCGGTATAGGCAAACAAACCTATGATCACCTGCTGCACGCCGGCATACGCACCATAGGCGATATTACACAGCGCAGCGAAAAGGAGATGGTACAGCTACTGGGAAAATACGGAACGGAACTGTGGCACAAAGCCCACGGGCGACATAATGCAGCAGTAACGCCCTACCACGAAGCCAAATCCATATCCACCGAAAATACCTTCGAAGCCAACACCGCCGATACCGCATTCCTGCTGGGAGAACTGATGCGCATGACGGAAAAAAACAGCTTCGAATTGCGGCAGGAAGATAAAATGACCGGATGCGTAACCGTTAAAATACGGTATGCAGATTTCGAAACCAGGTCGCGCCAGGTGTCGATACCCTATACTTTCTACGACGACGAACTGATACCTGTGGCAAAATCGCTGTTTCATAAGCTGTACCGGCCCGGAGAGCAGGTAAGGCTGCTGGGCGTCCGGTTCAGCGAACTCACAGGCGAAGCTCTCCAAACCAACCTGTTCGAAAACACACAAAAAAAGACAGATCTTTACAAGGCCATAGACGCCGTAAAAAACCGCTTCGGAAGCGCCGCCCTGGCAAGGGGAAAGACCCTCCGGGAAAAAAAATAAAGCGGATAGTCCACAATATTAGTAGGAAATCAATATCTTTGTGCTCCATATTTTTAACCACATCAAATAAAAGTACTATGAGTTTGCGTTTAGGTGACATTGCGCCAAATTTTACCGCTGAAACCAGTGCGGGCAAGATTGATTTTTATGAATATTTAGGCGACGGTTGGGGTGTATTGTTTTCTCACCCTGCTGATTATACACCTGTTTGTACCACAGAACTGGGCAGAACAGCGCAATTACAGGAAGAGTTTGCCAAGCGGAATGTAAAAGTGCTGGCAGTGAGCGTAGATACATTAGACAGACACGAAGGATGGATCAAAGATATCAACGAAACACAGAACACAGATTTGAAATTCCCTATCATAGCTGATCCGGAAAGAAAAGTGTCTACTGCATATGGCATGATTCACCCGAATGCATCTGAGAACTTTACCGTTCGTTCCCTGTTTGTAATAGGCCCCGATAAAAAGGTGAAACTCACCATCACTTATCCGGCTTCTACCGGCAGAAACTTCAATGAAGTACTGCGTGTAATTGATTCTCTGCAACTTACCGCAGATTACAGTGTGGCTACCCCGGCAGACTGGAACGCTACAGAAGATGTAATTGTGGTGCCGGCAGTATCTACAGAAGATGCTATTAAAAAATTCCCCAAAGGGGTAAACGTGGTAAAACCTTACCTCCGTTATACTCCGCAGCCAAATCTCTAGGCTTATAATGGGTTGTTCGTAAATTTTTAAGGCTGCCGATGGCAGCCTTAAAAATTTTATATATGGACCGGTACCTGCTTACAGCGGCCGGATCCAGATGTTCCTGAATGATACCGGATCGCCATGATCCTGCAGAGAAATAGGCTCTTTATTACCATGCTTCTCATAATGCGGTATGCCTATATACTGGGTAGTGCCCCAGATCGGCGTATTGTTTTGCACCAATACACCATTGTGAAAAACCGTAATCCTTGCAGGCGCTTTCACAGTACCGTCTTCTGCAAATATGGGCGCTGTAAAAATAACATCGTACGTCTGCCATTCGCCCGGACCGCGCGATGCATTCACCAGCGGCGGGGTTTGCTTGTAAATACTGGCCGCCTGTCCGTTTGCGTAGGTGCGGTTGTTATAATTGTCCAGCACCTGCAGTTCATATTTACCCATAAAGAATATGCCGCTGTTGCCCCTGCCCTGCCCTTCGCCCTTCACCTCAGCCGGGGTACGCCATTCGATGTGCAACTGACAATCGCCAAAACTTTCCTTAGTAGTGATGCCGCCTGTACCTTTTACAACAGTCATGGCGCCATCAGCCACCTTCCATTTAACAGCGCCCCCATCTTGCTGCGATTTCCATTTGGAGGCATCTTTACCATCAAACAATACAATAGCGTCGGAAGGCACTTCTGCATTGGTTTTGCCGGGAGAAATAACCCTCACGGCGGGTTCCCAGTATTCTGTCAGTTTGGGATCTCCATCCCGGGGCGCGGTTTGTGCATGAACGCCTGCCACAGCAAGCGTCAATAATGCACCGGATAAATAACGCAATCGGATACTCATATAAAATTATTTTTTCAAATGATGGTACAATATATAAAAAAATCGGAAACATAAAAGAAAGAGCTGCTGCCGGTAACGCTCCCGCTTGTTTTTTCGGGCGCAACCTCTCCATTAGTCACAGACGAAAACGCTTGTCCTGTCGGCCTCTGCCACTGCTTTTTGTGCAACGGGCAACTGATAACAACTGTAATATATTTCTGAAGAAATTATCAGGAAAGCAATCAATCCTGTACTGACCGTTGACATATACTCCGGGTATTAAAGCGTGTAACTTCCGCTTGCTATCCCCACCGTTTGTTTATATAAGCGTATAAACCTGCGTTCACGTTCAACCGAACGCCAGCTCAACAACCAAACGCGCTTTCAGCTCCCCGCAGGCGGGGAGAAAGTGCACTATTTCCGGCTATGTTTCAGCAAATTTCTCCTCATGCTGCTCCGGAAAGCGTATTGCATGCTGTTGTGGCGACGACATCACGCCCTATGCGCTTATCCTCTACCACCGGTCAACAGCGCCTTGCTCAAAGAAGCCTTGCCCGGTATGTACAAATACCTAATTTTGCCTCGCTCTGGTATCGCATGCCTTATCGTATATTTCAAAAACCACACAGTCAATGACTGATCAAAAGCAAAAAGCAGCGCTCAGGTATAAGCTCATCGTGCTCAGGAAGCAAAAAAAAGCGCACATCAATGCCGTGAGTGTATCCCTTTGCCTGATCAGTTGGGTGTTCTTTGTTTTTTACAGTTACCTTCACCAGCAGTTTGCAAACGCACTCTTCCCGGCTTCTTTTCTCATACCGCTGCTGGCGCTGGCACCAGCAATACTACCAGGGAAAAAACAGCCGCTTCCTGTTCACCTTCCCTTGCTCACCACCGCTGTTGTATGGCTGCTCGTTCCTGGTATGCGGTGGATAGCCCTGGTTTTCATACTGTTTATGGTAATGGACCGCCGGGCCAGGCAACCGCTCACCGTTGCTATTTCGGATGAAGGCATCGTTGTACATACTTTTTTCAAAAAAAAATACGGCTGGGAAGCATTCACCAACGTGATGCTCAGAGACGGTCTGCTTACGCTGGATTTTATGAATAATCGAATTACTCAAAGAGAAGTACAGCCCGAATCCGGCGATATAGACGAAGCAGCTTTCAATGCCTACTGCAGGGAGCAATTGCAAAATAGAAACCACTAGTATACGTTAATAACAACAAAGTGCGGAATGCAATACCATTGCACGCCATTATTATATAACTTTACCGCCATGAAATTGTTAACACTGATATGGGCATTGTACCTGGTGGCGCTGTCGCTCGCGCCCTGTAGTGATGCCGTTAACAATTGTGAAGACAATGCGATCGTGGAGCAAACAGACAATCACGATCACAATAAAGACCAGGACGATAACTGTACTCCTTTCTGTCATTGCGCCTGTTGCAGCATTAATATAGCTGTTTATAATTTCAGCCTGGAAGAAGCCCTTCGCACCCCCGAATACTTCGTAGAGAAAAAAACCATCTTCCGCGATATCTCCCACACTGCCGACTACTACGGCAATATCTGGCAACCTCCCAAAGCAATGCTGTAACAATATACTCACCTGCCATCATAGCCTGGCTTTTATAAAGCCGGCGGCATGTGTATAAGCAAGTATGCCATAGCATACCCCTGCTGTTCCTCTATTGTTAATAGCTTAACTATCGAAAGTGTTAGATTATATCATACGATTCAGTATCAAAAACAAATGGTTGATTGGTACTATGACGCTGGCGCTCGCTGTATGGGGCATATGGAGCGCATCCAGACTTCCTATAGACGCCGTTCCTGATATTACCAACAACCAGGTACAGATATACACGGTTTGTCCCTCCCTTGCCGGGCAGGAAGTAGAGCAACTGGTTACATTCCCCATAGAACAAAGCATCGCCAATATACCCGATATAGAAGAAGTGCGAAGCATTTCACGCTTCGGCTTATCAGTCATCACCGTGGTATTTAAAGAAAAAAAGGATATCTATTTCGCACGGCAACTGATCAATGAACGGCTGAAAGAAGCGGTGGAAAACATACCCGCAGGCATCGGCACACCCGAACTGGCACCCGTAAGCACGGGGCTGGGCGAAGTATACCAATACATACTGCATCCCCGGGAAGGCAGCGAACATAAATACAATGCCAAAGAGCTGCGCACGATGCAGGACTGGATAGTGGCCCGGCAGTTGTACGGAACAGAAGGCATAGCCGAAGTAAACAGCTTCGGGGGCGAACTGAAACAGTACGAGGTAGCAGTAAACCCCAACCGGCTGAAAGCCATGGGCGTAAGCATACCGGAGCTGGTGACCGCATTGGAAAAAAACAATGAAAACACCGGCGGCGCCTACATCGACAAAAAGCCCAACGCCTACTTTATACGGGGCTTAGGGCTGGTAACTACCCTGGAAGATATCGCCAATATTGCCATTAAAAATACATCCAGTGGCGTGCCTATTTTTATCAAAGATGTGGCCACCGTGCAGTTTGGGCATGCAGTTCGATACGGCGCTATGACGTACAACGGCGAAGTGGATGCGGTAGGCGGCGTGGTGATGATGCTGAAGGGTGCCAACAGCAATGAAGTGGTAAAACGGATCCGCGAAAAAATTCCTGTCATACAGCGGTCGCTTCCCGAAGATATTGTAATAGAGCCTTTCCTCGATCGTACAGACCTTGTACAGCGCGCTATCAGTACGGTGGAAAGAAACCTGGTAGAAGGTGCACTGATTGTCATATTCGTACTAGTGTTGTTTCTTGGCAACCTGCGCGCCGGTCTGATTGTGGCCTCCGCCATACCACTCTCGCTGTTGTTTGCCCTCGGCATGATGAACGTGTTCGGCATCAGCGCCAACCTGATGAGCCTGGGCGCCATCGACTTCGGGCTCATCGTAGATGGAGCGGTGATCATTGTGGAAGCCACCCTGCACCACCTGGCCGTTCGGAAAAACAACCGGCCACTCAGCCAGCAGGAAATGGATGAAGAAGTGTTTGTAGCAGCGTCAGGCATCCGGCACAGCGCCGCCTTCGGCGAAATCATAATCCTGATTGTATACATCCCTATTCTGACGCTGACAGGCATAGAAGGTAAAATGTTTACCCCCATGGCACAAACCGTAGGCTTCGCCATCCTCGGCGCCCTGATCTTGTCTATGACGTATATACCCATGATGAGCGCGCTCTGCCTGTCTAAAAAACCGCAAAAGGCAGATGGCTTTTCAGATAAAATGATCGCCCGGCTGCAACGCTGGTACCGGCCCCTGTTGCAAAAAGCCATCAGGATAAAGTACAGCATCATCACAGCAACGGTATTGCTCTTCGGCATCAGCCTGTTACTTTTCAGGAACATGGGCGGCGAGTTTATACCCCAGTTGCAGGAAGGCGATTTCGCATTTCACTGCATATTACCGCCAGGCAGTTCGCTGAGCCAGAGCATAGCAACCTCCATGCAGGCATCGCGCATAGCCCGGGAGTTCGACGAAGTGAAAATGGTGGTGGGCAAAACCGGATCGGCAGAAGTTCCCACCGACCCAATGCCACCGGAAGCTACCGACCTGATGATTATACTGAAGCCTCCAAAAGAATGGAAACAAAAGAAGCGCTACGATCAGCTCGCCGATGAAATCAGCCGGCGACTGGAAACCATCCCCGGCGTGTTCTTTGAAAAGAATCAGCCGATTCAAATGCGCTTTAATGAGCTGATGACAGGCATACGGCAGGATGTAGCCGTTAAAATATTTGGAGAAAATCCCGACACCCTGCTCGCCTACGCGCAGTCTGTAAGCGAGATCATACAACGGACCAAAGGTGTAACACAACCGCAGGTGGAACGGATCAGCGGTTTGCCTCAGATACATGTGGAATACGATCGCACCCGGCTGGCCAATTACGGCATTACCGTGCAGGACGTCAACAGCGTACTGAGTGCCGGCTTTGCCGGAAAAACAGCCGGGCAGGTATTTGAAAACGAACGCCGCTTTGACCTGGTGGTGCGGCTCGACAGCGCCTATCGCACCAGTATAGACGATGTACAAAACCTGATGATCCCCACGCAGACCGGCAACCAGGTACCACTGTCGCAGGTAGCCGCTGTCAATTACAGGGTAGGCCCCGCTCAGATCAGTCGGGAAGCCGGAAAGCGCAGGATCGTCATCGGATTCAACGTAGACGGCAGAGATGTGGCCTCGGTAGTGGAAGATATCCGGAGTCAACTGGAAACCGTTTCACTACCCCCCGGCTACTATTTCACCTACGGCGGACAGTTTGAGAACCTGCAGAAAGCCAATCAACGCCTGATGATAGCCGTACCGGCAGCCCTGTTATTGATTTTTGTATTGCTGTATTTTACGTTCCACTCTTTCGGGCAGGCCATGCTGATTTTCACCGCCATCCCCATGAGCGCCATCGGCGGGGTAATAGCCCTGGCTGTGAGGGGAATGCCGTTCAGCATCAGTTCTGGGATCGGATTCATAGCATTGTTTGGCGTAGCGGTGCTGAATGGCATTGTATTGATCAGTACATTCAACCGACTTAAAAAGCAAGGCTGGACGAATACCCTCGACCGGGTGATGGAAGGCACCCATATCCGGCTCCGCCCGGTACTGATGACAGCCACCGTAGCGTCTCTCGGATTTTTGCCGATGGCCATCAGTACAGGAGCAGGCGCCGAAGTGCAAAAACCGCTGGCCACCGTCGTGATCGGAGGCCTGGTATCGGCAACATTTCTCACCCTGTTTGTATTGCCCCTGCTGTATATCATACAGCAGTCGGGTGTAAAAAAGAAAAACATGCAACAATTGAAACCACTATTCAGCGTACTCTTATTACTGTTAGCAGGAGCCGCCTTTTCACAGGATCAACAGCGCATTACACTGCCGGCCGCATTGGATACGGCCATGCAAAACAATCAGCAGTTGTACGTAAACGATGCCGAAATAAAAGCCGCCACCTACATGGTAGGCACCGCCCACGAAATTCCTAAAACTGCGTTGTTTGCAGAAAATGAAGATATGCGTCCGGGCGACACCAGGGGCATACTCAAGATAGGCATCACGCAGAGCATTGCATGGCCGGGACTGTATACGGCACGCAGCCGGTATTTCAAAGAACAACTGGCATATGCGTCGCTCAACAAAGTATCGCTGCAGGCCATCATTAAAAGAGATGTACGCAGCACGTATTACCAGCTATGGTACCTGCAGGATCGGCTGCACCTCCTGCAACAGCTCGACAGTATCTATACCGCGCTGAACAATGCCACCGAAATCCGGTTAAAAGCAGGCGACGTGCCGGGGCTGGACAAGATAGCCGCGGAAGCACGGATGAAAGAAATGCAGGCCCTGCTGCAACAAAATAGCAGCGATATGAACGTGCAGCAGCAACGGCTGATGCTGTTGCTGAACCGTAACGAATGGATGTTGCCGGAAAACACACCGCTCAACAAAATAAAAGTCGAAACCGCGAAAAACAACCCGCATCCCCTGCTGCAACTGCAACAACAGTATATCAATATTGCGGATGCCAACATCAGGGTATGGAAAAACAGCAACCGCCCTGAATTTTCCGGACGCTTCTTCAGCCAGCGCCTCTGGGGCGCCCCGGATCCGTTTACCGGATTTTCTGTCACCGCCGCCATCCCCCTGTTCGGAGCAGGCGCCTATAAAAACAGGGTGCGGGTAGCCGGTGCAGAAAAAGAAGTGCAGGAAAAGCAGTTAGCCTACCAGATGCAGCAAATCGAAACCCTGCAAAAAAATGCCCTTACCAATATTGAAAAATACCGCAGTATGCTGGCATTTTACGAAAGCACGGGGCGGAAACAAGCCGAAGAAATCATTCATGCAGCCACCCTCAGCTATCGCTCGGGTGAAATCAGTTTTGCAGAAATGAGCCAGTTTCTGGGGCAGGCCGTCAATATGCGCCAAAACTACCTCGAGGTACTCAACCAGTACAACCAGGCGGTAATACAGTTCGATTACATCAATAATAACTAAAGCATGATGAAACAACATATACGAAATCTGTTTTTCGGGTGGAGCATTCTCCTGGCATCCTGCGGAGAACAAGCGGCAACAGTGCCCACCGATACAGCTCCAACGCATAGCAACGACGAACCATCCATAGCAACCGTTGCCACCATAACGGGACAACAGGCAAAAGCAATAGACCTCCAGTTGGGAGACGTGGAACACAAAGAGTTAACCGCTACCATCAAAGCCAACGGAATGCTGCGCGTACCCAACAACAACAAGGGAAATGCTACTGCACTTTATGGCGGCGTAGTGAAAACCCTCCATGTGGAAATAGGTAACAATGTGAAGAAAGGACAACTGGTAGCCACCCTCGAAAACCCGCAGTTCATACAACTACAGGAAGAATACCTGACCACGGAAAGCAGGATATTGCTCGCCGAGCAGGAAATGGAACGTCAGGCCACATTGAATGAAGGCAATGCAGGTGCAAAAAAGAACCTGCAAACAGCCGTAACCGAACTGAACAACCTCCGCACCCGGCTGACCTCGCTGCGGGAGCAACTGGCGCTGATGGGCATAGCCCCATCCAGCTTCTCCCCCACCCTGCTGAACCGATCACTGGCTGTACGCAGCCCTATCAGCGGCACGGTAAGCAATGTATTCGCACGTATAGGCAGCTATGTGGATGCAACAACGCCTATAGCAGAAATAGTAGACAACGGATCGTTGCACCTGGACTTACAGGTATTTGAAAAAGATTTACCCAAAATGAAAATCGGGCAGGTCATACATTTCACCCTCACCAACAACCCTACCCGCGAATACGACGCCGAAATATACAGCATCGGCTCCTCGTTTGAAAACGACAGCAAAACGGTCGCTATTCACTGCAACGTAACCGGCAACAAAAACGGCCTGATCGACGGCATGAACATAACCGGTATCGTTAGTCTCGATAAAAGCACCACCCCCGCCGTACCGAATGAAGCCATCGTAGAAGCCGACGGAAAATACTATGTATTTATGGAAACCGACCAGCGCCCTGCAACAGAAACAGACCAGCACGAACACGAACACGCCCATACAACACATCCGTCAACAGCAGCGACAGACGAAATAGCCAGCTTCGAAAAGATAGAAGTAGTGAAAGGGGTATCGGATATGGGTTATACGGCAGTTACATTTGTAAAGGACGTGCCCCCCAACACCCGGATTGTAGTAAAAGGAGCCTACTTTCTGAATGCCCGGCTGAACAGCGTGGATGCGCATGATCATTAAGGAATAAACGGTTAGCGGCGGTAAAGCATACCGGGTTACCGGCGACCTGAAACATACAACGCATGGCGTACCGATAAATGAAAAGAGTGTTATCAGCACCCCGGCCCGGGGCATTCTATACATTCAACAACCCAAAGCGCGTAACCAATAACCTAATTCCGGGAGTACGACAAAACGCATATCATTTTTTTGATATTATTAAAAAACACTTTATCTTGGGATGACTTTTTGATCCTTTCTTATTCGATAGCCTGTCTGGCCAGCAGATGCAGCCAGACCTGCCACTACCCATGAACCTGCAGCAATAGTTTTAGTGGCTTTCTTTTGATGATTCCGGCATTGTGCCCGGAATAGGATGTCTTTGCGTGTACAGCAGACAACTGCAGATATGCACCTGGGACTGAGGAGGCGAAGCTATGGGTTACCAGTCGCGTGCAAACGATTATAAACGCTTACACACGGTTAACAGGAATCGTATTTGCGAAACCCGCTGCTTTAGGAACAATACCCATAAATCATTCAATTACAACAATCAGACAAAAAATACGAAAGAAGGGATATTCGTATATTTATGAGTTATGCGTAATTTGTCGTAGAAGCTTCATGCGCAAGCTTTGCAGGTTTTGCAGGATGTCTATCCAGCAGCGATCAGATATAGCAGCTTCCTTTTTATTAAGCACCAGCTTATCACCATTGAAAAAGACATCCTCTGGATAGTCTTTAAAGTCGATCGACGATGTCGATGAAAGCTCGCTTTCAGATCGCAGAGGCGCTCTTCGACTTTAACTAAGTTATCCTTTTTGAGAGACAAAATCAATACCCTTTTAGTGGTATCCAAAAGGATAACATTGACAATGGTGATAAAAAAGAGCAGGGAAAAAATAAAAAGGAAGGAATTAGCCTTAGCTGCTGTCTGAAAGGCTCTTCCATCGCCTTTTTGACATCCTGACATTCAAAAGGCCGACTGCGTAAATCAGGGATTTACGACAATAGGCACATTCAGAACCTGGGAAAGCTGCTAATAGAATAAGGAGCTTCTACCAGCCAAACTCCGACAGGTTCTGACTGTTGCTAAACTTCGTAAAGCCAGCCAGAATAAATTTGCTGCGGTAGCTGCAAACCTGTCTACGCATAACATGCAGTTTTGCAAAAGTTGGGCTGACATAATAAAACTATAACTTTAAACCTCTATTAAGCTGGAGCATAAGCGTAGGCTGAATAATTTCAAATGCCCAACCTTCGCAAAGCTGCAGCCCGTTGTACGCAACCTTATAATCGACATTTTGCCAACTATGAAAATACTAGGGAATATAAACGATAGACAGATTATTTATTTCAACATTCGAGTTGAGAATAGTTGGCATTCGCAACTACCTTTAAATAATTGGATAGCTTTTACTATCGCTGATAAAGAAGACGAATATTTATTGAACGACACAATAATTAAGTGCCTTGACAATGGGGTAAGCTACACTTGCAGTACAGGGCAACTTGGCTCGAAAACAGAAGATTATTTCGACCAAGAAATTGCTTGGAGAGAGACTCAAAAAGAAGAAAGAACTGGCGAGCCAGCGGATTTTGACAAAACGCCAATGACAACTTTCCATCGAAAATTTGGTGAAGGCTTTTGGTTTGCTACAACTCTTGCTTATGCAACCATAAATGACGAATATTTAATCACAGATAAAGTAGTTTGTATTGACTTTACAAAACAAGGAGTTGAAAGCCAAATTAAGAGTTTGATTGAAAAAATAAATAATGGTTGGTTACCATCAGATGAACAAACTGAACAGCCAACTTATGATACATAGAGTGGCAACATAAAAGCTAATTTGGTATGCGTACAACATTGGGTTTTACTGCTATGCTAGCTGATGTATAAAACATCTACACTATATTGCTAATCAGCTTCAGTTCCGGCTGAATGTACGCTGACCAACAAAAGAATATATCTTTAACATCATTAACATTATTGGCTTAAATTCGGGCTGGAAGAATCACAGAATATCAGCACAGCAGAAAGCCCCAAACCGTTGGCAGCTATGCCGTCGGTTCGGACTGGCTGAAATTTTTCTGACCGGGAGTATCTTGTAGGTTAGACCATGAACAACTATTGAGCGACAGTTTTCTGTTTTCAAAACGAATGACATCGAAGAATATCTTTAGGTGACAGTAAAAAATGGCTTGCTTTGAGCGACCAAATACCTATAGACTTTCCTACGCTTCTTTCGTATCGGTTATAGATTTAAGTAACACTTCAGTTGGAAACAGGCTTTAGAGGCAGGCTGACTGGACGAGAAAGAAGAAAGAAGAAAAAAGAAAAGAATATAAGAAACAAGGAAAATTATAAGGCCAACGCGCGACAAATATCAACAGCCAGGTCTGCAAATCGCCTTTTTTTTGCTATATAATGAGATCGATTCTTGGTTTGGATGTTGACAACGGCTAACACACGGCGACTATTATGAGCAGCCATTTTTTTACAGTTATCTGTTGACTAAACAAGCATGACCCAAAACAGAAGATTACCGATCCATCGGTGGACTCTACACAGCTGCCAACACGGTATTTAGCGATATGGCGGCTAGAAATCAAACACTAAGCCATTTGCAGCTATCGGGCTTTTGTAATACATTTAGCAGAAGGAATACTAGTTCCGCC
The DNA here is from genome assembly GCA_037190905.1 of Agriterribacter sp. Lineage (GTDB taxonomy): Bacteria > Bacteroidota > Bacteroidia > Chitinophagales > Chitinophagaceae > Agriterribacter. The sequence continues at coordinate 5,201 of JBBCKG010000016.1, read as the reverse complement.
ACATCGCAAATACCTAACCCGTTAGCAGTAATAGTATGACCGACCAAGAAGCCATAGAACTTATAGAAAAAGAATTCAAGGACAAGACACTTGGGGTGACGGAACAGTATCTTGAAATTCATAGTCCAATTTACGTTGACAACAAACTAAAAGTTGACCGCATTGACCGTGAAACCAAAGACAACTATATTATTGCATACTTACCGGTACTTGACGAGCGATTTTATTTTGCAGTTTATATAAATACCACGACAAGTGAAATTACAGGTATTGGGACAGAAGCATTCCATAGAGTTTACTTTAAGGCGACATCTGAAACCCTTACAGCAGTCGAATTAAAAACAATGACTAAATTGACACCAACTGAATTCTGGAATAAAGGTGACCTAAGAAAAACAGGAAAGTCAAATCATACTTTTAGCAATTTCGAAATTTTGCCTAACCCAGAACCTGATGAGTTTGAAGACAAACTGAAAAAGCTACTTGATTTTTTGGAGCAGGACAAAGACGGAATAAAAAGGCTTGTGGACAATGCAAATGGCTATATTCAAGTTGCAATGGACATTCATAACGCAAACGGAATGATTGGCGGACACAATATTGACGCAGACGACATAAGAAGAATGAATGATTTAAAATTATCAATAAGCTTTGACCTTTATGTGGGCGGAAATGAGTTCAAAGACTGAAACTACTACTGCTAACAAGGTATTGCCAAAAGCGGGGCCGAACGGCTTCGATTGGACATTTGTACAAGGTTCAATTTTCGTTCTTCGATTGAACTTTTGTGCTAAAAATTCCCGCCTTCGGCAATACCCAAACCGTTGGTTGCAAGCCCAAACTGATACACCATGAAAGTTAAAGATTATAAAGACGGAAAGCTTATTTTACTCAACAAACGTTTTGGTGATAGATCAAAAATCCTGTATCTCTTTTATTTTGTTTCATTCTTTTTTGCCGGGACAATTTTTCTTTGGGTAATTTTAAACGAAATAATGGGAGCGGGACTTATGTTATTTGTTTTATTCTTCGTAGCGGTTTGTTACATAGCTGCTTATCGTTTCCTACATAAAACTTTGATGTCAGAAAAAATTTATGTGACCAATAAAGAATTTAAGCTCATAAAAACAGGGGTTCTAAAAAATAATCAAACTTCATTTAATATTTCTAGAATATCTAATTTTCGACACCTTGGAAAACCTGAGTTAACAAAACATCCACTCGCTGGACAGACATTTGACTATTTAGGCTTTCAAACTGAACAACAAGTCATTAATGAAATGCATGGTGACAATCGTATAGCATTTGACTATGATGGTGAATTGATTTCTTTTGGGCAGGATATTTATTCATGGGAGTTTGAAGAATTAGAAATTTTACTTTACGACATTACAAAGAGAGACTTTCGTTACGATGCTGAAACAGAAAAAAAAATTCGTTCTACAGAGTGAAGCCTGCAACCAACATTCAGTTTTACGTCAGCAGGGGTGATGAATAAATACTCACCGGCAATACAACTATCAGCTACATATCCGGCTGACCGAACAATATTGAACAGTAAAACATATTTTCAACTTTTGTAACTTACACCGGCAGCAATTCCGGGCTGGACGCTTTTCAAATATCCTGCCGAACGCAAAGCTGCTAACCGTTGTGCGCAACTTTAATTGAACTTTCAACATAAATATAAATGAAGAAAGACTGGGGTTTAAATCTGGCAGTATTACTATTATTACTCGGTCTAATATCCATATTCATTCCTTATTTTAAGCTAAATGGATTGTCGATTTTAGACTACAGAATTGAAATTGGAAACTACAATGAGTTAGGTGATTTTATTGGCGGTGTCACTGCACCCTTTTTATCAATATCAGCGTTCATATTGTTATACCTAACTTACAAATCTCAGAAAAATGAGCTTAAAGAGAGTAGAGTAATACTTGATCAACAAAATAAGACATTGTTTACTCAACAATTTGAAACCACCTTTTTTAATCTCGTAAATCTTCATCACCAAATAACCAACAATATTTCGTTTAGCAGAACTATTAGTCAGACCGACGGAGATGACAATGAAAAAGAAAGTTCAAAAAATGAAAATATAAAACTTATGGGACGGGATTGTTTTCGGCAATATTATGAAGAGTTTAAAAAAATATATAAACGTTATTCAGAAGAAAAAAAAACAACTTTTGAATCAAAAACAATGTTTAATAGTCAATTAGAAAGATATCTAATTGAAACTGCATACGCCGATTTGTTTGATGATTATCAATCATATATAGGACACTATTTTAGAAACCTATACCACATCTTGAAATTTGTTGACCAGTCAAAAGTAAGTGATAAAAAACTTTATGCGGGCCTAATAAGAGCTCAACTCTCGACTTTTGAGTTGGTACTTTTATTCTATAATTGTTTGTCAAGCTACGGTAATAAATTTAGACCTTTAGTGGAAAAATATCATCTGCTTAAGAATTATGACATTAATAAGCTAACTGAAATGGAGCAGCACACGTTGTATTCGAACTCAGCTTTTGGAAAATAAAGCTACGCACAACAGGCAGGTTGGCATAAATGCGGGCTGACGAAAAACGTTCGTCAACTTTTGTTTCTTTGTTTTAGCTTCAGTTACGGCCGATAGAACGCTATCGGAAAAATTCTATAACTTGCACTTTTACTAATAATCAACTTCGGTAGCCTGGCGGGACGGAACACTATTATCCGCACTTCGCCAACCTGTATCGTTGGCAGCTATGCCGTCAGGCCGGACTGGCTGAAATCTTTCTGACCGGGAGTAGCTTGTAGGCTAGACCATGAACAACTATTGAGCGACAGTTTTCTGTTTTCAAAACGAATGACACCGAGAAATAGCTATAGGTGACAATAAAAAATGGCTTGCTTTGAGCGACAGAATACCCTATAGACTTTCCTACGCTTCTTTCATAGCAGGTTATAGGTTCAGTATCCCGGTGGTTGGATACCGGTTTCGAAGGCAGGCAGACTGGACGAAAAGGAAGAAAAAGGAAAAGAATATAAGAAACAAGGAAAATCATAAGGCCAACGCACGACACATATCAACAGCCAGCGATGCAAATCGCTAAATTTTTATTAAGCTATATAATGAGATCAATGCTTTGTTTGAAAGTTGACAACGGCCAACACACAGAAACTATATGAGAAGCCATTTTTTACGGCTATCGGTTGACTAAACAGCATGACCCAAAACAAGTGATTCCCGATCCATCGGTGGACTCTACACAGCTGCCAACACGGTATTTAGAGATATGGCGGCTGGGCATCAAACACTCAGCCATTTGCAGCTATCGGGCTTTTGTAATACATTTAGCAGACGGAATACTAATTCCGCCACATCGCAAATACCTAACCCGTTAGCTGGAATTTTAAACCCGCCTTCATGGACATAGAAACCGGATATTACATTATTCGCCATTTTCCGAGACTATTGACCAAGATAGAGGGCAACGCATTACGCCACTATAATGCAATGTTTAAAATCGGTAGTCTTGACAAATACGATTCTATTGACGCTTATAATGAAAGATTGAAATGGTACAATGACGATATCTCCAACGACCCAGACACATTAAGGCTAATAGAAGCTGGAATAACGGACTTTTACATTAACGCTGCAACACGAATTGTAAATGAGACACCTGAAAAAGTTTTTCTCAATGTTTGCCCAAACTGCAACAGACTTGCCAGGACACCTTATGCGAGACAATGTAAACACTGTAGGAAAAATTGGCATGACACCATCGCGGCAAACTTTAAAGTAAATAAGATCTTTAGTCTAGCGCAAAAACCAGACACACTCTTTTTTGCAGGAGACATTAAAAGCGGAACAATTAAAAAAGGAATGAGAATAGATTTAACTTTCTTAGGACTTGCGATAAAACCTATAATTACAATGATTGAGTTTATTGACCATATATCAGACAAAAGAGCGGAAGTTGCATTAGGCGTTACCGTTGAACAAGCTGACGATTTTGAGTATTTGAAGAACCGTAGAGTTTTGGCAATACCAATAATCATCGAACAATAAAAACGCCAGCTAACAGGTGGTTTTCTGCTATGCTGGCATCAGCATAAAATTTCAGCATTATATCGCTAATCGGCATCAGTTCCGGCTGAAAGTACGCAGGTAAAAAAAAGAATATATCTTTATCATTAGTAACAGTATTGGGCTTTAGTTCGGGCTGGACGGATCACAGAATATCAGCACAGCAGAAAGCCCCGGAACGTTGGCAGCTATGCCTTCAGGCCGGACTGGCTGAAATCTTTCTGACCGGGAGTGGCTTTTAGGTTAGACCATGAACAACTATTGAGCGACGGTTTTCTGTTTTCAAAACGAATGACACCGGGACATAGCTATACGTGACAGTAAAAAATGGCATTGTTTTGAGCGACCGAATACCTATAGACTTTCCTACGCTTCTTTCATAGCAGGTTATAGGTTCAGTGCCCCGGTGATTGGATACCGGTTTCGAAGGCACGGAGACTGAACAAAAAAGAAGAAAAAAGGAAAGAATATAAGAAACAAGGAAAATTATAAGGCCAACGCGCGACATATATCAACAGCCAGGGCTGCAAATCGCCAGATTTTTTTTGGACTATATGATTAGATCTATGCTTCGTTTGAGCGTTGACAACGGTCAACGCACGGCAACTATTATGAGCAACCATTTTTTACAACTATCGGATGACTAAACACGCATGACCCAAAACAGAAGATTACTGATCCATCGGTGGACTTTACACAGTTGCCAACACGGTATTTAGCGATATGGCGGCTAGAAATCAAACACTAAGCCATTTGAAGCTATCGGGCTTTTGTAATACATTTAGCAGACGAAATACTAATTCCACCACATCGCAAATACCTAACCCGTTGCCAGCAAGCCAAAACTAACAGTATATGGAAATTCAAAAAGACCCCAACAATCAAATGCAGACAAACGACGAAAATGTCGGTCAAGTTTCATTACCATTTAACGAGACGCAGTTTAAAGACTTTATCGTAAGTCTTTTAGGGAAGCCTTGTCTTAGCCCCCTAAAAGGCTGGACTAAAATTGTAAATCAATTTAGTCACAGTAAATTTAGGAATTATGACGAAAACAAGACGACAGTTTACCCCTGAGGAGAAGTACAGCATCCTTCAGGAAGCAGAGCGGGAAGGG
>JBBCKG010000015.1:0-475222 GCA_037190905.1 Agriterribacter sp. | reverse complement strand
GCAGTTTTCCAATATTTTTCACAAGCTATTGCTTCAAGTCGTGTTGAAAACTCCTCGTAATAGATAATTCGGAAGGGAGCGTAGTGCTTATTTGATTTCGTCTTGTGATTGTTGTGGTCGGAAAGACGCGTGCGCAGGTCATTGTATTGACCCCTGTACCCGATTATATGAGCTACATACAGAGAATAGTATTGCAATAAAATATTAAAAGAAAATTACCTTTTTGTTAAAGCTGGTATAATTTTTACTAGATTAGTAATGAATTTCATTAAAAGTAACAACACTTTTAATCTTTTTATCATAAACAAAACTATAAAGGCTGCTATGAGAGTGCAACTTTTCCTACCTCAATGCTCCGGCAAGGAGTTAAAAGTGCGTATTGCGAGATGCGTACTTTTTGTAACATTTCTTTTATGTAATATGTTTAGTGGATACTCACAGGGAGTCCAACTCACAGGCAAAGTAACAGATGCGCAGGGTAGCACACTCGCTGGCGTAAGCGTATCTGAAAAAGGAACTACTAATGCCACTTTTACCAATGACAATGGCGAGTTTACCATTTCAGTAAGTAGCGGCAGTGCCGTATTGGTATTTACATCGGTAGGCTTCACCACCTCAGAAGTCGCGGTTAATAATCAGTCTTCCTTAACGGTAGTATTAACCGAAAGTACAGATCAGTTGGAAGAAGTAGTAGTAACGGCACTGGGTATCGAGCGAAAGGCAAAGAGCCTCACCTACTCTACACAAACTGTGAAGGGCGAGGATTTAACCCGGGTAAAGGATGCGAATCCAATGAATAACCTTATAGGAAGGGTTTCCGGTCTGCAAATCAATAGAAGCTCATCTGGTATAGGAGGATCCGTTAATATCACGCTACGCGGACTCAAATCTAACAGGAACAATCAGCCTTTATACGTAGTAGACGGCCTGCCGATTACCAATACCGGTGGTTCAGGCTCAGAAGGGCCCTTTGGAGGCGGAACTGATCGGGGTGATATTCTAAGTACATTGAACCCGGAAGACATAGCCAGCATCAACGTACTCAAAGGTGCTTCGGCCTCCGCGCTGTATGGAAGTGTTGGACAAAATGGAGCAATCATGATTACCACCAAGAAAGGAGCAGCCGGATCAACCAGGATTGATTTTTCGAGCAATGCAACTTTTGATCAGGCTTTTTATATTCCAAAGATGCAATACAGATATGCCCAAAGCCCTTCCACCAACGGCGATGCGGAAGAAAGCTGGGGGGTTAAAGGCGATTTCGAAGATCATACAAAAGACTTCTATCAAACCGGACACACTTTAATAAATAGCATAGCTGCCAGCGGTGGAAATGATAAAGTACAAAACTACTTTTCATACTCCAATACCACCAATAAAGGAGTATTGCCAACTAACAAGTTCAACCAGCACACCATATCTTTCAGAACTTCGTCCAAGCTTCTCAAAGACAGGCTAACGGTGGATGCTAACATTATGTACGCCAATCAGGACGTAAAGAACAGGCCTTCTTCCGGATTATACTTCAGTCCTATTGCCGGGTTGTATATGTTCCCGAGAGGATTGGATTTTGATGAGTTCAAAAACGGGTACGAATACCTGTCACCCAGTCGCAACCTGATGCTTCAAAACTGGTTTAATATCAATGCAGAAAAAGAGCTGACCGGAACACACCACTCTCAAAACCCGTTTTGGGTGTTGAATAACATACCTACTTTTCAGACACGCCATAACGTTATCAGCGCTGTAAACCTTCGTTTCGCCGTTAACGACTGGTTGAACCTGAGTGCAAGAGGAACGCTGAACAGACAATGGAACAAGTTTGAACGAAATGTGTATGCCGGCACACAGGGTGTGTTAAGCGGACAAACCTCTGCTAACATCCCGGAAGACAACGGGCGCTATCAGAGAGATGAAAGCGGCTCCATTACAAAATATGGCGACCTTTTGTTAACGGGCAATAAAGACCTGTCTGAAGACTTCCAGTTGAACTTTACCGCCGGAACCTCCATTACAGATGAAACAAGTTCAGGATGGTCGCTGGATGCCAGAAAGCTGCGCGTAGTAAACGGGTTCCATATGGGAAATATCTTTAGAGAAGACCCGATCAATGCATTGAATGAAAACTTTGGCAGAAGGCAGATTCAATCTTTGTTTGCTTCTACTAACCTGGGATATAAAGGCTACCTGTTCCTGGATCTTACCGCGCGAAACGACTGGTCTTCTACTTTGGCGAATACGTCAAGTCTGAAGAGTGGATATTTTTACTATTCCGCGGGGATTACTACAGTACTGTCTGATTACCTGAAAATGCCGGAATGGAACAATTACAGCAAAGTGCGTTTGACATTCGCACAGGTAGGTAATGATGTTGCGCAGTATACTACCATGATACCGCAAGCGACCTATAACAGCGGCTTAATCACACCTAATAATTCAGGGGTATTTCAGGATGCAGAATTAAAGCCTGAAATCAGCAAAAGCTGGGAAGCAGGCTATGAAGGACGTTTTATAAACAATAGGTTGAATGTCGATATCGCAGTGTATAAAACCAATACCATCAACCAATACTTTTCTTTTTCCGGTCCCCTGGGTTTGCTGAACACCACCCTTTATCTCAATGCGGGCAATGTACAAAACAAGGGTATAGAAATAGCGGTAAACTACGATGTGATCCGGGGAAACAGGTTTAGCTGGAACACCGGTATAAACTATACGGCTAACAGAAACAAGATCATCGAACTGCACCCGAACCTGGGTGAAAGATATGGGATTGGAAACTTTAACGTACTGCGGGTAGGTGGTACTTTCGGAGACATCTGGGCCCGTACCTTTATGAGAGATGATAAAGGCATGCTGATGGTAGGAGCCAACGGACGTCCAATGGCCGGCCCCGACGGATACCTCGGCTCTACGATACCTAAAGCCATCGTTGGGTGGACCAACACCCTTACAGTTGGCAAAGTAGATGTAAGTCTTACTATTGACGGCAGGTTCGGCGGTAAAGTAATCAGCGTTACGCAGGGATATCTGAATTCCTTTGGATACAGTGAAGAAAGCGCGGCAGCGAGAGACCGTGGATACGTATCCATCAATGCTGTGGATGCAGATGGCAATGCCGTTACACAGGCAGACCCTAAGGAGTGGTACCAGGGCATTGGTAACCGCGACGGCATTATTGAGGGTCAGTTATACAGTGCCACCAATATCAGACTGCGCGAATTCTCGCTCTCGTATCGCATTCCCGTAGCGTCCAGTATATTCAAGAATGCAAATGTAAGCCTGGTGGGACGCAACCTGTTCTTCCTGAAAAACGACGCGCCATACGACCCTGAATTGAACACCTCTACTGGTGTTACTGGTCAGGGATTTGATTCATTCGGTCTGCCTACCACACGTAGCATAGGACTGAACCTTAAACTTGGATTCTAATTGAACAAAACGAATTTTATGATAAAGCAATCATTTAAAATAGCAGGGTACTTACTGACAGGTTTGCTGTTGGTGTCTGGCTGTACAAAGAACTTTGAAGATTACAATACCAACCCGGTAGGTCTGACACAAGAGCAAATAAACGCCGACTTCACATTGGTGTCGGCATTAATGCATCGCGCGCAACGCGCCATTATACCCGAAGATGTAGGAACTTACCAGCTCTCAGAAAATCTAACCAGCGACTCTTACAGCGGATTTATGGGAGCACAAGCGCCATTTCGTTCCAACTCCAACAACCTCACCTACGAATTGGTAGATGGCTGGAACTCTTCCATCTTCAATTATCGGTATATCAATGTAATGAACCCCACTTATAAAGTAATCGATTACGCGAAAGACAATCCTGCTTATGCTGATCTGGATGCTTTTGCAAAAATTGTGCGGGTATCTGCCATGTCTAGAGTAAGCGATAAAATTGGCCCTGTCATTTACAGTAAATATAATCAGCCGGACGAAAACACCAATATTGCCTACGACAAACAGTCTGATTTGTATGAATTATTTTTTGCAGATTTAGAATCTGCCATTAATAATTTAAAAAGTATACAGGGGCAAGCAGTTTCACCCCAGTTAAAAATTTCCGACTTAGCCTATACTGAAAACCAAAATGAGAATTGGTTGAGATTCGCAAACACGCTGCGACTCAGACTTGCCCTCCGCATTGTGTATGTAAACCCCACTTTGGCAAAAACACAGGGGGAAGCAGCGCTGGATCCAGCAAACGGCGGACTGCTGGAAACCAATGCACAAAACTGCTTCGTGCGGATGAGTGTGAACCACCCCCTGAACATTATCGGTTACGAGTGGAGCGATACACGTATGGGCGCTCCAATGGAGTCGATCATGGGAGGATACGACGACCCGCGTATCAGTCACTACTTTAATCCTGCCAAAGACCCCGCTGTGCTGGGACAATACAAAGGCATCCGCTCCGGTATCCGGATCGATGAGAAATCGAGGTACGACGGATACTCTGAGGTAAAACGCATAGACAGAGATCTTATGCAGATAATGGTTGCCGCAGAAGCATGGTTTCTCAAAGCAGAAGCTGCACTCCGTGGTTGGTCAAATGCCGGCGATGCAAAAACAAACTATGAAACCGGCATTACCACTTCTATGAACATGTACGATATACCGGCAGCTACCATTACCAGTTATATCAACAATGCTACAGCCAAGCCCAAGCCCTATATAGACCCCAAATCTGTAAACCCGGGGGAAAACGATATACCGGCAGGTTCTCCCTACCTTAGTACCATAACAATTGCATGGGAGGATGGCGACGATAATGATACAAAATTGGAAAGGATTATAACCCAAAAATGGATCGCCCTGTTCCCTGATGGTGAAGAAGCCTGGGCCGAATACAGGAGATCCGGCTACCCGATCCTGTATCCCAATATCGTCAATTTCAGTGGCGGTTTGATACCTACTATTCCCGGTGTCCGCAGAATACCTATTCCTTTATCTGAGTACAACACCAATAGCAATGCTGTCAACGCAGCGGTAGAAACACTGGACGGACCGGATACTGGCGCTACCCGCTTGTGGTGGGATGTGGAAGACAAGAGTTTCTAAACAAATCAATAGATAACATTAAAAGGAGAGATGATAATTGTCATCTCTCCTTTTTTCTTTTGCCCTTTCCCTGCAGGGAATTGATTGCAAGTGAATCCTTCATAAATAACAACGGTAAAACGCTGTATGCGTTTTACCGTTGTTATCAAAAACAATGTTGAATGTATTAATTGCTGCTGCCGAATGTGTAAGACAGCCCGAGGTGGAAACCTCCTAGTTTGACATTAGCGTCGCTATTATCAGGAACGTTTGTCAATCCCAGGTTGTACCGGGCTCCAATGCCCAAACCATTGGGTAATTTGTATCCCAGCCCGAAAGCCCATGAAAAATTGGTGCTCTTAAACTCATCTTTTATATCCTGAGACTGGGTTCTTCCATCCACTTTTCCGGTTACTTTAGCCGAAGCCAATATGCCAAGCTGGGGACCGGTTTCTGCATAAAATCCTGAAGTGTGATTGTACTGCGCCAGTATAGGAATGTTGATGTACGACATCTTATTCTTCATTTTAACATCCTCAAATTTGTAGGATGTGCCTTCCAGAGAATACAAAACCTCGCCCTGAAGACTAACAGCTTCTGTAAGGTTGTAATTCACCAGTGCGCCGCCTGCGTAACCAAGTAAAGACTTGGCACTTTCGCCAACATCAGAGCCGGAAAAATTAGTCAGATTCGCACCGGCTTTAACGCCGAAATTCACCTGAGCCTGGGTAGTAAAAACTGTAAAACTTAATGCCAGTAAAACAAACGTTTTTTTCATGGTATGTAGATTTTAGCTCTATAACGCAGATTTTCAGAGATATTGTATTCACTAACAACGTTTTTCGAATTAACGCCCCACCCCGTAGCATAAGTACATACGTGTATATACTTACCGCACTGTTACCTTTTCTCTACACTGCGGGTTTCCATTTTTCTCACCACCACGTAAAATCCTATACTCACAATTAACAGTACAATTCCGGAAATTATCCATAGCCTGTTGAACCCCCACCCGCCGGCTATCTGTGTACCAAGAAAAGGCGTGATAATAAACGATACGGAAAACGCCATACCATTCATCCCCATATAGGCACCGCCTTTATTTTTGCCCGCGCGCATAGCCGTTAGGGTAGAGGTAAACGGCAACACCAGAATTTCTCCCAAACTCAGCAGCGTCATCGACAACAGCAATACCAGGATATGGTGATTGACTGCCAGCATTGCGTAAGAAACGGCAATAGCCAGCGCGCCGGCAAATAAGGTGGTATTTAGTTTCCAGCGCTTCTGCGCCCAGTTTACCATTTGCATTTCTGCCAATACGATCACCAGTCCGCTATACCCCAACACATAACCAATAGCAGCCGTGCTCAGCCCTGCCTCTTCCCTGTAAAAGATGGGGATAGTATTGAAAAACTGGAAGAAAAAAACAGCAAACAGCGCACATAAAAGACAGAACACCATAAAAGGCCCGTCCCGGTATGGAGAACGACTGCGTACAATGGTTCCAGGCTTTTTCGTTTCTTGTACAGCCACTATTTTATGGCGATTTCTGAAAAAGTATACATACATCACTCCGGCAGCAATGGCCGCCACTGCGTTTACAACAAACAGCAGGTTGTACGATATCACCGACAAAACGCCACCCAGCGCCGGACCGATCGAAAAACCCAGGTTGATGGCCATCCGGTTCAGCGAAAAAGCCCGGATGATATTATGCGGCTGCGTATAACGGGTAACAGCAACCGAATTTGCCGGACGAAAGGTTTCACTGACCAGACTTTGCAGCCAGATGATCGCAGCCAGGCCGGGTACTGAAGTGAAAAAGGGAATAAGCAGAAACAGGGGAGCGCTTAAAAAAAGACTGACCGACTGCACACGGTATTCCCCATATCGGTCGGTAAGCCAACCGCCCAGCAACGAGCCCATTACAGATCCAACACCGTAAAAGCTCAGTACCAATCCTGTAGCCGCCAGCCCCCATTTTAAATAGTCCGTCATGTACACACCCAGGAAAGGCAGCACCATAGAACCCGAGCGGTTGATGAGCATCACCAGCGAGAGCATCCAGGTTTCCCTGGTCAGCCCTCTGAACCCTGCGGTGTACATGTGCAATAGTCTAATCATATATCTCCTGTCGCAATATTTCTGTTTTCTACTCGGATAGTATAAGCTGTTCTCTTTACGCGCCGGCGAAATTACAGCTAAGCAACGATACGAGATTTCGCCTCTTACACGAAAAACCCTGTTGGGGCTTCACCAACTTACCACAAAGCGTTGCTCCACAATGCAATAACTTTCACTAAATTTTTAGAAAATTAATACGCCTGTGGCATAAATTATGTTTAGCATATAACAATAAAAAGCGTTAAAACTATGAAACCCGTTTCCTCTATTTTGTTTGTTGCCGTTGGTTCTTTATCGCTGTTTTCCTGCCACGATGAAGACATGGCACCACCCGAGACACCTCCTACCGTGGTTAAGGAATGGAGCCTGGTTCTCAGTGCAAAAAATGAAGTGCCTGCTGCAGAAAACGAAATGGCTGCCGGTACGGCAAAGTTTACGCTGCTCAGCAACAATTCGCTGGTGTATGAGTTTTCCGTTAACAATCTGGCTACGGATGATGTACTTACCATGTCGCATCTTCATACAGGCGACGCAGGCAGCAATGGACCGGTCATATTACCGCTCGCCACCAGTTTTACTACCACCAGTGCTTCCGGAAGGGTGGATGGTTTGAGGGAGTCGTTAGTTGACAGTCTGATGCAAAACAGCAACCACATCTATTTCAACGTACACTCTCAACAGTCTCCCGCGGGTATCGTCAGGGCCCAGTTGAATACCACTATTGAGCTGGCCATGGATTTGGCGCTTTCCAGTGAGCATGAAGTAAGCGATCCTCCTGTTGTTATTGAACCTGTAGTAACCGGCAAAGCTTTGCTGCGCCTTACTGCAGATAAAAAGCTGTATTACAACATTACAGTTGACGAGTTGGGCGAAGGCGATGAACTGACGATGGCCCATATACACACCGGGGAGGAAGGAGCAAACGGACCCGTTTACATCACATTATGTGATAATAAGGACGATTTTGCCACTGCCAAAGTCATAACGCTTAGCGACGAGGAATATACCACACTGAAAGAGGCAGCCTTATATGTAAATGTGCATTCTGTGAATCATCCTGCAGGTGTAACGAGAGGTCAGATTCGTTGAGCTACCGTCCCGGAATACCCCAACTGGAGCAAACAATATCAAACAAAGCAACATAAACGTAGTGAAAAGGGTGAGGTGCATATCGCCCACCCTTTTCACATTTGTTCCCTAATCTGCACCTGAACCCCGCATTATTACGATCCTGGCCTTTTATACTTATCATTAACCAGGTCTCTAATATATTATTTTCCTTCCGGTTCTTTGGTCCATTTTTTACGATATTTCTTATCTTCGTGGCAGTTGCGCTTTCCATACAACACCTGTTAAACCTGATATTGGCAGAGCGATTGCGTATATTTTGTTACAAAATAGCGCGGCTTTGTTACAAAAGACTGGGCGTGTAAACCACGGGAACGACAAGTAAAACATCTGGTTGTAATTTAGCATTCGCAAACGATCGCTTGCATGGTTACGCTAACCTGATGCACCGATCAATAACCATTTAAATCTTTACGACCATGAATCTGAACAAAGTACAGGATGCAATCATCGACGAGTTCGATATGATCATTGACAACCTGAAAAATGAATTCAGTTATTTTCGCTATATCGCGAGTTTCGGAAAAAAAGATGCAGCAGTAAAGAAAACGGAAGAGACGCTCATAAAAGATACCAAATCAAAAATATGGCTTGAAGCGCGGTATGTAGACGGCAAAATCTATTATGCAAGCGATAGTGATAACCGCATCGTAAGTGGTATTGTTTCCATGATGCTCGATGTATTCTCCGGCAGAACAGCCCGCGAAATCATCAACGCCAACCTTTACTTTGTAAATGAAATAAAGCTGTACAGCCAGCTACCTGCCGCCAGATTGAAAGAAGTTTCCGCTGTATTGCAGCAAATCAGAACCTATGCTGTAAGGCTCAAAAACACAGAAGCACAACCTGCTTTATCTGCTTAAGCAGCCTGCATTTCAGAAAGCCAGTGGCCGGCTATGCCATCAGCACAATCCATCGTTTGTAAGTTAAAATTACTGACTGTACTATTCAATTGCTACATCTGTATTATATTGTAGCATGTTTCGTTTTGTAACCTTTATTTCGGCTTTGCTCACCATGCCCGCCTGCAACACCACCGGCAAGCAGGAAGGGGCAGAAGTACTGGCGCTCAAAGAAATGAATGAACTGGTAACAGTGGAATATGTGGTAAACAAAATAATAAAGGCAAACGACAATACCACCTGGTACAAAGCCGGCGATAGAAAAATACTGATGACCTGTGCAGCCACACTGAAAGCCGGCATTGATTTTTCAGGCATCACACCGGAGCATATCTCTGTCAATGGAAAGAATATTACCCTGATGCTGCCCCGCGCAAGCCTGTTCTCCATCAACATTCGACCAGAAGATATCAAAGTAGCCTACGAAGAAGTGGGAGTTTTCAGATCCGGATTCACCGCTGCCGAACGCGAAACCCTGGCTGCACAAGCCGAGGTACAAATATACCAAAGTGCAGATTCCCTCGGTATATTGAGGGTGGCTGAAACAAATGCCAGTTTATTTGTAAGTAATTTTTTGAAAAAAATGGGCTACAGCCAGATCACTATACGCTTTGACGAGGGCCGGCCTGCTCATAAACTCGATTGATATGCGCGGGATGTGGAAATACAGTGTGGTATTTGTATTGGCAGTTATATTGGTAGTATTGTTGCTTGTTTTAAAAAAACAATGGATGCCTTCCATTGGCAATGTATTCAAAGCGCAGCCGGTGGTGATCGATGATACGCCTATTCTCGTGAGAGAGATCAATGAACTGGCACAACTCTGCACGATCGATACCTATAACGAAGTGGTGGCCGACTCCGTGGTTATAGTTAAAAAGAATGTGGCAGAATCCTTACTGCCGGATCTTTCCGGTTTCTCAGGACTACCGTTTAAGGGCAAACGAATCGTAGTAATAGGAAGGGGTAGGGTAACCGCCGGCACTGATATGAAAAAAATCCGACCCGAAGATATTGTTACACAGGGGGACTCTGTATTTCTTCGTTTACCTTCCGCCGAAATACTAGATGCCATCATGAACCCTGCTGATGTGGAAGTATTCAGCGAACAGGGCGACTGGAGCCCTGAAGCGGTAACTGCGGTGAAGGTAAAAGCCAGGAACCTAATGATAGCGCAGGCACTGCAGCAACAGGTACTGGAAAGAGCAAACAGCAGAAGCCGCCTGCTACTGGAAAACTTTTTGTTCGGCATTGGATACAACAGGGTGCATGTGGAAACGGGGGAATGATATTAACCTACCCCGCGATATCAACACTATTCAGCACCGTGCCCCGCGGGATAATTCACCCGACATAAAAACAATCCGCGTGCCGGCACTGAAAAATCGGCATTGGTGCAATCCCTGCTTTCTATTATTGTTCTGAATCTGCCGGTGTCTATTTTGCCACGCCCAACCTGCAGCATGGTGCCTACGAGTCCGCGTACCATGCCACGGAGAAAGCGGTTGGCTTTTACGTAGTAAACCAGGCAATCTTCTTCTTTGCTCCAGCGGCTTTCCATAATATCACAACCAAAATGCTTAACCTGTGTATTGCGTTTGGAGAAGCTTGTAAAGTCGGTGTATTCTTTAATCATACCGGCGGCTTCCTGTAGTTTAAACAGGTCTAACGGGTAAGGAAAAAAATAGGCCCGATCGCTGAGAAAAGGGTTTTTGCTATTATACACATAGTAGCGGTACTCTCTGCTCACAGCATCAAATCTGGAGTGTGCATTGGCTTCCATCGGCGTGATGCGCCGGATGGCAATATCCGGTGGCAATATGGCATTTAGGTTATAGACTGCATTGGGATGGATGTCTATCTCAGTATCGAAATGAAGATAATTTTGCAAGGCATGTACGCCCGCATCTGTTCTGGAAGACCCCGTAAGTGAAAAAGGCTCCCTGAAGCAGGTGCTTAATGCATTTTCCAACTCGCCCTGTACGGTAGATGCATTTTCCTGCACCTGAAAACCGGCGTAAGCACTCCCTTTATAGCATACTTCAATAAAATATCGCTGCATCTCCTTCTGGTTTGCATGCCGCCCGCTAATCCATCAGAATATTGCCGGTCATTTCTTTAGGGATGGGCAACTGCATCATTTTCAATATGCTGGGCGCAATATCGCCGAGTTTACCACTCCTCAAGCTACCCTGCCATTCATTATCAATAACAAACAGCGGAACGAGGTTCAGCGTATGGGCTGTATTGGGCGTACCATCTTCGTTGATCACGTAGTCGGCATTACCGTGGTCTGCCGTGAGGAATATGGTATACCCGTTCGCGAGTGCGGCAGTCACTACTTTTTCCACACAGGCATCTACCGTTTCCACAGCGCGGATTACCGCATTCCATACACCCGTATGTCCTACCATATCGGCATTGGCATAATTAAGGCAGATGAAGTCTGCAGTTTGTTGCTGAATTTCGGGCAGCAGTTTCTCGGTGAGCTCCCAGGCGCTCATCTCAGGTTGCAGGTCGTAAGTGGCTACTTTGGGAGAGGCGGCGAGTATTCTCCTTTCCCCGGGGAAAACGGCTTCGCGCCCTCCACTGAAGAAAAAGGTAACGTGGGGATATTTTTCTGTTTCGGCTATGCGTATTTGTTTGAGTCCATTGTCGGCAATCACCTCCCCCAGCGTTTTCACCAGGTTATCGTTTTCAAAAACCACGTGCACATTTTTGTAGGTTTTATCATATTCGGTTAGCGTAGTATAATGTAAAGGCAATGCCTGCATATCAAAATCCGGCAGATTGGTTTGTGTAAGCACTTCTGTGATTTCCCGGCAACGGTCTGTGCGGAAATTGAAGCAGATCACGGCATCGCCCTCTTTAATCGTCCGTTTGGCAGCATTTGCCCGGGTATTGATGATGGGCCTGATAAATTCGTCTGTGATGTTTTCGGCATACGAAGCGGCTATAGCGGTTTCTATATTGTCTGTAGGCGTACCGATGCCTTTCACCATAGCGTCGTATGCCAGCTTTACACGTTCCCAGCGCTTATCCCTGTCCATGGCATAGTACCTTCCTGTTACGGTAGCAATTACGCCGGTTGTTTGCTGAAGGTGCAGTTGCAGGTCGTTGATATACCCCAGCCCTCCTTTGGGATCGGTATCCCGCCCATCGGTAAAGGCATGTATGAATACGTCTTCGCAGCCTTGTTCTTTACATATCGAAGTAATCGCTTTGAGGTGGTTGATATGGGAGTGTACTCCCCCGTCGCTTACGAGGCCCAGCAGGTGCAGTGATTTATTATTGTTTTTAGCGTATTGAATTGCTTCCAGCAGCGCGGGGCTGGCCGCTAAAGCGCCTGTACGTATGGCTACATTGATGCGTTGCAATTCCTGATATACAATTCTGCCGGCACCCAGATTCAGGTGTCCCACTTCACTGTTCCCCATCTGCCCATCCGGCAAACCCACTTCCTCGCCGCAGGTTATCAGCGTAGTATGAGGGTATTTTTGATATAAAGAACTTACAAAAGGAGTTCGGGCGTGTTGAATGGCATCGCTGGATTTTACTTTTCCCAGTCCCCAGCCATCCATTATAATCAGGATAACTTTTTTCTTTGTCATAGCTACAAAAGTACATTATTGCCGATAAACCGCTCAACACCGGATGAAACAATCAACCACAATCTGGCACATTTTTGGTGTTGTTAGGTGCAAGTGCAGATGTATGGCTTCGTTTTTCAGAAATATCATCTTTGCAGGTTGTATAACCATTGCTTGTTCATTTGTTCCTTTTCGTACAATGGAGGGCGTGACGGGGGCGATGCAATCTGGAAATGCTGATGCCCTGGCAAGATACTTCGATAAAATGGTGGACATCACCCTCCATGACAAAATGCATGCTTACAGCCGCTCTCAGGCTGCCGCCATCATCAGGGATTTTTTCAAATGTTACGACGTTGAGTCATTTGAAGTAGCGCATAAGGGCATGAGTAATGGCGCTGAATATTGTGTAGGGAAATTGCAAACACGGCATGGCAGTTTCACAACCACCATACTTATGCGGTTCCGGTCTGACAAAAAAGTGTTGCAGGAGCTGCGATTTACCGGCGTGAGATGAGCAGCAACATCAGGCTTGCCGAAGCATATAAAGTCCCTGTTATTACCCCGACTGCGTTGTTCTCTAAAAACTCATCCCGAAACTTACATAAGTTCTCAATCGTCTTGCCTGATCGCTATACATCGCACTGATTTCCAGCGGCCCGAGTGCAAACTTGTATCCGAAAGTAAGTGCGTAGCCGGAAAGCATATTCGGATTTTCGAAGAAAGTACTTTTGTTGATAAAATTGGTGTACAACACATTTCCCTTACCTGTTATAAAAGTATTGGGCAGAAATTCGTGGCGATAACCCACCATAAAGGCGCCGACAGTAGGTGCGTAAGTGGTAGCTTCAGGCAGACCTACAAAGGTAATCTGGTTGTTATAGAGCGGTATCGGACCGCCGATGGAAAACTCATTGAGCAGGTTGTTGGTATAGTTGAAGTTAATGCCGGATTGCATGGATGCCAATATGGTACTACGATAAGAAACGCGGATATAGGTTTCAATATTCAGTTTGGCACGCAAATACGGATGGGTAGCAATGGTGTATTCCCGGCGCGGCACTTCTACCCCCTCCTCCAGTATGCGGAGTCTTTCACGCTGACGGAATACCCAGCCGCCTTCAGCGTCGATTTTTAATCCTTGTGTAGGATAGATTTGCTTGTTCAGCGAATTGAATTTGAAAAAACTATATGCTGTAGGAAAATTATTGCTTCCCTTAAATTCCAGCGGTGCCGAAATAATGGGCGAAAAATGCAGCAATTCCATTCTGAAGCCAACTCCACCTGCTATCATCCGGCTGGGAGAATAAGCCGCATTGATATCGAAACGGGTATATTGTCTTTTATACAGCCCTGTTTCCCGATAGGAGTCGTATTCATTATAAGGATTGTAGGTATTGATGCCAAAACGATCGTATTGTATTTCCAACAGAGAAGAGAAGTTCTTATGCCTGCCCAGGTATTGCAGATGCTGTGCCCTGGCGCGGAAATTATCGCCTATATTCAGGGTAACCATGCTTCGGGAGTTGGTGGCCAGGAAGTTACGTCCGGTGAGGTTTACAATAGCGCTGATGCCGCTGAATCCGTCGTAGTGCAGTCCGATTTTGGCAAATGTGAGGGCATTTTCAACAATATCGAATATAATCTTGTAACTGCCATCTCCCAGTTCTTCGAGGGAGTACAGAATACGGTTGTAATACCTGGTGCCGAAAGCATGGCGTACCATGTTCGATATATCGGTAGCCGTGTACGATTGGTGCAATTTCAGGTTGAGCGTATTTACAAAAAAATCGATGGTGGTGTTTTTGAGCCCGCTCAGTTCGTAGCTGCTGATCTTAATTGTATTCAGCCCGGGAAGCCGATTTTTTCTAAACGGCTGCTTTCCGTAAATAGCATCCAGCGAATCGGCCAGCGCCTTCAGCCGGGGGTAAAGCCGGCGTCCTTCCTCAATACCTGCTTCCAGTATTTTATCGGCAGAGCCGAAACTCCCCATATTGTATTGGGGTAATGGCTGAGAAACATATATATCGCAGAGCGGTATTTCATCCCGGCTGTCTTCTGCTTCCCGGAAAAAAGCCACCTGCAGCAGAACCTGTATGGCATTGCTTACCTTCTCCGAAGTGAGCAAACCAGTAGATACATTGTTACCGATTACAATGTCGGCCCCCATCTCTTTTACGTCTCTGACAGGAAAATTCCGTACCACTCCCCCATCTATCAGCCTCCTTCCATTCACGTTAACCGCGGTAAAAAACGAAGGTATGGCCATGCTCGAACGAATAGAGGAAATAATCTCTCCTTCTTCCATTACCACGGCTTCGCCGGTTCCCACATCTGTGGCGATGCATTTGAATGGTATGCTAAACTGTCCGAAGTTCTTGATATTACTGACCGGAAAGAAAAGTTCGGAGAATTTCAGCCAAAGCTCCTGTCCTTCCAGTATGCCGGTGGGCAGTTTAAATTTATGTTTTTGCCTTGGTAACTCCACCACGTATCTGCCATATTCGTCTTTTTCGGCCATAAATACACTGCTGAGCGAGGATTGATTACTCAACAGTAGTTCCCAATCAATGTCACGGGCCAGCGCTTCGATAGAGTCTGCGGTATAACCTATGGCATATAAGCCACCGATCACACTACCCATACTGGTACCTGTAATATAATCCACGTTTAGCCCTGCGGAATCAATGGCTTTCAGTATACCAATATGCGCCAGCCCTTTGGCACCGCCCCCACTCAGCGTTACGCCAATTTTAGGTCGCTGCGGTTTCTGCGCAAAAGCGCCCATGCAGATCACCAAAGTACATATTGTTATCAGCGGTTTCATGTAGTGTCATACTTATCGAACGGGATGGCAGCTATCTATGAATGAGTGAAAGCGCTTATTTATTGCATGGACTGCGCTTTTTTTCTGGCAATCAAATATATACCATATCAAACGATTACAACGCCGGTGACGTAGTGGAGAAGTTTTTTAACAAATTGGTATATGGCAGCTGCCCGCAACAAGATTTGCGTCGTAGCGTATTTTGCCATCATTTGCAATCGAAATCTTTCTCTACTGATGCAGTCGTTGCCCGGCCATCACTCCGGGAATGAAGCGGCTAATGAAAGGGTACAGGGCGGTCGTTCTTACAACTCCGCGTTTGGGGTGAGAGAATATGGTTTCATTTCACCTCAGCAAAAGCAATAAAAGCACAGCTTCCTAAGATATTGCCTGAAATTTGGGAGATTTCTCTCCGGAACTTTCAGGCTCACCCTGTACTCAGGTTAAAAAGCACAGACAGCGTGTACACCATGGTGAAATGCCAGATGCAGAAGAAATGTAGTGTAACAGCGGAAAGAGTTGACACAAACGAATCTTTATATTACCTTATGACAACCCTTTCACGACTTATGCGCAACCCGGTTGCTTAAAGTGCCTATTCCGTCTATGGTGATATGCACCCAGTCGTTTTCCAGCAGCGTGAAATCGTTGTCTGGCACCAGGCAGGTACCGGTCATCAGCAAACTGCCATGCGGAAAATCCATTTCCCGATACAGAAACGATGCAAGCTCGGGCAGCGTGCGTTTCATCATATCCAGTTGGATGGTACCTTCAAAAACGATGGCATCTTTGCGTTCTATGCTCATGCTGATACGGGTATCCGGCGATATAGGCTGTGCTGTGATCAAAAGACAGGGGCCTACTGCAGCACTTCTTTCGTAAGTCTTGGCCTGGGGCAGGTACAGCGGGTTTTCTCCTTCTATGCTGCGTGAGCTCATGTCGTTCCCTACAGTATACGCCTGTATATTGCCCCGACTATTGATGTAGAGTGTAAGTTCCGGCTCTGGCACATTCCATGTAGAGTCTTTACGGATGTACACATCCTGCCTGTGGGGCACTACCCGGTGGGGCAGCGACTTAAAAAACAACTCGGGGCGCTCTGCTACATATACTTTGTCGTAGAAGGTAGCGCCACCGGATTCTTTCGATTCCTCCATCCTTGCATCGCGGCTGCGGAGATAGGTTACGCCGGCCGCCCATACTTCCTGCCCCTGAAGAGGGGCCAGCAAGCCGCTGGTCAGTAGTTTATCAGCCTCCTCTTTGGAGATCGCTGTACACTCCTCCAGTCTGGAGAGATATTGGTACAGGTTTTCCCGATTAACCAGCGTGTCAAAATCGGTCTGGTTGATGTACCAGTTATTATTGTACTCCAGCAGGTTTCCGCCAGTGGTTCTGAATAGCCTTATCATATTCTTTTCCTATTGAAACACCCACTGTCCAAAAAACGGGGTGGTGATAAAATTCGTGTTTGCTTTGAAGAGATCAATATCTGCTGATAATACTACCTTGCAGCATTGCAATCATTATGGCAGCCGGGCATCATCCAGGTCTATCCCCAATAATTGTTGCGCCAGTATATTCAGCGATGCATACCTGCCTTCAAAATGACAGGTGGTTTGTCTGTACACCAGGCTTTCACCAGGCTGTAGTGATGGAGCTGCCGAAGACGATTCAAGTTCGTAAAAGGGGCCCATCTGGTCTCCATTTTCCAATGGTCCGTCGTTGTATGCATTCACCACATCACCTTTATAGGGTTCGGCTTGCATCTCCCATTTGGAATTCACATAGCTAGCGGTTGTATCTACAGAAAACAGTATGCAGGTAAGTATATTTTTTTCGTAATCGAAACTGCCAGCCACGGGTTGTGCAATAGCGGGAGACAAGCCCAGTTTACTCCTGTATTTACCATCACATTTCAACAGCAGCACATTGTTTTTCACCACCAGTCTTTCTGCTGGTATTGCTCCGAAATAATTATCCGTGATATGGCTTTTAACATCTCCTGTATTGTTGAAAGGTATGATGGCCACCGTTTTGTCGGAAGGAGTAAACATACCCAGTAACCAGACAGACAACAGTCCCTCTTCCTTTTCCCAGGCCTTGCTGCCTGTATTCTTCACGATGTTTTCCGTTTCGTATGCCACCCATTGCAGGTTCGGAGGTAATACAGTACCGGTTTTCTCCGATAGCGACAATGCATCCAGCAATCGTACGCTGCGGCTCACTTCTATATCAAAGCGGGTACCGCTATAGTTTTCTAAGACCGCCGAATGCGAAAAAACCACCCTGTCTTTCTCCGAAGCTACTATGGTATACGGCAGGGTGTCTATAAAAGGGGGCACCTGCCAGTTACTGAAATCGAAAGCGTCTCCCTTTTTAAAATAAAACGAATACTGCCCTCCCTCCGGACCGATCCAGAATCGTTCTTCTCCGCCCACGGGGTTGAATTGCGGCTGCATATGGCCCTGTTCAATCAGCTTATAATTGATCCAGCCGAAACTGGTGCCGCTGTCTCCATTGGCTGTGCTGGTCATCACCCGCCCCTGGTAATCGCCTGTTATCAGCAGTTTTGCTCCTGTAGCATTGCTGAGTTCAGTAAGGTGACGAAGGTGTTGCCGAAGGAAAGCAGCATCATATCCATATGAACCGGGCATATATGCGGAAATAGGGGAAGTTCCTGAATTACACGACATAGTTAAAAATAATATAATCAAGCAAGCGAATGGCAATAATACAGAGCGGCCAAAGGCAGATTTATTTCTTTTTCTCACGCTTTTTCTTTTTCGGTACCTCGGAGCTGATACCGGGCCTATTCATGAAATCGCGATAGCTGTCGTTGATGTACACCAGCATTTCCGCATGTGTACTTCTTCGGCAGAACGCATATTCAGGACGGTATTTGAAAATAAAGGTCCGAAGCGAATCGCCGGTAAGCCCCGTTACTCTGGATACCTGGTTGTAGGAAAACTTATAATCGATATAATATTCGCGCTCCTGCTTTTCATAATTCGTTTTAAAGCGCCGCAGGTTTTTTTCTTCCCGGGAATACCGGCTGATCGGACTGAAGGTAATGCCTACCCCATCGGTAGGGCTATTCCCCCTACCTCCCACCAGCCTGGTTTCCCGACGGGTAAGCACACTGTCGAACTGTTCTCTCCGGCTGATAGAGTCTACCTGATAGGCATTGAGCTGGCCTACCTCTACCTCTTCCATTTGTACTATTTTTCTTATCAGGGCAATATCATACGTACCTGCCAGCATATCATATGTTACCGTAATGCTATCCGGCTCGTAGCCCACCGAAGAAAACAATATCATATCGCCTTCGCTGGCAGGAATAATGTAGTTGCCTCCGGCATCGGAACGCGATGACTTCTGCTGGGTTTTATTGACAATGCTGGCGCCCAGCACCACCCGATCGTATATTTCATCTACCACCTTTCCCTTCAGCACCGTTTGCGCGGATAATGGAAAACAACCTGCCGATACAATAAGTATCGCTAACCATATTTTGAATTTCATGTGTCTGATTTGAATGTACGGGTGCTGGCCTGCTAATTACAATGAAACGATGGCCTGGGCGCAATGAATACCACCCTGTCATCAGCGTACAGTGTTATACTTCCGCTAATAAAGTTAGACAAAATCTATTTTTCTTTGATTTCCATGTAAACAGGGCAATGATCGCTGTGTTTTACCTCCGGGTAGATTTCGGCATCTGCCAGCCGGTGTTTCAGCGCATCGGTAACGGCAATATAGTCGATGCGCCAACCTTTATTGTTCAGCCGTACACTGGGGAATCGCTGGCTCCACCAGCTGTATCGGTGCGGCTCTGTGTGAAATACCCTGAAGCTATCTATCCAGCCCGCTTCCAGAAACCTGTCCATCCAGGCCCTTTCTTCCGGTAGAAAACCCGAGGATTTTTTATTGCCTCTCGGATCGTGTATATCAATTTCTTTGTGAGCAATATTATAGTCGCCGCATAGGATCAGCCTGGGATGCGATGTACGCAACTGTTGTACATAATCAAAAAAATCGTCGAGCCAGGCATACTTGTAGGTCTGCCTCAGTTCTCCACTGGTACCAGACGGAAAGTAAGCGTTGATAAGCCGAACATCACCGAAGTCGGCCTGTATTACCCTGCCCTCACTATCGCTAACAGCATTACCCGTTCCATAAATAACATTATCGGGTTTTATTTTAGTAAATATGGCTACGCCGCTATAGCCTTTTTTTTCAGCGCTGTACCAATAATCCATATAACCCAGGTCATTGAAAAGAGTATGATCTACATTTTCTTTAAGTGCTTTTGTTTCCTGTATACAGATGATGTCGGCCGGATCGGTCTTGAGCCAGTCCAGCAATCCCTTGTTGATAGCAGATCGGATACCGTTAAGATTATATGAGATAATGCGCATATGATAAGAAATTAACGGCTGCAATATAGGAAGTATCATTATATATAGAAGCGGTTTATCGTTTCCGAATCCGGCTTTCAAAGACTAGCTTTGTTGCAATATCAGATATCATGAAAACAACCACCCGCCGGGTATGGGTAAGGATACTTAGGGCAACAGGTATCGGCCTGCTCAGTTTATTGCTGTTGCTATTCATATTGCCCTACCTCTTCCCCGATACCATTGCGCAAAAGATCAAAGGTTGGGTTAACCAATCTATTACTTCCAGATTGGAGTTTTCCGGCGCACGACTTTCATTCTACGATCATTTTCCTTCACTAACACTCACCCTTCGGGATGTATCTCTTACGGGATCAGCGCCCTTTGCAGAAGATACGCTCATCCATGCGAAAAAAATAGCATTGGGCATCGACCTGACCACTGTTTTTTCAAAATCAATCAAAATTGATCAGATTTTCCTGTCAGACGCAGACATTGTGGTAAAGGTGAACAAAAAAGGACAGGCAAACTATAATATTTACCATGCAGCGGATACGACGCAGGCAGATGATACCGGCAGTGAAACCGGCTTGCGGCTGAAAAGTATTGTACTGGATAATATTAATATACACTACGAAGATCAGTCCATACCACTTACCATTGTGGCCGAGCAATTTAATTACAAGGGGAGTGGCCATCTATACGAGTCGGTATTCGACCTCGATACACGCTTATCTGCTTCGTCATTCAGCTTTCTATATGATGGAACAGCCTATATCAACCGGAAGCCGCTGCGGGCAAAACTGACTACACGGGTAAATACCAGTTCGCTGTCGCTGATTTTTGAAAGAAACCGGCTACGCATCAATCAACTGCCGGTACGTTTCAGCGGACATTTCGACTTTCTCCGAAATGGCTACAGTATGGACTTTTTGCTGGAATCGCCCAAGGCTACGTTAGCACAGGTAGTGAGCGCCATACCGCCCGACATGAGTGGCTGGCTGAACGACACAAAGGTGAAAGGAGACGCTGCGTTTCGGGCAACGATTACAGGTGCCTATATTGTAGAAACAGGCAGTATGCCTACACTTGAGTTCGCATCTACCATAAAAAACGGGTATATAGCCCATACAGGTGCCCCCGTTCCTGTAAGCGATCTCTATACCGTCATGTACGCCCGCCTCCCGTCGCTGGATACAGATAGTCTGGAAGTGAAAGTAGACTCCCTGTATTTCAAGCTCGGCAATGGCTATATGCGCGGCCATTCACATACCATCGGCCTTGAACAGCCCTATATCACATCCGGTATCGAAGCCAATCTGGATCTGGAACACTGGGATAAGGCATTAGGCATTGCAGCCTTTGACCTAAAAGGAAAACTGACCGCCGAATTGAAAACAAACGGTCATTTCAAACGAAGGCAAAACCCCAAAAAATGGAAAAAAGAACTCGTAGTGAGCAGCATACCGGTTTTTCAGCTCCAAGCCACGATGCAGGATGGATATTTTAAATATAATGATTTGCCACACCCGATCACGAATATCAGTTTTGCAATAAACGCACACTGCCCGGACAGTATATACCGCCATACACAGCTTACGATCAACAACCTGCAGGCCAGCGCCCTCAACAGCAACATCACCGGCGACATCCGCATTAGTTCACCGGAAGAGCCGGATATCGATGCCCGCTTTTCTACCCAGGTCAATCTGGCTGAACTGGGGGAGGTGCTACCGCTGGACAGCATCGATATTTCGGGCATGCTGGACATGACGGCAGAGATCAAAGGAAAATACAATGCAGCCCAAAAACGGTTTCCTGTATCGCGTGTATCCCTGCAATTGGATAATGGACGTATACAAACGGTAAATTACCCGCGACCCATACAGGACATTCAACTGGCAGCGGAAATCATCAATCATACCGGCAACCTGCCGGACACACGCGTCAGCATAGCACCCCTGAAGTTTCTGTTTGAAGACCATCCGTTTACAGCCAGGGCACTATTTGTTGATCCCTCAGACCTGCAATACGACCTACAGGCCGAAGGTATTATAGATGTGGGCAAAATATACAAGGTGTTTGCCCGCGACCGTTACAACCTGGATGGCGAAATTGAAGCAAACCTGCATCTCCAGGGTAAGCAAAGCGATGCTGCTGCCGGAAAGTATCACAGGCTGCAAAACCGGGGTACACTAGCTGTAAAGGATATTGCCTTTGTTGCAGACGACTTTCCCAAACCCTTCTTTATTCATTCCGGCATATTCAGCTTCCGTGAGGATAAAATGCAGTTTAATACTTTTAAGGCCAGTTATGGAAATTCCCGCCTGGAGATGAATGGCTACCTGAACAATGTTATCAACTATCTCACTGGCAGCAGCGAGGTACTGCGGGGCAGCTTCGACTTTCGTTCCCCTAAAATAGATCTCGCCGCTTTTACAGCATTTGCAGATGAGCCCGGTAGCACTGAGGCGCCGGAAGACAGTACTACCGTTGCGGAATCGGGTGTGATCATGATACCCGCCGATCTTTCTGTGAAACTGAATGCGACCGTGGACAGTATAGTGTATCAAACAGTAACACTTAAAAACTTCAAAGGGCAGGTAGTGATGGACACCGGCGCCATCAAGATGATTAAAACAGGCTTTTCTCTCGTAGATGCACCCTTTGTTTTTGATGCAGCTTATAAAGGCTACGGCCCCCGCAACGGGCAGTTTAGTTTCAACGTAAAAGCAGCTTCCTTTTCGGTTGCCCAGGCCTATGACGAAATACCGCTGTTTCGCGAAATGGTGTCTTCGGCCAAAGGCATAGACGGGATTATAGGACTGGATTACAAACTTGAGGGTAGGCTGAACCAAAACATGGAAGTGGTGTTGCCTTCCCTGAAAGGCGGCGGCACCCTCTCTTTGAAGAAAGTAAAGCTGAAAGGCTTTAAACTGATGAATGCCGTGGGTAAAAGTACGGAATACGACCAGTTGCAGGATGCCGGTTTAGAAGGCATCCATATACGGTCGGAAGTGGAAAACAATATACTTACCATAGACCGGGTGCGCATGCGCATAGCGGGCCTGCGCCCCCGCTTTGAAGGACAGGTTAGTCTGGATGGAGAACTCAACCTGAAAGGACGGCTGGGACTACCGCCACTGGGCATTTTCGGCATCCCGTTCACGGTGTCGGGCACCAGCGAGGCACCCGAGATTGCATTGAAACGAGACAAAACCGGCAAATTGCTACAGGAAAAAGAGGACGATGCAACCGCTGAAGATACTGATGAGACAGAGCAAACCCCGGAAACTCCGCAGCCCGTACCGGAAACGGGTGCTCTCCCCTGAGTATCCAAAGCTGTTTCTGACCAGATAACCCCTATCGGCAGGCATTACGTATTTATACGGAAACTAACGGTGTACTTCACCTGAAGGCTTTACGGCTACGTTTTAATAAATATTTAAGAGCCTGAAAACACGTTAGGCATTGTTTTAGCGTTGTATTGCTTTCCTTCCGTTCCAACGTAAATCATTAGATGTAGGTTTTTGTATGAAGCGCTTCGCCGTCACCGTTTTCCTGTCTGCCTTCTGGATCGTGCTATGCACGTTTTCGGGATATGGCCAGGAGCATACCCCACCGGTGCCTTTACAGGTAAAGCTGGTAAACTCGGTGATACAGCTTATCTGGAATACAGCAGAAGACAGCCTGGATTGTATCGTCGAACGCTCCCGGGATGCACAGTCGTTCGAGATGCTTTCTGCCGGGCGGCTTTCCCGAAAAACGGGCGACTCAAGCTACTTGTTTACCGATCATTTTCCCCATGCCGACAGCGGATTCTACCGTATAAGCTGGATTGGACCTGATAGAAGCAGGGTATATACTGCGGTATCGGGAATACAGGTTCCTGCACAGCCGAAAACAGAATTCACGATCATGCCCAATCCGGTTTTCAATAATGCTACCCTCATTATATATCATGAAGAACTGGGTGAACTCACCTGCACCCTCTACGACCTGGCGGGAAAAATCATCCGTAGCTACCAATTCAAAAAGAATACCCTCTACATGCAGCATATACTTGATATGTATACGGTGCCAGGCGGAAGCTATATCCTGAATATCAGGGGTACAACAATCAACGAGAGCAAAAGGGTAATGAAACAATAGATGAGTTATCTTTGCGTCCTATGAGCAAGAAGTCGTTGCTGGCGATAGGATTGGCGGTTCTTCTACCATTGGCCTGTTATTTTTTGGTGGATTATTTCGGAAACCGAGCCGTGGTTATGCCCAAACGGTATTTTTACGACTCCGTGGTCACCCGCACGGATTACGGAAAAACCATCCAGGATACCATCTGGCATAAGGTACGAAACTTTACACTCACCAATCAGTTGGGCCACCAGGTCTCGCTGAGCGACCTTGACGGAAAAATTATTGTAGCCGATTTTTTCTTTACCGCCTGCCCCAGCATTTGCCCGGCGCTGACACGCAATATGAAGCGCCTGCAGGATGCTTTCAATAAAACCGACACGATTGTCCGGTTCCTGTCTTTCAGTGTAGACCCCGTCCGCGACACGCCGGAAAGGCTCAATCAATACGCGCAGAAATATGGCATTAACAACGATACCTGGTGGCTACTTACCGGAGATAAGGAGGAAATCTACGATATTGCCAAAAAGGAATTCAAAGCCAATATTGCCGATACCGAAGTGGATACCAACTTCATTCATACCGAGCATTTTTTTATACTCGACAAAGAAAGAGTGGTAAGGGGCTGGTATAAAGGACTGGACAGCCTGCACCTGAACCAACTGGCAGACGATGTAGTGTTGCTGATGCTGGAAAAAGACAAAAAGAAAAAGAGAAATTTATTCAGAAAATAGAAGATGCAAGATATGCTTCGTGCGCAATTAAAGAAGAATGATAAACTGGCAGGAATACTGATTGGAGTAGTTTCTTTTGTGGTATTTGCTGCTGTGGTAGTATTGGCCCGGGTAAAAGTAGACGTGGATCTGGGGTTCGACGTACATGTATTTGCCCTGTTCAACGCCATAATTAATTCCATCGTCTCTTTATTGCTGGTGGCAGGACTGATTGCAGCCAGGAAGAAAAACTTTCTGCTGCATAAGAAGATAATGATGGGGGCCATATTGCTGTCGGTACTGTTTCTGGTTTCCTATATCTGTCATCACCTGTTTGCCGGCGAAACCCGGTTTGGCGATGTAAACGGAGACGGCATTGTTACCGAAGCCGAAAAAGCAGCAGCAACCGGCAGGAGTTTCTACTACTTCATACTAATCACACATATTCCGCTGGCAGGCATTATCCTTCCGTTTATATTGTTTACCGCTTACCGGGGGTTGACCGCCGAATGGCCCCGGCATAAAAAAATAGCCCGTATTACCTGGCCGGTTTGGTTATACGTATCTATTACAGGCGTACTGGTATACCTTATGATCAGTCCGTATTATTGACCTCAAACCACGATAAGAGCGTATTGGTTTAATTTCAACTCAGCAACAGCGCAAGGTTGCCCGTGTCAACTAAAAGACGGATAATTATTGGTTAATCCTTCAATGCGAAGGCAATATAAATATCGGCAGAAGCCGTACCGAGTTTACCTCCCCCACCTGCGGCGATTACGATATACTGTTTGCCACCAGCCATATAAGTGGCCGGAGTAGCGTAGCCGCCAGCGGGCAACTTATATTCCCACAACAAATCACCGGTGGCTTTTTGAAAAATCCGCAACTTCTCGTCTTTTGTAGCTCCTATGATCAACAGCCCTCCAGCCGTCACTACCGGTCCCCCTAGATTTTGCGTGCCGGTAGCAGGTATACCCTTCTCCAGTAATTCCGGATATGCTCCCAGTACCTTTTTCCATACTAACTCCCCGGTATTTAGGTCTATAGCATTTAACGTTCCCCAGGGAGGTTTTACGCCAGGATAGCCCTCTTCATCTTTTAATTCGTTCCAGCCATCGTGTACATAACGATGTTGATCAGACGAAGCAGACTGTTGTTGTACGGCAGGAGGCACAGTATCGTTCTGCAGAAAAGAAATGAGCGCATCTAACTCCTCCGGTGAAATATTGGGATAGGGAGGCATTTGCCCTTTTCCGTTTCTGATAATATTGTTGAGTTGTTGATCTGAATACTTTTGACTAAGTGACCGCAAAGGAGGAAAAACGTCTGTACCACGCCTGTCTGCGCCATGGCACATAGTGCAGTTATTAAGCGTATACACTTTTTGACCTTTTGATTGCGCATCTTCACTCAGTACCACCGGACGCATTTTTATAAGCATGGGTACTTCGTTGGCATTTACATACATGATACCCGTTTCTTTGTCTACAGATGCCCCGCCCCACTCCGCGCCACCTCTTGTGCCGGGAAACTGCACAATACCGCTGGTATCCGGCGGGGTATATATGCTCCCCTTCTTTGCACTGCCGATCTTTTTTCTGATATAACTATTTGCAGACGCGGATATATCGGTAATGTCGGCATCTGTAAAACTTTGCCGGACAAAAGGAGCTGGTTTTACAGGGAAAGGTTGTGTAGGTGCTGTTTGCTCGCCATACAATTCCGTTTGGGGTACAGGTCGTTCCTCTATGGGGAAGACAGGTTCTCCGGTATTGCGGTTGAACAGGAAAACCATGCCCATTTTGGTGGTTTGAGCTACCGCCTCTATTTGTTTACCCTCTTTTTTTATCGTGAGCAATGTTGGCGGAGCCGGCAAATCATAGTCCCACAGATCATGATGCACTAATTGATAATGCCATTTCCTTACGCCAGTCCGGGCATCCAGGGCCACCAGACTGTTTCCAAAAAGATTATCGCCCTTTCGATTACCTCCATAAAAATCAAACGCAGGCGAACCCAGCGGCAGGAATACCGTTCCGCTCTTTTTGTCCAGGCTTAATCCGGCCCATGCGTTCACGCCTCCAGCCTCTTTCCAGGCATCTTTTTCCCAGGTATCGTATCCAAATTCACCCGGCTGTGGAATGGTGTGAAACGTCCATACTGTTTTTCCAGTCACCACATCGTACCCTCTTACGAAGCCCGGCGCAGCATCGTAGCCTTCTCCCAGTGCCGTTCCCATAATCAGTATATTTTTATAAATGATTCCTGGCGACGTAGACCATACCGCCAGCCGGGAAGGCTCTCGTCCCAATCCTTTCCGCAGATCCAGTTTACCATTTTCGCCGAAAGATTTTATAAGCGTGCCGGTTGCTGCATCCACAGCATAGAGGTAAGGACCTGCTGAAAAAAACACCCTTTTATCACCGTCTTTTTCCCAGTATGTTACTCCCCGGTTTACACCCGTTGCCTCTTCTCCTTCGAAGGGGTCGAATCGCCAAACCTCCGTACCCCACTTTGCGTTCAACGCAATTAGTTTTAGTTGAGGAGAAGTTACATACATGAGAGTATCGACAATGATGGGATTGCACTGTATAGCAGAACGATTCTCTTCTCTTGCATCTCCGGAGCGGTATACCCAGGCCACATCCAGTTTTTGCAGGTTGCCGGTATTGATCTGATCCAGTGGTGAATATCCCGAGCTTTCGCTGTCTCCCCGGTAAACATCCCAGGAGGCATTATCAGATTGGGGTTGTGTACAGGAAACCAAAAGTAGCAATGCACTGACCGAATAAAAAAAACGATTCATTTCTATAGAAATTGACTGTCTACTTTTTCAATATTTTCAAAGCATTTCCGCGGTATATTTTTTTGAGTGCCTCATCGCTCAAGTTGAAACCATGCAGCGGCCAGTGGTACTCGAAAAGTTCAGTTGCATAAAAGTGTTCGTCGTTTGTCTGTAGTATTCTGAAAGTGGTTTCGAGCATGAAATTACCGGGGTGGTAGTCTGTGCCGTACACAATCTTATCCTGGTATTTTTCAAAGAAGGCGGCAGTGAAGCGTGGTATAGGTGCTATTTCCCCAAACCGGGCGGCCATATCTGCATACAGGTTATCATATTTCGAAAGGAGGTTGCCGAGAATGGTGAGGTCGTATTCGCAATTGGCAAGATGGCATGCCACAAAAGTGGTTTTTGGGTTTGCCTTTACTACATTTTCCAATGCATTGATCATTTCCGCGTGTCCTCTGAAGCCGGGTTTGCCAGCGTCCATTTTCCAGTAATAGGCGTTCATCAATCCATCATTGGTGGAGTCCATCGGCTCATACATCCACATGGGCTCTGCCACATGAATGCTCACAGGTATCCCCAGCTCACCGCATCTCCTGTACAGGGGCTGCAGTCGCTGGTCGTCTACATGCATTCCATAACCGGGTACGGGGCCGGA
Source organism: Agriterribacter sp. (assembly GCA_037190905.1). GTDB lineage: Bacteria > Bacteroidota > Bacteroidia > Chitinophagales > Chitinophagaceae > Agriterribacter. The sequence goes on along the minus strand of JBBCKG010000015.1, from coordinate 446,909 downwards.
GAACACCTCCCCCAGGCCCTTATCACCCAGTTCACCCACTCCCCTGGCACCCACTTTCACACAACGCTCCAATTCCCTTACGGCCCTTTCTCCCCAGCCGGGTTCCTGATAGCCGGTGTAATCAAAGCCACACCACAACTCAAATCTGTCGCTATAAGGAGCATACACCTGGTATATTGAATCGAAGCTGGCTCCTGTAGACTCCGTCAGTAACACCACTTTTTCTATGCCAAACTTATCCAGGAGCTTCACCCATTCGTCTATATCTTTTACATTCTTTGCATACCAACTATGCGCATGCATGTCTATCACCGGAAATTTTGCCTTATCTACTTTAGTTACCGGGATTTTGTAGATAGATGTAGGTCTGTAATTTTTCAACAGCAGTTCTTCAGGATTTTGTCCAAAAACCTGCATACACAAAAGCAGGCAGGCTATAAAAATCTGGTACGTTTTCATCTGAATAGTTTAGTTGAATGAAATAAGTTTAGTTATGCATCGCATTTCTGTTGAGCTTGTCGCCAATCTGGTAAACAGCCTTCGATACAAGATTATAGGTAGATGCGGTGCTGATCATCATCCTGTCTGCTATTTCAGGGTAACTCAGGTTGCCATAAAATTTCAGCAGGATCGCTTCTTTTTGCCTTCTTGTGAGCATTTCCAAAGCATCCGCAATTTTTCGACGCTGCTGCCGCTTGTGCTGCGCCTCCATTATCTCTGTCTCCACACTCGGCGTAGCACCATCTTTTACATTGATATTGTCGAAACCCACCTGGTTTCGTTCTTTCTTTATTTTACGGATAATTTTACGATGCACAGAACAGAGCAGATAAGCTTTCACTGACCGCGGTAAAGCCAGGTTATGCTTGTTGTTCCATATCTCCACGAAAAGATCATGCACACAGTCCTCAATCAATGCTTTGTCCGGATGCAGTTTCATACTCTTTTGCATCATCAGATCGAAATACCGATGATATAATATTTCGAAAGCCTGCCGGCAACCACCTTTAAAATCCTTCCATAATGTTTCGTCACCCTGTGACGCAGATCGATATATTGATGGCATGTTTCTATATTTTAATACGCTTTTCCAGTTGCCCTCTCACCAAATATTCGCACGAAGGCATCACCTGCGCGAGTTTTACACCCTGTAAGCTTACCGGATACATTCAAACCGATCGCTCCTGGTTATAATGATGGTACATACACTGTGCTTTCACATCACAGTATATGTACCAAAACCTACTATCATTTATTTACGGTGTAGGATAGCCGGGATTTTGCTCCAGCAAATCATTCAGTCTCAGGTCTTTTTCCGGTATCGGAAAAAGATAATCTTCTTCTGAAAAGTTGGCTTCCCATTGGAGGTTTTTCTCCCGCAGCAGCTTCTTGCGTACAAGGTCGAACCAGCGATCGTATTCAAAACAGAGTTCCTGGTTTCTTTCCTCTATCACCGCAGCATCGAATGCATCTCTTGACATGGCGGTACTGAGCAAAGGATGCCCTGCCACCGGCGCATAGCCATTCGCGCGATCTATCACCAGATTTACGGCGTCTACAGCCGCCTGGGTGGGGCCACCGTTTGCCATGTTTGCTGCTTCTGCATATATCAGCAGTACGTCCGCGTAACGGATAATGGGAAAATTGATCGTCGAAGCATAACTGTCGAAATCTTCTTTAGAAATGTAGAGATACTTTCGAATATAAGGGGTATGCTGTACATCCCATTCTGTGTAGTGAACGCCATCCAGTTCTGTAATAAGATAAGCGTCTTTACGGGGTCCGTCGGGAATAGCCTGCTCCCAGAGGGGGTTTACGGAAGCATCTCCCCATCCATCCATATTTTCCGGCGCCCATATCTGCGGGTCGGTGGCCGGATCGTCGTAGGTGGAATTAAAACTCCACATCATTTCCGGCCCGTATTTATTGCCCAGGCTGAATACTTCTTTGATATCAGTTACCAGGCTGTATTTGCCTGACTGCATTACTGCCTGCGCCATATCTGCCGCTTTCTGATAATTAGCAGTTTCGTTCAGAGGCGCGGTTGCCATGGTAAGATAAACTTTTGCCAGCAACCCTCTGGCTGCACCACGGGTGGGTTTTCCGGGAGCGCCGTCCCAGGCATCCGGAAGTTTGTCGACTGCTTCGAGAAAGTCTTCTTCGATCAAAGCGTATACGTCAGCTATCGAAGACCGGGGCATAGGATTAGCTATGGGGTCCGGAGTATCTTCGGTTATCAGCGGTACTCCGCCAAACATGCGAACCAACATAAAGTAATTGTAGGCTCTTAAAAACTTAGCCTGCCCCAGCAGTTGATCGATCACCTCGTCTGAAGCACCTTCCACGCTCCCTCTTTTAATGGCTGCTATTGCGGCATTGATATTGAGCAACGCCCGGTAATGTATATTCCATAGACCGGAACCATGCGATGCTGATATATTCAGATCGCCCCCTTCCAACTGATCGTCGTGAATGAAGTTGCCATACCCGTAGGAATAGCCACCCCAATAATTCCATAGAAAATTCATTGATGCAGCAAAGGCGGTTTCCACCTGTTGTGATGTTTCAAAAAAATTATCAGGTGAAACAAAACTGGTCGGCTTTTCCTCAAGCTGTTTGCTACAGCTTCCAATTGCCGTCAGTAACAGGAACAGTCCTGTTGCCTGTATGATTGTTTTAAGTTTCATTGTTAAAAATTTTATAATGAGCGTTTCATTATTAAACATGGTTGATACGCTTGGATGTAATTAATTACAACACTCAGCCATACCTGTTACTCCTCTCAGAACGACAGGTTTACGCCAAAAGTCACAGAGCGCGACGCAGGGTAACTGCTCAGGTCTACTCCCAGTTGCGCATCGTTACCGGTATAAGCGCTCACTTCCGGGTCATACCCCGTATACCTTGTGATGGTAATTACATTGGCACCTGTAACAAATACTTTAGCTTTTGTTAAACGGATTCTCCGGAGAATACTGCCCGGAACATCATACCCCAGGGTGATGTTTTTGAGTCGTATATAAGATCCGTCTTCCACCCAACGACTAAGCCGCTGATCGCCGGTAATAGACACCTTGCTGGTCAGACCGGCATTTTGTCTGGTCAACTGATCAATGAAAGCCGGAACATCGGTATCCTGATTATCTGGCGTCCATCTGTTCAGCATACGGGTGCTTACCGCTTCAAACGGGTTTTCCAGTCTGATTCTGGCCTGATTAAAGATATCGTTGCCCTTTGTACCTTGTATCAGGAAGGTAAGTTCAAAATTCCGGAAGTTGAGATGGTTGGTCCAGCCGAAAATATAATCCGGCAGCGCATTCCCGATGACCATCAGGTCTTTGGTATCTATTTGACCATCGCTGTTCAGGTCTGTATAGCGCGGATCACCGGGTAGTTGGCCATAGGCGGCTGCGGTTGCTGCGTCTTTTGACCCCCAGGTACCTTCGTATCCATAGCCATACATCTGGCCGAAAGGCTCACCTTTTACCAGGAACATGAAATTGGTGTTTAAACCGTAGCCGCCCATAGTGGTACGATAAGACAGCCGGTCATTGGCACCCAAATCCAACACTTTGTTTCTGTTAAAAGAAATATTAAATCCTGTATTCCACCGGAGTTGTCCTCGTATCGGATCACCGCTTACAGACAATTCCACCCCTTTGTTTTCTACAGAGCCCACGTTGTCAATAATATTAGCTAACCCCGTATAGCCCGGCAGCTCTCTGGAGAGCAACAGGTCTCTGGTTGTTTTTTTATAATAGTCTGCAGTAAACTGCAGCCGGTCGTTGAATAAGCCAACATCTATTCCCACGTCCATCTGGGTGGTATTCTCCCATTTTAAAGAAGGGTTTGCAGCGCTTGAAATATAGAAGCCCATATCGAAGCTCTCGCCACCGTTATACGGATAATAGCCATCAGACTTCATCTGAGCGAGGGTCTGAAACGGTGAAATGGCCTGGTTGCCCGTAATACCCCAGCTACCCCTGAGTTTGAATTCAGAAATTGCGTCCACGCCCTGCATGAATGCTTCCTCAGAAAGGCGCCATGCGGCAGATAACGACGGGAAATAGCCCCATTTATTGTTTTTTCCGAATACAGAAGAGCCGTCTGCACGATAGCTTAAGGTCAACAGATACTTGTCGTCAAAAGAATAATTGATCCTCCCCAAATAAGAGTAGATGGTTCTTTCATTTGCTGAAGACGCGTTGACTACTTCATCTGCACCACCCAGATCGTCTATACCGGTCTGGTCTACAGTAAACTTACGGGCTGTAAGTGAAGAACCCTTAAACCTTTCGTATTGTTGCTCCACCACACCCATTACAGTAAGGTTGTGACGGCTAAACTCTTTCGTATAGGTAAGTATGTTAGAGTTTTGATAGCGTGTAAAAAGATTTTCTGCCGCCGTTCCGTATCCCACCATACCCTGCGCAGGTCTGCCTTCAAAAGTTTTTCTATTGAAATAGCTTTTATTGTTGACATTCCGTACGATGGCGCCGCCGGTTATGCGCAAAGTAAGCCCCTCTATAATCTTGAAATCCAGGAAGGTGTTGATGGTATTACGGATGGTATTGTTTTCGGTAAAAGGTTCCCTGGCCGCTGCCACCGGATTCCATACATCGTATGCCCCGTAGCCTGCCGGATGTACATTGTAGTTACCATCTTCGTCGTACACAGGGGTGGTGGGGTCCCATCTCGGAGCGCCATTCACCGCCTGCCCAAGGAAGGAAACAGCATTACTGCCGTAGGGTGGAGAACTGCCTTTTTCCTTGGAAGCCGCCCAGTTCAGGCCAAAACTTACATTTTTCGTGATGGTAGAGTTGATATTGGCACGCATGGAAAACCGGGTATAATCCGAGTTGATCAATATCCCCTGCTGATCCAGATACCCCGCAGACACCATGTATCTGGTATTGTCGGTACCACCACCTACAGACAACTGATGGTTTTGCAAAATGCCCGTACGATATATCTCATCCTGCCAGTCTGTTCCACCGCTTTTTTCAAATTCGGCTATCTGCTGATCTGTAAACGCCATTACGGGCGTACCGGAAAGGTTCTGTGTTTGTCTGTAGGCATTCACGGTACGGGCATAATCGGCCGCTTTCATAACCTCCAGTTTTTTGCGCAGCTCCTGCAATCCGATATTATAGCTGTAGTCTACCGTGGGTCGTCCGCGCTTGCCGGTTTTGGTGGTAATTAAGATGACCCCGTTTGCCCCCTGCGAGCCGTAGATAGCAGTAGCAGAGGCATCTTTCAATATCTCGATGGATTCAATATCGTTAGGATTCAGCGAATTCAGGTTGCCGCCCTGCAGTCCGTCTATAACGATAAGCGCACTGTTACCTCCATTGATAGAGTTCATGCCCCGTATACGGATGGTAGTATTACCCCCTGGCGCCCCGTCTGTATTCAAAACCATTACACCGGCCGCACGCCCTTGCAGGGCCTGGTCTACTCTTTGGGTGGGCAGTTGTGTAAGGTCGGAACCTCTCACCTGGGTTACAGATCCGGTGAGATCCCTTTTCTTCATAGTGCCGTAGCCTACCACTACCACGTCTTTCAGGCTACCGTCGTCTGCTTCCAGTACAATGGTCATTGCTTCGGCGCTAACCCGTATTTCGCGGCTGAGATAACCGATAGAAGTAATCACCAGTACGGCAGCTTCATTTTTAACGGTAAGAGCAAACTGACCGCCCTCATCACTTGTCACCCCGTTGTAGGTGCCCTTTTCTATAATACTTGCCCCAGCCAGCGGTTCACCTTTGTCGCCCAATACAATACCGCTTACCCGCAGATCGGCATACAAAGCGCTGGGCTTATCCCTGATGATGATGGTTTTGTTGTCTACCACGTACTCGACCGGTAAATGCCGGAATATCTGCTGCAATACATTTTCCAGAGGCATATCGGTAACAGATATATTTACCAGGTGCTCTTTTTTAACAGCCCGAGCATTTACCAGAAAGTCGTAGTCGGTTTGTTTGCGTATTTCACGCAACAACTTCTGTACCGACGCATTTTTTTCATTCAGTGTCACTTTCTGTGCTGAAACAGAAGCACTTGCCTGAACACAAACAATGAACAGAAAAAACGAAAGGAGCTTCATCTGCAAGACTAGTTTTGAAACAGGTAATACTGTTTTGGCAAGATTTAACTTATGCAGGACCTTATAGGCTTTTTCTCCCGAATAAGCGCGCAACTTACCCTTTAAAGTATCAAATTGCATACATTTGTAACGTTTGGGTGAACAATAATTGATTGGCGAAATGATCAAACTTTGAATACCCGAATTTATCCGGAGATGCTGGCAGGCATTTCCGGTTTTTTTAGGTATCCTTCATAAGCTGACCCTCAGGTTGGATTGAATCGCTTCATTAGCATGTAGATTTGGATGTTTATAAAAAATTTACTGATTGCTGTATACGTGAATCTGGTTGTTCCTGATCTCAAACCGCATATGTGCCGATAGTTCCAGCATACGCAGTACTTCCGAAAGGTTTCTGTTTCTTGATATCTGTCCGCTGATACTTTCCCCTGCAACGCCCGCCCCCTGCTGGTATACGACCTCTACGTTGTACCATCGGGAAACTTTTCTCATAACAGTTGCGATATCCTCTTCGGCGAAAATGAAATCCCCGTTTTTCCAGTCTATCGCCACATCTACATCAGCCAGCCGGGTGCTGATACCGTCCGGACGGAGGTTGAGCTCCTGACTGGGTTGCAGAACAACGGCCTCCCTCTCTGTTATTACTTTCACCTTACCGTCTATCAAAGTGGTTTTTATTCCATTGCCGTCGTTGTATGCATTCACGTTGAAGCGGGTGCCCAATACCTCAATCCGCTGGCGATCGGTTTCTACGTAAAACGGTACACTTTTACCATTATGCCGCTTCGGCAACACCTCGAAATAGGCTTCACCAACAAGTTTTACGGTTCTTTCTTTGTTGCCAAAGGAGGCTGCATAGGTAATGGAAGAGGCCGCATTCAACCACACCTTCGACCCATCGGGCAATACCACCCCGTATTGCCCGCCTTTCGGCGTTCTGATAACGTTTACGCCACTGGAAGGCGATTTACCGGGCAGGTATTCCAGCATACCATCAGCTGTTTTCTTCACAGACACGCCCCCCTGATCTGCCACATCGCCGATCCGCAACTCTCCCAATGCCAACTCCTTTCCATCGGCCAGTACCAGCGTTGCGCGATTACCGCCCGGGGGAATATCCGCTTCCTGCACCACCGGAGAATCAACGGCGGGCAATTGTATATAGTAAAAAACAGCCGATAATACCGCTACTATTACAGCCGCAGCGATCATCTTTGTCCATACCTGCATAACGCGTTTGCTGCCAGATTGAAGCACAGGCTTTTGTTCCAACCTTAATTTGTTGAAAATGCGCCGGGACACCTCTTCAGACAACTTGTCTGCGCCGCCGGTTTCTCCCATATGTTCCTTCATAAGCGCATTTATAAATGCCGGGTCGTTACCTAGCCGTATAATATCGATCAATTCGTTTAGTTCGGCTTCAGTACAATTGTCGGAAACATATTTTTCAAACAGCCGGGCAATATGCGTTCGGTTACTCAATGTATAGATGTTTCATAGTAATACCGGCAAAAAAGGGATTCCCTCTGCTCCACTGCAAAAAATAATCAAATCCGGATATAACAGCCCTATTGTTTGCCAATGTAAAACGAGCGAACATTCGGAACTGGCCCTGATATACAATGCGATATGCATAGAGCAGGGTGGAAAACGTAATAGGAGGTTTACACCAGGGCGTCTTCAATTCTTTTCAATCCCCTGGCTACGGAGAGGTTTTTCCAGAGTATTTCGTATACAGTATGTGCTATCGGCATATCGGCCTGCACCTCCCTGTTCAACATATAAATGCTCTTGCTGGCATTATAGCCTTCGGCCACCATTTTCATTTCTACCTGCGACGACTGTACAGAATGCCCCTTGCCAATCATTGCCCCAAACGTACGATTACGACTGAACAAAGAATAACAGGTAACCAGCAAATCTCCCAGATACACCGAGGCTGCATAGTTGGGAGACTTTTTTTGATGTAGTTTTTTAGCCGTATGCGTACCCACTTTTATATTGCGGATACCCACTTTCCGTAAAAATCCGGCCATTTCATCAGCGGCATTCGCAATGAGTACGCTCTGAAAATTATCGCCATATCCTTTACCAGAGGCTATACCGGAAGCCACGGCGTAGATATTTTTTAGTATCGCCGCATACTGAACTCCGTAGATATCTGTATTCACGATTGTGTTGATATAGACTGTTTTAAAGGCATCCGCGACTTTTTCGGTATCCGTTTTTGAGATGCCGGAGAAAGTTAAATATGATAACCTTTCCGACGCTACTTCTTCGGCATGACAGGGACCCATGATTGTAAAATAGTTCTCGGCGCTGAAGTCGTACTTTTGTTTCAGGTAATCGTTAAACAACATGTTTTGGTGGGGCAAAATGCCTTTAACCGCAGAAATGATTTTCTTTTCGGCCAGGTGCCTCGCTCGTAACCCCTCCAGTATTTTGGCTACATAGGCAGAAGGGGTTGCCATCACAATATGACTGGTGTTTGCCACAAATTCATCCCGATCGGTAAACAGCGACAAAGATTTTGTGTTGAATGATACTGAAGTCAGGTAGCTGGGATTATGCCCCCGCTTACTGATATATTTAGCCTTGTCTTCTCCCCTGATCAGCCAGTTCACATGGTTCCCCGCGTCCGAAAGTATTTTGGTTAAAGCGGTTCCCCAGGTACCGCTTCCGATCACTCCAATTTGCATATTTTACAACATGGTTAAAAGCAAAGTTACCTATATAATAGGGGGGAAACAAGTGGACGACCTATCAAGAAAAGGCTTATTTCGAAACGAGCTAACTATCCGGTATTTTCTCAAGTCACATTAGTCTTTTAAAAAACGGAACTGTTTGTTGTTTTTTTGAATTTTTCTCAAATGAGAATCGAAGTCTATTTTTTTGTTTTTCTCGATGGCTATGTTCGAAAAACTCACGTCAGGGAGATTGTTAAGGTTTCCTGTCATTTTAATAATTCCTTCATTTCGAAAGTTAATCCACCGGCAATTCTCTATTTTAATTTCCCCACTTAGAGGCTTATCACCTTTCCTAAAACCCGAGCCGAACCTCATTGCGTAATTGGAACCCTCATCAAAATGATTTCTAACAGTTATGGATACGGCTTTACTAAAATCAGGATTGCCTATTCTTGTTAAAACCAACAAAACACCTTCGTTTTCATTATTGAAAGTTTTTACATTTTGAATGAGAATGTTTTCAAGTATGTCGGTGCTATGATTAGGTTCTATATCTATACCTGATGCCGGTCGGGTACCATTTGTATTTGATATTAGTAAACTATCAATCACAATATTTCGTCCTGATATAATTGATATACCATTTCTCCTTGCGTTGTCTATATGGCCGCTCTTTACTATGATGTTGCTACTTTGTCTCTCTTTTTGAGATGATATATAGATGCCATCTCCCCAGGTGTTTTTTATATCTACATTATAGATAGCAACATCTGAAGATCCATAAATCGAAACCCCCATTCCCCATTCTCCTTTTTCTCCTATATGGAGCTCTCTTTCTCCAATCAACCTGGGATTAAAAATATTTACCTTGTTTATTCCATTTAAATAAAAAAAACTATACCGTGGTTTAGGAGACGGCTTCATAATCAAGCTCGAATTCCGCTGGAAATAAAGGTTAGAGTTACTTTTTAATTTTAGACCGGTATCATTAATCATTATAGGGAAATCCGGAAAGTAAATATTGTCATTTTCATCAATTGCCTTCTGGATATGAAACGTGTAGTCTACAGAGCCGTCTTTCACTGCCCCTTTCGGCAAATACTCCAACACAGATTTATAATCGGCAAGATCTATCTCTACAAACTCAGACCGCTCGTTCTCCACTGTTGCATAGACGAACCCACTTGATTGACCGACACAAGAGAAAGAGCCAAAGACTAATACCAAGTGAATTAAATTGAAGAAATACTGACGTATTTTCATAAACTAAAAGTTAAATGGCACATCAATAGAGTTAGCAATACAAGCCTCTACCAACAAACCACTTTACCATTATAATATAGTGTTCGAACATATGTTTGTCAATATAGCCCTTATCCGGCTTGGGTGCTAGGCTCATTTTGGTCTAACGGGTACCTTAAGTTATATGTTAAAACCAATAAGAAAAACAAAAAGGCGAAATAATCAACAAACCATGAACGATGTAAAAATACGATAGTAAAATAAAAAAATCCCAAAAACTGAACGGTCGTAGCTTTCTTCCAATACATAGAGATCATCAGCAAAACAAAAAGCATCACACCTATATACCCATATCTAATAACAAACCCTCGGTAGTCGGAATTTCTAACATTATTTGCTTCTAGAATATCTCTTCCACCTCCTAAAAGAATATTGCCTTGATAGTAAAAAGAATTATAAAAATGGACAAACGCATTCGATGTTCTTTCTTGAAGCGTCCCGTCTGCCTTATCGAAAAAAAACCGTTCGAGTATTTCTATTGGAATAAATGTCAGGGAAAGTATAGCAATCAAGGAAACCAAAACAGCCAGATAGATTTTTTTATCTAGGATTATACTTTTAATAAGAAGCGCAAACAATAATATGAATGTTCCAAAAGATAAAGTAAGAAATGCCGTTAAAAGAATAACCTTTCCCTTCACTGTTTTAACAATTCCATTACAGGCAAATAAGATCATTGCTAAAATTAGTCCAAAATGTCCTGGCTCGGCAAATATTCCGTTGAGTCGATATAAATCAATTCCAAAAAAAGAATATCCTTGACCGCTCAATTTCACGGAGACAAAATAAGTGGTAAAATAACCTCCAATTTCTCTTGGTATAATCTTGTTAGGTAATGGAATACCTACCGCATTCATAATAAGAACAGCTAAGGCCAAAATACACACACAGTAAATGATGTTCGTAAAATAGGAAAAGGCTTTTACTAACAGTTTATTTTCCAAAAAAATAATCGATGAAAATATAAAAAGCCAGATCACAGACGGAGAAAAGCGGTCATACTCCCTAAAAGGGGTTGCTAGGTATAAAAATAAAATAACGCTAATGAAAAAGATACCCGAATTACTTATTTTTAAAAAAGCTTTCCCTTTAAGTAGTTGTTTAATGAATAATAAAAAAAAAATGCCCGCAAATAAGAAAATTAACAACGGGGCTATACCCAAGAATACAACAGGATAACAAGATATTATAGCCAGAGAAGCAATGACAAAAGAAAGGACTTTTTCATCAAAGTGAAGATTTTGGGAACTCGTTTCCATATCATCATTTTTCGTTGTATAACTTTACCAATCGTGACACCATAGACTGGATTGAAAATGTGCCAACCGCATATTTTTTTGCCTCCCTTTTGGTACTTTCTAAATCTCCCCTTTTTATGTCCGTGATTATTCTAATCAAACTCTGAATAGCTGCTTTTTCTTCTCTTGGGCTAAAATAATACTTATGGTATCCATTATATCCCGACTCATAAAGTGGTGGAATATCTGCAACACAAATCGGAATACGTTTGTATTGCGCTTCGATTATTACATTTGCCAACCCCTCGTTTAAGGAGGGGAAAAAAAACAAGTCCGACTTGTCAAAATATTTGTTTACTCCTTTATCGAAACCCGCAAAAAACACGTTTTCTGAGAGACCTAAATCACAAACTTTCTTTTTAATCACATCCAACAACCCACCAGTTCCTACCAGAATAAGTTTGTAATTATTCAATTTTGGACTTGCTGCATTAAAGCAATCGATAAGAAAAGAATGATTTTTTTGCTCCCTGAAACTACCTATATGCAAAATTACGAAGTCTTCCCTTTTTATAAAATCGTTTAAGGCGTCGTTTATACTCTTATCATTTTCCAACTCTTCAAAATCAACACCATTATACATTAGCTCAAAATTGGAATTACCCTCCCAGTTTGGGTAGTTCACCGTTAGATTAGATTTAGAATGGCCTATTATTTTCGTTGCAAATTTTTTTGTAATCCACTTATGTACTTTCAAGTGCAGGGCCAAAATTCTATATAAAATTTTACGATCATTAAAAGTTTTAAATGTTGAAGGATCCGTATTATGCAGAGAAACATACACACGTGCACCCGCCAGTCTTGCCCCCAAAACAAACCCACCAGAAGTAAAGCCAAAGCGACTATGTACTACATCAAATCGATGTTTTAAGAGTATCAAAAACAGTTGTATCATATCTAAGACAATCAACCCTGTCTTCTTTATATACAAAAAATTTACGCCCAATTTCTTGAAATCATCCTCTAATTGACCTCCCGAGCGGAAACACAAAATTGTCATTTTTATGTTTTCTCCTTTCATATTTTTCAGACAGGAAAGCAATGTCTTTTCGACACCTCCCATGCTAGCAGAATTGAGTATAGTTAAAACCCTCATGTTAGATTATATTTATCATAAACGCTCACTTCCTTCGTAATATTTGTAATAGCAGAGACTTAAACAACAATAAAAATGCTCCTCCAAACAAAAAGATATAAATACCTAAAATAAAAAACTCATTCAATTTAAAATAGCGCAATATAAGTACCACAGCCGCTAAAACGAAACATAAAAACATTATTTTATATGTTTGATTGAAAATGTCACGGATTTTTATCTGAAAATATTTTCTCAATACAAATTGATGAATAAAAAAACTGATTATCCTTGATATCAAAATACCAGCAGCAGCTCCGACTACACCATAGAAGTAAATACCGAGAGATAGGCAGGGTAAATAAATGCCCAAAGACGTAATCCGTTGCAGCTTAAATTCATACTTAGGATTGCCGGTGCTTCTGAACAGTAGATTATACCCAGTCGTGAGAACACTAACCATTACAGCTAAAGATAATATCTGCAAGGGTAAAATTGTGTCCCCCCATTTATCCCCAAAAAAAAGGGGAACCAGTTCATTAGCAAAAAGAATTAATGTGAGCATTATTGGAAACAATATAAGTGTATAGTATCCAATTAATTTTAAATAGTATGCCCTCAGTTTTCCTATATCATCCTGTATGCTACTATAAAACGGAAACATAACAGTATCCAACATACTTGTAACCTGACCACTGACGAGGTTTGTCATCATAAAGGCGAGTGTGTATGCACCCAAGGCCACAGAGCCGGCCAACTTACCTATCAGCAAATAATCGGCATTGCCAACAAGATTCATAATCACCTTTGATCCTGTAATAAAAACGCCAAACGAAAGGATTTCTCTAAGGGTTTGCCTATCCCATTGCACTGAAGGTTTCCATTTGGTCGCATTATAAAATAGTGGAACTGTTATTACATAAGCAACGACACTATTAGCCACCAGCGCCCATACACCAAAATTTAAAAAAGCCATACAGATAGCAACGATCCCGGCTATCACAGAAGCAATATTGCGTATCAGCGCAATTTTCTTAAAATTCAAATCTCGTCTGAGCTGTGAGAAATGAACGGTGTTTAATGCCCCCGTAAGTATGGATATACTCAATACAGGTATTATAGTAGATAAAATAGGCTGGTCATAAAAGCTGGCAGCGAGAGGGGCTACCGCAAAAGATAATATCAGATATAAAAGTACCGACCAAACAATATTCGTCCAAAAAACAGTATTTAAGTGCTTTTCAGTAAGGTTTTTCTTTTGTATAATCGCCGGGCCCATCCCCGCATCGTTCAATACCTGAATAAAAGTTATAAAAACCGTTGCCATCCCTATGACCCCAAAGTCTTCCGGGAATAACAACCGGGCTAATATTAACTTAACTACGAAATCCAACGTTCGTTTAACGGCCACTTCAATCACGCTCCATAGCATCCCCGACTTAAGCTTACTTGTCATTGTATTTTTCATCAATCTATTGTGAACCAAAGTTATTTAACATCTCCTTTAATGGCCGGCATTGCGTTAAAATTAAAATGCCCAAGGCTTTCAAAATTATCTACCATAAGAATATATTTGACTATAGATCCATATGGACGAAGTCAGGTTGCTAATCTTCCGCAAAAGTTCACAATCTTATAACGCTGCTCGAGGTTGTTTACTATGCGTAATACTTAGTTTTTTTGACACAACGAGCTAAGCCTGTTAATGATGCGTGGTTGACTTATGTTAAAAAATCGTTGTTGTTTTCATTTGGAACAAGCGTTATCTGACTTTCACTGCTTCAGCGACTTTTTTGTTATGAAGCCGAAAGCGAAGAATACATATCGCAGGCATAGTGTTATTCCACTCAAAGAAGCAACATCACAAGGCTTTTCGCTCTACGGACATCCTGTTATTCAGGCAGCCGGCACTGAAGCCCAATAACGATCTAACGATGAAGATATACACTTTTACCGACCCGCTACATAATTTTGCCCTAACTCAATCCCTCACCAATGCCCCTTCCCCCTATCTATTGATTTACATGCCTGGAATGCAAATGCATCCAACATGTTTCATATTTTTTTGCACTTAACCATTTCACATTTAGTTGCCCTTCCGCGCCTGCCACTTCTATTCCCTTTCTGCGGGACGTATCAGGCGGAAAGCGCCGGGTATGACGCGAATATCGAAAACAGACGCGGTTGCTACCGGATCGCCATCTATGTGCAAAGGGGCATGTTCCTCATTGCGAATTGTAAGTGCCGACGTTTGGAAATATATTACCTGGTCTTTCTTATAAGGGCGGTCTTTTACCTCCCCTCCTACCACCTGGCGCAATACAGCCATCAACATCTGTAATTTGCTCATCTTCTGTACCACCACTATATCCAGTTTGCCATCTGTAAGGCTGGCGCAGGGCGCTATGGTAAACTGATTCCCGAACTGGTTACTGTTGGCAATGCTGATGAAAAAGGCTTCGGTGTTGAGTACGTTGTCTTTCTCTATGATTTCAAACCGATAGGGCCTGGCCTTTAGGAAGTTGTTATAGGTTTGTTTTACATAGGTCATCAGCCCCCGGGTATTTTGTTTCGCAAAATCATGCGCCACCTGCGCATCAAAGCCCAGTCCACTTAGCATGCACGAAAACCGGTCGTTGATCATAAAAGCATCCACAGGCATAGCTTTTCCTGTAAAAAGCTGGTCTATGGCAGTGGCTGTATTTTTGGAAATACCCGCTGTTAACGCCAACCCGTTCCCGCTTCCGAGAGGTATCAGCCCAAAATTGACGCCCGTATCCCTCAGATCGTTTACCACAGCATTGAGGGTGCCGTCGCCCCCGGCTACTATGATATCTCCCACGCCGGCAGCAATGCGGGCCCTGAGATAATGGTAATCACCCTGTACATTGGTAGCATGTATTTCATAATCTGCTTTTCGCTCCGCCATCTTTCGTTCGATGGTTTTCCTGACGCTGGACTTATTGCCGGTACCGGCTATAGGATTCATCAGGAAAATAAACTTTCTGCTCATCCCGGTAATTTGCCGCGAAATTACTGCGATAAACCGGATTTTACGGAACTGTCCCTTAGTGTATTATGACTATGACCCGAAACAACTCTTGATCTGAAGCCGGCAAACGAACCATGCACCCGGGTTATTCATTTTACGCTAAATTTGCGCTTATTTATACGAAAGACTGATTTATTTATGATTTTACCGATCGTTGCATATGGAGCGGCTGTTTTGAGAACGATAGCAAAAGATATTTCCGCCGATTATCCGGCACTGGATAAGCTGCTCGAAGATATGTGGGAAACCATGTATGCCTCTAACGGCGTGGGGCTGGCAGCTCCGCAGATCAACCGGGATATACGCATTTTTTTGGTGGATAGCACCCAGATTTTTGATGGGATGGAAGAGGATGAGTTAAAAAAACACCCCGATGCCCCCGGCTTAAAGCAGGCCTTTATCAATGCACATATAAAGGAAACCACGGGAAAAGAATGGTCGTACAACGAAGGATGCCTTAGCATTCCTAAAATCCGGGAAGACGTTTACCGCAACGAACAAGTGACGCTGGAGTATCTCAATGAACAGTTTGAACCCCGCGTAGAAACCTTCAATGGTATCACTGCCCGCGTCATACTGCATGAATACGATCATATTGAAGGTAAGCTGTTCATAGACTACCTTAAACCGCTGAAACGCCGGATGATCAAAGGAAAACTGGAAGATATTTCCAAAGGTAAGGTGAAGGTTGACTACAAAATGAGTTTTATCAGATAAGTTGAACCCGTTTGTTATGGAGAGGCTGGTCGCTTTAGCAGTTGTATGGTGCTGTTCGCTGCACGCCGCAGCACAAAGCGATACAGTAGTGATAGACAAAAAAGTGATCACGCTATCGGAAGTAGTGATTGGCAGGGGCATTGATGTCCCCTCTTTTATCGAACGCATTCAAAACGATACCAGTTTTTACAAAGCTTTTAAGAACCTGCGGGTGTTGCAGTTCACATCGCTCAACGACATTCGCCTATTCGACAAAAAAAACACTACAAAAGCGTCTTTACACAGTCGCACCACACAATGGGCAGCGAATGGATGCCGTTATACCAACGTACTGGAGGAAACAGTTTTCGGCGACATCTATGATGCAAGAGGGCGCTATAATTATTATACCCTTGAACTGTATGCCAGCCTGTTTTTTGCAAACGACACCGTTTGTTGCGAAACCAATATTGTGGGAGACGCTGCCATGAGTGTGAAAGGGAAAACCGGCTTACAGAAACATAAAGAGCAGTTGAAAATGCTTTTTTTCAATCCGGGCAAGCCCATAGGAGGCCTCCCCCTTATTGGCAACAAGACGGCAATTTTTGACGAACATATGGCGGAGCAATACCTGTATTCACTCGACCTTTCTGAACGATCCGGTGAGTTATGTTATGTTTTTTCGGTAAAAGCGAGAGAAAAAGAAGAAGGAGGTAACAAAAATAAAGTAGTAATCGATGAAATGGTTACCTGGTTCAACATGAAGAATCTTGAAGTAATGGCTCGTCACTATTCACTGAGCTATAGAGCGGGAATATATGATTTTGATGTAACGATGGAAGCCGAAATGATGAGATTCGGGGAATACCTGGTGCCGAAAGTACTCCGGTACAATGGCAACTGGAATGTAATGTTCCGGAAACGGGAGCGGGCGGTATTTACTGCTACACTGTTCGATTTTACTGATTAAAGATATAATACCTTGTTTGCTGTAACGATATTAGGAAACAATTCTGCCTTACCCATGCACGACCGGCACCCTACCTCGCAGGTGGTATATGCGGCAGACCAGCTGTTCCTGATAGATTGCGGAGAAGGCACACAGTTGCAGATGAGCCGCTACAAAATCCGCCGCAACCGCATCAGGCATATTTTTATATCCCACCTTCATGGAGACCACTACTTTGGGCTGGCAGGTCTGCTGAGCAGCTATGGACTTAATGGTCGTACAGACGACTTATGGTTATATGCCCCGGCTCCCCTACTGGAAATACTGCAACTACAATTCAAGGCCGCAGAAACGATATTACCTTTCCGGCTGCATTTTGTTCCCCTCAACGGCGATACGGTAGTGATGGAAGACAAACGGATATCAGTCCGTTGTTTTGAAGTGGCGCATCGCATTCCCTGCTGGGGTTTTTTATTCAGCGAAAAGGAAAAGCCACGAAAACTCTTGAGCAACAAGCTGCGGGAATATGCCATCCCTTCTGCATTTTACAGCCGGCTGAAAGAAGGTGCCGATTATATTTCGAAAGATGGCACCATCGTTCGAAATGCATGGGTTACCGAAGCTCCCACGCCACCGAGAAGCTACGCTTATTGTGCCGATACCGCCTATACAGAAAGTCTTGTCGGTATGGTGAAGGATGTAAGCCTCCTGTACCATGAGACTACTTACCTCGCTGATGCCGAACAAAAAGCCGTGCAACGCGGGCATTCCACTACCGTTCAGGCAGCCAGCTTCGCAAACAAGGCCAATGCAAAGTCTCTGCTAATTGGTCATTTCAGCAGCCGATACGAAGACCTACAGCCTTTTCTGGAAGAATGTTTACCGGTGTTTGAAAATACTTCGCTGGCAATAGAGGGAGTGACTTATCTGGTAAAATAGGAAGACTGTAAAATAGTAAGATAGGGAGTGCGTTTTTTACGGTCTTACATCTCTTGCAATCTTAACTCCCTACCAACTGGCCAATACGGTAATGCCACCTTTTACCACCTGGTTGAGTTGCACCGCTACTTTGGTTCCTACCGGTAATAATACATCCACCCTGCTGCCGAACTTGATAAAGCCCAGCTCACCCCCCTGCGGTACTTTCTGCCCCGGCTTCAGGTAGTTAACAATACGCCTGGCTACAGCACCTGCAATCTGTTTTACCAATACTTCGGCGCGAGGGTGACGAATCACTACAGAATGTCGCTCATTTTCGGTAGAGGATTTAGGATCCCAGGCTACCAGGTATTTTCCTTTGTGGTACCGACTGTATACTACCTCCCCGCTTACGGGGTTCAGGTTTTGGTGTACGTTGGCAGGACTCATGAATATAGATATCTGCAAACGCTTTCCGTTGAAGTATTCGGTGTCGATAGTATCTTCAATCACTACCACCTTCCCGTCGGCCGGTGCTACGATCTTATTGTCGTCAAGGGTAAAATGCCTTACAGGTACCCTGAAAAAAGACACAATGAACAGGAAGAATAACAGGGTTACAGCAAACAGCAACCAGGCCAGCCAGGTAAGATGGTTGGGCAAAAGGTAAAACAACACAATATTGAGCAATACGAAAAAAAAACCGCTGATAGCAATTGTCTTAAACCCTTCTTTGTGAACTGTCATACGTTCCTGTTTGAACCATCAAAAGTACTAAAAGCGAAGAATAGGGTCAAAACTTCCTATCCTGTACCATAGTTATTACAACAGGAGCAATACGTATATTGCAGTAAAAGGTATTGCCAGGAGCAGAGAGTCAAACCTGTCCAGAAACCCGCCGTGGCCAGGCATGAAATGCCCGCTGTCTTTTACACCAGCCATACGCTTGATCTTGCTTTCCAGCAAATCGCCGGCCGTACCGGCAACGGCAGCAATGGCGGCAATAATGCAAACGGGCGTTATGGGAAGCTTCATCTGCCAGGCGGCAATGCCCATAGCTGCTACACACAAAATAGCCCCTCCCAATGTTCCTTCTGTCGTTTTCTTGGGCGATATACTGGAAAAAGGCGTTTTCCCAAAAAACGACCCGGTTATATAGGCCATGGTATCATTAATCCATATCGAAAAAACAAGTATAGCCGGTATCAGCATCCCCACTTCATACATATTGCCTGTACCCGCGCTCCAGGTTCCCCCAAGCGAGCGGATGCGAACAAACAACCCCCAACTAAGCGATATATATAATAGCCCCAGTACCGAATAGCGAATATGCGAAAAATGAAAATACCGCGAAAAAAGCACCTCTGTTACCGGCAGTGCAAACGCGAATACCAGCAGCACCGTCAATCCTATCAATGAAAGGGGAATACCTGCTATGGCTTCACCATTACCCATGTTGTACAACATGAAACCCCAGCCCGCCAGCATCACCCCATACTTGTGAAAAGGTGATACACCTTTGTAAGAAGGATATATGCTGGTTATCAGGCGGGTGTACTCTATCCAACATCCAAAGTGCACCACTGAAAACAATACGAAAAAGCTCCACCGGCTCCAAAACAGCCCGATGAGCATAACGGCTACAAATGCCAGTGCCGTGAGCGTCCGCGTTCTGAATACCGGCCAATTCATTGCCATACCAGCTTGTTGTTTTTTGTGAAAAGTAAACCAGTCATCGATGCCCTATAGTATCCTGTTCAGATGGCGCAAAGGTTGCCAAATAAGCCGTTGTTATTCTCTTAAAAAAAATGAACAGAAAATACAACGCAATTACAGCCACCACTCCCCACCAGGGATCCACCTTCTCGTCCATTGCCTCGCGCAATGATTTTCCCTGCCGGATCACAAAATACATTTGCGTAACAGCAATCCCATTATACATAAAATGTGCTATAACACTCAGCCACAGATTTTTAGAGTAGTGAAACATCAGCCCTAACACAATGCCAAGACAAACCCGGGCCAAAAAACCATAAAATGAAAAATGCACAAGACTGAATATTATGCTGGTAAAAATGATGGAGAACCATACCTTACGAGTGGCCCCCATAAGCAGGTTTTGCATACCTCCCCTGAAAAACACCTCTTCGAACAATCCCGGCAGGGCTGCAATCATTACCAGCGCCAGCAGGTACTCTCCAAACGAATTCATGGAAGCGATCGACTCTACCTGTGCTGCATAATTGTCTTCCAACAATCTGAACCTCGATTCCAATGCAGCAGGCAGCGGTATCCCCTCCATGATCTGGGCAGAAGAACTGGCCACCACACCACCCAAAAATATCAATGCACAGGAAAGCACCACCTGGTTCGCGTTAAAGCGGGTATTGAAGCCGAGGAATGCCGACGGTGTGCTGCTAACAATGCGTGCGGTAACATAGGCCGGAATAAAAAACGCTAAACTGGTAGTAATTACCTGTATAACACGGGCTGCCATGGCGTATTCGCCCGAAATAATTCCCTCTCCCATATCCATAATACTACCGCTTCCCATTAGCAACCAGACCGGTATGGCTGCTAAACTTCCCAGCACCAGCCCTACTACCCATAAACCAATCAGTAAGAAAAAGCCGGATGTATAAGATATGCCTTTCGAATTGCCGGAATACATACTGTATAAATTTAATATAATACAACTTGCAAGTTATGGTGTTCCTGTCAATTTTTCCAGACGTACTATATGTGTTATGCAAAATTCCGGAACTGATCATTATTATACCGGTATCGGACTCACACGTGCTCACGTAATATAACCGAATCGCTTTAATAAGTATCTTTACAGTTCAATACCATTGGATATGAGGAAAATGATACTGGCGGCAATAGGATGTACTGCCTTTGTTTTTTTACATTTAGACGCTTCCGCTCAATGTTCTGTATGTACAAAAACTGTTCAGCAATTGGGTGAAGGCCCCGCGAAAGCTCTGAACAGCGGCATTCTATACCTGATGATCACGCCGTTCGCTGCGATAGGGTATATTATATATCGCTGGATCAAACAGACCAGTCAGCAGGATACACAGGATACCTGATACAACTTATAAACCTTTAGTCGAACCATATTTATAAGCATAAAGTCCATACGCAATGTATGGACTTTATGCTTATCTGAATCCAAGGTCAGCAAAAACTAAACCAACAAAACTTATCAGTCGTTATTGAAAATAGTGTAGAACAGGCTCACCTGAATCACACTGTTTTTATAATTGGGATGAACTGTTCCTCCGAAATCAATGTCTCCCACTTTTGAAAGCCCCGCTATATAACGCGCACCTATACCCAGTCCTGAGCGGGAATGAAATCCTAAACCAGCAGCCAGCGCTACATCCAGGTTTTTAACATCGGTGTTGATTCCACTCACCTTGTCGCCTACTTTCAAGCCGAACTGTGGACCACCTTCCAGATAAACCGGACCAAAATTAAATTTTGCCATTATCGGCAGAGTGGCGTAAGTAGCCTTGAAGTTCTTTTTCTCTCCGGCATGTTCAAGCTTTGCTCCCTGTGTAGAAACCAGTAATTCAGGCTGTAAAGAGAAGAAAGAGCCGAATTTGAGATTAAGAAGCCCACCGGCATGGAACCCTACGAGGGAGTTCTCTTTAACCTGCGATGCAGAAGACGATCCGGCAAAGTTGGAAATGTTAGCACCGGCTTTCAATCCTATCTGAAAATTTTGCGCATAAGTAGCGGCAGACAAGAAAAAAGCCATCAGAAACAGAGGCATGATTTTTTTCATAAACATAATTTTAATTTTTTACCAATTCACACCAAACCACTGCCTGGTGTTCTTCAGTAGTAAGTCAAGGCAAAAGTATAACCAGAATACCACACTGTGATGGTTTTAACAGGCGTTTCACAGATCATGAAACACATAAACGATCCGCCTACTTTCCCTTTCCTTTGAGTACAATTCGAAGTGTGTGCAGCATAATATTACAGTCCAGAAAAATAGAAATGTTTTCAATGTAGATCAAGTCGTATTGCATACGCATAATCATCTGATCTACGTTTTCTG
Organism: Agriterribacter sp.; assembly: GCA_037190905.1. Classification (GTDB taxonomy): domain Bacteria; phylum Bacteroidota; class Bacteroidia; order Chitinophagales; family Chitinophagaceae; genus Agriterribacter. Next base: position 424,751 of record JBBCKG010000015.1, on the reverse strand, counting down.
CATACCCGAACCTCACCATTCCCATACTTGTGATGCCTGGCTTTACCTTCAGGAGATATTTGAAATGCGGCGCTTTGCTTTTTATCTTTTCAATATAATAGGCACGTTCCGGCCGGGGGCCCACCAGGCTCATTTCCCCCCTCAGCACGTTCCAGAATTGTGGCAGTTCGTCTATGCGCCATTTTCTCATATACCTTCCCCAGCTAGTAATACGCGGATCGTTTTTTGACGATAATGCGGGTCCGTTTTTTTCCGCATCCACTACCATCGATCGGAACTTATACATCCGAAAAGCCTTTCCCTTGTATCCGATACGTTCCTGTACGAACAATACCGGCCCCTTCGATGACAGGCGCACCCGCAGGGCTACATAGAGCAAAAAAGGAGATAACACCACCAACGCCACAGAGGAGATGACTATATCCATCAGCACTTTGAGGTTTTGCTGCCACTCCGGTATCAGTCCTTTTTTTATGTTGATCAGGGGTGTATCCAGCACATGGTCGGTTCTGACAGACCCCGCCAGAATATCAAGATGATGGGGAGCAATTTTGATATCCACATCCTTCTCGCTTACTTCGTTAATAATACTCATTATCAGTTCCGCATCGGGCTTATCCAGTGCTATAATTACCTGGTGCGGACGGTATTGCTCCAGTATGGACTCCATATCGCGCACAACGCCCAGGCAGGGAAGGTATTGCTGCAGACCATTCGTAGCTTTACCGAGCTCAATAAACCCGAGGAACCGATAGCCCAGGTGACGGTGCGCTTTTTGCACCTCCTTAAAAACATGTACAGCCGCCGTTGTGTTACCGATGATGATGGTATCGAAAAATATTTCCTTTTTCTGTAACTGTCGTTGCACTATATGCAACAGCCACCACCTGCCTGCCCATATTAGTACGGTATGGCAAATGAATATGGTTAGAAAGGCCTTGTAATAGTAGGGATAATTTACTCTGGGATCGTCCAGCACCAGCAAAAAAAACAATACCAGGCTCCCCAGCAATGTACACTGCACCGTTGTGGCTAATTCCCTGAATTTTTGCTTCGAATACAATGAGCCGCTATAGGCTCCGGCCAGTAAAAAAAGCACCACCCATCCCGCAGGGTTTATGAAAATACTGAACAGAAAAAGGCGATTTTGAATGAACTCCTCCCGGATGTCCATCGGAAACCCTGAAATCGCTTTCCGCATAAAGAAAGCAATTATCCAGGCAAGCATTGCGAAAAAAAAATCGGCAACTGCATACCAACGGATGGATATGTTGGGTTGGGCTTTCATGTTAATGCGGCTCAACGCAGGTTTATTTTACCGAAAAATTAGCCGACCGTATTTTTTCGAGCACCTGATGCGCAACATCCATCGCAATCAGGCCATCTACTTCAGATACCACCGTAGGTAAGTCGTTTAACACAGAATGTGTAAAAGCCTCCAGTTCTGCCTGTATAGCATTGGTTTCCGGCATGGCCAGGTGCGACACTGCAATTTCTTTTTTTCCTGTAGGCGTGTCGAGGTCAAATACGAAAGCGTCTTTGCCTTCGTCGCCCTCCTTTGCCAGTTGAATAATCTCCGTTTTCTTTTCCAGAAAATCTATTCCAATATAAGCGTCTTTTTGAAACAGTCGCATCTTCCGCATCTTCTTCATCGACATCCTGGAGGAGGTAAGATTGGCAACACAGCCATTGTTGAACTCTATTCTCACATTGGCGATATCGGGGGTATCTGTCATCACTGCTACACCACTGGCAGAGATCGATCGCACATCGCTTTTTACAATATTCAGGATGATATCGATGTCGTGAATCATGAGGTCCAGTATCACGCTCACTTCTGTACCCCTGGGATTGAACTGTGCCAAACGATGCACCTCAATAAACATAGGATGGAGTGGACGGTCTCTCAGCGCGAGATAGGCGGGATTGAAACGTTCTACATGCCCCACTTGTATTTTTACGTTTGCTTCGCGGGCCAGCTTTACAATTTTATGCGCCTGATCCATCGTATCGGCTAGCGGCTTTTCCACAAACACGTGCTTCGATTTGCGTATCGCGGCTTCGCACAAGGCAAAATGATGGTTGGTGGGCGCTACTATATCTGCTGCATCGCAGGCATCCAACAACAACTCAGGATCTGAAAAGCGCCGTAATCCGAATTGCTGCTCCACCGCAGTAGCTACAGTATCATCCGGATCATAAAATCCGACAATAACAGCCTGTGATATTTTTTGCCAGTTGCCGATATGAAACTTACCAAGATGCCCTACTCCAAATATTCCAATCTTTAGCATGCAAAAATATTTCCGGCAAATATAAGATTTGCAAACGGGGATAGCGGGTATTACTGATTTACAGTTCGTAACTTATAAAGTATGCCTACAAACAGCCCGCGAAGATTCGCGCAGCCTATTTCTTCTTCTTTTGTGCTTTGGGAGCGAAAATGATCAACATTCTTTTTCCTTCCAGTTTGGGCAGCCCTTCCGGAGAGCCTATTTCTGCCAGCCTTTCGGCAAATTTCAGCAATAGCAATTCACCTCTCTCCTTAAACATAATCGCACGCCCCTTGAATTGAACGTAAGCCTTCACTTTATTACCTTCTTTCAGGAACTCTTCGGCATGTTTGGCCTTAAAGTTAAAGTCGTGCTCGTCTGTATTGGGTGTAAAACGGATTTCCTTTACTTCAGAAACTTTGGAGTTGGCTTTCATCTCCTTTTCTTTCTTTTTCTTTTCGTAAAGGAATTTATTGTAGTCGATGATTTTACAAACGGGAGGGTCGGCATTCGGAGATATCTCCACCAGGTCCAGTGCCTGTTCATTCGCCATCTTCTGCGCTTCCTGTGTGGAATACACCCCCGGCTCCACATTATCGCCCACCAGACGTACCTGGGGCACCCTAATCATGTGGTTGGTTCTGTGTTCCTGGTTTTGTTCTTTTCTGAAACGGGGATTAAAACCCCTGGGTGGTCTTGGTGAAAATGCCATTTATTGTTTTTAAAGTGAGTTCCCCTTTACGCCAGGGAGCGATATATTTATTTGATTATTAAATATAAATTTATAATAACATGCAAAGGTAAAAATCGTGCCATGATTTCTTGCATAAATATCAGAAATATTTATTGTGCAGTTCTGTTTTTTATTTCATCAACAGTCTTGTTCACAAAAGCGGTAAGCTCCACTGCGCCACCGTCTCCTTTTCCATGCTGCCGTACAGAAACCTTTTGTTCATTTACTTCTTTTTCACCTATAATCAGCATATACGGCACTTTTGCCATTTCCGTATCTCTGATTTTTCGGCCGATTTTTTCGGGCCGATCGTCTATCTCCGCACGAATATCCGCATTTTTAAGGGTTTCCAGTACTTCAAAGGCATAGCTATTGAACTTATCGCTGATCGGCAACACTTTCACCTGCACGGGAGACAGCCATAATGGCAGGTTGCCCGCATAGTGTTCCAGTAAAAAGCCGATGAAACGCTCATGTGTACCCAAAGGTGCTCTGTGTATAATCAGCGGGGTTTCTGTTCCGTTGTCGGGGGTGGTGTACTGCAGCTTAAAACTCTTGCCCTGCGAAAAATCTACCTGGTTGGTGGCCAGCGTAAACTCTCTACCGATTACGCTGTATATCTGCACGTCGATCTTCGGTCCGTAAAATGCCGCTTCATCCTGTACCTCCACATAAGGAATATTGGATTCTATCAGTACCTGACGTACCATTTCCTCCGTTTCCTTCCACAATTCCGGCTCGTTTACATATTTTTTTCCCAGCTTATCAGGCGAATGCAGGCTCAACCGCATTACATATTTTTCTATGCCAAATATCCGGAAGTATTTCTGGTACATCTCGTTTACCGCCCTGAATTCATCTGCAAATTGCTCGCGGGTACAATAAATATGGGCATCATTCATGTGCAGACAACGCACGCGCATCAGCCCAAACAGTTCGCCGCTCTGCTCATAACGGTACACCGTACCGTATTCTGCTATACGATACGGAAGATCCCGGTAGCTTTTGGGTTCTGCTGCAAATATTTTGTGGTGATGCGGACAGTTCATAGCCCGCAGGTAATATTTTTCGCCGTCTATTTCCATCGGCGGATACATACTGTCTGCATAATAAGGCAGGTGGCCGCTGGTCAGGTACATGTTTTCCTTGGCAATATGCGGGGTCACCACTCGTTTGTATCCGGCTTTCAATTCTGTTTCCTTGGCCAGCTTTTCCAATTCCTCTATGATCACGGTACCGTTGGGCAACCACATAATCAGCCCCTGCCCCACATCATCATCCATGGTGTATATACCCAATTCCTTGCCCAGTTTGCGGTGATCCCTTTTTTTGGCTTCTTCCAGCATCTGCAGGTATTCGTCCAGCTCCTTTTGATTGGGAAACGTCACGCCGTATATGCGGGTGAGCTGCTTGTTCTTTTCATCTCCTTTCCAGTACGCACCTGCTATGCTTGTAAGTTTGATAGCCTTTATGACGCCGGTAGCCGGCACATGCGGGCCACGGCACAGGTCGGTAAAGCCTCCCTGGGTGTAGAAAGTGATACTTCCATCTTCCAGGTTTTGCAGCAAATCCAGCTTGTATGCATCTCCCTTGTCAGTAAAATAGCTTATTGCATCGGCTTTGGATATTTCCTTCCTTACATAGGCATTGTTTTGCCTGGCCAGCTCGTTCATTTTCTTTTCCAGCGTCAACAGGTCCTCTTCTGTTAGCTTTGTGTCGCCCAGATCCATATCATAATAAAATCCATACCCTTTTTCCACCGGAGGACCTACCCAGAACTTTACGCCGGGAAAAATTGCTTCTACCGCTTCCGCCATGAGGTGTGCCGATGAGTGCCAGAAAGCGTATTTTCCCCCATCATCACTCCATGTCAGCAGCTTGAGGGAACTGTTTTGTGTAATAGGCCGGGTAGCATCCCATACTTCACCGTTAACTGATGCCGCCAGTACCTTTCTAGCCAATCCTTCACTAATAGATTTGGCAATCTCTAAAGCTGTTGTACCCTCGGCATAGGTTCTCACAGCGCCATCGGGAAATGTTATATTGATCATAATGCTGTTTAGTTATTCCTGAAAAGGATGGCAAATTTAACGAAGTCTTGGCGTATCATTTCATTTAATGCTTCTATTTCCTTAGTATTGAGGCTAAATTTGCAACAAAAGGATCGTCTTGATGAAAGCTTGGCTACTATTGGTTTTTCTTTTTTCCGGCACTACCCTGTATGCGCAAAATCTCACCGGTCAATGGAGTGGCACCTTCAATTCCGCCAACGACATTGTTGCCGGAGAAGGGGATACAGAATACATACTGGAGCTGGAAATTGACGGAACAAAAGTAACAGGCTATTCCTACTCTTACTTCAACGGTTACCCGCAAAGATATTACGTGATCTGCCGGCTCGAGGGTTCTTACGAAAAGGAGAGCCGCTCGGTGGTGGTGAATGAAGAAGAACGTGTAAGAGGCAATACCCCCCCCCACTGGAGTGATTGCCTGCAAACGCATATACTCACCTTTCTAAAGCAGGGTAATACGGAAAAGCTGGTAGGCAGATGGCGTGGCTACAAACCAGACGGATGTGGGGTGGGTAGCACCGAATTGGAGAGAAAAATACTCACAAAGGTAGCGCCGCCCAGGGCAAGTGCTCCGGTGGCCAAAAGCAACCCGCCTGCCGGGGCTAACAACAAGTCCAAACCCGGCACCCCGGCCAAACCCAGACCGCCGCAGAACGCTGGCACGAAAAAGCCCGGAGCGCCTACACCGGCACAAAAGCCAGCTACCCCTTCGAGGCAGAACAACACCGCAAAGCAGGCGCCTGAGTCAAAATCGATCAGCCCGGCAGAACGACAGGCTTTGGCTCAAATACCCGAAAGAACAAGAGACGAAGGGAGTAAACTCCCCGGGGTTACCGCCCCTACCGTAACCGGATATGGGAAGAGAGACAAAAAAGTGCTCAAAACCATTGAAGTGCCTGGTACCGAAGCCTTTCGGGTAGATTTTTACGACAATGGTGAAATTGATGGAGATACCATTACTGTATTTTTTAACAACAAAACAATTCTCTCCAAACAACGGCTTACCGACAAACCGGTTTCTGTTACCATCAGCCTGGATCCATCACTCGAGGAGAATGAACTTGTGATGTATGCCGATAACCTCGGAGCCATTCCTCCCAATACCGCATTGATGATTGCTACTATAGCCGGCCGCAGGTATGAGGTGCACATTACTTCTACCGAAAAAACCAGCGGCACCATCCGTTTCAGGAAAAAACCCGATTAACAAGTGTACATGCAACCAACTATGCTGCGCAGCGCCATGCTCAACCAACTGGCCGAAACAAAGGAATGGGATATCATCATCATCGGTGGCGGCGCTACGGGACTGGGGGCAGCGGTAGATGCGGCCTCCAGGGGATACAAAACCCTTTTACTGGAAAAATACGACTTCGGTAAAGGAACTTCCAGCCGGGCTACCAAGCTGGTACACGGAGGGGTACGGTACCTGGCCCAGGGTAATATTAAACTGGTAATGGAAGCACTCAAAGAACGTGGACTTTTATTGAAAAACGCTCCGCACCTCACCCGACTGCAACCTTTTGTATTGCCGGTATACAGTTGGTGGCAAAAACTGATGTACGGCACAGGGCTCAGAATATATGATTTAATGGCCGGGAAACTCAGCATCGGCAAAACCCGACTGCTTTCCGCAAAAGAAACAGCTTCAAAACTGCCTGCTCTCCATCATGAAAAATTGAAAGGGGGCGTACTATACTACGATGGCCAGTTTGACGATGCCCGCCTGGCGCTTGCACTGGCACAAACAGCGGTACAACAGGGCGCCACGCTCCTCAATTACATGGAAGTGGTAGATATCAGAAAAGAAAACGGCAGTATCACAGGGCTTCTTGCAGAAGATATATTGTCTGAGAACGAGCACACCCTCAAAGCAAAGGTGGTGATTAATGCCACCGGCGTGTTTGTAGACGACATCCTGCAGATGGACGATGAAAATCAAAAGCCAATTGTATCGCCCTCACAGGGCATACACCTGGTGGTAGATAAGAAGTTTTTTCCGGGCACACATGCATTGATGATACCCAAAACCGACGACGGGAGGGTATTGTTTGCCGTTCCCTGGCAGCAGCATATCATTATTGGTACCACCGACACGGCTGTTGAGCATATCGATTTTGAACCGCGCCCGCTGGAGCTGGAGATTGCTTTTATTTTCCGCAACATTAACCGCTACCTTAACTCAGGCATTACCGCAAAAGACATCCTGGCTGTGTTTGCCGGCCTGCGCCCGCTGGTGAAAATGCCCGGCCAAAAAAACACTGCGATGATGCCGCGCGACCATACAATTGTGGTGTCTAAAAGTAAACTGGTAACCATCACTGGCGGAAAATGGACCACGTACCGGAAAATGGGAAAGGATGCCATCGACAATGCCGCCTTCACCGGGAAACTACCCAAGAGGAACTGCATCACCGAAACCCTTCCGCTCTACGGCGCGGGCAATGCTGCTTTCGACGATATTCCGGAGTTCCTGTGGGCATATGGCACCGCTGCGGAGGAGTTGCAAAAGTTAATGGGCGAACGACCGGAGCTATCGGAAAAAATTCACCCGCAGCATGCTTTCACCAAAGCACAGGTGATATGGGCGGTACGGAATGAAATGGCAATGACGGTGGAAGATGTACTGGCGAGGCGGTTACGGCTGCTGTTCGTAGATGCACAGGCAGCGATCGATGCCGCACCGGCCACCGCCGCCATTATGGCGCAGGAAATGTGCAAAGACCAAGACTGGATAGCGCAGGAGCTCGCATTGTTCAACGAGTTAGCCAACCGCTACATCGTACCCGCCGGCATATAAGCAAATGGAATGGCTGCTGAAATATTGCCCGCCCTGGCCGAAAACGCCGGCGAATGCAGTGTATTAATGCCGCTGAACCAGTTCCAGTAACTTTTTGTCCAGTTTGTAGCCATACCATTCTTCATAGGCCACATCGCTCCGCCCTGAATTCAGTATACCAAAATCACCCACAAAATTCCAGAGCGCTATGCCAATGTCACCGGTTCTCAATACATCCAGCAAATCCGTAAACCAGTCAAGAAATACGGTGTGCGGTGTTTTGTTCCAGCAGCCGCATTCGCCGCAGTGCACACCCACCCCTTTTGATATCAGTTCCATCCAGGGCTTGTAATAGTTAACGAGCATTTCTTTGCTGAAATCGCTGTTTCCTACCCTACCCGGCCATTTGGGTTCGGGCAGGTTGTTTACATCTTTATTAGCCCAGGGCGCCTTGTAATGCGAAATAGCGCCCGGAAAATAGCCCCGGCAGCTTTGCCCGATATCCAGGTCTGCAATCTCAAAAATCGGTGTATTTCCTACATTGTTACCATCAGCAATAACAAGGTGACCCGGGTTTTCTTTCCTTATGGCTTCCGCTGCTGCTTTGGCCACTTTGCGGTATACCTCGCCCGGTACAGGACCTGATTTTGAATGCTGGTCGTTCATATCTTCCCGCATAGCTGGCTCATTGACCAGATCGAAACTAATCAGTTGCGCCGACTTATGCCTGAACCTCCTGGCCCAAAAATTCCAGTGATAGTAAAACGCTTCCTGCGCTGCTGCGTCTCTCCACAGGTTGTAAGGTTCGTGAAAACCGGAATTGATACAATACCCGGGAGCACGATGAAGATTGAGGCTGACGTGCAATCCATAATCATTGGCCTGCTCTGCCAGTTGCGATATAATGTCTGCTTCTTTATTACTGATGCGGTACACCTCTTCAGGAGTAATATCTTGTGTACTGTTTCTATCCAGGTAGGCAGGATAAGCCATAGGAAGCCGCACAAAATCGAACCCCCAGTCGCGCATCCACTTCAGGTGATCTGCTGTGGTTTTATTGCGACTGTTGCCCGCCCTCGTGGGAGAAAAATAATCCAGCAGATTAAAGCCCTTCCATTTGGGCAGCTTGTTTTTTACTGCAGGCGTTGCGTTCAGACTCGCCCCCATCGCGAGAGAAATGGCGGAGAGTCCGGTATTTCTTAAAAATGCCTTCCTGTTCATGGTTTTGTTTTGTTTCAGACTGTACTAAGATAGGTGAATTATACTGTACCTATCACCGAAAAAGGCGGGCGTTTTGCCAGGCAAAAAGAGGATGGAGAAAGATGGATTACACGCCCGATGAGTGCGAAGTACCCGGGGCCGTGCTATTTGATACGCCGTAGATCAGGGCATGAAATCTTCGTCTTCTTTGGGGCTGTATTTGGTAAAGAGTTTTTCAATGGCGCCTGCAAACACGGGGAATTTTTCCTTTGCGAAATCCTTTATGATGGTGATAGACTGCAATGCCTGGGCATCGGTTAAGCCGGCATCGTTCTTTAAACGGTTGATCAACTCTTCCATAATGAATTATTGCATATTTTTAAAACTGCTTCTGATTTTGCCCGACAGATCTGTTTCCACTACCCTGCGCGCCATCAACAGCATGTTTTTGAAAGCCATACCGTTGGAAATACCATGACCGATAATGACAGGTTTGTTGATCCCCAGCACAGGCACCCCCCCGTATTTTTCAAATTCAAACATCTCCAGGTATTCGTCTTTGATGTTGCGTCGCTTTACAATATCGTGCACGCTTTCGGCCATTTTCAGCACCACATTTCCTGTAAACCCTTCGCAAACGATTACATCGGCCTTATCCAGGAATACATCCCGCCCTTCCACATTTCCGACAAAATTAATGAGCGGATTTTTCTTCAACAGCGGGTAGGTGGCCTGAGCCAGCAGGTTGCCTTTTCCTTCTTCTTCCCCGATATTGAGCAAACCCACTGCAGGGCGGGGGCGATTCCATACATGTTCTGCAAATAGTGATCCTAGTATCGCAAACTGCTCCAGGTTTTCCGGTTTACAATCTGCATTGATACCCGCATCCAGCAGCAGCCCAAGCTCGCCGTTCTCGCGTGGCAGGTAAGTACCAATGGTAGGCCGGGCTACCCCTTCAATAGGCTTGATGCTAAATAAAGCGCCCACCAGCATGGCGCCGGTATTACCGGCACTCACAAAAGCATCTGCCTTGCCGGTTGCCAGCAAATGAAACCCCACGGCAATAGACGATTGTTGCTTTTCCCTGAGCGCCCTGGTAGGATGTTCTTCCATACCGATCACCTGAGGGGCGTGCACCATCGTTACGCTATCGGCGGGAATATTGTGTACCGTCAGCAGCGGCTGCAACTGCCCCTCATCGCCTACCAGAAAAATATGGTCGGAGCCGGTGTTGTCAGACAGGTAGGCCGCTACACCTTTCATTGCTTCGGCGGGGGCATAGTCACCGCCCATCATATCCAGCGCTATATTCATTCGGTAAATATCCGGAAAATCTTAAAACACAAATCCCCAAGCCAAATAAAAAAATTATTCGGAATGGGAACTGCCGGAGAAATATGTAAATAACAATTACTTAATAGGAGATTGCTCTACTACTACTTTTCCCTTGTAATACAATTTTCCTTCGCTTACGTGAGCACGATGGCGCACATGCGTTTCGCCCGTAGCGCTGTCCTTACTTAAAGTAACAGATACGGCAGTATAGTGTGTTCTGCGTTTTGCACTGCGTTGCTGAGAGTGCCTCCGTTTTGGATTTGGCATATCACTGAATTTTAATTGTTTTTGAATTTATCCAATCCTTTCCAGATTGGGTTTTCTTTAATACGATTGCTTCCGTCAAGCTTCTTCAACACCTCCAGGGCTTCTTCATTGCAGCCCGAGCTACCATCCGGCTTCCTGTCGCAGGTTCTTTGCAATGGAATACTCAGATTGATGAACTCATAGATCCAACCTTCTACGTTGATATGGCTTTCCGTTCTGGATATATAATATATATCGGGATCGTCTTCCTCATCATTCATTTTCTCCGGCTCGTCTACCATTTTAACCAACACCTCAAAATCATCCCACAACTGCTTGTCAAGTATATTTCCACACATATCGCAGGGCAACTTAACAGCACCACCAATTTCAAACTTCAGCATCAGAAAAGAAGACTTTTTATCCAAAATCAGCTTTACTGTCACCTTCGGATCCGTAAAATCCTGCGCTGCTCTGTCTGCAAAGAACGTATCGCCTATGTCGTAAACATATTCATGTTTCCCCGGCTTCAACCCCACAAAAGCAATCTCAAAATCCCGCCGGTGTATCATATGCTTATTTTAAAGGCTTGCAAAGGTAGTTATTTTTAATGAAATAGCATATATAACCCTTACAAACAATTTTCAGCAGCATAAATAACGTAATGCAAACCTATACAGTTGATAAATAGGTATTTTATAGATACAACTATTCATTCATTTAATTGTTTGCGCGATTTTATCTCTTCAGCACTCCATTGCGGGAGTTTGTCTTCAACCACCTTGCATCACGCTACAGCATATTACGAATCTGATCGTGTGGTTTATTTAGCTAATTTGCATATCAATCAGCACGTAATGAAAAAACTTACTCTATTGAGCCCGATACTTACAGTATTTGCTCTTACCACCATGATTGTGCTGGTGGCACGCAGTACAATAAACGAAGCCGGACTGGATGCAGGTATGCTGCTGGGTGGCAACCTTTTTCTGGTGGTGTTGTCTGTGATTTCCTTTCTGCTGTTGCACAGGTCGGTGAAAACACCTAACCCGCAGTCGTTTATACAAAACTTCTACCTTTCTTTTCTGGTGAAATTTGTGTTGGTAGCAGGGGTGGCATTGTGGTATGCGCTGGCCGCCGACAAAGTAAATCGGCTGTCGGTGATTATTTGCATGGCGCTGTACCTGGTATATACCTTCATCGAATTGAGAGTGATTCTAAAGGAAAGCAAGCGCTACAATGCCCCGTAAAACAGAAGCCCCTATTTCAACACTTGAATCGTTTTTGCCTCCCGGTTCGTATGCTGCAGTCATGCAATACCTCCACACGTATAAAGTGCATTTGACCATCACCCGCGAACGCAAAACCATTTTAGGCGATTACCGATTTGCCGTCAACGGCAAAAATCACCGCATCAGCGTGAATGGCACCCTCAACCCCTATGCTTTTCTGGTAACCCTCCTGCACGAGTTGGCTCATCTGGTGGCTTTTGTAAAATACAGCAACCGAATAGAACCACACGGTGTGGAATGGAAGCTTACTTATGGCGAAATTTTACAGCAATTTATAAAGCTCAATGTATTACCCGACGATGTTACAGCGGAGATAAAAATCATGATGAAAAATCCGCCTGCCACCAGTTGTGCAGAAGAGGGCTTGTCGAGGGTATTGCGGAAATACGATGCAAAACCACCCAACCAGGTACTGGTAGAAGAGGTGCCGCAGCAGGCATTATTCCGCACAGGCGATGGCAGAATTTTCCGTCGCGAAAACCAACTGCGCAAAAGGATTAAATGCGTAGAAATAAAAACGGGCAGAACCTATCTGTTCAGCCCGGTATACGATGTATATCTGATCTCTTCCTGATTATTGCCGATCCAGCACCATTTCATACACCCCCGGATAAGGCACTTCGTCGCCAAAAGTGTAAGATATCCTTAAGGTGGTTGCACTAAGTTCCACGATGGGCACAAATACCTCCCGGTTTTCCGGCGCTGTAAAATTCCATTTGATTTCAGTATCGTTTTTCACCAGCGACCAGGTGCCGCTTCCGGCAAACTTAGGAGAGCAAACATCTGTACCCTCATCAATTACAAAACTGCCATCGGCATCGAAGTTCAGTATATTATCTGTAATACACTGCAGGCGCGTAATCACCGGCAATACGCTCATACCGCCTGTTTTTACATCCGCCACCCGCCAGGTACCCGTTATCGCCTCTTTTTTGCTTACAGGCGGCTGCTTATTATTATCGCCTTCCCACATGGCGTCTCTTTCGCAGGATGACACCAATACCGACAAAATGCTTACTACGGCAATAGTACCCAGAAACTTTTTCATAATAGTTTGTATTTCATTTATTTAATGATCGTGTTGTTATCCTACTATTGCCATTACACAATAGAGAAAAAAATAGCCCACTGCTATAAAAGCAAAGAAATATTTATCTGCATTCTTCATACGTTCGTTTTATGTTCATTAAAACCTGATGATAAAACGAATTTTGTACGTCAATGTTGCGTGGAAAGCGGCTATTCGTCGCTGAAAATCGTCAAAAAAAGTGTGGGTACGGCTTTATTACCGAAAGTTCATTTTGTGCATAGGGCCATACATCGATTTTCAAAAAAACCCAGGTATCTGACTATAGCCGTCTGTTACAACGAAGAAGGATACCTATAGCAGGTAAATCAGGGCTCAATTTCCTGATCACTCCGAAGCGATTGTTTCTTATACAAAATATCAACTGTGACTGAGACCGCTTACTGGCGTTGCAACACCAGTTCGTAATTGCCGGGGATGGGCGCTTCCTGTATATGATAAGTAATTCTCAATACTGTTGCGGTAAGCTCGAGGATTGGGATCAACACCTGTTCGTTTTCGCCTTCTGTAAAATCCACCTTGATAGTGGTGTCGTTGTTTTCCAAATCCCATTTGCCACTTCCTTCCAATGGAGGCGAGCAAATATGATCTCCTTCATCAAGACTAAAATTGCCATCCGGATGTAATGTGAGGATATTATCTGTAACACAACGCAATTGCTCCGCAAGCGCCAAAACACTGGTGCCGCCCAATTTCACATCGGTTACCCGCCACGTATTCGTAATCAATTCACGACGGGTTTTTTCAGGCTCTTTCTCTTTTTGTTTTTTACACGAAACAAACAAAACGGAAAGCGTGCAAAAGGCAACAACAAAATTGCGCATGAAGGTTATAATTCTTAATAATAGTGCAAATATATTCAATTACAACGCTCAGCCTACCAGCGCCATCATACAGTACATCAAAAAATAACTCATGGCAACAAAAGCAAAAAAGTATCTTTCAGCATGTTTCATACAATCCTTTTTATTTAAATTATCAACCCATAGAAAACACCCCCTTCCTGCCTACCACTCTACCCATCCTGATTCCTATCAAAATCGTACCAAACTGCCTTGTTAACGAAAGTTCATTTTTTTCCCCAGGGGTTTTAAAAAACAAATTAACTTTATACCTTTAATTAGTTGCATAACTAACTATATGCTCAACAACCAATTTAAGCGGGGCGAACTATACAGCTTTATCACGGGGGTAGCATCTACAGCCATTGCCCGACGTTTGCAAAAAAACTTCAAGCTGAATGGCATAGACATCACTATAGAACAGTGGAGCGTATTATATCATCTGTGGAAAAATGACGGGCTCAGCCAGCAGGAACTGTGTGCGGCTACTTTCCGCGACAAACCGAGCATCACCCGGTTGGTAGATAATCTGGAGAAACTACAATTGGTAAAACGAGTGCCTTCGAAAGAAGACAGGCGCATTAACCGGATATACCTCACTGAAATAGCCTGGCCCCTGCGCGACCAGACAATGGAAATGGCTAATCAAACGTTGAATGAAGCATTGGGTGGTGTAACTCCGGAAGAAGTAGAATTCTGTAAAACCATTCTTCAAAAGGTATACGACAATCTGAAATAAACTATTAACACTATATTAAATTTCTTTTTATGAGTACAGAAAAGATTGCTGCGCTAAAAGGAGGAGAATGGATCATCAGAGAAAGCGATGCGGATTCGGTATTTATACCCGAAGACTTTTCCGAGGAGCAGAAGATGATCATGGATATGTGTACTTCGTTTGTAAATACGGAAGTGTTACCACTGATTGACAGGATAGACGACCTGGAGCCCGGCCTGATGCCTTCGCTGATAGATAAGGCGGGGGAGCAGGGGCTGCTGGGAGCCTCTATACCGGAGGAACTGGGCGGACTGGGTAAGGATTTTGTAACTTCCACATTGGTAAACGAAGGGCTGGGAAGCGGGTTTTCTTTTTCCGTGGCATTGGCAGCCCACACAGGCATTGGTACGCTGCCCATCCTGTATTTTGGCACCGCCGAACAGAAAACAAAATACATTCCTAAGTTGGCCACCGGCGAATGGAAAGGCGCCTACGGCCTTACCGAACCCAATAGCGGCAGCGATGCCCTGAGCGCCAAAACTACCGCACGGCTTAGCGACGACGGGAAATATTACCTGTTGAACGGGCAGAAATGCTGGATTACCAATGGGGGATTTGCTGATGTATATACTGTATTCGCCAAAATAGATGGTGATAAATTCACCGCATTCATTGTTGACAGGGGCATAGAAGGTTTTACACAGGGGCCTGAGGAGCATAAAATGGGCATCAAGGGATCTTCTACCGTGCAACTCTATTTTCAGGATGCTAAAGTACCGGTGGAAAATGTGCTGGGAGAAATCGGAAAAGGACATATTATTGCCTTCAATATTCTGAACATCGGCAGGCTGAAACTGTGTGCCGCAGCATTGGGTGGCGCCAAAGCGGCCGCTACCATCTCCATTCAATACGCAAATACCCGCGAACAGTTTAAACAGCCGATCGCTGCCTTCGGCGCCATGAAACACAAGATAGCTGAAATGGCCATCCGGATGTGGGTAGCCGAAAGCGCACTGTACAGAACCGCCAAATGGGTAGATGAAAAGGAGCATGAATTGCTGAGCCAGGGCAAGCCTTTCCACGAAGCCCTCTTGGGTGGTGCAGAGGAATATGCCATAGAATGCGCTATGCTGAAAGTA
The DNA here is from genome assembly GCA_037190905.1 of Agriterribacter sp. Lineage (GTDB taxonomy): Bacteria > Bacteroidota > Bacteroidia > Chitinophagales > Chitinophagaceae > Agriterribacter. The sequence goes on along the minus strand of JBBCKG010000015.1, from coordinate 409,035 downwards.
TTTGGCAGCGAGGTGCTGGATTTTGTAGTAGATGAAGGAGTGCAGATACACGGCGGCAATGGGTTCAGCGCGGAGTACATTATTTCAAGAGCCTATCGCGACAGCCGCATTAACCGCATTTTTGAAGGCACCAACGAAATTAACCGCCTCCTGACGGTAGATATGGTATTGAAAAGAGCCATGAAGGGAAAGCTGGATCTGATGGGGCCCGCCATGGCCGTGCAAAAGGAGCTCATGAGCATTCCCGATTTCGGCGGTGGCGATGAAAGCGCTTTTGCCGCCGAAATAAAGCTCGTTGCCAGTCTGAAAAAAGCCATACTAATGGTGGCCGGTGCAGCCGTGCAGAAATTGATGATGAAAATAGAAAGTGAACAGGAGATACTGATGAACATTGCTGATATGGCCATCAATACTTTCCACGCCGAAAGCGCCCTGCTCCGTGCCATAAAAATAGCTGCTGCCAATGGAGAAGATGCTGCTGCACTGCACCTGAATATAGCCCGAACCTACCTGTATGATACGGCAGACCGGGTAAACAAAAGCGGTAAAGATGCCATCAACGCTTTTGCGGAAGGCGATGAGCAACGCATGATGCTGCTCGGATTAAAACGCTTTACAAAGGCCGCTTCCTTCAACACCAAAGAAGCCCGGCGCAGCATTGCCGATAAACTTATTGCCGAAAACAAATATGCTCTTTAGCAACCTCTCTTGAAGGTATAAACAATATATGTATGGGCTATCAGTTAATGGTAGCCCTTTTTAAAAAATGAAACCCAGGCAAGCAATTGTTATAGGAGGAGGCGCAGCCGGATTTTTTGTTGCGGTGAACCTGGCGCGCATGAACCCCAACTTACAGGTAACCCTGCTCGAAAAAACCGGCAAACTACTATCGAAAGTGCGGGTAAGCGGTGGAGGTCGCTGCAATGTTACCCACCATTGCTTCGACATACAGGCCATGGTACAACACTATCCCCGCGGAGCCCGTTTTCTTAAAAAAGCATTTCACCATTTTTTCACCAACGATACCATACGTTGGTTCGAAGAACGTGGCGTGCCACTGAAAGCAGAATCAGATGGGAGAATGTTTCCGGTAAGCAACAACTCGCTTTCTGTGGTGAATGCCCTCCTACAGGATGCAACCCGCTATAATGTGCATATTCAAACCCACACGGGCGTACAAAACATCATACCCCATCAGGGAAGATGGCTGCTGGAACTCGAAAACAACACGCAGCTACTGTCTGATATGGTTTGTATAGCATGCGGCGGCTTTTCAAAAGCCGAACAGTTCAACTGGCTGAAAAGTACAGGACATACCATAGAACCGCCGGTGCCTTCTTTGTTTACCTTCAACATGCCAGACCAGAAAAATGCGAGACATCCACTTACCGCGCTTATGGGTATCAGCGTGCCGTTGGCAACGATAAAACTAAAAGGCACCAAACTGAGCACTACCGGCGCCATGCTTATTACGCACTGGGGACTGAGCGGACCTGCAGTACTGAAGCTGAGCGCGTGGGGCGCCCGGGAACTTGCCGACAAACATTATCATTTTCATATAACGATCAACTGGATTCCCGCATACACCGATCAAAGCCTGCGCAGCGAATGGAGCCAAATCAGACAGCGCCACCACAACCGAAAGTTAAATGCCGCCAACCCTTTCGGATTGCCTTCCCGGCTATGGCAATACCTGCTGGCCATTAGTAATATTGGTGATGATCAACGCTGGAATGATCTGAGGGCCGAACAACAAAACACCCTGATTCAGCTACTTACCATGCAGTTGTTCGAGGTAAAAGGGAAAACCACTTTTAAAGAAGAATTTGTGACGGCAGGTGGCATTTCGCTGAAGGAAGTAGATGTGAACACCATGCAAAGCAAAATACACCCGGGACTGTTTTTTGCCGGAGAAATACTGGATGTAGACGGCATTACAGGGGGCTTTAATTTCCAGCATGCCTGGACCAGTGGCTGGATTGCCGCAAGAGCCATGGCCGGAATGGGATGATGGTTACCTGCTTCCCAACCTGTTGTTCGCATACAATAACGGAAGATTTTTTATACTCCCACCAGGACATAATAGCTTTAAACCAGTACCTCGTTCCTGGAAATAATGTGGTGCAGTTTAATGGTCAATGCATGAAACAACATTTTGGCGTTGGCATTTCTCTCTATGTAATAGGATGCTTTGTCCAGTTCTTCTATAATTGCCTGCTGCTGATCCAGGGAAGCTATTTTGTTCAGCCGGGCAGCAAAATCTTTCTCCGTATCCGGCATGCGTTCGGCTGCAGATGGTATCAGTTGTAAACGGATGGCCTGTTGAAGCAGGTGATTGAAATACCGCAAAAACTGTTTTTGCTTTTCCCTGCCCTGCCGGCTGATATCTTCTATCCACTTCACCTGTGCCGCCGGACCATTCTTTAATATGGCATTCAGCCACTCACGCAATACAGACTGCCAGTCTTCACCCGAGTGCTGCAACAACTGCAGGGCTTCGCGGTAATTGCCTTCACATACTGAAGCCAGTTGCCGGGCCTGTTCCCGACTGATGGCTGCACGGTGCCCGAGGGCTTCCGTGATATCTGCCGATTCCGGCACTGGCACTTTTATCAGTTGGGTACGCGAAAGAATCGTAGGAAGAATAAGGCTTTCATTTTCCGCCACCAGCAGAAAAAGGGTATTGGCCGGAGGTTCTTCAATGAGTTTCAGTAACTTATTACCCTCGTTGCCCAGGTATTCGGGCATCCACATCAATAATATCTTGTACGGGCTTTCAAAACTTTTCAGGTTCAGTTTTCGGATAATATCGTTGCATTCATAAGCCGTAATATTGCCCTGCCTGTTTTCAGCACCAATCAACTGCAGCCAGTCATAAGCATTGCCATAAGGGTATAGCTTTATGAATTCCCGCCATTCGGCTATATAATCGGTACTGATGGGTTTATCGCCGCTTTTGCGTGGTATTACCGGGTAAGAGTAATGAATATCAGGATGTATAAGCCCCGAGGTTTTTGTATAGCCCGGCTGTGCCTGCGCCCAGGTGTCTGCATCGTCGGGAACCAGGTGTTTCAAGGGTTCGGCTGCAGGATCGCCTCCAAATAAAGAAGCCTCAACGGCCGCACCGGAGGTTTGCGCCGAAAAATATAAAGTCACATACTCCGCGAAAGCCGTAGCCAATGGCAACGCCCCTGACCCCTCTTTTCCCAGAAACAGCAACGCATGACTGAGCCGGTTGTGATGAACCAAATCCAGCAGTTGGGTTTTTACTGCCGAAAGACCAATGACATCTTTAAATAACATGAAGCGCTAAAGTACTGCATTATCACTATTCCTCCGCCAGACGCTTTACCATATATCAATAATTGCATCATTATCGCCGTTTTTATCACCAATACTTATTTAAAGTACTTTTTTTCAATAATTTAGAAGTTTAATTATTTTATATACTATCAGCAGGCGCTACTATTATATCAATCGTCCGATCCCAAACGTTTGATAATGTGCAGACCATTGGTAAAAAGAAGGACAAAAGTTTTAATTACCGCCTGCAGCGTTTAGATTTGTAAGAGAATCATTTGATAACCAAAACAAATCTGATGGTGGTAGATTTTAACAATACCCACTCTTTATTGAGCAACTGGGTAGCCGAGCTTCGCGACACGGAAGTGCAGACAGACAGGATGCGGTTCAGGCGAAACCTGGAACGCATTGGAGAGGTAATTGCTTACGAGATCAGTAAACAAATGGAGTGGGAAGAGAAGGAAACACCCACGCCACTGGGCATCTCGGTCTCTAAAGTACTGAAGCATCAACCCGTGCTGGCCACCATCCTCAGAGCAGGTATTCCTATGCACCAGGGTTTGCTTAATTATTTCGACAAGGCAGACAATGCATTTATTTCGGCTTACCGGAAACATCACAGGGATGGTTCTTTCGAAATAAACATAGAATATATGTCTTGCCCCGACGTTGATGGCAGGATCGTAATTATCTCAGACCCGATGTTGGCCACAGGAGCCTCGCTGGTAAGGGCTATACGCTTCCTGAAGAACCAGGGCACCCCGGCCGCCATTCACGTGGTAGCCGCTATAGCCTGTACAGTGGGTGTTGAGTTTGTGAAACGCGAAGAAACGGGCGTAAAAATCTGGTGCGGGGCGATTGATGATGAGCTTACCGCCAAAGGATTTATTGTTCCGGGACTGGGAGATGCCGGGGATCTGGCCTACGGACCTAAGGTACAGTCGTAGCTAAATAACATATACTACATTGATTCAATAATTGAACCGGATGAAGAAATTTCTGTTTGTAATGGTTTGGCTGGCAGCACTCGGATATGTGCAGGCGCAAGACCCGCACTTTTCGCAGTTCTTCTCGTCGCCGCTTACCCTAAACCCGGCTTATACCGGAAAATTCGACGGTACATTGCGGGTAGCGGGCAACTATCGCAACCAGTGGCCGACCATCAACAACGCTTACCGAACCGCTACATTATCCACAGATTTTGGTATTCTTTCCAACCGGATTCCCCTGTTTGACACCTGGGGGGTGGGCATCATGGCTATGAACGATCAGAGTGCCGATAAAATATTAAACAACAATTTCATAGCCCTTTCTACTGCTTATCACAAAGCGCTGGACGAAAACGGGTTTCACACAATCGGAGTAGGCTTCCAGGGCAATTATGCCAATAAACGACTGGATATTACCCGTGCCAAGTTCGAAGATATGCTGCGGGCAGACGGATTTACGGGTACTACAGCCGAGGATTTTTCCAACAACTCACGCAATGTAGTGATCAACTACTTCGACATGAACGCGGGTATCCTGTATTCGGGTGCCACGAACGAGAATAATAATTTCTACCTGGGCGTGTCGTCATACCATGTCAATCGTCCGAATGAATCATTTATGGGCGGGCATTATGTACTCAACCCCCGCCTTACAATACACGGGGGCGGATACCTGCCGGTAGCGTACAATACTATTTTTCATGCCAGTTTTATCCACCAGCGTCAGGCCGGTGCTACAGAAACCGTACTCGGAGGCACTTTTGATTTCAACTTAAACGACGACGAAGACCTGGCCGCACATTTATATGTAGGTGGATGGTACCGTTTTAAGGATGCTTTTATACCCTATGTAGCTATAGAGTTTGCAGGCATACGCATCGGTTACAGCTACGATATCAACAGTTCTTCCCTCAGCACCGCTTCTAACCGCAGGGGGGGCAACGAAATCTCCATTGTTTATGTAAGGAAACCCTCCGACCCTGCCAGAAGAAAGCTGAATTGTCCCAAATTCTAACCCTTGCATCAACTGCTTCATCCGCTCACGTGCGTTGCCGATACACAGCTATCTGTTTCTTCACTTTTTAAGTTTCATCCGCTTCAAAACAGTATTCCATACCGGCTCGATGTCGGGGGAGAGCCGGAAAAACAATGCTGCACCGCCAAACAATATCAGGAATACCACACTACGCATGAAGAGTACAGTAAATCCCTGCATGTTGCGAAACAGGTAATAGCAAACAACGTAGCAGCCCGCGGCCAGTACTACTACGTACACACTGGCCCTGGTAAACGGCTGCAGGCGAAATTTTTTCCATAAAAACATAATACGTATGGCGTTGAAAATACTGTAGGATATCAGGTTGGCGATGGCCGGTCCTACTATATCGTACTTCTTTACCATAAAATAAGAGAGTGGCAGCATGCATACCAGTAGCACTACACTACTGGTTATTTCAAAACGCCAATGCGTAGAGGTGGTAATCACATGCGTGCTCAATCCGCAGCCCATCTCCACTACCTTCGCCAGCCCGAGAAACACAAATACATAAAAGCCCGACAAAAAAGAGCCTTTCAATCCGAGCGTTACAACCGCATCGTTAAAATTAAGAATGATCAGAAATAGTATGCACAGTGCAAACAGGAGCATATTAATGGATGATCGCTGGTATATCTTCCTTATTTTCTCCAGATTCTTTTCTCTCCAGGCTTTCGACAAATGACCAACGGACGATGCTATAACAGCCCGCTGCGGCACCTGTATAATACTGGTAAGGTATTGTGAAAAGGTAAATATCCCGGTTTTCGCCAACCCCCCTACGGAAGCAATCAGCATGGTATCGAATACCATAGCCACATTTTGTATGATAACGCCGCCGTATACAAAGATGCAGAGAGAGATGATTTTACTGAAATACCGCCGCGTGACTTTGCTGATCCGAAGCGTCAGATTCAATCTGCCGGTAAAATAAAAATAACAAAACAAAGCAATGGCTAAAACCAGATACGTGAGCCCGTACAGCTTTATAAAAACACCAAAATCCGTGATAACCCCCCATACAAATAAGGCAATCAGCACTGTAACCAGCAGCCGCCATAGCACTTCTCTCAAAAAATTGGTCAATACCGGTTTGTGAATGCTCCAGCCCCAGGCTTCCAGAATACTAAACATAGTAAGTCCAAAACCCATCGGGTATACCCAGAAATAGTATTGTACGAATGCGGGTGCATTTTCTGTATATTTTCTCGCTACGAGGTCTTTAAACACCCAGCCTGCTATCATAACCAGTATAAAACCTATCATACCCGTTACCAATGCTACCGCCGGCATATCGTTTTTTCCGGGTTTCAGGTGATGCTCGTAGTAGGGATGAAACTTAAATATATAAGTGGGCATGGCCAGGCAGGAAAATGCCAGAATGGTTTTGGCTACTTCCCCGAAAACATTGGTGAGCCCGTACTGATCTTCGGTAAAAAATCCTTCTTTTGTAAAAAAATAAATGTTGAGTGCGCCCAGCCCAAACCCCATGTAAATGACGATCGAAGAAATGATACTTTGCCGGCGGATGCTGCTCATGCGGTAAAGATAATTCTGTAATTCAATAAACCAAGATTCGTGGTATCAGGCAGTACGTTTGCGCGATTGACTGTTTGCGCCCATATATTACCCGTTGCCATATAACTTAAATACCGGTTCGCGCAGGGCATCGCTTCTGTCGCTACAGATGTATTCCAGCAGGTCTGCTATAGCCTCGGTCTTCACCCATTTGCTGAAATCGGCTTCGGGCATGGCCAGACGATTGGGTTCCGTATCGATGATGCCCGGCACTACAACGGAAGCCGTTACATTCTTTCCGTTGGCTGTAGCGTTCAGTATTTCTGCATAATGGAATAATAATGATTTGGAGAGCCCGTATGCTACTGCATCTTTTGCATAATGGCCTTCCAACCCGGCTTTCGCACCCACAAACACCAGTCGCCCGTATTGGTGCTCCAGCATATGATCGAAAAACAGTTTAGAGATGGTATACGCCGTTTCGAAGTTTTTAGTAACCATGTCGCGTACCTGCTGCTCCGGACTCTGCGCCAGACTGCCTGTTTCGAATCCGCCGGCGAGGAACACCGCTGCTTCAATTGAGCCATACAGGTGCATGGCTTTTTCGGAAAAAAGTGTCACGGCGGCTGCATCGGTCAGCTCCAGGTGATGGAGTTCAAACCGGGGGTTACCGCTGGCAAACCCCAATGCATTTCCGGAACGGGCCACCGCTATCACCCGGTATCCGCTATCCAGAAATTTCTTTACGGCTACTGCGCCCAGGTGACCATTGGCGCCTGTGATGAGTACTTGTTTCATATTGTTTCAAATAATATTGGCTCCTGAAATTACAACATATGCGGCTGACAAAGTACAATCGCCGATAGCCGGAACCAATACACTGTACAATCTACATCATGTCATACTACACTGGTACTACGGCGCCAGGGAAATATTCACGGTAAGTCCCGCCCGGGTATTGGTCATGGGAGCAGAGGAAGATATATAAGGAATCCGCCGCTGCTGATCGAAATAAAACTTCAGTTGTATGCGGTTGCTCAGTACATAGTCGATCGTTGGGTTGATGATGATCAGCTTTTGTCCGCTGGTAGCGAAAGCGTTTTCCTGATCCAGGCGGCTGTTCGCGGTGATATCGTCCTGCAGGCTGAATTCCAGCGTAAACTTCACATCGCTTTCCGACTTGTTGCTACCGCCTTCTCCCCCGCCTGCGCCGCCCCCCCTGTTCAGGAAATCGAGGTTGATCGGCAGGTTAAACCCGCGGATACGCCAGGATGCGTTTACCCGTATCCTCGACGATTTCATTTCGCTCAACTGGTAATCGATAAGGCTAAGACTCAGCGTACGGCTTTTACTGTATTCAAAAGTAAATGCCAGTTGATTGGTAAGGGTAAAACTCAACTCTGCCAGCGGTGCAAACTGCTCCCGGATCGTAACGTTGGGCACCAGAAAGTAGGGTATAAAGTTGTTGGATACCGTATCTAAAAACGAAGGGAAAGTAAGTCCCCACCGATCCTGGAACAGCAGGTTGGAATTGAAGGCATTCATTTCAAGGTTACTGTTGTACCCATGCGATACCGTGAAGTTGGTAAACACCTTGTCCAGCGGCTGAATCCTGTTTAACCCTCTGTAGGTCAGTTTCCAGTTAGGCCGTGGTATATACCCCGAAAACGGATTGGAGCGTACATTGGCGCCTCCTGTTTTTAGTAAGGCAATATTTTTCGGGTCTTTGTTGGTATAGGCAGCTATAAACGAAGGAATCAATACATCCTGTGCATACCGCGAGTAGCCGAGGTAGTATCCATCATCTCCTTTTACCTGGCTATAGGGGTTTTGCAATCCCAGCCTCTCGGAGAGAATAACGCGGTTGTCCTGAAAACGCTGAAAGGTTTCGCTGATCACGTTCGGGTCTGAACTTTTGAACATGGTCTGGAAAGAAATATAGCTGATGCTGAAACCGCCTCCCGCATAGGGATTCAGATGGCTGAATGTACCATTGCCAAGGGTATCCTTAAACAGCTCACTGTAAGTACGGTTGAAGGTTTTGCTCATATTAAGGTCTATCGTCAGGTCGCGCACAGGCTCCAGTTGGGCATTGGCGGTAAATTGCTGGTCGAAAGTCTGACGCATCAGGTTATTGTGCATACTATCCGTGGTCATCCATCCTTTTCCGGCGGCTTTCTGCAACCAGGCCGCATCGGGCTGTCGCCCCATTATGAAAGCCAATCCCGGCGCCATACTGCCCCAGTTCTGTCCCAGGTATTTGGTACTGTCCATATATCCCGGCACGAACGAGGTAGCTCCTTCGGAATAAGTGACATTGATACGTTTCACGGAGGTGATCAGCTTTCCCAACCCCTTCACAAAGGCGTTGAGCTCCGGCAGGTCGTTCGGATCTCTTTGCCGCGAACGGGCGGTATCTGAGGCTGGGGGTGCATTCCGGCTTCGTGGCGGCTGGTTTTGGTTCTGCGCCGGTGCTCCGTCGAGCGCCCGCAACCATCTCGATTTACTATATAAGCGTACAAAATCCAGGTCTACAGTAGCAGATTTGGCATTGCTGTTCTGGATAGTGTTTCCCAGATTGATGGCCAGGCGGGAGGCTCCTATCCAGCTATACGTGGTTTTATAGGCAATGTTAGCCGTTGTCCAATCCAGCAGGGGGATCCTGGAGGTCGGCAGCGCATACGTAAAATCTGCCCGCTGGTTAAATAGTACATTTCTGCCGCCTTTAAAGAAATTGGTCCGCACGGTATCTCTTTTGGCATCTGTATCTAACCGGCCATTGGGTTCGTCGATCCTCGCATTGTTGAGGGCTTCGTAATCGAAGTTGAGCGAACGGGTAATATCCCACCGGAAATTATACTTGCGGTCGAAAGTGAAATACTTGTCAAAAGTTTCCGGAATCTTATATGGGCTGGGAATGGTTCCCGGCACATATACCTCACGGGGACGCAGGGCGCCAAACTGCCGGTTTGCGTCCCAACGGACACCTATCAGCGAAGGATTGGGATTGAGATTGAACTCTTTTACCAGGTTGAACCAGGGAGAGTTGCTCTTTACAAGGTTCCTAAAGGGCTCCCATGCTTTCGGTTGCCCGGTATAATTGTATCCCACACCACCGCGGTATTTTTTTACTTCGTTGCTTTCTATCAGCGGTGAATGCGCGGTGATGGAGGTATAGGAGTAGTTGAGATCAAAATTCGACAGGCTCCATATACGCTGCCGCTTTCCCTCCGGCAGGGTTTTCCGCACATTGGTAAAGTTGACGGTTTTAATAGTGGTGATATCGATCGCCGCATTCCGGATGGAATCGCGCGCGTTGCCGGTTGCCGCTCCCAGTTTATCTTTCAGCTTGATATCCTGGTCGTACGGATCAAATTCCGGGGTGCGTACCGTTTGCGAGATGCTTGCATACAAGGGTATTTCTACTCCCGCACCACGCGGCAACAACTTGCCTAATTGCAGATTCGCAGCCGCATCGAACTGGGCAAAATCTTCTCTCGACCGCTCATTCACCCGCTGATCCAGCGCGCCGAAGCCTACAGTATGGGTATTGCCGGAGAACGTAAGTGTGCCCAAGTCGGCCAGGTTGAGGTCTACCCTTCCGAGGGCAGCCCAACCGCCTTTTTCATCTATTTGTGATAAACGCAGCTCATTGATCCACACCTCCGTGCATATAGGAGGCCCGGTTCCGTCGCCGGGGTTTTCTATACCTACCAGTATGCCTTTCACTTCTCCGAAATTGGGACTACCGATTACGGAGTATTCGCGGTTGTCTACCACTTTCCGGTAAATATTATTGGGATTAAACAGTTGCAGGTTGCGTTCCGTTTTCAATTGCTCCAGTATGCTGAGATCAAAATCCAGGTTATTTTCTTCCGGCCAGATATCGGTATCGGCGGTAGCGCCCGGCTGCGTGATTCTTAACGGAATCTTGATTTCGTAAAAATTATTGATGAAATCGTTACCGATTCTCACCACAGCATGAATTCTCCCATCGGCCAGGGCCGGCTGCCCGGCTACGCTCTCCGCATGTATAAACATCATCAACCTACGGAAACGACGCACATCCAGGTTGAAGGTTTTGAATACACTTCTTGATTCCCCGCTGGGCAGATTGCAGAGCTGCATACTCATAGACTGTTCGTTCTGCAATATATTAACGCCACCATTGCTCAGCGACTGTACCCGCTCAATGCCGGGAGGCATGCGATAAGGAATAGGCTGACGACGATCGTTTTCTTCAATATTCACCGCACCTACGCTAAAATTTACCGGGTTGTTGGGGTTCAATGGTTTGTATACACCGGCGGTATCCAGCTCATAATCAAACTTCCTCCATTGATTTCTGATCAACTCCAGTTTGGCGAAACGTAATACGGTAGAGTCTTCAAATCCGGTCATGAACATCCGGATGAACTGGATGGACTTGAAATCGGGTATATCGCCCACTTTATGGTCATAATCCTGTACGGGAATACGAAACTGGTACCAAACCTGGTTTTCACGAGAACCGTTTGCCAGGTTTACCGGCACTTCTTTCCTGTCTACTATAAAGTTCGATCCTATCTGCATCTGCGGATGGGTATTGGGATGTATTCCTACCCGGTACTGGAAATACTCTTCGTTTTCGTTCAGGGTATTGTCTTTGTTCAGGTCTTCCGCATCGGGGTAGAGCGTTTGAGCGGATGAAAACTCTGATCCTGTAGAAGACACGGGCGAGTTGCCTTGTGGGTTGTTGAAATACTTATACCTTTCCAGAATACCCGCACCCACCTTGTCGTATTCGGCATCGCGGTAAAAACGGAAATTATCCGACGAAGGATCTTCATTAGCCTGTATGTATGCCGGGGCGTTGGCTCCAAACCTCGACTGCAGGTTTTGAAGAAACTGCTGACGCACGGTTCTTTCGTCTTCATCTCTCAATCCGTCGAAGCCCACATCCTGGTACTGACGATCATCCGGATCGTTACTAAATGCCTGCGTTACCTGTATGGGATTCACCGGGCTTACCCCCCAGACAGAGTTGTCTGTTTGTGCCGGAATATTGGGCGTTGGCAGTCCGTTCTCATAGGCTCTCTTGCCATCCTTCAATACATCTTCCGACACATTACCGAGGTTGAAATACAATTGCCCCCCACTGGAAGCCGGGTTTTTGATATAGGGATCGAGTACCCAGAATTCAATAAATTCTACATTGTTGGTTTCAAAATCGGTCTGGTCAATGGCCCGCATCATTCCCCCCCACCGGCTGGCAGGATTTGTTAACCGCCCGGCAGCGTCCACTCCGGTAGCGTCGTAGTTATAGGGACCTCGCTCACGCGGGTAATAGGCCAGATCGAAGGTTACCAGTTGGTTCAACCCAAAATCGGGTGTACGCAACGGGAATATCTCGGCCTGTGAAACCGCCCGAACGCGGGGATCAGACAATTCTTCGAGATTACCCTGTAGCGGGTTGCTGCTGTTCCTGCTTTCCTGTAATATCGGTTCAATATTATACCAGGCCAACCGGGCGCGGTTTTTCCCATAGTCAAGATTATCATAGAGCGACGATTCGGGAAACAGTATGTTGCCATCTTTATCCGTAGCGCCGTGGGGCGTACTGGCGATGGCCCAGTTGATCAGCGGAAAGCGAAGGTCGATGCTGGCACGGGTGCCTTCGAAGTCGTCAATATAGATCAACCCATTTTGTCCGCGTCCGATTTGGGGCGCATGGCCTGGAATTATTTGAGCGGCCTCCCCGAAAGCAGTAATGCTGGACGTACCATTGGGCGTGTAAAAAGGGAGCTTCCCCAGCAACCGGTTCAATTGCGGCACTTCATTCTTGTAGCTGAAATCTACCCCTATCATCGTATTGCGGATGGGGTCTTCGCCGTATCCCATTTTGGTAAAATAGGGTCTTTCGCTCAGTCGTACGGCGGTGGCACCCAGCGTCAGGTTTTTATTCGCCAGGTAATCGAGGCGCAATCCCATGTAGTTGCGCTGCTGCAAACCGAAGGAAGCCTGGTTTTCAAACTGCACATCCACCGGTACACCGGAGGTGAGGATGGCTTGGTTGAGTATACGCACCGTGCCCAGGCTATAGTTGATTTCATAATCCGATCCCTCCTGCAGGGTACGTCCACCCGCCATTACTGTCACAGAACCCTGGGGAACGTTGAATGCATTCAGCGATATTTCCGACTGTCCTGCGGAAGAAGCCTTGGCCTGCCCCCTGATCACGAAACGGTTCAGGTTGGCATAGGTTTGGGCAATAGCCTTGATGGTGTCGTACAGCGGCGTGTACAGATATTTTTGTTTGAGTGCCGGGTCTGTAAAAGCAAAGTCCAGGTCACGCCCGAATGGCTCCAATACGGGGAAGGCAATCTGGGCTCTGTAAGGAAAAATCGTATACCCCTCCAGGAAGTCGAATACCCCGTCGGGCTGCGGGTCGTTCTGGTTGTTGAGCCGGTCGAGGTTGAGCAAGGTCAGCAGGGGTACCCCGGCCTGCTCCCCTTCAGGCAAATATCTTTTTTGTCCGCCCCCAGGCTCATCATATAATACGTTTAGCTGAAAATCAGCACGGTCCAGCCCTGCCAGGTAGTCGCCGGTTTCGCTCTTCAGCGTGTAAATATTTTTCATCATCAGGTTCCAGATCGGCAGTTTCGTACGGGCAGAAGTAGCCTTTAACAGTTTAAGAAACAATACTTTCTGCACGCCCGAAGTGGAGTCCACCGGCACATCCTGCGAAAACTCACCCACCTGGTATACCCTTCCGTTATAGGTATACTGAAAAGCCACCGCCAGTACTTCGTTGGGCTGCAGGGCGGCATTGAGAGACAGGTAACCCAACTGACGGTTGTAAACATATTGGCTGGAATCCAACTTACGGGCAAAGGTTTTTTCAAAGTCCTGTATCTGCCGTAACCCCATGCCCGTGAGGTTGGATACCACCTGAGAAGGATTACGGCTGGCGCCATTGCCGATCACCTGCCTGTACAACGTGTTGGCATCGTTTCCGGGCAGATCGTTGGGGTTGCCCGAGCCGCCCCATGGACCGAACGGCTGCGGTTCTCCGATATCCATCAGGCCAACGATATCCCGGCTGTCTGTTGTAACATTCGACCCCGTTCTGTTGGTTACCCACACTTCCATGCGCATGATCTGTACTTGCGAAGACACAAATGGCAGGGTGCTCATCGCTTCGTTGTACTTGCTGCGGAAATATTGTGCCATCAGAAAGTGGCGGTTCTCATCGTAGTCATCGGCTTTCACCGATATCCTCGACATGGAAGCGCCACCCTGTAGCGATCTTGACTGGCGCTGAGATCGCTGGGTAGCGAACGCCGCCGTTACCCACAGCTTTCCGAACTGCAACTGCGCCTTCGCACCAAAAAGCGACTGAGCGCCCGGTATCAGGGTTCCCTTGGCCGCAAAACTGGTATTACCAAGCTCAATTTTTTTAACGATCTCATCGGCCTTGCCCGTATACTCCAGTTTCAACTGGTTTTCCCAGTCAAAAGTAGACTGGGTGTTGTAGGATATGGGCAGCTTCACTTTATCGCCGATATTGGCTATCACATTCATGTTAGCCATCATATCGAAATCAAAACCCCCGTTTTTACGTGCCCGTTCCGGCAGCGTGGGGTTTTTCACATTTTGCCCCATGTACCCGGCCGTAATGCCCACATTTCCCTGCGGACGGATATCTATTTTACCATTGCCGAACAGCCGGTTAAAGAGGTCATCTGTAGCCGTAAGCTTGGGTTTCACCAGGCTGTTGTTGAGTTTGGTGATGGTATTGGCACGCTGGCGAAAATAATCGGTTTCCTGCTTTCTGGCCTGTATGCGCATAAATTCCTCGAACGTGAGGGTGGTTGGCCGGCGGTAGTAGCGGTCGCCTATTTTCTCAAGTATATAGTATTGCTTTTCTTCGGGATCGTAAATAATGGAATCCTTCACATTGGAAGGATCATTCAGGTCGAAGCCCTTAGGACGTCCGTATGAAACTTTATCAGCACGGCGGTCGTAAATAGGGTAGCGCAATGTATCCCGCTCCTTCAACGAGTCTATGGCGGGCAGGGTATCCTGAACAGGCTGCAGCGTGTCACGCTCTGCCTGAAAATCAACCCTATCGGGTACGGGCAGGGCATAAGCAGCCGCATACGTTGCTAATGCGGCAACAATAAAAATCATTATCCGGAAGATATGCCGATGACGTAAGGTCAATTTTCCCGTATTGTTTGTTGGGTAGAATTGTAATCAAATAAGCTGTAAAGCAGTTTTAATTAAAGTTTCCAGGTTTTCGGAGGGAACGGCGGAGGCAGCTTTTTTAACTGCAGTTTCTGCAGCGTTACGGGCTATGCCCAATGCTACCAAGGCATTTAACGCGTCCTGTTCCAAAGTATTGTTTTTGTGGGTAAAACTTGTAGTATCGGCGAGGTTTTTAGATATTTTATCTCTTAGTTCCAGTACGATCCGTTCGGCAGACTTCTTGCCTATCCCTTTTACTTTCTCCAATGATCTTGTGTCGCCTTTGTAAATGGCCTCGGTTAACTCTTCCGGTTTCATAGACGACAGCATCATTCTTGCGGTAGCTGTTCCCACGCCATTTACGCTGATAAGTTGCAAAAATATATTTTTTTCTGCTATGTCTGCGAATCCGTACAGTGTGTGTGCATCTTCCTTTACATGGAGCCAGGTATACAGCATGCCCTTCTCCAGCGACTGTATCCTGGAATACGTGTGCAGGCTTACCTGCACTTCATACCCCAATCCGTTAATCTCCACATGCACTACCGCGGGGCTTTTATACACAAAATTGCCAGATAAAAAAGCGATCATACCTACTGAAAGAGACAAAGATACAGGAACGGTTTTTAGAAAACTTGGTAACCCCGTTTTGATTTGTGCTTATAATTGTATTTTCGTCCCCAATTTTGAAAAAGATACACATGAGTGCTACAATAAGCGCGGCCATTACGGCCGTGGGCGGCTACGTACCCGATTATGTTTTGACCAATGCAGAGCTGGAGAAAATGGTAGATACCAACGATGAATGGATTCGTACCCGAACCGGCATCAGTGAAAGAAGGATACTAAAAGGTGAAGGGCTGGCTACATCAGACATGGTGGTGCCCGCTGTAAATGAAATTCTGAAAAAAAGGAATATTGCTCCGGAAGAAATAGATTGTCTGATCGTGGGAACGGTAACACCGGATACCGTGTTTCCTTCCACCGCTAACCTGGCTTGCCACAAAGCAGGACTGGTCAATGCCTGGGGTTTCGATCTGGCTGCTGCCTGCTCAGGCTTTCTGTATGCGCTTACCAATGGGGCGGCGCTGATAGAAAGCGGCAGGTATAAAAAAGTGATTGTCGTGGGCGCAGATAAAATGAGCGCTATCGTTGATTTCAGCGATCGCACTACCTGCATCATATTCGGCGACGGTGCCGGAGCCGTATTGCTCGAACCCAACACTGAGGGCTTTGGCGTACGGGACAGCATCTTGAAAAGTGATGGCGGGGGCGGAAATTTCCTGCACATGAAAGCAGGCGGCTCCCTGCACCCGGCTTCGGTGGAAACCGTTACCAATAAAGAGCACTACATTTACCAGGAAGGACAAACCGTTTTCAAGCATGCTGTAAAGGATATGGCAGACGTAAGCTATGAGCTGATGGAGCGCAACAACCTCACTGCCGAAGATATTGCCTGGCTGGTGCCCCACCAGGCTAATAAACGCATCATCGATGCAACCGCCAGCCGCATGGGGTTGCCCGCAGAAAAAGTAATGATCAACATTCAGCGCTATGGCAATACCACCGCAGGCACGCTGCCCCTCTGCCTGTGGGACTGGCAGGATAAGCTCAACAAAGGAGATAACATCGTATTGGCTGCTTTCGGCGGCGGATTCACATGGGGCGCCACGTTGATCAGGTGGGGATATTAGCGGAAGGTTGTTAATTTGGATTTGATGTCATCAAAAAATTACTTATTTTTGCAGCCTTTAAAGTAAAAACAGCATGTACTAAACGTCACCGTTTATCGCATGTGTTCGGGAAGTGGTGCAGCCCGGTAGCGCATCCCGCCCGGGGCGGGAGGGTCGCAAGCCAATCTTAAAAGATATTTGACATAAAAATAGTATACAGTAATCTCAAACGGTTTACTGTACATGTTCGGGAAGTGGCGCAGCCCGGTAGCGCACTTGTATGGGGTGCAAGGGGTCGCAAGTTCGAATCTTGTCTTCCCGACAAATAACGAAGCCTCTGGCAACAGCCGGGGGCTTTTTGTTTTCGCGCCATGTTGCAACCTGCCAGATCCCTGATAAAGCTATTGGGGTTAATTCTGTACTTTGCATCCGGAAACGAATATCCCCGTGAGAAACTTTTTTATCAAAAGCTGGAAGCTCCTTAAACGCTTATTCTGGACACTGCTGATAGGGCAGTTTATCTATATCATTGTTTTGAAATGGGTAGATCCCCCGTTTACCCTCACGCAACTGGGCAGCTTTTTTAGCGGCAACGGATTGAAGAGAGATTATATCAGCAGCGACGAAATGTCGCCATGGGCCGCACTGGCAGTTATTGCTGCCGAAGACCAGTTGTTTCCTACCCATAATGGTTTTGACTGGAAGAGTATCCGGAAAGCCATGGAAAAGAACCAGCAGAGCAACCGCATAGCCGGCGGCTCCACCATCAGTCAGCAAGTGGCTAAAAATGTATTTCTCTGGCAGGGAAGAACCTGGCTCAGAAAAGGACTGGAAACCTATTTTACTTTCATGATAGAATGGGTATGGGGAAAGGAACGTATACTGGAAATGTACCTGAATGTAGCCGAAATGGGGAAAGGAGTTTTTGGTATTGAAGCAGCCTCCCGGCAGTTTTTTAGCAAACCTGCCTCCAAGCTCAGCCGCACGCAGGCTGCTATGATAGCCGCCAGCCTGCCCAACCCGGTACGTTATACAGTACAACCGCTGTCTAAATACGTAAACGCACGCTATCCCTGGGTACTCCTGCAAATGAACAACCTGGATGGCAACCCTGATATTCGCCGGATACTACCGGGCAGCGAAACGAAGCACTCTTCCAGGAAAAAAAGCAACTGACCTATTGCCAGTTCCCGCACAATACGAACAGTACCTAACATTTTTGATGTGGTTCCCCAATGAAACTTCTGTTGTAAGAGGAAAACCATACCATATTTGTTGGCTGATTTACAATAAAAAAGGCGCAGACTTTCTATGAAGCCTGCACCTTTTTTATTCATATAATCGACTATTGAGTCGGTTGTGCTTCGTAGGCCTCCAGGTGTACGGCGGCTACAGCCCTGCCGGAGGGGTCGTTCATGTTCTGAAACGATTTATCCCAGGCAAGCGCCTCCGGTGTACTACAGGCTACCGAGGGTACCGAGGGTACACATGCCGCAGCAGTATCTGAGGGAAAATGTTCGCTGAAAATAGAACGATAATGGTACTCTTCTTTAGACATCGGCGGATTGATTGGAAAGCGATACCGGGCATTTGCCAGTTGCTCATCTGTTACTTTTTCGGCAGCGAGCTGTTTCAACGTATCGATCCAGCTATAGCCAACTCCATCGGAGAATTGTTCTTTCTGTCTCCAGGCAATACTTTCCGGCAGGTAGTCTTCAAATGCCTTGCGCAATACCCATTTTTCCATTTTCCCGTTACCGGCCATCTTATCAGCCGGGTTCAGCTCCATAGCTACGTCTATAAACTCCTTGTCCAGGAACGGCACCCTGCCTTCTATACCCCATGCCGCCAGCGATTTATTGGCACGCAAACAATCATACAGGTGCAGCTTGCCCAGTTTGCGCACGGTTTCTTCATGAAAAGCCTCCGGACTGGGCGCTTTGTGAAAATAAAGGTACCCGCCAAACAACTCATCAGACCCTTCGCCGGATAATACCATTTTGATGCCCATCGATTTTATGATGCGCGCCATCAGGTACATCGGCGTAGATGCACGGATGGTGGTTACATCGTAGGTTTCCAGATGGTATATCACGTCGCGGATAGCATCCAGCCCTTCCTGTATGGTAAAATGTATTTCGTGGTGAATGGTACCGATATGGTCAGCCGCCTTCTGCGCAGCCGCCAGGTCGGGCGAGCCTTTCAACCCCACCGCAAAAGAATGTAACTGCGGATACCAGGCTACCTGTGTATCGCCGGATTCCACTCTTTTACTGGCAAATTTTTTCGTAACGGCGGCAATGATGGAAGAATCCAGCCCACCCGACAACAGTACGCCGTAAGGCACATCAGACATCAACTGACGGTGTACCGCATCTTCCAGCGCTTTGCGCAGTTTGGCAATATCCGTGGTGTTGTCTTTTACATGCTCATAGCTTGTCCAGTCGCGCTTATACCATTTTTTCAGTTCGTATCCGCCATCTTTACTGTAAAGGTAATGACCCGGCAAAAACTCCTTTATGGTATTGCAAACACCTTCGAGCGCTTTCAGTTCAGATGCTACGTAAAAATTACCCCATTCGTCCCAGCCCATGTACAATGGAATGATGCCGATATGATCCCGTGCAATGAAATACGCTTTTTCTTCTGTATCGTACAGCGCGAATGCAAAAATGCCATTCAGGTCTTCCAGAAAATTTACTCCTTTTTCCTTGTACAACGCCAGGATCACCTCACAATCGGAATTGGTCAGGAACGGGTATTCAGGCAGGGTCTTACGGATCTCCTGGTGATTGTATATCTCACCATTGACCGCCAGCACCAGTTTCCGGTCCTCGGTATACAGCGGTTGCTTTCCTGATTGAGGGTCTACGATCGCCAGCCGCTCGTGCGATAGCACCATATTGTCATCACTATATATGCCCGACCAATCCGGACCACGGTGACGGATCTTCTTAGACATTTTCAAAATCTTCGGTCTGAGCGATTCCGTGCCTGTTTTACAATCAAACACGCCTACTATGCCACACATAAATAAATTATATTTTAGTCTGTTTGGTTATGAAAATTCAGCAAATGTACAATTAATTTCATTAAAACAAAATAATTTGCTTTATTTTATAAATAAATTTTAAACTATGCGCTTTTTTGCGGGAAAAAATTCAATCTACTTATAATCTGATTGAAAAGTGTATAGGGGAGACTTCAGAGGCCTTCCAGGCTGTGCAATCGTAAACTGTTGGGTCTGCTCCTGCTAGCGCCATTCCATCAGGGCGATGTTCAGCACTTCTTCTACCCGGCGGCGGGGCTTATGGAAATAGGTCATCCCGTGACCGGGAATCATAACATCCGTATCGATCTTTGAAAAGCGGCGGAGAGATGCGATGTATTTTTCTTTGTCGAAGTCTATGGAGCCGTTCCAGCCGAAGTTTCCTGCCAGCAGGGTGCCGATCACATCGCCGCTGAACACTACCTTTTTACCGTCCCATTCCAGAAAAAACGCGGTACAGCCCATACTGTGCCCCGGAAGGTGCATCACGGTAAATTCAACCCCCAGCAGCGATAACAAATCTCCGTCTGCCACCAGGCGGTCTACAGTCACGGGATGAAACGTTTTATGATACAGGTACCCGCAGCACCGCTCATCGCCGGCAGCCACGGCTTCGGCTGTTTCGCGGATGGCAACCAATTGTACCCCTTTTTTCTTCAGCAGGTGCGCGCCACCCGCATGATCGAAATGTGGATGCGTTAATATGAGATAACGGATATCTTCAGGCGATAAGCCCCAGTAACGCATGTTTTCGAATACCTGTTCCATAGTATCGCCGCAACCGCAGTCTACCATCAGCAGGCCTTCTTCTGTTTGAATGATGTAAGAATTGGCATCATTCCATATAGCGCCGGGCTCGTCGAAAGTTATACCGTTAATATCGCCCCCTACCTGGTATATTTTTTTTAGTAATTGCATGTATTTCAGAAAATCCGGGTTATGGTAAATGCGGTGCAGCCGCTGTAATACAACTACACATTGATGAGAATACTCAACTGGCCTTGTACGCAGCGATATGCCTCACCGGAAAATTACAGGAGTTGGCAATAAAACATTTTTGATTCGCTTCTTTATGCAGTGCATCTAGCTGAACAGCGTTGATTTCCCCGCTTACCGACACTACCGGATGCAATACCACTTCCGAAAATGAACCGCTGCCATCTGCGTTTTCGTTCATTATGCCGCTGGCCTTATCTTCATACGCTGTAACAACAACGTTAGACACTGCGCAAAGGTGTAAAAACCACAGCATATGACAGGACGATAATGCAGCTACCAGCAGTTCCTCCGGATTATAGCGATGTGGATCGCCGCGAAATGCCGGATCAGACGAACCTTCTATAACCGGCTTGTCTCCGGCACTCACTACATAATCTCTTTTATAGGAATTGTAGAAACTTGTTCCGGAGCCCAGATTGCCGGTCCAGCTCAGCGTGGTTTCGTACGAATGCAGCTTACTCATATAACAAGTTGTTGAATGTGACTACTCAAAGGTATAAAATAAATGCGGAGCCTTTGTTTGGAAGAGCAGGTCGGTAAACAGACCTCTCTCCGAAGAACGCGACACTTTCCCTGCTCATACGCCGCCGCCCCTGGGAATACCTCTAAGCCCCCATGTGGCCGCATGCTGTGCTCGCACATTTTTTCTATCTTAGCCTGATTCACCAAAAACAGCTATTATGCATAAGAAGAGCATCGGATTATTCGTGGGCAGCCTTCGCACGGCTTCGTATTCCAAAAAACTGGCAAATGCCATTATTTCAATGGCGCCCGACGGCTTTGATTTTACCATCATCCCTATAGGCAACCTGCCTCTCTACAATCAGGACTACGACGACCACAATCAGGTACCCGAAGCTTATACGGTATTCAGGGAAGCGCTGGCGCAGGTGCACGGCGTTATATTCATTACCCCGGAATATAACCGATCGCTTCCTGCTGTGTTAAAAAACGCCCTGGATGTAGGCTCCCGGCCTTACGGAAAAAACAACTGGAACGGCAGGCCTGGGATGGTAATCAGTTGCTCTGCAGGTGGACTTTCCGGCTTCGGTGCTAACCATCACCTGCGGCAAAGCCTGGTATTCCTGAATGTGCCCGTACTGCAACAGCCCGAGGTATACCTGGCCAATGTGAAAGACTGCTTTGACGAAACCGGCGCACTGACCGAACGATCTGCAAAATTCTTGCAGAAAGCTGTTGACGCTTATGTAGAATGGTTTGGTAAAATTGCCTGACGGTATGCTATTAATGGGAAAGCCGCTCAATAATTGCTGAGCGGCTTTCTTATTAATAGCGAATTTCGATCTGCTTTCTACTGCCTGGAAAACTGCTTCCTGATCAGGTTGAGCGCCCCGCCCTCTTTGAACCACTGTATCTGCTGCTCATTGTAGGTATGATTTACAGTAATCGAATCGGAACTGCCGTCTTTGTGATGCAGTACTACTGTAAGGGGCTGCCCCGGGGCAAAAGAAGTAAGTCCGAGGATATCAATGCTGTCGTCTTCCTGCACTTTATCGTAATCTTCCTTATTTGCAAAAGTAAGCGCCAGCATACCCTGCTTTTTAAGGTTGGTTTCGTGAATCCGGGCAAAGCTTCTTACGAGAATGGCCCGTACCCCCAGGTGGCGAGGCTCCATAGCAGCATGTTCGCGGCTGGAGCCTTCTCCATAGTTCTCATCTCCTACTACTACGCTTCCTACATTGTTGGCTTTATATACCCTGGCCGTAGCGGGTACCGGGCCGTATTCGCCTGTTAATTGATTTTTTACTGTATCGGTTTTTTCGTTGTAGAAATTAATGGCGCCGATCAGCATATTGTTACTGATATTATCCAGGTGGCCGCGGAATTTCAGCCAGGGGCCTGCCATAGAAATATGGTCGGTTGTACATTTTCCTTTTGCTTTGATCAGCAGCTTCAACCCTTTCAGGTCGGTGCCCTCCCAGGCGGCAAAAGGTTCCAGCAACTGCAGGCGTTGGGAATCAGGGCTAACGAGTACTTCCACCTTACTGCCATCTTCGGCCGGAGCCTGGTAACCGGGATCGTCTACCGAAAACCCTTTGGGTGGTAATTCCACACCAGTTGGCTCGTCCAGCATCACTTCTTCTCCGTTTTCATTTTTCAGCTTGTCTGTAAGAGGATTAAAAGTAAGGTCGCCTGCAATAGCAAAAGCGGTTACAATTTCCGGCGATGCTACAAATGCATGTGTGCTGGAGAGACCGTCGTTGCGTTTGGCGAAATTCCGGTTGAACGAAGTGATGATGGAGTTTTTGCGATTGGGATCGTCTATATGCCTGGCCCACTGCCCGATGCAGGGTCCGCAGGCATTGGCCAGCACAACGCCGCCTATCTGGTCGAATGTTTTCAGGAAGCCGTCTTTTTCGATTGTGTACCGAACAGTTTCACTACCGGGGGTAATGGTAAATTCGGCTTTTGTTTTAAGTTTTTTATCGATAGCCTGTTGCGCCAGTGAGGCGGAACGACTGATGTCTTCGTAAGAAGAATTGGTGCAGGATCCTATCAGCGCCACCTCCAGCTTTTCCGGCCATTCGTTGGCTTTCACCGCTTCGGCAAATTTGCTGATGGGCCAGGCAAGGTCGGGTGTAAAAGGCCCGTTTACATAGGGTTCAAGTTCGCTCAGGTTGATTTCAATCAACTGATCGTAATATTGTTCCGGGTTAGCATACACTTCCGCATCAGGGCGCAGGTGTTCTTTGATACCATCAGCGAGGGCGGCTACTTCTTCCCTGCCGGTTGCTTTCAGATAAGCCGCCATTTTTTCGTCGTATGCAAACACGGAGCACGTAGCTCCGATTTCCGCACCCATGTTACAAATAGTGCCTTTACCGGTAGCGCTCAGGCTATCGGCGCCTTCACCGAAGTATTCCACTATCGCCCCGGTACCACCTTTTACGGTCAGTATACCGGCTACTTTAAGAATTACATCTTTAGCCGAAGCCCAGCCACTGAGCTTTCCCGTAAGCTTAACGCCGATTAATTTTGGCATTTTCAGTTCCCAGGGCAGCCCTGCCATTACATCTACCGCATCTGCTCCGCCTACTCCTATAGCTACCATTCCCAGTCCGCCGGCATTGGGCGTATGCGAGTCGGTACCTATCATCATACCGCCGGGAAATGCATAGTTTTCCAACACTACCTGGTGAATGATGCCGGCGCCGGCTTTCCAGAATCCGATACCGTATTTATTGGAAATGGAAGCAAGGAAATCGTATACCTCTCTGTTTACATCC
The DNA here is from genome assembly GCA_037190905.1 of Agriterribacter sp. Taxonomy (GTDB): domain Bacteria; phylum Bacteroidota; class Bacteroidia; order Chitinophagales; family Chitinophagaceae; genus Agriterribacter. The sequence goes on along the minus strand of JBBCKG010000015.1, from coordinate 384,991 downwards.
AGTGCGTTGGCCAGGTCTTGTGCGGCGCCAACTTTAGCCTGTATCAGGTGATCGCAATGTACAGTAGACGGCACCGCCACTTTCGTACGACCGGCGGTCATGAATTGCAGAAGCGCCATCTGGGCAGTGGCATCCTGCATAGCTACACGGTCCGGGGCAAAATCAACATAGTCTTTTCCTCGCTCATAAGCCCGGCTGGCTGGTTCATACAGGTGGGCATATAGAATCTTTTCTGCCAGGGTGAGCGGCGTGCCGGTCAACTTGCGGGCTGCTTCCAGTTTGGAGGGCATGCCTGCATACGTTTTTTTGATGAGATCAAGATCAAATACCATAGTACAATTATTTTTGTTTTCTGATACCTTTTTCTGATACCTGTAAATCAACCCGTGTAGTGGACAGGGTTTAACCCCTGATTTATAAAAAGTTGTACAAATTTATCGAAAAATTGCCGTTTTCATAACAAGCGGGCCGTAATCCCGTTATTAATTTTTATTAAATTTGCTACATGAACCGATTCAAGCACTTTATAGAATGGCAGGTGTTTGGCGTATGCTCATATATAGGTGAAAAAATTGGAATAGCTACCACTACCATTCGCAAATATTTTATCTATATCTCTCTTCTTACAATGGGCTCTCCGATTGTGATTTACATGTTTATAGCTTTCTGGATGAATTTTAAGAACCTTCTCTGGAGCCGGAAGAGAAACCCTATCAAGGAATAGAACATTACAGCGTATCTGACATCGGTTGTCAGAGTCCTATTTTTTCCACTGCAAGCTGCGAAGCAATTTGGCTGGCATCTTTCTTATTGAAGGCTTTTCCGGAAGCCAGCAGTTCACCATTTACCATAGCACCCACGGTAAACAATCGTCTGCCATTTTCAAACTTTTCTTCCAGCGTTTCAAATTCCAGGTTCTTGCCGTTCTTATTCGCCCAGCCATACAGTTTGTTTTTGTGGTTGATCTCCAGCGCTTCCAGATCGTCGATAAACATATGGGGCGTTATCATTCTCTTAAATACCCATTGCCTGGTAGTGTTAAAACCCTTGTCGATGTATATGGCGCCTATCAGGGCTTCCAGCGTATTACCAAATATCTGACTCACCTTCAGCGAGCCATCATTCTTGTTGTAAAAAGTGATTTTCTTCAGCCCCATTTTCACCGCTATATCGTTTAGGGTTTGGCGGTTTACCATTTTACTTCTCATCTCGGTTAAAAACCCTTCCCCCTTATACGGATATTTCTTAAAAAGATAATCAGCCACAATACCGCCCAATATGGCGTCGCCGAGGTACTCCAGCCGTTCGTTGTTTTCTTCCGCATTCTCTTTCACAGAACGGTGGCTCAAGGCTGTTTTATAAAGAGTAAGCGCTCCTGGCGCAAAGCCCAACACATTGCACAACTGTTTGTAAAACGACCTGCTGGTTTTATCTGCTCCCAGGTACTGTATAAAATACCTTACTAACGCCACAACAAAATATTTAGGTTTTTCAGACTACAAAATTACGCTAAACCTGATAAGCGCAAGCGCAACACCCATACAACGTATTTATTGTGCTGAATATTTTTCCAACGGCAGCCACTGCGCAAAACTTTCCTGCTGCTACACAACACAATAGCCTTATTTTTGTTTATAGAGGAAATAATTGATTCATGGATAATACTTCCATCATTATTCTTGCGGTTGTTATCGTGGTTTCCGTGTTTGGCGCATACCTGCTGGTATACCGCAAGGATATCCGGGGGCTGAAAACGCAGGACAACAAAACAGATCAAGACAAAGCACTTCAATTACAGGCTTACGAAAGACTGGTGATACTCACCGAAAGAATTTCTCTTCGCAACCTGATAGACCGGGTATCGCCGACCGGCAATGCCGCATCCTATCAATCCCTGCTGGTAGATACCATCAAACAGGAATTCGATTACAATCTTTCTCAGCAGCTATACGTATCATCGCAGGCCTGGCAGGCCGTTAGCAGCCTGAAGGAACAAAATATCTTTATTTTACACCAGTTGTCGGCCCTGTTGCCGGCGGAAGCTACCGGCACCCACCTGGCGAAAAAAGTGCTGGAACTGCTGGACAGCGACCCCAAAACATCGCTGCACTCCGTTGTCCTGGATGCCTTACGCTTCGAAGCAGGCAAGCTGTTGAAAAAACAGGCGTAAAAAATATAAGAATGAAAAAACTATTACTGACTGCGCTCTTGCTGAACGGACTCCTTAACGCCCTACAGGCTCAAAAGGTTGACCGGTATATCAAACAAAAGAAAGTCACCAAAATTGAGGCCACACTGGCTTCGGACGATATGCAGGGGCGCGCTGTTTTTACACCAGGCATAGAAAAAGCTGCCGCTTTTATAGCCACGGAGTTTAAAAAGGCCAAACTGCAGCCATTGGAAACCGGCAGTTATTTTCAGGAATTTGAACTGGTGTCGCCCAAACAGGAAAATGCCAAAGGCATCATTAACGGCGACGAAATAAACGCTGAACAGATTATAGCGCTTACCACGAAGGAAACCCTGTGGCTGAATGAACAGTCCGGTTACAAAGCATGGGCTATAGGGCCAGATGATAATCTTTTCCGCACCGCTTTCCCTATCATCCGCTCTTCAGAGAACGCAGTGGTATGGGTAAGCGCAGCACATGCAGAAGACTTTGCCAAACTGCAACGCTTCAAACGGGAGACTTTCCCAACGGAATCCAGTGTGATCTTTGTGCTGACAGATAAAACCCCGGAGCGCTATTCGTTTGATATCACGCATACCCTCACTCCCAAAAAATTAAAGAACGTGGTAGGCATTCTGCCTGGTAAAAGTAAAAAAGAAGAGTATGTAATTTTTTCGGGGCATTACGACCACCTGGGCATCGGCGAGCCCAATGAGCAGGGAGATTCCATTTACAACGGTGCTAATGATGATGCGGCGGGCATCACCGCCGTTATAACCCTGGCAAACTATTTCCGGCGCATCAAAAACAACGAACGGACCATCATTTTCGCAGCTTTCACCGCGGAGGAAACCGGGGGATATGGCTCGCAGCATTTTTCCCGGCAGTTCAACCCAGATCAGGTGATTGCCATGTTTAACATCGAAATGATTGGTACCGACAGCAAATGGGGCAAAAATTCAGCCTATATAACAGGGTATGATAAGAGCGATATGGGACAGATACTGGAGAAAAACCTGGTGGGCACCAACTTCAAATTCCACCCGGACCCCTACCCCGATCAACAATTATTTTACCGGTCAGACAATGCCACACTGGCTATGCTCGGCGTGCCGGCTCATACAATTTCCACTTCTAAAATGGATAACGAACCTTATTATCATACGGTGGATGATGAAGTGGAAACCCTGGATCTCGCCAACATGACGGAAATCATTAAAGCCATCGCGCTGAGTTCACGAACCATTGTATCCGGAGAAGATACACCTTCGAGGGTTGATACTACACAACTGCAACGATAAAGTACCGGTACAGCGGCTCTGAAAACTTACACACAACAGCAACTCGTTTATCTCTTAACAAACAGGGCTGCAACGATTGTTGCAGCCCTGTTCAATTCTGTAACTATAGATGATTTAAACAGCAGCTATCACGCTCTCTTTTTCCTTGATTTCAGCGCCGCTTCGATGGCAGTAGACAAATTCTGGGAAGTTGCCCTTCCTTCAAAACGCTCTCCGTTGATGAAAATCGCAGGCACTTCCGTTACGCCTGCATCCACGGCCTGCGCCTGGTCGTCTCGCACATACCAGCCAAACTTTGAGTTCATCAGATCGTCGAGAAAACTTTTAGCCGTCACACCTACTTCGCGTGCATATCCTTTAAGGCTGATGGTACCCAAGTTGCGTTGATGCTGTAAGAGTGTGTTATGCATTTCCCAGAATTTACCCTCCTGCGCCGCGCCTATAGCGGCTTCCGCGGCCTTGAACGAGCGCTGGTGAATCTTGGTCATCGGGAAGTGCCGGAAATTATATTTAATTTTCCCTTTATACTTTTCTAATAACTGAGCCACCACCTGATGGTTCCTGGCCGTCTCATGGCTCTCATAATCGCCATACTCCACAATCAGCACCTTTGCGTCCGGGTCGCCAACGATCACTTCTTTGGGAGCAATAATTTTTTCTTCTACTTTTACCCTCATAGTACTCCTTAAAATTTTTACATAACAGCCCTATAGCTGTCAAAAGCAGTGCCACTTCTGCTATATTATGTTAATAAACCATGGCAAATAGGAAAGGTACTGAAAATCAGTCAATAATCCAATTTCAGCCGGATGACATATTGTCTACATTTCCCTAATTGGTTTTGCCGAAAAACTACTAGGTTTGACTATTGATATGTAAATAAACCTAATGTCGAAAGCAACGAAGTCAGAGATCCGGTTTCTGGAAGGACCCCAATCCCGCTGGGAGGAATTTAAGTTTACGCTGAAAGTAGTTCGCGAATTTGTAAAAGGTTTCAGGGCGCTGCATTTTGCGGGCCCCTGTGTAACTGTTTTCGGGTCGGCGCGCTTCAGGGAAGACCATGAATACTACAAGCTCACCCGGCAGTTATCGGCCGAAATTGCCAAGCTTGGCTTTACCATCATGACCGGTGGAGGGCCCGGCATCATGGAAGCTGCCAACCGGGGCGCTAAAGACGTGGGCGGCAAATCGGTAGGATGCAACATCATATTGCCTTTCGAGCAGTCTGCCAATCCCTACCTGGATAAATGGGTGGACATCAAGTACTTTTTTGTTCGTAAAACATTACTGGCCAAATATTCCTATGCCTTTGTGGTGATGCCGGGTGGATTCGGCACCCTGGATGAGTTTTTCGAAGCACTTACCCTGGTGCAAACACGGGTGGTGGCTTCCTTTCCCATCATACTGTTCTGCAAAGACTTTCACAAGGAACTGATGGAGTACATTGAAAAACTGAAAGCAGTGGGTACCATATCGCCCGACGATACCAACCTCGTATTATACACAGACTCCATTGAAGAAGCGATAGAGCACCTCAAAATAAACAGTATAGAGCAGTTTGGTTTGAAGTATGCAGAACCCACGCCTTCCGGCTGGCTGTTTGAGCGGAGGCTTTTCAGAGGTAAATAGCAGCGAAAATGAAGGCCGGCCGATCTTGCCTGCAAACCATTCTTTTTTAGCGGCATCGATTTCATGCTACAGGATAAGTGGCCGCAAGTGATCTCCGGATTAAACGAAATAGTTGGTACCAGGTTAGTGCAAAGCAAAAAATATGAGAGTTGTTATACAAAGAGTATCGTCGGCATCAGTTACCGTAGCAGGGGAGGTAACCGGCGCTATAGCAGACGGACTGCTGGTGCTGCAAGGTGTGGAAGATGCAGATACCGATGAAGACATCGCCTGGTTGAGCAATAAGATAGTGAACCTGCGCATATTCAACGACGCCAATGGTGTAATGAACAGGTCGGTAAAAGATGCAGCGGGCAATATTTTGCTGGTTAGCCAGTTTACATTACATGCTTCCACCAAAAAAGGCAACCGCCCTTCCTATATCAGGGCGAGCAAAGGAGATGTGGCCGTACTTATGTATGAAAAAATGAAAGCCAGGCTAGCTGAGGAATTGGGGAAACCGGTATCAACGGGTATTTTCGGCGCCGATATGCAGGTAGCCCTGGTAAACGACGGACCAGTTACCATCGTTATTGATTCGAAAAACCGGGAATGACCGCTCGTAATTTTTTGGCAAAGGCTTTGCAAGTTCTGGTGTATTATTGTTCCTGAAAACATTATCCATCGTAAACCAGGCATCATCCACTAATCCACTATATGTTACAAACAGCAGAAGATATTCGCCAGCTCAATGAAAGAATCCAGGCGGCCTCCGCTTTCCTGGAGAGAATAGAACAAGAGATATCCAAGGTAATCGTAGGGCAGCAATATATGGTGAGCCGCCTGCTGGTGGGGCTGCTCAGCAATGGGCACGTATTACTGGAAGGCGTACCCGGCCTTGCTAAAACACTTTCTATCAAATCGCTGGCCCAATCTGTGAATGCTCACTTCAGCCGTATACAATTCACTCCTGATCTGTTGCCGGCGGATGTGGTGGGTACGATGATCTATCAGCAGCAGCGGAACGAATTTGTAGTGCGTAAAGGCCCCATATTTGCCAATTTTATTTTAGCAGATGAAATTAACCGTGCTCCGGCCAAAGTGCAGAGTGCGCTGCTGGAGGCAATGCAGGAAAAGCAGGTAACCATTGGTGAAACCACTTATAAACTGGAAGAACCATTTTTGGTGCTCGCCACCCAAAACCCCATTGATCAGGAAGGAACCTATACACTGCCCGAAGCACAGGTAGACCGGTTTATGCTGAAGGTGATTATCGATTACCCGACAAGGGACGAAGAATTGCTGATCTTACGCCAAAACCTCCAGGGTATCAGAATGCCGGAGGTGAAGCAGGTAGCCAGCACCGCGGAAGTACTGGCGGCACGTGATCTGGTGAGACAGGTGTACATGGATGAGAAAATAGAGAACTACCTGCTCGATATTGTTTTTGCTACGAGACGCCCCGCAGATTACCGACTGCAGAAGCTGCAACCACTGATCGCCTATGGGGGTTCTCCCAGGGCTTCCATCAACCTCGCACTGGCAGCCAAGGCACATGCATTTATTAATAAAAGAGGATATGTAATACCCGAAGATGTGCGAAACATGGCCGGAGATGTAATACGCCACCGGATAGGGCTTACCTACGAAGCCGAAGCCGAAAACACCAGTGCAGAAGATGTTGTGAACGAAATATTGAGAACGATTAATGTGCCATAAATACTTTTCACTAAATAAACTTCCGTTGTCTGAAGCGTAAAAAAAGAACCCATATTGAGGACGACATCGATGTGGCCGACATATTGAAAAAAGTGAGAGCGCTGGAGATACAAAGCAGAAAACTATCTTCCAGCCTCTTTGCCGGTGAATACCATACGGCGTTCAAGGGAAGGGGTATGTCGTTTAAGGAAGTGAGGGAATACAGCGCGGGCGATGATATACGCTTTATAGACTGGAATGTATCTGCCCGGATGGGCATACCTTTCAGCAAACTGTTTGAAGAAGAGCGGGAGCTGACCCTGATGCTGCTCGTTGACATCAGTGCCAGCTCTTTATTCGGAACAGTTAATCTCCGGAAAAAAGACCTTGCAACGGAAATATGCGCACTGCTGTCCTTTGCTGCGCTCAACAACAACGACAAAGTCGGCGTTATTCTGTTCAGCGATAAAGTGGAGTTTTTTATTCCGCCCAAAAAAGGCAAACAGCATATTCTTTACATAGTAAGAGAATTGCTTAGCATCCAGCCGCAATCGCGGGGCACCAACCTCAATGAAGCCATTCGTTTCTTTAATAACACTATAAAGCAAAAAAGCATCGCATTTGTACTAAGCGATTTTATGGTAGAAAAATATGAAGACGCGCTGAGGGTAGCCGGCAATAAACACGACCTCACGGGTATCAAGGTATATGATAAAATGGACATGCAACTACCAAAAGTGGGGATGCTGCAAATTGAAGATATGGAAACCGGAAAAACCCAGTGGGTAGACACAAACGACGATATGGTGCAATACAACTATCAGCAGCAGTTTACAGAAAATGAGGACGCCTGCAAGCTGGCCTTTCTAAAGGCAGGAGCAGACCTGCTCTATATGCGTACAGACGAGGATTACGTAAAAATATTACAACAGTTTTTTCTGAAAAGAAAGAAACGGGCAAAATAACATGACCGGTATTACCGATGAAAAAAGTCTCCACGATACAGTTTTTTGTTTACTCCCTGTTTTGTTGCCTGGGCTTCATAAACAGCTCTCTGTCTCAAACCCAGCCATCGGTAGCTATCACGGCCAGCAAAAATGAAATATTACTGGGTGAACAGATAGAGCTGGAGGTACAGGCGAAAATACCGGCAACACTGCATGCAACCGAACTCTTTCGCCTGCCCGATACCCTCCAGCACCTGGAAGTATTGCGCCGTGGACCCATTGACTCCTCCCTTGATGGCAGCATAAAACTGTACCGCCAGTCTTTTACCATTACCGGTTTCGACTCCGGCACCTGGGCCTTTCCCGCTGTAGCAGTCAAAATCCGTAACAACACCTACCGCTCCCAGCCGCTTCCGATCACCATACTGCCGGTTGCCTTACCGGATAGCAGCTACCACGATATCCGCGAGATTATTGCAGTGGCGAAACCACCCGTTGACTGGTGGTTTTGGGTAGTGGCAGTATTGTCTGCGATACTGCTGAGCATACTGGTCTGGTTATGGTGGAAGTCGCGCACAAAAAAACGGGAAACGGCAGGAGCCGTACAAACAGATGCGCCGGGTGCCCTGGCTGCAGCTCTGCAACAACTGAAAGAACTGCAGCAACAGCAACTGCCGGAAAAAGGAGCACTGACAGCCTATTACAGTGGCCTGGGCGACATCGTACGCAGATACATACAACAACGCTTCGGGGTTAGGGCCCTTCAGCATACCACCGATGAACTGCTGGTGCAACTGCATAGTACACTGCGGAATGAACAGCCCGGAAAACTGGCAGCATTGCTGAGGATCGCAGACGCTGTTAAGTTTGCAAAGTTCAGACCAGACACAGACCAATGCAGTACCGATATGGAAAATGCATCACTCATTATCAAAGCAATGGACACGCTGAAATAACATGTTGAAAGCCTATTTTGATAGCATAGAATTTGCCTGGCCTCAGGCGCTGTTCCTACTGTTGCTGATTCCGGTGATAGCAGGCTGGTATATCAGCTATGCCCATCGGTTCAAAGCCAGCATGCGGGTGTCGTCTCTCAGGAGCTTCCGCAACACCAGTTCGCTTAAAAGCCACCTCAGACACCTGCCATTCATCTGCAGGCTGTTGGCTTTATCATTCATCATTTTAGCCCTGGCGCGCCCACGCTCACACAATGAAGAGAAAACAATAGAAGGAGAAGGAATTGACATCGTACTTTGCCTCGATGTAAGCGGTAGTATGCTCGCGCAGGATTTTACCCCCAACCGCCTGATCGCAGCCAAAAAAGTGGCGCTCGACTTTATACGGGAGCGTCCCGCCGACCGGATAGGGCTGGTGATATTTGCGGGAGAAAGCTTTACACAGTGCCCGGTTACCAACGACCATGCCATGCTGGAAGCACAACTTGCACAGGTAGAGGGAGGATTTTTGCTGGATGGTACCGCCATCGGATCGGGACTGGCTACCAGCGCAGACCGGCTACGGAGCGGCGAGGCAAAAAGTAAAGTGGTGATATTGCTCACCGATGGCGAAAACAATGGAGGCCTCATTGGGCCACTGGCGGCAATGGAAATTGCCAAAGCCCTCGGCGTGAAAGTGTATACCATTGGCGTAGGAAGCGAAGGATACGCTAACACCCCTACGCTCAGCGATATAGGCGTAGTGATGCAGCAGGAAAAAGTAAACATCGACGAAACACTGCTCCGGCAGATCGCCTCGGAAACAGGCGGCAGGTATTTTCGGGCACGCGATAATGAAAGCCTGAAAGAGATCTACGGCGAGATAGACGAGATGGAAAAAACCAAAATCAATACCATCGTTACCAGAAAGTATACGGAGCGATTTCACCCCCTCGTATTAATAGCCATTGTACTGATTTTCTTAGAAACGCTGCTGCGAACCACCCTTTCCAGGCGCTTTCCGTAATGGAAATCCGGAAACCTCCTGTTTATTATCATAAGACATTGATAATGTTCATAAATTATGGCTTCCCCCTTTATAATATATACTTTGGTAAATGGTTTTTGCGTTCAGTATATGGGAAAACTATAAATTTACAGCGTGAACAAATTTACTTTGCTTTTATTGATCGGCTGCTTCGTGCTGGTTTCCGGGTCCCAGGCCCAGGAAAAGGGCCCGCTTGCATCTGCCCGGGAAAGCACGGTAAAATTCATCAAATTCTACCCGAATCCTGCTACTACGGTTATCAATTTTGAATTTCAACACAGCTACGATCGGTCTCATAGCTTCCATATCTACAATTTTCTCGGTAAAAAGGTATATGAAATCAAAAATGTGTCTGTAGCCAATCAGGTATTATTGGATAACTTCAACAGAGGCGTTTATATTTTTCAATTGCGCGACAGAACCGGAAAAATTCTTGAGTCCGGCAAGTTTCAGGTCTCCAAATAAAACAGGCGTTGGTTCGTTCCGGCCGGCAGGAATCAATTCCTACACCATAGCGCTCATAGCATACCGCTTATACTTTTCTGCCACCAGGTATGGATGCGTTTGGTGAGGGTATCGCTGTAATGGCGGTATTCGAATGTATGCACAGACCGGATGCCCCGAATGACGTTGGTAAGGAATATTTCTTCCGCTTCCCGGAGAAAAGCAATTTCAATGGGCGCTTCCCGAATCGTATAACCGGCGGAATGCAGATGCGTTAACAAAAACTTTCTCGCTACGCCTTCTATGCAGCCCTCGGCCAAGGCGGGGGTATATACAATTCCGTCGCGGATGCAAAACAGGTTGGATATGGTGGTTTCAACAATCCGGTAGTGTTGGTTTATCACCAGGGCATCATCCCATCCGTTCCTGGCAGCGTGCAGTGCAGCGATGGTATAGGGCAGAAAATTGTTTGACTTGATACCGGAATATGCGCCGGCATTTTTCACCGCATCGTAACAAATCCCTATACCCAGGCGCTTTTCCTTTTTAACCGGCAATGGTGATACTTCTATGATATACTCGGGTGCCTGATCTGCCAATCCGTCCAATCCGCCGTTTCCCCGAAATACGTTCAGCCTTACCATAGCTTTATCCAGCAACTGGTTAGCCTTGCATAGCCGGAGTATAATAGTCGCCAGCTTACGGGGCGAAGGAAACAGGCTTACATTAAACTGCAGCAGCGAAAGCCCTTTGAACAGCCGGTTCATATGAAGCGACTCCAACACTATGCTTCCGTTTACTACCTGCATCGTTTCGAACAAACCGTCGCCGTAGCGCAGCGAACGATTTGCGGGGCTGATAACACCACCGGCATCGCGCGATACAAGTTTACCGTTATAAGAAAAAAAAGCTCCGGGCACCACAGGCTATTTATCGTCTATAATACCAGCTTTGATTGCATAGCGTACCAGTCCGGCCATCGATTTTACACCGAGTTTCGATTTCAGCTTATCCCTGATGGCTTCTACCGTACGAGGGCTGAGCACCACAATATCGGCAATTTCTTTGGTGCTTTTTTCCTCGCACATCAGTTTCAGAATATGCTTTTCCTTATCGGTGAGTTTTACTTCCTGTGCAGTAAACCCATCCGGATTTCTTTTGCTTTTCAACCCGTCCAGCAACGCCTTATTGGTCATCTCATTGAAAAAATACTCATTCTGATGGCAGGTTTTGATGGCTTCATAAATCACTTCCGAGTCGGAGTTCTTCGTCAGGTACGCATTCGCCCCGAGCTCCATCAGCTTCGATATCATGGAGTGCTCGTTGTGCATCGTCAGCATGATGATCTTTAAATCGGGGTAGGTTTTTTTTACTTCGGCAAGTGCTTTTATACCATCCATGATGGGCATCTGTATGTCGAGGAGTATAACATCTGGTTGCATATGTTTCAGCAGGTGCAATAATTGCTGCCCGTTATCGGCCTCTCCTATCAGACGAATATCTTTCTTGGTACTTAACGCTGTTTTAACCCCGGCCCTGTACAGCACATGGTCGTCTGCTATAATTACTTTTACAGGGGTTACGAGTTCCAGTGGTTTCATCTTTCAAATATATTGGTGGTGTATATGTGTAAATTTTCAAGGGGTTGCAGGCACCATTGGAATTTACCATATAATTCAATAAAGGTAGTACCAAATTAATAATAAGAAAACAAAATGCACTACAAATCCCCTATTCAAGGGATAAACGGTAAAGTGGTGGCTTCGAAAAAGGTTTACAACTCCCCGCTGCTATCGCAGCTACTGCATGGATATGCCGGTGAAAAAGGCATGCACAGAATATTTGCAGCCGGGAAATATATTTTATGCCGCGCTGTTTTACAGCGTAGCACAGGTTAGTTGATCAGTCTGTTGCGCATTCCATACATCACCAGTCCTGCAATGGTTCTGGCACCCACTTTCGACTTCATATTTTGCCGTACCGTTTCAATGGTTCGTGGGCTGAGGAAAACCTCCTTCGAAATTTCTTCTGTTGTTTTGTCGTCTGCAATCAACTTCAGAATACGCAACTCTTTTTCAGAGAACGTAACCGGGTTAGGATAGTATTGTTTAATCTGCCGCTTGTGCTGCAGCTTCATCAACACGGCTTTGTTTACCAGGTCGTTGAAATAAAAGTCGTCATTCATACAGGTTAGAATGGCGTTATATATTTCCTCCGGATCGGTGTTTTTGGTCAGGTATGCATTGGCCCCCATTTCCATCATACGAGATATCATTTCCTGATCGTCGTACATGGTAAGCACAATAATCTTTATTTCCTCATACTCTTTACGGATCAGCGAGATGGCGTTTACGCCGTCCATCTCAGGCATCCGGATATCCATTAACAATACATCCGGAAGCTTGATCCTCATCTTATGCATTAAATCCTTGCCATTTTCCGCTTCCCAGATGATCTTCAGGTACTCCTTTCCACTCATCGCCATCCTTATTCCGTCTCTGAAAATCTTATGATCGTCTGCAATAGCTACCTTAATTTGATAGTCTTTCGTTGTCATGGGTAGTAACTGATACTGGTTTATATTCCGTTTATCAAAGGTTAACTATTTTTTTGTAAAAATAAATACGAGTAAATACGTACATCATAGCAGTAAATTAACCAAGTAGTTTTTCAAAATAATCACTTATTTTTACGGATTGCTTTACGATAGATACCCTGTATTTTTACAGGCGTATTTCATTGGCAGGCACAACTAAAAGGGACTTCATCTTTTCAATACCAGTCTCCGCCGCTATTTCCACTCTTTCAGACAATATTCCGATAACACATTTAAACTGTGCAGCTAATATAGTAAATTTACTATGTTTTGAGAGTATTTTTACTTTATTTTAAATTAATACAGGGTGGCTTTACGCGCCTGAAAGCCTTTCCTGTAGTGGTTTTGAGGTTATCATATATCAATCCGTTTGGTTCACCACCCCTTGCCCAGGTACGCCGTTCGGGTGATTTTTGACATTCATCAATCCTTACGTTTTCTAAAAACCTCAAACTTTTAACTATGACACAAAAAGAGACGCTGGTAAAAAACCCCGGCATTTCCCTGGCTGAAATCGGAGAGCACATAGGCTTTGAAAAAGGCGCCAAAATGGTAAAAGATTACTATGATGCATTCGGAGAAAATTCCTGCCATTTCGTAGGACGCAATATACTCCTGAAAATGCTGGAACAGCCCGATTGCGTAGGCGTAAACATGTATAAAGCTTTAAACGATCAGGGCAATCCCACTTACGTGTTTGTAGGGGTAGATTCTACCGGTAAGGCCATTCTGGAATATACAGCTGTCAACGACGGCGGTAACCTCGCAAAAGAAATAGGGCTGGTGACCAACCGCTTCTCCAAAAAAGACGGATGGTGGTCATGGGACTTTGAAGATATAGGAATTAAAGTAAAATAAGCGTAAACAGTATCATTCCGGTTTCTTCGTTAAGAATTAAGTAGTTATATTTGAAGAAATCATTGGAATATATACGAACTTTTACGAAATATTGCACTGGTCTCCGACCTAATACCCTTAATCCTGTTTATTTTTCTGGCACGAGCCAGGAAAAATCTGGGATTAAGGGTGTTTTTTGTTTCCATTCTGTACAGCGTTTTTCTTAATTTTTTCGTTTTATCCAACCGAACGATACATGAGGTGTACTACCTTACTACCCTCTCCATTACCACTATCGTTGAATTCTTCCTTTTTTCTTTTCTGTTTGCTCATATTATACAGAGTCTGCGAATCCGACGCGTCATTTACGGGATAACCCTGTTGATGGGCGCATACCTGTTATACGAGTTTTTTACGACCCCGCGCAACGACTACGACCCCATACCCTCTGTAACAAGCTTCCTGATCATTCTTATTTACTGCATTATTTTTCTATATGAGAAGGTTACAGATACTACTGTTCCTTATTTTTACTTCACCTCTACTTTCTGGGTGGTGGTAGCCATTATAGTATACTGCGCAGGTACTTTCTTTGCTTTGGTGTACGCCAAGAGTTATCTGGAAAGCAACATTAAATCCGAATATGATTTTATACATGATTCTTTGTATATTATCAAAAATCTCATACTGGTTATAGCGATATTTTCAACAGACAAGGCCCCCTCTAAACTAAACGGCGGGACTAATACGTTAAATAAATATACCTAAACCTGAAATGAAAGCCCCTATGATCTTGTTGCAAACTGATGGTGGTATATCCGGTATAGTACTATTGGGCACTATGGGGATGCTGGCTTTGGCCATAGGGATGATCATTTTCATCATTTTTCACCAGCGAAAGGTCATCCGGTACCAATTGCAGTTGCAGGAAATGGAGGACGAACAGCAAAAGCTGCTGCTCAACGCTTCTATCAGGTGGCAGGAAGAAGAAAGACAGCGGATAGCGGCCGACCTGCACGACGATGCCGGGCCCCTGCTCGCTACAGCGCGGCTTTACCTGAACGAAAACCTCGTACATCAGGACATCAACACACAGTTACAAAGCATTTATAATGCGAAACAGATTATAGACGATACCATACAACTGATCAGGAATATTTCGCATAGCCTGATGCCGCCTACCCTCAAAAACTTTGGCCTGGAATCGGCCGTGAACGATCTTTTCCAGAAGATCAGCGGATCGGGCATGCTCAATGCCAGTTGCCGTTTCCACGATTACCGCGAAAGGTTGCGGCCTGAACAAGAATTGCTGATTTTTCGCGTTATACAGGAGCTGGTGAACAATATCCTGAAACACAGCGGTTCCAGTTTTATACACGTAACCCAGAATTATGACGACAAGCGTTTTTTCATTCGCCTGCATCACGATGGAAAAGGGATTACACAAACCGACTTTGAAAAGCTAAACAAAAGCGCAGCCGGACTTGGATTGAAAAACATCCAAAGCCGGGTGAAAGTACTGAGGGCAAGAATTGTATTTGAAAAAGACATATCAAAAACCTATTTTAAAGTAACACTCGATATACCGGTTGAGAACATGGAGCTGATCGCTTAAATAGAAGAGTGGAATAAACCGAAATTTTATGAGTATTATCAGAGTTGCCATTGCCGACGACCATCAGTTGTTTCGCAAAGGCGTCATCCTCTCGCTTCGGCCATACACCAATATAAAGTTTGTGCTGGAAGCAGAAAACGGGCAGGAGCTGCTGGACGGCATACCGGCAGCAGACCCTCAGGTGGTGCTAATGGACCTCCGTATGCCGGTTAAGGACGGCATTGAAGCCACCAAAACGATCAGCAAAGAATATCCTAATATTTACGTGATCGTACTCTCTATGTACGAAGATGAAAGGTTTGTATCGCACCTCATGGAAAATGGCGCCAATGGCTACCTGTTGAAAAGTGCCGACCCTTCGGAAATAAAAAAAGCCATTGTAGAAGTGATGGCCAGGGGATATTACCTCAACAATTTTGTAAACCGCGTACTGCTGAAAAAGTCGCATGTGAAAGCCCGCACCGCTCCGTCGCTAAGCAACGAGATCGTGGTAAATGATAAAGAACGCGAAGTGTTGCGCTTGCTGTGCATGGAATTTACCGCTTCGGAGATCGCACAGAAAATGGAGATCAGCCCCCGTACGGTGGAAGCTATCAAAGACCGACTGATGGAACGATTCAACCTGCGCAACACAGCCGGGCTGGTGTTTTTTTCCGTTAAGAACAACCTCATAGATTGATCAGGACGTTGTATCCTGAAGCTCACCCACTTACGACCAACTCAAAAACACCAACAACGCGCAAAACAGTCTCTTCTGCGGGTTATTACATTCTTTTGCAAGGGATATTTGCACCGGCTTCACCAATAATATCCGGTACAAAAACCAGTGGCATCAAAAGTGACAGGTGCAGATCTTGCTCATTTACAAGGATTGATTATTTTAGTGGCGGATAAACAACATACACATGCAGATCAAACCATGGTTCCTTTCTTTTTTAATCTTTTCCTGTCTCGGTGCCGCAGCGCAATCTCCTGAAGAAAAACTGGCAGCAAAGGGCATTAAGCTTTCTGAAGTAAGCAAGCCCGTAGCCAATTATGTAAATGCCGTTCGTGTCGGCAACCTGATTTTCCTGGCCGGAAAGGGCCCCTCAGTAAAAGGCGATTACATTAAAGGCAAACTTGGAAGCGATCTCACCGTTGAGCAGGGCTATCAGGCGGCCGAGTTAACGGCCATCGCACAATTATCGGCATTGAAAGCAGAACTGGGCGATCTGAGCAGGGTGAAACGCATCGTAAAAGTAAACGGCTTTGTGAACAGCGAAAATAATTTTTACCAGCAGCCGGCGGTCATCAATGGCTTCTCCGATATGATGGTATACGTTTTCGGTGAAAAGGGAAAGCATGCCCGCACGGCCGTAGGCACCAATACCCTGCCTTTCAATATGGCTGTGGAAGTAGAAATGATCGTGGAAGTAGCGGATTGATGTTGATTCAGGACTATTTTGCAATACTGCTTTTCTGCTGATTCCATTTCAGTTGTTGATTTTTATCAATCCGGTTGCGCAACGACCTGCCACGCCACGGTTTTCTATTGATCAGGTATTCTTTTATATCACATCAGGATACAAACAGGCTCAGCAGCATTACAGCACACAGCCCCACGATGGCTACAATGGTTTCCATGACAGACCAGGAGCGTATGGTATCTTTAATACTCAGGTTGAAATATTCCTTAAACAACCAGAATCCTCCATCGTTTACGTGAGAAAACATCAGGCTGCCGGCGCCGATGGAAAGCACCATCAGGTTGGGGTTTACGCCGCTTTGTATCACCAGGGGCGCCACAATGCCGGCGGTGGTGAGTCCTGCCACTGTAGCTGAACCTATACACACTCTTATTATAGCGGCAATGATCCATGCGGTGATCAGCGGGTGAAGGGTGATGCCCTGCAGCGAGTCGGCAATTTCTCTGTTCACACCACTAGCCGTCAGCACTTCCTTGAAAGCGCCGGCGCCGCCAATGATCAATAGTATCATTGCCACGTCTTTTACCGCAGTTTCGTAGGTTGCCATGATCTTGCTCATACGCATGCCCGTACCACGGCCGATGCTGAAGGTGGCAAAAAGCAGCGCTACCAGCATCACCATCATAGGATTTCCCCAAAAATCAAGATGGCTCTTTAACGCGGGATCGTCAAAAACGGCAGGCAGCACCGCCGTGGCGATCAGTAAAAAAACCGGCAGTAACGATGTAAACAGGCTGTTGCCAATGCCCGGCAGCTTTTCCACAGGAACAACTGCAGGTTGAAACGTTTGCAACGGTTTCGCCTCTATATGTCTGAGCGTTTTGGCGAAAAGCGGACCCGCTATGATAATGGCTGGTGTAGCCACCATCAGCCCATACAACAGGGTAAGCCCCATATCGGCGTTGAATTGCTGCACCAGCGCAGCAGGCGCCGGATGCGGAGGCAGGTAACCATGCGTAACGGAAAGAGCGGAAAGCATGGGTATACCTATATACACAGCAGGTAGTTTATACTGGTAAGCGATGGTAAATATCAATGGAACCATCAGCACGAACCCCACGTTGTAAAATAATGGAATGCCTATAATAAAACCCGTTATCATCAGCGCCCACTGAATATATTTCGTGCCGGCGCGCTTCATCAGGTAATCTGCTATACGCTGGGCTGCACCACTCTCCGCCACCAGCTTTCCCAGCATAGCACCCATTACTATCACGCCGGCAAGCGACCCCAGGGTATCGCCCATGCCTTTTTCTACCGATGTAGCAAGCTGATCGAGGGGTATGCCCAGTAACCAGCCGGCTACAAGCGATACCAGAATAAATGCAATGAATGTATTGAGTTTACCCCAGGTGATTAACAAAATCAGCAGGAGTATACAACAGGCGATGATTATAAAACTCATTCGGCAAAAATCATTTAGCGATCATACAGTCAGTTGCCCACCGCGGTGGCATACCCGAACTTTTGTTCTCTGCCAGTTCCGGAAATACGCCAACCCTCAGGATACGGGAAACCATCAGCTAATATAAATGATTAATTTAAGTATGCCTGCTTTAATGATTACAATCGCCCTTGTGGCAATGGTTTGCCTTTCTGCAAAAACGATAATTGATAAAATGAGCTGTCACAATCAAGGCAATAGCGGGCAACAGCAACCAGAGATGATACTGATGAAAAAGCTCCTTCAGCAGCAGTAATGCCATTCCTGCACTAAAAATAATAATCGGCAACCATCTGTGATGATGCTTTTTATAACCATGGTACAGCGCAACAGTTCCGATGATAAAAGCCAGGACGATCATGCCCAGTTCGAAATACAGATTGTTCAGGATATTCACCCCCAATACCGGCAAACTGGTAAGCACCAGGGGCAGTACCGCACAGTGGATGGCGCAAGCCAGAGAAGCTGTAATTCCTAACGCATCGTAATTGATCCTGAACATCCGCACAAAATTTGGGGAGCAAATATACACTTTATATGCAACAAAGTTGCAATTGAGTTAAATCATATAAAATTTAACAGTAAGGCGGAAAGTCGGTTGTACCTTTGAAGTATGAGCAAGAAGACCTGGACCTACCTGCTGTTTTTTTTGGCTTTGGCTGCAGGGTTCTATATTTTTTTATTGAACATCATCGATACTTCAAAGTCTACACTGCCGGTATTGAGCAATGTAAAGCCATTCAGCTTTTTACGGCAGGACGGAACACCCGTATCTGAAAAAGGAGTGGAAGGCAAGGTATACGTGACAGAGTATTTTTTCACCACCTGCCAGGGTATTTGTCCCAAAATGAATACCAATATGAAAAAAGTGTACGAGGAACTGGGTAGTGAACGCGATTTTATGATCCTCTCGCATACCGTAGATCCTGTAACCGATTCTGTGGGCAGGCTTCGGGCATATGCTGATTCGCTGGGAGCCAACCTGCAAAACTGGTGGTTTTTAACAGGCAGCAAAGAGGAACTGTATAAAGCAGCGCGGGAAAGCTACGTAATAGATGATCCGAAGAACAATGCGGCTAATATTGAAGAAGACTTTCTGCATACGCAGTTTTTTGCGCTGGTAGATAAAGACAGAAGAGTAAGAGGGGTATACGACGGGCTCAAATCGAGAGAGATCAAAAAGCTGATTACAGACGCCAAAGGTTTGCTCAAAGAAAACTATGATCAATAACAGGCTCCGTTGCTGTTAGCGGCGACACTATCAGTAGTGTTTCCAATAATATGTGTAAATACACCTTCAACAAAAAGAGGTTGCCCTCATTGTAAAAGGCAACCTCCGTTACTGATATAGTATATAGCAGGTGGTCGATAACTTGTAAAGACTACTGCATTTTTTTAGCGTCTTCCAGGAATTTAGCCAATCCAATATCCGTTAGCGGATGTTTCAACAAACCGAGAATCGGATCCAACGGACAGGTGCATACATCCGCGCCGAGTTCGGCAGCTCTTACAATATGCAATGAACTGCGGATAGATGCGGCCAGGATCTGGGTTTTAAAGCCTTGCAGGGAATAGATTTGTGCTATTTGTCCAATCAGCTCCATACCATCCCAGTTACCATCGTCAATCCTGCCTACGAAGGGAGATACATACGTAGCGCCCGCTTTTGCAGCCAGAATAGCCTGACCGGCAGAAAACACCAGCGTGCAGTTGGTTTTAATACCGTTGTCTGTAAACCATTTCAATGCTTTCACTCCATCTTTTATCATGGGCACTTTCACCACAATATTCGGGTGAATGGCAGCGAGCGATTTTCCTTCGGCAACAATTCCGTCGAAATCGGTAGAAAGCACCTCAGCGCTGATATCTCCATCTACCAGTTCGCAAATGGTTTTATAATGGTTCCTGATAGCATCTTCTCCTTTGATACCCTCTTTTGCCATCAGCGACGGGTTGGTGGTTACCCCATCCAGGATCCCCAGTTCATGTGCCTCTTTAATCTGCGCCAGGTTGGCCGTATCAATAAAAAATTTCATGTGCTTGCTTTTTTCTTCTTGGTATTAAGTTGATTGTAAATATGACAACGAATATAAACGAATATTAGCAAATAAAAAGGCAAGTTACTTACATCGCACCGCTACAACCGCCTACCCTTGCTACCTTCCGGTCCTGGGGGAGTTCAGCAGGAGCTGGTCGTATAAGACTTGCCGCTGCAAAGATAATGATCTTTCCGGGAACTACGGGGGTATTTTTACCGCCCTGCCCACAGACCGTAAAACATACTATTTCTACGCAACGTTTTGTACAATACCTTTGTCAGTAATGAAAACCCCAGAGATGAAGCGCCTACTGATTTTTTCTATATTTTTAGTCCTGTTCTCCTGTTCCAAGGATCAGGAGAATACGGTATTGCCGGCTTCCGGCACCCTGCTGCGTTACGTAAAAAGTAGTTCAGGCAGCGTACAAAGTGAATTTATATACGACAATGCGGGCAAAATAACTTCCAGAAATACTTATTCTGCCGACAAATTGCTGGGAGAGGCTTCTATACATTATAAAAACGGTAAGGCACACCTGACAGATCAAAAAATGGATATTTCAAGCTCCACGACAGGTGTTCATTATATATATAGCCGCAGCGAATTCGTTTACAACGGAAAACAGATCATCCAAAATAACCACTTTCTTAAAGAAAGTGAACATGCCACCCCTGTACTCAGGAGCTTTACCGTATTTGAATACAATGCGGCAGGCTTTATTGTGAAAGAAACCCGTTTTCTGGACGATGGTACGCCACTTAGTTATACAAAATACAGTCATGATCTTTCCGGCAACATTACACTGTCGGAAAACTATGAGCGAAATACCGCCGGAGAGATGCAACTGATTCAAAAAACCAGTTACCAGCACGATCAAAATATGAATCCGTACCTAACCGTATATCTCCCGGTGGAAAACATACCGTTTTCTGTAAACAAAAATAACATCACCCACACTACCGTAACCAACTATACCCAGGATGTTACGAATGTGTCTGTTACCCAATATGGCAATTTTACGCAGCGGCAACTACCCCAATATATGATCGAGAATAATGATAATTCATTCCTTTTTGAGTACAATTAACAGACGCTGTCAGCTTTTTACACGATAACCTCGCCATCCATACCAGGCAACAATTATAAAGCACAGCAGGGGAATGATGTAGGATTGTGCCGTTCCGTTTTCTGCCAATAGTCCCATTGCAAACGGCATCACGGCTCCACCCACAATCGCCATAATCTGAAAGGACGATGCCTTTTTGGTAAGCGGGCCCATATCTTTTACACCGAGGGCAAAAATGGTAGGAAACATAATGGACTCAAAGAAAAAAACCGCCATCAGCGAATAAACAGATAGCCAGCCTTTACCCCATATCACCACTATACACAGTAGCACATTGATAAGAGCAAACGCCGTAAGTAACCTGTTGGGGGCCACCTTTTTCATTAACGCTGTTCCGGCGAAACGGCCTGCCGTAAACAGTGCGAGACTGATGGAAAGCAGGTAAGAGCCCTTCGCGTTGTTAATGCCGGGATCGGCTTCTGTACAATAGTTGATAAATAAAGCAGCAATGCCTACCTGGGCTGCTACATAGAAGAACTGTGCTATTACTCCGAAAGTAAAATGCCGATGCTGAAAAAGCGACTTACTTACAGCTGTAGCCTGCTGTTCCGGCAAAGCCCTCTCTTCCTTTATTTCGGGCAGATAAGTGCGCCTAAACATAAATGCGATGCACAATACAACAATCGCTATAACGATATATACTGTTTTCACCGAATCCAGATTGCTGTTTCCTTCGCCACTGCTTCCACCAAAAAAGAGTTCAGCCGCAATCAGCGGTCCTACGAAGGAACCCACTCCATTAAAGCATTGCGACAGGTTTAAGCGAAACGCGGATGTTGCCGGGTCTCCCAACACTGTTACATAGGGGTTTGCAGCAGTTTCCAGGCAGGTAAGTCCGGAAGCCAGTATGAAAAGAGCGAGCAGAAAAAAGTTAAAGCTAGCCATCTGGGCCGAAGGATAAAACAAAAACGCACCCAGGGCATACAACAGTAACCCCAACAGAATGCCGTTTTTATAGCCAAAACGGTTCATAAATAACCCTGCAGGCAGGGCTATGAGAAAATAAGCACCAAAATAGGCGGCCTGCAACAAGGTAGATCTGGCCTTGGTTACATTCAGCGCCTCCTGAAAATGTTTGTTCAACACATCCAGTAAACCATACGCCAGCCCCCACAAAAAAAACAAGCTGGTAACCAATATCAGGGGAATCGTATAATTCGTTCCGCCGGTAGCAACCGTTTTGACAGAAGAAGATTGCAGCGCCATACAAAAAACAGTTTAGAGGTTGATAAAGTTAAAGCGATCTGTCCAGGTGTGTGTATCCTCCATCTACGATCAGTATCTGACCGGTGGTGTGGCTCGACCGGGCGCTCAATAGAAACACAGTCGTATTAGCAATTTCTTCTGCCGTGGTCATTCTTTTTTCAAAAGGTATTTTCGAAACAATTTGTTCCAGCTTTTCTTTCGGATTGGGCAGGGTATTGATCCAGCCTTCGTACAGCGGGGTCCATACTTCAGCCGGCAACACGGTATTCACCCGTATGGCGTAGGGCAACAGCTCTACGGCCCATTCGCGGGTGAGCGCGTTGATAGCCCCTTTAGATGCGGCGTAGCCGGAGGTATTGCCTTGTCCGGTAAGGGCTACTTTGGATCCGATGTTTACAATGTTTCCCTTGGTTTGTTTCAGGTAGGGCAGGGCATAATGCGCCAGGTTGTAGTAGTGGCTCAGGTTTCTCTGCAGCGATCCGAAAAACTTTTCCGGCGATCCGTTCTCCAGCCCTACACCATCGTTGAGCCCGGCATTGTTGACCAACCCGTCGATGCGCCCGTATTTTTCTGCTGCAAACTGTATCACTTCCCTGCATGCTTCCGGCTGCGAAAGCTCTGCTGTTACATACCCGGCTTTTCCGCCGCTTCTGACGATCTCCTCTACGATTTTAATATTGTCTTCCATGCCCCGGCCCACTACCACTACTATGCCTCCCTCCTCGCTGATTAAACGGCTGATAGCAGCGCCTATACCCTTGGCGCCACCAGTTACAATGAATACTTTGTTGGTCAGATTCAGATCCATGTTATAGGGTTTGTACAATGATCGATCAGGTGTACCATCAAGAGCTACCGGAAAGGATATTGTACTGTTGAAAAATTAGAGATTGTAAAATTGAACGGCGTTCAATCCGAATACTTTGGCGCGATCGTCTTCGCTGTAGTTTTCCATATACTTTTCCAGCAAACTTCTCCATTGCACATACATGCCCGACACAAGAATAACCGGCCAGTCGCTTCCAAACATCAACCTGTCTACGCCAAACGCTTCAAACACCACATCCAGATAGGGATAAAAATCACCCGGCTTCCATTTGCCCCAGGCTGCTTCTGTAAGCAGGCCAGACAATTTGCAGTAAACGTTCGGGTGTGCTGCTATTTCTCGCATATATTTTGCCCATTCCTCTATTTCTCCACTCTTTACATCCGGTTTGGCGCAATGGTCGATCACCAGTTTTTGATCGGGGTATGCTTCTACGAAACGAAGGGTTGGGTGCAACTGGTAATGGTAAATGAGAATATCGTAGGTATAGCCAAAAGGCTTCAGGGCCGCCACACCCCGCTGAAAGTCTTCGCGCAGCAAAAACTCCATCGGTTCCGACTGTACCACATGGCGATAGCCTTTTATGGCGGTATAGGAGGAAAAATGCTGCAGCCGCTCCTCAATATCGGGGGCTTTCAGGTCTACCCAGCCCACCACACCTTTGATAAAAGAATGTGTTTCTGCCAGTTCGCACAAAAAACGGGTTTCCAATTCCGACTGGTCGGCCTGAACGGCCACGCAGCCTTCTATCCCGTTTCGTCTCAGTGTCGGCTCCAGGTTGTGCGGCAGATAATCCTGCTGCAACACCTCCATGCTGTCCATCCAGGAATCCCGCTGTTTGTCGTATTTCCAGAAATGCACATGTGTATCTATCGTCATAATCAAAAAGTAAAATGGAACATTGGCTAAGCAACAGGGCTGCGGTTCGTTACTTAACCTGCGTTCGGGTTAAACGGAAAGTTAACTCAAAAACTGATCGCCTTTTCATCCCCTGGTGTTCGGCAATATTGTAAAAGATTTCTCCCCACGCTTCGCTGAAAAATCGACCTGTATGCTATTTTTGCCGTTAGATAAAACCATATTCCTGTATCCCGAACCCGGGGTTACTTAAGCTCATTGAGGAACTGCTGCGCCAGGAAGCGGTTGCCGGCTTCATTCATATGTACACCGTCTGTGGTAAGAATGCCCGAAGCTTTGTTTTCCGGATTGTTCGCGGCAATATGTTCTACCGTGGCTTTCCGCAGGTCTATCAGTCCGGTGTTTTTTGCTCTTGCAATTCCTCTGATGATCTCGGCATACCGGTTCAGGTCTCCATCCAGTTCGTTGGCAAATCCTTTCTTTTCGCCTATCACCGTAGGTGTACAAATGACTACTTTGGCGCCTGTTGCCTGTATTTTTTCTATCAGCCGGTGATAAAATTTTTCAAATTTATCTGCATCCGTACCTGTTCCATGGCTTCTTTTATGCCATACATCGTTGATGCCTACATATATAAAAACGATATCCGGCTTTTTAGACAATACATCGTCTTCCAGCCTGAGGTAAAGATCGTATACCTTATTGCCACCGATGCCGGCGCCAATGAACTCCCACGCATTGCCTTTCCCCGATTGTTGCAACATTTGCTGCAACACAGTGATGTAGCCCGTAGGCCCCACACCAGCCTGTGTAATAGAATCTCCGAAAAATATCACTTTTTTCTTTTGCATAGCTACAGATGACAGCAGGCATACCGATGCCAGCCCGATAACCGTTATTGTTAATACTCGCTTCATAAGCCTGTTACTTACCAGTTGAGGTCAAAAATTTTTTCCATCTTTACCCATTTTTCACCGGGTTTAGCCCAGGGAACTGCCTGTTGGAACTGCCACATAAACTGCTCCCACTCCTGCACCCTGCGGTCCTCAGCATCCGAACGGGCTTTTTCCTCGAAAGAGAATCCGTTCTGCACTTCCATGATCATAAACAGGCGATTACCGCTTAGGTAGATGTCCATTACCGTTATTCCGTCTTTCAGGATGCGTTGCTTTATGTCCGGCCAGATGTTTTGGTGAATACGTTTGTATTCTTCAATCAGGGTCGGGTCGTCCTTCAGGTCAAGGGTAAGGCAATATCGCTGCATATTGTTATTTTATCGCTTTCATCCCTTCCAGGCTACCAGTTGCTGCCTGGCCTGGCCCAGCCCATCAATTCCCAGCTCTACAACATCGCCTGGCTTCAGGTATACAGGTTCAGGCTTTTGCCCCAATCCTACGCCAGCCGGCGTACCTGTTGTAATGATGTCGCCTGGCAGCAGCGACATAAACTGGCTCAGGTAAGAAATGATATACGGCACATTGAAAATAAGGTTTTTTGTATTACCGTCCTGCATGGTTTTTCCATTTACCGTAAGCCAGAGACGCAGGTTGTTTACATCGGCAATTTCATCCCGGGTAGCCAGCCAGGGGCCTAATGGAGCAAAAGTATCGCAACTCTTGCCTTTTACCCACTGACCGCTTCTTTCCAGTTGAAATGCACGTTCGCTGTAATCGTTGTGCAGCAGATAACCCGCCACATAATCCAGGGCATCTTTCTCTTCTATATAGGAAGCTTTTTTACCGATCACTACTGCCAGTTCTACCTCCCAATCTGTTTTAGTACTGTTTTTCGGTATAACAATATCATCATCGGGACCAGTAATAGCGCTGGTAGCTTTGAAGAAAATAATGGGTTCCTTCGGCAGCTCCATATTGCTTTCTGCCGCGTGGTCGGAATAGTTCAACCCTATGCATATCAACTTGGAAGGGCGTACCAACGGGGCGCCCAGCCGTTCTGTAGCTGCTACTTCCGGGCATTCGCCCGCATGCGCTTTCCACCAGGCCCCGAGTCGGCTGATACCATTGTTTTCGAAAAAGTCCTGTGTGTAATCTTCTCCAAACGCGCTGATATCCACGCGCTTTCCGTCTTCCAGTTGAAGCCCTGGCTTTTCTTTTCCGGCTTGTCCAAATCGTATTAATTTCATGTATTGCTCATTTTGCGGACTAAGCTACTCTCATTTTTAATGCAAGCCAAACCCTTATGAAGCAAAATCCTGCACTATCTTACCTTTTTATCAGGTATATCAAAAACATTAAACAGTTGTTTAATTTAAACATTTGTTTAAATTTGCAGCAATGGTAGATAAAAGGCTGCACATATTGGAAACTGCAGAACAGTTGTTCGCTGAAAAAGGGTTCGACGGAACCTCTGTACGTGACATTGCCAGCAGGGCCCATGTGAACCTGGCGATGATTTCCTACTACTTTGGCTCCAAGGAGAAATTGTTCAATGCACTGATAGAATGGCGGGCAGACGCTACTCACAACGTGTTAAACGAACTGGCGTTCGACGATACGCTGAAACCGTTTCAGAAAATGGAAAAGCTGGTAAACCTGTATGTGGATAAAATCACTTCCAATTCCCGGTTTCATTGTATTATGACCACGCATCTGCCCACCATACAATCCGAAAACATCCGCAACCAGATGACTGAGGTAAAATACCGCACCATGGAAAGTATACGGAAAATCATCACTGAAGGGCAGCACAAGGGTGTGTTCCGAAAGGTGGATATTGAGCTGACCGTTGCCAGCATTATGGGTACTATTATTCACGTTACTTCTTCCCGCCCTTTGTATTATAAGGTATATGGCATTGAAGAAAAAGACCCGCAGACCTACAGTATGATGATGGCTCCCAAACTAAAAACTCATCTCTTTCAGTTATTGCAGGCGCATCTTTGCGTAGCGGGTGTATCTTCCGCCAGCAGCGAGGAGCCCAAACCGCCCGCATTTTAAACACTGCCGGAAGGCCACGGGCAATGATCCTAGTACTCGCTCTATGGTTTATCAAATGCAGAGAGCTATGGGGGGTTTAACACAGCCATAATTTTGATACCATCGCCGTTTTTGCTAGGTTTGAACATGCTGAAAACCATACCATACGCCCTTTTTATTTTATTCCTCACGGGTAGCCTGTGTGTAGCAGCAGCCCACGCGCAGAACAGGCCCTACGTGGTATTACTGTCGCTGGACGGATTCCGGTGGGACTTTCCCGACCTCCACGCAACGCCGCATCTCAATGCCATACATGCCAACGGTGTAAAAGCCGTATCATTAAAGCCCAGCTTCCCTACCAAGACCTTTCCGAATCATTATAGTATCATCACGGGGCTGTACCCAGACCATCACGGCATAGTGGCCAACCGGTTTGTAGATCCCCATACAGATAAAACCTTTGCTTTGTCGAATGCCGAAAAAACAAACCCGGACTATTACGGGGGTGCGCCTTTTTGGGCGGTTTTAGAAAAACAGGGCATAAAAACCGCCTCCTATAACTGGCCCGGCTCGGAAACCCTGATACAGGGAATGCAGCCGGCTATATGGAAGCCATACACCGAAACCATACCCCTGGCGCAAAGAATAGACACTGTGATCCACTGGCTGCAACTGCCCGTTGACCAGCGCCCGCGGTTTATATCCATTTATTTTGAAGAACCCGACAAAACCCTGCACAGGGTAGGTCCCGAAAGTCCCGAGGCAGGCAATATCATACGCTATACAGACAGCCTGGTCGGTTTGCTCCACAACCGGCTGAGCGCTTTACCCTTTGCCGACAGCATTCACCTTATTGTTGTTTCTGATCATGGTATGACAACACTCAGCGCCGAGAAAAACGTGGTACTGCATGATTATATACCCGAACACTGGCTGCGCTATCCTGCCAGCGGCAGCCCGGTGCTCTTTATCAAGGCAGCCCCCGGCTATTACGACAGCATAGCAGCACAACTGAAAAAAATACCGCACACAAAATCGTGGCCTTCGGCCAAAGTTCCCCGTAAACTACGCTTCGGGAAAAATGAACGCGCCCTCGATTTTACCATAGTAGCTGATAAGGGCTGGACGTTGATCACTCAACCCCACCAAAAACCAGAACTCGGCAATCACGGATACGACAATTCCATCAGAGATATGTATGGTATTTTCTACGCCACCGGGCCATCCTTCCGGAAAAACCATACCGCAAAAACCTTCCGGAACATAGACATATACGAACTGCTGGCCAGTTTGTATGGCATACAGGTGCCGCCCAATGATGGCAACGCCAAAAAAACAAAGCGCCTTCTAAAGAAACATCCATGAGCAACACCATTAGCTTTCGAAACGCAAACGAAACACATATACCCCTTATACAACAGCTCATCTCCGAGATATGGCCGACAGCCTATTCGGACATATTAACGCCTGCCCAGACAGCATACATGCTGGAGATGATGTACAGCGACGCATCGCTGCTGCGCCAGATGCGGGAAGGTCATCGCTTTGTAATTGCTGTAGCAAACGGAATGCCCACTGGTTTTGCTTCGCTGGAAAAGAAAACAGCAGACCTGAGTAAGCTACACAAGATATACGTATTGCCAGGTATGCAGGGGAGTGGTATAGGCAGACAACTCATCTCACATATGGCTGCCGCCGCAAAAGCAGAAGGTTGCTCTATACTGGAGCTAAACGTAAACCGAAACAACACGGCAAAATTTTTCTACGAAAAACTGGGCTTTCTTGTTGTACGCGAGGAAGACGTTGATATCGGCCAGGGTTATTTCATGAATGATTATGTGATGCAGTTGAGGTTGTAAATATAGAAGCATAGCATATGCTACTGCTACTTTGAATACTACCTATAAATTGTTTTTCAGGCGGGGTGTTTCGCATTCATACCCGTGACCGCCTTACATGCTACCCTACATATTCAGCCCACCGCATACACTAATAGCCTGACCAGTAATATAGCGGCTAAGGTCACTCGCAAGGAAAAGGGTGGCATCGGCAATATCGTCTCCGGAGCCGAAACGGCCCAATGGTATGCTGCTGCGGTATTTTTCTGCAGCATCGCCTTCTTTTAGGTAGCCTGTCATATCGGTTTCTATAAAGCCAGGGGCAATGGCATTACAACGGATGTTGCGGCTGCCCATTTCTTTGGCGATGCTTTTGGTAAAGCCTATAATACCGGCCTTGCTGGCGGCATAACTGCATTGACCCGCATTGCCGGTAATACCTATAATAGAACTCATGTTGATGATGGAACCACTTTTTGCTTTCATCATCGGGCGTATCACCTGTTTGGTCATATTGAATACGCTGGTCAGGTTTACCGCAATTACTTCTTCCCATTGCCCGGGCGACATACGCAGCAAAAGATTATCTTTCGATATGCCCGCATTGTTTACACATATATCTATTTTACCAAAGCCTGCCACTACATCATTCACAAATGCTTCGCATTGTTCAAAATCGCCCGCATTGCTCTGATACGCTTTGGCTTTTACACCGAGGCTTAATAATTTTTCCTCCAGTGCTTTGGCTTTTTCAGCGCTGCTGTCGCTTACATAGGTAAACGCCACGGAGGCGCCCTGCTCAGCCAGTTTCAATGCGATGGCTTCTCCTATTCCTCTGGCAGCTCCGGTTACAATGGCAACTTTATCGGTCAATAGTTTCATCGTGTATATCTTGGTTTTGCAATACGGTCGAAATGCGTGCAATATAGTATAAACCCCGTTAATTCGTTTTAAGTAATGAGGGTCGTTCGGTGATTTCATGGTATTTAATCACATCTGCCGCATAATAGTGTATCACCATGCTTTTTCGGGTAGCGGAAGGGTCGGTCACCGGTGCTCCGCCATGCACCAGGTTGGCATGCCATATCAGCACATCGCCTTTTTTGGCCAGGAAGGTTTCGCGGCGGTAGGCTTTTTCGGCTATCCGTTCCTGGAGCAGGTCTTCGTAAAGCGAATATTTTGTACCTCCGGGCGACAGCAGCGCCGAAGGTTGTTCGTAGTCGCTGTTGAACAGAAAAGGCAGCTTATGACTTCCCGGATAGTAAAACAGCGGACCGCTGCTCATCGACACATCTTCCAGGGCTATCCAGGCGGCTACCAGGTAGCCCAGCGGGTAGGTGGTCATGTGGATGCTGTCTGAGTGGGCTCTCTGCCCACTGCCGGTAATGAAATTAATGGTTTGGAAGGGTACCGGTTTTTTGCCGAGCAGGAAAGACAGGATGCGAACGAGCTCCGGGTTTTCCGTCACGGATCGTATCAGCTCAGATTGCCGGTTGGCAAACATCAGTTTGTTGCGATTTTCAAATTTCAGTCTGCCGGAGGCCTGCAGCCGGGTTATCTCTGCATTAATGGCATCTGTGGTGGTTCCATCCAGAAACTGATCCAGAATCATATATCCTTTTGCTGACCAGTCTTTGAGCTGCTGTTGTACCGATGGTGAAAAAGAGGTGAAATCCGGATGCTGAGGAGCCGCTATGGCAGCATCTGTTTTATCGAGCCAGGCGTGAGAGGTTTTATCGGGGAAGTCTTTCCCGGAAATAGAAGCAAACAGCGGTTTATGCACACCGTACTGCCGATAGGCTGCTGCATTGTGCCTGAGGTGTTTGTAGTGCCAGAGATTATAGCACCATTGCACGGGCCGCAACCTTTTCAGGTATTGTTTCCAACTCATTGTTTATGGGTGAATTGAAGAATTTCCTCCAGAAATGTTCTTTCGTTGCTCAGCCGGGGTACTTTGTGCTGACCGCCCAGCTTACCCTTACTTCTCAGCCAGGCTGTAAATGTGCCGGAGGGCACCGCGTGCACCAGCGGCTGACGGAGTGCAATGTTCTTGTAGCGTTTGGCCTCGTAATCGCTGTTTACCGATTGGAGGGTTTTGTCCAGCGCTTCGGTAAACAGCTCCATGTTTTCCGGTTCTTTGTCAAATTCTACGAGCCACTCGTGGGCCCCGTTATCGCTGCCGCTGAAATAAACAGGTGCCGCCGTGTAATCGTTCACCACCGCGCCCGTTTGCTCGGAGGCGGCCGATATGGCTTTATCTGTATTGTCTACCATCACCTCTTCTCCAAATGCATTGATATAATGTTTCAGCCTTCCGGCCACTTTTATGCGGAAGGGGAACAAGGAGGTAAACTGAATGGTATCGCCCAGCATATACCGCCAGAGTCCGCCATTGGTGCTGATCACGAGAGCATAATTCTTACCCAGTTCCACGTCTTTCAGACCAATGGTTCTGGGGCTTTCCTGCCCGTACTCTTCTACCGGCATAAACTCCATGAATACTCCATGATCCAGGTAGAGCAACATCCCTTCTTCGCCGGGGCGGTCCTGCGCTGCAAAAAAACCTTCACTGGCGTTGTAACTATCGATATAAAATATATCCTTGCCGATAATCTTGCGAAACTGCTCGCGATAGGGGGTGAAAGATACCCCCCCATGTATATACAACTCCAGCGATGGCCATACCTCTGCCATATTACGCTTACCCGTCATTTCGAGTATTCGCTTGAAGAGTACGAGGGTCCAGGTAGGTACGCCAGATATGGAGGTAACATTTTCCCTGATGGTACTTTCGGCCAGCTTCTGTATTTTGGATTCCCATTCATCCATGAGGGTGATGGCCAGTTCAGGTGTGCGCAGCCATTGCCCTATCAGCGGTGAATTTTGCAGCAATACGGCACTCAGGTCGCCAAAGCTTACTTCTTCGTTTAACTGGTTGATGGTATGGCTGCCGCCGATCACCAGTCCTTTGCCGGTCAGCAGTTCCGAATCGGGGTTAAAATTATAATACAGCGTTAGTGTATCCTTTGCCCCTTTGTAATGACAGTCTTGCAGACTTTCTTCGCTGATGGGAATAAATTTGCTTTTATCGCTGGTAGTACCGCTGCTTTTCGCAAACCAGCGTATAGGTGTATTCCACAGAATATTCTCTTCCCCGTTCATCATCCGGTGGATGTAGGGCTTCAGGTCGTCGTATTCGTGTATGGGAACGGCCTTTTTAAACTCTCTGGTTGAAAAAAGAGTAGAAAAATGGTATTTCCGGCCAAATTCGGTGTACTGTGCAGATGTTACCAGGTCTTGCAATACTTCTCTTTGGGAAGCGATGGGGTTTTGTACCCATGCTTCTATTCTCCACAGGCGCATCCGGGCCAGTTGCGATATCGTTGAACCTATTATTCCCATAATCTGAAAGCAAAATAAGAAAAACCCCGCGATAAGCTGCCGGGGCATACCAATTATTCCTTCGTATCCTTTCCCGCATTGGTTACTTCGCTCATGCCGCGCATGGCTTCTTCGTGCAGGTAATCTTTTCTCTTCAGCTCAAAGTTGCGACCCAGGTACAGGCGCTTCACCTGCTCATCGGCAGCCAGTTCTTCTGCTGTACCGTGCTTGAAAATCTTCCCGTCTATCAGCAGGTAAGCCCTGTCGCAGATAGAAAGGGTTTCGTTTACATTGTGATCGGTAATGAGTATGCCTATATTTTTGAACTTCAGGCGGGCTACCACGGCCTGTATGTCTTCCACCGCAATCGGGTCTACTCCGGCAAAAGGCTCATCCAGCAGTATAAACTTGGGGTCTACCGCCAGGGCCCGCGCAATTTCCGTCCGGCGACGTTCGCCCCCGCTGAGCGAATCGCCGTTGTTTTTGCGCACGTGGTGTAGCCGGAACTCGTCCAGCAGCGCCTCCAGTTTTTCCTTTTGCTGAACTTTCGGAAGTTTGGTCATCTCCAGCACCGCGCTGATATTGTCTTCCACGCTCAGCTTTCTGAACACCGAAGCCTCCTGTGGCAGGTACCCGATACCCATCTGCGCCCGTTTGTACATAGGCAGCCGCGTAATATTGGCATCTTCCAGAAATACCTGACCCTCATCAGGTTTGATCAGCCCCACCACCATATAAAACGTAGTGGTTTTTCCTGCCCCGTTCGGCCCCAGCAATCCTACTATTTCGCCCTGCTTCACTTCTATCGACACGTGGTTTACCACCGTACGACTGCCATATTTTTTTACAAGTTCGCTGGTATGTATGGTTAAGTTCAAGATAACTGGTTTTGGCAAAAATACAGGTTACGGGGTATTGGTAGCACTGCCGAATTTACTTTAACAGCTATTTTTGGTGTGAGCAGGATGATATAAGTTTGCAAATCGTGCTTTCTACCGGGGATTCGCGCAAACAACATTCCTGCGGTTACAGCACGATTACATTAAATGCATAACATTTGTACGAATGAAAGTTATTGAACACATCAACCAGGCAAAGGATACCTTACTTTCTTATGAAATACTTCCGCCGCTGAAGGGAAAAACCATCAACTCAATATACGATCACCTGGATCCGCTGATGGCGTTCAAACCCTCGTTCATCAATGTTACCTACCACCGCGCCGAACATATATTCAAAAAAAAGGCAGATGGCAGTTTCGACAAAATTGAGGTGAGAAAGCGGCCCGGCACCGTGGGCATATGTGCGGCCATAATGGCCCATTATAAAATTGATGCGGTACCACACCTGATCTGCGGCGGGTTTACCATCCGCGAAACGGAAGATGCACTGATAGACCTTCATTTCCTGGGCATAGACAATGTATTGGTTCTCAGAGGCGATGCCGCCAAAAACGAAACCTTTTTTGAGCCGGAACCGGAGGGCCACCGCTACGCCATAGACCTGCTGAAGCAAACGGTAAACCTGAATAATGGTATTTACCTGGAAGACGATATCAGAAATGGTTTCAAAACCGACTTCTGCATAGGGGTGGCCGGCTATCCGGAAAAACATTTCGAGTCGCCCAACGTGGGCTACGATATGCAAATCCTCAAAGCCAAAGTAGAGGCGGGCGCCGACTATATCATCACGCAGATGTTTTTCGATAACCAGAAATATTTCGATTTTGTGGCCAATTGCCGGGCCAACGGTATCAATGTGCCGATCATCCCGGGGCTGAAGCCGTTGTCGAGCTTTAAGCAGCTAAACGTATTGCCCCGTATTTTTCACGTAGATATTCCTGGCGACCTGAGTGCGGAAATAGCCAGGGCTAAAACAGATGCCGATGTGGAACTTATTGGAGGGGAATGGCTGAAACAACAATCCATTGAATTAAAAAAAGCCGGGGTGCCGGTTTTGCATTATTATACACTGGGTAAGCCTAAAGTGATTGAAAAAGTAGTGAAGGCTGTCTTTTAAAGAAGCACGCTACGCCAAGCCGTTATTTTATAAAAGAATAAACGGTATTTTTGAAACGTACAGTTGAACAGCCTGTTGCTTTCCATAGAGCCAATGCATATTGCTCAGCCGGAGCGGGAGCATACCGGCTGCTTCCCAAATAATGAATGGTTCGTAAAATTTTCATCCATGCAAAAAAAACCTTCGATTTGCCTTATTCTGATGTTTGCTGTTTTCTCGTTTTTCTCCTGCAATCAGGGTACAGAAGGGGAAGACGGTATTGTGGTGGGCGCTTCTATGCTTAGCCTGCAATCTGAATTTGTGGTAAACGTAAAAGACGCTATGGAAACTGCCGCAAAAGACCAGCAGATCAAACTGATTGTAAACGATGCGCAGCGAACCGCCGACAGGCAGGTGCAGCAGATAGAAAACTTCATTGCCCGCAAAGTAAATGCCATTATATTGAATCCCTGCGAGGTAGAGGCCAGTTCACCAGCGGTGGAGAAAGCAAAAGCTGCCGGAATACCCATCATCAATGTCAACTCAGAAACAACCGCCACTCCGGATGGCTTTGTGGGATCCAGGGATGAGGAGTCGGCAGCAATAGCGCTGGAACATATTGCCTCCCGGCTGAATGGCAAAGGAAATATTGTGATACTCGCGGGCTATATGGGGCAGGCTGCACAACTGAAAAGGAGTGCCGGCGCCAAAAACGTACTGGACAAATACCCCGGCATCACTGTTTTGGCAGAGCAGACGGCAGAGTGGGATCGGGCAAAGGCCATGAGCCTGATGGAAAACTGGATACAGTCGTACGGAGATAAAATCGATGCCGTTTTTGCCCACAACGACGAAATGGGAATGGGTGCCCTCCAGGCGCTGGAGCAGGCCGGAAAGAAAAACAATACGGTAGTGGTGAGCATCGACGCCATTGCCGATGCCTTACAGGCAGTAAAAAGCGGGCGACTGGATGCTACTGTTTTTCAGGATGCCAGGGGCCAGGGAGCAGGTGCGGTAGAAATGGCCGTACAACTCGCCAGGGGCGAGCCGGTAGCCACCCCTTCTGTTTTTATCCCTTTTCAACTGGTTACCAAAGAAAATGTAGACAACTTTATTCAATAATCGATACACACGATTTCTATGAACAGTATTCCGGTGGTTGATCTGAAAACATTTACAGAAGGCGACCCTGCATCCAGGGCAGCTTTTATACAGCAGTTGGGCAACGCATACGAAGAGGTAGGATTTGTAGCGGTAAAAAACCACGGCATTTCCCAGGAGCTGATCGACCGTTTATATGCAGGGGTGAAACAATTTTTCGCCCTGCCGCAATCGCAGAAGTCTGCCTATGAAATAGAGGGACTTGCCGGTCAGCGGGGCTATACTTCGTTCGGTAAAGAACATGCAAAAGGCAGCGATGCCCCAGATCTGAAAGAGTTTTTTCAGTACGGTCAGATACATCACAACGGTGAATATCCCCACAACGTACAGGTAGAAGCTGTACCGGGGTTTAATGCAACATTCGATGAAGCCTACCGCGCCTTCGAAGTGTCTGGCACCCACCTGCTGAAAGCCATTGCGCTCTACCTCGGGCTCGAGGAGCAGTATTTCGATCCGCATATCGAAAGCGGCAATTCCATACTAAGGGCCATACACTATCCCCCGATCACCATCGAACCCGATTCTGCCATACGGGCGGAACAGCACGAAGACATCAACCTGATTACCCTGCTGGTGGGCGCCAGCGCAGACGGACTGGAAATACTGAACAGGCAGGGACAATGGTTTGCCGTTACCTCTTTACCGGATCAGATTGTAGTAAATGTGGGGGATATGCTGCAACGGCTGACCAATAACAAACTGAAGAGCACCACCCACCGCGTGGTAAACCCTCCAAGGGAAAAATGGGGCACTTCCCGCTTTTCGATTCCTTTTTTCCTGCACCCCAAAAGCAATATGTCGCTGGCATGCCTGGAAGGATGTATCGACGCCGATCACCCCAAAGCATACGAAGATATTACCGCCGGCGAATACCTCGATGAGCGGCTGAGAGAAATCGGGCTGAAGAAATAGCCATAAAAAAAGATGCACGCATCTTAGTTGCGTGCATCTTCTAAGTTTAAGTGCTAATAACTTTATTAGTTCAGCGTGTACCTGACAGAAGCACCCGCACTGGGGTAGAATGATCTACCATATCTGTCATTTAATGCTATAGTTGGACGAAAATCAACGGACACATTCAACGGAATATTTCCGAATTTATAATCAGCACCACCGGTCGGGAATATTTCTAATCCAAAACGTTTCCTGTCATAGTAATCGTAATAATCTCCTACGCCCAACACCGGTGATAAACCTCCACCAACGAACCATTTCAACCCTTCTACATTACCAATCGGAAAATGGTGTTGATACGAAGCTGAAAATGTCAAGTCTAATGCACTGTGAGAATAAGTGTAAGGTCTTACTCCTACATTCAACTCAATAGCTCCAGGTTTAGTGATGAAAAATTTATATGAACCTGCAATATCAAAACTAGAGTAGCTAGGGCCTACCCTTCCGCCAATTGCGCTTTTATAATCACCGTCTTGTGCAGAAGCAGACACCAGCATACCGAAAGAACATACTAAAATCAATAAACGCTTTTTCATCTTTTTATGTTTTATTAAGTATATTGGAGCAAAAGTATATAAAATTTCCAGTTTTCCCGCTGGAGATACTTTTATAGAGAAATGTTAATTTCTGCCTGTATTTCAACGTTTTATATAAACCCATTCGCTTGTCATGAACCCCGGAATCATTGCTACCGTTTTGTTGCCGCTGGCGCTGGCTGTCATCATGTTCGGACTGGGCTTGTCGCTAAGCCTGCGCGACTTCAAAAAAATCTTTCAATATCCTAAAGCCGTGCTCATTGGCTCTTTTACGCAACTGGTACTGCTGCCGCTATTGGGCTTCGGCATCGCAGCGCTGCTGCTATCGCAGAGCCCTGAGCTCGCGGTCGGACTTATTATACTTGCCATGTGCCCCGGCGGACCTACTGCCAACCTGATTACGCATCTGGCCAATGGCGATACGGCGCTCTGCATTTCGCTTACCGCTATTTCCAGCATCGTTAAAATCTTCACCATACCCATCATGGTTAATATGGCTATC
Source organism: Agriterribacter sp. (assembly GCA_037190905.1). Taxonomy (GTDB): domain Bacteria; phylum Bacteroidota; class Bacteroidia; order Chitinophagales; family Chitinophagaceae; genus Agriterribacter. Next base: position 347,521 of record JBBCKG010000015.1, on the reverse strand, counting down.
GTGCAATACATGGGAGCTTCGGAGGTATTGCAACTGGAAGTAGCAGATTCCATTGTAAAAATCATCACCATCACGCTGGTGCCTGCATCCCTGGGCATGTTAGTGAAAGCCAGGTTTACAGGCTTTGCCACGGCCGCCCAAAAGCCGGTGAAAATCCTTTCTGCCATATTTCTGGTGCTGGTGATCCTGGCGGCGATCCTTCAGGAACGCGCTACGATTGCCCATTCTTTTGCGGTGGCGGGTCCGGCCGCTTTGCTGCTGAATGTTTCGGGGATGACGCTGGGATATTTTATTCCGCAACTACTGCGCCTGCCGGTCGGTCAGCGCGTCACCATCAGTATCGAAACCAGTATACAAAATGGCACCCTGGCTATTGCCATTGCCAGCAGTCCGCTAATGCTCAACAATGCTACTATGGCCATCCCGGCGGTAGTGTACAGTCTTATCATGTTTATAACCGCAGGGATCTTTGTCAGCTTCCTCAGCAGAAGAAGAAAGGCGATGCCTGAGGGGAAGTAAGAGCGTAAGATAGTGAGACCATAAGATAGCAAGACCGTAAGAGTAGTAAGATGGTAAGAAGTGTGCACTTGGGTCTTTACATCTTACAGGCTACTCCGGGGGGTATGTCTTTATCCTCTGCGCTTCTTGGCGGCTTGGCGAGAACTATCGTAGCGAATATTGCACGCAAAGAACACAAAGCATACGCAAAGGACGCAAAGGCCAATGAACGTAAAAGACAAACTTCGCGGTCTTTGCGCTTCTTGGCGGCTTGGCGAGAAATATCACAACCGATGTTTCACGCAAAGAGCGCGGAGCATGCGCAAAGGACGCAGAGAAAAAGCACCTTAACAACCTCACTTCGCGGTCTTCGCGCTTCTTAGCGGCTTTGCGAGAAATATCACAACCGGAGTTTCACGCAAAGAGCGGAGCATACGCAAAAACCCAGAAAGCAATGCCTGCAAAAGTAGCACCCTCTGCAATTCGTACGCCCGGCTATCGAATTATTTCACCGGCTGCAGGCCCATACCTTCAGCCACTTTCAGCATATAGGCATACGCCGCCTCATAGCTGTTTTCGATATCGCCGTCGAGGATGGCTTCTCTAATGGCATTTTTAATATCCCCTACCTGGCGACACGGAGCAATACCGAATATTTCCATGATCATCTCTCCGGTTACAGGAGGCTGCCAATTGCGTATCCTGTCGCTGGTTTCCACCTCTTCCAGGCGATACCGTACGGCTTCGAAGTTATCCAGAAACCGTTTTACCTTCTGCTTGTTTTTTGAAGTGATGTCTGCCTTGCACAACATCATCAGGGCGTCTATATCATCACCGGCGTCGAAGAGTAATCTGCGTATAGCCGAGTCTGTTATATTTTCTTTCGTCAGACTTATCGGGCGGAGGTGCAGTTCTACCAGTTTGCGTACCAGCCGCATTTTATGATCCATGGGCAGCTTCAACTGGCCGAATATTTTCGGCACCATACGACCGCCTACTACCTCATGTCCGTGAAAAGTCCAGCCATGTCCCTCTTCGAATCGTTTGGTGGCCGGTTTCCCGATATCATGCAGCAGGGCAGCCCAGCGCAGCCAGAGGTCGGTGGTATGGGCAGCAATATTGTCTATCACCTGCAGCGTGTGATAGAAATTGTCTTTATGCCCCATACCGTCTATGTACTCCGCGCCTGCCAGCGCTACCATCTGAGGAAAGATGATCGCCAGTATACCTGATTGATACAGCAGATCGAGCCCCAGCGACGGACGCGGACTCAGCAGTATTTTATTCAGTTCATCAGTGATGCGCTCCTGCGATACGATGCGTATACGCTCCCGGTTGTTTTTGATGCCCTGCCAGGTTGCATCGCAAATAGTGAACTGCAGTTGCGATGCAAAACGAATGCCCCGCATCATCCGCAGCGGGTCGTCGCTGAAGGTTTGAACGGGGTCGAGCGGGGTACGAATAACCTTTTGTTCAAGGTCTTTCATTCCCTCAAACGGGTCTACCAATTCGCCATAATTATGCTTGTTCAGGCTGATCGCCAACGCATTGATCGTGAAGTCGCGCCGTTTCTGGTCGTCTTCCAGGGTGCCGGGCTCTACTTCCGGCTTTCGTGAGTGCGAGCGGTAGCTTTCCTTCCGGGCACCCACAAACTCTATATCGAGATCGCCAACCCGGATATGTGCGGTTCCAAAATTCTTGAAAAAAGAAACTTTGGGCTTTGGAGAAAAACAGGCGGCTGTTTGATGCGCCAACGCTATACCATCGCCCAGGCAAACGATGTCGGCATCTTTGGTTTCCCTGCCGATGATTTTATCGCGTACAAACCCGCCTATCAGGTAAGCATCCGTACCCAGTTGTGCTGCCGCCCCTGCTATGGTATCGAATATCGAAAGCTCCTGTTCCGAACATTTAATAAACATGCGTTCAAAAGTACAAAGGTAACTTACAACGGAAAAAATTCATACCGGCTATTCTACCGGGGTTTGTATTTAGACTGGTGCAGAATGGTGGCAGCATCCATATGCAACAGGACTTCCAGCGTAGTGTCGGGATGCAATTCCATGTATTTTTTTACGATCTGCCAACCTGTAAAAAGTGCAATATTGCCAGGTGAGCCCTCTCCCAGCTCATGCGTGTACGGACCTTCTTCAATGTAAGACTGTATACGCAGCGCATCGCTGTTGTATACCAGGTTGTTTTTCACCAGAAAGCTCCAGATATACCCTTCGTTATCGTAAGCGCCTTTTAGTTGCTGTTTTGTATAGCCCGTTTTGATTTCGTCGGGGGTATGCGGCATCAGCCGATCCAGCAGATAGATTCTTTTTCCTTTGTCTATCGCGTGGTCCAGCAGGGTTTTGGCCGGCAAGCCCGGAAAGATATCGTCTACAATATTTTTAATACAATTCACGGCAATATACTCCGGCGTAAATTTCCGTGACACATAGCGGGGAAAAATCGTCTGGGCTATTTCGCTCTGGTACAGCGAAGCTTCTGCTCCCAGGTGGAGCTGGAGGGCTACAGCCAGCGCATCCTGCGTAATCACATCGCCGGTTTTGCCCGTGGGCGTCTGAAACACCGCATCCAGCGGCCCAATAAAGGTGATCAGCTTTTCCGGCAGGGGGTATTCGGGAAAATAATATTTTACAAATTGTAAACCCCTGCGTACTTCTTTTTCAACAGCAGAAAAATCTGCAAACACCTGATCGGCCGTATCCTTTACCAGCCGGTAGTCGCGCAGAAATATGCGGATGGCTTCGTTGGTTTTTTCGTTGTCCTGGAGCGATAACCCCAGTATGTTTTGTACGAAATCGCCCAGAAAAACAGGATACTTTTCGTGCAACACCGGTATGGAAGCCTCAACATCGTTGGTATCGATGGCGAAAAAATCCTGCTCAAAACGCTGTATTTCGAGCGTTGTTTTGATATGCGATACATCCGGCGCCTTTTTGTTGCCCGAGCAGCTCCAGCAGCATGCCGCCAGCACTATACATACAATTACCTTATGCATATTTACTTAACGATTCTCGTATTGTTTTGTTTTATTGCCTGCTGCTGTATGCTTATCTCACAGCAAATACGCAAGCTTATTGTACCGGCTTTACCGTGTATCCTTTGTTTTTCAGGAGTTGTATCACGCCCTCTTCACCTGCCAGGTGACCGGCGCCAACAGCGATAAAAAGCGGCTCTTTTTGGGCAGCTTCTTCAATAACCGGTATCCAGCGGCGGTTGCGCGCAAACAGCAGGGCATCCTGGGCTCCGGCCATATCCGGCGACGCTATGATGGCATCGTATAAGGCTTGCAAATCCTGCTTTTTATAATTCTCCATCATCCTGGCAAATTCTTCCCGCTGCCCGGCGTATTCATTTACATAACGCATTACCATCTGAGCCTGAACGGAATCCGGCATTTCGTCGAATATCTTCATCTGGTCTTCGATGGTTTCCAGGCCCAGCACTTCTTTTGATTGCGCTTTGGCCATTTCTACCAATGTAAATTCGTAGGATTTCTGGCTCTCGCAGGGCATAGACTTCATCAGCATGATGCTGAAGAGCGTGAACGGCTTCATGGTGGTCATCATTGCCAGCGGCATTTTGATAGAATCTCTGAAAAAATCGTTCAGCCTGGCATAGTCTTCCGGAGTGAAAAAATCGCTCAGCTTTTTGTCTTTCAACATGGCATGCTGCAGCATCTTCATATTCATGGAGGGATCGTCCATATCAATTTCCAGATATAGTTTTTCAGCAATACCAAACTTTTCCTTCAGCCGGTCTGTGATAAAAAAGTCCTTTTCACAGATCATATGCACCGTTCCGTAGAGATAAGAAGGCTTCCCGAGTCCATTGCCCGATATCTCCCACAACAGGTTGTTCATATCGTCAGATTGTGCTGAACCCCTTGCCGGCAACAGGTTTTGTAAAAATAAAGCCGCGAACAATATTGAAAAATGTTTCATGTGTTATGTATGTGTTGTAATATAGCTGGTTTTACGGTTCGTCCAGTTCTGCCAGCAGCAATTTTAATCTTTTAATATATTTTCCGTAGCGCACATCAACATTCCATTTATTGAAGAAATACGATCCTGCCGAAAGCACAGCCGTACACGCAAAATACAGTGCTGCAAAACTATCGGAACCAACCGAAACACCCTGTAACTGCAGAGGGATATTTTTGTATTGCAGCAAAAAATAAAAGCAAGTCATCAGCAGCGGAACCAGCAGGGTGCCGGTGAGCATATACCAACGCGTATAAGTGTCCAGCTTTTTCAATTGTGTTTCCAGGTGTTGACGAACGCTGCCAGTGCTGCTGAGCATACCTTTCAACAACCGGCTTTTGGCAAAATAGTATACCAGAAACACCAGCAACAGCAGGATGTATATCCAGCCTATCTCCCACAATCTTCCGTTGAGCACTGTAAAGTAAAATACAGATACCAACACCACCGAAACCAGCGCTACCCAGAGCTCGGACAGCAGGTTTCCCCTCATACGCGACACTTCGTTGCGGGCGCGGTGGCGGAGCGCCTGCTCTATATCGGGCTGCAGCAGCGAATGATGCCCGGGTTGCTTCCATATTTTTTCCAACTCGTCCAGTTCCATAATCAGTGTGTGTAAAGGTGTACGTTTTGCCTAAGCTTTTCTTTGATGCGATTCATTTTAACCCTCAATGCCCCCTGGCGCACACCCAATATCTCTTCCATTTCGGCGTAGGTTTTCTTTTCCAGATACAAAACCACCATCGCTTTTTCTATATCCGTCAGCCGTTGTATAGCCATTTGCAGCATTTTCCATTGTTCGTTAAACTGGCTGCTATCGTCTTCCTCCGGCAGTATGAGGTTTCCGGGCAGCGGCAGTACCTGCGCTTGCTTTTTTTCGTTCCTGATATGGGTAATCGCCGTATTCAGCACCACCCGGTACATCCAGGTGCCTGGTTTCGCTTCTCCCCTATAGCCGGGGAAGGCCTTCCAGAGCTGCAACATCATCTCCTGCAGCAGATCCTGTCTGTCCGTATTGTTGCGACAATACAGGTTGCATACTTTGTGAAGAATGCCTGTATGCGCCTGTAGCAGTTGTAAAAATGCAGTTTCCAACATGAACGATCCTAATACTATTGGTCGTTGAACCGGTAAAAAAGTTACAGGCACGTGCAAAAATCAGGGGGCCAGCACTCTTGTCTGCGTCTGAGGGTCATATATCAGTTCCCTTACAGGGCCGAGAGCACTCTCCACATTCACCGCATCTACCGCAGAAAAGCCGAAATACAGGCATTCATCCGGGGGTACGCGGTCTGCCAATGCTGCCACCGATAATTGCCATTCCAGCGAATCTCCCGTCATGGGTATGATGGCATGCGGTACTTTCCGGGCTATATCGGATCCTTCGTGCCCGCGAAACAGGTACAGTACCAGTTTACGTATCTTTTTGGTTTGATGGAGGTTGTTGACAGCCAGGGTCAGCCAATCATCGCTGCCCGGTTTTACGCGCACGCTTACATCCGGCGGCAAGGGGGGCGTACTGTCTATCCAGGGCATGGGGGGAATGAGCGCCGGATATTTATAGTAATTGTTCCGGAGGCTGTCGTTCCAGCCATTGGGATTGGATAAGAAAGATTTAGAGCTGAAGTACACCTGCCCCTGCAGGGTTTCGTACTGCCTGGCATCGCGTATCTGGCGTGGTATAATGTCGGTATCTCTCCAGCGGGTATTGGTTCCGGCCTTGTACACGCCCAATCCTATGTAGCAATGCCTGCCGTATGAATAGCGCGCCCACCAGTCTACCAGTACTTCGTAGGGAGCAGCCCTGTGCTCATGTTCCCAGTACAATTGCGGCACCACATAATCGATGTACCCCTCTCTCAGCCAGAGCAAAATATCGGCGTAGAGATCGTCGTAATTGGTTTGCCCGGCAGTGGTTTCGCTGCCCAGGCTGTCTTTACTTTTGTTTCGCCAAACGCCAAAAGGGCTGATGCCAAAACGGCAATGGGGATTTTCCTCTTTGATGGCGCGGCTCAGTTTTACTATAATAGAATCAACGTTGCTTCTTCTCCAATCGTCTCTGGCCATGCCTTTGCCATGCCTGGCATACGATCTTCCGTCCGGAAACTCCCTGTTGGGTATACGGTAAGGGTAAAAATAATCGTCGAAATGAAGGGCATCCACATCGTATCTTTTCACGATGTCGCGGATCACTTTCACCACAAAATCCTGCGCCTCGCGGTTGCCGGGGTCGAAATACCGTTTTCCGCCATACACTACAAACCAATCCGGCCGTTTGCGGGTGATGTGGTTGGCTGCAATGGAAGATTTTCCTACCGTCATTTCTGCGCGGTAGGGGTTACACCAGGCGTGAAACTCCAGTCCCCGCTTATGCGCTTCTTCAATCATAAACTGTAGCGGATCGTAATAAGGATGGGGTGCTTTGCCCTGTTTGCCGGTAAGCCATTCGCTCCACGGCTCATAGGCAGAGGGGTAAAACGCATCGGCGGCAGGGCGTATCTGCACCACTACAGCGTTCATGCCGTTTTTAACATGCAAATCAAGTAGTGCCCGGTATTCTTCTTTTTGCTTTTCTGTATCGTAGTTACCCCTGGTGGGCCAGTCTATATTGGCAACAGTAGCAATCCAGGCTGCACGGAATTCGTATTTGGGCTGGGCAAGGCAGGGATGCGACAGCAGGAGCATACAAATACTGAAAAAACTCAATACTTTCATGAAAATAACAGGTTATACATTTGAAGATAGGGCAATTTAGCTTCTCACCTTATCTAACAGTCTGTTAAGCTGTTTTATTTCATCTTCGGAAAGTTCTTTCAGTAATTCGTCCATCTCTTCGTTGCGGGTATCCATGCGTTCCAGCAGCTCCAGCCCTTCCGGGGTGATGGATACATCCACCAGCCGCTTGTCGTAGTTGCAGGTTTTTTTGGAAACCAGGTGTTTGACCACCAGGCGATCTACAATCCGGCTGGTATCGCTCATCTTATCAAGCAGGCGCTCCCGTATTTGCATTGTAGATAAGGGGCGTGGCAGCGAGCCTCTCAATATCCTCAGTATATTAAATTGCTGGGGGGTAATGTTTTCTGAGTCAAAAAATCTCTTCTGGCGTTCCATCAGCCAGCCGTAGGTAAATATCAGGTTTACCGCTCCTTTATGAAATTCATTTCTGAATTTATCCTGCTTTATATCCTGCTCAATGGGCATACAGATATTTTTACAAAGGTAGACTAATATTTTTTTTGGAAATTTTAACCCTTTCTCCCCGGAATTATCTTGGTAGTTTTACAAATATTATGGAACACACACATTTAACGGGTAAGGAACCCCTGTCGCAATTGGCAGAAACCCTGATTGGCTCTGAAATCATCAAACTTTCCGGCGAAATAAAGGAAAAAATCCAACAGGGTGCTAAAATATACAATTTTACCATAGGCGACTTTGATCCGGCTATTTTTCCGATTCCACCAGCCCTGGAAGATGAAATCGTACAAGCGTACCGCCAACATTTCACCAATTATCCGGCTGCCGAGGGCAATGCCGACCTGCGGGAATCCATCGCCGGATTATTGGCTGATCGCCAGCAACTGCACTACGCTCCATCGGAAATATTGGTGGCTTCCGGCGGGCGGCCGCTTATTTACGGGTTTTTCCGCACCATTGCCGACAAAAACGATAAGGTTATTTATGCTGTCCCTTCCTGGAACAATAACCATTATACCCATTTCATAGAGGGACAGCGATGCGAAATTCCGGCCACCGCCGAAAACAATTTTATGCCATTGGCAAAAGACATACGCCCGCATGTGAAAGGAGCGGTAATACTGGCGCTTTGTTCACCGCAAAACCCCACCGGCACTACCTTTTCCCAATCGGCGCTGGAAGAAATATGCGACATGGTGCTGGAAGAAAATGCCTCCAGAAAAGCCGGAGAGAAAAAGCTGTATGTACTGTACGACCAGATGTACTGGCAACTGACTTATGGCAACATCAAGCACTACCACCCTGTGGCGTTGCGACCGGAAATGAAGCGCTATACCCTGTACGTAGACGCTATCAGCAAGAGCTTTGCAGCCACAGGTGTAAGAGTGGGCTGGGCCACCGGACCCGCCGCCGTCATCGACAAAATGAAAGCCATTCTATCGCATATCGGGGCCTGGGCGCCCATGGCGGAGCAAAAAGCCGTAGCCCGCTTCCTGCGTAACACCGGGGCTGTACAAACCTACCTGGAAAACTTCAAAGCCGAAATTTCTTACCGGCTGCAGAAAATTTATGCCGGACTGATGACGTTAAAGAGTGAAGGACTACCGGTGGATGCCATCGCACCGCAGGCGGCTATTTACCTGACCGTCAAGATTGCAGCAGCTGGCAGCACGACCGATACCGGAGCCTTGCTGACAGACCAGAAAGCCGTTACCTCCTACCTGCTGAATGAAGCAGGGCTGGCTGTGGTGCCCTTCTATGCATTTGGCGCACCCGACAGTTCGGCCTGGTACCGGCTGAGCGTAGGTACCTGTAAAAAAGAAGCGATCGATGATATGCTGCAATCGCTGGGTGCAGCGCTGAGAAAATTGAAACACTAACTATTTATACCATACCGATGAAAAAAATACTTTGTATACTCACAGGCTGCGCGCTGCTGCTGGCTACGCCGGGCTGCGAAACTGCACAGCAGGTGCTGAGCGGCATCAACACGCAAAATGGCGCGCTCAGCAGCACAGAAATAGCAGCAGGTTTAAAAGAAGCATTGCGCATAGGCACACAAAACAGTAGCTCCAGGCTCGCGGCAGCAGACGGTTTTTTCGCCAATGCCGCCATTAAAATACTGATGCCAGAAGAAGCCCGGCAGGTGGAAAGTACGCTGCGGAGTTTTGGGCTGGGAAGTGTGGTAGACAAAGCCATCCTTTCTATGAACAGGGCTGCTGAAGAAGCCTCCAAATCTGCCTCGCCGATCTTCGTAAATGCCGTAAAGGAAATGAGCATTACCGATGCACTGGGAATATTAAGAGGAAGCGACCACGCCGCCACTGAGTATTTTAAATCCAAAACCACCGCCCCGCTCACCAATGCGTTTCGCCCGGTGATTGAAAAAGCGCTGGCCAAAACCGATGCTACCAAGTATTGGAATGATGTGTTCTCGGCGTATAACAAACTGGCCGCCAAGCCCGTTAATACAGATCTTGCAGGTTATGTAACAGAAAGATCGCTCACCGGATTGTTTCACGAAATAGCCCTGGAAGAGCAAAAAATAAGGAAAGACCCTGCTGCCAGGGTAACCGACCTGCTGAAAAAAGTGTTTGCCGGATCGGGCAGTTAGCGATTGTTGCTTATTTTCGGCGCTTTACATGCCATATGAAGATTTTACCCATCGTATGATAAAGGACGAAATCATTTATCATATTTTTTTACGAAGCTTCTACGACAGCAACGGAGATATGCACGGCGACCTGGCAGGCATCAGGGAAAAACTCGATTACCTGCAGGAACTGGGCGTAACCAGCCTGTTGTTGACGCCCATTTACAAATCGGCATTTTACCATAATTATTTCGCGGAAGACTTCGAAGGAATAGACCCCCAATACGGCTCACGGATTGATTACATTGAGCTGGTGAAAGCTATTCACCAGAAGGGCATGAAGATTTACATGGACATGGAGGTGCAGTATGTAACGGAAGATCACCCCTGGTTCAAAGCCTCCTACGGCAATCCTTCATCTCCGTATGCAGAATTTATCGTTTACAAAGACGCCGAAAAATTTCTTCCCGAAACCGTTATTTTCAACCTGCCCGGGTTGCATGGATACAACAACGTATACCGCAGGGTAACTACGGTAAACCTCTTAAGTAAGCAGGTGCAGGAGTACCTGTATAGCCTGTTCAGGTACTGGATGGCCCCTCTGGGCGACGGAAGCCTGGAATACGGGGTAGATGGCTTTCGGCTGGATCACATGATGGATACCCTCGACGACAAGCCCGGGCTCAGCAACCTGTTCGCTGCTTTCTGGCAACCGCTGATCCAAAAACTCAAAAAGGTTAACCCGGCAATCGTATTCCTCGGAGAACAAACCAATTGGGACTCTACCGGCGCAGACCTGCTGCAGCATGCAGATGTGGACAAAGTGTTTGCCTTTCCGCTGAGAGAAGCCTTTATTTCATTCAGCAAAGAGAAAATCGCACACGCTGCCCATATTGCTTTCAACGATGCCATTCAGCCCCAGCGTCAACTGGTTTTCATAGAAAACCACGACATGCACCGGTTTGCCACCATCGTAAACAGCCACCCCGCGCTGTTAAGAACGGGCGCAGCGTTTACGTTGCTGACGGGCGGCGTGCCGGTACTATATTACGGACAGGAGATCGGCATGAAGGGCGACGGCGGCTTTGGAAAATATGGTAATTCCGATGGCAACGATATACCCCGCCGGGAAGCCATGCGCTGGTACCCAACGGTGGAGGGTAGCGGCATGGCCTTATGGTATAAAAACACCGGTCCCTGGTGGGACGACACCACGCTCCGCGACGGAGATGGTATTTCTGTAGAAGACCAGATGAACAACCCGGCCTCTCTATGGAACTACTACCGCCAACTGATCGCACTGCGAAGGAAATATCCGGCGCTCGTAAAAGGACGCCACACCATGCTGGTAAACAATAACAACGCGGTGTACTCTTTTTTAAGAAGCTTTGAAAACGAATCGGTGATCGTATTGATCAATCTTTCAGACAAGAGCGAAAACGTGCTGGTAGAGTGCTGGTCTGAAAAGGAAGCCGCCAAACAGGGCAAAAAAATCATACCCCTGTCTGGCGATATGCCCGCAAGGGTATATACTTCGGGACTTAAGGTGAATATGCCGGCTTTTGGAACAGGAATATGGGAAATACGATACGACAATAACAAATATTAAAGGTACCTGCTGCCAAAACGATTCAAACCCCGCATCAAAGCACCGGCGTACTGAACCCTGGAGAAACATCAACCGGTTTGGAAAATATGATACGGTAATAAATGTTTATCGTTAAGCGGGATAGTGGTATTTTAGCTGGCAACAGGCAAGCCCGTGCTATACTGCCGAACCCCTGTAAAACAAAAAATAAAACGTATGAAATTGGCTTTTCACGGCGCCGCCAGAACAGTAACAGGCTCCAAGCACCTGATCACCCTTAAAAACGGCACCAGACTTTTACTCGATTGTGGCATGTTTCAGGGCATGGGCAAAGAAACCGACGACTTGAACCGCAACTGGGGCTTTGACCCGGCCGACATCCATTACCTGGTATTATCGCATGCCCATATAGACCACAGCGGGCTTATCCCAAGGCTGGTCAAAGACGGCTTTACCGGTAAAATTTTCTGCACACCTGCTACGGAACAGCTTACGCGGATATTGCTCGAAGACTCCGGTGGCATACAGGAAGACGAAGTAAAATACATTAATAAACGACGGGCTGCCTCGGGCAGACCCTACGTGCAACCGCTCTACAACACAGAAGATGCCCGCAGATCGTTCGGCTTTTTGCACCCGGTGGAATACGGTGAGTGGTTTAACATAACAGACGATATTGCCGTATTGTTCACCGATACCGGGCATATTATTGGCAGCGCTGCGGTACATCTGCGGATCACCGAAAACGGAAAAACCACGGCTATTACCTTCAGTGGTGATGTAGGCAGATACCGCGATATGATCCTCCGTTCCCCTCAGGACTTTCCCCAGGCCGATTATATCATCCTGGAGTCTACCTATGGCAATAGCCTGCACCAAACGTTCACCACCACGCCCGATCACTTACTGGAATGGATAGAAAAGGCCTGCATGCAAAAAAAAGGCAAGCTTGTGATTCCGGCCTTCAGCGTAGGACGTACCCAGGAGATACTGTTTGCGCTGAACCAGTTGGAACTGGAAAACCGGCTACCGGAGCTGGATTATTTCCTCGACAGCCCTTTGAGCGTGAAAGCTACCGAGCTTATTAAAAATTATCCGCAGTATTTTAACAACACCATTCAGAAGATCATGAAATCCGATGAAGACCCATTTGAGTTCAAAGGGCTGCGATTGATAAAGTCGGTAGAAGAATCCAAGCTGCTCAATTACCGCAACGAACCTTGCGTAATCATATCTGCCAGCGGCATGGCAGAGGGTGGACGTATCCTGCATCATATCAGCAACAACATAGAAAACAGCCGTAATGTAGTACTGTTTACCGGCTATTGCGAACCACGTACCCTGGGTGGTCGTCTTTTAGCAGGGGCCAAAGAAGTTTCCATATTTGGTGTGGAGCATGAAGTAAACGCCGAGGTAAACGCCATACGAAGCATGAGCGCGCATGGCGATTATGAAGACCTTTCACAGTTCCTGGCCTGCCAGGATCCAAGGGCCATCAAAACCCTGTTCCTCGTACACGGCGAGTACGATGTGCAGATGGATTTCAAGAACCGGCTGCTCAAAAAAGGGTTTCTGGATGTGCAGATACCCGAGCAACACTACGAAATCGGATTGTCTTAATTTTTATTTTGATCTGTCAGATTTGGCAATTACCTTTGCGCCCGTTATGATGAACATAAAACATACAAAGAGCACCAAGAAGCGTTTCCTGCCGGGAAAGGTGTAAGAGTGTATTGTATGACCGAATATATTCGAGCCTTTCCCAAAGCGGAAAGGCTTTTTCTTTTTAATAACCATTAAAACAAACAACTAAAATGAAAGTTGCAGTAGTAGGAGCCACAGGGCTGGTAGGCTCCAAAATGTTGCAGGTACTGGCAGAGAGAAATTTTCCTGTAACAGCGCTCATTCCCGTAGCCTCAGAAAAATCCATCGGTAAAGAAGTGGAATTCAAGGGAAAGAAATACAAGATAGTGAGTGCCGATGATGCCATTGCCGCAAAGCCTGCTGTAGCTTTATTTTCCGCTGGTGGCAGTACATCCCTCGCGCTGGCACCACGTTTTGCCGAAGCCGGCATTACCGTTATCGACAATTCCTCTGCCTGGAGAATGGACCCCTCCAAAAAGCTGGTGGTGCCCGAAGTAAATGCAGACGCCCTTACCAAAGACGATAAAATCATTGCCAACCCCAACTGTTCCACGATTCAGATGGTGGTGGCATTGAACCCCCTGCATAAAAAATACCGCATTAATAGGGTAGTAGTAAGTACCTACCAGAGCGTAACCGGTACCGGCGTTAAAGCAGTAGACCAGTTGATGGGAGAAAGAAAACGCTCCGTAACCGGCAGCGCCACCGAATACCCCATGGCATACGGTTACGAAATAGACCTGAACGTAATACCCCAGATCGATGTATTCCTCGACAACGGGTATACCAAGGAAGAAATGAAAATGGTAAATGAAACCAAAAAAATTATGCGCGACGACAGCATCCGGGTAACGGCCACCACGGTGCGCATACCGGTGATGGGCGGACACAGCGAAAGCGTAAATATTGAGTTTGAAAATGATTTCGACCTTGAAGAAGTGAAGGAATTGCTCGGCAATGCACCCGGCCTGATAGTGGTAGACGACCCATCCGCATCGCAGTATCCCATGCCTAAAGACGCACACGAAAAAGATGACGTATTCGTAGGCAGGCTGAGAAGGGATGAATCGAACCCGAATACGCTGAACATGTGGATCGTAAGCGATAACCTCCGCAAAGGTGCAGCTACCAATACGATTCAGATTGCAGAATACCTGCTGGCGCAGAACCTGTTGGGGTAGAAGACCTGTACCATAGCTTATTACAAAGGTTTCCAGCCTTCGGGAGGTTGGAAACCTTTGTTTATTTTCTACCTTAATCTTTAGCTGTATACAAACATGCCTTATTTTCAGCACATCATTGGTTAACAATATTATTTAACCTTTTCAGCGCATTGCCAGGCAGGAATAGGCGTTACTTATATTGACAAACATCGTGCCTGTATGTTCTAAGTTCTAACAGATTGAGTTATAACTGTATTTCGTTTTTCCCAGGTCTTGTTTAATCGGAAACAAATCTTGCTTATATAAGTTTCTTCTTTTTAGCCCAGTTCTCTTACCTGTTTTTCGCCTTGCTTATTCACTATTCGATCTTGCTTAAAAAAAATAAAATATTGATTATCATGAATTTATAACAAAAAAAAAACCTTGCTTATTATTGCTAAATCTTGCTAGGTCACTCTTTTTTAAATCGATATACCGCATTTTTATCTCGTTGCTTATCGCTTATTTTATCTAGTAATCCATCATTGATCATCTTATTTATATATGCTCTGATGGTATTTGCATTTATTTGCACAAAATCCACTATTTCGTTTAAAGTAGCTTTATGATAAGTAAAAAGAAAAAACAACACTTTCCGTTGCGTATCATTAAGTAGTTTCCAATCTTTTGCTACTTTTTCCATTACGGCATCGTTTATTGTTTTAGAATGCCGACTAATTTTGTTTCTCAATGTCAGATAGACGTTTCCATTATGCTCCCTGTACTCCGGCACGGAAAGCATTGACTTCTCCATTGATTCGTAAATGCGTGAAACCCCTTCATTGAGTTGTCTCACGTATCCCATATCTTCCAGCACCCTTGCCACCCTGGGGTTCCGGGCAAATCGTTCTGATTTAATATTACTGATCGTCACCTGTGCCGGCAGGGGACCGCTATTGCTTATTTCGAGCCTGTCATCAAAATGTTTGATATAGATTGCATTTCCCTGCACATTATATGAGCGATGACAAAGGGCATTCACAATGGCTTCCAGCCAAGCTTCTTCAGGATATTCCTGTACTTTGTTAAACCTACCGGTCTCCATATCCAGAAAATAATAATCTTTAAATGACGCCTTCAAAAATGTTTTGATTTCTTCAATAAGGCGGGGTATGTTGTTTTCAAAGCGTTCATCTTTTACAACGTTGTGGCTGGTGCCAGTTAGCGCTTCCGTGCCTTCATATCTGATGTAACGAACCGAGGCAGACGGAATATATTTTTCCGGATCTTGTGAAAATAATAGTATCGCAGAATTTTTAAACTGATATGTTCCGTCGTTTTTTTTTGCGAGATGGCGCTTTACCATCAAGTCATAAACATTTTGCTTATAATTTAATTTTTGCCTGTACTCTTCGAGCAGTTTTTGATCTAGATCCTCTATATCAAATTGTTTTTCCGTTTCTTCTTCAAATCGTCTGATTGACTTATCATACTCTAGCTTTTTGATTCTGTCGCGATCCAACAACCGGTTTGTGTCCTGTACTCTTAAATATACATTTTCATTATCCTTACGGCAAAATATCCGTTCTAAATCTTGCTCTACATGATACAGGAATATTATTTTTCCATCTATATCTACCTCTTCAAGCTGAATATTGCAAGGAGGGTTAATAAAATCAAAAGTAAGCGAGCGATATGCATGTAATTTATCCCCCAATGCGCTTAAGTCTTCAATTGAACCTTTATTTGAAACGCCAAAAGCCAACAACCCTCCATCAGCATTAAGCATACCTATGAGTTCCTCAGCTAATTTTGTGGGCCTGATATCTTTTTCACCCAGCCCCTTACGCTCGAAATATTGATTTTCGGGCTGCGTCTGTAGATATTCCCTGGTAACAATGGTATTGATTTTAGAAACCGGGGTTCTCATCTCCGTACGTTGCTTATATGGGTAAAAAATTTGCTTAAATTTAGTAAATGTTAACTGATTATCAATATCTTAATTATCATCTTTAGATAAGTTTTCACCCTTCGTGCAGAACGAAGAATATATAGAGCCGTCCTCAATATCGAATACTTCGGAACCGTATTCATAGATCACTGATCATGCAAGCGGTTACAATTTTATGTAACATCACCAGAATTATAATTCTGATTCATTCACCAAACCATCAAAACAACTTCAATAAATAAAAATCAGAAGTATAATTCTTATTTATTGTACAAATGAATAAGAAATTGTATTTTAGATAAAATCAGAAGTATAATTCAGATGAATAGTGTAGAAATTGGTGGATTGTTTAAAACACGAAGAGCGTTTCTTCAACTGAAGCAGGAAGATCTTGCTGAGATGAGTGGTATTACCACCCGTACTATAAACATGGTCGAAAATGGGAAAGGCAACCCTTCCCTACAGACATTGGAAAAGCTGGCGTTGGTATTAGGGCTGGAAATCGTGGCACAGGTCAGAAAAACAGGTGAATGATGGCACAAGGAGCGGTATATTATAATGGCATGCTGGCAGGTTATATCAGAAAGCTGGCTCCTGACGACTACCGTTTTATGTATACACCTGAATACATGAAAGATGCATCGCTGCCCTCTGTTAGTCTTACCCTACCCAAGAAACAGCAGGAACACCAATATACCGTGTTGTTTCCATTCTTTGCAGGGCTGTTGTCAGAGGGTATCAACAAGGATATACAATGCCGCCTGTTGAGAATGGATGAGGAAGACGATTTTACCCGGCTATTAAAAACCGCCGGAGACGATACCATTGGTGCTGTTACCGTTAAAGAAATAAATGATTGATAATGTGCCCGGGATGTTATAAAACACATGTGGAAGGTTATTGTATCAACTGCCGCAAACAGTTGTTCAACGGAGCCAGGGTATCGCCGGTATTACCCTTCGATGCTCCTTCAACAGACAACCTTGCAGCATACCAGCAAAAAACGAAGAGGCTCTCCATTTCGGGCGTGCAGCTAAAGTATTCCTTACGGCTGGAAGGCAAAGCATTAAAACTGACCGAAACCGGTGGTCAATATATTATAAAGCCTGTACCGCCCGGAACCCTGCTGCTATACCCGGAGATTGCACCGGAAAATGAGCATTTAACCATGCAGATAGCACGGCAGGTATTTGACATAACAACAGCCGCCAATGCACTTGTATACTTTAAAGATGGTACACCAGCCTATATCACCCGTCGTTTTGATATAAAAAATGACGGCAGTAAATATTTGCAGGAAGACATGGCACAGCTCAGTAATAGCAGCAGGCATACCGCTAAACCAGGAGAGGATTTCAAATACAACGGCACGTATGAGGAAATAGGCAAGCTCATTCAACAGCACGTGGCGGCCTATCCCCCAACCCTCGAACGCTTTTTCAAACTGGTGCTGTTCAATTATCTTTTTTCAAATGGCGATGCGCATTTAAAAAACTTTTCCCTGATCGAAACAGATATGATGGATCATACCCTAACTCCTGCTTACGATCTGATGTGTACCCTGCTGCACATACCTGATGAAAGTGATATGGCGCTCGATCTGTACGAGGGTGACCATAACAGTGCATTTTACAACCGCTATGGATTTTTCGGACAGGCTGATTTCCGGGCATTTGCCGATAAACTGGGATTGCAACCTGTACGGACAAATCGCCTGATAACACAAATGTTAAGCAACCGGGACGATGTGATAGCATTGACAGCACGCTCCTTCCTACCCGATGAGATGAAGAAAATCTATATTGATAAATACCAGGAACGACTCCGCAGACTCGGAATGACGGAACCTATGAATTGATAAAAGTGGAATATGTATAAACAGGCAACGGGTCCTGCCTGGCGCTGATCCCTTTGCAATCCCATCCTTACCTCCAGCCCAGCCCCGGCGCCACATGTTCCAAAATAGAGGACAGTACATGTACGTTGTACGCAACCCCCAGGGTATTGGGAATGGTCAAAAGAAGCGTATCCGCTTCGCGGATGGCCTCATCTGCGGCCAGTTCTTTGATGAGTTGATCGGGTTCGGCGGCATAACTTCTTCCAAAAATGGCTCGTTTGTCCTGCTCAATCATTCCAACCTTGTCTGTCCGGCTGGCTTCCTGTCCGAAGTAGTGTCGATCCTGTTCTGTTACAAGCGCAAAAACAGAGCGGCTCACCGATACCCTCGGCTCGCGGGTATGGCCTGCTTTTTTCCAGGCTTCCTTATACAGTCTGATCTGCTCTGCCTGTTGTATATGAAAGGGTTTGCCGCTTTCATCGTATTTCAGGGTGGAACTTTGAAGGTTCATCCCTTTTTCGGCTGCCCATACCGCCGTGGCATTAGAGGCAGCGCCCCACCATATGCGTTCGCGCAGGCCTTCGGAGTATGGTTCCAGGCGCAGCAGCCCCGGCGGGTTGGGAAACATGGGATAGGGGTTGGGCTCTGCAAACCCCTCGCCTTTTAACTTATCGAGAAATGCCAGCGCTTTGCGGCGGCCCATATCTGCATCGGTTTCTCCTTCCCCAGGCTCGTACCCAAAATAGCGCCAGCCATCTATCACTTGTTCCGGCGATCCCCGGCTGATGCCCAGTTGCAGCCGGCCGCGGGATATCAGGTCTGCCGCCCCGGCTTCCTCCACCATATAGAGCGGGTTTTCGTACCGCATATCGATCACACCGGTGCCGATCTCAATTTTGTTTGTTCTGGCCGCGATAGCGGAAAGCAACGGAAAGGGAGATGCCAGTTGCGCCGCAAAGTGGTGTACCCTGAAATAGGCCCCATCCAGCCCCATTTCTTCGGCAGCCACCGCCAGATCAATAGACTGCAACAGGGTATCGCTGGCTGTGCGGGTATTATAGGCCGGGTGGTTTGCCCAGTGCCCAAACGATAAAAATCCAATTTTTTTCATACACACTTTTTTTGCTCCCTACGGAGTTATTCCTCTGAACAGCGAATCTGCTGCCGAACGATTCCGTATTGTAAAATATCAAAAAACAAGCAATCGGAGGCATTTTGTTCATGCTATTCAGCGCGAAAGCACATAACGTTTCAGGCAGGAGTTCACAGGATGTCCTGTTTGTCAGTATTGCAGCAGTTGCTGCACATAGCTGTGCAGCCTGGATTTGGCAAGAAAGTTTTCTTCGAGTGTGGTATGGAAGGGAACAGGGGTATCCAGCGAAGCACAACGCATTACCGGTGCATCGAGCATCCGGAAGCAATGCTCTGATATCCAGGCGCTGATTTCGGCGCCCACCCCGGCCGTGAGGGTATCTTCATGTAATACCAGCACCTTGCCGGTTCGTTCCACCGAGGCCTGTATAGCTTCGTAATCCAGTGGCAGCAGCGAGCGGAGGTCCAGTATATCGATCGATACATCCAGGTGCCGGGCTGCGTATTCCAGTGCCCAGTGTACGCCCATGCCATAGGTGATGATAGAGATGTCTGTACCCTCTTCTACCACCCGCGCTTTTCCGATGGGTACTTCATACCACTCTTCGGGTACAGCCCCGGTGAGGCTGCGGTATAACCCTTTGTGCTCGAAAAACAGTACCGGATTCGGATCGTTAATGGCTGCCACCAGCAATCCTTTGGCATCGGCAGGGGTGGAGGGATATACCAGCTTAAGCCCCGGCGTATGCATAAACCAGGCTTCGTTGCTCTGCGAATGAAACGGGCCTGCCCCCATGCCCCCACCGGTGGGCATACGGATCACCACATCGGCATGTTGCCCCCACCGGTAATGAATTTTGGCCAGATTGTTGACCACCTGGTTAAAACCCATCGTGATGAAATCGGCAAACTGCATTTCTATAATGCTCTTGTAACCTTCAAGACTCAACCCCAGGCCTGCTCCTATTACGGCGCTCTCACAAATGGGTGTATTGCGCATTCGCTCCGGACCAAACTTGTTCACAAGTCCCGCTGTTATTTTAAATGCACCACCATAGTCCGCAATATCCTGCCCCATCACCACCAAATTGTCATGCATCAGCAGGCTCTGGTATACTCCTTCAGCAACCGCATCTACAAACCGTTTATCGCGCAGCGAAAAAAGCGAGGGGTGGATATGACTGGTATCATTGATGACCAATACTTCACGGTCATTTTTCACTTCCGTGGCATCTGCATACACATCGCCGAGTTCTGCGGCTGTATCTGCGATAACCGGCGCCGTATCAAAGCCCTGCTGTATCGCTGTATCGATGTAGTGCTTGAGCCCGGTCTTTATTGCTTCGATGTCGGTGGTGGTGAGGAGGTTTTCGCTGAGCAGCCAGCGCTCAAACGTGGAAACCGGATCTTTTTTGCCCCATATTTCGAAAAGCTCCTGTGGAACGTATTGGGTACCACTGGCTTCTTCGTGCCCCCGCATGCGAAAGGTAAGGCATTCGACCAGGTAAGGTTTTTGCTTTTCGATGCAATACGAGCGTACCCCCCTGATGGTATCGTATACTTCCAGAATATTATTGCCGTCTATCTGCACGCTCTCTATACCATAGCCTTTTCCCTTGTCTGCCAGGTGCTCGCAACGGTATTGTTCCCGCACCGGCGTACTCAGGGCGTACCCGTTGTTTTCAATCAAAAATATAACGGGCAGATCCCATACGGCAGCTACATTCAATGCCTCGTGAAAATCTCCTTCGCTGGTGCCGCCTTCTCCGGTAAATACCAGCGCAGCCTTCTGTTCGTTTTTCAACTTATAAGCCAGCGCCACCCCGTCGGCCAGCGCCATCTGCGGGCCCAGGTGCGAAATCATGCCGCAGATAAAATGCTCCCGGTCGCCGAAATGAAAACTGCGTTCCCGGCCACGGCTATACCCTTCCCGCGCTCCCTGCCACTGTGCCAGCAGCCGGTGAAGCGGCAATTGGCGGGTAGTAAATACCCCCAGGTTACGGTGCAGGGGGAAAATCCACTCATTGTTGTCCATTGCCAGCGTTGCGCCCACGGCAATAGCTTCCTGCCCTATACCACTGAACCACTTGCTAACCCTTCCCTGCCGGAGCAACGTTAACATCTTTTCTTCTATCATCCTGGGTAGCAACAGCGACTGGTAGATATGTTGCAGTTCTGTGGCAGACAGGTCTTTTTGTGCAAAATGCATACGCAAACCTATTGGTTTTTTAAAATACCCTGTATGACCATATTGTTTATTTTGCCTGCTGATAACCGGAGTTTTGTACAAGAACGTATTCTTCGCTGTGTTATGATAACGCAGCGCCAGTTATTCCCGCTTTATTCATCTGATTTACTGAAGAGTATGGAGGTAGTTAGCGATAACAAGAGGCTGAACAGCAAACTCCACCAAAACCCGTCTATCTGGATACCGCCGATGAATTTTGATGCCAGCAATACCAGCAAAGCATTGATGACAAATAAAAACAACCCGAAAGTGAGGATGGTAATCGGAATGGTAAGTATGACGAAAATCGGGCGCACAATCATATTTACGATTGCCAATACCAGGGCAAAAATCAGTGCGGTTCCAAAGGAATCGATGTGAATGCCCTTCAGTATATACGACAACCCGAATGCCACCGCACCGGTTACCAGTATGCGTATGATAAAGTTCATATCAACGAATTTTTGCAAAAAGATACTACAAAAACCCCGAACTTCTCTTCGCGCCTGTATAAATGAGGGTTGCGTAGCTGTGCGAACAGAAACAGCCCAACGTTTATACAAACAGCCGGCCTGCTTCTTTACCAACAGCATATATCCACCGATGACCCTTGCTGTCCTGCTATTTTATTAAATCAGCCTCTCAAATGATAGGCTTTGGGTTGTACGAACGCACGTATACCGTGGTACGATAGCGTAGCGCCTACCCCGGAGTTGCGTCTGCCCGACCAGGGAAGTGCCGCGCTCACTCTGTCGCAGCAATTCCAGTACACGGTACCTGTATCCATATTTTTCATTACCTGTTCTGCCCGTTCCCGGCTTGTGGAATATACCGCAGCCGTAAGGCCATACGGGGTATCGCGCATCAACTTTACCGCCTCCGCATCATCTTTCACCTTTTGTATACCAATCACCGGTCCGAAAGATTCTTCGGTCATCAGCTTCATGTGGTGGTTTGCATCGGCAACCACCGTAGGCTCAAAGAAATACCCTTTTCCTGCAAGGGCTTTTCCTCCGGTAATCAGTTTGCCGCCTTTACTAACGGCATCGGTTACCTGTTCCTGCAAAAATGCCACTTGTTCTTTGCGGCTGAGGGCACCTACATCTACTCCGTCAGTGAGCGGGCTGCCGGTTTTGAGCTTTTTAGCCTGTTCAGCGAATGATTCCACGAAATGGTCGTAAACAGCTTCCTGCACGTAGATGCGCTCTACTGCACAGCAACTCTGTCCTGCATTGTACACTGCGCCCTCCAGGGCAGCACCGGCTACGGCATCTACATCTTCTACGTCGTCCATCACATACAAGGGGTCTTTTCCACCCAGCTCCAGTTGTACGGGCACCAGCTTCGATGCCGTTTGTTCGGCGATATACCTGCCGGTACGATAGCTGCCGGTGAAGAAATAACCATTCAGCGGCAGATCCAGCAGAGCCTGTCCGGCCTGCCCTCTGCCCACTACCACCTGAAAAACATCTTCGGGCACTCCCGCCTTATACAACAGTCGTTGTATATGCAGTCCGGTCAACGTAGCGTATTCAGATGGTTTGTATAAAACGCCGTTTCCTCCTATCAATGCCGGTACAAATACATTTACGCCCACCAGGTAGGGATAGTTCCATGCAGAGATGTTGGCAATAACGCCCAGGGGTTCGTATACAATCTTTTCCCGGGTGGCACCTTCTTCGGTTATCCATTCCTCTGCCAGCCATTTGGCGGAGTTATCCAAAAAAAATGCGATGCGGGTTCTGGCGCCGTTCAGCTCGTTGTACGATTGACCGAGGGGTTTTCCCACTTCGCTGGTAAGGGTTTTTGCGAGTTCGTCCTTTTCTTCTTCCAACAGATGATAGAATTTGCGAAGGGCTTCTATTCTGGTTTCCAATGGCACCTCTTTCCAGGACTGCTGCCCTCCTTTCACCTGTTCATATTTTTGGGCTACTGAGCTGGTATTGTCTTCTGCTACTTCGCGTATCAGTTCGCCCGTTGCCGGGTTTATAATTTGCATATGTGTATTTTTTCTTTTTGTTGACGGTTACATCGTTCGTGCTGCTTCCATAAATACAGTGCGAACTTTTTGTACAAAATTACTCTGCTGATCCTTCATCCGCTCCGGATGCCATTGTACCAGACAGAGCAGTGCCCCCGCTGAAGGGTCTTTTCTTTCCAGCGCTTCCACCACCCCGTCCGGGGACAGGGCAGATACGATCAGCCCCGTTCCGACGCGGCCGGCAGACTGGTGATGGTTACTGTTGATCAAACCCGTTGTATCTCCCACAATGCCATGCAACCACGAGTTGGGATCTACCGATACTTCGTGGTAGCGGTCGCTGTCGTCGGGTAGCTTGGAATGGTTGTATTTTCCCCAGGCAGGGATATCGGGTATAAGCGTGCCGCCGAAAAAAACATTGGCAATCTGCAAGCCTCTGCATATGCCCATTACGGGCATCTTGTTGGCTTCGGTATACTCCAGCACCTTCCATTCAAATGCGTCTCTTTCTTCACTCACATCATCTTTATAACAATAAGCATACATTTCCGGCTGGTGGTAAAACCGGGGGTGTACATCTTCTCCTCCCGTCAGCAATACGCCGTTGCACCGGCTAAGTGCATCGAGGTTTCCTTCCGACGCCGACAGCCTGATCACGTTTACTTCCGGTCCGTATGCCGCTATCCAGCTGGCATAGTTGTTATACTTACTGCAATCCGTAACACCGATCGTTATTTTGTTCTGCATTACAGGGCTTTTAGGTACAGTTGTTTGAAATCTTCCCTGGATACGGGCTTGGGGTTATTGGGGTGTGCAAAATCGGCAAATGCCAGGTCAGCAAGGGTATCTACATGTTCCATTTTCACGCCAATGTCACGCAGGTGATGCGGAATATTGATCCTTGCATTGAGGTCGAAAAGGTATTGCACCACGGCGGCGCCGGTTTGTTCTTTCAGTTTCAACACCTCTGCTATCCGGGCAAACCGGTCTTCAAACCCTTCTATATTAAATTCCATACCATAAGGAATGTTTACAGCATTGGCGAGGCCGTGGTGGGTATCGAGCAAAGACGACAAAGGGTGCGCCAGTGAGTGTACCACGCCCAGCCCTTTTTGAAAAGCGATGGCGCCCATCATCGAGGCCAGCAGCATTTTGCTTTTCGATTCCAGATCGGGACGGTTGGTGGCCTGCTCAAGCGATTCGTTGATCAGCCGGATGCCTTCCAGCGCAATTCCATCGCAGAGCGGATGATAGTTTTTTGCCAGGTAGGCTTCCATATTGTGGGTAAGCGCATCCATACCGGTGGCAGCCGTAATGGGCGCGGGTATATCCATGGTAAGCAGGGGATCTGCAAACACCATTTTCGCCAGCAGCTTGGGCGAAAACAATATTTTTTTCTGATGTGTTTCGTCATCTGCAATGATGGCGCTGCGTCCCACTTCGCTGCCGGTTCCTGAGGTAGTAGGTATGGTCACGAAATGCGGTACGTCGTTGGTAACATATACATCGCCTCCGACCAGGTCGTCGTACTTGAAAAGATCTTCCCGGTGATTAATACGCAGGAGTATAGCTCTAGACACATCCAATCCTGCACCACCGCCAATACCCACCACACAGTCTCTTTCCGTTGCATCCCAAACCTCCACGCCCTTGTACACGTCTGACTTTACGGGGTTTTTGTGGATGTCTGAAAATACTGCTGCTGAAAGTCCAGCCGCCTGCAAATCAGCTACTATACTCTTGAAAAACGGGAGTTGCGCAACCGTTGGGTCTGTCACGATCAGGGGCGACTTCAACCCGTTTGCTTTTAAATAAGCCGGCAGCTCCTTTACCACATTCGCTCCGAAACGTATGGTAGTGGGAAAATTAAACTGATGTACTTTTTCGAAAATCATATACTTATGGAGTGTTTTATAAATGTTTAAAAACGGTTATAAGATTTCTTCTGCTGTATCCATTTCTTCATACGCTATTTTAACACTTTGTATGGTATTGTACAGGTTAATAAAATGTTCGTTGGTCACTACCAACTCTGCAACGGTCACGCAGCCTGAATAGGCATACGATGTTGCAAAAGTTTTGAAGACCTGCAAAGTTACCCATTTGTGCCTGGGTATATTGTTTACTCTTTTATGTACCTCCCAGGCGGCTGCCCCTAACATTCCCTTTTGCTCCTGATAACGAGCATTGTCTGCTGCCCTATCGCAGCCGGTTTTCACCTCCTGTATTATCTTGCCGGTATCGAACGCCTCTCCCTGTGGGTTTCTCCATGCGATGAAATCTGCATCGGCTGCAAAATCATTCACCATCGATTGCAGCGTATGGGCAAAGCGCTCTTTCTCCTCCTGCTCCGCCGTAAATTCAAACCTTATTTCTACGGCAATAAGCCTGCCTTCCGCGAATTGGTAGGTAACCTTTGCGCCACCATAGGTATCGAATATTGCCCGGTTCTTTTTGGTGATGAAGGAAGAGTCGGCCTCGGGACACACGATCCGGTAAGCATCGTGTGCGTTGCCTTCGTAGAAGGTAATGTTGTTGTTGAATTGCGCAGCAACAGGTTCGGCCATATCTTCGAAGGTTTGCCCCAGCTCCAGCGCTTTAATATCCGCTACGGTGAGTTGTGCTGTTGCATTACAAAAGCAGGCACAAAAAACTGCAATAAGAATAATTCTCATTCGTTGATGATTACAATATCAGATGATCTCAAGATACCGCTTCAGTTCCCAATCTGTAACCACTTTACTGAACTGTCTCCATTCCCATTCCCGTGTAGCGGCAAAATGTGCTACAAAATCATCTCCAAACAGTTGTTTTGCCAGGTCTGATTCTTTCATCGCCTGCGTTGCCTGCCACAGGTTTGTGGGGAGCACGCCATTGGCCGTATTGGTATAGCCATTCCCAATGGTTTCAGGCTCTTTCAGCTTCATTTTATTTTTTATACCATACAGTCCTGTAGCCAGGCAGGCTGCCATGGCCAGGTAGGGGTTCGAGTCTGATCCCACTACACGTGTTTCGAGTCTTGCAGATTTTTCGCCTCCGGGCAAAGCGCGCAGCGCGGTAGTGCGGTTGTCTACCGCCCAGGTGAGTGTGGTGGGCGCCCAGGCGCCTTCCACCAGGCGTTTGTAGCTGTTCACAGTTGGTGCATACATGGGAAGTACCCAGGGCAGGCAATGCAACTGACCGGCTATAAAGCTCTCCATTAAGGGGCTGATGTGATTCGTGGTTTTTTTATCGTAAAACAGGTTTTTTTTGCCGTCTTCCGACCAGATGCTCTGGTGTACATGGCCGCTGCAACCGGGCAGGTTTTCGCTGAACTTGGCCATGAATGTGGGTAGTACCCCATGGCGAAAACCGATCTCTTTTACGCTGGTTTTGAAAAGCACTGCTCTGTCTGCTGCTTCCAGCGGACTTGAGTACGTAATCGCCGCCTCATATACACCGGGGCCTGTTTCTGTATGAATGCCTTCCAGCGGCACGCCAAACTTTTTTAACAGGTCGAACAGGTCGTTGAAGAAGGCGCTTCGCTGAGACGCCCTCAACACGGAGTAACCAAACATGCCATTGGTCATCGGCGTCAGGTCGCGGAATTTCCCTTCGTACAACTGTCGCGCATTATCTTCCAGGTTGAACCATTCAAACTCCTGGGAGCAAAATGCCTGGTAACCGGCGTTTTGAACAGCCTGTATAACATTGCGCAGCAGCGTCCGGGGACAAACGGGTGTACAGTTTCCGGACTGGCCGCTGAAATCGGCCAGGAAAAAGGGCATATCGTTTTCCCAGGGTATACGTCTGAAGGTATTCAGGTCTATGGTAGCAGTGGCGTCAGGATAGCCGGTATGCCATCCCGTTACCTTTACATTATCGTAGGCCACATCGCCTGCATCCCATCCAAATACTACATCGCAGAATCCGAAGCCCGTTTCTGCAATGGAAACAAATTTTTCAAAACTGATTACTTTTCCGCGGAGAACGCCATCAATATCAGTGACCGCCAGTTTTACTTTTTGAATGTTCTGCTCTGCTAACTGTTTGATAAGACGGGCGGACGTGTTGGTTGGAGGCATATTATTATTTTTTTACAAATAGATGAAAACACAAATAACTAATAATGAGTATTCCGAAATAAACTAGTGCAAGCAGCCCGTTGAGGGTAATCATAGCAATAAGCGAAACTATGGCAATAATCAGCGCGATCACAGGGAAGTATGGATATAAGGGAGCGCGAAAAGGTCGTTCCATACCCGGTTCTTTTTTACGAAGTACGATAACGGTGATCATGGAAAAAATATAGAGGGTAAGTGCGCCGAAGCATGCCAGGGTAATGATCTGCCCCGTTTTACCGGTGAGCAGGGCGATAATTCCTATTCCCATATTGATGAGCAAGGCATTGGCAGGTGTTTTAAACCGCCGGTGCACTTTACCAAAGGCAGCAGGTATATAACCAACCCGGCCAAATTCAAAAGTGGCCCTTCCTGCAGCCAGGATAATGCCGTGAAACGACGCGATCAGTCCGAGTAAACCAATGGAAATCAACAGGTGATAAAGCCAGGCGTTATCGCCGGTGATCTTCTCCAGCGCCAGCGGCAGTGGCGAATCGGAGGGCTCGGCGCCAGGCGCCGGATATACCACCGCCTCCCACCCTGCTACACCAACAGCCGATAGAAAAGTGAGGATGCATAAAACAATCAGTGTCAGCAATGCCGATCCGAAGCCAATCAGAATGTTGCGCTGCGGATTTATCGCTTCCTCGGCTACATTGGCTACGCCTTCTATGGCCAGAAAAAACCATATGGCAAAAGGAATAGCTGCCCATACGCCTGTCCAGCCATTTGGCAAAGCATTGGCCCGGATGTTTTCTATTTCAAAGTGTGGCAGGGTGGCCCCGGCAAAGACCAGCAACTCCGCCACCGCCAGTATGGTGATCACCAGCTCAAAGGTAGCGGCTGCTTTCACACCCGATATATTCAGCGCCGTAAACAACATATAAGCCACAATGGCAATAACGGTTACGGGTATCTGCGGAAAGAAAAGGTGAAAATAAGCCCCGATGGCCGCAGCAATGGCAGGCGGGGCAAATACAAACTCTATGAGCTGCGCCATACCCGCCAAAAAACCGGCATTTTTTCCCAGCGCCCTGGTTGCATAGTCAAATACACCGCCCGCTTTGGGAATGGCACAAGCCAGTTCAGTATAGGAAAATGTAAATGTAATATAAAGCAGAATGATAATGAGGGTGGCCAGGCCCAGCCCGTAAGTACCGCCTTCTGCCAGCCCGAGGTTCCAGCCGAAATACATACCTGAAATCACATATCCCACACCTAATCCCCACAACATGAGTGGCCCAAGGGTACGGCGGAGATGGGAACCGGATTGATTTTCCGAAGGAGACGACATGCGCAGTTCAGTTTGGAGAATGAAGGTACTAAAAACTGAAAAAAAACCAATAGCCGCTATTTTAGTATTTGTAAATTGTAAGGGGCTTTACTAAACATTTTCCCGATTGATTCCATAGAAGCTGTCAGGCTAATCTTTTAAGTATAAAATTTGTTTAAGAACAAGTCCTTCCTGTTCCACCCACACAGCTTCTTTAATTCCCCATTCTCTCATAAAAGCCTTTGCCTGCACCGTATCTTCAGCATTGGTCAGGTTTCGCCCTGCGTAATATTCTACCATCGGGTATACTTCTTGCATGTTCATGAATATCCTATGCTCGCCATCTATCTTGCTCAGGCCTCTTCCCAGCACTTCATATGTATCATACCGCGTCCCATTCATTGATGTTTCTCCGGGCGGGTTCAGGTAGTAATATTGCGCAATACCAAGCAGTATGACTGAAATGATTATTCGCCGAACTATCAGAGATTCCAGTCTTATACTAATCTCACTCAAACATTTTGCAAATAAGAACGATATAAATGGGGCGGCCGGAATGACAGAGAACTCGTGGACAAATGACCAATTCAAAAAGCTCACATGATATAATACGATAGCACTTCCCCATATTACAACAAATGGCTTTTCCCTTCCTGAGAGTAATACCTTTTCTTTTCTCAATGAAGTTGCCAGGCAAAGTAGCAGCGCTATCAACAGCGGCAGGTACGCAGTACCAAAATGCATCATCAGCATACCTGTTTTACGTAAGCCCGGGAGCGATCGGTTTATTTGAAAGCGACCTTCCCAATACTGTTTGGTTTCGTTGAACCCTGCATAAGATGCAAACTGCCAAAAAATCAGTGCAACTCCACAAATCAAAGCGGCAGCAACAATTGCAGCCAGAAGCAGGAACCTGCGATCCTTCCTCAACTTAAACAGGGAATACAAAATGGTACTTATTCCTATAAAAAGTATAAACCAATCCACATATATACCAATCAAAAGTAGAAAAAACAGCAGAAGCAATCTTGCATAAGTGATCCCGCTTGCTGATTCAAGCATTGGCATCAAAACCAGCATTGCCGATATAGCAAATGGAAGTACAACCGAAGTATGTGTATATCCGTTACCGGTATACCATAATATGGCCGGCGAAAAAAGCATCACCAGGCAAGCGGATACAATTACCATATTCCTTTTTCCGTACTCTTTTGATAGTATGGAACTGAATAATGATATACATAACATTATTGTTATCAGCCCGAAAAGAAGATTTAATATCCTTAAGCCGGTGACAGAAAAGGGCAGATCTGTTATGATAAAAAAGAAATATGGCAGTACATACCAGCCGGGTCCTATTGACAGATAGACAATATTGCCGTCCTTCGTTACTATATCTTTACCCAAAAACTTATCTCCTTTATTCTGGTAATTCATTACAGGAGTATAATTAAATATATGTCCGCCGCCTGCCTGCTTCCACGATATTGCGTTTATTAGGACAACCGCAGGTAAATATTCATGATGTTTTGATAAGGGGCGCAGTAAATTAGGAGTTCGGATGACGACACTTGCTAAAAACGCGGCCAATATAATTGCAACAACATGCTTTCCTGTTAACATACCGGATATTACTGTTTTGACGTAAAATGGGTCAATACACGACATAATCACTTCCCAACATATCTATTAAGAATTTAACGACAGGCTGGCATTGAACACAACAGTAATATAGCTTTTAATTTTTTACAGAAAATTTAGGTTCTATAAACTCCCAGTCGCGGATATGGGCCGGGCGGTGTTGCTGCTGTAATATTTGCTCAAATTTTCGTGCCAGATCGGGGTATTGCGACGCAAGATTCCTGGTTTCTGTCGCATCATTTTTCAGGTCGTAAATCTCCCAGGGCGAATTCCTGTCTTTTTTCATATTGCTTTTCACACCTTTCAGGTTACCTATGCGAATGGCCACCTGGCCGGTTCTTTCCGGAAATTCGAAATAGAGGAAGGGGTGTTGCCGTTGTTTGCCTTCGTTGCCCAGGAGGGTATGCAAAAGCGAAATGCCATCGTTGGGCGGCGCTGTCTGCCCGGTAAGCTCGGCGAGCGTAGCCATCATATCGAACTGTGCAGATACGTGGTCTGTTACTTTACCCGCGGGTATCCTGCCCGGCCACCGGGCTATGAATGGTATCCGGATACCGCCTTCGTACAGTTCCTGCTTTCTGCCACGCAGGCCGCCGGTAAGATTGAAGAAAGCAGCATCCACGCCTCCTACATCGAACGTAGTACCATTATCGCTGCTGAACATTACAATGGTATGCTCATCCAGCTTCAATTCTTTGAGTAATGCCATGATCCTCCCAATTTGCTTATCCATATAAGTTATCATGGCCGCATAAGTAGATCGGGGGTATTGGGTGGAAGCATAGCCCCTGTTGCCATAGTATGGCTGCTCTTCGAATTGTCCGATGTATTCCCTGACCGCTTCTTCCGGCGCCTGGAGCGATACATGCGGACCGGTATAGGGCAGGTATAAAAAGAAGGGTTTGTCTTTATTTTCCTTTATGAAATCAATGGTTTTCTCCGCCATTTTCGTCAACGAATAATCCTTTCCTTTAAAGTTTTCAAATGCCGAATCGGGGGCGCCGGGGGTGAGCGGTCGATGCACGTAAAAAAACGGATTGCGCAGGGTGTCCCATTTTCCGTTTTCCCACAAATGGGTGGGGTAGAAGTTATGTGCCTGCTTCTGACACAGGTATCCGTAATAATAGTCGAAGCCCTGCTTGTCGGGGGCGCCGGTAGTATTGTGCACACCGAGCCCCCATTTACCAATCAATCCGGTTACATAGCCTGCCTTTTTCATCAGGTGTGCTATAGTAAAGGTACCTTCCGGAAGCGGCATTTGGCCTCCTTCTCGCTCGTCTTCGAATTCACCCAGTTCATAATTGCCACGTATATACGAATGTCCACTGTGTTTGCCCGTCATGAGCATAGCGCGGGCGGGTGCGCATACCGGAGCGCTGGTATAATGCTGTGTAAACCGCAGACCTTCTTTTGCAATGTTGTCCAGATGCGGCGTCTTTATTTTTTGTTGCCCATAGCAACCGAGTTCCCCGTATCCCAGATCGTCTGCGTAAATATAAATTACATTGGGCTTTTTGGCTGTCGGTTGCGCCAGTGTAACCGCTGAAATCAGCATGCCGGCAAAAAATGAAAGAATCTTTTTCATACAAGTTGTTTTGTGTTAAAAAAGGGCATCCGGTTGTTAAACCATACCGTCCGGCTGCTGCGCCAACCGGCTATCTGCTTACTACTTCGCCGGGAAGGCATTGAACAGTGTTGTCAGGTGTTCCCGTTGCGTATTGTAGGAGGCTTCGTTGTAAAGGTTCACCCTTTCAGCCGGATCCCAGGAAAGGTTGAACAACTCAAATACCTCCTGGTTATCTTTTTTAGTGACCCTCAGCTTCCAGTCTCCATCCCGCACACCTTCCAGTACATAGCTGTGATAGTAGATAGGCTTATGTTTTTTGCTGTGGTTTTTTTGCGTAAGCAAACCTACTACCGATTCTCCATCCAGGGTTCTGTCGGGCAGCGGTGCTTTGGCCCATTCAGCCAGGGTTGGCAACACATCTATATTGGCAAACGGTTGTGTGATCACTTCGTTAGCCAGGGTACGTCCCTTCCAGTACACAATGAACGGCACCCGGTGACCGCCTTCGAAGGAGGTGCCTTTTGAGCCACGGAAAATACCAGCGGCGCCTACATGATACGGCCTGGTGTATCCGTCTTCGTACATCCGTTGGGGTGCGTTTGTCCACGGTCCGTTATCGCTGGTAAAAATAAAAATGGTATTGTCTGCTTCGCCTGCGTCCTGCACCGCTTTCCATATCGCGGCAAGGCCATTGTCCATATCTTCTATTACATCGCCCAGTTCACCACCTGCCGACCTTCCCGCGCGGTGTTGGGGAATGGCTTTTCCAATAGGCAGGTGGGGCATATTGTGCGCCAGGTACAGAAAGAAAGGCTTTTTTTGTTGTGTTGCTTTTTTGATAAACTGCACCGATTCTTTTGTATACAGATCATTCAGCGTACTGTCATGCGGCGCCCATACCTCCGGAACGGTATTCCTGAAAATCTTGATAACGGTATCTGTTTTTACATAAGGTTTACGATAGTCGTGGCTGTACAACATCCCATAGAAGAGGTCAAACCCCTGTCTGTTGGGCAGACCATCTCCATAGTCGCCCATATGCCATTTGCCTACCATAGCTGTAGTATAGCCAGCCGGCTTAAGCATTTCGGCAATGGTTACCTCATCTGCGGGGAGTACTCTTTTATCACCGGGACCTATAGGCGCCAGCAGCGGGGTACGGCTGCAGTAACGTCCTGTGATCAGTGAAACGCGCGAGGGCGTGCAGGTTGGTGAAGTCACTACATAACTGGTGGCTTTTACCCCTTGTTGCGCCATTTTATCCAAAAAGGGGGTTTTTATCAATGGATTGCCGTAACAACCCAGGTCACTGTAGCCCATATCGTCTGCCAGCACCAGTATGATGTTGGGCTTTTTTTGGGCAGCTTGTGAAAATCCATCGTAAACCGCGAGTAATGAAAGGCAAAAACATAGTATCGTCCTTGCTATTGGCGTGCAGTTTTGTTTCATTTGTGTATCATTTAATGTTATTGTCGTCTTCCTGCATCGGTGGCGGAAGGTGTTATTAGAAGTATCCTTCCGCCACCAGCAGCAAGCTGTATAAAAAACTATTGCAGCACTTTCCGCATTCTCCGCACAGTTACATATCGCAACCTGGCGGAAGGCATACAAGCTACCATGCAAAGCGCATATTACCAGCCCGGATTTTGTCCTAATAATGGGTTCAGGGCTTTTTCTTTCTGAGGTACCGGCCAGAGATAATGCTTTGAAGGGTCAAAGACCTTGTTTACACTTGGTACTTCTATGGTAACGGGCTGATCGTTTTCATAATAAGTAATGCCATATACCTTTCCCGTCATGACGGTTTCTGCCGTTCTCCATCTTCTGATGTCAAACAGGCGCCATCCTTCAAAAGCCAATTCTATGGTTCTTTCTCTCCGCACTGCCTCACGCAGCTCGTTCTGCGTCATACCGGTAGCTAAAGCAGGCAGTCCCACGTCCGGCCGCGTTCTCACCTCATTGATAGCTGCATACACCGAGGCATCTATCTGGTCGAGTTCTATTTTGGCTTCTGCATAGGTAAGCAATACCTCGGCATAGCGCAACAAAATAAAATTCAGCCCGCTGGCCCCGGGTGTGGTCAGGTCTTCATCCACGATGTATTTTTTGAGCGAATAGCCGGTGCTGGTATTATACTGCGTTTTTCCCACTTCATCTTCACCACCCCGGCCCGGAACGGGCTCAAACAATATACCGCTGGGCAGCGGATCTCCGTCTACGAACATGGTGTACCGCATTCTGGGGTCGCGGCCAGCATAGGGATTGCGGGGATCGAACCCTGAGGCGGGGTCTGTAATATCCTTCCCATTCTGCATGGTGTACATATCAGCCAAAGCCTTCGTGGGTACGAAGTTACTGCTGCTGTTTCGCTGACTGTACGGCGCCATATAGGCAAAAGCATTGTGCGTATTGGTTCCTGCTACAAACTGCTTATCGAGTATCACCTCTTTGCTGTTCTCATGTTCATAGGTAAACAGGTTGCTATATGCTTCCAGCAGCCCATATACATTCAGGTCCATAACGTCTTTTGCAGCGGCGGCGGCTTCTGCATAGTTGCCCGCCCACAAGCTGGCCCTGGCTTTGAGCGCCCAGGCAGCTCCTCTCGTAACGCGCCCCTTATCAGCATTATCGTACGACACCGGTAAGGCGCCTGCTGCCTCTGTCAACTCCTGGTTAATGAACGACCAGATCGCAGCCTGTGCCGTTCTTTCTATTACCAACCCTTCCGATGCGCTGATGGGCTGCGTGATCAAAGGCACATCCCCGTATAAGCCGGTGAGCTTCATATAAGCGTATGCCCTCAGCACCCTGGCTTCAGATTTCAGGCGCTCTATCAGGGCTGTATTCGAGGTCGTAATCTTATCGATATTGCTCAATACATCGTTGGCAAGAAAAACAGACCGATAACCGTTCTCCCATTCCGTCTGGATTCTCGAATGAGCGGCATCGTAGGTACCGTTCTCAATATTATACTCCACGGTAAACGTGGTATTGGTATGTCCGATATCTGTGATGCCGTCTAAAGCAAACAGGTTTACAGCGTCCAGGGAGCCGTAGATCGCATTCACTGCGTAGATGCCATCGGTTGCTGTTTTCCAGAAAATAGCGGAAGACACCCTGTCGTTGGGTACGGTATCCAGTATATCTTTTTTGCAGGCGCTGAAAACGACCAGCGATATCGTTGTTACAAGCGCTGTATATTTAGAAAAGCGTTTCATATTATAAAGAAAATTGAAGGATTAGAAATTGAGGTTTACGCCCAGGGTATACAGCCTGGTCTGCGGATAGTAAGTACCTCTGCCAGACACTGCTTCGGGATCGATGTTCCACTCATTCAGTTTAGAAAAAGTCAGCAGATTGGTGGCAGACAGGTATACCCTTGCGTTGCTTATACCCGCTTTCCTTACCAGTGTCACCGGAACTGCATAGGCCAGTTGCAGGTTTTTCAGGCGCAGGTACGATCCGTCTATGATCAGCCGGTCTGAAGTATTCACATTGCGCTGGTCGCTTTTTCTGGGCAGGGGAAACTTAGCGTCGCGGCGTTCGGGCGTCCAGTAGTTGTCTGTGATGATTTTATGGGTGAACCCTTCAAAAATACCGTATTCAGACAGGGCACCTGACAAACGCGTGTCTACATCTGCTGCTCCCTGGAAAAGTACATTCAGCGTAAAGCCCGCATAACTGATATCGCCGGTTGCGCCGAAGGTGTATTTGGGAAACGGGTTGCCGATCATCGTCCAGTCGTCGGCATTGATCTGCCCGTCTTTGTTCAGATCTACATACTTAACATCGCCCGGTTGGGTATTGGGTGCAATGGTGGGGTAATTGTCTATTTCTTCCTGGCTCTGAAAGTAGCCGTCTGTTTTATAACCCCAGTGGGCGTTAAATGGCAGGCCTACCATCACGATATACCGGGGGTCGAGGTCGTAAGAACTGTTGATGAACGGACCGCCTCCTTTCAGATCGATCACTTTGTTGTGATTGATGGCCATATTGGCGCTGAAAGCATACCTCAGTTTACCGGCATTGTCGCGGTAGCCCAGTGTGAATTCAAACCCTTTATTGTCTATGGTTCCGGCGTTCTGAGCAGAAGTCAGAAATCCTGTGACAACCGGTAATGGTAAATTCAGCAGGATGTCTGTGGTTCTTTTTTTGTAATAGTCGGCAGAAAAACTAAGCCGGTTGTCGAGCAAGGCGCCTTCCAGCCCTATATCGGTCTGCGTATTGGTTTCCCAGGATATGGTGGGGTCGGCCAACACAGTTTGCGACAAGGTTGGTGCGGTTTGGCCGCCAAAGCTGTACGAACTCTGCGACAGTGAAGCAAAATAACTATAGAGCGCTACGGACTGGTTGCCGGTTTGGCCCCATGACCCCCTTATCTTCAACTCGTTGAACGGTGTGTTGAGATTTTCAAAAAATTGCTCTTCGGTAATTCTCCAGGCTGCTGAAAAAGAGGGAAAGAAACTGTATTGTCTGTTGCCGGTGAAGCGTGATGACCCGTCGTAACGCCCGTTTACCTCCAGCAAATACCGGTCGGCAAAAGAATAGTTGATCCTGGCAAAATAAGAACGGAGCCCGTATTTGTACTCAACGCCCCTATTGTGTTTGGTAGCATCGTTCGCTCCCTGCTCAAGAGACTGGATGTCATTGTTATAAAATCTTTCGCGGTAGGCAGTAAGGGTATCACCGGTATTATACAGCTCCGAAAAACCAGCCAGTGCTTTTATTTCATGATCACCCAGTTGCCTGGTATAGCTGGCCAGGTAGTTAGTGGTTATTTCACGATAGCGGTTACGGGTTTCCGTTAACGCATTGTTGGCCATCTGGTAACGCCGTCCGGTAAGACTATCGAAATTATCCACTTTGTTCCGATAGGCTTTCTCATCGAACATTTCCACTACGGCAGAAACCTGGGCAGTCAGCGTGAGTCCTTCCAATACCTGGTAGTCTAGCTTGCCATTGGCGAAAATATAGTTGGTAGCGGCACGCCGGTAACCGGATTGCTCTGCCAGCAACAGCGGATTGAATCCCTGCTGGCTCAACCCGTAGGTTCCGTCCGGATACTTCGGCGCTGCAAACAAGGTGCCGTGCAGAAAGCGATTGAATACATCCGTGGCGAAGGGGCTTTTAGCCATATTGTAGCGGTAGTTCACATCGCTGCTCAACTTCAGTTTTTTGTGAAGCTGCATATCGTTGCTGATCCTGAACTCCCTGATATTGGCGCCATAATTGGGCGCGATGCCGTCCTGGTCCATATACCGCATGCTCACCCGGGTGCGGGAAAACTCGTTGCCTCCGCTTAATGAGATATTGTGACTGTGTTGTGGAGCAGCTTTTAGTACCGTTTGAAACCAGGTATTTGCGTGGGGGAACCGATAACGATCGGTTGCAGTCGTCCATGCATTGATCGCGGAGTCTGAATACCGGGCAGGAACGGCCAGCCCCTGGTTGGTATGCGCCAGTTGCTGATAGCGCATATAGGTTTCGGTTTCCATATTTTCCGGGTTATTGGTAGATTGCTGGATGGCGTAGAAACCATGGTAGGCTACCTGCACTTTACCCGCTTTGGCGCGCTTGGTGGTAATCAATATCACGCCGTTGGCAGCGCGCGAACCATAGATAGCGGTGGAAGAAGCGTCTTTGAGGATAGAAATATTATCCACGTCTTCGGGGTTCAGGGTCGACATAGGTTGTTCTACCCCATCTACGATCACGAGCGGCGAACTGTTGTCTTCATTCCCTGAGAAAGTAGTGATACCACGCACGCGGATGGTAGCAGCCGAAGCGCCGGGTGCTCCACCCCTGTCCAATACCGTGAGGCCGGGTGCCTGCCCCTGCAATGCCTGCTGCAGGTTAGATACAGGGCGCCTTACCAGATCTTCGCTTTTCACCTGCGATACTGCGCTGGTAGTACTTACTTTTCGCTGCACACCATATCCTACTACCACAATATCTTTTTCTTCGGATATTTCCACTTCCATGGAAATCTCAAGTTGACGGGTGGCGCCCACCCGCACTGTACGGGTTTTATACCCTATGATGGAGAGCTCCAGTTCATCGCCTTCACTGGCGTCTATCGTAAAAGCTCCCTTTTCATCGGTACTCGTACCTTTTGAGGTGCCTTTAACTATAACAGAAACCCCGGCCAGCGGCGCGCCGCTTTCATCCCTCACCACACCGGTGATGGGAGCCTGCACCACCATGCCTGTACCGTCATTATTTACTAACGATGGCTTTTCCTTTACCACAATGGTTTTCTCCACAACGGTATACGACACCGGCAGGTTTCTAAAACATATATCCAGCACCTGCTCAATTGGTGCATTTGTTACGCTGATGCTCATTTTGCCAGCGTTACTCAGCAGTGCATCTCTGTAAAAAAACTGATACCCCGATTGTTTATTGATTTCTCTGAACAATTGGGGAAGTGTAATGTTTTTCTTATGCAATGTTATGGATTGCGAAAACCCTTTTGCACTAACCTGCAGGCTGGCTGCCAGCATGAAAACCGATAGCAATTTCATAATGAGCAACGTTTTGGGAACGGTTCTCCGGTTGAGAGACCGAAAGCAATTAGTCTTTAAAATCATACCTTTGATTTGTTTGGATTAAAGAATGAACAATACTTAGCCGTTTGTTTGTAAAGATTATTCCAAACGTTCCGCAGGAAGTGCTACCAACACTTCCTGTACTTTTAGAATAACCCACTATTTTTATTGCATAACCATTATTTCTCTTCCTTCAATTTTAAACTTCACTCCACCGGTTTCCATTATTGTCAGCACCTGTTCCAGGTTGGCCGCTCGGCTGACGATGCCCGAAAACACCTCCCGGCTAATGGCGCCCTTATACGACACTTCTATATCATACCATCTGCTGATCTGCCGCATAATATTTTCTATACTCTCACTTTCAAAAATGAAATGCCCATTTTTCCAGGCTACTATTCTGTCGGTGTTCACCTCCTTTTTTACCTGTATGCCCGTTCCCGTATAAGTTGCCTGCTGGCCTGGTTTCAGCATCGCACTACCGTGTGCATCTATACATTGCACTTCGCCTTCCAGCAGGGTGGTTTGTATTGCGCCCTCATCATCATAGGCATTAATGTTGAATTGCGTACCCAACACCTTCACCTCTCCAACCACCACCCCAGAAGACGAGGCTACTTTTACCACAAGCGGTATTTTTTCTTTGGTTTTCGAGTTTATCAAAGGTTTCACG
This sequence comes from Agriterribacter sp., assembly GCA_037190905.1. Taxonomy (GTDB): domain Bacteria; phylum Bacteroidota; class Bacteroidia; order Chitinophagales; family Chitinophagaceae; genus Agriterribacter. The sequence continues at coordinate 308,474 of JBBCKG010000015.1, read as the reverse complement.
TCAAAATACACTTCGCCCGTTACCGTTACGAGTCTCGTGTTGTTTTCAAATTCAGCAGGAAACGATACAGAAGAAGCAGCATTGAGCCATACCATAGAGCCGTCTGGCAGGATCACCTGGTATTGACCACCGCGGGGCGTGCTGACGGTATTATATATAGGACGGGCATTTCCATTGCCTGAGGCTCCGCTGGTGTAGGCGAGTTTTCCGCTTTCCAGTTTGATGATATCCGATCCGCCCTGCTGACTGATCGGGCCATTGTCTGCGCTGTCAAGAATGATACGGGTACCATCCGAAAGGGTCAGCACGGCATTGTTTCCTCCCGGTACTATTTTTATATTCTGCTTTGCCGGTAGGGAATCCTGCTTTGTGAGCCTTGTATTTTCTCCCCTTTCCGACAACACCAACCATAGGGTCAGCGAAACCACTAATATTGCGGATGCCGCCATCATCCAACGGCGTTTATTTCTGCTGGTCTGGCTGCTTTCAAAAGCAGCATCTCCGCTTTGCTGAAGGTTGGCCCGGGCAAAAATTCGTTCAGTTGCCTGTGCTATATCATACGCTTCCAGCCTGCGTAATTCGTCTTCCAGCCCTTCTGCTGCTTTCTCGAATAAGTCACGATTGGCTTCACTCCTGTTTATCCAGGCGTTCAGGTGCTTTCGCTCCCCTTCCGTAAGCTCGTCTGACCAACTTTTCCTGATCAGCCGGGATATATACAGCAAGTCGTCCATTGTCGTCACGTTTGTTACTGTATAAACACCGCGTTGTACGGTTTGTACTATGAAAAGGGAAAAAAAATAAATGTGGCATAGGCAGCGGCTTGGCGGGAACGATCACAGCGAAGATTGCACGTAAAGAGCGCAGAGAGAAAGGCACCCTGAAAGACACACTTTGCGGACTTCGCGCTTCTTAGCGGCTTTGCGAGAATGACCTCAGCGAAGATTGCACGCAAAGAGCACAGAGAAAACGCAAAGGACGCAGAGAAGAGTGACAAGAAAGACTTACTTCGCGAGCTTAGCGGTTCTTAGCGGCTTCGCGAGAACGATCGCAGCGAAGATTGCACGCAAAGAGCGCAGAGGTACGCAAAGGACGCAGAGAAGAGTGACAAGAAAGACTTGCTTCGCGAACTTAGCGGTTCTTAGCGGCTTCGCGGGAACGATCGCAGCGAAGGTTTCACGCAAAGAGCGCAGAGATACACAAAGGACGCCGAGAAGAGTGACCAGAAAGACTTACTTCGCGAGCTTAGCGGTTCTTAACGGCTTTGCGAGAATGACCTCAGCGAAGGTTTCACGCAAAGAGCGCAGAGATACACAAAGGACGCCGAGAAGAGTGACCAGAAAGACTTACTTCGCGAGCTTAGCGGTTCTTAGCGGCTTCGCGAGAACAATCCCAACGAATTCTGCACGCAAAGAACGCAGAGTATTACGCAAAGGACGCAGAGAAAAATGAACTCTTTTTTCAGGCCATCCCCTGCCACCACATCAAAAGGGCAATTACAGGCCCTTGCAGGCGCGGTTTTATCAATTTTCTGAGAATGGATAAAGCAGATGCTTTCTGGTTTCTTACGGTTTGGTTAGATAACTGAAGATTCCGGGCAATTTCATCATTGGTCATACTCCGGAAATAAGCCAGATAAAAAACCTCTCTCATCCGGGGGGAAAGCGATTCCATTTCTTTTCGTACCTCCGCCAGCAATTCGGCATAAATGATTTCGTTGTCGATAGCATTGTCGTTGTGGTGGTGTATCCTTGTAAAATCTTCGTGGCGTTGTTTTTCCCGCATCCGGGTTCGGAGCACATTCAGGCACCGGTTGCGCACAGCAGTATATAAGTATTTTTTTAGCTGACTAATGGCAGAGAATTCCAAACGCTGCTGCCATACGCTTACAAACACATCCGTTACCACATCCTCCGCTTCAGCACTGTCGGCCAATATGCGCCCGGCCAAACGACACAATACCGGGTAATATATCCGAATTATTTCCCGAAAACTACTGTTGTTTATTTCAACAGCATTTATATGGTATTCTTTTTCATTCTCCATATCCGCTCCAGCTTACAACCACTAACAGGTAAAAAACTTATCGCAATTTTTCATCGAGTATAGTACACACACGAAGGAAAACGTATGTTCCTATACACGACTCTGGTATTAATAAAGATACAGCAAATATACAATCATCAAATAGTCCACCAAAATAGTAGAGTATTTTTTCGGTAAATTCCTTTTCTCCTTAGGGCTCGCCATGCGGAAATTAATGAGCTTCCAGCCAGTTGCGGCCTTCGCCCACCTCGGCCACTACCGGCACGTCGTTCGGGAGCGGCATAGCCGTTTGCATATTTTCAATGATGAGGGCTTTGAGATCGGCGGCTTCTTCTTTTATGGCATCGAAAATGAGTTCATCGTGCACCTGTAATATCATTCTACTCCGCATGTTTGCTTTTTTCATGGCGGCATGTACTTTTATCATGGCCAGTTTGATCATATCTGCCGCGCTGCCCTGTATCGGTGAATTGATGGCGTTGCGCTCTGCATAGCCGCGTACGGTGAAGTTGGAGGAATTGATATCGCGCAGCCAGCGTTTGCGTCCCATCAGCGTTTGCACATACCCATGCTCCCGGGCAAAATTAATGCTGTTGTGCATGTACTGGTCGATGGCAGCAAACTGCTTTTTATAGTTGTCTATGATTTCTTTGGCTTCTGTACGGCTGATGCCCAGGTTATCGGCCAGTCCGAAAGCACCCTGTCCGTAGATGATGCCGAAGTTTACGCTCTTGGCTTTATACCGTTGTTCCTTGGTCACGTCTGCTTCAGGCACATTGTATACTTTCGCCGCAGTAGCAGCGTGGATGTCTTTACCGAGGCGAAAAGCTTCGCACATTTCCGGGTCACCGCTGATGGCGGCTACAATGCGCAGCTCTATCTGTGAGTAATCCGCCGAAAGCAGCATGTGTTGCGCATCGCGGGCAATAAAGGCTTTCCTTATCTCCCGGCCCTTGGCGGTTCGTACTGGTATGTTCTGCAGGTTGGGATTGTTGCTGGCCAGTCTGCCGGTAACAGCCACAGCCTGTGCATACGTGGTATGCACCCGGCCCGTTTTCGGATTCACCAGCAATGGCAGGGCATCTACATAGGTAGACCTCAGCTTGGTGAGTTCGCGATAGGTGAGGATATCTTCGACTATTTTGCTTTTGTTCGACAGCTTCAGCAATACATCTTCACCAGTACCGTATTGGCCGGTTTTGGTTTTTTTGGCTTTAGGGTCCAGCTTCAGTTTATCGAACAATACCTCTCCGAGTTGCTTGGGCGATGCCAGATTGAAGCGCACGCCTGCCTGTTCGTACACTTTTTCTTCTGCCTGCTTTGCTTCGGCTTCCAGCACTTTAGAATATTCTGCCAGGAAATCCGTATCTACTTTCACACCCTCAAATTCCATGTCGGCCAGTACTTTCACCAGCGGGTTTTCCACTTCGTAAAACACTTTTTCCACCGATTTCTCTTTCAGCTCGGGCAGCAGGTGTTGTTTCAGTTGCAGGGTAATATCGGCATCCTCTGCGGCATAGGCGGTAATCTTCTCCAGCTCCACATCGCGCATATTGCCCTGGTTCTTTCCTTTTTTGCCGATCAGTTCTTCAATAGGCACCGGCTCGTAGCCCAGGTATTGTGCGCTGAGCATGTCCATGCTTCTTTTACCCTCGGGGTCTACCACATAGTGCGCCAGCATGGTATCGAAAATATCGCCGGCTATGGTAATATTGTGCCAGCGAAGCACCAGCATATCAAACTTTATATTTTGCCCGATCCACAGGATGTTGCTGTTGTTGAAAACAGGTTTGAAGATATCCAGTATGGCGAGGGTTTGCTCCCGATCAGCGGGGCAGGGCACGTAATAAGCCTCGTATGGTTTCCAGGAAAAACTCATGCCCACCAGTTCGGAGTTGTTGGCATCAATACCGGTGGTTTCGGTATCAAAGCACAGTTCTTTCTGTTGATTGATAGCCGCCACCAGGTCTTTCAGTGCGGCATGATCAGTAACGGCTGTATAGGTATGCTGTGTATTGCTGATGTTCTTTGCCGGTCCGGATACAACGAGGGTTTCTTCTTCTACCGGCTTCGCTGTTTTTTTAGCAGCGGCGGTTTCTACGGTATTGCCAAACAGGTCTGTCTGCACCACGGTACCGCCGCCCGACCGGTCGCCTACAATAATGGACTCACCCAGCAACCGTTGGGCTATGGTTCTGAATTCGAGCTTGGTGAAAATATCGAGCAGCACTTCCCGGTTCCAGTCGGTGAGCCGGAATTCCTCTTCGTGAAATTTCACCGGCACATCGGTGATGATGGTAGCCAGTTTTTTACTCAGGATGGCATTGTCGCGTCCCTTCCTTATTTTTTCGCCCAGCGCGCCTTTGATGCTATCGGCGTTCTGCAATACATTTTCCAGGGTTTCGTATTCAGCCAGCAGTTTGGCGGCGGTTTTTTCGCCCACGCCCGCAATGCCGGGTATATTATCCACGGCGTCGCCCATCAGGCCCAGCATATCCACCACCTGGTCTACCGACCGGATGTTCCATTTGGTACAGATCTCCTCCGGGCCCAGTATTTCGGGATCGCCACCCTGGTAGCCCGGCTTATAGATTTTTATTTTTTCCGTCACCAGTTGCCCGTAATCCTTATCGGGCGTTACCATATACACCTCAAACCCGCGATCAGCCGCCTGTTTACTGAGCGCCCCGATGATATCGTCGGCTTCGTACCCGTCTGATTCTATGACCGGGATATTGAACCCGCGGATGATCTCTTTGATATCGGGAACGGCCGCCAGCAGGTCTTCGGGCGCTTCCTGCCGGTTGGCTTTGTAGTCGGCGAAATCGGTATGTCTTTCGGTTGGCGCATGGGTATCGAAACACACGGCCATATGGGTGGGCTTGCGGTTATTGATCAGCTCCAGCAGGGTATTGGTAAACCCGAACTGGGCGTTGGTATTGTAACCTTTGGAAGTAATTCTCGGGTTCCGTATCAGCGCGTAATACGCCCGGAACACCAGGGCCATCGCATCCAGCAAAAACAGCTTTTTCTCCATCGTGCTAAGGTAGAACTTTGGAAGGAAATGGAAAGAGTGTTAGCATCATATCGGCAATGTCAGCCGTTGATAAGGAAATAAAAAATCCCGTTGATGTAAAGCAACCCTCGTTCATAAAACAAAATCTGCCAGCACCGGAATATGATCGCTCAATGCAAAACTCCGCGGATCTTGGTTATTCATCCGGAAGTTGCCTTCGAACAGGGTTGCGCTGCGCTGTAGTTGTGTGGCCAGGGTGCCCGCAGCGTATATGTAATCGATTCGCCGGGTGGGGTTGATGGTATCGAAGGTATAGCCATCGCCGGTGGTATGTTTCGTGAATGTATCTACCAGGCCAACCCCCTGCAAGCTTTTATATTCGGGCATATCGGGGGTATGGTTCAAGTCGCCCTGTAGCAATACCGAATCACAGCCATTGGCCAGGTCGTGTTGAATGGATGCTATTATTTCCCTGATTTCTTTCAGCCGTACCTGCGTGTCGTTTTCTTCCTTCCTGAAAGGCCATAGATGGGCAGAATGTACGGAGACGATGTTGCCATCCGGCAGCCGCAGTTTTACCCTCCCCCAATGCCGCGTAAATAGTGCGGCGGGGTTGTTGCGTTCCTTATGCAGAAAAGGCCGGTTTTCAGCGCTGATGATTTCGTACCTCGTTAAAACGGCTCCCGGAAAGCCGCCGGGAAAATAAGCATAGTGGAGGTTGAGCATGCCGGCCATATCGGCCACCACTTCTTCGGAAGGACCTTCGCAGAAATTGATGATATCCGGTTTGTACAACGCCAGTTCCATCGCCATCCGTTTGGGTATCTGCCCCATCTCTCTGGCAGTTTTCACCAGTGTGCTCTCATCACCCGGTGGAAGGGCGGTACCATTGATGCCCTTATAACCGATACAGCCGTTGAAAACATTGTACATCACCGTACGCAGTTGTTTGTTGCCCGTATTGTTGGTACCCGGGTTCGAAGACAACGGTTCAACCGGGCTCGCAACAGCCCCGGCAAAAGGCAACAGACCCGCTCCCAGCAAAGACAGCGAAGATTGTTTCAAAAAGGCTTTTCTGGTAACCAGCCGTTGTGCGCCTGTCTGCGTTGTATTGTTGTTTCCGCTCATGGTACCTGTTGATGTTAAAACGACCTGGTAAAACAGGTCATCGAAAAGGGTTGGTGATAAGGGATGAAGTTACGGAATATTGTCGCATGATCGTAAGGAGACGATCTGCAAAGGCGCTGGCTAATCCAGGCCACTGGAAGAATGGCTGCGGCAGTTTGCGGATGCGGTGAAAATGATCTGCAAATGGCCGTTCGGGGGGGGGTAGCTATGCGAGGTACCATTCATGCAGCAGTACCAATCTCCGGGATTGCACGTCAGCCCGCCTGAAACAAAACCCGTGTTGCAGCAGTAGTTTTTTATATTATCCTGTTCAGGATTTCTCTCCATTTTGGATCAACATCCAGTTGTTCCAATAGTTTTTCGGCTAATTTCAACGAATTTTCAAAAGCGGAGCGTATGTTTTCAGGTTGTAAGTCAGATGTTACGGTTTTGTATGCTGCATACCAGGTTGAGTCGATGTCTTTTTCAAGACTTTTCGTCGGGCTTTCCCAATGTTGCGTTTTGCCGGTTGCTATTCTTATAAGCCAAAGCAAATACTTCTGAACATTCGACAAGCTTTGATGCGCGTGCGCAAATTCGCCACGTTTAATCAGGTTGCGGGTTGTTAGCAAAACATTCAAAAGCGATTTACTTAACCACAAGGTATTCTGATCGGTGGTACGTTCAGGGGAAGTTATTGTAATCTGATTGAGCGTTTTTGCTAAAAGCCCCTCTTTGTCTACCAAATTCATTTGGTCAAAGTCGCTAAAAGCAACCATACCTTCCCAGGAGGTAATAATGTTCATTTTTTCCTTTTCCAAAAAATGAAATTCGCCTCTGACCATATTCTCAAAAATCGCCACTTCAGTTCCATATTCGTTGGTAAAATAAACTGTCACCGGATGAATCAGGTTTACCCATTTTTCGGCTGAAAAATCTTCCCTGTTATTCAAGAACACATAAAATTCAATGTCAGAATATTTGTCTCCTTCATTTTTGGTGAATGAGCCATACATAAAAACAGCGGAAACATTTGTGTCTTGCTGAGCTATAGATTTGGCTTTGCTAATCATTTGTAACTGTGTCATTTTCTTCTGCTTTTCAAAAGTTGATCATACGAAGTTTCATTACTTATCCGGAAGCAATGTTGAAGTTCGAGTTTGTTTATTCCGGACAGTTACTTATAGCTTCATCGGATTAGTATTGTATGTACGCTGTTTTTGGGCAACATTACCGCTTGCGGTTTTCAGTCTGGCAAAGTGGGGAGCTACATTAGGCGAAAAGTTCGATTATAACGTACAGGAAGTACCGATAGTGGGAATTTTATATTCATTCAACCTGAACCACTGTCCGCTTTTCTGGTACAGATAAATATTTAAATATTAAGAACTAAAGCTGGGCGTTATTCGTTGAGCGTCTAACCACAGTACAGCGGAATTACTGCTGCTGATTGCTCCAATGTCCACCAAAACTATTGGCAATACCAATGTTACAGGCATGTGCTTTTGTGTCACCCGTTGAAAATTGCCTATCAAACTTCTTCGGGCATAGAAGAAATGATGTCTTGCGTTTCCAAAGCACCCAATGTGTCAATCATTGGAATGATAATTGGTGAAACTGCTTTTGACACTTTTTCAATTGTTGTAAATATTGTATCCATTTCTTCTTGGTCATCTTGCTTCTGCTTATAAGTTTCGTTAAGTAAAGCAAGACCTAATAATACAAGTCCAAACTTATATTTAGCTTGAATTACTTGCACTTCAAAGTTTTTGGCGGGTTTGATTTCTGAAAGTAAATGTAAGTTGTCAACATTTACGAAAAAGTCATATCCATCTTCCTCACTACCTTTTACCTTCAAGGCAGATTCTTCTGTAAAATTTTGTTGTTCCCAATTATGTCCAGTGCGCCCGTCTCTTGATACTTCTATTATCGTTGGCAATGCAAATCCGTCTGGCTTTTTTGTATCTGTGCCTGGCTGATCGGAAGAAGGTGGTTTCCTTTCCCCTCCATTGCTTTGTTTCTTTTTTAAAGGCTCAATTACTTTTACATAAAATTCTTCTGTTATTGGTTGTACTTGGCTCACATCGTTTACTTCGCTTCTAAAATGAATTAGGTCTCCAACTTTTGAATTTCCGATAAGCACATTAAGAAAACCGTAACCGTTCCAAAGATTTATGTCTTTGTTTTCTGATTCTTTACTATTTACAAAAAGTTTAAACGTTCCTGGGTTTTTGCTTCTGTCAAAGTAATCATTGTTTACGTCAGTATTATATTCAATTCTAAATTTGCTATTTAAATGAGCTTGCTTAGGATTATCATGGTTGAACTTTTTTGACAAAGCAAATAAAGTTGGAAATTCCTTTCCTTTATATTCAACTGCATTAGTTGCTCCATTTAAGTTGAAAGGGCTATTTAATTTTAAACCTTGAACGAATAGTCTTGAAAGTGTCGGCGACTTCTTTAAAATCTCCTGCAAGACTTCTGTTAATGGTTGCTGGTCGGATAATTTTGATTCGATTTCTTCTCTTCTCCTTTTATCCTTTAATATTCCTAATCCAGGATGCTTTTTTAATACGTCTTCTAATTCGTTTTCAATTTCAGTTTTTAGTGGGCAACTACTTAATCTATCACGGCTATTCATAAATAAATCTTCCCTTGCCCTTCCATCAATTTCAGAACAATCAAGTATTACTAAAATGGATTCGGCTATATAATTCATTCCTACGCCCTTTCTATTGAAAAAGGCTTTTGATAAGTAGCCGTGAGTTTGCCCGTTTATTGTAAATACAATTCCTTCGTCCTTTGTAAATTTTTCATGTTTCCCTTTTTTGAAAACATAAATTGAGTATGTCATTTTCTGTCCACTTACAGTCATTGAACCAGATGTGGGAAAATTCTCTTCAATATTGTCTGACCTGTCTTCGTCAACCCTAACAGATAGTCCTGATAACACAGTTTCAAAAGAATTGCCTTGATAATTTTTTCTTCTTTCATAAAGCTTTACAGGTAATGCTATGTGTGGCATTAAAACCGAAAGTTTATTATACAAATCAAACAAAATGTTAGTCCTTAGCCCTGGTCCAATTTTGTATTCAAAGAATTTTATGTAAGTTCCCCATTGCATTGGTTTGCCATACGCCCCCGGATAATCACTTGGTAGAATTGGCATTTCGCCCGCGGGGAAAAATAATATATGATTACTTGGTGCTAAATATTTATAGTTTGAGCTTCTTGCTCCATCCTTTGGGTCATCCCTCCGTATAACAGTGAAGCCCCAAAAATCTTTCGTTGGGTCACTTTCATGCTCTGCAATTCCAGGATGCCTTTTTGAAATTACAAGTTGTATATTTTTTTCACCGCAAAACCTAAAAACACCTGTACCACCCATGTTAAATTTTCCTTGCACAAATGGGATACGAAGCTTATTTGATTTTCTTATTGATAAAATCGTTTCATGCAATCTTGCTGGAGATTGCCCTTCTCCTTTGTCAAATATTGCATAGTTAGGATTAGTTTTTTGTCCAGTTGCAACAAATCCGATATTCTCAGATAACTGGCTTCTTTCTTTCGGCGAAATGTTTGTTAGCTTTCCGTCAAAGATTTGAAAATATTCAATCAAAGCTTCTCGAATGCTTTGCGGAGCTTTATCGCTTTCTGGTTTCATATCTCGACGAAAGCACTCGCCCATTAACATTGCGTCAACTGAATTAATAATCTTTTCAACTATTGCAGCCTCTGGTTTGCTTTGTTGGTTTCCAATGATAGAATAATTGTTTTCATCTGAACCGAATAGCTGCCAGTTTTCGGGTATGTCCCAGTACTTTTCTTGTTTTAGAAGTTCAATTACTTCATCTTCCGTTTCACATTGAACAAGTGCAAGGCAAAGGTCTATAAGTTGCATCGTAATTTTAGTTTAAAGTTCTATTGTCCGTTGAAATTAGTGCTGTTGCCGATAGCATTGCATATAACTCATAAATATCCGAACCTCCACCTTTCCCATTTGTTGCCGGATCGTTGTCGTTGAATGGTTGTTCATAAAAAGCGGACCTCTCCAATGCGATTTCCGTTATCTGTATGTAAGCGTTTTAACCATTTGCGCGCTGATATCTCCGCAGCTTGCCTCCTCAGTCATAGGTATACATTACAGTTCCTGCTACACGCAAAAACATCCCATCCCGGGCACATTGCCGGAAACATCAACAAAAAGCCACTAAAATCTGTTGCTGCGGGTTCGTGGGTAGTGGCAGGTCTGTCTGCATCAGCAGGACAGACGGGCAATCGAATAAGAAAGGATTAAAAGGCAACTCCAAGATAAGTTATTTTTTTATCATATCAAAACGCTTTTATGCGTATGCTTCCACAGCGTGCTTAGGGGTGCTGTTTTTACCGTATCCGCCGGAAACTGTACTTTTGCACACTTATGAAAAGATTAGCAGATACACCTTCTCAAACCGCGCACCCCTGATGGTGAGATGCTTTTCTGCATATGCACCGCCCAATCATATTCAACGTTTATCTCAGCCCTATTAAGTTTTCAATTTTCTATGCAAAAAATATTCAACCTGTTCGATTTTACACAAAAAGTGAACTACAAAACGGAAGTGCTGGCCGGCCTGACCGTGGCCATGACCATGATACCGGAATCGCTGTCGTTTGCCATACTGGCCGGACTTACGCCTTTAACCGGTTTATATGCCGCTTTTCTGATGGGGCTGATTACGGCAGTACTGGGCGGCAGGCCGGGCATGGTATCGGGCGGCGCCGGCGCTACGGTGGTGGTATTGATTGCATTGGCGGCTTCACACGGCGTGGAATATCTTTTCGGCGCTGTGATACTGGCTGGCATCCTGCAGGTGCTGGTAGGGGCTTTTCGCTTGGGTAAGTTTGTGCGGCTTATTCCCCAACCGGTGATGTATGGCTTCCTGAACGGGCTGGCAGTCATCATTTTCATGGCGCAGCTGGGCCAGTTCAAAACAACGGCCTCTGGTGCAACAGGCTGGATGCAGGGGACTCCGCTTTATATTATGGCGGCGCTCACCCTGCTTACGATTGCCATTGTGATTGTGTTTCCCAGGTTTACCAAAGCGGTGCCGGCGTCGCTGGTGGCTATTATCATGGTGTTCGGCATCGTATATTTCGGAAACATCGATACCAAAAAGGTGGTAGACATTGCCGCCGTGAGCGGCTCATTTCCTGCTTTTCATATTCCTCAACTGCCTTTCAGCTTCGAAACCCTGTCTGTCATTTTTCCCTATGCGCTGGTAATGGCCGGGGTGGGTTTAATAGAGTCGCTGCTCACGCTCAATATGGTAGATCAGATCACCGGTACCAAAGGCAGGTCGAACCGGGAAGCCACCGCACAGGGTGTGGCCAATATTGCCAACGGTTTTTTCGGCGGCATGGGTGGCTGTGCGATGGTAGCTCAAACCCTGGTGAATATAGGAGCCGGCGCCAGGGCCAGGCTGTCGGCGATCATAGGAGCGCTTACCATTCTGCTGATCATTTTGATCGGCGGCCCGGTGATTGAACAAATACCGATGGCTGCGCTCGTGGGTGTGATGATGATGGTGGCCATCGGCACTTTTCAATGGGCCAGCCTCCGCATCATCAATAAAATGCCCCGGCACGATATTTTTGTAGGCATACTGGTAGCTGCCATTACCGTACTGCTCCATAACCTGGCGCTGGCTGTTTTGATAGGCGTGGTTATTTCGGCCCTGGTGTTTGCCTGGGAAAGTGCCAAACGCATCCGGGCCAGGAAATACATCGATGAACAGGGTGTAAAGCATTACGAGATATACGGACCGCTGTTCTTTGGTTCTACCACCGCCTTCATCGAAAAATTTGACGTACTGAATGATCCGGATGAAGTGATCGTAGACTTTAAAGAAAGCCGGGTGGCTGATATGTCGGCCATTGATGCCCTGAATAAACTCACCGAACGCTACCATCAATTGAACAAGAAGATTCAGCTCCGGCACCTGAGCGCCGATTGCAGGAGGCTGATTAAAAACGCGGAAAGCGTCATTGCTGTCAATGTGATAGAAGATCCGGTGTATCATGTAATGCCGGAGAAATAATTTCCCTGCAACGGCCCTTTTGCCGTAGATCATCTCCCGACCCGGGTCGCACAACCCTCTTCGACCGCGGAATATAGCCTGACAACCAGCGGCCGCGATATGGGGTGCTGGTTTTTATTTCATCTCAAAACAGCATACGCTCCTTACTATGAGAATGAGCAGCAACCCTGCGGGATATTGCCGAAAAGGAGCGAGATTTCTCCCCCCCTGCCGGGGCGATGAACATATGATTCAACGAGCTGATAGTCTGCCTTCATCTCCATCTGCCACGGTGGGGAAAGCTTTCTCCCCTTGCGGGAGACCTCTCATTTCACTGCGTTCCATTCGAGGTGACGGTAACGGAGGTGTTATTGGTGTTCATCCATCTTTCCGGCTGATTATTGCTTCATAATCCTGACAGACTGCATATCGCCGTTTTCAGCAACCACCTGTACCAGGTATATGCCTTGTTTCCAATTACCAGCACCTTCAATGGAGAACAGATTGCCACCCTTTACTGCTGCAAGTTTTGCCAGGTAGACTACCTGCGCCGACTGGTTGTATATGCGCAGCGTGACGGTGGTTTTTTCTGGGGCGCTATAACGTATGTTGAATTGTTGTGCAAAGGGATTGGGATATGCCTGCACGGCTACACCGGCAGCCTCATTGCGCTTCACGACCTTTATTGCGGAGTAAACGTAGGTGCCATTGGCATTCACTGCCTTCACGCGATAATAGAGTTGCGTGCTGAATCCCGCATTCTGGTCGCGGTATTGCAGGGCGTCGGTGGCGGCTACTGTAAAAAACTGCTTACCATCTGTACTCCTTTCTACTTCAAAATGCAGTTCTTCACCCGTTACCGACCAATTCAGTACCGGTATATTGTTTTCTAATGCCACATTAAAACCTTTCCACTCCATGGGAAGAATGGTATAGGGCGTATAATAGAACGAACAGCCGGCGCCTTTTGCCACTGGTGTAATGCTGGTGTCGGGCTCGTTGATGGGCGAAAGGTAGGCGTTCGGGTATACCGTGCCCCACTGATCGTCGAACATCCGGGATTTTTCGGTACGGTTACCTGCATAAATGCGGGTAGCTTCGGTGGCATCTGCAGAACCCACAGAGGCCCCGCTTCCGAGCGTACTTTTACCGGTGATGTAGAGACTACCATCGCCACGGATATGTCCATAATTAATGAAATTGCGGGTTTTGATAATTGCATTGGTGCTGTTGCTGATGGTAGCGTGACTGGTAAAGGCACCATTGTTTTTTGCACTGGACGACCATATCAAACCGTTGTTTTGAATGGTGCTGCCCCCGTAAAACGTGATGCCGCTTTCCGCTATGAGGCGGCAGCTATTGTTGAAAGAAGTACCACTGTGTAGCGTAAACGAACCTTCTACATACAGCAACCCCTGGTTGGTGAGTGTGGCACCGCTGCCGCCCAAATCCAGGTTACCTGCCACATACACATTCCCCTCGTTTTGAAAGCTGGTATGATCAGACCAATTCGAAAAGCCGCCTTTAAAGTGCATGTTTGCATCCGGATGATTGTAGTACACCGAGCGGCTATGGGTTTGCGCATTACCGGTGAATGTGGTGGTACCGTAGTTGTACAGCTCAAATCCTTCCGCAGTACCCAGGTTGGGAAGTACCGCCGATCCGTACACCCGGTATATGCTCCGGTAGCCGTTAACGGAAGAAGGCTTAAAAACCGCGCCGGGAGCCACGGTGATTTTTGTGCCTGCTACCCAGGAACTTATTGAGCCTGTAAAAGTACCAGATGCTATGTAAAGGCTGTCGCCTGCCTGAAAATTATAACTGGTGGCTGTGCCGTGATTAACATATGTTGTTTGTGAAACACCTTTGCCTGAAAGAAACACCAGGAGTAAAATCTGAAACAACTTTTTCATGCTTTGCTTTTAAAGTGGCCGAATGAGAAAAAATCTTTTACGCGATTAGGGGTTTACCCTTATGGCGGTGCAAAGCTAATATGCGTCTAAGGGTTTACCCCTATGAGTTCGATGAAGTAGACGCTTCTTTCGACGATCAGTACTTATACGCGGTTAAACCTCGTAATTTTACGAATGCAGCTCTTTCAGGGCTACCATATGTTAACCGCCAGCGCATCTGCAAAAAATGAACAACTCCTGTATTATCTCCAAAAAAAAGGTCACCCTTCCGGGTGACCTGTGTTAGTGTTTTATTTTATAATGTAAAACTATCCCTGCTTCACGAGTTTGTATTCGATAACGGGTTTACCGCGCTCGCCGCTATCGCCGCCGCCGCCCCAGCTTACAAACTTCAACTTATACACATTTCCGTTGGGATCTTTTACCACGTAAAAGCGGTCGCGCTTGATGGTACCCGGACTGGTAGGACCACCACCCTGCCGCCATTTACTTCCGATAGCATCGCGCGTAGTGGAAAAAGCTACACCGGCAATATCTGCCTCTCCAAATGCATCGTAGGTTACATCAGCTTCCATTACTTCAGCGGCTTCTGCACCGCCGACATAGTTCAGCAAGATGAAGTCCTGGAACCAGTAGGGAGAGCCCAATCCGGAATTATAGGTACTGTATCCCCACATAATATCCCATTTGTCTTTCTGCGGTTCTACGTCTACGATCTTGTCTGTCTCCAGCGAAACGAATGTAAAGTTATAGGCAGTGTTTTTCGGAACCTCCAGCGTTTTGAGCGTGGATTCTCCCACCAGGGCGTACTGTATTTTATAGCCATCGCCACTCCTGGTTATCTTAAGTTTATACCATTTGTCGTGCTCCTTGCTTCCTTCAAAGCTTAAGAGGTACACCTTGTTTTCATCATCGTTGGCAGCAATGGGAGCGATCGCTGTTTTGGTGAGGTCTCCGTCCCAACTGTCTACCAACGAGGCAGTAGACGGGTCTGTGATGCTGTGGTTGAGTCCAACGTTTGTAGTGTCGCCGATTACAAAATCAGCCAGGCTGGTTTTTTCAATCGCCGCAGCAGTGCTTTGATAGCCCGGATTGAGAATAACCCTGAACTCGTCGCCGTTTTCAAATCCCAGATTCCAGCTTTTTCTGTTAACAGGAAGTTGTACATTGTTGCTCAGGTCAACATATACTGCATTTGTGTAGTTGGATTCACTGGTCTTTCCTTCCAGTGTAAGTTGAGAACCTTCTGAAACGATGGCCGAAAAGCTCACCGTCGTTTCTTTGGTGGTGCCAATCAGTACAGGTGACGATACGGCAACAATTGTGAACTTCACTTTTTCTTCGCCGGAGAGGAAGACGTCTGCTTCCTTGGTTATCTTCAGCGAAGCACTGCTGCTGCCTGCGGGAATGGTCAGCGCTATCGTATTGCCGGTGGCTGCGGGAGCTATGGTAAACTCTGTTCCGTAGGTAACGCCCGTTCCCTCCAGAGATAATGTTACAGTTACGTCGGCATTCGCCTGCCGGGATAAGTTTATTTTTATTTCCTTTTCATTTGCATCTGCACCAAAACCAGATTCACTGCTCTCAAAGTTAGCCAGGTTGTCTGGTAGCGGAGGATCACTATCCTTACAGGAGGATACCGCGCCGGCCAAAAAAATAAGGAGTAAAAGATACTGTACATGTTTCATACGCTATTGTTATTAATGGTTGTTGTAATGATTTATTTATTCAGCTGAAATGCCAGCCCCAGAAACCAGGAAGTGCCATAGGCTTTTAACTGGTTGCCGCCTGTGGAATGGGCGCCACCCGTACTTTGAATACTATTGGTGACGCGGGTAACATTGAAAATGTTTTTTACACCGGTACTGACAGTGATGTATTTTCCGAGGGTTTTGGAGGCTGTGAAATCTGCACTGTGAAACCCTTTGACCTTCCCGAGAACAAGTGTCTGCTGGTTATTCAGGGTCACCAACTGGTATTGCGGCAAAGTGCCGGTGTATTTGTAAAACAATCCAAGCCTGATACCCGGTTTAGCAAAGCGATACGTTATTGTACTGTTTACTTCCGGCGACCATACAAACTTGGCCAGCGATTTATTGTCGTCGTAAGATGCATCTCCATAGTAGTTGTTATACCGGCCTATGTAAGAGAAACCCAGGGAAGCCTGGAGGCTTTTCCAGATAAGCATATTTTCCCAGGTAGCACCGGTGGTTTTATATTTACTGATATTAATATAATAATATTCATTCGGGTTGGCCGGATCAACATTACCGGCAATATCTATCCGGTTATTAAAGTCGTTGTAAAACCCGGATAGGGTAGAAGTGAGCCTGGCCTGATTTTTTTCAAGTGCCTGCCAGGTAAGCGATCCCGCGAAGCTGTTGGAGTATTCGGCCTTCAGGTTGGAGTTGCCGTTGATGCTATGGTTGGCATCGTGAAAATCAAAATAGAGTTCCCTTAATGCAGGCGCCCGGAAGCCGCGTGCATAGGATAGCCGGAGATCCCAGTCTTTTGCCAGTGAAAATTTTGTGTTTACGGAAGGTATGACAGGCGGGGCGTCATACACTGAGTTTACAGAAAACCTTGCGCCTGGCCGGATATTGATAAACCGGTATGGTTTTATTTCTGCAGAAACGAACAAAGCATAATCGTTGATGGAAGGATTTCCCTTTATTCTTTGCCCCTTTGTCTGGTCTGACTTTATCTCCAGCCCGGAGTGGAGGGTAAATTGTCCGGATGCTTTGTATATGGTATTGGCCCGAATGAATGTGGTTTTAAAAGAAGACAGGTCTTGCCCGCCATCTATGTGGGTATTGAGTGTTCTTCTTCCTGTGGTTAGGTCGATATCGGTAGTGCGTGTTCTGCGCTCATAATTTTGATAAGATGCGCTGCCATTGAGGAGCCATTTGCTGTTGATGGTCCAGTCTGCCTGAGCGATATGGGTATACCTGTTGGTGATAAATTCCTGGTCCGTTGCTTTATTGTCGTAAACAGCCCCGGGGGTATTGATGTTTTCGGTCAGGTAGTCTAACCGATACCATGCATTAAGTTGCTGTGTTCTGATGCCGGCGGTAGCAGTTCCGAACGTTTGGTCTTTAGGCCGCCATTCCTGCTCCCGTCCTGTTTTGCTGCCCTGCCATCCTCCGAAATTATTACGGGTATAGCTTCCTCCTGCATATAACCCGGAACGGTGCGACCAGTTGACATTCAGATTCTGATTATGAACGCCCTTACCGGTAAAGGCATCATACTCCTTACCTGCAGTTTCCTCCTGCAACCTTGCCCCGATACGCAGGCTATTGCTGCTTTTATTTTTCTTCGTAATAATATTGATTACGCCTGCCAGGGCATCTGTACCATACATAACCGACATCGGACCTTCCACCAGCTCAATTCTTTCAATGGTGTTGATATCTATCTGGCTGAGGCTTTGCCTGGATCCTCCCCTGTCTATCAATGGTACGCCATCCAGTAATATTTTTACATTTTGTCCGGACATCCCCATGATGTTGATATCAGTTTCTCCGAGTGTGTAGTCGGTGCTGAACCTGATACCCAGCTCATTGTTCAGAACACCCTGCACATCTGTTGCATTTCGCATTTCTATGATCTCCCTGCTGATGGTCCTCACCTTATACACCGAATTTTTCAACGACTGCGCTTCATACTGACCCGTAACAACAATTTCCGGAAGTTGCCGGGAGCTTTGGCTGAGCCGAATGAGGGGTACTGCGGTGCGGGCGCCATTTTGGATCACCAATGGTACTGCCGTCTCTTCGTTTCCTAAGGACTGCACCAACAGGGTATAGCTGCCCCCTGGCGCTTTAATGGAAAAACTACCGGTTTCATCTGTGAGTGCAGCATAGCGGGTGCCGTTCAGTATTACCCGGATGGCGGGTGCCGGCTGCTCATCGCTGGTTACCAGCTTTCCCGTTACCGTTCCATACTCCTGCCCCCTGGCCGAAGAAGTTAACAGCAGGCCGATACCAATAAGCAGAATGGAACATATAAACCTCATAGCGATACTTGTACTTTATCCGGAAAGTGGATAAGCAAAACTACCATGAGGAGGCGAGGCGGGTTTGTGCAATCGGGAATTTGACTTGCGAGAATGGGAAACTTTAGGGCGGGATGGGAGCCGTTATTTATTTTTCTTTCTGTTTCTCAGCAGCTTGTATATGTTGATGGCGCTCATCAATATAATGATAAACAACACCAGGCCGCCCAGGCCCCACACCAGGCTGATGTTTTGCTTTACTACCACCAGCATCACAATGGCCACCAGGAATATGGTCGCTATTTCGTTCCATACCCGCAGTTGCTGCGAGCTGTATTTGAAATACCCGGCTAACTGTTGCTTAAGAATCCGGTGCTCTATCAGAAAATAAACATATAGCAACAGTACAAATACCAGCTTTAGCAGTAGCCAGCTCCCTGCATCGGTAAACAGGAGCAGGTGCCATCCACCTTTCACCATTACTGTAAGGCCCAACAGCAACGTGAGTATGGCAGACGGCCAGGTAATACCATACCATAGCCGCTTCATCATGACGCCAAATTGCCGGCGAAGCGCATTCCTGATAACCTCAGGCTGGTCTTTTGCCTCTGTATTGTATATCAGCAATCGGGGCATGTAGAACAATCCTGCAAACCAGGTAATCACAAAAATGATATGGAGGGCTTTTAGGTATTCGTACATACTTATCGAATATACTTACCGATCACCGGCATTTTTTGGAATTCCTTTTTTTCCACCTGCAATACAAACCATATAAATGCCAGCATGATGATGGTGGCGGTGGCAAAATTGTACATATCGTTGTGCCACAAACGAAGCAGCAACCGGTGGATAAAATACAATAATACCACTATTACCATATAGGCTACCAGCTTTTTCCAGGCATAGGGCACGGGATAAACTTTCTGCCCCCATACATAGCAGGCCACACACATGAACAGATAGCAGAGGAGAGTAGTCCAGGCACTGGCTACATAACCATATTGCGGAATGAAAAGATAACTGATCACTATTGTAAGAACGGCGCCGCCGGTGGTGATGATGGCGCCCGCGCCCGTTTTATTGGATATCTTATACCAGATGGAAAGGTTATAATAAATGCCTAAAAACATATTGGCCAGCAGCAATATGGGCACCACTTTCAACCCTTCCCACATTCTTTTGTTTTGTATGAAATGCTTCCAGATGTCCAGGTACAGGGCCACAAACAAAAACATGACGCAGATGGTGATCACAAAAAATTTCATCACCCTGGCATAGGTTCGCTGTGGATTTTCGCCAGACGCCTGTTTGAAAAAGAAGGGTTCCGCACCCATGCGGAAGGCCTGTATAAAAATGGTGATGAGTATAGAGAGTTTGTACACAGCGCCATAAGTACCTATTTCAGCCTTTGTATCAACGCCTTCGGGATGGTACCACCAGCCCAGCATCAGCCTGTCCAGCGTCTCGTTTATCATACCTCCGCAGCCCACGATCAGCAACGGCGCTGTATATATCATGATTTCCTTCCACAGCCTGGCATTGAAACGCCACCGGAATGCTTTGAATTCCTTCCAGAGCAGCAGCAGCACAAAAGCGCTCATAATCACATTGGACAGGAATACATAACCGGTATCCGTGGTAAGGTTGGCCAAAACGGTAAATACGCTGTTGGGGTCATCGGCTGCCAGGCGGGGCGCCACTGACAGGAAAAAGTACAGGACACCTATATAAAGCAATACGGCGCTGAGTTTGACGAAAGCGTATTTCCGGGGTCTGCCTTCCTGCCGGACCTTTGCAAAAGGTATGGTGCTTAGTGCATCGAATGATACCGTCAACAGGGCCATTTTGATAAGCTCCGGTTGCTTCGGGATATTGGTAAAGTTGGCAAGCGGCTGCGCAAAGAACCAGAGAATGGCAGTAAGCAATATGGTGGAACAGATGATGGAAACACTGACCGTATTATAGAGGTCTGCATTGTACTCCGGTTTTTGACTGAACCGGAAAAAAGCCGTCTCGAGCCCGTAGGTATATAAAATAAGCAGAAAGGCAATGAGGGCATACACCAGTGTCATGTCGCCGTAGCTTGCCGTATCCAGCTTCAGGGTGAGATAAGGAGTAAGCAGATAGTTCAGCAGTCTGGGTATCACGCTGCTTGCGCCATACCAGATCGTTTGCCCCGCCAATTGTTTGATGCCTGCCAATACTAAAATTTTAAGCAAAAATAGGTGGTTGAAAATATTTAATCACTTTTGTGCAACCATTTAATTGATCCTTACATCTATTATACATCACAGTTATGAAAAAAGTATTCTTCGTTTTATTAGGATGTTTGTTTTTAACAGGCGCGCTCACCGCTCAGGTTCGTGAGGGTGAGGTGGAATTTAACAAAATAAAGCGTACGGTTAAGCAAATGGAAGTCAACCATGCCCCGGAGCATGTGGAGCAGGCTGTTATCAACCGGATGTCGAAATCGGGTTATAAGCACAGCAAATCCAAAGACTGGATGATTTTTAAGGGGGTGATTGATCCGAAAGTCAGCTCCGAAACTTCCGACCTGTATGTGAAGGTAGAACGCAAAAGCCGTAAAGAAAAAGATGTGAGCGTGGTAAGCTTTTTTACCAGTAAACCCAGCGACCATACGGTGGCCACTCCCATGGCTGATCATATGCTGGGGGCTGAAACGGAAAGTTTTTTTGGGGTGATCACGCACCATTCCAGAGAAAATAAGCTTGAGAAAGAAATACTTGAGCAAGAGGATAACCTTAAAAAATCACAAAAGAAATACGACGACCTGGTGAAAAACCAGGCCTCGCTCGAAAAAAAGATAAAAGACCTGCAATCTGATCTTGAATCGAACAAACAAAAACAGGAGTCTCAGAAAAAAGAGCTGGAAGACCTGCAAAAGGCACTGGAGACATTGAAGCAGCAACGCTCACCTGTACATTAATGTTGTAAGCGCGCAAGCGATAACTACTATGAATGACACACGCAAACTGTCCGGAAACGGACAGTTTTGTTTTTATGGCCTGTTGGCCCGCAACTACCCAACACCCCTCCATTCCAGGACTAAAAACATTTTTCCGATCTGCACCTTCCGTTACACGCTTCCCGGCAATTACAAGTACCTGCGTTTTTATCCTTATTTTTAGGACTTAACTATCAATACATGCGGCAACCCATTGGTATTTTCGATTCCGGCTACGGCGGTTTGACCGTTTTAAAGGAAGTGGTGAATACACTGCCGGGATACGATTATATCTACCTGGGCGATAACGCACGAACGCCCTATGGTAACCGGTCGTTTGAAACGGTGTACCGTTACACACTGCAGTGCGTGGAATGGCTGTTCAGCCAGGGCTGCCACCTGGTGGTGCTCGCCTGCAACACCGCCTCTGCAAAGGCGCTTAGAACCATACAGCAAAACGATCTTCCCCGCATAGCGCCGGAAAAGCGGGTACTGGGCGTTATCCGTCCTACCACCGAAGTGATCGGCCACTATTCCTCCACCGGCGCTGTAGGCATATTGGCCACCAACGGTACGGTGCAATCCGGCTCCTATCCTATAGAGATCAACAGGTTTTTTCCGGATCTGCGTGTATACCAGGAAGCCTGTCCCATGTGGGTGCCACTCGTGGAAAACAATGAACACCACGGCGCCGGGGCTGATTATTTTATTCAAAAAAACATCGATAGCCTGCTGTCGGGCAACGATTCTATAGATACACTGTTACTGGCCTGCACGCATTATCCGCTGCTGCTGGAAAAAATAAAGCAATACCTGCCTCCGCATATACAGGTGCTTGTACAGGGGGAAATTGTGGCAAACAGCCTGAACAGCTACCTGCAGCGGCACGCCGGGCTGGCCGGTAAATGTACCCGGAACGGCGATATCCGTTTTTTCACCACCGACGACCCCCGCGATTTTGAAAGTCATGCGGCTATTTTCTTCGGGCAGCCACTGAGCGCAGCTCATGCCAATGGCATTTGCTGAAGCATTGTCTAAAAAAGAGGTGCCGGGGGCAAAGGGTGTACCACTGCTTCCAAACCCGGGTTGAGGTTAGTTGCCGTTGGTTTTGATTAATAGGAGCGGTTTTCGAATTTGAGTACTCTTATTTAAATACGTCGTTATAAAACAATGGTGCATCGGTGTCTTTATCGAAACCTATGATAATCACACGGAAACTTTGCGCCTGGTCGTTGTTGTAAAACTTAACCGTTACGGGTCTTGGGGGAACCGTAGGTGTGAGCGGACTCCAGTAAATGACATCCCGGGTATCTGTCTCCAATGCCTTGTAAGCCGCTTCCTTGTAATCCGGCGCATAGAATTCAGCCACTCTGTCGTAACCGTTCAGCGTAGCGCTGTTCAACGCCGGTGGCTGGTTGCCAGTACCTGCTGCGCGGGTATCTCCCCGCCGGGTATAGATGGCAACCGCACTACCACTGCCTCCGCCGCCTATGCCGCCCATAAACCCACTCTTGATCACCTTTACCATAGCAATATCTGCCACCGGTATGCTATTGATCTGACTGGGGTCTGTAGGCATTTCGTTCAGAAACAGCCCCGCGCGCTGCCCGCGGATGACCGGTACATATACACCGTTTTGCATTTGTACCTGCAGCCCGGCTACTCTTCCCTGCAGCCATTGCAGAATGTTGGGAAAGCTCACCGCTTCGGGATGCTCGTTCACAAAATCGAATACATCTTCATTCATACTCCGGAACATTCCGGAACTCAATTGTTCATTCAGTTTTTCCTTATTGCTTTTGCCGGATGCGGTGATCTCTATCGCTTCGAGTGTTTTTATTTTCTCTTCATTAAACCGCTGGTTGCCGAGGTTGGTCAGCGCCCGGGCTATGTCTTCGGGAATTTTGTCGTTAGCCGGCCGCTTTACCGTCCGGTATCCTGAAGCTGGCAGGCTGCCATTATACGGCACAAACATATACAACGGCTCAAATATCACATTGGTCTGCCGGGCACCGGCACCAGAACTTCCCTTCTCAGTATTTAACTGATAATAAACCTTGAACGGTTCATCAAACACCAGATTGTTGAGCACAAACTCGCCATTGGCATCGGTTTCTACCTGTGTGATTTGGTTGGTAGAGTCGGGAAAGTAAAAAATCAGGTTTACCGTAGCATTCGCTGCGGTTCGGCCGCCTGCTGTGGTTACCTTTCCTTTGTAAGATATATAAGGCTGGGGTATATGTTTGATTTCGGGAAATTTATCCTGCAGTATATCGGCCCAGCTAAAGCGCTTCCAGGTTTCCGATATCAGCAACGCATCCAGTGCATCAATATCGCCTACGATGCTCAGGTAGCGGGCGGGTGCGTGCATTTTACCGGTCAGGTCGCCGGTAAGCCAGAGGGCGCTCAGCAGGTTATCGTCTTCCAGATCGTCCGGCACGGAGCCATCCCGTACCAGGATGGTGTAATTCAGGTAGTTGGTATCGGGCGCTATGTCGAAAGCATTCAGCCCCCTGGCTGTTTTACTGAGGTAGAGCGGAGGAAAGGCCGGGCGACCTACATTGAGCAATTCGGGTTGTATAAAACACAGCCGTTCGGCTACGAGGTTCTCCTGTTTGTCGAACACCGCCAGCCGCAGTATGCCGTTGATCAGTTTATCTGCCGGTATGGCGCTGCTTACCTCTGCATTCGCTTTGTTGATACCGGCCTTGTATACCAGCGTATTGTTGATGGTACCAATCACTTTATGCCCTGCAATATCTCCCTCGGGCATATTAACAAATTTAAGCGCGTAAAAGATGGATTCCGTGGTACTGTTTACCTGCAGGCTCACACCCTTATCTTTTACGGCAGGCAGGTCGATGGTTTGCTTGTTTCCCTGCGGGTCTTCTACGATCACCTGGTATTTTTTCCCTTTCTGGGGCGTAACGGTGGCCAGCCCCACATTACTGTCAAACCCACGGAAAGGAGATAATTTTTCCGCCGGTCTGGCGGCATCTACAATATAACCGCTCCAGATGGCAGGGGTTAACCCCCTGGATTGCAGACGCACGGCTATCTTGGTCGTTACTCCTTCCAAAAACACACCGGCCTCCGGATGGGCGCTGGCCGTCCACGGCGAAGTGGTATCAGCCACCAGTTTTTGAGACGATGCCGGATTGTAAACAGGTATGGAACGAACGTATTGAAACGCTTCGCTGAAATTCAGCATCCAGGTAGTATACGCGCGTATAAAATAAGCCCCCTCCGGCAAACTGTCTGGCAATACAAAACTACCATGCCCCTCGCCGTTAAACAGCGGTATGATCCTTTTGTCTACCTGCTTTTTCCCTTCGTTGTATAGTTCCACAAAAAGGCTGGTCGAAATGGTTGAGCGATTATAGCCTTCCAGTACATGCGCACTGAACCAGGCTGTTTCTCCCGCTACATAACTGCTTTTGCTGAAAAGCATATAAACCTTCTCCTGTGGATAGCTTTCCAGTTTTTGCAGAGCCTGTTCTACTTTCTGTGCCCGCACGGTATGTGCCGTACATAAAAACAGCAGGCAAAATAATGATATGCTAGCGCTTCGTTTCATGGTACTATATTCTTTAAATGCTCCTACCGGATAATTAAAGGTATGCATTTGCAGTGTAAGGCGTGGAACTGCAAAACGGTATTTTTTCGGTACCGATACATGTTAAAACCATTTTAACAAAGCACGTGCTATTTTTTTGCAAAAGCGGTAATGGCTTCTACCAGTACGTCGAGGTTTTTGGTAGTGGTATACACATTCGGGGTAACCCTTACACCGTTTATTTTTTCCCAAACCGCCGTGGTGGTATGTATTTTATAGTTGTTGAAAAGAAACGCATCCAGTTCTCCCGCTGTTTTGCCTTCTACCAATACCAGTCCTATAGCACAGCCCCATTTAGGATCGAGCGAGGTATTCAGTTTTACGTTGGGCAGATGCTTTACTTTCTCCATCCAATAGTTTTTCAGGTAGTGGAGCCGCTGCTGCTTACGCTCGATGCCGATCATATCATGAAACTCTATTGCCTTCCCTATGGCCTGCTCTATAAAAAACGGCCGTGTGCCCAGGTTTTCGAATTTGCGGATATCATCTTTCAGCGGGTCTTCGCTGGTGGCAAACAGGGGGTATATGTTTTTTATTTTTTCTTTCTTTACATACAACATACCGCTGCCGATGGGTGCGTACAGCCATTTGTGCAGACTGGCGGCAAAATAGTCGGCACCCAGATCCGGAATGGTAAAATCGAAATGCATAAAACTGTGTGCTCCGTCTACCACCACCTCAATACCCCGCTTATGGGCCTCGGCTGCTATCTTTTTAACGGGCATGATTTGTCCGTTCCAGTTGATGGTGTGTGTAAGGTGTACCACTTTCGTTTTAGGTGTAAAAGCCTTCACATACTGGCTTACCAGGTAATCCTCATTTTCGCTGGGAAGGTCGAGGCTGATCCAGACCATTTTTATACCATCGCGTTTTTCTCGCTGGTTATACGCATTGATCATATTGGGATAGTCCTGGCGACAGGCCACCACTTCATCGCCGGCTTTTAACTGCAGGCCGAATATAATCGTTTCCAGTCCCTCGGAAGAGTTGCGATTGATGGCGATCTCTTCCGGATCGCAACCTGCCAGGCGGGCCAGGTTTTTGCGCAGGGGTTCGCGCCCCTGATCGAGTATACGCCACATAAAATAACTGGGCGCCTCATTGCTCAGGTCGTAGAATCTTTTCATCGCATCCTGCACGGTTTTGGGAGCCGGAGATACGCCTCCGTTATTGAGGTTGATGATGCCAGGAGATACGGTAAAGGATTGTTGTATATAGCGCCAGAAATCTTCATCTGTAGCCAGCTTGCCGGGGGGAATATCTTCCGCCTGCCGGATGGCTTTCTCAAGATTTTTTGACCAGGAAGGGGTTACAACAGACGATAATAAACCTGAAACCGCGAACAATCCTGTTTTGCGCAGGAAGCCGCGACGTTGACTGATATCCATTAGAGAAGAGATTAGTTTGTGGCGAAAATTAAGAAAAAGCCGCGACTTTGCTGTCATGAATTGTGCTGTGGCTGAAAGTGTGCTGTCCAACACGTTTTATGCAGATATCGTTCCCGGATCGGAAAGCCCTCAGCAATTCCCTATGTAGGCTGCCACCTGCGAACAATACCCCGGTTGGGGCGTATAGGATACTACGTTACCGGAGAACACAGCGGACCCGAGAATTGAAAAACATTCGCATAGCGAATGCCGCATAGCAAAACTCAGTTATATAAGTCGCCCTGGTCAGACAGGATTTCCCGGTATTTGTTGAAAAGCTTTGTTTTGGATATAAATCCCAGAAACACCCTGTTGCGGTTCAGTACGGGAAGATACCAGCTTCTGCTGATATCGAACTTCTCCATCACCGTGAGCATATTTTCATCCTCGTATAAAATATCCGGTGGCTTTTTCAGCAGCGAGCGGATGGAGGTCGTATCAAAAATCTCGGGTTGAAACAGTTGTTGCTTTATGTCGTTGACTTCTATAATACCGGAAAAGTTTCCCGCGCGGTCGATTACAGCAAATACATTTCGCTCTGTTCTCTTTATCACCTCCACCAGATGGCTGAGATTTTTATCAATGGGTATGGTTTCGGTCGTATCCTGTATCATCTGTTTCATATCGATGCTCGTAAGGATATTCTTTTCTTTTTCATGTGTAAATATTTGTCCCTCTTTTGCCAGTTGCTTGGTTTCCATCGAAAAAGGTTCATACTGTTTTACCATAAAAAAGGAAATGGAGGAAACGATCATAAGAGGAATGAATAATTCGTACCCGTTCGTGACTTCGGCAATAAGAAATATACCGGTAAGCGGACAGTACATTACACCGCTTAATATACCCGCCATGCCTACAAGGGCAAAATTGCCTTCCGGCAGTTTTACCAGTCCGGTAATGTTCGCCAGCTTTGAAAAAAGATAGCCCACAGAAGCGCCCATGAACAGGGAGGGGGCAAAATTACCTCCGTTGCCACCCCGCCAATAGTAAGGCCTGCAGCAACAGGCTTTAATGCTATTACCAATGCAGTAAACAGTATAATCGACCATTCCGGAGGCAGATACGATAATATACGTGAGTTATCGCTTACGGCTTTCAGGCTGTCGTTTCCCATAAGTTTCACACTTTCATACCCTTCGCCAAAGAGGGGTGGAAAAAGAAAATACAATAGTAGCAAACAAGCACCTGCGGTTAATGCGCGGTAATACGGATGCATGTTACGGGTACTGATATAATGTTCCGTTCGTTTGAAAGTACGGGCATAGTAAAGAGACATTAATCCGCACAATATGCCCAGCAGGATATAAAAACCTGTATTGTGGTAATTAAAGCTCTGTGTTAGCGAGAAATTAAACAAAATAGCGTTGTCCAGCAGGATGCGGGAACACAAAACACCACTTACCGAAGCGGTGATGAGTGGAATAAAATAGCTTACCACCAGTGTTTCTGTCAGCAATACTTCAATAGCAAAAATAACCCCTGCAATAGGGGCATTGAAAACAGCAGCAATACCGGCTGCAGCACCACAGGCAATCAAAAGCGTACGCTCCCGGTAATTCAGCTCGTGAATACGGGCTATATTAGAACCTATAGCCGAACCTGTGGCAACAATAGGAGCCTCCAACCCAACCGATCCGCCGAAGCCTACAGTAAGCGAACTGGTAAAAATATGAGCATAGGTATGCCGGGTAGGTATGAAAGAAGACTTTCTGGCAATGGATTTCAACACCATTGCTATACCACGCTCCAGGCTGCTTCCTAAAAAATTCCGCACCAGAAATACCGTTAGCAACAAGCCCGCGACCGGAAAGAAAAGGTAAGAAAAACGGGCAACGGTCATCGTTTCTATCCACCGCTGCACGTAGTGAACCGTTATTTTTAACAGCACGGCTGCCAATCCCGACACCAGCCCAACCAGCACAGACACTACCATCATATACTGTACGTTGGTCAGCCGTTCCCGCAATTTCTGCGAGAAGTACTGATAAACCCTTTTAATATTTTCGCTAATCAAACGTCGCATTGGAAACAAAAATAAAGAATTGACTATAGGATTTTTCTGAAATAATACGATGACCTGATGTCAGACAAAACCCGGAATGTACAGATTCGATGATAGAACCGTTTTTAGGCGCAACAGTTTCCGTCAATAACAAGGCGGCGCTCCGATATGGTTCCATATCCGAGCGCCGCCTGTATGTAAAAATGCCATTGCGCTATTTCAGTTCCCTGATCTTGATGTTTTTAAACCAAACATCATCGCCATGGTCCTGCAACACTATTCTGCCGGTTTTGAACCGCGCAAAATCTTCCAGATTTTTGAATTTGCTGTTGGCTACCATCTTATTCCATTCTTCCGTCCATACCGTAGTAGACACAACGTTTACACCGTTTTGCCAGAACTGCAGGTTGCCTTTTTCCAGTTTTATCTCCACCTGGTTCCATTCACCTACAGACTTTACATTCTCAGGTATACTGGTAATCATGTCGTACAGATCACCGGCACGGTGCGTTTTGATCTTCGCATCCGGATGTCCGTTATTATCCAGTATCTGCATTTCAGGTCCGGTATAATACGCATAACGGTATTTCGGATCTTCCTTTACCAGGAACATGATACCACTGTTGCCATTAGGCGAAATTTTCCATTCCAGTTTGAGGTGAAAGTCGCCAAATTCTTTCTCGGTAGTGGCATCACCCCCGTTCTCTCTTGCCTGTTTTCCCTTGAAATGCAGGGTACCGTTCTCCACCGACCAGGACGAACCCAGTACTGGCTTGTTAAAAGAATGCCAGCCTGCTGTTGTTTTACCATCAAAGAGCAATTGCCAGCCCTGTTTTTTTTCTTTTTTGGTTAGCAGGTTGTCTTTTTCTTTGCTTTTCTGCGCAATAGCAGTATGGGCGGCGAAAAAAAGCAACAAGCCGACCGTAAATACAATTTTTACATTTTTCATCGAAGTGTTTTATTATTTTACAGAAAGGATGTAGCGCACCATAGCTTCTGCATCTGATACATGCAGGCCGCCATGCGGAGCCATGGGAATTTCGCCCCAAGCGCCCGATCCGCCATCAATGATCTTTTTGATTAAATATGGAATATCCGATTCTGTGTACTTTTTAGCCACATCTGCATAAGAAGGCCCTACCAGCTTCTCCTTCTCCTGGTGACAGGCAAAGCAATCTGAACCCGCTATCAGGGTTTTTCCTTTTTCCACCATGGCCTTGCTGTCTTCCGGCGAAGCATCTGCACTGGCAGCGATCTTGATCTCAGGCCGCGACGGTATCTGTGGGTTCACGTTCACGCTAATGGGTTCAGACGGCTCCGCAGGAGCACTCCCGCAGGCGTAAAAAACACCTGAAAACACGGCCAATACTGCCACATACCTGAATTTCGCAATATTCATTGTCATGATTCTGTCAAATTTTAAGCCGTAAATATACTACTATACTATCCAAGTCCGAGTACACTACGGTTAAATTTTTCGTCGCTGCTGGTTCCTGCAAAATCATCGAAAGCCTTTTCTGTTACGCGGATAATATGGTTTTTTATAAAAGGAGCCCCTTCTGCGGCACCGTCTTCCGGGTGTTTCAGCGCACATTCCCACTCCAGCACTGCCCATCCTTTATAGTTATAGGCGGCGAGCTTACTGAATATAGATTTAAAATCTACCTGTCCGTCGCCCAGCGAACGGAAGCGGCCTGCTCTTTCCACCCATCCCTGGTAACCTCCATACACTCCCTGCTTCCCGGTGGGGTTGAATTCGGCATCTTTTACGTGAAACATTCGGATGCGATCGTGGTAGTAGTCAATATAATCGAGATATTTCAATCCCTGTAATATAAAGTGGCTGGGGTCGTACAGCAGGCAGGCGCGTTTGTGATTGTTTACTTTCTCCAGAAACATTTCGTACGATATACCGTCGTGCAGGTCTTCTCCCGGGTGTATCTCGTAACAAAGGTCTACTCCATTTTCGTCGTAAACATCCAGGATGGGTTTCCAGCGGTTGGCCAGCTCTGTAAATCCGGTTTCCACCAGGCCAGCCGGACGTTGCGGCCAGGGATATACCGTATGCCATAGCAAGGCCCCGCTAAACGTTCCGGAAGCGGTCAGTCCCAGGTTTTGAGAAGCTTTTG
Organism: Agriterribacter sp.; assembly: GCA_037190905.1. Classification (GTDB taxonomy): domain Bacteria; phylum Bacteroidota; class Bacteroidia; order Chitinophagales; family Chitinophagaceae; genus Agriterribacter. Next base: position 278,197 of record JBBCKG010000015.1, on the reverse strand, counting down.
CACAATCTTTCAGGTGCTGCACTGCCCACTCTGTACGGGCTTTGGGGTTGTTGTGGTATTCTTTTGGTGCAAATCCATCGAACAGGGTATCGTATGCCGGATGTACGGCCACCAGCTGACCGATGATGTGAGAAGATATCTCCGTGATCTGCAAGCCGGCTTCATTTACAATACCTTTTATTTCGTCGGCGTAGGTTTTACTTTCTGCGGCTTTTTTGATGTCAATAATATGCGTGGCCCAGGATGGCAGCTGAATGCCCTTGTATCCGAGTCCGGCGGCCCATTTGGCGATAGCCGGCAAGCTGTTAAACGGGGGGTTATCTCCTAAAAACTGTGCAAGAAAAATTCCGGGTCCCTGAATATTGGTCATATGTAACGAGTTTAGATGTTATTATTTTTAATAATACGGATCGTGTTCTATAAGGGGTTTACACTACAAAGTCTGTCCATTTCTGCGTGCTGGCGCTGCTGTTTACCACGTTTTCAATGAATGCCATACCTCTTACGCCTTCAGATACGGTAGGGAAATCCAGCATTTCCGGGGTGGGTTGGCTGCCTTCTATACGGGCAGCAACCGTGAGCGCAAAATTCCGGTAAATATTCGCAAAGGCTTCCAGGTATCCCTCGGGATGCCCGCTGGGCGTGCGTGTATTATGCTTGGCATAATTGCCCTGGTAGCCCCAGCCCGTGCGGTATATTTCCGCAGGTTTGTCCAGCCATTTAACAATTAATGTATTGGGTTCCTGCTGTGCCCATTCCAAACCGCCTTCTTCACCATATACCCTGATTTTCAACGCATTCTCTTCTCCCGCTGCTACCTGCGAGGCAATGAGTACGCCTGTGGCCCCGTTGTTGAAACGAAGCAGTACGTTTCCATCGTCGTCCAGTGCACGACCCTCTACAAATGTTTGAAGATCAGCACAAAGCTGGGTTATTTGGAGCCCGGTTATGTATTCTGCAAGGTGGGCCGCATGGGTACCGATATCGCCCATAGCGCCTGCTTTTCCTGATTTGGAAGGGTCTGTTCTCCATGCCGCCTGTGCATTGCCTTCTTTTTCCGACATTTTACTCAGCCAGCCCTGGGGATATTCCACATATACTTTCCTGATCTTTCCCAAACTTCCCTGCTTTACCATCTGCCGGGCCTGTTTTACCATCGGATATCCTGCATAAGTATGTGTCAACGCCACTACCAGTCCGGTTTCGGCTGCTTTTTTTTCCAGTAGTCTGGCTTCTTCCAGCGTAAACGTCATCGGCTTTTCAATCACCACATGAAACCCTTTTTCCAATGCCAGCATGGCTGGTCCAAAATGCACGTGGTTGGGCGTTACAATCGAAATAAAGTCCATGCGCTCCCCTTCGGGCAGCCTGCTTTCTGTTTCTATCATTTCCTCATAGCTGGTATAGGCCTTGTTATCCGGCAGAAACAGCGCTTTTGCTGACTCTTTTGCTACACCCGGCCGCTGGCTGAGGGCTCCACAGGATAATTCAATAAGTCCGTCCATATTGGCTGCAATGCGGTGTACCGCCCCGATGAAGGCTTCTTTACCTCCACCGACCATTCCCATTTTTAGTTTTCTGTTCATGGAAAAAGATTATGTAATTGATTAAAGATTAAACACAAAATAAGGGCTTTAAAAGTAACACATTTACGGGTACCGGCAACGGGTTTCATGTTTTTTTAAACATCGTTCGCGGTTTATTAAATGTTAAGTTTTGTATGGTTCTCCGTATTTGACACACCGCTACTCTTTGTATTGATTTCCCCGGCGTATATTATGGTAAATACATCATCCGCAAAGCCCGGGATGTATATACTTTTATGAGCAACACATACGTTTACATTATTCAACCGGTGTGTACATGATTTATTGGATATTAGGTGTTGTGGCTGTTTTTGTAGCTTTTATCATTTGGTACCTGAGGCGTTCTGTTCATCAGCCGTCCGGGGAGTATGCCGATCATACCGTCTACGATAAAATGGCGGCGCCGGAAGAAAAACATATTGATTGTCCGCTGGTATACAACGGAAGCGAGCTGCATTTTCCCGAAAAAGTGCTGGATGAAGTGCTGACCCGGCATTTCAATTTCTATAACCACCTGCTGGATATTGATAAAGAGCGATTTATCACCCGGCTCAAAAAATTCATTGCCACCAAGGTTTTTGTTATACACGACCGGAAAGGATACCGGGAAATGCCGATATTAATCAGCGCCGCTGCTATACAATTAACGTTTGGATTAAAAAAATACCTGCTTGCTCATTTTCATATCATCCAAATATTTCCAGAAGCATTTGTGGGACTGGAGCCTTTTCGCATTCTTATAGGCAATGTAACCGGCAATACCATCAATATTGCCTGGAAACAGTTTCTCGAAGGATACCGCAACAAATACGATATGCAAAATGTGGGATTGCATGAAATGGCCCACGCCCTGTATTATCAGAACTTCGAGACTTCGCTGTATGTAGACAAAGATTTCAGGGAATCGTTTCAGCAATTCAACTCCATAGGCGATAAAATTTATCATGTGGAAAAAATACTCACCATTGGGCTGTATTCAGAATATGCGATCAAAGATTTTCAGGAATTTTGGGCAGAAAGCATTGAGATTTACTTCAAAAGCCCCGATCGCCTGCAACTCCACTACCCGGAACTGTACAGCGCCCTCTGCGATATACTTCGCCAGGATCCGCTGAATTACCCCCACCATTTGTTTTCACAACCGTAACACCGGCCTGTATTCCCCCAACAACAACTCCCATCCCCCATCGGATACAATTTCCCGATACCGTAAATGATTTGCAGCCATTTTAGGCAATTTTGTAACTATTTATTCCACGAACATGGCATATATAAAATCTACAGGGCTGATGGCCCTCTCCTTTATAATCTTTGCTGTTTCCTGCAACCCGCCGGCGCCGAAATCTGCCCTTGATACCGAACGCATTGTATCGCTGGACGGCAGCATCACAGAAATACTTTGTGAAATTGGACTGGAAAAGAACATTGTAGGGGTAGATGTTACGAGTACCTTCCCTGCAAGCATACACGCTGTTCCGAAAGCCGGGCACAACCGCAATGTAAACGTGGAAGGCATCATTGCCATGAACCCCTCGGTACTATTTGTGCTGGAAAACGGCCTTAAACCGGAAGCGGAACAACAGTTTGCCTCGGCGGGCATTCCGATCGTGAAATGCAAAAAGGAATACAGCATACAGGGGGCCAAGAATTTAATCAAACAAATTGCCGATACGTTGGGAAAGAGCGAACAGGTGGCGACTATTTGGAAAAAAATAGACGCCGACCTCTCTTCCGTACCGGCTGCTGATGCCCGGCCCTCCGTACTTTTTATCTACGCAAGAGGAGTAGGCACCATGAGTGTAGCCGGCAGGAACACCGCGCTGGACGAAATGATAAGGTTGGCGGGCGGTATCAATGCAGCGGCTGAAGTAGAAGACTTTAAACCCTTTACTGCGGAAGCCATTGTAAAAGAGAACCCCGATGTAATTCTTTTCTTCGACAGTGGACTTGAGAGCCTGGGTGGGGCAGATGCCCTGCTGAAAGTGCCGGGTATCGCCGCCACGAATGCCGGAAAAAATAAAAAATTTGTAACGATGGATGGGCTGCTGCTCACCGGCTTCACCCCCCGGGTCGGAAAAGCCGTGGCAGAGCTCGCGGCGCTGATTCATCCATAAACCCTGTATAAGTAATGAGGTACAGCCTGCTGGTGAGCATACTGGTGATTTTACTGATTGCGGCCGCTGTGCTTTCGGTAGGTATAGGGCCCTTACAGCTATCGCCCGCCCAAAGCATCGCCGTATTGCTGAAGCCGATCGGCATACAAACCGGTACGGATTTCACAGACCAACAGGAGACCGTGGTAACTGCTATCCGCCTGCCGAGGGTGTTGTTCGGAATGTTCATCGGCGGCACGCTGGCCATGTGCGGGGCTGCCATACAGGGGCTTTTCCGTAACCCCCTCGCAGATCCCGCCCTGATAGGCATCAGCAGCGGCGCTGCCCTATTTACCGTTATCATGATCGTTATCGGTGCTGCATTATTTCAAACCCTGTTTAATACCTTGGGCAGCTATGTACTGAGCATTGCCGCTTTCGCGGGGGCTTTTCTAACAACGGTACTTATTTATAAAATATCGCAAACCGGCGGCAAAACCATCGTCAGCACCATGCTGCTGGCTGGCATTGCCATCAGTGCTATGGCGGCGGCCGGTACCGGCATCATGACCCTCGTGGCAGATGATGCGCAACTCCGTACCATCACCTTCTGGAACCTGGGCAGCCTGGGTGGCGCTACCTGGACCAATGTGAGCGTGCTGGTGCCCCTTTGCCTGGTATGCATGACGGGTTTGCCCGCTCTATCCAAACCGCTGAACGCGCTGGTACTGGGCGAAACCAATGCCAGCCACCTCGGCATCAATGTGGAAAGGCTGAAAACACAGGTGGTTTTACTTACAGCCCTGGGTATAGGTGTATGCGTAAGCATGAGTGGCATCATTGGCTTTGTAGGGCTGGTGACTCCGCATATTGTGCGTAAGCTCATAGGGCCGGAACACCGGCAGGTATTTATAACCTCCGGGTTGCTGGGTGCTACCCTGCTGGTTTTTGCAGATCTGGTATGCCGGACCATTGTTGCGCCCGTAGAAATACCGATCGGTATAGCCACCGCTCTGATCGGAGGGCCTTTTTTTCTGTACCTGCTGCTAAAAGAAAGAAAAACACAGATTGTATTTTAATGATCAGCGCAACCAACATATGGTATAAAAGCAATGGCACGCATCTTTTGCAGGGTATCCATTTTGACACGGTTCCCGGAGATGTGATGGCAGTGCTGGGCTCGAACGGTGCTGGAAAAACCACACTGCTGAAATGCCTCAGCAAAGAGCTGACACCAGAAAAAGGTGAAATCCGTTTCAGGCAAAAGCCTTTGCAGCAATGGAAAGGAGCGGAACTGGCCAAACACCGTGCCGTGCTAAGCCAACATTACCAGGTAACCCTGCCGTTTACCGTAGAACAAATCGTGATGATGGGGCGCTATCCTCATTTTAAAAACCACCCGCTACCCAACGACCATGCCATTGTACGCGAAAGCCTGGTATTTGCAGGAATTGAACACCTGCAACACCGCAATTACCTTACCCTTAGCGGCGGAGAGCAGCAGCGGACGCAAATAGCGCGGGTACTCGCGCAACTATGGGAGAACAACAATGAAGGAAAACTACTGATTCTCGACGAACCGGTAAGCGCCCTGGATATTCAGTACCAGCACCATATCATGCAGCTTGTGCGAAAGCTTTCGCTTCGTAACTTTACCATAATAGCAGTACTACACGATCTGAACCTTGCGCTGCAGTATTGCAACAAGGCGTTGCTGCTGAAAAAGGGCGCACAGGTGGCTTTTGGCCATACAGATATCATCAACAGGGATTTGATCAAACAGGTGTATGAAGTAGAGTCGGACCTGGTATACCATGCCGCCACACATAAAAATTATATTGTTATTACAGCGTAATATTTTCACTTCAAAAAAATTATCATGTCTACAGCAACTACCACACTTTTGAATAAATACGAAGAAGCGAAGCAACAACACCCTACCATGCGGATCAGAGATATGGCCAAACACCTTGGGGTGAGCGAGGCCGAGCTGTTGGCCACAGGGGTAGGCAATCACGTAACATTACTGGAGGGAGATTGGGAGGCGCTGCTGAAAGAAGTGAACACCCTGGGAAAAGTGATGGCGCTTACCCGCAACAACGATTGTGTACACGAGCGCAAAGGTGTATACAATAATGTATCGTTCGAAAGTCATGTTGGGCTGGTGCTGGACCCCGATATCGATCTCCGCCTGTTCATGATGCACTGGAAGTTTGGTTTTGCGGTAAATGAAAAAGAGAGGCGCAGTCTGCAGTTTTTTGATAAAAGCGGTGATGCCGTGCATAAAATCTATATGATAGAAGCCAGTAACCCCGATGCTTATCAGGCCCTGGTGGAAAAATATAAAGCCCCGGAGCAGGCAGCCGCCATCGTTACCGAGGCCTATAACCCGCCGCCCGCCGAAAAACCGGATACAGCCATTGACGCGCCCGGCCTGCAGGAGGAATGGAAAAACATGACGGACACCCACCAGTTTTTCGGTATCACCCGCAAGTATGGCGTCAGCAGAACGCAGGCGCTGCGGCTGGCACCTGAAGGTTTTGTACAGCAGGTTGATAATAGCAAAGTGCGCCAACTGCTGGAACTGGCTGTTGAAAAAAAGGTGTCTATCATGATCTTTGTAGGCAACAGAGGGTGTATACAAATACATACCGGTGAAATATACAAGTTGCTGGAAAGCGGCCCCTGGTTCAATATCCTCGATCCGGAGCTGAACCTGCACCTTCGCACATCCGCCATCAGCAGTACTTTTGTTGTGAAAAAGCCCAGCGAAGCCGGCATCGTTACTGCCGTTGAGGTATTCGATAAAGAAGGGAACCTCATCGTACAGTTTTTTGGAAAAAGAAAGCCTGGCATACCAGAGCTCGAAAGCTGGAGAGATATTGTGCAGGAAATAACTAAGTAGGGGTAGCGGAAGTAGGGGGTTAAAATGGCAAAATGGTGAGAAAGTAAGTAAGGTAGAGGGAAGACACTTCTTCCCTCATTGTTATCATACCATTTCAGTCTTACCATTTTACCATTTCGCCATCTTGCAATTTTACGGTCTTGCAATTTTACTCTCTTATGGCAATGCTGTCTCACTTTCTTCCTATCTTACACTCTTCCAACTGTTTTTTTCTAAATCAACATATGAACTACGACATTAATACAATTAACCAGCTCATCCGCAATCGCCGATCTGTTTTTCCCGATCAGTTTGAAGAAGGCAGGCAGGTGCCGGACGATATAATCAGGGAAATTCTTACCAATGCTACCTGGGCGCCTAACCATGGGCGTAATGAGCCGTGGTGGTTCACGGTGTTTACAGGAGCCGGACTGGAAAAGCTGGCAAACTTTCAGAGCGAACTATACCGTGCGGAAGCAGGTGCGGGTTTTAATGAAGCTACTTATAACAAGCTGAAAACACAGCCGCTCAAAGCGTCTCATATCGTTGCGATTGGCATGAAAAGAGGAAAAAACCGGAAAATTCCTGAGATAGAAGATGTAGCAGCGGTTGCATGCGCCGTTCAAAACATATACCTTTCTGTAACAGCCTACGGGCTTGGAGGATACTGGAGCTCAGGTGGTATCACCTACAAGGAGTCTGCCAAAGCGTTCTTCGGATTGGGAGAAGAAGACAAACTACTCGGGTATTTTCATATCAACTATGTAAAAGTACCCTCTGCTCCTGGTACCCGCTTACCGCTGGAGGAGAAAATAAACTGGGTGAGCGAATAGCCTGTTTTTCCGTATTTGATAAACCAGTTTTCTCACTATGGCCTATTTTTGCATAGAAATATCCATCGATTGCTGATCAAAATCACATGTATGAAACACTTTCTTCTATTGCTGATAGGATCTTTTGCGGCTATGCACACGAATGCACAACCCCCTCAGGGAAAAGCGCTGCCCGGCGATACCTACGGCGCTGTGATCACAGCAGACAATGCCCCATCTATTGCTACTCTGCCCGCCAGGCTACACGGAGGCGAGCCCGTTCCAGCCAAAATCAAAGCCAGGGTGCTCGATGTTTGTCCGAAAAAAGGATGCTGGCTGAAACTCGAAGTGAACGACAGTACTACCGCCTTTGTGAAAATGAAGGATTATGCCTTCTTTTTGCCCACAGCCGTGAAAGGAAAAACCATTGTGCTTGATGGAGAAGCGGTGCTGAAAACCACTTCTGTGGCAGAGCTGCGGCACTATGCAGAAGATGCGAAAAAACCAAAGGAAGAAATTGAAGCCATCACAAAACCGAAAGAAGAAATCAGGCTAACTGCCAACGGCATCGTAGTCGTACAATAGTTTTCCCTAATCTTTTCGATAGCATCCCTACAGCGCAAAGCTTATGTACATCGCTGCTGCACATTTTTATTGTGCCGCGGTAAAGGAGCTGCGAAGCGAAGCGCATACGCTTATGCAAACCATGCCTCGTAGAAACGCCTTCTTCCAATAGTTACTGCAAAACCGGCATGCCCGCTTGTAAATTTCACAAAGAGATAATTTTAACCGGTTATTTTGAAATCGGCCTATACCTTTGCGCTCAAAATTCTATCAATCATGAAAAAAGCCTTATTAACCCTTTCTTTTATTTCGCTAACGGCCCTTGTTGTTAAAGCACAGGAAGAAGACAAACTGGTAACCCTCGGCATTCGTGCGGGCGCCAACTACACCACCATTCTTGGAAAATCCAACGCCGGGAGTGATCTCTCCAACGATTACAAACTGGGCTATCACGCCGGCATTACTGCTGACCTCTATGTGTTTCCCGGATTTTACCTGCAACCCGGCTTGATATACACTACCAAAGGCGCACAAAAAGATGAAAACAATATTAAAGCAAGCAACACCATATCCTATGTAGAGCTACCGGTAAACGTGTTACTCAAGCTCGGCATGGGGAGTGGAAAATTGTTGTTGGGAGCCGGTCCGTATGCAGCGTACGGTATATCAGGCAACCAGAAAGTTGAAATAGGCTCTACTACTACAGAACTGAAAGCTAATTTCACCAACACGATTACTGCCGCAGATTTCTTAAATGGTAATTTTTACAACGTTCGCCGCTGGGACTATGGCGTGAATGCGCTTGCCGGATATGAGTTTGCGGGCGGTTTCAACTTCCACCTGAATGCACAACTGGGCTTAAAGGAAATCAACCCCGAAATAGAAGCGGTAACGACTGATAAATCGAGCATTAAGCACTTTGGTGTAGGGCTCTCTGTAGGCTACAAGTTCTAACACACATCGCTTTTCAATTAAAGAAGGGATGACTTATAACCAAGTCATCCCTTCTCCATTTATAAGTTGTTGTACTCTTATGCAGGCTGTAGAGCCTCCACTTCTTTCAACGCGTGGGTCAGCTCTTCATCCGTAAAGCTGTGGTTCACCAGCTTTCCATCGAAGTAATCCTGGTAGGCCGCCATATCAACAAAGCCGTGTCCGCAAAGATTGAACAAAATGGTTTTGGAAATACCTTCTTCTTTTGCCTGCTTCACTTCACGCACCACCTGCGCAATGCCGTGATTGGCCTCCGGAGCGGGTACAATACCTTCTGCACGGGCAAAACCCACGCCGGCCTCAAAACATTCCAATTGCTGAATGGCCTGTGCCTCTATGAGCCCGTCTTTAAGCAACTGGCTGCACAATACGCTGGCACCATGATAGCGGAGTCCGCCCGCATGTATAGCAGCAGGGGTAAAATTATGTCCCAGGGTATACATGGGCAGCAGGGGTGTATAGCCCTGTGTATCGCCGAAATCGTACATGAATTTGCCTTTGGTGAGTTTAGGACAGGATGCAGGTTCCACCGCAACACATCGAACATTTTTACCCTCTATTTTATCCTTTATAAAAGGAAAAGAGAGCCCGGCAAAATTAGATCCCCCACCCAGCGGCGCTATGATCACATCGGGGTAGTGCCCCGCATATTCCAGTTGTTTTTTAGCTTCCTGTCCGATGATCGTCTGGTGCAGCAACACATGATTCAACACAGAGCCCAATGCGTACTTTGCTTTTTCGTCACCTGCCGCAATTTCCACTGCTTCAGAAATAGCCAGCCCCAGACTTCCGGGGGTATCCGGATCTTTTGCCAGCGCATTTTTTCCAGCCTGCGTATGGTCGGTCGGCGACGCATACACTTTGGCGCCAAACGTATTCATGAGTATTTTACGATACGGCTTTTGGTTGTAGCTGATGCGTACCATATACACTTCGCAGTCAATGCCAAAATGGCTGCAGGCAAAGCTCAACGCAGTGCCCCATTGTCCGGCACCCGTTTCTGTGATAATTCTTTTAACACCTTCCTGTTTATTGTAATAAGCCTGCGGAATGGCCGTATTGGGTTTGTGAGAGCCGCTGGGGCTGGTTCCCTCGTATTTGTAGTAAATCTTACAATCTGTGCCGAGGGCCTTCTCCCATTCGGTGGCCCTGATCAGCGGCGTGGGGCGCCATATCTTGTAGGCTTCTCTAACTTCCTCGGGTATTTCTATAAAACGCTCTGCCGACACCTCTTGCTGAATCAGCGCCATCGGAAACAGGGGTGCCAGGTTTTCACCGCTGATCGGCTGCTTGGTTCCCGGGTGCAGCGGGGGCAGGGGTTTGTTGGGCATGTCGGCCACAATGTTGTACCACTGGGTAGGGATATCCTTTTCATTGAGCAGGATCTTTTTTTCCATTCGTTGTAGAAATTTTGGACAATGCAATATTGCGCCTACTAATCTACGCTGTTAGATTCAATAAATAAAACAGATTTTCGGAAGGGAACTACCTGATTCAGGTAAGGGTTTAGAAGAGATACCATGAATACAGCAACATCTAATTGCCCCTGATTTACCCAATAGCAATCTCGCTGAAAACAATGCCTTCGTACGGACTTTGCTTTCCGGCTTCAAAATACAGCCCAAATTGCCATTGGCCAAAGCTATCAGATTGGAGTAGGCAGCGGGACCCTCATGCAATACCTTACTGAATTTCCAGGTTTTTCCATTATGTATAGCTGATCGTAACGGTCATATTTACACGCTTTTCTCTGCGCGCAGGGTTTGAAAAAACCAGGTACGGATTTTTGCCGCCGTGGTCGTACCGCAACAGACTGGCCTGGCATATCGGTTCTACACAGCCCAAAAACAATGGAGCAAATTGTAAACAATTGTATCATACCTGTTATTTACATCGATGCAGGCAAGGCGCTTAATACCCCTTTTGCAACTGAACCTGGTTTTGCAAAGGCGCTCCCTTTTTAAATAATTCCAGGTTTTGCAAAAAAAGAGCCACCATGCCTTCATATTCGGAGTCCATGCCTCCTCCGGTATGCTGTGTGAGAATGGTGTTGGGACAGCCCCACAGCGGATGATCGTCCGGCAGGGGTTCTTCAGCTGTTACATCCAGCACAGCGCCGCCTATTTTGTTTTGCTGCAATGCATCTACCAATGCCTGTTCATCCTGCAGGAGATTACCGCGCCCCACGTTACAAAACAGCGCCGTGGGTTTCATGCGCTGTATCATAACATTGGTAAACAAACCGCTGGTTTCGTCGGTACCGGGAAGACAGCCGATCACTATATCTGCCTCGGGCAGGTATTGCCACAATTCTTCCGGTGTGCGAAGCTGCCCCGAAGAGCGGGCATACACCGATATATCACAACGAAAGCCTTCCAGGTTTTGCGCCAGCCGCATACCAATATTTCCTTTGCCGAGAATGATCACTTTTTTTTCGTACAGCAGTTGTAGTTGCGGGCGCAGTGCATGTCCTTTCCAGATCCGCTGGTCTTTTAACCGGATGCAAACATCTATACCACGGTACAGCGCCATGATACCTGCTATCATGGTCTCTGCGCAGGGACTCGAGTAATAATCTCTCAGATTGGTAACGATGGCAGGCGTGCTTATTGCTTTGTAGTACTCGAAACCGGTAGACATCAACTGTAACCATTTCAGGTTGCGCGCTTCCGCTATCCAGGCTGCTGGTTTTGGATTGCCTGCGATGATATCGGCCTCCTGTATAGCACTGCGGATATCCTCCGGTGTGCGCAGGTGTGACTTGAAAATAAGCTCGTCGTCGGCTATGCTGCGCCGTAATGTCAATTGTTCGCTTTCCGGAAAAGCTGTTTCTATGTATATTTTCATTACTGGTTGGCGTTGATTCTACCATAGAAAGATACTGAAAGATCTTCATTTGAGCACCGCAGGGCGCGGCACCGGAGGTTGCTCAGTCTGCGTGTTTGACAATGTACTATGATAGCTGGCAAAAGCCTACAAAAATGCTCAACGGAGAACAACAAGTCTGACAATAACGCGCAGCAACATATACCGGGGGGCTACGTCAACAACCCTGGGCAGGATTCAGGCGGTCAGATGCGATGTATGGTGCGCTTATATTCCCTGCCTTGCGTATGAATAGCGACGAAAAGAATGACTGTTTTTTTTAAAATTCCACGCAATGCCCCTGTAAAAAGCAGCCAGGTGCCTGAATTGTGCAAACAGGATCAACTTTATCGTCGTAACAGGAATCCCCAATAAAAGAAAAGCCGTCATAAACACACTGAACTGAAACAGGGTTGTATTTCTTCTCATAGAAAGAAGGCGGTTACGGGTAGTATAATAGGTGTGTACCGGACTTTTTTTAGTGTATCGAACCACATCGTTGGCGTACACCTGTGTGGAAGGCTGATAGCGTATCTTATATCCCTTTTTGGTGATTCGGGCAGTGATATCGGCATCGTTGAAATGCGTAAAAAAGTTTTCGGAAAAAACATAACTGTTCTCAACGATTTTTTTCCGGATCATCACCGCTCCGGTATAAATACCCCGCATCAAACAAGGCTCATCGTATTCGCCATTGTCTGTTTTTTTATACCCTATAATATTTCTTTTGCCTGTAAAGAGGTTCATTTTACCGTATCCCGCAAAATAAATCTGTTTTGGATTGCTGGAGGCAACCACTTTGGGGCAGGTAGCACCCAGGGCTCCATTTGTCAGCAGCGGATTCAACAATTCCTGTATAAGGTTCTCACTTACCACACTGTTGTTATTCAACAACAATATAAAATCTCCTTTGGCTTCGCTGATAGCGCGGTTGATGCCATTCATTCTACCGGTATGATCGGGTTGCAGCAGCCGTACGTTTTTGTAACCGCCGCTCAATATGGCAAATCTCGGATCTACCGCAGAGCCCATGTCGTATACCAATACTTCGTAATTGCTATATGTAAGTTTATCTGTTGATTCGAGCAATTGGCAGGTTGCGCTGGTCTGATTCCAGTTCAACGTTATAATAGAAACAAGAGGGGTGGCTTTGACCGATATATAGGTTCTTACCTGCATGACTATCCTTATTTTAAACCGTAAAAAATCCGGCTATTGGAGTAGTTCTTCGCACAGGGTTGGAGTCGGTGTTTTACAATGGGCTGCTTTAGATATTGAAGGCAATTTACAGATTATACGCATAAGCACCTTCGAACGAAAGGTTTTGAGACTGCTTTTTAGCAAATGCTAAAGGATTGAAAAAGGCAGTCAGCAGGCTTTGCGGCAGGCCAGCACTTCTCCTCTTCCTGGCGTCATTTAACGCAACAATGGAAATCTGCTGTAAAAAATCTATTGAAGCTTTGTGTAGCATACCTATCCCGGATTCCTGAATGGTGCGCTCACTATACCTGGCGGGTTGAACGGCACATTTTATAATACGCTAATTATCAGGCACAAACAACTGATAACCGCAGAAGCTATTCCGTTCGAAGTGCCCATCAGGCAATCATAGTATCTCTGTGAGCCCAATGATACTGCATGAAGAGCCCCCTTTGCCGGCATCGCTGTCCTTTCTACTTACTAAGGTGCATGCTCCGCTCTTTATACAGTGTTCTGAAATAAGGGTCTCTCAAGCTTTTAATAAAGCGGATGGCCTCTCCGGTACTTTTCATTTCCGGCCCCAATTCTTTATTTACACCCGGGAATTTATCGAAACTGAAAACGGGCTCTTTGATCGCAAAACCGTTTAAATGTTTTTCGAAACGAAGGTCTTTCAATTTCACTTCTTCCAGCATCACTTTGGTGGCGATGTTCAGATAAGGTATCTGATACGCTTTGGCAATAAATGGTGTAGTGCGGGATGCGCGGGGATTGGCTTCAATCACGTATACCTTACCGTCTTTGATGGCGAACTGAATATTGATGAGTCCGCGAATATCGAGCGCACGGGCTATTTTTTCGGAATAAAACTCCATAGTAGTCACCTCCAGCGGGCTCAGGTTAAAAGCCGGCAATACCGCATTGCTGTCTCCACTGTGAATGCCCGCCGGTTCTATATGCTCCATCACTCCCATAACGTGAAAAGATTCTCCATCAAAGATGGCGTCTACTTCCGCTTCCTGGCAGCGATCGAGAAACTGGTCGATGAGTATTTTGTTTCCGGGCAGGTGTTTCAGCAAGCTCAATACGCCTGTTTCCAGTTCTTCGTCGTTGATCACAATACGCATACGCTGTCCGCCCAGCACATAACTCGGACGAACCAGTACGGGGTAGCCTACCTGGTTGGCCACTTCTATAGCATCGTCTGTATTATAGGCAGTACCATATTTGGGATACGGTATATCCAGCTCTTTCAACAGGTCGCTGAAACGTCCGCGGTCTTCTGCTATATCCATATTATCGAAGGACGTTCCGATAATGCGAATGCCTTTTTCGTGCAGCCGTTTGGCCAGTTTTAATGCGGTTTGCCCACCCAACTGAACAATTACTCCCACAGGTTTTTCGTACTCCACTATTTCCCATAGATGTTCCCAGAATACCGGCTCAAAATAAAGCTTGTCTGCCACATCGAAGTCGGTGGATACAGTTTCCGGATTACAGTTTACCATAATTGCTTCGTACCCGCTTTCCTTGATGGCCATCAGCCCGTGCACACAACAATAGTCAAATTCAATCCCCTGTCCGATGCGGTTCGGACCCGACCCCAAAACAATGATAGATCCCTTGCTGTTGTTCTTCTGCGGCCTGCTCTCATTGTGCACTACAGCGTTTTCGCTGACTTCAGCACGCGAATCTGCTTCAAAGCTGGAATAGAAGTAGGGCGTCCGGGCTTCAAACTCAGCCGCGCAGGTATCTACCATCTTAAACACCCGGGTCAGCCCGAGTTGTTTTCTGCGTTCGTAAATATCCTCGTCTTTCGTGCCGTCATTGATGATACGGCAGATCTGTTCATCGCTAAAGCCATTGAACTTAGCTTCTCTCAGCAGTTCATCCGGCAGGTCTTTGCCATTGTATCCGGCAATTTTTTTCTCTATGTCTACAATTTTCTGAATCTGGTAAATAAACCAGCGATCTATACGAGTGGCTTCGCAGATCGATTTCACACTCACACCCATCATCAACGCATCCTTAATGCGAAACAAACGATCCCATTTGGGTGTTTTGAGGTATTCCACAATCTCGTCCGAACGCATCATGCTTTTTCCGTAATAGCCCAGTCCTACGGCATCATTTTCCAGGCTCTGGCAGGCTTTCTGTATGGCTTCTGTAAAACTTCTGCCGATAGACATCACTTCTCCTACAGATTTCATCTGCAGGCCCAGGGTATCGTTGGCGCCCTTGAACTTATCAAAGTTCCAGCGCGGTACTTTCACAATCACGTAATCCAATGTGGGCTCAAAATACGCAGAGGTAGACTGGGTGATCTGGTTTTTCAGCTCATCCAGGTTGTAACCAATAGCAAGCTTGGCCGCTATTTTGGCAATCGGGTACCCCGTAGCCTTGGACGCCAGGGCCGAAGAACGGCTTACCCGCGGGTTGATTTCGATGGCAATGATTTCTTCTGTAGCAGGGTTGAGCGCAAACTGCACATTACAACCGCCAGAAAAATTGCCCAGATCGCGCATCATGCGGATGGCGGTATTGCGCATCAGTTGAAATGCGCTGTCGCTGAGGGTCATGGCCGGCGCCACGGTGATAGAGTCGCCCGTATGCACCCCCATGGGGTCGAAGTTTTCCACCGTGCAAATAATGGCTACGTTATCTGCCGAATCACGCAGCAGCTCCAGTTCAAACTCTTTCCATCCCAGCACGGCTTTTTCTACCAGCACTTCGTGTATGGGAGAAGCCGATAATCCTCTGTTGAGGGCATCGTCTAAAAACTCTTTGCTGTGAACAAATCCGCCACCGGTTCCGCCCAGCGTGAAAGAAGGACGAATCACCAGCGGAAACCCGATTTCCTGCGCAAACTCCTTCCCTTCCAGAAAAGAGTTGGCTGTTCTGGCCGGAGCCACCGGAATTTCCATTTCAATCATCCACTGGCGAAACAGTTCCCTGTCTTCCGCCTTATCAATAGCCTTGATATCTACGCCTATCAGTCTTACATTGTATTTTTCCCACACGCCAAGCTCCTGCGCTTCTTTTGCCAGGTTCAGTGCGGTTTGGCCGCCCATCGTTGGCAACACAGCGTCGACCTGGTTTTCTTCCAGTATCTGTTCAATACTCTCCACCGTCAACGGCAGCAGGTATACGCGATCTGCCATCATCGGGTCTGTCATGATGGTAGCGGGGTTGCTATTGATCAGGATCACTTTTACGCCTTCCTCCCTGAGGCTTCGGGAAGCCTGGGTGCCGGAATAATCAAATTCACAGGCCTGTCCGATAACAATAGGGCCGGAGCCAATAATCAGTACCGTTTGTATGGAATTGTCTTTGGGCATCTTAGATGTACTAAATTTGAAAAGAATAGGTGGGTTTTTCTTTACCGGTTTATTACAGGAAGGGCAAGGAAAAAACCGGGCAAAGGTAAGGGATGTAGCACGAAATCCGGCACAGAAACCGGGTGTATTTAAAATTTTGGCTTTATAATTAATTGGTGGACGTCTCAGTTAGCAAAGAGTGGGCGACTTTATAATAAAACGCTTATCGTCAGCCGGTTACACGGGCATGGGTACGGCTGCAGCCTGCGCTGTCAGCGATCTGGTGCGAGTGAGTATACCAGAATGTACATCATTATGCTTATATGTGACGATCTAAAAAAAGACCAAATCCCGGTTTCCTGAAAATTAACTACGCCCCGGTCAGTATCATCGGGCAATACCCGTATCTACCTTTATATACCAATATTTCAAATTTACCCATGCATCAAAAAAACTACGCCGTCGTATTCCTGGTATTGCTCATATTTTTCGTGATCTCTTTTA
This sequence comes from Agriterribacter sp., assembly GCA_037190905.1. Taxonomy (GTDB): domain Bacteria; phylum Bacteroidota; class Bacteroidia; order Chitinophagales; family Chitinophagaceae; genus Agriterribacter. The sequence continues at coordinate 261,379 of JBBCKG010000015.1, read as the reverse complement.
TGACCAATATTATTGGTCCGCTCACGCCCGACATTATCCGCGACTTCAACCTTAGCCTGGTACTGGTTGCCCTGCTGCCTTTTGCCTTTTTTATCGCCTACGGACTGGTTTCGCTGCCCACGGGCATTCTGATAGAGAAATATCCTACCAAAACCATCATGGCAGCGGCTTTTTTGCTGGCCTTGGGCGGATCGCTGCTGCTGGCATTTTTTCCCAGCTATTGGTCTGCCATCGTATCCCTTTTTCTTATTGGTGCCGGTATGGCCATGCTGCAGGTGATCATCAACCCCCTGCTCCGCATTTCTGGTGGCGAGGAAAATTATGCTTTCACTTCCGTACTGGCGCAGTTGATTTTCGGACTGGCTTCTTTTGTCAGCCCTCTGGTATACTCTTATCTGGTACTGAACGCTGAAAACAGCGGTTCTTTCGCTTCTTCCTTATCTTCTCTTAGTCCGGCCGCACTGCCCTGGATTTCCATTTACTTTCTTTTTGCGCTGATTTGCCTGCTGATGATCGTTGTGATTCTTCTGTTCCGGTTTCCTAAAATGGAGCTCAGGAGTGATGAAAAAGCGGGCAACAGAAAGGTATACCTGCAAATGATCAGGCAACCCCTGGTCATAGCCTTTTTCTTTGGGATATTCTGCTATGTGGGTACCGAACAGGTCATAGCCAACTGGATGTCGCAATACCTCAGTGTGTATTACGGGTACGATCCGCAAACCACCGGCGCGCGGGCTGTGGCATATTTCTGGGGGCTGATGACAGCGGGCGGGGTGTTGGGACTGCTGATGGTGAAAATAATGGACAGCCGTAAGGTGCTGGTACTATTTACCGGCCTGGCCATGCTTTCGCTAACAGCGGGTTTGTTGCTCTCGGGAGAAGTGGCGCTGATAGCGCTGCCGCTAACGGGTTTTTTTGCCTCCGTAATGTACCCCGTGATTATTTCGCTGGCGCTGAATTCTGTTCGGCAAAACCACGGGGCTTTTGCGGGTATATTACTCACCGGTATTACCGGCGGTGCTGTACTCCCCCTGGTTACGGGCTGGATAGGAGATACCTGGGGCTTAAAAGCGGGGTACAGTTTTCTTTACCTCACCATGGGGTATATTCTGAGCATAGGGCTCTGGGCGAAGCCGATCGTTTCCAATAAAACGATTCGGCTTTTCAGGCGTAAATCGGAATGAAATTCGGAAATTGCCCGTTCTAAAACAATCCCGTCATGATAACCGTTTACGGCATTAAGACCTGCGATTCTGTTCGAAAAACCCTGGCCTGGCTCAAACAGCACGATGTAGCCTTTCATTTCCATGATTTCCGCGCGGAGGGAATCGAACAGAAAAAACTGGAACAGTGGATTGCAGCATTGGGCTGGGAAGCCCTGCTCAATAAAAAAAGCGCTACCTGGCGTGGCCTGGCCCCCGAACAACAATCAGTGGTCACCAATAAAAAAGCGGCAGTAGGCTTACTTCTTGAAAACCCGACGCTGATCAAGCGGCCCGTTATTGAAAGCGGCGACCAACTGCTGCTGGGGTTCGATGCAAGCAGGCTGGAAGAGGTTTTCGGGTGATTGCTTTTATTATACCTTGCAGATTATCCGCAGAGATCTCAAAAATGAAGTACGCGTCCTTTGCGCTTCTTACGCGGCTTCGGAAGAGGCCCCGCAAGGTCGCGGAGATGAATATCACTATGCTATTACAAAAGCATTTACTGGTGCAGGTTTCACGCAAAGAACGCAAAGCATACGCAGAGATCGCAGAAAGAAATGAGCAAACGGAAGCTGTTTGTGCACTCTTCGTGATTACCAGAGGCTTCGCGTGAAGGAAGAGGCTCCCACAAGATCGCGGAGATGAATATCACTATGCTGTTACAAAAGCTGCTACTGGTGCAGGTTTCACGCAAAGAACGCAAAGCATACGCAGAGATCGCAGAAAGAAATGAGCAAATGGAAACTGTTTGTGCATTCTTCGTGATTACCAGAGGCTTCGCGTGAAGGAAGAGGCTCCCACAAGATCGCGGGGAAGATTATTATTATGCTGTTACAAAAGCACCTACTGGTGCAGGTTTCACGCAAAGAACGCAAAGCATCCGCAGAGATCGCAGAAAGAAATGAGCAAATGGAAGCTGTTTGTGCATTCTTCGTGATTACCAGATGCTTCGCGTGAAGGAAGAGGCACCCACAAGATCGCGGGATGATTATTATTATACTGTTACAAAAAAGCTACCAGTTAAGGTTTCGCGCAGAGAGCTCAAAAATGAAGTACGCGTCCTTTGCGCGTCTCCTTTGCGGCTTCGCGTGAAAGAAAACACCTCTGCTATACCCCCGCTTTTTGCAGCACTTCCAGGGTTTTGCGGAGCCCGGTAATCACTACCTGCTGATGGTCTTGTTTCCAATATTCCGGATTATACATTTCCAGCGAAATAGCCCCTTTGTATCCACTGGCTTTCAGGTCTTTAAATATAGACCCTAACGGCAATATACCATCCCCTGGATATACCCGGTGTTCATCGCCCAATTGCCCGATAGCCGGAGTGGCGGGGGCATCGTTAAACTGAAAAATGGCTATCATATCTCCCTTCAGGAGCTTTAGCGCTTCAAAACCGCCCTCGCTGATATACATATGGTATACGTCCGGAATGACCATGGCGTTCGGATGATTGGCATCCAGGGCAATACCGGCAGCCTGCCCCAGTGTTTTTACCGGAAAATACTTTACAAACACCAGTGCCGCTTTCAGGTTATAATCATTGCGGGCTATTTCTATAATATCCCTGAACCTGGCGGCCACCCATTGCTGGCTGAAATGCTCGCCTACGGTATTGGGAATGGTTTGAATATGTTCTGAACCTATATCAGCCGCCATCCGCATCCTGCGACGGGTATCTACCAGCGACTTTTCAAAAGCTTCCTTAGTAGGAGGCAGGGCATTCCATAGCCCTATCACACTGGGCACGAACATCCCGAGGTCTTTTATTCGCTTACCGAGGTCCTTGAGATTACCCCCGTTTTTCTCATAGGTTTCCAGCTCTCCATCCCAGGGCTCTATCGCATCGTACCCGGCTTTAGCCGCAAACTTTACTTTGTCTTCCAGCGATGCCGGCCGGATGGTGGCGGTGTCAAGACAAACCGGCCAGGGGCTGGCCCCTTTCTGGTATCTTTTCTCCGCCGGCTTGGCAGTATGGGCAAACGACAAAGCAGGCAGGGCGCCGGCCAGTCCCAGCGCGGTTGTATTGGCTAAAAAATTTCTTCTTTTCATTGCAGTGCTATTTTACATCCGGATACGCTGCGGCAAACTACAAAAATTAGCCGAATATAATATTATTGTGGTAATCGGATTTGTATTGCATATTAACTTAAATACCTGGCTACTATAGGCAGGCGTCTTCCTACGCCAAAAGCCTTGGCGCTCACCCGTATGATAGGGCAAAACTGGTTGCGTTTGTACTCATTGGTATTCACCAGTTTCAATATCCTGTTTACCAATGCAGGCTCAACCCCCATGGCGATGATTTCTTTCGGGCCCTGCCTGCGCTCAATGTACTGGTAGAGTACCTTATCCAGCACTTCATACTCGGGCAAACTGTCGCTGTCTTTCTGGTTGGGGCGCAGTTCGGCTGAAGGCGCTTTGGTAATGATATGAGCGGGAATGACTTCTTTTTCGCGGTTGATGTATTTTGCCAGCGCGTACACCTGTAGTTTATAAACATCGCCCAGCACACTCAGCCCCCCGGCCATATCGCCGTACAAAGTACCATAGCCTGTGGCCAGCTCACTTTTGTTGGATGTATTGAGCAGAATATAGCCAAACTTGTTGGCAATGGCCATCAGCAGGTTGCCGCGGCTCCGGCTTTGAATATTTTCTTCCGCCAGCCCGAAAGGCAGGTCTTTGAAAACAGGTTGTAGCGTATGCAAAAAGCTGTCGTATACTTCTTTGATGGGGATGATATCGTAAGGGTTGCCGAGGTTTTTACTGAGCGCTTCGGCATCGGTTACTGAATGTGACGAAGAAAAGGCTGATGGCATCAAAACGGCCCGTACATGCGCTGCTCCCAGGGCTTCGCAGGCCAGCGCCAGCGCCACGGCACTATCTATACCCCCGCTGCTGCCCAGTATGGCTTTGGTAAAACCCATTTTAGAAAAATAGTCGCGGATACCCAGGATCAGTGCGCTGTGAATCTGGCGGATATTATTCTCTGCCACCAGAAAGTCCACCACAGCATCGGGGTGGTTTACCTGCGATACCCGCATTTCCTGCGCAGATACTTGTTCCGGGGAATCCAAAGACGCTCCCTCTGTTGCTGCTTTCAATATACTCAGGTCGATTATGGAAAGTTGCTCTTTAAAATACGGCAGCTCCTCTACCAGCCGACCGCTACTGTCGTACACCAGGCTGCCGCCGTCGAATACGATTTCCGTCTGCGCCCCCACAGCATTGCAATAGATTAGCGGCAGTTTGTATTTCAGCACGTTGGCACGCGCTATTTCCTTCCTGTCTTCATCGTGGTCATAATCAAAAGGCGAGGCAGAAATATTGATCATCAGGTCTGGCTGCTGCTGCAACAGTTTATCCATAGGGCATTCCCGATACAAGGGGTTGTCGCCCAGGTTCCACAGGTCTTCGCAAATGGTCAAGGCGATTTTTTTGCCCCTAAACTCAATGGTATTCCATTCGAAAGCCGGTTCAAAATAACGATACTCGTCAAATATATCATAAGTGGGAAGCAGGGTTTTGCGGGCTATGCCCGCCACTTGTTTATCATATAAAAGCCATGCTGCGTTGAACAGGTCTTTCCCCAGCGGATCGGGATTGCGTTCCGGAGCTCCCAGGATCACACCGATTCCTTGCGTGGCCTCCTTCACGATATCTATTGCTGCATAACACTGGCTGATAAAATCGTCGAACTCCAGAAAGTCTCCGGGCGGATAACCGCACACGCTCAATTCCGGAAAAACAACAAGGTCTGCATGTTGCCTGCGGGCTTCTGTAATAGCTGCCAGCATTTTTGCTGTATTGGCGGCGAAGTTGCCGATATGATAGTTTTGCTGTGCCAATGCGATCTTCATTCCTGTATATCTTAGCTTATATAATTATTAATTCGGTCACCCCTGTAAAATTACGCTGCCGGACAATTGGTGGGTGCCGAATTTTCCCTCTATAATTGATTGGCTTCCTTTTGATCGTCGAAACCATTCTCGCCTCTGCCGGTTCCTGGAATCAAACAGTGGCAAACAACTGTATAATTTGCCAGCACGCTGTTGCTGCATCAGGCCATGGTATCACTCAAAAAAGCAATACTATACATGAGCGCTATGGCAAACCCGATGAGCAGTCCGCCCGATATTCGGGTGATCAGCAATATATTGGATGCCGTCAGTTTTTTTCGCAGGTTGCCGGCCAACAATACCTTGGCGGTATCTGCCAGTATGTTGAATACAATACAGGAGGTAAAAATGATAATTCGCTGCTGCAGGGTATGGCTAATGGCAAAGGCTGTGGCATTGACCAGCCAGAAAATGATTACATTGGGGTTGAGGGTATTGATAAGAAACCCTTGGAGGAAAATCTGGGTATAGTCTTTTTTCCCCAGTTTGATGACGACATCTGCCCCGGAAGGGAGGGACTGCACTTTCTTGAAAAAAAGGTAGAAAACGCCCAGCCCCAGAAGAAAAAAACTACCTGCATATCCAATAGCGGTTTTGTACGCCAGCAGTTCTCTTACCAGTTCAGAAAAGCCGTTGCTTACGATCACCAGCAGCACGTCGCTGATCCACACACCCGTTACAAAAGAAAATCCGCCCTCGTACCCGTTGGAAATGCTCTGCTTTATAATGGTGAAAATCACAGGACCCACCGATAATGCCAGAATAAACCCCAAAACCAGTCCCTTCCATAAGGCCTCGGCCATATATTGTCTAGTTTTACAATTTAGCGGTAAATGTAAACAATGCATTCAGAAGTACCATACAATAACAACCTAATTCCAAGGGCTGGCAGCAGCAGTGGCTTTCTGATTGGGGAATTCGCGGAATAAGATATAGGTATTTTAAACAAATACGCAGTAAGTCGGTTTACCGTCGATTCAGCATTTTTCACATATAACTCATGATTTAAAAATGTATTCCTTCGTAAATTTACGTACAAACAACAGACTGGTTCGATATGGAGTTTATCGATTACTACAAGATACTGGGTCTTTCTAAAAATGCATCGCAGGATGATATAAAGAAAGCCTACCGGAAGCTGGCGCGGCAACATCACCCCGACCTCAACCCCGATGATAAGGAAGCGCACAGGCGGTTTCAGCAGATCAATGAAGCCAATGAAGTGCTGAGCGACCCGGAAAAAAGGAAAAAATACGATCAGTACGGAGAAAACTGGCAGCAGGCCGATCAATTTGAGCAGGCAAGACAGGCCCGGCAGCAACCTGGCAATCAGGATTATGGAGGCCGCCCGTTTGATGGCTCATTTTCTTCGGGCGATTTTGGCGGGGGCGACTTTTCGGAGTTTTTCACCTCCATGTTTGGGGGGCAGGAGCTGGCGGGCGTACAAAGTTCAGGGGACAGGATTACAACGCCAGTTTTCAATTGGGCCTGAGAGATGCCTATACCACTCATCAGCAAACTTTTACTGTTAACGATAAAAGTGTGCGGATCACCGTCCCTGCGGGGGTGGCAGACGGGCAAACCATCCGGCTGAAAGGATATGGCGCGTCGGGGGTGAATGGCGGACCAGCCGGCGATCTGTACATCACCTTCCATATCACGGAGGACCCTGTTTTCAAACGCCTCGGAAACGACCTGTACACCACTGCAGACCTGGACCTCTACACTGCAGTACTGGGTGGGGAGAAAATAGTAGATACCCTGAACGGTAAAGTGAAACTAAAGGTGAAAGAAGGTACCCAAAATGGCTCCAAAACCCGTCTGAAAGGAAAAGGATTTCCGGTGTACAAACAGGAAAACACTTTCGGCGACCTGATCATTACCTGGAATATACGATTGCCCGAAAACCTTACAGAAAAGCAAAAAGAACTGTTTAAAGCCCTTTCTACACTTTAAAAAATTCGGCTATGCCTGCCAATAACGACCTGATAGCAAAAGAAACCTACTGTGTATACAACAATATAGACATTGCATTTATAGACAGGCTGCATGAGTATGGACTCATTGAAATACGCTCTGTTGAACAAAAGCAGTTTATTCACAGCGATCAGTTGCAGGAGCTGGAAAGATTTGCCAGACTGCACTACGACCTGGACATAAATTTGGAAGGGATCGACGTGATAGCCCGCCTGCTGGAAAAGGTTAAAGTGCTGCAGCAGGAAGTCCGGGGCTTACAGGATCGGCTGCGTATTTATTCCGACGAATAATACTGCCCATGAACAGGAGTATTGATATGCAACAAACAGGTTGGCTTTTTCTTTTGTGCTTTTGGCTCGGCAGCGTCAGCGCCCAGTCTCCCATAGTTGAGTCGGGTTTAATTTTCCCCCCGCAGGATAAACATGTACACGGCAGCACCCTCCTGGCGCTGCCCAACGGCGATTACCTGGCAGCCTGGTTTCATGGCAGCGGAGAACGCACGCAGGATGATGTAAAAATCATGGGCGCCCGACTGAAAAAGGGGCAAAAACAGTGGAGTGAGCCCTTTTTAATGGCAGATACGCCCGATATGCCTGATTGCAACCCGGTGCTGTTTTTTAACAAATCCGGCAAGCTCTTCCTGGTTTGGATTGCGGTGCAGGCCAATCGGTGGGAATACTCTATTTTACGGGTACGCAGTTCAACCGACTACCAGAGGCCCGGCGCTCCGGTTTGGTCCTGGCAGGATAATATACTACTGAAGCCGGGTAAGGCATTCGAAGATGAAGTGACAGCCAGGTTTAAAGAACTACCCGATCAGGGAACCGGCTGGGCCGAATACGCTCCGAAATACGACGATATGATCATCGCCGCCAGCAAAGACCTGCTGAAAAGAAGCATCGGCTGGATGACCCGCATCAAACCCATTGTTACTCATACAGGCAGGATATTGCTCCCCTTGTACTCCGACGGACTAAACTTTTCTATGGTTGCTATCTCCGACGATGATGGAGCAACCTGGCAGCCCGGTTTGCCCATTGTAGGCCGGGGTCCTATACAACCCGCACTGGCACAACGGAAAGACGGTACGATTGCGGCTTTTATGCGCGACAGCGGCGATGACCCACCCCGCGTGCATTACAGCGAATCGAAGGACAATGGCTACTCCTGGACGGCGACGGTTAAAACAGATATCCCCAATACCGCCAGCGTGGAAATCTGCGTTTTACAAAACGGATATTGGGCTTTCCTCGGCAACGATGTGGAAGACGGCAGATATCGCCTCAGTCTGTACATCTCCAGCGATGAGGGAAGATCCTGGAAATGGAAAACGCTGATAGAAGACCACCCCAAAGGTAGCGGCGGTTTTTCTTACCCCAGTCTTATACAAACCAGCGACGGATTGTTGCGGATGACATATTCGCATCATGTGGGCAAGGGAAACAATTCTATTAAATATGTAGTGGTAGACCCGGCAAAAATCAGCCGTTAAACTTTTCTAAGATCCTTAATATGAAAACCGGTTCAGCTTTCTTAACAAAACTTCGTAACGGTAAAAATGTATATGGAACCTGCCTGACTGCTGTTTCTCCAGGCTGGCCTATGGTATTAAAAGCCGCAGGGCTCGATTTTGCTTTTATAGATACCGAGCATATGGCTATCAACAGAGCAGACATGGCTAAAATGAGCCAGGTTGTTTCCGGATATGGCATTACCCCGATAGTACGCGTCCCCTCACCCGATCCCTCCCTGGTTTGCCAGGCTATAGATGCAGGTGCTAAAGGAGTAATTGCCCCCTATCTGGAAACCGTAGAGCAGGTTCAACAACTGGTAGGCGCTGTGAAATATCGCCCGCTCAAAGGCGAAATACTGCAGCAGGTGCTAAATGGAGAAAAAAAACTCACGCCCGCGTTGCTGTCGTACGTACAGGCCTATAATACCGGTAATATCGCCATCGCCAATATAGAAAGCGTTCCGGCTATGCGTAACCTGGATCAATTGCTGGGCGTACCGGGACTGGACGGTGTTTTTATCGGTCCTCACGACCTTTCCATCAGTATGGGTATACCGGAGCAATACGATCATCCCGAGTTTGAAAAAGCAGTTACCACTATTATACATGCGGCCCGCAGCAAACAACTTGCGGTAGGCATCCATTTTTCACTGGCTCCTGAAAGGCAGGTACGATGGATGAAAGAAGGGGCTAATATTATTATCCACAGTTCCGACATCGCGCTTTTCAGCCAGAAACTACAGGCCGACCTTCAAATTATCCGTCACGCTGCCGGCGATGAAGACTCCTCTTTGCAGGAAACTACACCCGTAATATAAAAGCAAGCAAAGCCACGGGGTCCGCTGCGCGAGACCCCATGGAGACAATAAGGAGTAGCCTGACTCTTCAGTGGAAAGAAATTTCCGAATGAAAACCCTTCTCGTCGTACCAAGTATGGCGACTGCCAAACCTATGCCGGACGACAGGTGAGAAACCCGAAGCCACAGGGGTCCGCTGCGCGAGACCGCATGGAGACGTCTTATGGTGATGGGAAACAGCACGAGACATCATCAAGATAACAGAGACGAGGCTAACCCTCCCGAGGAGAGCACAGGCCGAAAGACAAGCCCCTCCCTCGTGCCGGGTCTGGCGGATGCCAAACCTGTGACGAATCACCAAGTTCGAACCCCGAAAGCTACAGGCAACTACACAAGCACCATGGCGACAATAACTTTCTCGTCGCGCTGGGGTCTGGCGGATGCCGACCCCGGCGCCCCGCCTATTCACTTCAGCCACCGTAGATCACCTCTTCCACGCGCATCAACTTATCGTATCCTCCTTCACCAGTTTCATAAAACGATGCACTTGAATATGGATACGCAACGAAATTCTTTGCCAACCTCCACTTACCAGCCGTGGGATTATGGTGCATGTACTCTAATTTCTGGTAGATAAAAGCGGGAGATATACATTCTTTCGCATCAAAACTGCTTTTAAACACTTTGTGTAATTGCCCTTTTCGTTTTTCCCGTTCACTAACACCAGCAGATAGCCTCTGAAGTATCTCGGAATTCTTCCTCAAAACAAGACGTTTCACTATTTCATAGGCGATAAAGCGCTTGCCGTTAGAAATCAATGTATTCAGCGATATGAGCATTTCCGGAAAATAGAGCATCACATGCACGTGGTTGGGCATAATCACGTATCCGACAATCCGTATACTTTTTGCATGTAGGTAATCGAACCATTTATACACCAGATCGTACGACACTGTAAGCGCAAACAAAGGAATCCAGCGGTAACAGGTAAACGTTACAAAATAAAGACTGTTAGGTTGCTGTTGATGTGTGGTGCGTACTGTCATAGGTTTATATAGTAAAGATAAAAAATATCTGGAAGCCACGGGGTCCGCTATGCGAGACCCCATGGAGACGTCTTATGGTGATGGGAAATGGCACGAGACCTCATCACGACAACAAAGACGAGGCTAACACTCCGTAGGAGAGCATAGGCCAAAAGACCAGCGCTTCCCTCGTGCCGGGTCTGGCAGATTATCGACCCGCGCGTTGGAAGCCACGAGGTCCACTACGCGAGACCCAGGGAGACGTCTTATGATGGAAAATGGTACGAGACCCTCATCACGCCAACAAAGACGAGGCTAACACTGCGTAGGAGAGGAGAGCACAGACCGAAAGACAAGCCCGCCCGGCGCGGAGGTTTGGCAGATACAAGACCGGCGCGTTTGGAAGCCACGGGGTCCGCTGCGCGAGACCCCATGGCGACAATAAGGAATTGCCTAACTATTCAGTGGAAAGAATTTTCAGAATAATAAACTTTCACATCGCGCCGGGTATGGCGAATGCCAAACCTGTGACGGACGATCAGGTAAGAACCCCGAAACCTCGAGGTCTGCCGCGCGAGACCCAGGGAGACGTCTTATGATGGAAAATGGTACGAGACCCTCATCACGCCAACAAAGACGAGGCTAACACTCCGTAGGAGAGCACAGACCGAAAGACAAGCCCGCCCGGCGCGGAGGTTTGGCAGATACAAGACCGGCGCGTTTGGAAGCCACGGGGTCGGCTGCGCGATATCCTATCGCGACAATAAGGAGCAGCCTAACTCTCCAGTGGAAAGAATTTTCCAAATAATAAACTTTCACATCGCGCCGGGGTCTGGCGTATGCCGACCCCGGTGCCACAAATTGTATTCCAAACACAAAGGGGTGTTATATATCGCCCACGGGGGCTTTTCCTATGAATAATGTGATAGATTTGCGAAAGTCCCAAACCTGAACGGAAAAATGAATACAGTTACAGAAGAGGTCATACTGGTTAATGAAAAAGATGAGCCGATGGGCACCATGGAAAAAATGGAAGCTCATCGGAAAGGCTTGCTCCACCGGGCTTTCAGCGTTTTCATTTTTAACGATAAAGACGAAATGTTGCTTCAGCAAAGGGCAATAGACAAATACCATAGCGCAGGATTGTGGACGAATGCCTGCTGTAGTCACCCCAAACCCGGAGAGTCTGCAGCGCAGGCCGCCACCAGAAGACTGAAGGAAGAGCTGGGATTTACCACACCGGTTGTCAGGGCTTTTGAGTTTGTATATAAAGCCGGGTTCGAGAACGGTTTGACAGAAAATGAATTTGACCACGTGTTTACGGGCATATACAATGGATCGATACAGCCCAATCCAGCGGAAGTAATGGCCTTCGCCTGGCTTTCGCCCGAAATCATCAGAAAGGAGCTGGAAAAAAGTCCGGAAAAATATACCGCCTGGTTTCTCATTGCTTTTCCTGAACTGGAAAAACGTAGGATACCGGGCAGCGACCTTTTTTCTTCACTTAATCAAAATAGTCAATGAGTCAGGGTATAGATCCGGAAATGCTCCGAATGTTCAAAAAAATTATCAATGGTGTTTCTGCCGTTATCCTGTGGGCAATGATCAATTTGACGCTGGGAATATATATGGGCTGGGCATTTATCTACGACGGCTTTCACTGGTTGAACGGCATATTCTATGGCTTGTTTGTAGTAAGCCTTGCCGGACTGGTTTACTACATTGTAAAACTCTGGAACAAATAAATGCTAAGGTGTTTTCAGCCGGTGCATAGACGGATAATCAAAAAACATGAATTCTCTCGCTGATAGAGAAAAACCTGCCCAGTGCTTAGCAGAAGTACGAATGGCAAAAATACTACAGGTAGGCATATTATCTATCCGTATTGTATCTGTAAGGGTGTTTACGTAATCGGTAATACCGGGGTTATGCGAAAAAATAGCCAGGTGATGATACTGATCCGCTGTATTTTCTATCACGCTGGTAAAAGCGCGCGTATCCGGAAGGTAGAGTGGGGGTTGTTCGATGATCGTTTCGGCACCATATTGTTTCGCAAAATAAGACGCTGTTTTTCTAGCCCGTTTTGCAGGGCTAGAAATAAACGCATCTATAGAAAGCTTTTGATCGAACAAACGTTCAGCCATTAAAATGGCGTCTCGCTTTCCTCTTTCATTCAAAGGACGGTCGAAGTCGCTCAGCGTAGCATCATCCCAGCTACTCTTTGCGTGCCTGATGAAAAAAATCGTTCTCATTGCAGGGAAACTAAGTAAGAATGTTAGCGATGTGGTTGTTTTTCTACAAAGGTTGGGTAACAAAGTGCATAGGAATGCAGGATTTAAAAACGGGTGCCTACAAAATCAATGTTCCAACAAAAATCAAGCCAACAGGCTCTAATTAGTATCCTCTCACATTTTTTCCTTCCATATAATTTACAAAGGCCTGGTTCACCACCCGATTACCGCCCGGTGTGGGATAGTTGCCTGTAAAATACCAGTCGCCTGTATTGGTCGGACAGGAGGCATGCAGGTTTTCGATAGATTGATAAATCACATCCACCGCCACGTTTACCTCCGGCGGTGTGATCAGCTCTGCTATTTTTTTAGAAATCTCTTCCGGCGAAAAGGGCTTATACACCTGCCGCACAATATTTTCCGTATGGAGCCGGCTGGTGCGTTCCATTTCTTTGCACCGCTCGTACAACTCCTGCAACAGGCTGTCTTTTTTATGATCTTTTATAAGTTCGATGGCAGCCTGGAATGCGATGAAATCGCCCATTTTGCTCATATCTATACCATAACAATCCGGATAGCGGATCTGCGGGGCCGAAGAAAGTATGATGATCCGCCGGGGCTCCAGCCGCGCCAGCATGCGGATGATACTCTCACGCAGCGTTGTGCCTCGTACAATGGAGTCGTCTATCACCACCACTGTATCATCTTTCTTGCGGATAGATCCGTAGGTGATGTCGTATACGTGCTGAACCAGCTCGTTCCGGCTTACATCTTCCGTAATGAACGTCCGCATTTTGACGTCCTTATTGGCGATTTTCTCCACACGAATACGGCGGTTAACCATTTCCGCCAGCTTTTCATCGTCAAAATCCTTATTCCACGATAGTATCCGCTCTACCTTTATCTTATTAAGGTAATCCTCCATTCCTTTGAGCAAACCGTAAAAAGCCACTTCTGCGGTGTTGGGGATAAAGGAAAAAACAGTATTCTTCAGATCATAGTTGATCGCTTTCAATACATCATCGCTCATGTGATAGCCGAGCGCGTTTCTTTCTTTATAGATTTTTTCGTCGTTTCCCCGCGAAAAATAGATGCGTTCAAAGCTACAGGCTTTCCGTTCTTTAGGCTCGGTAATCTGCTCTATTTGGTAGGAGCCGTCTGCTCTTACAATAAGGGCATGACCCGGCATCAGCTCGTGTACATCGTTTTCCCCCACATTAAAAGTGGTACGTATGGCCGCCCTTTCGGAGGCCCCTACGATAAACTCGTCGCTGATATAATAATACGACGGACGTATGCCATGCGCATCGCGCAGAATAAAACCATCGCCATTACCGATCAATCCGCCTACATGAAATCCTCCGTCGAATAGTTTTACAGACTTTTTTAATACGTTTACAATATCCAGCTTCTCGGGATGCAGTTCTTCCTCTTTCACCAGGAAGTGATGCACCACCTCCATCATCGCAGCCAGATCGCTTTGTTTTTGAAAAACGCCCGGCTCTATATTTACCAGCGAAAACAGCTCTTCGGTATTCACCAGGTTGAAGTTACCCGCTAACGCAAGGTTCAGCGCCGGTACTGTATGCCGTTTGATAAACGGATGACAGAATTCCACGTTGTTTTTTCCCTGGGTGCCATACCGGAGATGCCCCATCATAAGTTCTCCCAGAAAGCGAAAGTTTCCTTTCAACAGGCCCGGATGCTTTTTGATATCAGGCTGGTACAATTCCAGATCGGCCAGCTCTTCGTTTATCTGCCGGAAAAGATCTGCAATGGCCATATTCTCAATGCTCCTTATCCGGTGCAAAAAGGGATATCCCGGCTCGGTATCCAGTTTTATACAGGCTATTCCGGCTCCATCCTGACCCCGGTTGTGCTGTTTTTCCATCAGCAGGTACAGCTTATTCAATCCGTACAATACCGAACCGTACTTCTGAAGATAATATGAGAAAGGCTTCCTTAGTCTTACAAATGCCAAACCGCATTCATGTTTTATGGGATCGCTCATGGAGTGGTTTAAAGAAGCCGCAAAGTTATGAGATTAAAAAGGATTCTGCTAATACAATATGAGGCTCTCCCGCTGTTTTGCAGATCGGTTACCCTTTCATATAAGTCACTTCTGCCTGAAACCTGGGCTCCCGGTCGCTTATCTGTAATTCCGCAGCGGCCGAATTACTGATCCTGATCAGCAGTCCGTCGTTTTCCTTACCCGGCGGCAACTCCCCCAGCACTTTGGCAAAAATCACCCGGCGGTTTCCGGGATTGGTAACACGCACAATTGTACCCGGGGCAATATTGTTCATCAGGGCGTAGTATTTGGCATCTTTCCAACCGCTCGTGCTTTTAAATATAGCAGCATTGCCGGATGTATGCTGCTCCTGGTGGCTGCTTTTCGACTGCTGCTGGTATACCGGTCTGAAAAATCCGGCGCCTTCGGCAGATGTGCCGGAACCAGCTTTGCTGACGGTGGGCGCAGGTGTTGTTGCTACCGCTCCTCCGGTATTAGCTGGGTTGGCGGCTCTATCGGTTTGAACTGTATTCGCCGTGGTATTCACCTGAGCTGGAGGTGCGGGCGTACTCACTGGGGCTGCGGCCAGCGATTCACTTAAAAAGGCAGCCGGTACCACTCCGCCTATCCGGGTGATGTTGCTGGTAGCAGCAAGAGCCGATACCTCTTTCTTTACGCGCAAAAAACCCACCACCAGTTTTTGGCCGATACTGATGCTTTCTGACGCCAGTCCATTCCATTCTTTGATATAATCTGCACTCAACTTATTTACATGCTGACCAATCCGGAAAAGCCCCTCTTTCTCTGCCACCCTATGATACAGCGGCACAAACACCTCATCAGCACCCGCAGCGGCTTTGCGCTGTATAAAATTTTCTGTTGTAAGTGGTACCTTTATTACCTGATCTATTTCCAACCCACTGGTTATCGTCAAACCATTCAGCGGAGCAATTTCCCGGGGGCTGATATTATACAGACGACCAATGCTGTACAGGTTTTCCTTTGCAGCAACGGTATGAATCAGGTATAACTTATCGCCCTGAAACTGTACGATAAGGTCTGACTGTGCAGCAAGGGAAAACGATATAATAGTGGTGAATACTAAACTATACAGCTTCTTCATCAGATATTATTTATTTTCAGCACATACGAAATTACGGAAATCCGTTGATTATACAGTTATAACGACGATGGGACTTCTTTTAATATGCGAAACCGCGGAGGGTAGTAGTTATTTACTCGATTAGGCATTGCCTTTAGCCAACCCAGGCGAAACCCTTTGTAAGTCACTAAACACCATCCTTTAACAGAAGTATCCATCCGGATGTCTTTTTTTTGCAGATACCCGATGGCCTGCGCCATGTCCAGTTCAATCGTGTTAAAGCCATCTCCTATCACGCTACTTACAGCCAGCTCATGGTCGGGTATTAACAGATTCTTAATCACCTTACCGATCCTGATGCCAGTCTTTTTTACCTGAATCACCGACTTCAGACTTGTAATAAACGAGGAGTGCCTTACAGGGGAAGCTATGTATTCGTCGCGAATGGAGGAATATGTCCACGCGTCCGGCTGTAAGATGCCATCGGCTAATACCTGCAGATCGGCACGCGAAACAACCGCCTGTTTGACCAGCGGGAGGAATGATTCACCTGCAGGCGTTGTTTTTTTGAAACAGGTCATATAAAACCCCTCTCCCTTTAACCGGTAAGGGTAAAACCGGTATCCATAGCAGCCATGCGTTTCAGACTCCGAGACAACGATGCCCGAGTCGGGGCTTACAGGTATACGAATAGTACGGGCCTTCAACTCCGAACAAATCCAATCGGCTATTGTTTCATTTTCTTCCTTCGAATACGAACAGGTAGCATATACCAGCATGCCGCCTTCTTTCAGCGCCGGCCATACATCCGCCAGTATGCGCTGCTGCCGCTTACTGCAATGTGCCACATGTTGCAACGACCACTCGCCAATTACATCCGGATCTTTGCGCAGCATACCACTACCGCTACAGGGTGCATCTACCAGTATCAGGTCAAAATGGCCCTCCAAATTACGAAAAGCACTGGCATCGCCGGCAGTCACTACTAAGTTCCCGCTTCCCCAGCGAATCGAATTTTCCACCAGTATTCCGGCGCGGCTTCCGATTACTTCATTGGCTACCACCAGCCCGTTCGGGAAAAGCGCAGACAGGTGGGTAGCTTTGCCGCCGGGTGCAGCGCAAAGGTCCAGCACCCGTACCGGCTGTTGGATATGATCGGGGAAACAGGTTTTCACCGCCTGCTCGAGAAACATAGACGAAGCCTCCTGCACATAATAACATCCCGCATGAAACAACGGGTCGAACGTAAAAGAAGGCCGTTCTGAAAGGTAGTAGCCCGTTGGGCACCAGGGTATGGCTTCCGGCCGGCGGAAAGCCTCGTGCGCGTTTATATCCAGCCGGTTGCCGTGCACGCTTCTTTTTTCCGGATGCAGCCTCACCGATGTAACCGCTTCGGGGTGGCGATGCTGTTCTGTAAACGCATTTCTCTCAAAACCTGGTACCCCTTCAAGAGACTCTAACAATTCATCTGGAATTATCAACTGTATAGGTTTGATTTATAGACTAATAACGAATTAAACCCTTTTTTATACTTTTTTCTCCTCATATCGCAGCAATTATCAATTTCAATCTTTCCTTACAACAATCTTTCTAAAGCATAAGCGAATGTCAAGCGCTTGCCCTATCTTTACTGCGGTTTTTCATAGGATATTGGATTTTAAAAAGGGGCTGGATTTCTATCCATTGCCCTCTTTTTTTGCCTCAAAATATTGCTTAACCAATGTTGCTTTGCGCTGCCCGATAACGCCTGCTATTTCTTCCAGTGGTTTTGCCTGCACATTTTTTACAGACCGGAAAGTTTTGAGCAACAAGTCTGCTGTGGCTTTGCCGATACCTTCTATGTTTTCCAGTTCATTCACAAAAGTTCCTTTGCTGCGTTTGTTTCTGTGAAAACTGATGCCAAACCTGTGCACCTCGTCTCTTATCCTGCGGAGTAATTTCAAGCTGTTGCTGTCCCAGGGAAGCCGGAGTGATTGCTGGTCTCCGTCAAAAAAAACCTCTTCTTCATTTTTTGCTAGTCCTACCAGGGTCATTTTTCCTTTAAGCCCCAGTTCCGCTATGGCGTCCACCGCCGCTCCGAGTTGTCCTTTTCCTCCGTCGATGATTACCAGTTGGGGCAATGGCTGCTGCTCCTCAGATAAGCGCCGGTACCGCCGGTACACCGCCTCTTTCATGGTTGCAAAATCATTGATACCTTCTACTGTTTTCACATTAAAATGCCGGTAATCTTTTTTACTGGGTACGCCGGCTTTGAAACAGACCATGGCAGACACCGGATAGCTTCCCTGAAAATTAGAGTTATCAAAACATTCTATATGCATGGGGAGCTCCGACAGACTGAGGTCTTCTTTCAATTCGGCCAACACGGTTTCCATTTGACCGGCCGTTTTCTCCTCCAGTTTCAGCAGTTGACGTTTCCGGAGTTCTTCTTTGAAATAGTTGACGTTCTTTTGCGACAGGTCGAGCAGCTTTTTACGATCTCCTCCTTTCGGCACCGTTACCTGAACACCTTCTTCCGGATAGCTGAGTGGTATGGGTGCAATGATTTCTTTCGCCCGGCTCCCGAAGGTATCGCGCATTTTTGCAATAGCAAAAGCCAGTACTTCGTCTGTTGTTTCTTCCAGCTTTTTCTCCAGCGTAATGGTTTGTGTCTGGATGATGGTTCCGTTCTCCACCATCAGGTAGTTCACCCAGGCTGTATCGCCCTCCTGCAGTATAGAAAACACATCAATGGTGCCTGTAGTATGGTTAACGATGGCCGACTTTGCCTGGTATTGCTGTAAATGCTCTATTTTTTTCCGCATCATCTCGGCTTTTTCAAACTCCATGCCGGCGGCCAGTTGCTTCATTTCCTCCCTGAAACGGCTGATCACAGGGTTAAGATTGCCCTTTAACAGATGGCGGGTCTGCTGCAGCAGTTCCCGGTAATCGTCTTCTGACTGCAATGCTTCGCAGGGACCTTTGCAATTACCCAGATGGTATTCGAGACATACCCTGAATTTTCCCTTTGCTATATTGGCGGGTGTAAGGTTCAGCTTACAGGTTCTCAGCGGAATGTTTTGCCGGATAAAATCCAGCAGTTCTCTCACTTTACCTACAGATGTGAATGGGCCCAGGTACTCCGATCCATCACTGATCTTCCGGCGTGTGAGGAATACCCGCGGAAAGTGTTCCTTCTTGATAACAATGTAAGGATAGGTTTTGTCGTCTTTCAGGTTGATATTGAAACGGGGCTGAAACTGCTTTATCAGCGCATTCTCAAGTAAAAAAGCGTCTTGTTCCGAATCAACAATAGTGAACTCTATGTTGCGGATACGCTGCACCAGTTCGTGCGTCTTATAATTAGTAAGGGTTTTGGAAAAATAGGAACCGACCCTTTTCTTCAGGTTTTTTGCCTTCCCTACATATAACAATTCGCCGCCGGCATCGTAATATTTATAAATGCCCGGGCCGGTGGGGAGGGTTTTTAGCCGCTGTTGTATGGAACTGGTGGTCATTCGCTGCAAAATTAAACGAATTGCAGCGTCGGCAGGTGTATTTTAATACTTTGACAGGCTATTGCTATTTCTCCCAAACATAATAGTCTACCACTACTCCTTCTTCTTCTCCGTTCTGCGGAGTGATGGTTATCACCTGGCAGTTTTTATTATGCGTCCAGAGCATTTTCTGAAAAACGGTCTGGTCTTTTACAGTTGAGGTTTTCTCTATGTATACGGTGTGTACATCGGCGCGGGTTATAGAGAGCAGTACATCTATTTTTCGTACGGGCATATGCTCTGATGTTGCCGTATATACCAACGTCATGGTACCCATACCGGCATCTATGAAGGGGGTTTCCTTATAATTTTTTGCTTTATCGGCACTGCTGATATCTGCTGAAATGAACCCCTCCGCTACGGAGGATCTGAATGCTGCTTTTTCAATCACGAGCGAGTCGGTTTTTCCACCGGCTGTCTGGTAATGCAGTATGCCGGCTGGCATGGAGTCGATATGGCTCAACTGTGCTTTAATATAACCAGCGATCGGATAGTACTCTTTTTTTTCCTGTTCTTCGTTTTTGCTGCGGCATCCGGCCAAACAACAAGCGCTGAAAACAAGGAGCGGTAATAGTCTTTTCATGGTTTCGAGTGTAACCCTATAACTACTATCGTGTATGAATATTGCCGGGATGAGAACTAAAATATGGTTTTCGTCACGCCGATTTTGAAGCCAAAATCCACCATGTATTCGTTGATGGGATATTGTTTTTTGTAGCTGGAAGCCAACTGATACCGGAACTGTGGCCCTGCCTGCCAGTTGAAGGCTCCCATTCTGTAAGACACGAATGTTTCTATTCCGGCATTGATATTCCATTTGCGAATCAGCGACGGATCCTGCGCGTAATGGCGGAAGTCGGTGGATAGCAGGTAAATATTATTGGCAAAATTGTATACCGGTTGCGCGCTGGCTGCCAGGTTCCATTTAAAGCTTTCATTGCCCAGAATGGTCCATTCAATTCCAACCGGCAGCGCTATCTGGAAGTATTCATTGTTCAGCCAGGATGCGGCCCTTCCGTCGGCATTTCTCAGCGAACTGTAAACGTTCAGTGAATCTTTATAAGGCCCCACTGCCAATGTTGTCTGCTCTGGTTTATCATATACAGCACGCAACTGGTAGCGCGAATAATTGAGTTGAAGCCCGGCTTTTACAGCAAACCGGTCGCTGAGCCTGTAGGTGAATCCAGCCCCTGCTTCTGCCCCCACAGCCGGTTTTTGTATAACAGCATCGTTTACTGTTGTTACTCTTTCTTCCGCCGGAAAGGGTACTCCTTGAAAAACATCAGCAATTTGCGACAATCCGCTGGTCAGCCTGCGATAGCTGATGGTGGGAGAAAAAGATACATGCCATCTCAAACGGCTGCTTTTAAGCGGATCGCCCCCCCACAACACCTTTCGTACTTCTTTCGGCTCTTCTTCCTCTTCTTCTACGGCGATCAGTTTGGTGGTATTTTTAATATTTTTTACTATCAGCCCCAGTTCTCTGATGTCTGGACCAACGGCTTCCGTTGCTTCGGGGTTGAGTTTGGGTTCAATGGGCAGGGGTATCTTTTCTGTTATATCAGGACGCGCGTCCAGTATGGCTCGCGTGGAGGACATGGCCAGGTTAGCTGGTTCAACAACATATACCGGTAGCGGTGTATTTCTTGTAAAGGAATAAGAAACAGGCAACGGTGCTGATACGACGTTTTGATCCACCCGGGCTACCTTCTCCGCAGACTGTTCTTGTTGCACTGCGGCTGCAGGAGGCAGACTCATCAAATAGCGAAAATGAGAAAACTGATGATAATCGCTGGTTTCTACAAGGGGAGCGCTTACCATCAACATAAGAACAGTGAGCGCCGAATACATCCACCGCCTCCTGGGCTGAATCGATTTATGTATGTTTTTCCATACTTTGTCTGAAGGATATAATTTATACTGGTCCGATTTCTCCTTCAGAAAATCTTCGAGCCCGTCATCCATGTAAATAGTTCTCTCCATTGTCAGTTCCTTGGTATATGGATATATTCTTTTCCCTGTTAGCCCTGGTTTTTTGTGTTCGTTAACTAAGTCCTGCCACCTTTTTAGGCATCGCCGGCATAAGGTTTCTCCTCACCAGCAAATCTTCCAGCATGGCCCTTGCCCGGGTGTATTGCGATCGGCTGGTACTTTCTTCTATATCCAGCATCTTCGAAATTTCACCATGGGAGTAACCCTCGATTGCATACAGGTTCAACACCGTGCGGTATCCAAGCGGCAGCATCCTGATGCATTCCACCACCTGTTTTGCCTGTACAATGGAAGGAATAGCCTCCTCCCGGATATATGCCCCGGAAGCATGGATCAGATCCACATTGTCCGAGAATTTCTTGTTCTTTTTCAGGTTGTTGATACAGGTATGCACGATCACTTTTCGTATCCACCCTTCCAGCGCACCCTTGTTCTGAAACTGGCTGATTTGTGTAAAGACCTTTATAAAACCTTCCTGCAACATGTCTTCCGCGTCTTCACGACTTTTTGCGTAACGATAGCATACCGACAGCATTTTAGGGCTATACTGTGAATACAGCTCCTGCTGGGCGGCAGCATTATTACGGATACAGCCTTTGAGCATTGCTTCTTCAGTCATGAAATCGTAGTTGATTTCACGTAAATTAGACATTTTTTTTGTTAAAAATGCTGCCTGACACGGATTTTTCTTTGCAAATCGGGCTTGCAGCGTGCTTGCTTTCCTCCGTCAGGCACCCGGAGCGCGCATATTTCCGATCACTTCTCTTACGAGATCGTATTCGTATCCTTTTTGGAGCAAATAATCACTACACTTTTTCATTTTGGTGAATATATTTTTCTCACTCTTCAAGGTGGCCCATTTACCGGCAGCCAGCTTTTCCAGCGTAGCCATATAGTCTTCTTCCGGTATTTGTTTAAGCGCTTTTTTTACACAATAAGGGCTTACCTGCTTTTCTTTCAGCGCCACAGCAATCTTTTTACGTCCCCATTGTTTCATCCGGAACCTTCCGCCTGCAAACTGAATGGCAAAACGCTCTTCGTTCAGGTAACCTTCTTCTATCAGTTTTGCGGTAATTTCATCCACCTCATCTGTCCATTGGCCCAGCTCATATAGTTTTTCGCGTACTTCTTTATGGCAGCGTTCCTGATAAGCACAGTAGTGTTTCAGCTTTTGTAGCGCCTGTTCTTTGGGTATTCTGTTTCTCGCCATCCGGCACAAAAATACATTCTTTGCCATCAAGCCAGCCCTGATTACAACCTGCATGCCCGGGAACTCAGCAGCCGTTTGCCCCGTGTTGCTATGGGGTTATGGGATTTTGCTCATGATATAATCGATCTGCTCCTGCAACGCTTCAGGATTGGGCGATACATTCTTGGACGCGGTTTTCTGAGTGGCAATAGTCTTCAATATACCGCTGTTCAGGTAAGGAACCAGGCTTTCGTGGTAAGCAGAAGGAATTTCCTCCCGCATCGCCACGAGGGCGTCCACGGCTTTTTTCACCAGTTCCGTTTCCTGCAACTGGATGGCATAATACGCAATGGTATTGGCATTGTCGAGCTTAGACTGACCGAAAGGCATGGTGTTGTACCAGTTCAGCACATACATCAGATCCTCGGCTTTTCCGTTGATGGCAAATGTTGTGCTGATGGCTTCGCTGAGTTTTTGCCTGGCTTTCTGGCCCGATAGTCTTTTGGCTTCGTTATAAGCCAGCGCTTTGTCGAACTCGTTGAGGGCAAGTAGCGCCGCTCCGGCTACGCTGTACGAGGAGTCGTTTACACTTCTTTTTATCAGGTCGCGGTATATTTCTTTATCGTATAACGTCAATGCCTGCAGGGCCTCGGCTTTCACTGTAGGTTTTTGATCGCCCTTTGCCAGCTCAAAAATATTGGATTCAGCCAGTTGCTTTACTACTGCTTTTTTATAATCAATAGACTGTAGGGTAAATATCCGCAAATCGTGGTAGGCATCCCGAAGTGCCGTACGCAATAAATCGGCAGCCGCCAGGCTGTCCTGATGCTGTGCACAAAAAGCAATCGCTTCTCTTCTGTCTACATAATTACCGGCAGTTTTGTACTGGAAAATATACGCTTGCAGCGATTTTCCTTCCTCTGTTTTTTCGCACAGCAGCACTTTGTCTCCATCAAAGTTTACCAGATCCGGTTGTGCCTTTACCTTGAATTCAAATACCTGTTCTTTTCTGTTTACCCATACGGAGTGCCTTTGTTTTTGTGTGCCGTGGTAAATATCAATGGCTACGGGCAATACAAAAGTTTTATCCTGATGCTGCTTTACAGCCACAGACACCGTCTGGCTGTCTGCATGATACGAATACGTGATGGTGAGCTTCGGATGACCGCTGCCAAAGAACCATTGATTGAAAAACCAGTTCAGGTCCATACCCGACACCTCTTCGAATGCCAGCCTTAGCTGATGCGCTTCTCCGGTTTTAAACCGGTTTTGGGTAAGGTATACGTTCAGCCCTTTAAAAAAGGCCTCGTCTCCCAGATGATTCCGCAGCATATTCAGAATGCGCCCGCCTTTATTATAACTTACCAGGTCGAACATATCTTCCCGGTCGTTGTAATAAAATCGCACCAGGTCTTTCCGGGCTTCTTCCGGACTGCCCAGGTAGGCCTGCATATCCTTGTAGTTTTCAGCATCGCCGGCATCTTTACCATATTTGTTTTCGAACCACAGGGTTTGGCTGTAGTTGGCAAACGATTCGTTTACTGTGAGGTTGCTCCAGCTTTCAGTGGTAACTAAATTGCCAAACCAGTGGTGGAAAAGCTCGTGGGCGATGGTGCCCTCCCAGCCGTTGCCATCGAGGAGTTCGCGGGCATCCTGCTGGGCATCTTCCTTGTGCAGGGTAGCCGTAGTGTTTTCCATTGCTCCGCTCACGAAATCCCGGGCCACCATCTGAGCGTACTTCACCCAGGGATAGCTGACGCCGGTTATTTTTTCGAAATAAGCCATCATTTCGATGGTATTTCCAAAAATTTTCCGGGCCACCGGCGCATATTCTTTTTCTACGTAGTAGCTTACTTCTTTTCCTTTATACATTTCTTTTACCACCGCAAAATCACCCACTCCCATAAAGAATAAATAGGGCGCATGCGGCTCGTCCATTTTCCAGTAATCGGTTCGGGTTCCATCGGCATTTTTCTGCTGATGCATCAGTTTTCCATTACTGAGTGTTACATATTTTGAAGGCACCACCAGAAAAAATTCCTGGGTGCTTTTCTGGTTGGGTTTATCGATGGTGGGGCACCATACCGAAGTATTTTCCGGCTCTCCCTGCGTCCATATCTGGGTGGGCTTGCCGGCTTCTTCGCCAGTAGGGTTAATAAAATAAAGCCCTTTATTGTCTTTGATCGCCTTACTACCTCCTTTTTCAAGCTCATTGGGTTTGGCTATATAGTCTATGAATACTTTATACTGCTGTCCTTTGCGGTAGGTTTTATTCAGTTGTACGAAAAGTTGGTTTCCATCATATGTGTACTTGGCAGGGGCGGTTGTTTTTCCCGTTACAATCCCCACGGCTTTTATTTCCATTCCTTTTGCATCGAGCACCACGGAATCTACGCTGTAAAAATAAGGCTCGAGGGTAAGCCAGACTTTGGCGGGCATCTGTGCCTTCTTATAATCGAACCTCGCTTCCAGCTTGGTGTGTACCAAAGCGTTGATTTTCTGTGCTTCGGCCTGATACACCTGGTCGCTGGTATCGCGTACCGATGGCTGATGAATACCCTGGGCATTTGCGAAGCCGGCCGGGAACACAGAGAACGCAACTGCTGCGGTAAAGACTATTGTTCGGAAAAGCATAGGTGTAAAATGATTTTAGTAATTATAAATCAACCGATTGGTTCCTTTCTAACGACAAAAATGCGAAAAGTTATATCTTTTCCTGTAATACTCTTTAATTTATGCTACGGTTTAACAATAATAGGCACAGAAGTGACGATATATGAGCAATACGCTTGGGTACAAATGCAGGTTATTTCTTATGCAAGGATTTACCTAGCTTTGTAATCATAACGATACAAGTAGCGTATATTAAAAAGAGTACATTGACCCGGAAACTGGTGCTGATTTTAGTGATGATGGCGTTTTCCCGGCATATTTCCGGGCAGGAGTTGTATTATTTGTACATCCACTCCGACGACCAATCCGGTTTTTACGTCAAAAACGGCGCTTCGTTTTACGAGTCCTCCGGCAACGGACATCTGTTGATAGAAGGGTGGAGCCCCGCTGCTTACCACCTCACTATTGGGTACAAAAATAACCCCTTAGCAGGTTGGTCTTTTACGCTGGAGGTAAAAGACAAAGACCTGGCTTTTACGCTTTCAAAGAAAACTGGTGCTCCCTCTCTTTTTGCCATAGGTGAAGGCCTGGAGGTAAAGGGGTCTCTGATGGAATCTTCTACCACAACAGATGTGGTGAAACACGAGCCGATGAGCGGGCCCGTAAGCAACGATGCATTTTCGCGGTTGCTGGCTGATGTGGTAAACGATCCCACCATTCGGCTAAAACCGGTGATTGCAGCCAGGGAGGAGTCTTCGGTCGTTACATCCACGCCGCATCCTACGTCAACAGAGCCGTTTTTGGCTTCCCCTGCAGATCGTCCTGCTATAGACAAAACAGAGCCCGGCAACGAAGTCGCGGCCCGGCAACCTGCAGGGAAACCAGACGCCGATTCGGTCCATGCGGCTGTTACGCAAACGGCTGCTCCCGCTGCTGTTCCTGATTCGCTTGCGTTGGCTGTTGAAAATACCCTTCCGGTTAAAAAAGACCCTACCCTCCTTCCGGCGGCGGCAAACACTGGTTTGCAGGAAAATAAGGACTCATCGGCTGCCATTGCGTCTATTCCTCCAACTCCGGATGAAAAAAAAGCTGCCGCTGTTGCTGCTACGGGTACGACGGTTCCCGACACTTCAGCGACAATACCTCCTGCTAAGGAAGAAAAAGAACCGGTGATGGCTGTTTCCAATGTGGTGGTAAAAGACGTAACGGAAGAGCGAAAAGAAACCGCGAAAGAAGAAGAATCCCGGCCTTTTGTTTTAAACGAAGTGGTAAAAAATTTTAAAAGGGGCCGGAAAAAAGCCGAGCCGCAGGCTACTGAAACCTCCAGATCTCCGCTTTCGGGTTCTATTAAAAAGACGCTTGAGAAACAAACGGCAGACGGTACTGAGCTGATTTATGTTGACGAAACTACGCCGGGCAATAAAGAAACCATTCGCATTCTTATTCCCGCCCGGTAAGCCAATTGTGTTGCCCCACGTGCATGACAAAAGATTTATCGGTTTTTCGGGTGGATTTCGTAATCTTTGCAGCCTAAAACAAATGCAATGAACTTTCCTGAAAATCTTCGTTATACCAAAGAACATGAGTGGGTCAGAAAAGAAGAAGACGGTACGCTGGTGGTGGGAATCACAGATTTCGCCCAAAGTGAATTAGGGGATATTGTGTACGTTGAAATCGAAACCAAAGACCAGCAGCTCAGTGCAGAGGCCGTTTTCGGTACGGTGGAAGCCGTGAAAACAGTGAGCGATCTTTTCCTGCCCGTGAGCGGTACCATCACGGAAATTAACCCGGAACTTAACAATACGCCGGAACTAATCAACAGCGATCCTTACGGAGCCGGTTGGATGATCCGGTTACAACCGGACGATCTCGCTGCGTATGATGGCTTGCTTTCCGCGGAACAATATGCGGCTCTGGTAGGTTAATCACGGATTTCCAGCGATGAATATATTATGCAGCTTTTTTCATACCCGCTGGCCTGCGCTGCTGTGGACGATCGGGATTTTTGTTCTGTTGAGTATTCCCGGACAGGAGTTTGGAGAACCGCCGGGCATTCCTCATCTCGACAAGGCTATTCACGCTTTTCTTTGTGGTATGCATGTGTGGCTCTGGAGCTTTTACCTCCACACCCGTCTGAAAAAAGGCAGCAGCAGAAACGCCTTGTTTTTCTGGATATTCGTCATCACCTGCATGTATGGTATTTTACTGGAATATCACCAGAAGTATTTCGTGCCCAACCGTGGTTTTGATTACAACGATATGATCGCCGATATAGCAGGAGCCACAATAGGCTGGTGGATTGCGCGGTGGCAGATTCGCTGAAAGCTTCAAAAAAATTGGCCCCCATGGAAATGGGGGCCGCAACCAAAACTAACTGCTTATGAGAAAATTGACTATTCTAAATTCCTTGTACTATATAAGACGCGCGAACCCTTAAAAAATATACCTGCGCAATGTTAATGTTTTTATAAAATGACCTCTCTTATAAACGTAATGTAATATAAAAAATTGCATTTTCTTCAAAAGAGCGCGGGTAATCCGGTTGGTTACAAATTTCGGCGATTTTCGCCTCACCCTATCTTAATTTTTTGTAAAATCCTCTGCTATATATCGCGTTATAGGTTTATTTGTTACCGGTTTTGCAACTTTTTAATTAATTCTTTTGAAACAACGGTTTTACGCGCTCGATATTTTCAGGGGAAGCACGGTGGCTTTCATGGTACTGGTAAATAACCCGGGCAGTTGGAGTCATCTCTACGCACCGCTGGAACATGCCTCCTGGCATGGATGTACGCCTACCGATCTGGTTTTTCCCTTTTTCCTGTTCGCCGTCGGAAACGCCCTTTCTTTTGTCACTCCGCGGTTAAAAGAACAGGGGAATGCTGTTTTCTGGCAAAAAACTGTCAAAAGAACCGCTTGGATCTTCCTCACAGGCGTGCTGTTGAACTGGTTTCCCTTTGTGAAATGGGACGATAACGGGTTGCTGACCGGCAAGCCTTTTGCCGATTTGCGTATACCCGGCGTGTTGCAGCGAATCGCCCTGTGTTATTTTTTTGCGGCAATTATTGCCTACTATCTTAAACCGCGGGCCGTTTTACTTGTATCCATCGGCTTGCTGATTATTTACTGGCTGCTTTGCCTGGCGCTGGGCGGTACAGATCCCTATAGCCTGGAAGGATGGTTTGGACTGGATATAGACAAATGGGTACTGGGCTCCCGGCATCTGTATAAAGGCGAAGGTGTGCCGTTCGATCCGGAGGGCATTGCCAGCACTCTCCCGGCGATAGCGCAGGTAACGGGCGGCTATCTGGCTGGTAACTACCTTATGCAACACCGGCCGGCATTCCATCCTTCGGGATCCCGCGTTTCTCAGGCGTTTCTCGCGCTTATACTGGCTGCAGGCTGCTGCATAGTTGCCGGGCTGATGTGGAACCCTTTTTTTCCCATCAACAAAAAAATATGGACCAGCTCGTACGTTCTGTTTGCAAATGGATGGGCTATTGCGCTGCTGGCAATTATCATATACATCACAGAAATAAGACAATGGCGCGCATGGGGCAGGATTTTCGCCGTTTTTGGCAAAAATCCGCTGTTTGTTTTCGTACTTAGCGGTGTTCTGGCCAGATTATACAACCTGGTGAGAATACCAGATACTGAAATGGGAACCCCGGTCGTAAAGGGATTGGGAAAATGGAGCTATGATCATTTTTTCGCTCCTGTATTCGGAAACCTGAACGGGTCGCTTTTGTACGCCGTAACGCATGTGCTCTTGTTTTTTGTTATTGCCTGGTGGATGGACCGGAAAAAGGTATATATCCGGCTATAGCGCTAAGGTTTCCAACACCCTATTTGCTGGCAAGCTTTAACATCTCCTGTAAAAACGCTGGCGCAAAAAACGCTATCTTTGATTCAACGATGAAATACATTTTCTACATACTGCTTATTTATTCCCTGTACAGGTTCATCCGTTTTATGATTCCCGTTGTAAAAGTTGGTCGCCAGTTTAAAAAACAGGTGAATGAAATGCAACAGCGCATGCAGGAGCAAATGCAACAAAATTCCGCGCCTTTTACCCACTCTTCTGATAAATCCGGCAATAAATCTTCCTCCACCGGAGAATACATTGACTTTGAAGAGGTGAAATAGTGTAAATTCGCAGTCCTTTTTCAACTTATATTAAAAGAATATGGCTGATCAATTATTTGATTTCGGATTGATAGGATTGGGCGTTATGGGCCGCAACCTGCTATTGAACATGGCCGATCACGGCTTTGCTGTGATTGGTTATAACAGAAGTCCCCAAAAGGTAACAGAGCTGGAAGCAGAAATGGTACCCGGTACTACGATCAAAGGCACTTCAGATCTTTCCGTAATGGTAAAAGAACTGAAAACCCCACGCCGGATTATGATGCTGGTGCAGGCTGGTAAAGCGGTAGACGCTGTTTTGGATGAACTTCTTCCGCTGCTGGATAAAGGAGATATTATTATTGACGGAGGAAACTCTCACTATACAGATACCAACAGACGCACAAAAGACCTGCAGGAAAAGGGTTTCCATTTTATGGGTGTGGGCGTTTCCGGTGGAGAAGAGGGCGCCAGACGCGGCCCAAGTATTATGCCCGGCGGCGATAAAGAAGCCTATCCACACGTGCAACCGATGCTGGAAGCCGTTTCCGCCAAAGTTGGGGGAGAACCTTGTGTGGCCTATCTCGGCAATGGCGCGGCCGGACACTATGTAAAAATGGTGCACAATGGCATCGAATACGGCATCATGCAACTGATAAGCGAAGTGTACGACATCCTGCACCGCGGATATGGATTGAGCAATGCCGAACTGCATGAAATTTTCAAAGAATGGAACGAAGGGCAGCTTCAATCCTTCCTCGTAGAAATTACCAGGGATATCCTTGCCAAAAAAGATGAAAAAACCGGTAAGGAACTCGTAGATGTCATTCTCGACAAGGCTGGATCAAAAGGAACCGGTAAATGGACATCACAGGATGCCATGGACCTGGGTATCGCTATTCCTACAATCGATATTGCCGTAAGCATGCGCAGTCTTTCTGCCATCAAAAAAGAGAGAGAACAGGCCGCTGCTATATACAATGCCATCCCAACAATCAGCGGGGTTACAAAAGATGAAATCATTGCACAGGCAAAAGATGCACTGCTGTTTGGCACCCTGATCAGCTATGCACAGGGACTTGCGCTGCTGCATGAAGCATCGAAGGAATATAACCTGGAAATTCCCCTGCCCGAAGTAGTGAAAATATGGAGAGGTGGCTGTATTATCCGCTCTACCCTGCTCGAGGATTATTACAAAGCCTATACCGCCAATCCTTCTCTGCCCAATATTCTGCTGGACAACGGCATCGCCAAACAGGTTACTGCCTGCGAAGCCAAAACCAGACAGTTTTTGGCCGCAGCTGTAGGCGCGGGCGTGCCGGCAGCCGGATTGAGCGTATCGCTGGGCTATTTCGACGCTTACAGGAGCGAAACCATGCCCACCAATCTTATACAGGCACAACGTGATTTCTTTGGCGCACATACTTTTCAACGTACAGATGAAGAGGGCGTTTTTCATGCCAATTGGCAATAATTTAATTCTTAATTGTAGCATTTATCAATATGCAAGTTCACAAACGCCCGCCGGCCTCTCTGATTTTTATTTTCGGAGGAAGCGGAGATTTAAATCTCCGCAAGCTGAGCCCTGCGCTGTATAATTTATTTCTGGATGATTGGATGCCGGAAAAATTTGATATTGTTGGTATAGGCAGAACCGATTATTCGAACGATAAGTACCGGGACCGGCTTCTGGATGGCATCAAAAAATTTTCGCGCAGAAAAGACGAATCTAATGGAAAATGGAAAGATTTTTCCAGCCATGTTACCTATCTGCAAATGGATGCGGAAAACGCGGAGGCCTATTCTGCTATTTCTGAAGTTGTAAAAGAAAAGGAGAAGGAATACGGCGAACATCCCAACGTTATTTTTTACCTGGCCGTAGCTCCACAACTGGTGCCGGGCATTGCCAGCAAGTTAGGACCGCTGAATATCTGTGCCGATACCAAATGTACCCGCATTGTTGTAGAAAAACCGTTCGGACACGATCTGGAAAGCGCCCGGGAACTGAATTCCCTGCTGAGCAGTATGTTCGACGAAAACCAGATTTTCCGGATAGATCATTACCTCGGTAAAGAAACCGTTCAGAACATCCTGGCTTTGCGTTTTGCCAATGCTTTATTCGAACCCATCTGGAACCGGAACTATATAGAGCACGTACAGATCACGGCCTCAGAAACCGTAGGTTCGGAAAACAGGGGTGCCTTTTACGAAAATTCGGGAGCCCTCCGGGATATGGTTCAGAACCACATCCTGCAGTTGGTGTGCATGATCGGCATGGAAGCGCCGGTTTCTTTTGACGCCAATGAGATTCGCAACAAAAAAGTAGACGTACTCAATGCTATCCGTAAAATCAACCCGTCGGAGGTACAGGATTTTGCAGTAAGAGGGCAATACGGTGAAGGCTGGATGCAGGGAGAAAAAGTGTCCGGCTACCGGCAGGAGAAAAACGTAGACCCCAATTCCGGGGTGGAAACTTTTGCCGCGGTAAAATTCTATATCGATAACTGGCGCTGGCAGGATGTTCCTTTTTACGTGCGTACAGGTAAACGTATGAACGCTAAGAGTACCATCATCAATATCCAGTTCCGCCCTGCTCCGAATTATGCTTTTCCGCCGGAGGCAGCCGATAGCTGGAGACCCAACCGTCTTACCATCAGTATTCAGCCCGAAATGGATATCCGACTGCGTTTTCAGGCAAAACGTCCGGGACAAAACCTGGTGTTGAGCCCGGTAGACATGGTATTTAAATACGATGAAGCTTACGACGAGCATGAGCCGGAAGCATACGAAACCCTGCTCCTGGATGTAATGGAAGGCAATGCTACCCTGTTTATGCGGGTAGACCAGGTAGAAGCGGCCTGGAAAATCATTATGCCGATACAGGAAGCCTGGCAAAACAGGCGGCCTGATGATTTTCCCAACTACGCGCCGGGCTCCTGGGGTCCGGAAGATGCAGAAGCCCTTATTGCACGGGATGGATTCAACTGGATCACGCTTCCCCAAATAAATGAGGAATAGTTTTTATTCTTCACAACAGCCTTGTATCATCTCTTTTTAGCCTCCGGGATCTGGCACCAGCCTATTCCCGGAGGCATATTGTGGTTTGCGCAACCCTTCCCTTTTCTGCCTGATAAACTTCCTTTACAAACCCATTTTTGTTAGATTTAGATTCCCTTCTTTCCCTGCTATATCTCTTCAGCGAACCCTTGCTCTGTATCGGCTATCTGGTCATCCGGTTCCATTGAATGTGCGCTGCTTTTTTAAAACATCCGGGTGAGTTTTTTCTCCCTGGCCTTTGTCAGCCAAACTTACAGACAGCAAAAAGGACGGGCGAACCCATCCTTTTCAGTATTGTGATCTCTGGCGAATGCTCCTGTTAATACCCCGCCTTCAACCTATTGTCTTTTATTTCCGCACTTTGCCGCAAAGCATCGAGCATTGTGTAACCCTGCATCTGGCGCATCTGCAGCATCATGGCTTTGCGTTGCTCTTCTGTATCCGTAAGATTTCCTTCCTGCTGCTCCGTAATTTTTGTTTGTAAAACGTATACGCCTCCGTTGCCTGCTACCGGGTGCGAAGGTTTTCCTACATACTCCTTAAAGAAGGCTGCGCCGATTAATTTGGGTTCGCTGCCAATACCAGGTTTAAAACTATCAGAAAACCGGAGACTGTCGAGTGTTTTTGTTTCTTCTCCAGCTTTTTGAGCTGCTTCTTCCAAACTACTATAGGTGCCCAGTTTAGCAATCAGTTGTTTGGCTTTTTCTTTTTGCCGCAAAACAGGCTCTACCAGAATACGGGTAGACAGATCCGCGGCTGATTGTAATCCCTCTGGTTTTTCGCCGGTGATAACTGCCACCACATACTGATCTCCTACCGAAATAGGTTCAGATACTGTTCCGGTTTTATTTTCATATATCCATTTGATAAAAGCACGGGATACGCCAAGCCCAGGTAACTGATAATCCATTTCCCTGATTGTTTCAGCCACTCTCCTGTCCAGGCTTTCCGCTTTTACAGTTTCATCAAAAGTCTGGGCATTACGGGCGGCAGAGGCAAACCGGGTGGCGGCCGCTTCAGCAGCTTCGTCGGTTTCCCGGCTGGGTTCTATGTTTCTGCTGAGATAGGCTATTTTATACGCTTGTTCAAAATTTTTCTGATCCAGTACTTCTATATAATGATAACCAAATTGTGTTTTTACCACTCCTTTGTCTCCCCTTTTTCCTTCAAAACAAAAGTCGTTGAATTCTTTTACCATCTGTCCGTTGGCGAAATAGCCCAGATCGCCAAAGCCTTGTTTAGACCCTGCATCATCAGAAAATTGTATGGCCATGGTTTCAAAAGAAGCATTCCCGCTGGCTATTGCCTGCTGAATGCTATCGATCCGGTTTTTGGCAACGGAATCTTCCAGCAATGGTTGACCCGTTTGCAGATCGGTCGTGGCTATCAGTATATGCCTGGCTCTCACAGAATCCGGCAGTACTTTGCTGTCAATCACCCGGGCCAACGCAATGGCCTTACCATCGTAATAGGGGCCATATACCTCACCCGTCGGCAATGCCAGAATAGAATCTTTCTGCGGCACCTGTATGCGGCTGCGATTGATATAACCATCGAAAAATGGTGATTTGGTACCGTTCCTGGTTACAAAAATACCCGGATCTTTTGCCTCGGCAAATTGCGGCTTCAGTTCCTGCATTTTCGCCAACACATCGGCACTGTCCTTCGCATTGGCAGATGCATCAAAAGTTACATAGGCTATACTCTTGCTTCTTTGCTGCTTAAACTGGTCTTTGTGTTGCTGAATATATTCATTGATGGCAGCATCAGAAATGCTGATGGTGGAATCCGGAACTGTAGTGTACGACAGGCTCACGTAAGAAATATCGGCCAGTTGCGCATTTTCTTTCTGCTGTTTTTCAAGCAGCCATTTCGGCACATATACACTGCCGGAATACAATTCCAGCAACTTGTTCTGCAATTGTGAAAATATGATGGGTTCTATGAGTTGCTCATTCACCTGACGAATTTGTTCGGGGTCTTTGGAACGCTGAATGGTTCTGAAAGCATTCCGGGCGGCTTCTATATTATAGATGCCCGTGCTGGGATCGGTAAACTGCTGCTTGAATTCAGGAGGTGCATTTTCGCTGAACAATAAATCAGAAAATTCTTTGGAAGTAAATGCCAGCCCCAGTTTCTCTGCCTCGCTCTCTACCAGTTCTTTGCCTACCAGTGCATTCCATATCTCTTCATATACCTGCTGGCGCGTAGCGCCATCGAGCGTATAACCGGCCGCCTGGTACTGCGCTTCGCGGTTTCTTACCCTGTTATCATACTCCTCCCGTTCTATGGACACTCCGTTTATCTTTCCCACCGTGGTTTCGTTGGAACTGAAAAAGCCGGTGGTTCTGCCGACAAAAGCATCCTGCACAAGAAAACCTATAAGGCTGAGACCAATTATTGTAAATACAAGAATGGCGGCTTTTTCGCGGATCGTCTGAATAATAGACATATAATTTCTAATCTAATTTTAAATGGACGGCAAAAATAGGGTAATAAATGTTTATCAACAAATTGTGGATAAGCGGGTGAAACCGGCTTCGGCATTGCTTTCGTTTTGTGTATTTCTCTTTCAGACACTATACAATTTCAGGGGATTGTTTTTCGTTTTATATGCTATTCACACCGCCGTGTGCGTAGCCATTGATTAATGTTAAAAACCAATGATTTTTTTGTTACGTCCTGTTGGTAATTCGCTGAAAGAATTATTTTGATTTGTCTGCAAAATTTACCTCTCGCCGGGTTTTATTTTTATTGAGCTGTTACTCCCTTTTTACCCACAGCTAATATTGCCGGTTTTTACTTTTTATTGTCCCCCTTGTTATTTATCAACCATTGTGGATTAAACCCTGTTTTCTGCGTCTCACCTGCATAATAAGATGTGAATTTTATGTGTAATAGCGTTAATAAAGCTTTAGTTTTAACTTTGCCAAGCGTTGTAGAAAGGAATATATCCCCAAATTCACAGGGGTAATAGTAATAGGGCTTTTAAATAAATAATAAATAATATTAAATACTATGGCAGTAATTAACATTGATGACGCAAAAAAAAATGTGGAGCAGGTTGGCTTTCTGGATATTGATGTTAATGTGGAGCTGGATCTTTTTGCAGAGATAGAAAGATTGAAAAAAGAAAAGAATGCGGTGGTGCTGGCACATTATTACCAGGATGGAGATATACAGGATGTGGCTGACTATATAGGCGACAGTTTAGGACTTGCGCAACAGGCAGAAAAAACAACGGCTGATATTATTGTATTTGCGGGTGTTCATTTTATGGCAGAAACGGCCAAGATACTGAACCCCGAAAAAAAGGTATTGTTACCCGATCTGAAGGCAGGTTGTTCTTTGTCTGATTCGGCGCCCCCGCATTTGTTTAAGAAATTTAAGGAGCAGTACCCGGATCATCTGGTGATTTCATACATCAACTGTTCTGCGGGCATTAAGGCCCTCAGCGATATTATTTGTACGTCTTCCAATGCCAGGCAGATTGTGGAGAGCCTGCCAAAGGAACAGCCGATTATATTTGCGCCGGATAAAAACCTGGGTGCTTTCATCAATAAACAAACCGGCAGAAAAATGCTTTTGTGGGACGGCGCCTGTATGGTGCATGAGATTTTCAGCCGGGAGAAGATTACGAAGTTAAAGCTACGGCATCCGGAGGCAAAGGTGATTGCCCATCCGGAATGTGAGGATGCGGTATTGGAACTGGCCGACTATATAGGTTCTACTACCCAGTTGCTGAAATTTACGCAAACAGATTCCTCCGAGGAATTTATTGTGGCTACGGAAACAGGTATCCTCCATCAGATGCAGAAAGATTCGCCCGGGAAGCTGTTTATTCCCGCACCGCCGGATAATAGCTGCGCCTGCAACGATTGTCCGCATATGAAGCTTAATACACTCGAAAAACTCTATTTGTGTATGGAATACGAGGCTCCGGAACTTACAATGGACGAGGAGCTGCGTAAGGAGGCATTTAAGCCCATTCGCCGGATGTTGGATATCAGCGCTCAGTTGGGTTTGTAAAGGCCCGTAAATGGCAGCTATCTGCCCATGTATACCATCAATATCTGTACATCGCTGGGATTCACACCCGATATACGGGAAGCCTGCCCAAGGGTAGCCGGCCTGATTTTATTGAATTTTAGCCGGGCCTCTGCGGAAATAGCCGGTATTTTATCGTAGCTGAAGGAATCGGGTATCTGGAGATTCTCCAGTTTAGCCATTTTTTCTACCAGTTCTTTTTCCTTCTCAATGTACACATGGTACTTAATCTGGATTTCCGCCTGCTCCAGGGTTTCCTTATTATGGGAGCGTAAGGAAGCCAGTTTTGGAACGGCGTTGATCAGGTCGTTGATGTACACAGCGGGACGCAGTAACAACTGCCCGGCTTTTTGTTTCTGGGTGAGCAGGGCAGATCCCAGTGAAGAAAGGTAGCTGTTGACTTCGTCCGGTTCAAGTGTTATTGAATTAATTAAATTATTAATATGTTCAATATCCGCTTCTTTCTTTCTGAGTACGTCCATTCTTTCTTCAGAAGCCAGTCCGGCATCGTATGATTTTCTGGTAAGCCGCAGATCAGCATTATCCTGGCGAAGCAGGGTTCTGAATTCAGCACGACTGGTAAACATCCGGTAAGGTTCTTCTGTTCCTTTATTAATGAGATCGTCTATTAGTACCCCTATATAAGCATCGCTGCGACTAAGCGTGAAGGGGTCGAGTTCATGAGATGTATTGTGGGCATTGATACCCGCTATTAATCCCTGGCAGGCTGCTTCTTCATAACCGGTAGTTCCATTGATTTGTCCTGCAAAAAACAAACGACTGATCCGTTTTGTTTCAAGGGTATAGGTGAGCTGGGTAGGCGGAAAGTAATCGTATTCTATAGCATATCCGGGACGAAACATCTTACAGTTTTCAAAACCGGGAATTTTCCGTAATGCCTGGAACTGCACTTCTTCGGGCAGAGAAGTGGAAAATCCGTTCACATAAATTTCCACAGTATTCCAGCCCTCGGGTTCTACGAAAATCTGGTGCCTGTCTTTTTCGGCGAAGCGATTTATTTTGTCTTCAATACTGGGGCAATACCGCGGTCCTACACCTTCAATTCTGCCGGCGTACATGGGACTTCTGTCGAATCCTGTTTTCAGGGTATCGTGCACCACCTGGTTGGTATAAGTGATCCAGCAGCTTCTTTGTTGAGCGGGCGTTATTTTATTGGTGGAAGAAAAACTAAAGCCGGAAATTTCATCATCTCCTTTTTGTTCTTCCATTTTGGAGTAGTCGAGACTCCTTCCGTCTATTCTGGGAGGGGTACCCGTTTTGAGCCGATCGCTTTCGAAACCGAGGGCAACCAATTGTTCCGTAATACCGGTGGCGGCTTTTTCAGCCACTCTCCCACCACCGAATTTTTTTTCTCCGATATGGATGATACCGTTCAGAAAAGTACCATTGGTGAGTACAACAGATCGGGCTTTAATTTCATGCCCCATGCCTGTAATTACACCGGTGCAGCGATTGCCATCAACCAGCAGACCCTTTACCATATCCTGATAGAAATCAAGGTTAGGCGTATTCTCCAACATTTCGCGCCATTTCAGGGAAAACAGCATCCGGTCGTTTTGAGCTCTTGGGCTCCACATAGCCGGACCTTTGGAACGGTTCAGCATACGAAACTGTATCATAGACAGATCGGTTACAATTCCGGAGTATCCACCCATGGCATCTATTTCCCTAACAATTTGTCCCTTGGCTATACCACCCATAGCAGGGTTGCAACTCATCTGCGCGATGGTTTGCATGTTCATAGTTATCAGAAGAGTTTTACTGCCCATATTGGCAGCGGCCGCTGCGGCTTCGCAACCGGCGTGACCGGCGCCCACTACTATTACATCGTACGTTGAAAACATGCTGCAAAATTAAGGAGCTGGGAGAACAACACATCGTTTCACGTGGAACATTATAAGGGATCGCCGCAATAAAAATTTTGTACGGAATAATACATACCCTTTTTTCCTTTAATGGGGTGAAAAGCGATCCCTATAGTATGCATCGTTTTGTCCAGTATATTCTTTCTATGTCCCAGACTCGGTACTCCACTATCAATTAAAAGAAAGAGTACACTTTCCAGCGCTCTTTGTTTTCCTTCATAAACATTCTCTGATACACAACTAAATATTCCCCCCCTATTCATACGTTGCTGAAAGCTTTCTCCGGAGGAAGAGTTATGGCTGATGGGGTGTCCGTTTGTACCCAGATCCTTTGCGTGGGTATAGGCTATTTTATTCAATTTTTCGTGTGGCTTCACAACGCTTGCTGGAGTGGCTTTATTAAGTTCGGCGATAAGTGATTTGGTATAGTTGCTTATTACTTCCGGAAACTGTT
The DNA here is from genome assembly GCA_037190905.1 of Agriterribacter sp. Classification (GTDB taxonomy): domain Bacteria; phylum Bacteroidota; class Bacteroidia; order Chitinophagales; family Chitinophagaceae; genus Agriterribacter. Next base: position 222,723 of record JBBCKG010000015.1, on the reverse strand, counting down.
CCAGAAAGGGTAATACGATGTCGTGGTTAAACTGTTGGGGATATAGACGTACAAAGTTGATCCAGTACAGACTTTCTTTTTCCACCTCTTCAAGAGAATGATAAGCTTCAAGGGTATCGAGGGCCTCCAGGATATCAGCTTTCCTTTGGTGTTCATATAAGAAATCCTTGTCCGAAAGGCTGATATATCCCTGGCTGTTTGCTGTTTGATAAAAAGAAAAGATGAATACAATAAGGAACAAGGGTAAACGTTTCACGTGGAACATCGCTTTTTTAGCTGAAATATAGCTTGAGTAAACGATCTTCCTCCCTGGTCATTGCTAATTTTTCTGTTTTTAACTTATCCTTATAGCCGCATAAGTGAAGGAGTCCGTGAAATACAATGCGGTGTAGTTCCTTATGGATTGTACTGCCAAACTCTCGGGCATTTTCTCTTACCCTGTCTGCACTGATGTATATTTCAGCATCAACCTGATGGGTAGTAGAGCTCAGATCAAAGGTGATGATATCTGTGTAATAGTCGTGCTGTAGGTATTGCCGGTTGATGTTTAAAAGGTATTGGTCTGAACAAAAGACGAAATGGATGCTGCCCGGCCTTTTTCTTTTCTTCATCAGCATCTGGATTATGAACGCACGCAAACGGTGCCTTTCGGGAAGGGAGATAGTGGCATCAGCAAAGAAAAACCTGATATCGGGCATAATAGTATTTCCGTATTTTAATGTTGAAAGTGTAAAACTAGGAATAGATTTGCCATTCATAGCATAGTTTTGCTACTATCCCGCGAGGAAATAGCCTAACAAGACCTCGCATTTATAAAGTTTTGTACAATTATGAAAAAACTCTCAGAGACAGCCACAGGAACTACTGTAACGGTAAAGGAAGTGGTGGAAAGCGATTATCTTTTGAAGCTGATGGAAATGGGTTTTATTCCAGGCGAGCAGGTGACGGTAGAGAAAAAGGCTCCTCTGGGAGATCCTATATCGGTTTCTGTTGCCGGGTATCAACTCAGTCTGCGCCTTGATGAGGCTGCCCATATATGGGTTGAATAATCGTACCGCATAATCTTTTACTATGGATATTGGCTTATACTTCGGCTCTTTCAATCCTGTGCATACCGGTCACCTCATTATTGCAAAATACATTGTTCAGTATACCAGGCTCGATCAGGTATGGTTTGTGGTTACTCCACAGAACCCTTTTAAAGAATCTGCCGGTTTATTGAATGAATACCAGCGGCTGCACCTGGTTAGACTGGCTATTGATGGCGAAGATGACCTGAAGGCCTCTGATATTGAGTTCCATCTCCCCCGCCCCTCCTATACGGTAGATACCCTGGCCTACCTGACGGAGAAGTACCCCCAACATCAATTTTCCGTGATTATGGGGAGCGATAGCTATCAGAACCTTCCCCGCTGGAAAAACGCCGCGGTGATTGTAAGAAATCATCCCCTGTTTGTTTACAATCGACCGGGTTTTGAGGTAGAGAAAGGAGCCGGTAATGTAACTGTTCTGGATGCCCCCCTGCTACAGATATCCGCTACAGTAATACGAAACATGATAAAACAGGGGAAATCCATCCGTTACCTGGTGCCGGATTCTGTACAGCAGGAAATTGCAAAGACGGGATATTATAAATGAACGGGTATAATCATCAGAAAGAGGATTTACTGCATTTTATTCGTTATATTTAACATTGACACTAACACTACATGTACATAAAGGTTGAGCGAGCTATGCAAAAATTCCTGTAATGAAACTCATACTCACCACCCTGCTCTGTTGTTTGCTCTGTAGCGCAGGTTTTGCGCAGTCGCGGAAGAAGATTTCCATGACGTTGATGGCCAACCACAGTCGTACCTTGAATGACTACAATAAGGTGAATAATGAATGGTTGTTCGGAATGGGTGCGGGATTTGCGTTGCAGACGGGAACAAAGTTCAAACCAGTGCTGGAAATATCAGGCGATAAGTTCATTGTTGGTAAAGATGTGCTTAAGCAAAATCCGGACGGCAGTTGGCACGATAACAGAATCCGGTATGTGGTGAATGGCTTTGCCGGCGTAGCATTCGAACCGATCGAGCACTTGTATGTATCAGTAACGGGCGGCCCCAGCTATATAAACGAAAAGTTTTTTGTAGGGATTAAACCGGCCATCGGTGTTTATTTCACCGGGAATCAGCGATGGAGCCTTCAGTTCTCCTATACCAATGTATTCAACCGGACAAAACTGGTTAACCAGGATTTCGAAACGCTGTGCCTCGCGCTGCGGGTACGTCTGTTCTAGGATTCCGGAAAAAATCGTATATATCTTAAGGATTCCGAACGTTTCTGCACATGCATATGGTATAGCAGTCTGCTGATACCACTATTCCACTTCTGTTCCTTTTGCGCTGGTATACCGCCTCCATTTTTCGATCACCCCTTGTATGTCTTCCGGCAGTTCGCTTTCGAACAGCATGTTTTTTCCGGTTACCGGGTGCACAAATCCCAGGGTTTGGGCATGCAGTGCATGCCGGGCACACAACGCAAAGCAATTGTCTACGAACTGTCTGTATTTGGTAAAAACAGTGCCTTTTACAATACGGTCGCCACCATAGGTATCATCATTGAACAATGGGTGGCCGATGTGCTGCATATGTACCCTTATCTGGTGGGTGCGTCCGGTTTCCAGCCTGCACTCGGCGAGGGTTACATAGCCGAACCTTTCTATTACACGGTAATGCGTAACCGCATCTTTTCCATAATCACCATCGGGGTAGGCATCCATGATTTTTCGGAAACGCTGGTGGCGGCCTACGTGCGCAGAGATGGTACCCTCGTCTTCGGGCAAGTCGCCCCATACCAGGGCCACATATTTTCTTTCCACAGTATGGTCTGCAAATTGAGAAGCCAGTTTCAGGGAAGCTTTTTCGTTTTTGGCCAGGACCAGTAATCCACTGGTATTTTTATCAATCCGGTGTACCAGACCGAAGCGGGGGAGATTGTTTTCGGAAAGTTCCGGGTTTTGTTGCAGCAGGTGCCAGGATATACCGTTCACCACGGTGCCGGAGTAATTGCCACATCCCGGATGCACCACCATACCCGGGGGTTTGTTGATAACGATCACATCGGCATCTTCGTATACAAAATCAAAGACCATGGGCTCCGGTACAATTTCAGTGGATTCGGGAGACCTATCAGAAAACATCACCACAGCATCCCCCGGTTTGATCTTATAATTGGCTTTCACTGGTTTGTCATTGACCAGTACAAAGCCTTTTTCAATGCCCTGTTGTAGTTTATTGCGGGTGCCTCCTTCCATTTTAGTGATCAGGAATTTGTCGATGCGCACAGGTTCCTGCCCCTTGTCTACCACAAACGACATCCGCTCGTAGCGCTCTTCGGCGCCATCGCCGTTCTCCAGTTCATCATTCCATGCCTCGTCGGCTGTATTCATTGTTGGTTTTTGACAAAGGTAAGGAGAGATGCATGAAAAAGAAGTTGAGCCCTTGGGGAAGCTTGTGCTGGTAAGTGGTGTAAAAGCAGAGGGGCCTTTGGTAGCACATGCAGGTATTTTCAAAAGGGTATGGTGCAAAAGGCGCAGAGTAGTTTGTTGCGCCTATGTTTTAATTAATTTATTGGTTATCAATTATTTATAATAATTGTTCCTTGCGGGATCATGGCAATGTAAAGATAATTACGCTGCTGTGCTGCTGCTGCAAAATTTGGTTTTAACTTTCACCTCATATGGACATTTCCTATATCATTAACGAGCTGGGAGAAGAACGTGAGCGTTATTACAACGCAGTGGCTCCTCCTATTATGCAAACCAGCAATTTTGTTGTGAACACGGTGGAAGAGCTGCGCAACCTGTTTTACGATGAATACCAGGGATATATCTACTCACGCGGGCACAATCCAACGGTGGATATTTTACGTAAGAAGCTCGCTGCACTGGATGGAGCAGAAGATTGCTTGGTATTCAACAGCGGGTCTTCTGCTATTTATGCGGCGGTGATGGCCAATGTAAAAGCAGGCGATCACATCGTATCGGTAAATAAACCTTATACCTGGGCGCAAAAGCTCTTTAACGACATTCTTCCCAGGTTCGGTGTTACCACCACCTATGTGGACGGAACCGATGTTGAGAATTTTAGTAAGGCCATACAAACTAATACTACCATCATCTACCTCGAATCACCCAACTCCTGGTATTATCAGCTACAAGACCTGGAAGCGGTGGCGGCTATTGCCAGGGAAAAGGGTATTCTCACCATTTGCGACAACAGCTATTGTACGCCGTTGTACCAGCAACCCATTGCCCTGGGCATTGATATAGCGCTGCAATCTGCCACCAAGTATATCGGCGGACACAGCGACGTGGTAGCGGGCGTGCTTTGTGGTACCACCGCTATGATGCGAAAAATTTTTGAGGGCGAGTTTTGTACAGCCGGGAACGGCATTGCTCCGTTCAATGCCTGGCTGCTGCTGCGGGGGCTGCGTACCCTTCCTATACGGCTGCAGAAGATTTCGGACAACACCCGGATCGTTTTACAATTCCTGAAGCAGCACCCGCAGGTGGAGTCGGTTATTTTTACAATGGACGAAGACTTTCCGCAACTGGCGTTGGCGAAAAAGCAAATGAGCGGGGCCTGTGGTTTGATTTCGTTCTTCATCGAAACAGATGACATTTATAAAATTGAACGATTTTGCGAGCGACTGCAACACATACATATGGCCGTTAGCTGGGGTGCTTATGAGTCGCTGATCATCCCCGGTTGCGCCATTGTTCCGGAAAAAAAATACGACGCATCCAGAAAAGAACAGCGGATGATCCGTTTATATGTAGGGCTGGAAGAACCTGAATATATAATAGCAGATATTGACCAGGCGTTGCGTGATATTGCCTAAGCTGCGGCCCGTTTTTTATAGTAGAGGCAAACACCTTTCAAACCGCATTCTCCACATTTGGGATTCCGGGCGAGGCAGGTATAGCGTCCGTGGAGGATCAGCCAATGATGGGCTTTGTGCACCAGTTCCCTGGGAATATGCCGGATCAGTTGTTTTTCTGCGGCCAGCGGCGTGTTGGCATTGCGCGTGAGCCCCAGCCTAGCAGACACCCTGAATACATGGGTATCAACAGCCATATTCGGCTGCTGGTCTACAACCGAGGTGATCACGTTGGCCGTTTTTCTGCCCACGCCTGGTAATTGTATCAGTTCTGCTACGGTTAATGGCACTTCGCCGCCAAATTTTTCCTGTAGCATGTTGGCCATACCAATCAGGTGTTTGGTTTTGTTGTTTGGGTACGAAATACTTCTGATAATCGGAAACAGTTCATCGAAACTTGCCTGCGACAGCGCCGCAGCGTTGGGATATTTTTCAAAAATAGCGGGGGTTGTGAGGTTCACCCGCTTATCGGTACATTGTGCGGAGAGAATAACGGCAACCAGCAACTGGTAGGGGTTATCATATATCAACTCTGTCTCTGCATTGGGAATATGCTGTTGAAACCAGTTTAAAATAAATTGATACCTTTCTTTGATCTTCATTTTTTACAGAAATGCGGCGGCTCTTTGTAAGTCTTCCGGTGTATCTATTCCCACGCCTTCAAAGTCAACAATGGCCATACGAAGCGGAATACCGTGCTCAAGAAAGCGGAGACATTCGATTTTTTCTGCGTTTTCAAGCGGTGTGATGGGCCATTTGGTAAACTGAAGCAGGGCTTTTTTGGTAAAGCCATATATACCTACATGTTCGAAATGGGCGGTAGCAGTTTCTGTATTTCTGGGAAAAGGGATTACACTTCTGCTGAAAAGCAGTGAGTTCATCTGGTTGTCTACTACTACCTTTACGATATTAGGGTTTTCAACCTGTGCTTTCTCGGTAATGGTCCGCATCATCGACCCCACCTGTACCTGTTTGTCGTTGAACAGGCTGATCAATTGCTGCAGCGGCTTTTTTTGAACAAAGGGGGTATCGCCCTGCACATTGATGATGATGTCCACATCCATATCCTGTATGGCCTCAGCAATGCGGTCGCTTCCACTCTCGTGCTCCCGCCCGCTCATTTTAGCCTTGCCGCCATTTGAGGTTATCTCGTCGTAAATGATGTCGCTGTCTGTTACCACCCATACTTCGTCAAACAGCCCTGTTTCGGCTGTATTATCGTAGGTATGACGAATAATGGTTTTATCGCCCAATGGCTTCATCAGTTTACCTGGAAACCGTGAAGCTGCATACCGGGCGGGAATCATGGCAACAATTCTCATGGTAATTTTTTTCAAAGATAGGTCAGTTGATCAATAATCTGTTTTAACAGACTTGTCAAAAGGAAGTTTTAACTGATAGACGATGTCTTCATCATCCTTGTCTTCCAGCACATCCAACCCATATTTTAGTCTGGCAGGGTCTTCGTATGCAAACGTCCCAAAAACCCTGTCCCACAGGGAAAATATATTAGAAAAATTCTTATCTGTAAATGGTCGTTCAAAATGGTGGTGCACTTTGTGCATATTGGGTGAAACCAGTACCCAACTGATCATTTTGTCCAGCCAAACGGGCATCCTGATATTGGCATGGTTGAAATGGGTGAACAACCCTGCAGCGCTGCGGTAAATAAAATAGTACGCCATGGGAATACCCAGTACAAGTATACCGATGATGGTGGAAAATTCGCGGAACAGCCATTCTCCTGGATGATGGCGGGTACCGGTGGTGACATCCACTTTGGTATCGCTGTGATGTACCATATGGAACTTCCACATGAATTTCACTTTATGCATCAGGTAATGCGGCGCATATTGCGAGAAGAAATCAAGCAGCAACATAGCAAGCAGCATAGAAATCCAACCCGGCAGCTTCAGAAGATTGAGTAATCCCCAGTTATGTTCCTGCGTCCAGGCGCAGATTTTTATGGTAGTATACCCGAAAATAATGTTCAGCACAAGGGTACACACCAGAAAGAAAATATTTACGCCTGCATGTTTATATCTTTTAAACGAAAAACGGAAGAGCGGGTAGTACCCTTCCAGCAGCCAGAAAAAGATCATGCCGCCCATCAAAATCAATACCCGTTCTCCACTGGAGATATTCTCCCAATATGACAAGAAAGCATCCATAGCAGGTTAAAAGGTACGAAGTTTTTTTATGTTTTGAAAAGAGGCGGGCAACAGGTTTGCAAGGTCATAGAAATAACGGGAAACGCCTTGTCTCAGATATGGCGTATAAAGCACCTGATTATAGTAGTTTTTCTTTGTAGTGCACATCAGCATCGAAAGAATAACTACGGGGGCGAGTTACTTCCGGAAAAACGAACCGGTAAAGTCAGTTACTCCGATTCTCAAGGATTGTACTACTCGCTTATATCATCGAAATCGTTTCCACAATGAAAGCAATGATACTGCTTTTTTATGCTGATGCTGTAGCCTGAAAAAAGGTAAGAAATAATATTGCTCAGCCAATTGCCGGATTTCGCCGGGTTGCTGACGTATTCCATATCCTGTGATCCGCAGACAGGACAAACCAGGTGTGCTTTCCGTTCGAGATCAAACTGCTCGATTAGTTTTCGGGCTTTCCATAAATGATCTTCCGGAACAACCAGCTTGATGCCGCCCAGCGCATTGGTAAGAATGGGATCGATGGTAACGGTAAACTCATCCTGCAGAAAGCAGGGTATGTCTTCGTTCTGCAGTTTGCCCAGCAGGATGTTGGCTTCTATATAGTTGTCGAAACTCCTCACAGGCACCAGATTCATTGCCGCCGGGGTTTTATTGGTTCAGCATCAGAGGCATGGCCAGCATCAGCAGATCTTCATTCTCCCCTTTTTCTACGGGAACAATGATACCGGCTTTGGAGGGAGTAGACAATTCCATGATAACCTCCGGGCTGGTGGTAGCGCCCAGCAGTTCCACCAGAAACTTGGCGTTGAAGGCGATCTGGATATCTTCTCCATCGTAGGAGCAGCTCATCCTTTCATTGCCTTCGAAGCTGAAATCCACATCCTGGGCAGCCAGTTGCAGTTCGGCGCCATTGATGGTGAGCGCAACCTGGTTGGTACTTTTGTTACTGAACACGCTTACCCTTTTGAGCGCATTTTGAAAGTCCTGGCGATTCACCCTCATTTTATAAGGGTTTTCGGCGGGTATTACCACCTTATAGTCGGGAAAACGGGCGTCTATCAGGCGACAAACCAGTTCTGTTTTACCATGATCTACAAACAGGTGGTTGTCGTTGTAAGAAATTTTCAGTTCATCTTCATTATCCGGCAGCGCGCTTTTCAGGAGGTTCAGCGGCTTTTTAGGTACAATAAACGAATGTTTTTCCGGACAGTTCACATCTGTTTTCCGATACCGTACCAGCCGGTGCGCATCGGTAGCCACAAAGGTGATGGATTTTTTGTCCAGCTCAAAGTACACCCCGGTCATGGCGGGCCTGAGATCGTCGTTGCTCACGGCAAACAGGGTTTTGTTGATGGCAGTTACCAAAGCAGAAGACGGCATGGTAAACTGGCTGGCATCCTTGGTTTCAGGCTCTTTGGGAAAGTTGTCCGGATTTTCACCCATCACTTTATATTTCCCGTTATCGCTCGTTATTTCAATGCCAAAGTTTTTTTCTATGGTAAAGGTCAGGGGTTGGTCCGGCAGATTCTTCAGAGAGTCTATGAGAATTTTGGCCGGGATACAGATTTTACCGCTTTCGCGCGATTCTATATCCATATGAACCTTCATAACAGTTTCCAGGTCTGTTGCCACCACTGTAAGGCGGTTTTTCTCTATTTCAAACAAAAAATCTTCGAGTATAGGCAACACCGTATTGGCGCTCACAATTCCGCTGATATGCTGCAATTGTTTCAATAAAGCTGATGACGAAACGATGAACTTCATAAAACAAAAAATAATTGAATTTGGCAAATATAGAATTATAAGGCAATACTCCGTTAAAATTTTGCCCACACACCGGTTCTGCTATACGCGCTGATTGCGGCTGCTTCGCACTTTCAGCGACCAGGTGAAGTTAAACTCAGCAACCAGTTCTCCGTTGCTGTTTGTGCCGGTTGCTTTTACGGTGATCGCGCTCGAGCCGTTCATATCGATCACTTCTTCCACGGCATCTTTCAGCGCCCGGCCTTCTTTGCAAACGAAAGTGGTCAATCCCGTTGCCTTTTTGTAGTACTCGGCAGACATCTCGGTTACCAGCATGGATACGGATGGCTGGCGGCGGTAGATATGCGCCAACACCAGGGCTCCCGTACTCATTTCGGCCGCCATAGCCAGGCAGGCAAAGTAGGTAGACCGAAACGGGTTTTTCGAAAACCATTTGTATGGAACGGTCACCACACATTTTTCTTCCGAGATGGATTTTATCCGCACGCCTGAAAAAAGGGCACTCGGAAGACGGGTTAGCAGGAAAAGCCGGAATCTGAACGGGCTTTTCAACATCTTTACAAAAGCGTTCATAGATCGTTGTTATAAAAATTGAAGATACAAAAGTCCGGACATTGAATAAGCCAATATATTCAACCGTGTATTACTGATCTTTATCGAAGCGTCATAAGCTGGCACGCTTCTTCTTACCTTTATTGTTTATTTTATTTGTGTGTAATGAAATACCGGCACTTATTTTTCGACCTCGATCATACGCTCTGGGATTTTGAGTCGAATGCAAAACTTACCCTGGAAGAGCTGTATACGAGTCTGCAACTGCCCACTTATGGTATAGGTGATTTTTTGCTTTTCTTCGAACGCTACAACTATCACAACGACCGCTTGTGGGAGCGCTACAGGAAAGGGTATATCCGGCGCGATGAACTCCGCATCAAAAGAATGCGCCAGACACTGCTCGATTTTAAAGTAGCGAATGAAGACCTCGCCCAAACCCTCGACACCCGGTTTCTGGAATTACTGCCTACCCGAACGATGCTGTTTCCCCACACAAAAGAAGTGCTGGAACACCTTCTTTCAAAAGACTATCGAATTCATCTCATTACCAATGGTTTTGAAACGGTGCAGCACAGTAAACTAAAATACGCCGGATTGACGGGTTATTTCGACCAGGTAATTACTTCCGAAGCCAGCAACAGTCTGAAGCCGCGTAAAGAGATATTTGAATATGCATTTCAAAAAGCCGGGGCGAACCCTGAGGAGAGTATTATGATCGGCGACGATCTGGAAGCAGATATCAAAGGCGCGCAGAATGCAGGCATAGACCAGGTTTTTGTAAATCATAAGAAAGTTCCGGTAACCACCGAAGCTACCCATACCATCTATTCACTGAAAGAACTGGAGGAAATATTGTGAGACCTTCTTACCATTTAACGATTTTACCTTTTGCCGCGAGCGATGTAAAATAGTAAGATGGGTAAGATTGTAAGAAGAATACACCTCTTACCATTTTACCGCTTTACCGCCCTACAAAAAAAGGGCAGCCCTTTCGGACAACCCTTACATCAAAGCCATAACCAAAACCAACACTTACAGTGCTCAACTGCAAATTATTTTATCGCTACGGTGGCTGTTTGAATCAAAGCCTGCTGATTGCTTATCAGTTCCGCATCTGCCTTTCTGATGGCTTCTGCAGAGGGGTAGGCAATGTAGGGAACAAGCGCGTCGGCAAATTTTTTCTGCATCTCTGCATCTGCTGCTACGGTAGCATACTGTAAGGTTATAGAGAAATTATCTTTCCAGAACCTGTTATGCGCTTCTGCATCAGCGCCCGCTATAGCTACATTGGCAGACTGTTGTAAAAGAGTTTCGCCAAACGCCTTGATTGCCTGTGCATCAGCTTTTGTTGCGAAAGAAGCTTCAGGGTACAGGCGGCTCGTGTGAAAATTGAGCACGGCTTCTTTGTCTGCTTTTGCAAAACTGCGGGAACGATTCATGCTCCATATACTTCTTTCTTTTTCTTCTGCTGCAAAGTTGTGCTCGTTTTCCGCATCCGCTTTGCTTATATCAGCATGATCGGAGCTGAAGCTGATCGAAGCTTTCTTTGGACCGATGGCGGGTTTAACCGGTTTCAGGGTTTCTGCCGCGCAGCAGTCTGCGTTCAGGTATACCAGTTCTGTGTTGGCACTGGTATTCGTATCGCCACTCTGGGCATTATCATGCTGGAGGTCGAACGACATCAGGCTAAGGCCTGTTATTGCTATCAGCAACGAAGAGGCAGATTTGCTGATGATAGTCTGGAGTTGATGGTTGTTTTTCTTTCTGCTGGTTCCTGCCTTCGAATCCATTTCACATTGGGTGTTCATTGTATTTGTTTTTATAGTCCTTGCTTGTTTGTTTGCCATACAAAGATACTTCCTAAATCAGCTACTATGCAATACATAGTATCTTGTTTGGTTTTGTATCATGATGAATGGTCATTTTTGTTTTTGGATGGTATTTTAATGTCCATCCGGGCCTGTTTTGTTATTTGATGAGGACCTGATCTGAAGTTTTAAATTTAACGCCCGAAGAAAACTTCTTAAAGACGGTGAGACTTTTTTGAGTCGCGGACAAGCAAGGGTTTAATCAGGTCTGTTTGTCGCCGCAAATATACGACATATTTTCATATCAGCAAATATTGAAAGATGATAGATTTGAAATTTTTCTAAAAAAGCACCTGTTTTTTCCATCTTTCAGGTTCTTTTAACACTTGTCAATGGTGCGTTGCTAGAAAATATTCAAAGAACTGTCTTTTTCAAAATTGCACGCTTATAACGGCGCTTTTGTTGTTTTGTTACATCAGAGGCGGCTTTTTTTTGTTAACAAATTGTAATTATCGGGCATGTTTGCATGGGAAGGGGTCAGCGGGCAAAAGCGGGATGAAACTGATGCAGTGTTGCGCGCAGGTATTCACGATCAAGATGGGTATATATTTCGGTAGTGGTAATGCTTTCGTGACCCAGCATTTCCTGTACAGCCCGGAGGTCGGCACCGCCCTCTACCAGGTGTGTAGCGAAGGAATGCCTGAATGTGTGCGGAGAAATGCGTTTGATGATGCCAGCTTTTGCGGCCAGTTCTTTTATCATCAGGAATATCATTACACGGCTCAGTCTTTTTCCCCTTCTGCTCAGAAAAAGAACATCTTCTTCCCCCTTTTGTATGGGCAGTTCCCTTCTGACGGTGTCTGCGTATATACCTATATATTTAATGGCGTACCGTCCGATGGGTATAAGGCGCTCTTTATTTCCTTTACCCGTAACCCGAATAAAGCCTGCTTCGGGGTAGTATTGTGAAAGGCGCAGGTTAATCAGTTCGCTGACGCGCAGCCCGCAACTGTACATGGTTTCTATAATGGCGCGGTTTCTTTCACCTTCGGGTTTGCTAAGGTCTATTTGTTGAATGATCTGCTCAATTTCCATATAGCTCAAAATATCGGGCAGCGTTCTCTTCAGTTTGGGCGCTTCCAGCAGGGTGCTGGGGTCGTTGGGCGAGAGCCCCTCCACCTGGCAATACTTATAAAACGCCCGGATGCCTGATATGATTCGGGCCTGAGAAGCGGGCGTCATATTCAGTTCATTCAGCCATTTTAAAAATTGCTGAAGGTCGTGCAGCACCACGGAAGCAGGGGGTACCGGTTGTTGCTGCGCCATCAGGAACTGGGTGAGTTTTTCTAAATCGCCGAGGTAGGCAGCAATAGAATGGGCGCTCAGCGATTTTTCTAACTGCAGAAAGGCAGCAAATCCTTTTTTTTCTGATTCCCACATGGCAACAGGTATCTAGGGTTGATCGGATTGGGCTTCCCGCTTTAGTTTTTGCTGCAGCTCCTCTTTGCGGGGTCGCAGCCTTTGTTTCGATTTATTGAAAATATGCTGTCCCTTGTCAATACCTTTTCTCCGTACTTTTTGCTCTTCTTCCGGCAGCAGGTATACATCGCTGCAGGTTTGGCTGCAGCACCCATTGTATTGCCGGGCGCAGTCGTCGCATTGTATGAACAGCAGGTGACAACCATCGTTTTTGCAGTTGGTATGGGTATCGCAGGGTTTTCCGCACTGATGACATCGGGCAATGACATCGTCTGTAATACGCTCACCCAGCCGGTTGTCGAACACAAAGTTTTTTCCCAGGAAACGACTTTCCAGCCCCTGTTGTTTGATCTGCCGCGCATAGTTGATGATGCCGCCCTCAAGGTGCCTCACTTTTTTAAACCCGTGGTGAAGCATATAAGCGCTTGCTTTTTCACAGCGTATGCCGCCCGTACAGTACATCACAATATTTTTGTCTTTGTGCGCCTGCATCATTTCCACCGCCATCGGTAACTGCTCCCGAAAGGTGTCGCTGGGAATTTCCACAGCGCGGTCAAAATGGCCCACCTCATATTCGTAATGATTGCGCATATCAAGTATAATGGTATCCGGGTCGCTGCACAATTCATTCATTTCAGCCGCATTCAGGTATTGTCCTTTTTTATTCACATCAAAACGTTCGTCTTCAATGCCGTCTGCTACTATTTTTTCGCGCACCTTGATTTTCAATACCCAGAAAGACTTGCCATCGTCGTCAACGGCGATGTTTAAACGTAAGTTCAATAAACCCTGGGTTTCGTCCAGGCTTTGTTTCAGGGAGTCAAAATTCGTCGCAGGCACACTTATTTGGGCATTAATGCCTTCTGCGGCAATATAAATACGTCCAAAAACCTTTAGTGAATGTAGTTTTTCATACAACTCATCTCTGAAAGACTGAGGGTTGGCGATGGAAAAATACCGATAAAAGGAAATAGTGGTGCGGGGTTCTTTTTCTTCTAACAGCCGCTGTTTCAGCTCCTGTTGAGAGATACGATTGTGTAATACTGCCATAATAAGTGAAATTTTATGTTCAGCCGGGCTGAAAGGATCGTTTACAAGACGAGCAAAATTTCTAAACAGGGCAAAGATACGGTAACTGCTATTTCCGGGCGGTAAAAAACGAAGCATACTACGGGTGCTTTTTACGTACAGGATTGGTCTTTCATAAGCCGGTTTGCGCCAATTGCTCGAATTTTGTGCTGTTTGCTAGATGTTATGTCTGCTAAAACGATAATAATATTAATCTTGTAGCAGGTTTTTCATAGGATATTGGATTAAAAAGCGGGGCGGATTTCTATCCAGCCCTTTTTTATTTTCACCCCTTCATTGTTTTCGGGTGCAGCGTGATCCTGTCAGACCCTTTTTCTCCGAAGCAGTATGTGTGGTAACCTGCAGCCTGCTGTAAATCAAATCCTCGTTGCTTCTTTTTATCGCAGTATTTCCCAGGCTGCGCTTGGAAAACGGGGCTTCAACCTTTCCGGAAAAAAGAAATATCTTTCCCTAAAATTGCAAAACATGTCTGATACAATCGCTTTTGCGGACACTGTCCGCAGCGGCTATACGTTTAAAGGAGCATCTTATACATTGGGAGCGGCCATGCAGAACGGGGAAGTGGTGCCTGAAACCTATGTGCGTTTACCGTTTGCCACCATGAACCGCCACGGATTAATAGCCGGAGCAACCGGTACCGGAAAAACAAAAACGCTGCAGGTGTTGGCAGAAGGGCTGAGCGATGCCGGTATACCCGTGCTGATGATGGATATAAAAGGAGACCTGAGCGGAATCGCGGCCGAAGGATCAATCAACAAAGTGATTTCTGAAAGGTACACCCGTATGGCCATGGAGTATACTCCTGCTGCCTATCCGGTAGAATTGCTGAGCCTTAGCGAAGAGAAGGGCGTACGGCTGCGCGCCACCGTGAGTGAGTTTGGCCCCATCCTGATTTCAAAAATACTGGGTCTCAACGATACCCAACAGGGATTGATGGCTATGTTGTTTAAATACTGCGACGACCATGCAATACCCCTGCTGGATCTGAAAGACCTTACCAAAACCCTGCAATACATCAGCAATGAGGGTAAACCGGAACTGGAGAAGGAGTATGGCAAAATAGCCACCACCAGCACCGGCACCATTTTGCGCAAAGTGATAGAATTGCAACAACAGGGCGCCGATATCTTTTTCGGAGAACCCTCGTTTGATATAGACGACCTGATGCAAACAGCCCCCGACGGCAGGGGTATGATAAATATATTACGGGTAACGGATATGCAAAACCGCCCCAAACTGTTTTCAACGTTTATGCTGCAGTTGCTGGCGGAGTTGTATGCCGTATTGCCGGAAGCGGGTGATCTGGATAAGCCGAAGCTGGTTTTATTTATCGATGAAGCACACCTCGTATTTCAGGAAGCTTCCAGTGCCCTGTTACAGCAGATAGAAACCGTTATCAAGCTGATCCGTTCCAAAGGAGTGGGTATCTTTTTTTGTACGCAAAACCCGCAGGATGTGCCGGCTGCAGTATTAAGTCAACTGGGAATGAAAATTCAGCATGCACTACGGGCTTTTACCGCCGCAGACCGCAAAACCATCCGCCAGGCGGCAGAAAATTACCCGGAAACAGCCTACTACAAGGTGAATGAGCTGATTACGCAACTCGGCATCGGCGAGGCGCTGGTAACCCTGCTGAATGAAAAAGGCATCCCCACCCCATTGGTACACACATTGCTTGTTTCGCCAAGGTCGCGCATGGATATACTAACGGAAGCCGAAATCGACGCCATCAACCGCCGCTCTGCCCTGGTGCAGAAATATGCGGCGACCATCGACAACGAAAGCGCTTACGAGATACTGACGGCAAAACTGGAGGAGGCGGCAGCCAGGGTGCCGGAAGTAAAACCAAAGGCTGCTTCCAAACGCGAACCTTCAGCGATGGAAAAGGTGCTGGATAATCCGGTGGTAAAACAGGTGCAGCGCACAGCGATCCCTATTATTACCAGGAGCCTGTTGGGCGCATTGGGCCTGGGAGGAAGGTCTAAAAGCAAAAAGAAGTCGTGGTTTTAAGTCTCAGCCATTAAAAATACCACGAAAAGGGTATTGCACACCTTGTGAAGCGGCTTATCTTTGTATTGGTTTTTCATAGGATATTGGATTTTAAAACGGGCTGGATTTTTATCCTTGGCCCTTTTTTATTGCCTTTAACTTTGGTTCTCCTCTATGGGGTTCTATTTCCAGCTTACCTTCCGACACCAGGTATTCCACCACCTTCCGGAGTTTGGTTTGATCGCCCGTTTTTGCAGCAATCAACAGCTCTTTCATACCCATGCTTTTTTGTGAAAGCAACTGCATAACTGTTGAGTACAGCGCATCGAATTCTTCTTTTGTTATCGGCGTTTTTTTATGACGGAGGCAGTTGTCGCAGCTACCGCAGGGCTTCAGGCTATGGTCGTTGAAATAGGCACCGATAAAGCAGGCGCGGCAGTCGCTATATCGGGTATAGCGAATCATGGCAGCGATTTGTTCTGCCAGCACCTGTTTTCTTTTTTCGTAATGATGTTGATTAATGAAAAGTTCGTCGGCAGCTACCCTGGGAGATAAAAACTGTAGCTGGGGCTTTTCTTTTTGAGGCTGATAATCAATAATTCCCATGGCCTGCAGGCGCGTAAGCTGCGTTCGTATTTCTTCAGGGGTCTTCCGCAATACTTTCGCGATCAGCTTTTCGCTTACTGCCACGGGCACGTCGAGGATGCCGCCATAAGAACGCAGCAAAAATTTAATGATGGCGTCGAAAGCAGGGCTGGCAGTTTCTACCTGTTGCAGGTATTCCCGGCTGCAGGTAAACATTACCGTGGACGGCGCAAACAACTGGTCGGTATAGTATATAACAGACTCCTGTTCCAATGCTTTGATGGCATACATTACCAACAGGGCGGGTAATTGGAATTTTTTTGAAAAATCGTCAAGGTCGAAATCAAAAAAACGCAGTTCGCCACTGCCAGCCGGCAGTTGCAGATAATTGACCAGCGACTGGTATACCCGCCTGATCTCCGGTAAGGCGGGGAAGCGGCTTTCCGGCAACACCTCAAGGTCGGAAAGGTCTGTTTCCGTGTACAGGAGCACGGCATACGATTTTTTGCCATCCCTTCCAGCCCGACCGGCTTCCTGATAGTAATTCTCCACACAATCCGGTATGTCAAAATGTATCACCAGGCGAACGTCAGGTTTGTCGATGCCCATTCCGAATGCATTGGTACAGACCATCAGCCGTATATCGTTGCGTACCCATTTTTCCTGTCTCTCGTTTCTTTCGTCATGGGTGAGCCCGGCGTGGTAATGCCCAGCGCTTATACCATGTAGTTGCAGCAGTTCACTTATTTCTACGGTTCTCCGCCGGCTCCGGCAGTATATGATGCCCGACCCGGGAACGTTTTTTACTATCTCCAGCAGTTTGTTGATTTTAATTTCCACATCAAAAACGCTGTAAGACAGGTTGGGTCGTTCGTAAGATTGTTGAAACAGTTGGGGCTGTTGCAGTTGCAGCTTATCGCAGATATCCTGCTGTACCATCAGGGTGGCAGAGGCTGTAAGTGCCAGCACGGGCACGTTCGGTTTTTCTTCCCTTACACGGGCAATTTGCAGGTAAGCGGGGCGAAAATCGTAGCCCCATTGCGAAATGCAATGTGCTTCATCTACTGCTATGAGGTTAACGGGCAGTGCGGGCAGATATTCGTTGAACAACGAGGTTTGCAACCTCTCCGGAGAAACATACAGGAACTTGTAATCGCCATGCCTGGCGCTGTTGAGCGCATTCTTTACTTCCCGAAAGTTCATTCCGGAATGAATGAACAGTGCCGGAATGTTGCGTCGCCGCAGGTTTTCTACCTGGTCTTTCATCAAAGCGATCAGGGGAGTTACCACGAGGCAAATACCCGGCATGGCAATGGCCGGCGTCTGGAAGCAAACAGATTTACCGCCGCCTGTGGGCATAATTGCCAGGGTATCTTTTCCGTTCAGCACCGCACGAATGATTTCTTCCTGCAGCGGGCGGAAAGAATCGTATCCCCAATGTGACTTTAGTATGTGATGAATATTCTTCAATTCAGGGCAAATATCCGTGATATCCGGGCATTTCCGGCATTGTGCTTTTGGGGGCTGGTGGGCTGAACGACCAGTGTCGAGTAAGTCCCTGGTGTCCCTGACGGGTAAAGAAATGTACCCTTTTGTGAACACCCCGTTAATTAAATCTATTATAACAGCCGCCTGCTGAACAGGGTGTTAAATACCCGTTATCTTAGATAGCATTCCTGCATTCCGGTAAAATAATCGCTTTTACCGGACGTTACGACTAAAACCGGTTCTTTTGAAACAAATCTTCCGTTTTTCATATCTCGTCCCTGTTTTGCTGTTGGGATTTTACAGTCAGGAAGCTGCTGCCCAGATGATTACAGGCGTGTGGCAGGGACGGATCAATAAGCAGAAAGTAGAAGTTAAGATTGTTCTCAAAGGAGACAGTCTTACCGGTACCGCTTACTACTACCAGTCTCCCGGCAACTATCGCCGGTACAGTATCAAAGGCTATTTCGATGGAATCAATAACGAAGCCGTGTGGTGGGATGACGCCCTGCTGGATGAAAACCTAAGCAGGATATCCATTGCTTCACCGGGAAAAATGGAATTGTTATCAAGGGCGGATTTCAACTGTCCCGGCGGGGGAATTATGCGGCTGGACGGGCATTGCAGCAGCAGGGAAAACCCTGACCAACCAACGGGCGAGGTACGTATCAAAAAAGTAGACCAGCCCGTATTTCGCGACGAATGGGATGAGGTAATAGAAAACTATACCATGGGCGGCAACAACCCCTATTATATAGACAGTATAGAAATGATCGCCCGCCGTCCTCCTGTAGTACAGCCTCCGGCCACTGCGATGATGGTTCCACCACCGATAACGGCATCGCCCCGCCCTGTTCCCGAGGAGGGAGTAGGCAAACTACCCACGCGGCCTCCGACCATAGAAGAAAAGTTCGCCCGGCGACATAAAGTGCCAGTGATGGATATTCCATTATCGGGCGACTCCGTGGAATTACATTTTTACGACAATGCAGAAATAGACGGCGACTCGATTTCTTTGTTTTTGAATGACAAGCTTATTTATCAGCATATTTTTCTTACCGACCGCCCCTTTATTGTAAAGCTGGCTGTGCATGAATTGCCCCATATCAATGAACTGGTAATGGTGGCCGAAAACCTGGGCTCTATCCCTCCCAATACTTCATTTATGATAGCCTGGGTAGCAGGCAAACGATACGAAGCCCGGCTGGAAAGCACAGAGGGCAGCAGCGCCATGATCCGGTTTTCAAAAGCACAGTAGGCGGCATGCATATAAAAAAAGAGTGTATGCCCCCTTTTTCTGGTTGTTATTGTTTCATCCGGGGGTAACAATTAGGTATGGAATTGTATATATAAGCATCCGGCAGGAGCCGGAATATAATTTTTGTGAGAAAAATCAATTTTTGGCACAGTTTCTGAAAACAATATAGCAACAATGGCATTACGTCCATTGCACACCAACGTTATTATGTATTGTTATTTTATAATATAAACTTTTTCCAGGGTTTAGGGATTAGGGATCGAGGGGAGTAGTCATACTCCCTTCCTCTTTTATGGAAGGTTATATGGGTGCACTCCTCTCTTCATTTTTCCTACAATTAGCTTCCCCTTTTCTATTTAAAAATGCCGGCGCCATTGTGCTGTTATTTCTGTAACTTGGTAGTATCTGCAACAGCTAACCTTAACCTATGGTTGTAAAAACTTTTGGAAGCGCCGTGTACGGTGTAGAAGCGCTTACCATCTCCATTGAAGTAAGCGTTACCGATGGTCATAAATTCTTCATGGTCGGATTGCCGGACAATGCGGTAAAGGAGAGTCAGCAACGTATAGAAAGCACCCTTAAAAGCACCGGACGTTATATGCCCCGTACTAAAGTGATCGTAAACCTGGCTCCGGCGGATATTAAGAAAAGCGGCAGTGCCTTCGACCTTCCCATTGCGCTCTGCATCATGGGAGCCAGCGGACAACTGCGCCAGGCGGAAAAACTCAGCGATTATGTTATAATGGGAGAATTAAGCCTTGACGGCAGTGTACAACCGATACGCGGCGCATTGCCCATAGCCATTACCGCGCGGAGAGAATCTTTCAAAGGCTTGATTCTTCCGGTTCAAAACAGCCGGGAAGCTGCTATTGTAAGCGGGCTGAAAGTATACGGAATATCACATATCAACGACGTTGTTGAATTCTTTAAAACGGAAGCCTCACTGCAACCGGTGGAGGTAAATGCCAGCGCATCGTTCTATGCCTCGCAGTACGATTTCGAAATGGACTTCAGCGACGTAAAAGGGCAGGAAAACATCAAACGGGCGCTGGAAGTAGCTGCCGCAGGTGGTCATAACGTTATACTGATTGGCCCCCCTGGTGCGGGTAAAACCATGCTCGCAAAACGCCTGCCCTCTATATTACCTCCCCTCACCCTGCAGGAAGCGCTCGAAACCACAAAAATACATAGTGTGGCCGGAAAACTGCCCACGCACACGACGCTTATCGCCCGCCGGCCCTTCCGGTCGCCCCATCACACGGTATCAGATGCAGCGCTGGTAGGTGGTGGCGGCATACCGCAGCCAGGCGAAATATCGCTGGCCCATAACGGTGTTTTATTTCTCGATGAGTTACCGGAGTTCAAGCGTACTGTGCTGGAGGTGATGCGGCAACCCATGGAAGAGCGCCGGGTGACCATCTCCCGTGCGAAGATTGCGGTGGACTTTCCATCCAGTTTCATGCTGATTGCTTCGATGAACCCCTGTCCGTGCGGGTTTTATAACCATCCGGAAAAAGAGTGTACCTGCGCACCGGGTGCCGTTCAAAAATACCTTAACAGGGTGTCTGGCCCCCTGCTCGACAGAATAGACCTGCATGTGGAAGTGACGCCGGTTCCGTTTTCGGCTTTGGCGTTGCAGCATACTTCGGAAGGCTCAGCCGCCATACGCGAAAGAGTAATCAGGGCCCGCGAAATACAGACAGCCCGGTTTGCCCATGCAACAGCAACCTACTGCAATGCACAAATGAGCAGCAAATCGTTGAAAGAAGTATGTATCGTGAACGCGGCCGGTCAGTCGCTGCTGAAAACCGCCATGGATAAATTGAATCTTTCTGCCAGGGCATACGATCGCATATTGAAGGTGGCGAGAACCATTGCCGACCTGTGTAACAACGAAGCCATCGAGCCGCACCACCTGGCCGAAGCCATACAGTACAGGAGTCTCGACAGGGAAAGCTGGGCGGGGTAACACCAGTAAACAACGGCGGTACGCTAAAAACCGGCATTTATTTCCTGTACGTTCCTATCTTCGCAGCATGGAGCAATTGTTAGCGCAACTGGAAGCATACCGTAGCGAAATAGAAGCATATAACCTGCCCGGCGCGGAAGGAGCAGAGCAATTCAGGATTACTTATCTTGGAGCCAAAGGACTGGTAAAAAACCTGATGGGAGAGATGAAAAACGTGCCGGCGGACCGAAAAAAAGAGTTCGGACAGTTGCTAAACGAGTTTAAGCAGTTTACCGAAGCGCGTTACCAGGCATTAAAAGAAACAGAAGCCGGCGATATTGAGCAATCGGGCCACACCATAGACCTCAGCCTTCCCGGCGATACCATACCCATCGGTACCCGCCACCCGATCAGCACCATGCGTCACCGCATTGTTTCAATATTCCAGCGCCTGGGGTTTTCCGTAGCGGAAGGTCCCGAAATAGAAGACGACTGGCATAATTTTACCGCGCTCAATATTGCGGAACACCATCCTGCCCGAGATATGCAGGATACCTTTTACATCTCTACCGATCCTGCCTGGCTGTTGCGCACCCATACCAGTAATATACAGATACGGGAAATGGAAAAAGGCTCGCTTCCGCTGCGTATTATTTGTCCCGGACGGGTATATCGCAACGAAACCATCAGCGCACGGAGCCATTGCTTTTTTCATCAGGTGGAAGGGCTGTATATAGATGAAAATGTTTCCTTCGCCGACCTGAAGCAGACCCTGTATTTCTTTGTGCAGGAAATGTATGGCGATGATGTGAAAATACGCTTCCGCCCCAGCTATTTTCCGTTTACCGAACCCAGCGCAGAAATGGACATCAGTTGTCAGCTTTGCAAGGGAGCAGGCTGCAATGTATGCAAGCACACCGGCTGGCTGGAGATACTGGGCTGTGGCATGGTACACCCGAAAGTACTCGAGCATTGCAATATAGACCCGGAAAAATACACCGGTTTCGCATTCGGAATGGGTGTAGAACGCCCGGCAATGCTGAAATACGGTATTAAAGATATCCGCCTGTTCAGCGAAAATGATGTGCGCTTCCTTAAACAGTTCAGAAGTGTATAGCCGGCTGCCTGCATGGGCATCCACATAGATACCCTGTGTTGGTTAATACATTTTCATTCGTGTAAATCTTCGGGTATTATACCCTCCCGGTAAGTAACCACATTTTTCTGTAAAGGAATCCATTTGTAGTCCGTCTGTTACTATAACCTGACCAGTTGTATACAAACGCCGTCATTGAACCTGATGATATGCAGACCGTCATTGTCAGGAATAGCTTTTTGTTCGGCAGATTCAACAAAAACATCTACATTTTTTACCAAAAGTTAACCCTCCACTCAACAAAACCGGAAACGATTCGTTAATTAAGCGTATAACAAACTCATTTTAAATAGTTTTGCAGCATACGGGAAAAGTATTAAAATGAAGAGAGGCTTATTAACAACAGGATTCTTCTTCCTGCTTTTTTTCGCTTCCGCACAGGAGGGGTACCAGATAAAAGTTACGGTGAAACCTTTCACCAATGGGTTTTTATACCTCGGGCATCACTTCGGCAGCAAGCAATATATTATAGACTCTGCCGCTATCAACGACAAAAGCGAAGCCGTATTCAATGGTAAGGAAAAATTGATGGGTGGCGTGTACATGGTTATTTTTCCGGTAAAAAACGGGTGGCTGGAAATATTGATCGATCAGCAGCAGCATTTTTCCCTCGTCACCGATACGGCAGACGTTATCGCCAGCACAGTATTTTCCGGTTCATCTGATAATACCTTGTTTCAGCAATACCAGCAGTTTGCACGGGAAAAAGGAAAAACCATGCAGGAGCGGCAAAAAGAGCTGACGGATAACCCCGAAGCAACAGATGCCGCAAAAAAAAGAGCGGAAATTAACCGGCTCAACAGGGAAACACAAGAGTACCGCGAAAGGTTTTTGCGCGAACATCCCCGCCATTTGTTGTCTGCTATTTTTAACGTAATGCGCGAACCCCAGGTACCTGACGCTTCTTTACATCCCGGCGGAACCTACGACTCTGTATATGCCTATCAATATTACAAACAGCATTTTTGGGATGGTGTATCTTTCAACGATGAGCGCCTGGCCCGCACCCCGGTATTTGAGCCCAAACTGAAGAGGTATTTCAGCAGGGTATTGCCGCAGCACGCAGACAGCCTCAGCAGGGAAGCCATCCGGATAGTAGATGCCTCAGCTTCTAATAAAGAAATGTTCAAGGTGATACTTTCCACACTCACAGAGCGGTATATTAACCCCGAATACATGGGGCAGGATGCGGTTTTCCTGAGTTTGTTCGAGAAATATTACGCACCGGGTCGCGCCGATTACTGGCTGAACGACAAGTATAAAAAAGTAGTGTTCGACAGGGCCTATAGCCTGATGGCCAATCAAATTGGAGGTAAGGCGGCCGATTTGAAAATGGTGGATACGCTCGGCCGGTCGCGCAACCTTTACACGGTGGAGGCTCCCTACACCGTGATTTGTTTCTGGGACCCAACCTGTGGTCATTGCCAGACAGAAGTACCCAGGGTAGACTCTATTTTTCAAGCCCGATGGAAACAAAAAGGCGTAAAACTCTACGGGGTGATGACCGAAGGAGGAAAAGAAGCCTGGCTGAAATTTATAAGGGAAAAGAACATCAAAGATTGGATACATGTGCACCAGTTGCCCGAGGTGACGCAAGCGGATTATAATGCCGGGCGACCGGGCTATAAACAACTGTATGATGTGTACCAAACCCCTGTGTTGTACCTGCTGGACAAGGACAAACATATTATCGCAAAAAAACTCAATCCGGATCAGATGAATGACCTGCTGCAACTGAAATTCCAGGGCAAATAGGGTATCCGGAATACCCATAGACCAAATAGAAAAGAACATCCGATGAAAAAAACACTGGCTTCGATCATTGTACTGTTGACGGCGCAAATAGTGTTTGCCCAAACCCTGTTCACCTACGGAAAGAAAGAACAATATGCGGTGGACAAAGCATTGTTTTTGTCTGCATTCAATAAGAACAACCCGGAAGACAAAAGCCTGCAGGCAAAACGGGAATACCTGGAACAGTTTTACATTCCCTTCAAACTGAAAGTACAGGCCGCGAGAGACAGCCAATTGGATACACTCCCCTTTTTAAAGTATGAGTTGGAAAACTACAAGCGGCAGGTGGCAGACGATCATCTGGTGGCAGAAAGTGCTGTGCAGGCCCTTTGTGCAGAAGCCTACACACGCAGCCTGCGCGATATCCGTCTCTCTCATATTTTTGTTCCCTTCGCGAATGCTTCCCGCAGCGATCCGGAAGAGGAAGCGACAGATACCGCAGCCGCCTATAATAAAATAACAGCCGCCTATAATGCATTAAGAGGAGGTGCCGGCTTTGCAGAAACGGCGCTCCGGTACTCAGAAGATCCGGCTGCAAAACTCAACAACGGAGATATTGGGTTTATTACCGCTTTTTCACTCCCCTATGCGCTGGAAAATATTGCCTATGGTTTGGAGACCGGACAATTTTCTGCCCCTTACAAAAGCAAAGGCGGATATCACCTGTTGTTCAAAGCAGCGGAACGACCGGCCTTTGGTTCCATCCAGGGTGCCCAGGTGTTATTGGCTTTTCCACCGGGCATTACCCAGGGTGAAAAACAAGTACTGCGTCTGAGGGCCGATTCGCTTTACAAAGCCCTGCAATCCGGCGCAGACTTCGGGCAGCTGGCCAGGCAATACAGTTCCGATTATAACGCGGCTGCAACCGGAGGTGCATTGAACCCTCCTTTCCGCATCGGGCGGTATGAACCGGTGTTTGAAGCTGCCGTAACCGCGCTCAGTCGCGACGGAGCATTCACTCCACCTGTAGAAACGGCGTACGGTATCCATATCGTGAAAAGAGAAAGCCACCTGCCTGTAACCACAGACAGCCTGCGGGCCATGGAAGAACTTAAGCCGCAGGTGATGAACGATACCAGAATCCGGATAGCCAACGTGCAGCAGGAGCAGAAAATACTTGCAGCCGTGGGCTATGAAAAACGGTTTGCCAACGATAGCCTCCTGTGGGAGATTACCGCGGCCCTGGTAACGAATGAAGCAGAATATGCACTGCCCGAAAATGTTTCCATGCATACAACCCTGTTTACCATAGGTTCCGAATCCAGAACCCTGGCAGAATGGGTGGCGTATATCCAAACCATCAAAAACAACTATCGGCAGGGTTCGCCCATACCCTATGCCACCCTAATGCGACATTATGTCGCCAATACCGCAAAAAAATACTACCGGGATCATTTAGAACTGTACAGCCCTGCTTTTCGCAAACAACTGGAGGAATTCGAGGAAGGCAACCTGTTTTTCGAAATCATGGGCCGCGAGGTTTGGAACAGGGGCGCCGACGAAGAAAAAAAACTCATCCGCTTCTACAAGCGGCATCGTTCGCAATACATTTGGGGAGAAAGCATCAATGCGATATTGTTTACCGCCATTGAAAAAAAGGCGGCAGACGATATCCGTTCCGCTCCGCAGCAATACATAGATGCCTGGAGAAGCTTTACACAAACAGCCGAAGGAAGCATCATTGCCGATTCATCTCGGTTTGAAACCGCGTTTGTACCCGGATATCATCCAGCCATGAAAGAAGGCGAATTGTCTGTTTTGTCTGAAACGGAAGGCGATGGTCCTTATAGCCTGTTATACATCATCAGGAAGATACCCGGAGGGGCTGTTAAAACTTTTCAGGAAGCGCGCGGGTTTGTTATAAGCGACTATCAGTCTGAGCTGGATAAGAAATGGCTGCAAAAGCTCAGAAAGAAGTATCCTGTTCGTATCCATGAGGCCGTATTCGATACGCTCTGATGTGAAAAAATTGCTTTTATAGACAAACAGGAATAATATGTAGGCGTGCCGGTTTCGCTTTATTTGTACCGGCCGCTCCTGTTAGGGCCTTTTTTGAGAAAACAGCCAGGGAAGCAGTTCGGGCTCCGCGAAAGCATTTACCCAGCTATCGTGCGCCACGCCAGGGTATTCTGTGTATTTCACTTTGGCGCCTGCTTTTTTAAGGGCCTCCACCATCACACGGGAGTTTTCCGGGGTCACCACCTTATCATTATCTCCATGGAAAACCCATATCGGAAAATCTTTTCCATAACGCGAAACACTTTCCGGGTTACCGCCGCCACAGATAGGAATAGCTGCTGCAAATAATCCCGGTCTTCTCCATAAAATTTCAAAAGTACCAAAACCACCCATAGAGAGTCCGCCAATATAGATCCGGCTGGTGTCTACAATACCACTACTGATAAGCGTATCAATAAAGCTCATCACCAGTTGCAGGGGCTTAGCCGGCGGAATATCTATCGGGAAGCTGAACTGCCCGGCGCTGTCTCTTTTTCGTATCCTAACGCTCCAGGAAGAATCTTTGGGACATTGGGGAAATACCACGATGGCAGGAAAGTTTTCTCGATTGGCAGAATCCAGAAAAAGGTCACCACCCCATTTCAGTTGCGACTCGTTGTCGTCTCCGCGTTCGCCGGAACCATGAAGAAAAACGAGCAACGGATATTTTTTGTCCTGCGAAAAATGCGCCGGCGATAAAATACGGCAGGCGAGGGTATCGTCTCCCTGTAAAAACAACTGGCGTTCATATAACTCCAAATCCAGCTCCTGGGCCTGCGCAGCTCCGGTCGCTAAACAGCCCACACCCAGCAGGGCCAGCAGGGAAAAAACTTTGAAACTATTGTGAAGGTTGTTCATAACAGAAAGATACGAAGTTGTTTTTAGAGTTTTGAATTACTTTTGTCCAGGCTCATAACTGGCAGAATGAAAAAATTAGACTGGTACATCCTTAAACACTTTATCCTCACCTTTTTCTTCTGCATCATTCTTTTTACCGCCATATCCGTAGTGGTTGATATAAGTGAAAAAACCGATGATTTTGCCCGGGCCAAGCTCTCGGCTGATTTTATCATGCGAAACTATTATGTGGGCTTCGTTCCGTTTATCGTGTCTTTCCTGTTTCCGCTTTTCACTTTTATTGCCGTTATTTTTTTTACATCGCGGCTGGCTAACCGCTCCGAAGTGATTGCAATTTTGGCCAGCGGCACCAGCTTCAACCGCTTTCTGCGTCCGTTTGTTTTCGGGGGCGTTTTGCTCGGCGCGTTGCTGTGGTATGGCAACCGCAGCATTGTTCCCGAAGCGAATGCCATACGGACAGATTTTGAAGTACGCTATACCAAAGGCGACCGGGGAGCCAATAGCTATCGCTCTGCGATCTATATGCGTATAGACTCTTTCTCTTATTGTGGTATACGATACTACGATACCGTTGCGAAAAGCGGTTCCGGCTTTTTTATGGATCGGTTGGAAGATAGTAAGGTGGTGTACAACCTAAGGGCCGACAATATTTCCTGGGATACCAGCGCCAGCAAATGGAAACTAAATGGCATCATTGAGCGAACCATGGATGGACTGGAGGAGAAAGTGATAAAGGACACCGTTCGACGGCTGGACCTTCATTTTACCCCGGAAGACCTCAAGAAAGACGAGTATGTTAAAACAAGGTTAACAACGCCTGAACTGCGTGATATGATCGCCAAGGAGCGGCTACGCGGTGCAGAAGACATCAACGATATGGAAGTAGAATTGTATCGCCGCGATGCCACACCGGTTACGGTAGTGATATTAACCCTGATCGGCGCCATACTGGCCTCGCGGAAAATTCGGGGAGGCAGTGGCATACATCTGGCTGCAGGGTTTGCCATTGCGGCTGTTTTTATCCTTTTCGACCGGTTTTCAACCATCTTCAGCGTAAAGGGAGACCTTCCTCCGCTTATAGCAGCCTGGCTGCCGAATGTTATCTTCGGAGTACTCACCTATTATTTGTACAGGCGCGCACCTAAATAATGATATAGGAAAAATAATACCCGAAAACTGCTTTTTTTCAAGGCTCTTAACCCCGTTTTGGCTAACTTTAGCGCATTCTTTAACCGAAAGGAACGCAATAATTTATGGATAATATCAAGGAACGGTTTAAAGCAAAAGCAGACGAATTATCAGGGGGAATTAAAAAGATGCTGCAGGAACACGGCAGCAAAGTGATAGGAGAAGTACAGCTTTCTCAGGTTTATCAGGGGATGAGGGGAATGACGGGCCTGGTGACTGAAACTTCTATTTTAGATGCTCAGGAAGGCATACGCTTCAGGGGCTATTCCATTCCGGAATTACAACAGAAACTGCCCAAAGCGCCTGGCGGATCTGAACCGCTGCCGGAGGGTTTGTTTTATTTGATGCTCATAGGAGAGCTGCCTGCAGCACAAGATGTGGCGGCTATCACCAATTCCTGGCAGCGCAGGTCGCATGTACCCAAGCATGTTTTCGATGCCATAGATGCTTTGCCCATCCATACCCACCCGATGACCATGTTTGTAGTGGGGGTAATGGCCTTGCAAACGGAAAGTGTTTTTGCCCGTAAATACGCAGAAGGCATCAACAAAAGAGATTACTGGGATGCGGTGTTCGACGATACTATGACCCTGATCGCGCGTTTGCCGAGAGTAGCTGCGTATATCTACAGAAGAAAATACAAAAACGATACGCATATTCAACCCGATGGGTTGCAGGACTGGTCGGGCAATTTCGCTCATATGCTGGGTTTTGGAGACGATAGCTTCAAAGAGTTGATGCGCCTGTATATGACCATCCATGCCGACCATGAGGGAGGGAATGTTTCGGCGCATGCTACTCATTTGGTAGGCTCTGCGCTGAGCGATCCGTACCTGTCGTTCGCGGCTGGCATGAACGGGTTGGCTGGTCCACTGCATGGCCTAGCCAATCAGGAGGTAATTAAGTGGATATTCGAGATGCAGGAACAATTGGGCACCGAGCTTCCCACCAAAGAACAGATAGAGGCATACGTAAGAAAAACGCTCGATGAAGGAAAAGTGGTGCCGGGGTATGGTCATGCTGTACTGCGCAAAACCGATCCCCGGTTTGAAGCCCAAATGGAATTTGGTAAAAAGCATATGGCAGACGACCCGCTGGTAAATGTGGTATGGAGGGTATACGAAGTGGTGCCGGAAATACTGAAGGGGCTGGGTAAAGTAAAAAACCCCTGGCCGAATGTAGATGCCCATAGCGGAGCGCTGCTGGTACACTATGGTTTGGTGGAATACGAATTTTACACCGTGCTCTTTGGAGTAAGCCGTTCTTTGGGCGTGTTGGCCAGCCTTTGCTGGGACAGGGCCTTGGGATTACCAATAGAAAGACCAAAATCCGTTACGACCGCCTCCGTGACCGACTGGCTGGAAGGGAAAGGAGAAATCTGGGGCGACTAAGGAAAGCTTGCAATAAAATTATTTACTGCAATTGTGTAAGCCGGAAGGAACACAATTGCAGTTTTTTTTAAGGGGATGCCTGTTTTGCCAAACCGCAATGGCTGTATTGCTTTTTATAGTACATTGTTGATTGATTCTACCTAATGCGCAAGAGACGAACATGCGGAAAAAGGGATATCAAACCCAATATATTGCAAAAGAAATCCGTGTTGTAGCATACAATAAAAAACGTAATCAAACCATTAACTACCCACAATCATAACCATGCCCAACAAAAAATACCAGGAATACAGATCGCACATGTCCCGGATAGCAGACATAAAATATGCAGCCGCTGTTTTGCAGTGGGATCAAGAAACCTATCTGCCGCTTAAGGGTGCTTCTTTCCGGGCGCAGCAACTGGCAACACTCAGCGAACTCGCACATGAATTATTTGTGAAGCCTTCTTTCGGTGAACTGCTGCAGGAGCTGTCTGCAGACGGTAGTTTGGAGCCTGACCAGTTGCGCAATGTGGAGCTCACCCTCGAAGATTACCGGAAGAATAAAAAATACCCTTCGGCATTCGTGCGCAAAATATCGGAAGCCACCAGCGCAGCCTATCACGCATGGATAGACGCAAGAAAGGAGAACAATTTTACAGTGTTTGAAAAGCCGCTGGACAACCTCGTGGCCCTCAAGCGCGAAGAAGCACAGTTACTGGGGTTTGGGGAGCACCCGTATGATGCCCTGCTCAACGAGTTTGAGAAAGGCGCCACGGTGGCCTGGCTCGACGATCTGTTTGGCCGCCTCGTACCGCTGCTGAAAAATACGTTGAACGTAGTGTTGGAAAAGCCAGCCCCAGACACGGCACTGTTGCAACAGCATTTTGATAAAGATGCCCAATGGAAGTTCGGACTGGAACTGCTGCAACTGATCGGCTTTGATTTTGAAGCCGGTCGGCAGGATATTTCCGAGCACCCGTTCACCACGAATTTCAATGCCCTCGACGTAAGGGTAACCACGAGGGTGGATGAAAAGGATTTTTCGTCCATGACGTGGAGCTGCCTTCACGAAGGTGGGCATGCGCTCTACGAACAGGGACTGCCCGCTGATCAATACGGGTTACCACTGGGAGAATTTTGTTCGCTCGGTATACACGAATCCCAAAGTCGCCTCTGGGAAAACTGTATAGGACGCAGCCTGCCCTTTATCAAACACATGCTGCCAATAGCCCGAAAATTTTTCCCGGCGCTGCAACATGCAGATGCACAGGGCCTTTTCGCCGCGGTAAACAAAGTACAACCTTCGCTCATCCGTACAGAAGCAGACGAACTGACCTATCATTTTCACGTGATCATTCGGTATGAAATAGAAAAGCAACTGCTCGATGGCAGCCTGGCGGTGAAAGACCTGCCTGCCCGCTGGAACAGTTTGTACAAAAGCATGCTGGGAGTGGAAGTGCCGGACGATAAAAAGGGCTGCCTGCAAGACATACACTGGAGCCACGGCAGTTTTGGTTATTTCCCCACCTATACGTTGGGAAGTTTGTATGCCGCGCAGTTTTTTCAAACATTAAAAAATCAGGAAACAGCGAGTCGTATCGAAAAAGGGGATTTTTCGGATATACATCAATGGCTGAGAAACAACGTGTATCGTTACGGGCGCCGGTATACCAGCGAAGAACTGTGCAATAAAATCACCGGGCAGCCGTTAGATTTTAGTCATTTTCAGCGGTATATATCTGAAAAGTATCAACTTGTTTATCAAACGCCCATACCAGTATAGTTCCTTTTTTCGCGTTCTTACAGCAGCGATTCTGGTCGCTATGGTATTGTTACAGCCGGCCTGCCGAAAAATACAGGAAGACCTGGCGCTTCGTTTTTTGATGAATGCCATGACCAACGGCCGCTGGCTGGTAGATGTATACATCCGGGAAGAAAATGATGAAACAGCCGCATTCGAAGGCTATGAATTTCAGTTTACCGAAAACAATAAAGTGTATGCCATTACTGCGGCAGGCGAGCAGAAAGGAACCTGGAAGGCCGACCTGAATGCAAGAACCATCGAATCTCATTTTCCCGTAACCACCATGCCCCTCATCAGGCTGAACGAAAAGTTCCGGGTAATCAATAACACCCCTAAACTGGTGGAAGCCATACCGGTTGACGAGTCTAAAAATGTATATTTGAAACTTGTCAAAAAGGCCAACTGATTGCCTTCTATTTACGTACTTTCCAGAACAAAATCCCCTTCCTTTTTGAAAGTAAACCAGCGTATATTGTGGTAACGGAATTGTTACCGTTTATCAGAAAAACAATAGATTTGGCTGGGGATGGAAATCCCTGGTATATACTTGGTGTGTTTCTAATGTTACGGGTGTAAAGCGCAACCGGGGAGCGTTCTTGCTTGCTCCGGTGCATAAACTCCGTGTGAACCATGCCTGGCTTAAAACAGATTACTTGAAAAGAGGCTTTATTCTTCTCTTTATTTTCTCGGGCTTTATTCTGCAGGTGGTGGGCCAGACACCCTCGGCGGACTTTTCGGCCAATGTGCAGTCAGGCTGTGCACCGCTTTCTGTAAGGTTTACGGACGAATCTACCGGTAATCCAACACACTGGAGCTGGGAGCTGGACGATGGCAGCCAGCAGCAGCTTTCAAATCAGCAAAACCCGACGCTTTCTTTGACCCGGCCCGGTGTATATACTGTGACCCTGGTGGTGCGGAATGCCAATGGGGTGCATGCGGTAACACGAACGGATTATATCACTGTTTTTCCTTCACCGTCTGTTAGCTTCACGGCGGATATTACCACGGCCTGCCTGCCGGCCCGGGTACAATTTACCGGTATCGCTGATACAGAATCTGGTACCATTGACAGTTGGGCATGGGATTTTGGAGACGGCCAAACCGCCACATCGCAAAATCCGGTGCATACCTATTCCCAGGCAGGGTGGTACAATGTTTCTCTGGCAGTCACCAGCAGTACGGGTTGCGCTGCCCGCAGGGTGGTTTCCAGGTACATACGTGTGGTGAGCGGTATAACATCTGGCTTCAGCTATACACCGCCTTCCAGTTGCGGGGCTCCGTTTGGCGTAGCTTTCTCCAACGAATCATCCGGTCCGGGTGCCCTGACCTATCACTGGGATTTTGGTGATGGAAATTCCGATACCGCACGTCATCCCATACACGCGTTCGATACAGACGGTAGCCACAACGTAACGCTCACCACCACCAGCAGCTTTGGATGCAGCAGCCAGACAACCCTGCCGGTAACCATACAGGCTTTTACCACCGATTTTATACATCCTGATACGGTTTGTATCAACCAGTTGGTGAACTTTCAGAACAGGTCAGGAGCAGGGGTTGTTGGTTTCAACTGGCGGTTTGGCGATGGCAGCAGTTCTGCTACAGATGCAAATCCTGTTAAGCGCTATACGGTTCCCGGTGTATATGAGGTGATGCTGGTGAACCGTTTTGGTCATTGTACTGATTCTGCCAGTCGCACCATAGTAGTAACTGGCGCCCCCCAGGCCGATTTTACCGCGGTGAATAACTTTGGCTGCGGGCCTGGTTACCCCGTTGATTTTCAAAGCCAGGCCCCTACTGCAATAAGCTGGGAATGGGATTTTGGCGATGGCAATACTGCTTCTACAGAAAATCCATCCCATACATACACCGGCGCAGGCAACTATACCGTATCGCTGACTATTACAACGGCGGGTGGCTGCCGGCATACGGTTACCAAAAACAATATTGTACGTATAACAGCGCCATCGCTGGAAATCAGCAGTTCCCGGACAAGCGGTTGTGCCCCATTGGGCAATGTGGTGTTCACAGCAACAGGCAATGTAATTCCTGCCATCAGTTCCTATCATTGGGACTTTGGCGATGGCTCTAGCAGTACGGATGCAACCCCCTCGCATAACTATACGGGAACGGGTGCTTTCAACGTACGCCTGACGGCCGTGACCACGGGGGGCTGTACCTTATCGCGTGATCTGCGGATCGTTGCGGGAGCACCACCGACAAATGTAGACTTTACAACAACCGCCAGCGGTCTGTGTGCTTCCGACCCCGTGCGTTTTGAAGCAACGGCCAGCGGACCCGTCACAGAATGGGAGTGGGTGTTCAGCGATGGAGATACCGTTTTGACAACCCTTGCGGAATACGAACACCGGTTTTCGGTTTTTGGGGCAGCAGGCGCTACCCTTACGGCTATCCACAATGGTTGTCGGTCACAACCTGAATTTAAAGATGCTATTGTAGCGCTGGAAGCGCCGGTAGCCAACTTTGGCATTGCACTTGATTGTGACAACCGACTGTCCGTTAGCCTCTCCGACAGCTCAATGACCGATGCAGCGACCAGCTACCGGTGGGATTTTGGCGACGGCATAGTGTCGGACATGGCAATTCCTCAGCCGCATGTATATGCAGCCACCGGCCAATACACTGTTCTGCTGGAACTCGTCAGCGGCGCCTGTACCAGCAGTGTTGCACGCAGTATCGACCTTACCCCGTTGGACAGTACATTTAATCTTTCCAGAAATGTTGTATGTAAGCACGAACCTGTAACTTTTACGGCCAATGCAGAAAGTATGTATGTACAGGAATACCGCTGGTCATGGGGGGGGAATCCTGCTTTTTCCGGAGAAAAACTGCTGGATACCGCTTTTCACGCCGATGGAGATATTCCGGTGACCTTGTTTGTAACCGACCCTTCGGGATGTACGGTGGAAAGTACCCAATACCTGAAGGTGACGGGGCCTACGGCTGCTTTTACACCGGCACTACTGGCTGAATGTACAAATACGGCAGTTAGTTTTATAGATGCTTCTGTTTCTGATGTAGGCATCGCATCGTGGAGCTGGGATTTCGGTGATGGCGCTACGCAGGTGCTCAATGGAGGCCCCTTCGAGCACCAGTATGCTGATACCGGCCGTTATGTAGTGCGGCTATCCGTAACGGATATAGCCGGTTGCACGGATGAGAATGTAGCCAGCAATACGATCCGCATCAGCGGGCCGGTGGCTTCTTTTTCTACAGAACAAACTACAACCTGCCCCGGCACGCCGCTGACGTTTACCAATACTTCGCAGGGGACGGGGCTTACCTGGAGTTGGGATTTTGGCGATGGCAGCCAATCCACCGCATCCGAACCCGATCATGCATTCGATGAAGGCGTGTTTACGGTAAAACTGCTGGTGACGGATGATGTGGGATGCCGGGATTCGCTGATCCGAACGGAGTATGTGCAGGCGCTCCGGCCGGTTGCCGCTTTCGAGGTGGAAGACAGTACGTCCATTTGTCCGTTGCTGGAAGTGAAGTTCGCGCACAATGCCCGCAATTATGCCTCCCTGGAGTGGGATTTTGGCGATTCATTTTACTCAACGCAGGACGCGGGTGTGGTGCGTCATTTTTACGACGATTACGGAAGCTACCCGGTACGTTTGCTGGCGCATGGACATGGAGGCGGCTGCGCAGATACGGCCCGCTTCACTGTAAACGTATACAATCCCAATGCATTTACGCAATTCGATTACAGTGTGGATCCATTTTACTGCAACGAGCATACGGTGAACTTCAGATTTGAAGCACCGCCAAACACCAGCTACCAGTTCAACTTCGGCGATGGCAATACTGATTCGTCCGGAGAAACCAGCCTGCAACATACTTACGATTTTCCCAGAACCTATCGCCCCTCCCTGTCGTTGCAGGATGCAGTGGGCTGCCAGAGTACAGTAAGCGCTCCTCATTTGATTGATATACGGGGGGCGGTACCTGCGTTCAATCTGGACAGGAGAAGTTTCTGCGATGCAGGTACCGTTTCCGCCACTAATTTTACGGTGAGTAGTGAACCGGTAACCGCATGGGCTTGGAATTTTGGAACCGGGGCTGATATTACCGTGCGGGACCCCTACAGCTTTACCTACGATGCGCCGGGGCTGTATCCCGTATCGCTGACGGCCACCACGCGAAGCGGCTGTACACAAACCTATACGGATACGGTACGTGTGCCGCGCACCCCGCAACCTGTGATCACCCTGGAAGACATGACCTGCGTTAACAGAACGGTTCAGTTTAATGGCAACCTGGTTCACCCCGATACGGCCATACAATGGAATTGGAGTTTCGGCGATGGGAGGACTTCTGCGACTCAATACAATGCAATATCATATCCGGCGTCGGGAGCGTATGCCATCGCACTGTCTGCTTCCAATTTTCTGGGATGCACCGGCCATGCAACGCAGTCGTTCACGGTGGCTCCGCTTCCGGTTATCACTACCCAGTCTGCACAGATCATTGTAAGCAATGAAGTCGTACTGCCCGTCACATATAGTCCCGGTGTGGTGAGCTATACATGGACGCCGCCTGGAGGATTGAGTTGTACCGATTGTCCGCAGCCCGTGGCACGTCCTCAGTTCACAGAAACTTACACCGTGCAGGCCACCGATCAAAATACATGCACTGCAACGGCAGAGCTGACCGTAACAGTGATGTGTACGGAAGAAAATTATTTTGTGCCCAATACTTTTTCACCCAACGGCGACGGCATGAACGATGTATTTTATCCCAGAGGAAGAGGACTGGCCAGGGTACAGTCGATGCGGATTTTTAACAGATGGGGCCAGGCTGTGTATGAGCGCAAAAATTTTATGGCCAATGATCCGTCCTCGGGGTGGAACGGTAGGATGAACGGACAACCCCTGCCATCAGACACGTATGTGTATGTGATTGAATTTGTATGTGACAACGCCATGATCGTTCCGTTCAAGGGTAATATAACTTTGATAAGATAACCGGAGAGTACGATGCGAAAAGCAATTAGAAATATATGTTGCGGACTGACCCTGGTAGCTTGCACGGTAGTGTCGGTTGTACATGGGCAGGACCTTCATTTTTCGCAATACGCCGAAACCCCGGTGCTCCGAAACCCGGCGCTGGCCGGGCTATTTGAAGGAGATGTGCGGGTGCAGATGGTATATCGTAACCAATGGGCCAGCGTGACCACGCCCTACCAGACAGCATCTTTAAACGGAGAATACAAGTTTCCTGTGGGCAGGAGCAATGACTTCATAACCGCAGGTCTGCAAATGATGATGGACCGGGCGGGTACGGTGGCGCTTACTACCACGCATTTACTGCCGGTAATCAACTATCATAAATCGCTGAGCGATGCCACCAACAGTTATCTGTCGCTGGGGTTTATGGGCGGCATGGTATCGCGCCGGCTCGACCGATCGAAAGTAACCACCAATAACCAATACATCGATGGGTTTGGCTACAACGGTTCTCTGCCGGATGGAGAATCGTTCGGAAACAATTATGCTTATTTTGATGCGGGTGTAGGCCTTAGCTACAATGCTTCGCTTGGGAGTAGAAAAGAAGACAATTACTATGTAGGCATTGCATACCATCACCTGAATAAACCTGCGAGTGCATTTTACAGCAGTATTCAGCACTATCCCAAATGGGTGGCTTCAGCAGGCTTGAAAACCACCATGGGTGAAATGGCCTATCTCACCCTGTCTGGGGACGTTTCGTTGCAGGGTTCATTAGCCGGGCGCATATACCAGTTGATAGGGGGGGCGCTGTATTCACGTAAGCTGGATGACATCAGCCGGCCCAGTTATCTGTTGCATGCCGGTGTATTTCTACGGTGGAACGATGCAATTATTCCTGTTATTAAGCTGGATTACGAGCGATTTTCGCTGGGGTTTAGTTACGACATGAATATTTCGCGTTTACGTACTGCCAGCCAGTCAAGAGGCGGGTTCGAGTTTTCTGTATCGTACCGCGACTTTTTAAACAGCCGTACTTCCAGCAAAGATGTACCCCGTTGCCCGCGGTTTTAGACGGGTTGATTTACAAGCAGCTATTATTGATCGGCACAGACCTCCATTGCTTCCGGATCGTTGCATCGCAGCGGTTGCACTAACCGCAAATCCCTATTTTTTAGTACCTTAAAGGGGAACATTAAACCTTATCAACATGAACACCAGGCTAACCGCACTGCTAATCTGCATGTGCACTATTGCCCTCCGGGCATTTCCGCAATCTTATTTTTACAATAACAGGTACTATGACCGCGATCTGTTGTTTGAGATCAGCCTATCTGCAGGCGGTATGAACTGTTTCACTGATCTGGGCGGCCGAAGTGGCCGCGGGAAGGGCTTCATCAAAGACCTCAACATTATACACACCCGTTTGACAGCCGCAGCGGGCATCGGATTGATCTACCGCTACAGGGTAGGTATTCGGATCGACTTGCAGGCAGGCTCCATATATGCGAACGACCGGATACTGAAAGGAGATCAGTCGGAAGCCCATATGCGTTATCTGCGAAACCTGCATTTCAGAAGTTCGGTACTGGAAATACTGGCCATAACCGAATGGTTTCCTTTGGCTCTGCTGAGAGGCACCCCGGATGAGGGCGCTCCCCGTTGGTCACCGTATATAATGGGAGGAGCAGGCGTTTTTCAGTTCAACCCCCAGGCCAGTATTAACGGGATATGGGTGGAGTTGCAGCCGTTGCGAACAGAAGGGCAGGGCTTTGCAGAATATGCAGACAGGAGACCGTATAAGCTGACGCAGGTAAATTTTCCTGTAGGAGCCGGGTTGAAGTACGAGCTGTCTGCCTTGTTCAATCTAAAGCTCGAAGTGTTGCACCGCATCACTTCCACCGACTACCTGGATGATGTGAGCACCAGGTATATCAACCCCGCTTTATTCAGCAACTATCTCGATCCGGTACAGGCCAGACTCGCGGAGGCGCTGCACGATCGTGGGGGAGAGCTCAATAACAGTCATGTGCCAACGCCGGGCGCCATTCGCGGCAGCAACAAAAAGAACGATGCGTACTTTACGGTCATGTGTAAACTGAGCTGGGTATTAGGCAGAAGGCACCGGTAGGTATATAAAAGTCAAAACCCGGTATCATGGAATGAACCGGGTTTACCTTAACCATCGTATTACCTTGACCTAACCGTTTAGAACTGTAGACTGTTTAAAATATTTTTCATCTGAATTGTATATAAAGAAGCAGGAGCCCCCTTTTATCATATCAATAATCTCTTTATTGTCTTTGGTGGGTAACGCAGGGCAGCCAAAGCTTCTGCCCAGCATACCGTTCGTGCGGAGGTAGCTGTCGTTGGCATATGCGGCGCCATGTACCACAATGTTGCGGGTAAGGGCTTTATCGTTGATGTTTTTTTCAATGCCCATCAGCCGCATGGAGTATCCGTTGGAACCAACATAGGCCTGTTGCGTAATGTAAAAACCGAGACTGCTTTTATTGGATGCCATTACATTCGAAAAATGGCGGGCATATTCCTGTCCGGAATTTTTACCGTGCGCCACGCGGGTGTTGAAACGTATGGCGAGGTTTTTCAGATCAATAACATAGAAACGTTTTTCTTTCGACGATTGCGAGAAATCTACAATGGTCAGCAGGCTGTCGTTGTTAAGCTTCCCCGCTCGTGCCAGTTTGCTGAAGCCTTCCAACGCAAGGTCCAGTACTTTTTTCTCCAGGCCGAGCGCTCCCAATCCGGTGGACTCATACAACCTGAATGCAAACATTTCTCTCGACTCTGCTTTAATATCGGTCGGTAAATAATATACTACGGAGGGGAGCGCGGGTGGACTGGTTTTTTTGCTGACAGTAGCTGCAATAATAGCGGGAGACAGCAACAATACGAGCATACACCGCTCTGCCAGGTTACGGATTTTCATATTACGGATTTTGAAGTCTGTTTATAAACGGTCTTATTGCCATCATATTGTAGTTTACTGCGCCATTTACCCTCCCTCAAATTAAAAAGCTAACAGGCATTGTACAGCCTGCATTGAAGAATAACCAGAAGCAGCAAAAACTACACCGTTTTCGTTTTTTTGAGAATATGTATTATATCGGTAGTAATAGCATTGATCATTTCAAACTGGTCGGTGATGGTTTTGAACCCCGAAAGTTGCTTGCGTACCTCACTGTTTATGCCCTGTTCCAGTTCAGAGAGCCGTTGTTGCATAAGGCTTTGCATCCAATCTCGTATGGTGATGAAGGCTTTGCTTTCTGTGGGATCCTCTCCCTCCCTATCTTTCCCCGACAACAGGTGAATGGCAGATTGCATTTTGTTTTCTATGAGCTTCGCCACGGGTTTAAACGACTCCGAGTGGTATCGGGGCGCCAACAGTTGAGAGTAAACGCCGAGACTGGCGATATGAGAGGTTAACATATGATTACTCACTACCAGCTGATGGAGCAGCTCTGCACGCAGGGTTTTATTTTTGGGCTCCGACAAAAGCCGCTGAAAGGCATCAGAGAGATTGGCCAGCGCTACATAGGCTTCTTTTCTGCAGCCCTTGTACTCCATTATGTCGGGCGGCAAGCCGTAAAAAGCGCGGCTTACCACAGAAAAATAGCGGAGGTTGGCTTCCATCATTTTCCGTATGGGTTTGTCGATCTGTTCGTATTCCCATTTGGGTAAAAACAGCAGGCTGCTGGTAAAGGCAAGTGCAGAACCGATGAGTGTGTCTATTACCCGGTCGCGTGCGAGCGACTGAAAGTCTACTGCATGAAAAAAGTGAAATGAGATTAGTACGTACAGCGTAATGCCAATCACACTAATCATATAGCGTATCTGTAGAAAGGAGTAGCCGATTACCATAGATACGGCCATGCAAGCAAACAATACCGATTCGTTGTGAATGAAATACAGCAGCACAAAACCGATGCCCACGCCGATCAGCGTTCCCGTTAGCCTGTGTGCATTTCGTTGTTTACTGATGCTGTAAGCGGGCTTGAGGATGGTAACAACCGTCAGCAATATCCAATAGCTGTGGCCGAAGGGAAATAGCTGCGCTATCAGGAAGCCGGTAAGTATACAAAGGCTTACACGGAGGGCATGGCGAAATACATTCGACTCCAGGGTAAGGTTTTCTACCAGCAGCTTTGGGTCCACTTCCTGCCGCGATACGAAGCCCGATACATCGGGTTCCGGACCGGCTTCTTTGCTCACTTCGCTGCTATAGGTGGTATAGCGGTGCATTTTGTTGATCCTGATGGCAATCTCTTTCACAGAATTCAATACATGTCGCAGCGCGATATACCCTTCTATATTGGCCGGGCTGATGTTTTTATCGCGGTAGGCAACGAAGTATGCTTCTGTTTCCCGGATCATCTCGTCCAGCTCCCGCTTTCCACGGTAATGAATACCGCTTTGTACTGCCAGCCCGATTTTATC
This sequence comes from Agriterribacter sp., assembly GCA_037190905.1. Taxonomy (GTDB): domain Bacteria; phylum Bacteroidota; class Bacteroidia; order Chitinophagales; family Chitinophagaceae; genus Agriterribacter. The sequence goes on along the minus strand of JBBCKG010000015.1, from coordinate 182,062 downwards.
CAGCTCGTTGCCCGTTTCCTTTATCAGCAGCCTGAACCGCTCCAGCAGGTCGCCCGCATCAAAATGCCGGTGCAGGGAGTGGTAGTTTTGCTGCGAAGTCATGACGTGCTCAAACAAGTCTACCGAATCCAGAAACATCATAAGAAGAATGCGACCCTTGGTGGTAGAGTCTCTGGTGAACCCCCTGGCTTTGAACAGCATTTCCCTGAGTTGCTCCTGCTGGTTGTGAATGGTAACCTGTATGGGCAACAGTTCGTCGTATACTTTATCGTAGGAGGCTCCCTGTTGATACAGCTTTGCTTTTACCCTTATATAGGCACCGGTAGCGATGACGCATTCACCCAGCGCCTGCTCTATGAGCTTATAGGGGCGAAGGGAATACAGCAGCAGGCTCAGCAGCATATACCAGATTCCCCCGGCAAGCATGAACAGCGCATCCTGCAGCACCCGCTCTTCTTTGTGCACATCTACATTGATGACCATTACAATGGCGGCAATCAGGCCGATGGCTCCGGCTCTGTTACCGTATACCGATATCAACGAAAGAAAAAAGCTTAATAAGGTGAGTTCCACCGCCAGCAGCCAGGGGTAATGACGTGTAAAGCCGATAAGGAGCGCTACGATAAAGTTGATGCCATTGCTGATGAGCATCCCGTTTCGCCTGTGGTGTATGGGGCCAGGAGAATCCGTAAGGCTAACCATCAAAGCGCCCAGCGGCATTGCAATGGCTACAGTAAGCCAACCGTACTTGTAAAGAATAAAAGCTGGTAGCAGTGCCCCGATGGTGATACGCAAACCCTTTGTGAGGTACTGCCCGGTAACGAATTTTTTAAAATCGTTGATATAATCCTTACCAGAGAAAAACTCTGCTATTGGCTGCAAAACTCATAGTTATTAGATGAGATAGAATAAGCAGCAAAGTTAGTGTTTAATTGGCTGTGGGGCACCGGTAAGAGGTGAGGGTGAAAGCGAGCCCCACTTCTGCCATTACGTAGGCGTCCAGTTGTTTGTTAAAGCCCCGCTGCCGGCCTTTCGTTCCTATCCTGATGCCGTTGCCTGTTTCGTAAGACCTGTCTTGCAGGAGGTACCACGCAGTAGGCGTATTGTCGGGAAGTGTTTGCGGAAACGCATCGGGAGCATAATAGCCGCTTACATCATCAAGGTAGTCGGTATTGGTAAACCGGTAGGCCACTTCAAACGACAGGTTGATGTTGCGGGCAACATTATATTTTACACCCATACCCAGCGGAAAACAGAGTGCTACTGCGCTGTAAGGTTTACTGCCGGGGTATGCCGATGAGCCCTGCCCTTCGGTGCCCAGGGGACGGAGGAAATACTTCCTGCCTTCAAGATAGGCATAGGGGTCGTAGTTAAAAGCGCCGATACCGAGGGTAACATAGGGTGTGAATCGAAAGCCCGGTTCGCCGGGAACGAAACGCATAAAGTTAAAGTCGCCCTGAATAGTCGCTTCCCATATATTGGAGTTAAAACTCAGGTTGCGGCGTTTTTGAAAATCATTATCGCTGTAAATATCAGAATACCCCAATTGGGCGTAATGCAATCCCAGCCGGGCCGCTATATATTCTCCAAACTGTTTACGGAAAAAAACACCCACTGCGGGTTTCGGGCGATTGAGCTGCGCCCTGGTATTCAGGTCGCCGAAATAATGTGCCGCGCCGACGGTAATGCCTATTTCTCCTTCCTGCACTTCACCGTACATCTTTTGCGCTTGAACCGGTACAAATGCGGCTGCCAGGATCAGCAGTGCTAGTATTCTCCTCATTAAATGAAATTTAATGTAAATATCCTCAATAGTACGGGCTTTAGTAACGCAAAGTACAAGTTTAACAGCTAATCTCCATGCAATATTGCTCTATTTTAGTGAAATATTAAATGTTTTACAGATGGTAAAACCGGCTTCGCAGCAGGCGCATATCTGTGTAAAGCGTATCTGCGGGCACTTATTGGGTCGGGTTCCGAACCGGGCAGCCCGTTTGCCGGCCAGGCAGAATAGCCTGAGCTCCCATTAGTTGCGGGTGTCTAGTCCCCAGGAAAGTTTGTTGCGGAGGGTTTGCAGAAAGCTGTTGGAATGGAGCCGTACCAGATTAAAAGAGAAGCGCTCTTTTTTGATGGCCACCTGCACGTTTCGGTCTACAATTTCTTTACGCGAATCAAGCGTGCATATGTATTGGTCTGCGCGTCCTTCCACTTCGAACGATACAATATTGGTGTCTGATATGATGATGGGTCGTACGTTGAGATTGTGTGGTGCAACCGGTGTAATGATAAAGCTGTTGGATTCCGGAAACACTACCGGACCGTTGCAACTGAGCGAATAGCCGGTGGAGCCGGTAGGGGTTGCCACAATGAGTCCGTCTGCCCAGTAGGTATTCAGAAACTCGCCGTTCAGGTAGGTGTGTATTTTGATCATTGGCGAGGTATCTCTCTTGTGGATAGCAAATTCATTTAGTGCAAAGGGCGTGTCGCCAAACAGCGGAACGCTGGCATCTACGTGTATGAGTGTTCTTTTATCAATAATATAGGTACGTTGGGCCAGGGTATCTATGGCATTCTCCAGCTCAGCTCTGCCAATTTCTGTCAGAAAGCCCAGTCTGCCCAGGTTGATGCCGATTACAGGAATGCCCCTGTCTTTGATCAGGGTGAGGGTGTCGAGTATGGTTCCGTCTCCCCCCATACTGATGAGGCAGTCAAAACTGTCGTCCAGGTCATAGGCGTCGGTAAAGGTTTCGTAAGTATTTTCCGGGAAAAGATGTTTTACCTGCTCAAAATAGCCCTGGTGGATGATGCAGGTGGCTTTATGTTTTTCCAGCGCCGCGAGTAACAACAGGAGGTCATCGTATTTGACAGATTCGCCGCCCCGGCTATATATTGCAACTTTCATGATTTTCAGGTAGCCCGGATTTAGAAACCAAGGCGACCCTCCAAAAATAGCCCCTTTTGTCCTAACTGGTTAAAACTGTATTCTACAGAGATCACCGCATCATAAATAGAGATGATATCGAGGCCGGCACCGCCGGAATACAGGAGTTTATTGTTTAATACATTGTATCCGGGCAGGTTTTTGCTGTAAGCATAGCCAACATCGCCGTAAATTTTGGCATAAAACCGGAAGGGAATGACGCGGTAGGAGCGCGATTTCAAGCCCGTGTTAAGGCTGGGTCGCCAGATTTCTCTGGATAAGCTGGCTTTGTTGACGAAGGATGCGGTTCCGTCTACCACATAGTTTTCCAAACCTCTTAGAAAAAGACTGCCATAGCCCAGGAGGTTTCGGTTGTAGAAGGGCTGGTCGAGAGGTAATTTGATATTGGCAAAGGTTTGGGAGGAGAAAAACAACTTGGGGTTCAGCTCCCAGTAAGCACCGGTGCGGGCGCTAAACTCCCAGAGGTTCATCACTTTTGTGAAACCCCGCTTCCGGAACCCCACCTCCCACATGAACCCTTTGGTGGGGTACGGAATGTAGTTGAGATCAAAATCCTGGTATTGGTAGAAGAGTTCCGGAAACGCTGCCCGTTTGCTTTCATTGCCAAAGTAATGAGGGTTCAGCTTCAGTACAGAGTCGTTGATGCGAACGATATTGTAAGAAAGCCGCACGCTGTGTCTTTTTATATATCCCTTTCTATGGCTGTAACCCACGCCGAAGCGAAGGTGATCGGTTACAAACTGCTGGTCGTTTTTATAAAAAAGCTGTTTATTGTCTTCTGTGCCATAGTTCAGTTCCTTATTCTGTGCAAAGAGAAAGTCCAGCACGATGCCGTTTTTCAGCGAACGGTCAAAATTCGGGGCATTATAATTAAGAACAATTTGCCTGGAGTAGCCGGTCAGCAGCCATATATTGAGCTTGTCGTTTCTTCCGCTTACGTTGTTGGCGATAAATTTAAGTCCGTAGTTGACGCGTGAAAGACTGGCGTTGTACTCTTTGATCCATACGTTGAAGTTGCGATCTACCGGATTGAAATAAGGGACGGGAAAATAATACCAGCGCTCTTTTACATCTATAACAATATCCACGGAATCGTTCACCCACCTGTCGAAGTCTGCGGCTACATCAATAAAAAGACCGGAGTTCATGAGGTTTTTTCTTGCCTCCGGAATACTTTTGAGAATAGCGGAGATGGAGTATTTGCCGCCTTTTTTAACCGGTACTTCGCGGGCAATGATGTAGGGGCGGGTAACTTTATTGCCGGTGATAACGATATCGCGTACTACCAGTTGCGATGTTTTAAGAATGTCTGCATCCTCAAATACCGGCTCATCCTGACGATCTGTTTCCTGGGCTGCCAGGCTGCCGTAAAAAAGCAGCAGTACCACGAACAACAGATATGTATGCAGCTTCGCCATTGGTTCCCCCTGGGAGGGATTCACAGTTTTATTTTTAAGTTAAATCGAATCTGTGCCAAATCTATTGTTATACCGACGAATTAAATGTTAAGATAATTCATCAGGTGGTTCAGATTACTTTGGAGCTCATTTCTATACAATTCCTCTCCAAAATAATACCTGATTTTATATTCGTGGCGTTGTAGCGTAGCTATGATATCTGAAATTTCGGCTTTATTTATGCGGATGGATACTAAAAGTAGCTGACTTACAGCTTCCAGGTGGGTATTTAGTTGGGTAATATAGGCATCGTTGGATTCGACCAGCCTGTTCAGCTCGCCGGCAGAAAAAGCATTTTTTTCCATTTCCAGTACAACCATACCTCCATTTTCATCAATTCCGCAAAAAACAGCCAGTTGTGCAAACAGTTCCTCTTCCGTAATGGCGCCCAGTAACTCTTGCTTTTCTGATACAACGGGCACCACAGACAGGTGCATTTCTTTTGCAATCCGTACAGCGAGCAGAAAGGAGTCGTTGTGCCTGACAAACGGGCGGGGTAAATGTACTTTCAGGTCTTCCAGTAACGTGCTTTCGTCGGTATCGAGCAGCATTTCTTCACTGGTGAGCCCCAGGTATTGATTATCATCGGCTACAGGCAGATGAGAAACCTGAAAGTCATTCATTTCCTGCAAAGCCGTTCCCACGGAGTCGCCCGGAACTAAGGAAGGTATGGTGTTTGATATGAGTTGTCCCGCAAACATTCATGATGTTTTGTCTGATAGATGCAAGTTAACTGGTAACGGCGGCCGGCTCATTTAATTTAGTAAGAAACTCATGTAAAATCTTGTTAAACTCCTCCGGCACTTCCATCATCGGGGCATGACCGCATTTATCTATGAAATGTAATTCACTGTTAGGAATCAGCTTGTTGAATTCCCTTCCCACAAACGGTGGGGTAATGGTATCGTTGTTGCCCCATACCAACAGGGTCGGCTGCTGTATCTCTTTCAGTTCTTCTCCCAGGTTGTTGCGAATGGCACTTTTGGCTAAGGCGATAATTTTGATAACCTTTAGCCGGTTGGAGGTAATTTCAAATACCTCGTCTACCAGTTCCTTGGTGGCCATAGCGGGGTCGTAGAAGGTGAGTGCGGTCTTCTTCTTAATATATTCATAATCTCCGCGTTTCGGATACGTATCGCCCATCCCGTTTTCGAATAAGCCCGAACTGCCGGTAAGTATCAGCGATTTTATGTTTTCCGGATGCTTCAAAATGTGCAGCAATGCCACGTGCCCCCCAAGCGAATTACCGAGGAGGTGAACGTTTTTATATTGCTTGTGCTCAATGAACTTGTGTACGAACTTTTCTATACCACCTACAGATGTATGTAAAAGGTCTAACTCAAGCAGCGGTAATACGGGAACCACCACCCTGTATTGCTTGCGAAAATACTCAATCAGGGGTTCGAAATTGCTCAGGGCGCCGAAAAGGCCATGCAACAAGATTAACGGTTCTCCGGAGCCCTCTTCGATGTATTTAAACTTACCTTCTTGTTTGATCTCGTAACTCATCCTGTTTATACCTCAATTAATTGCTAAAATAAATTTTTTTGCTTCAAATGCAATACCCCTGTTTACAAAGAAAAGGAAAAACTTGCAGATTTTCTCTTATTAGCGCGCAGGCCCTGCCGATCATCCTGAGGCAAATGACTTACATTTGGATAGTTTTTTACAATTTAACTCTTTTGTATGGAATACCGTAAAATGGGAAAAACAGGGCTTCAACTGAGTGTGCTATCCTATGGCAGTTGGGTAACCTTTCATAAGCAGGTAGACGATAGCCAGGCTGATCTGTTGATGGGACTGGCGTATGATAACGGCATTAATTTTTTTGATAATGCCGAAGTATATGCGCTGGGTGAAAGCGAAAAACTGATGGGGCGTGTGCTGAAAAGAAAAAGCTGGGACCGCACCTCCTATGTGGTGTCGTCTAAAGCCTTTTTTGGCTGGAGGGGCAAAAACAATAAACCCAACCAAACAGGGTTGAGCCGCAAACACCTTGTGGAGGCCTGTAACGAAGCGCTGCAGCGTTTGCAAATGGACTACCTCGATCTGTTTTTCTGCCATCGTCCCGACCCCTCCACTCCTATAGAAGAAGTGGTGTGGACCATGAACCTGCTGATACAACAGGGTAAGATACTTTATTGGGGTACCAGCCAGTGGAGCGGTGCGGAAATAATGGAAGCACACCGGGTGGCACAACAGTACCGGCTGATAGGACCGGCTATGGAACAGCCGCAATACAATATGTTTGAGCGCTACCGCATGGAGATGGATTACATACCTGTGTTTAAAAACGTGGGCCTGGGAACTACCATATGGAGTCCCCTCGCGGCCGGGTTCCTGACGGGAAAATATAATAATGGTGTGCCGGAGGGGTCAAGGCTGGCAATGGAAGGGTTCGACTGGTTGAAAGATCGCTGGCTGCAAAAAGAAAAAATAGAAAAAGTACAGCAACTCGGTGCTTTGGCCGCCCAACTCGGTGTGTCGCTTCCGTCGCTGGCCATCGCATGGACCATTCAAAATCCGAATGTAACTACCACCATCCTGGGAGCGACCCGAAAAGAACAGTTGCTGGAAAACCTGAAAGCGCTGGATGTGGCCCGGTTGTTGAACGACGGGGTATTGGAAGAAATTGACGCTATATTAAAAAATAAACCGGTAGCGGATCTGGCCTGATATGATACAACATCGCCGCGTTATAAACTTCTGTACTTTCGGGCTGCCAAATTTTTTTGAACATTAAATTTTAATAACCATGATCTCAAGTAAAATTGAAAATGCACTAAATCAGCAGGTATTGCTGGAGGCAGAATCATCACAAATATATCTCGCTATGGCCAGTTGGGCTGAGGTGGAAGGATACAATGGCATCGCTGATTTTTTGTATGCCCACTCCGACGAAGAGCGGGTGCATATGTTGAAGCTCGTTAAGTTTATCAATGAACGTGGTGGACATGGCATTATACCCGCTTTATCGCAGCCTTCGCTTAAATACAATGGTGTAAGACCCCTGTTCGAACAGGTGCTCAACCACGAAATCCATGTGAGCGAAGAAATCAACAAACTGGTAGACATATGCCTGAACGAAAAAGACTACACCACACACAACTTTCTGCAGTGGTATGTAAGCGAGCAAATAGAGGAAGAAGCGCTTGCCCGCAGAGTGATTGACAAGCTGAAACTGATAGGCGACGACAAAGGCGGCTTCTATATGTTTGACCGCGACATCGCTTCGATGGAAATGGCTGTCAGCAAAGAAAGAAACGGTAATTAACCAGAGTCGGCCGGCATTCATTTGCCGGTCGCTCTTCTTTTAAAGCTATTCTGTCTATGTGGAAGAAAAAATACCTTCGCTACATACCGCTGGCCACCCCCCTGGCGGCGCTGTTTGGCACCCAGCGGACCAGAGAGATTTTTCATATCAATCCCACTATATTACCCAAACGGGGCGAGGCTACAGAGGTAAAAGCGTACGTATTTGACTATAATGCGGAGTACGTGAATGAGCAGGTGCTAAGCAAAACGGAAGATGCCGCTGCATTCCGTAATAATAACCGTGTTACCTGGATCAATATAGACGGGCTGCATAAGGCAGATATTGAGATCATATGCGCGGCTTACGGTATACATAACCTGCTTGCGGAAGATATCCTCAGCGTTGGGCAGCGGCCCAAAATGGATGAGGTGGAAGGCATCCTGTTTTGCCTGCTGAATATGCTGTTTTTCAACGAAGAAACCAAGATGGTAGAAACGGAACAAATAAGCATAGCACTGGGGCCGGATTTTGTGATCAGTTTTCAGGAAGATGCCTCCCGCGATGTGTTCGACCCCCTCAGAACCCGGCTCAAGTCAAGCAGCAAGCTGAGACAGCGCGGTGCCGATTACCTGTGCTATACCCTGCTCGACCTGATCGTTGATAACTATTTTGTAGTGATGGAGAAGCTGGGCGATGAAATAGAGCAACTGGAGGAAGAGGTGATAAGAAACAGCAACACCCGCTCGCTGGCGCGGATTGCACAACTCCGTAAAGAGCTGATTGTACTGAAGAGAAACATTGTGCCGGTACGCGAACTGGTAAACGGCTTTATCAGAAGTGAAAGTGAACTGCTGGAAGATCGCACAACCAAATATTTCAAAGATGTGTACGACCACATCGTACAGGCGTATGATTTTACAGAAAACTACCGCGATATGATGATGAGTATGCAGGACATCTACATCAATAATGTAAACCTGAAGATGAATGAAGTGATGAAGGTGATGGCCATCGTGACCTGCCTGATGGCTCCTGCGACTGTGATTGGCGGTATTTTCGGGATGAACTTCGACGCCATACCCCTGCTCCACAACAAATGGGGCTTCTACATTTCCGTATTTGCCATGCTGGTAATACCTGTGTTCATGCTATACCTCTTCCGGAAAAGAGGATGGTATTGAATGGCCTTTCTGGTGTATAAAGAAGACTTTTTAGAGCAACCATCGTATTACTATATACAAATGGCTTGACCTGCTCTGTAGAAAAACCTGCGTAGCCCCACCAGTGCTGAAAATAAAATGCGATCTTAGCTACCGAATATAACCACCCGCACCGGATTACTAAAATCTTAAAACCAATGGAAGAGCAACTCAAATTAGGACCCGGAACAAGATTGCAGCATACTCAGTTTGGCCCCGGCGTTATTGTTGCCGTCAGGTATGCCACCTATATTATTTCTTTTATCCATCATGGCGTGAAGGAGATCGATAAAACAGACCCCAACCTGGATGAGATCATAGCCGAAAACGTGTCGGCTGAGGTGGAGACGATTTCAGATGTGGAAAAATCGTTGCTGAAGATACTAAGACTTTGGAATGGCAATGGCGAGCTGGTGCCACTCGGTGACCGCTGGGCGGGCGGTACTTTGGTACTACAACCGGCCGACAAATCGCAAAAAGCCAAGGAGGTTCCGGTTGATGTGTTTTTTCATAAAATAGTGATGCTGCGCGATCGGCTGCGTGTTTTGGAACAACAGATCAATGCGCATAAAAAGCTGAGTGATGAAGAGAAGGTAAATCTTCAGCAATACATTACCCGCATATACGGTACGTTAACCACCTTTAATGTACTTTTTAGGGAGAAGGAACACTGGTTTGTAGGTGAAAAAGGCGCAAAAGAAGACTAATACGCTTATAACAGACAATCATTACAATGCATAAGATATACAAAAAGGTTTGCTGTGGCATGTTATTGCTGGGAGCTGCTGTGGTTGCTGTGCGGGCACAGTCGTATAAACAGATTCATGAGAATGCGGTGGTGATAGATACCCATAATGATGTACTCTCCACCGCCACGATGCAGGGGCTCAACATAGAGAAAAATCTGCTGGGAAAAACGCACTCCGATCTGGCGCGGTTCAGGAAAGGAGGCATCGATATCCAGGTATTTTCCGTGTTTTGCGATGAGAAGTTCGGGAAAGACACTGCGTACAAGTTTGCGAATATAGAGATCGATTCGCTCTATGCCATCGTGGGGCGCAACCCAGACAAAATGATGATGGTTACCACTCCACAGGAGTTGCAGCGTGCCGTAGAAGAAAAAAAGCTCGGCTGTATGATCGGAGTGGAAGGCGGGCATATGATAGAGGAAAGCCTGGAAAACCTGGAAAACCTTTACAACCGCGGTGCGCGCTATTTGACGCTGACCTGGAATAATTCGCTTGCATGGGCCAGTTCCGCCAAGGATGAAGCGGCCGGAGAGGCTATACAGAAAGGATTATCGGCTTTCGGAAAGGAGGTGGTGCGAAAAATGAACCAACTCGGTATGATGGTGGATCTTTCGCATGTAGGAGAACAAACATTCTGGGATGCCATTGCTATCACCACCAAGCCCGTGATTCTATCGCATAGCAACGCCTATGCATTGTGTCCGGTACCGCGCAACGCAAAAGATGATCAAATCAAAGCGGTGGCCAAAAACGGGGGTGTTATTCAGGTGAACTTATACTCCGGCTTTCTCGATCCGCAATACCTGCCCAGGCGAAGAGCAGTGTTTGCACGCAGGAAAGCAGAACAGGATTCTTTGAAAAACCTGAATATGTCTGATTATGCCATTTCGCAGTGGATAGCCAAAAAGTATCCGCGCGAGCTGGAGAGTATCCGTCCGCCTTTTTCCATGATACTGGATCATATTGATTATATCGTTAAACTCGTGGGAGTGGATCATGTGGGTATAGGGGCAGATATGGATGGAATCGAGTCGATGCCCAAAGGAATCAATGGGGTGCAGGATTTTCCCAGGATCACACAGGGGCTTTTGCAGAGGGGATATTCCGAAGCGGATATCCGGAAAATACTCGGAGAAAACTTTATCCGGGTATTTGAGGCCAACAGCCGGTAGCCACCCTGACTGTATTCTTTGCGTGAAACCTCTGTTGGAGTATTTCTCGCAAAGTCGCTAAGAAGCGCTAAGATCGCGAAGCAGTTCTTTTAATGTCTTTTATCTCTGCGCCCTTTTCGTATGCTCTGAGTTCTTTAGCGTGAAACCTCTGCTGTGGTATTTCTCGCAAAGCCGCTAAGAAGCGCTAAGATCGCGAAGCAATTGTTTTAATGCCTTTTATCTCTGCGCCCTTTGCGTATGCTCTGCTTTCTTTGCGTATGCTCCGCGTTCTTTGCGTGCAATATTCGCTGAGGTTGTTCCTGCAAAGCCGCTAAGAAGCGCGAAGATCGCGAAGCAGTTCTTTTAATGCCTTTTTTCTCTGCTTCCCTTTGCGTGAAACCTCTGCTGTAATTTTTCTTTGTGCAATATATTGATTAGCCTTACACCACTTCGTCCCGAAGTTTATACAGGCTCAGCGTAGCAGCGATAACAGAATATGCAGGAGCCAGCACCCACCCTACTACGGGTACCGCATGCATGAGGTAAAAAACCAGCCCGTTGCCGATGGAAAGCCCTTTATGGATACCGATGAATTCAATACTCTGTGCCGGTGTCAGCTTCTGACGCTCACAACTATAGTCCAGCATCGAAAAACCGAAATAGTAGCATTCTATAAAAACCGCAAACAAAGGGCTGATCCACCCCGCCACCGGTACAAAAGAAAGCAGCAGCAGGGCTATAGAGTATACGGTTTGCCAGAATAAGTTGCGCAAAGCCAGCAATATGCCCCTTTTCATGCTTTTCCATAACTCAGCAAACCGAACCGGCGTTTCTTTCTTCTCAATGATAGCACCTGTTTTTTCACTCAGGTAAGCAAATACCGGTGACCCTATGATCAGCCACAGGTATTTGAACCAGGAGAAATACATCAGCAGCAAAATCAGCCATACCATAATGCCGCCCAACGCAAAGAAGAAACCCAGCACCGGGCTGTGTGCATTATCTACCCAGGCTTTCAGCCCGATTCTGACACTCAGAAACTCAATGATGAAAGAAGCGCTTTTACCGAAGAAGAAGAGCCCGGTGGTAAATAATACAGCGTATAGAATACCCGGGATCAGAATCCACTTCCATAACCTGTTTGCCTTTATAAACTGATGTGCTTTATAATAAGACTGTACGGCTATAATAATCTCCTTGAGCAAAAGCAACAGTTTTACGTGGAATTAAATAAACTTGTGTGCAGAACCTTGTGTTCGATAACCAAACTTAAAAAAAATATGCATAAACTCTCCTATGATTTTTACAATCGCGGTTCAGTAACACAGGTGGCAAAGGAGTTGTTGGGGAAAATGCTGGTAACGAATATAGGAGGAATAACCACATCGGGGAGGATTGTGGAAACTGAAGCCTATAACGGCGCGGCAGACAGGGCCTCACACGCCTGGAACAACCGGCGTACCCGTCGTACTGAAGTGATGTATGGAGAAGCCGGGCGCGCTTATGTATACCTGTGCTATGGCATACACCATCTTTTTAATGTGGTGACCAACCAGGTGGGGATAGCGCATGCTGTGCTGATAAGAGCAATAGAGCCTGCGGAGGGCATACCGCATATGCTGCACAGAAGAAACAGCACCCGCGCCGGCAAAAACCTGGGATCGGGTCCAGGTAATGTAGCCAAATCATTGGGGTTGGATACGTCTTATACCGGGTATTCCTTGTTGGAAGAAACCATATACATAGCAGATGACGGCTTCCGGTTGAAGCAATCGCAGATCGTAGCCGGGCCACGTATAGGCGTGGATTATGCCGGCGAAGACGCGCTGCTCCCCTATCGTTTCTTTATAAAGGATCACCCGTATGTAAGCGGCAAAAAACCGGCTTAAAACTATCCTAAATTTTATTGCTCCATACTATTATTTTCATTAATGCCTACATTTGCAGGGCATGGCTAATTACAATCATGATACCGTAGTGCCTTTCGATGAATCTGGCTTGAGTAAAAAGCAACAGGTGGCTGCTATGTTCAACCAGGTTGCCGGCAAATACGATTTCATGAACCGGTTTTTATCTGCAGGAATTGACATCGGTTGGCGCAAAACAGCATTGAAGCTGTTGAAGAAAGACAACCCGCGTGTGATCCTGGACGTAGCTACCGGAACCGCCGATCTGGCCATTATGGCGCATGGGTTGCTGAAGCCGGATAAGATAGTGGGGATCGATATTTCGGAGAAAATGCTCGAAATCGGACGGAAAAAAGTGTTAAAAGCCGGGCTGGAGCCTTATATAGACCTTCAAAGCGGGGATAGTGAAGCAATAAATTTTCCCGACAACTCGTTTGATGCAGTAACAGTCAGCTTTGGCGTGCGTAATTTTGAAAACCTTGAGCAGGGCTTAACAGAGATCAAAAGAGTGCTGAAACCAGGGGCCAGATTATTAGTATTGGAATTTTCAAAACCCAAAATACCAGGCATAGAACAATTTTACAATTTTTACATGGGCCGCATTGCACCGCAAATGGCTTCTATGGTTTCCAACAACAAGAAAGCATACAAGTACCTCAACGAATCAATGCAGCAATTCCCTGACGGAGAAAATTTTGTAAACGTTCTAAAAAAAGTGGGGTTCCAACATACATCATGCAAAAGATTAAGCCTGGGTATCTGCAGCATATATTGCGGGTCAAAATAATACTATCAGTAATTCTGGTGCTGGGTGCAGGTTCCTCCTTCGCCCAGTTGAGAAATACCTATAACCTTCCCAATCATGATGATAAGCTGTACTACTTCGGGATCATACTCGGGTACAACACGTCGCATTACCGGATATCACATACGCCCGGCTTTCTGGCACAGGATACCATCCAGGGGGTAAACGGGCTCAACAGTGGTCGGATTCACCTGGGCATTCTGGCAAACCTGCAGCTCAATCATCGCTGGGATCTCCGCTTTTATCCGCTCAATCTGATTTTCAGTGAAAAGAAGTTCCGATACGACCTGAAGTATCCAGAAGCGGGAGAAACTTCCCTGGTAAAGTCGCAGAATGTGGAGTCGATTGTGATGAGCTTCCCGCTGCAGGTGCGTTTTAAAAGCGACCGGATCAATAATTTCAGGGTATATACACTCGCCGGGGTAAAATTTGATTATGACCTGGCGTCTAAATCCGGCACTACCAACTCGGAAAACCTGTTGAAAGTGAATAAAACCGACTTCGGAGTGGAAGCGGGTATAGGTTTCCAGTTTTTCAGCAAATACGTGATTGTATCGCCGGAAATAAAAATCAGCCAGGGTCTGAATAATGTACACGCCAAAGATCCCACGCTCCGGTACTCCAATGTTATTGATCGGCTGAGTTCGCGGATGATTATGTTTTCTCTCCAGTTCGAAGGTGGCGGTATCCTGTAAGCCTGGTTTACAGCAGTTCTTTAGAGGGATCCCAGAATAGCCTGGCGAAGTCAGCAACAGCATCGTTTTGCACCTTTATTCCCTCTTTTTTCAGCAGCTTTTCCATCATATCCGGTTCGGCGAAATGGGCTTTGCCAGATAACATACCCATCCGGTTTACCACGCGATGCGCAGGAACAGGCGGGTGGGCATTGCCGGCTGCATTCATGGCCCAGCCAACCATACGGGCAGACAATTTTGTGCCAAGGTAAGCCGCGATGGCGCCATAAGAAGTAACGCGTCCTTTCGGCACCAGTCGCACAACCTCGTATACGGAGTCAAAAAATGAGTCGTTTTTCGGGCGCGATGCAGCACCGGTTTTATTGTGAGGAGGGCTAACGCGGCGTGGCATGGGTGAAAGCAGCTTTGGTGACATTATAACCCGGTAGCTTTTCAGCATTCCGGGCTTCTATCTCATACTTATTATTGCGATAGCCTTTCCGCAGTGTTTCAAATACATACTTACATACAAAGGAAACAAAGCCATGCCGCGCAAACTGTTCTACATGTTTTAATTCGTGCCTTACCCAGCGTTCGTCCATTAAAAACTCCTGCCGGGTGGCATTGTGCAGATAAATGGTTTTACCCAGCGTGAAAGCCACATTGTTTACACCCAGGCAGCAGGCGGCTATCCTTGCTCTGAAGGAACGCTCTCTGATAGAGACCTCTCCGATATCTATGGCATCGTAAGTTCTTCCCATGCTTTCAAAATCTCCTCTGCATGTTGTTTGCTTTTCGGACGGAAAAATATCTTCCGGATGATTCCTTTTTCGTCTATCACAAACGTGGTGCGGTGCAAGCCCATATATTTTCTGCCATATAATTGTTTTTCTCCCCACACGCCGTATTGCTCAATGATTTTTAAGTCGGGATCCGCGATGAGTGTAAACGGCAAATCCTGCCTGGCGCTAAACTTTTGGTGACTTTCCACCGGGTCGGGACTTATACCCAATACCACAAAACCCGCCTTTTGCAACAATGTGTAGTTGTCGCGCAGATTACAAGCCTGCACCGTGCAGGTGGGGGTATTGTCTTTCGGATAGAAGTATAGCACCACCTTTTTTCCCTTAAAAGAAGACAGACTTACCTTATTGCCATCCTGGTCGGGTCCGGAGAAAGCCGGCGCCTTATCTCCTTCTTGCAATTTGATCATCGTTTAAAAATAAATGTTTTTACGGTAATATTGCCAGCTTCATCTTCTACACTCACTTTCAGTTCGTTTTCTCCCGGCGGGCACCTCTCATCGAATATATAAATAAAATTTCTGCCTTTATCATTGGTAAACCTGATCCATTGTCCGTTCAACTCGGCCCTGAAGTTCTTCACTCTTTCCAGGTTGTCTTTCACTGTAAGCACCATTCGTTTGGCTGCGCTCAGGTCGGCGCTGTCCCGGAAACCCACGGGAATGATTTCCGGAGGCGTTTCATCCAACACCAATTGAAAACTACCCAACTCCCTAAACCTGGCCATGGCCCAGCCCTGTTGCCATTGTGGCTTCACCACTTCTTTTTTATTGCCTGCGAAGCGTTGTATAACGGTGCGCTCCAGCAGGGGCTCAGCGATGCCGGAGGCAGGCTTTATTCGTACCGTTAATCCTTCCTGCAGGGGTATGGATGGGTGGCCTACCGTGTGAATGGCAGAAACAACCGATTGCAGCAGCGAAACGCGTCGCGAATACTGAATGCGCACGGAATCGTACAGCCCTTTTTCGGAGATATAGAATTCAAAATCCTCGCTGCCTTCACCCACGTTCAGCATGTTCGGGTAAAACATTTGTCCTGCCAGATTGGGAGCCGTGGGCGCCGGGCCCCTGAATTGTATTTTAAACCGCAGAGAAGCTGCATTGCCAGCCGCATCTTTGGTTTCGATTACGATGTCATGCGGTTTGCCATCGCTGAGGTCCAGTACGCCACTGCCGGCTGTTTTTTTATAAATGCCTCCCACAAAACCCGGCAATTCCGAGAGGTGCTGTACGTAGGGCCCGCCGCCTGCCTTCAGTTTGTAGTCGATGTGCGCATTCATATACCGGGTAGCGCCGTAGGCGATGCTGTCCATCACAAATTTAAGTACCTGCCTCCCGTTCTGCCGTAGGATGCCTTCGTAAATACCGTTAAGGTTGGGAGATCCGGTATGTGTATCAAAGCTGGTAACAGCCAGGCTCACGGAGGGAGACGATACGGTAACAACCGCCGGTGTGGTAATATAACCCTGCGGTGTTTTCTTTACGGGAATTATCCGGGGCGACTGTTCATATACGCTTCGGGTGCGGTCGTAGATGGCCAGGCGTTGGATAGTAGGCGGCACATTGTCTCTGATGCCAAACCCAAACAGCATGGGGTTCAGATTGATCTCCTCAGCCGTTGTTCTTACTTCAAAATGCAGGTGTGGGCCCATGGATCCTCCGGTGTTGCCACTCAGCGCGATCACCTCCCCCTTTTTAACCGGAAACATTTCCGGGGGTATGGGCAGGTCTATCGCCCAGGATTCACGGGCGTATTGCTGTTCTGTAACATAGCTCTCCAGCGCGTCGAAGAACCGGTTGAGGTGTGCGTATACCGTAGTGAATCCATTGGGATGTTGAATATAGACTGCACGACCATAACCAAAAGATTCTACCTTTATTCTCACCACCTTGCCGTCTGCAGCGGCAAGTACCGGCAGGTTTTCTGCGCGATTGGTTTTGAAGTCCAGCCCCATATGATAGTGATTGGGGCGCAATTCGCCGAAGTTTCCGGAGAGCGAAGGCGTAATGTTGAGCGGATTGCGGAAATAATCCTGTGGATAGCGATTCTGCTGAGCAAAACACTCAAAGCCAATCAGCAATAACAGGCCATACATGCATCTCATCAATCGAAAGGGTTGGTGTATAGCAAAACTAGCCTGCAATGCCATAACAATAAAATCATTTTGGAAAGGTCTGGTCCGCATCGGGGCCTTTTTCAAATAAATTAACAGTTAGTTGTTGTATTGCAAACAGCTCCGCAAAAACTGGCATTGGGTTTGACTATAGTAGATAACCGTTATGCGGAATGGCTGATCGCATCTATATTTTCCCCCGTAACAAAAGGCGTTGAAGTTGATATTTGGTAATAATCTTTGGAACACCGGAAAACGGGGAAAAAGAGTGTAATTTTTTTAAACTATAATACAGCGTTTTTCGTCTATATATTGTCTATATCATTGTTGAACTCATAAATTAGAATGCTATGAAAGGGATGAAAAGGAAAATCGGATGGGCTGTCGCTATCGCTACCGGATTTTTTATTGGCGCTTTCCGCGGGGAGGTAGCCAAACAAAAATATTTGTCCAAAGTCAAAAGCCGATGTGAGCAGCATGAAAAGGTTCAACAGGAAGAAGTCATTCTTGATGAGTTTGAATTATCCGCGTTTCACACCAGTTGAACGCTCAATCATATTGTACAGATACAAAAACACCCGGCCCGCCGGGTGTTTTTATTTTACGGCATAACAGAGAGGATACAGAAACAGGCTTTTTTGATAAAGTAGTGCGACGGACACACTAGCCTGAAGGACATCCCCATACCAACAAAAAAGCCCGTAAATTTTTGAATTTACGGGCTTTTTAGCTTTTAACAACGCAGTTGCGGACCGGACGGGACTCGAACCCGCGACCTCCGCCGTGACAGGGCGGCATTCTAACCAACTGAACTACCGATCCAGATTATTGTTTGCAAGTTGGCAATGCCCACTGCAGATACAATCATCTTTAAATAATTCCTATTGAAACATTTTAAATTTGCTTCTGTATAAGAGCTGGCGTTGTAGCGGTAACCGAAAAACGCTCTTTTTCCCTGAAAAACAAAGATGACTACCTTATTTTTCGGGAGGGCAAAGATAATGATTCTGGGTTCCCTGCAAAAAGATTTTTAGCATTTCTTTTGGCGACACCAGAAACCCGGCGAAGATGGCATTCTCGATGGAGAATGAAAAAGGGAGTCTGTAGACCCCCTTCCTGATTAAGCTTGTTCGAACCTTTCTTCCACCTTTTTCCAGTTAACCACATTCCAGATGGCTCCCAGATAATCCGGGCGCTTGTTTTGGTACTTCAGGTAATATGCATGTTCCCATACATCCACACCCAACAGCGGCGTACCCTTTACCTCGGCCACATCCATCAGGGGATTGTCCTGGTTGGGGGTGCTGCTTATTTCCAGTTTGCCGTCTTTCACGATCAGCCAGGCCCATCCGCTTCCGAAACGACCGGCACCGGCCGCTGCAAATTTGGATTTAAACTCATCGAAGCTTCCAAAGGCAGCATCTATTGCCTCTGCCAGTTTGCCTGAGGGTTTCCCACCTGCATCAGGCGCGAGGCTTTCCCAAAAGAAAGTATGATTCCAGTGTCCTCCACCGTTATTACGCACAGCGGGGCTGATGGCGCCTGCGTTGGCAACCAGCTCTTCCAGTGACTTACTTTCATGAGGAGTGCCTGCGATGGCTTTATTCAAATTGTCAACATAAGCCTGATGGTGTTTACCATGATGAATCTGCATGGTAAGCGAATCTATTGTCGGTTCTAAAGCATCATGCGCATACGGTAGCGCGGGTAGTGTAAAAGCCATAGTTCTACGATTTAATAGTGTGAATATCAAAAAATACCGGACTGCAAAATTACGGAGTATTCCGGATCAGCAACTTAATTTATTATCAATGTTTTATATACCGTGTTGTCGTCGCGGCTGACAGGCGGCCCGATTTTAGAAAACTTTCGAATTTGAAAGAAATAGTTGCCGTTGAATGTGAAAATTTACTATTTTTGCCGCCCTTATTCCTCTATAGCTCCGTTGGTTAGTGTCCCGCAGCTGCGAGACTAATCAGAGAGTCGCTGGTTCAAGGGTGAGAGGTAAACTTGAAAAACATATTCCTCCTTAGCTCAGTTGGTTAGAGCATCTGACTGTTAATCAGAGGGTCTCAGGTTCAAGTCCTGAAGGGGGAGCAAAGAAGGCTGGCAAACGCTGGCCTTTTTTAATGCCATGTACTATATCTACATCCTATACTCGCACAAGGCCGATAAATATTATACCGGTTACACCACAGATATCAATCTCCGATTGAAACAACACAACCAGCAGGAAGATTTCAACACCTACACCAGAAAGTACAGACCCTGGGTGCTTAAAGCTCTTTTTCAGGTTGGAGATGATCACAAACAAGTCATCAGCATAAAAGGATCCGCGGGTTGTTTATCAACCAACGTAGATATGATGAAGTCGCTCCGGTACTAATATGTGAAATCTGCTTATTTTCAAATGAGCGAAAACGATACAGTTAAAAAAGGCAGAAAACGAATTGTAATGGCAAAAACTCTTTTATCCGTCAGATAATAATCGCATTAATTTGTGATTTATATAATATATTTCCTTTCCCACCTTTATCGAGTGTAGAATCTCCTCCTTAGCCAACTTTTGTAAATAGGAGCTTGCCGTTTGTCTCTTTGCAATGCCTTTTTCCTCTAAAACTTTAATTTTTATGTATGGATAACTATATATCAATTCATTTAATTCGAACGCTGGTATCTTTTGAGAAACCTCTTTAATTTTTTCCAGTGTATCTGTTTTTAACTGGGTAATGTTTTTTATCAGGGCTAGCGTTGTTTGTGCTGTTTCCTTCACCGCGTTTAACATATAAATTATCCACGGCTCCCAGGCGCCTTCCTCTGTTACCAGACGGAGATTACGATAATATTCATTCTTATGTTGAATGATATATTTGCTGTGATACAATACTGGCAAATGCAGCAGTTCATTGTGTAGTAAAAACAGTACATTCAGGATTCTGCCGGTACGTCCATTGCCGTCTGAAAATGGGTGAATTGCTTCAAATTGATAATGCATCAATGCCATAACAATTAAAGGATCTACTTCTTCTACAGCTTCATTTATATACTTCTCCCAAGCTGACAATTTCTCAGGCAGGTATTGAGGATCAGGAGGCGAATAAATAACCTCGTCAAGGATTGGGTTTTTTAACTTTGTTCCCGGAATTGTTCTAAGTCCTACAGTGGTATATTTTATTGCTTGCATTACCTGAATCGCAAGTTTTGTTGTAAATAAGCCTTGCTTTTCTAGATAATCCCATCCTTTGTACACCGCTTTTTTGTAACTTAATACTTCTTTGGTATTTGAGGAAAGCGTATCAAATGGATGTAATATTGCCTGGTACAATTCATCTTGGGTCGTTACAATATTTTCCACCGCTGAGCTATCTTTACTTTCTTGTAGCACTACTGTATTTAACAGTAATTCAGGGTTTGGTAAAGTTTGGCAATAGCCTTTCAGCTCTGCCAGATAGCGGTTAGCCATTACTACAGCTTTAAATATTGCCGGTGTCGTCAAACTTATCTTGGGAGGTAAGTCCGGCAAGGCATTGTACGGAAGATCAGATTGATTCCATTTCATGTTTATATTATCGACATGTTTACACTAAATGTACACATTTTCTATTAATGTGGACACAAAATGATTGGTTTTCTACAATTTGCATAGTTCGCGTACATATTTTATCGATTTTTCGACACGTTTTCGACATGTGTCGATCACATAAACATGAGACTAATATGTTATGTATAATTGGGATCCTTTGCCTGCTCCAATCAGTTCGGTAAAAATATTGTAGTGCCGCGGTAAGCCTTTTAATCTTTAAAGCATGGGCTTGATTTGACGGGTCAGTTTACCCGAGGGCTTTTTATAGGATAGGTGTTTTCTTATCCCGTAAACCGTTAATCTATGCTGTGGGGGGCGGCAGCGAACACCGTTCCGTTTGTTTTCTCTGAAGTACTGGTAATCAGGCTATGGCTGCCGCCGGCATGTATCCAGATCGGATGGCTGCCGCCCGCCTCATCTACCTGCCTTATGATTGTCTTGAACGATAATGCCGCTCCCTCGCAATAAACGACGACCCAGCCTTTTTCCGGGGTGGCGACTGTCGGACCGCTATAGGTAGCGGTACTATCATACTGTTGAAGGATCGTTTTAACCCTTTGGTACCCGTGCTCATCGCCCGATACTAAAAAAGAAGCGGGTTGTATTGGTGGAAGGGTTCGGTTATCAACTGCGTTTTTCCTAAAAAAAAGCCGACATCGTTTTGTCTGTAGTACACACTGGATGAGTACACGCAGCAGCAGGGCTTGTCCGGGGGGATAGTGTTTGGCAACAAATATTTTCATGGCTCCGTAGAATGTATTCAGGTACCGGGCATCTGTTTTTTGGGTGCTTTCTCCTTTAAAGTGAATGATGGTGGTTTCCGGAAAATAATAGTTGACAAAGCCGGCGCGCGTGATCCGGTACGATAGGTCTATATCTTCTCCGTACATAAAAAACTGCTCATCGAAGCCGCCTGTTTGTTCGAATACTTTCCGGCGAACCAGGAGAAAAGCGCCGGACAGTACTTCCACCTGGTTGGTCTCCGTTTCGGGCAGGTGTCCGCTGTAATATTTCGCAAAAAACCGCGAGTGGGGAAACAAACGGATCAGCCCTGAAAACCTGAACAGTGAAGCCAGGGCAGAAGGAAGCCCTCTTTTGCTTTCCTTTAAAAATCGTCCGCTGCCGTCTATCATTCGCACGCCCATGGCGCCGGCATCGGGATGGGTATGCATGAAAGCAAGTGTCTTCCGGAAACAGTCTTCCGGCAACAGGGTATCGGGATTTAAAAACAGGATATAGGCGCCCTTTGCGTGTTGGAAACCATAATTACAGGCCCTGCTGAAGCCGGTATTTTCCGGCAGCCAGTGAAATTGTACATCCGGGAACCGGGGTTCCAGCAGTGCGCGGCTGTCGTCGGAAGAGCAGTTGTCTATTACCATCACTTCCATATCCAGCCCAATGCCTGCCTTACGTACCGAAAGAAGGCATTGCTCCAGAAAAAACCGGACGTTGTAGTTGACGATGATCACAGAAAGCTGCAAACGGTGTGATTTTGTACGAATTAATATATTTTACCCCAGCAGGCAAAATAAACATCCTGCCTTTTCAAATTGTTATCTTTGCCCAATGCTACAAAACACATTATTGCAGGCAGCCCGGGAGGCCGGCGCTTTGATGAAAGAATCTTTCAATGGCAACTTTGCCATTTCCAATAAAGAAGGGCTCAACAACCTGGTGACGGAGGTTGACCATGCGGCTGAAAAGTTGATCATGGATACCATCCGCAGGCAGTTTCCTGATCATTACATCCTCAGTGAAGAGTCGGGTGAGCACATCATGGACTCGGAATACAAATGGATCATCGACCCGATAGACGGTACCGTTAATTTCGCCAATGGCATACCCCTCTGCTGTGTAAGCATCGGTGTGGAAAAAGCGGGCCAAATGCTGTTGGGCGCGGTATTCAACCCTTTTCTGGATGAAATGTTTGTGGCGGTAAAGGGAGGAGGCGCCACCCTGAATGGTAAGGAGTTGCAGGTGACCCAAAAAGATAATGTAGCCACCTCCTGCCTGGTGACCGGTTTCCCCTATTCCTATCTCGATGAACCCAACGGCCCGCTGGTAGTGTTTGAAAAGCTTATCCGGAAGGGCGTGCCGGTTCGGAGGTTGGGCTCGGCAGCGATTGATCTTTGCTGGGTGGCTGCCGGTAGATTCGATGGATTCTACGAGCATAAGCTCAATGCCTGGGACAGCGCCGCGGGTTTTCTGATGGTGGAGGAAGCCGGGGGCCGCGTAACCGACTTCAATGGCAATGCCTACTCGCCATATCAGCCGCATATTGTAGCCACCAATGGCAGGCTTCACAACGAGCTGTTGGATTATATCAACGGCGTTATCTAATATTATAAACCGTTTACATCCCTCATGTCAACAAGAACTGAAATTTCTACACTGGGCGAATTCGGGTTGATAGAACACCTGACACGTAACAATGAAACCCGGCATGCTTCTACACTGGTAAGCATCGGCGATGATGCCGCTGTACTGGACCATTTGGGTAAACAAATGGTCGTAACCACCGATCTGCTGATAGAGGGCGTGCATTTTGACCTTACCTATACCCCCCTTACGCACCTGGGGTATAAAAGTGTAGTGGTAAACCTCAGCGACGTATACGCCATGAATGCCACTCCCACGCAGATTACCCTGAGCATTGCCATCAGCAACCGGTTCAGCGTAGAAGCCCTGGAAGAGTTTTATGAAGGTGTATACACGGCCTGCGAAAAATACAATGTAGACCTGGTAGGTGGCGATACCACCAGTTCGCTCAAAGGGCTGGTGATCAGCGTGACGGCTATGGGTGAGGTAAATGCCGACCGTTTTGTGAAAAGAGATGGTGCCCGGAAGGGCGACCTGATCTGTGTGAGCGGCGATCTCGGCGCCTCTTATCTCGGTTTGTTGCTGATGGAGCGTGAAAAGAAGATATTCCTCGAAAGCCCATCGGTGCAGCCCGACCTAGAAAACCAGGATTATATTTTGCGCAGACTACTGAAGCCGGAAGCCAGAAAAGACATCATCGAATTGCTGGAACAGCAAAACATACTGCCGACCGCCATGATAGATGTGAGCGACGGGCTAAGCAGCGATATTCTCCATATTTGTAAACAAAGCAGCGTGGGATGCCTGATCTATGAAGACAAAATACCGATCGCAGAAGATGCCCGGAATTTTGCCTTCAAACTTTCTATGGACCCAACGGCCTGCGCGTTGAGTGGCGGTGAAGACTATGAACTGTTGTTTACCATGAAGCAGGAAGACTATGATAAAATAACACTGAATGAGCAGATTAGCGTTATAGGCTATATCACGGAAGCCTCGGAAGGCGCTCACATCATCACCCGGTCTGACAAAAAGCACACATTAACGGCCCAGGGATGGAATGCGTTTAAATAAACGCCGCGTTTTTACGTTTGTCTACAATACACTGTTTGAATGTAAGAATAGGGAAGTATGCGTGGGATATCTGCTATAGGTAATTGGTTCACAGCACTTTGTATGGTAGTGATTATCGGGCTGGGCATCGGTTGTAAAAGCAGTGCATTCTACCGGGCAGATGTTAGCTTTCCTGCAGAAGCTCTTCGCGAAGACTACCGGGTGTTGCGTACAACGCTTGAAAAACACCACCCCGCCCTTTACTGGTATACACCCAAAGACAGCATGGACTTGTTTTTTGACCGGTATTACGACCAAATCGCAGATTCTATGACCCGCCAGGAGTTTGGCGTAAAGGTGTTGGGACCGCTTACGGGAAAAATACGATGCGGACATACCAGTTTTGGCTACCCGGCCCGGTATAACAAGCTGCAGCGGGAAACCGCCTCGCCTTCTTTTCCTTTGCATATACGAGTGTTTCCACCACAATTTCCGGATCATACCGATACCATGGTGGTATTGTCTAACCTGAACCAGCAAGACTCTGTATTACGAAAAGGCATGCTGATCACCAGCATCAATGGTATGACTTCCCACCAGCTCATCGATAGTTTTTTTCAAATGATGCCGACGGATGGCTATTCCAACGGCATCAATTATATACGGCTTTCCACAGCATTTCCGCGGTACCATCGGGCGGTGTTTGGTATTTCGAAGCAGTATAGTATCGGATACATAGACAGCCTGGGACTTCACCGCCAGATTACTGTTCCCTGCTATAATCCCGGAGACTCTGCAAAAGCAAAACCAGCAGCACCCGCTATAAAAGATAGAGGGCGGACAGCCAAAAAACGGAAAACACTTATCAGGAATTTTGAAATAGACACCTCGCGGGGCATTGGCATTATGCACATTAACAGCTTCGGGGATGGAGGCCGCCTGCGGTCGTTTTACCGGAAAAGCTTCCGTTCGCTCAGGCAAAACAATATTCCCCATTTGATTATAGACCTGCGCCTGAATGGTGGCGGGCGCGTGGATCACTATGCAGCATTGGCAAGGTATATCAAGAAAGAACCGTTTAAAGTGGCCGATTCGGTCATTGCGGTCACCAATTGGCTGGGACGGGAAAAAAAGTACTACTACGCCGGCTTTATCAACTCGCTGGTATTGTATTTCGGCTCACGCAAAACCGGGGAAAGAGAATACCATTTCCGGTATTGGGAGCGTAAAATGTATGAACCCCGTAGAAGGAACCACTACGATGGGAATGTATTTGTGCTGATAGCCGGCTCTACTTTTTCAGCTTCCACCCTGTTCGCAAATGCGGTGAAAGGGCAGGATAATGTATTGCTGGTAGGCGAAGAAGCAGGCGGCGGCTGGCATGGCAATACGGGTATGCTGATCCCCAATGTGATATTGCCCAACAGCAAAATGAAAGTGCGGATGCCGCTGCACCGCATTGTACAATATAAACACGTGCCGAAGAACGGAAGAGGAGTGCCGCCGGACGTGCTGGTGCCGGCAACTGTAGAAAACCTGAAGAACGGAATAGACGGTAAAATGCAGAAGGCCATAGAGTTGGCTGAGCAGGCAGGTGTACGGCAGCAAAAACAATAGTTCCTCCTGCTGTTAGTTGGTTTACCGCAGCAAAGTATTTGTAATACCGGATAGATTTTTTCTGTGGCTAAATCGTATGCCACAATTAAAAGTGCAACAAGTTTTTGTGGTTTAACATCCCCACGCTATTTTTGCGCCGGAGAGATGGCAGAGCGGTCGAATGCGGCGGTCTTGAAAACCGTTGACTGTCACAGGTCCGGGGGTTCGAATCCCTCTCTCTCCGCCTTCGCCCGCCTTTGTTAAAACAAAGGCGGGCTTTTTTATGCAATAACTTCTCTTTGGTTATAAGTTTCTGTAGCGGGCTTCGGCGGACAATGTCAGCCCGCCAAACAGATAAATGCCCAGCTGAAGGCTGGCTTTGTCGTTTTCAGGAGCGTGCAAAGCTTGCTTTGCTAAGCGGAGAAAATAAAAATGGAGGGCGCGTAGCGCCGGCTTTGTTTGGTTTAAGCCTGCCCTCCGCAGGCGCCAGGGATCACTGAAAGTAATCCCTGGCGCCACAAAGAGTAAAAGGATTTCGATACAGTCTTTCACTCTTTCTTCATTTTGTGAATCGTTTCGGAAAACCCTTACTGTTCAAAAAACATTAGCTCAGAAACAAGCTCACCCTTAAGCGTTACTTCTATCCCCTCATTCATTAGCACCGACCCTCGGATTAAAACTGGCTGATTGGTGCCATCTTCAAAACTTACTTTATAATTGATGGAGGGATTCAGACCTTTCAATTTGATTTTTTTTGTGTCGTTGCCAGCCTTAGGTTTGAAAATATACACTACACCTTTATTAGTTGCGGGGTCAAAATATTCTATCCCATCCCAATTAATATTATCGGGGCGCGGAAAAATATGATATAAGTCCGCATTACGAATCAACGGTCTTAACTTATGCTTATACGTTTCCACAGCTCTTTTAATATCGGCCTTATGCTGATCTGTCCAAACAGGTCCTCCATTTCCGCCATTCGGCGCATCAGGATGCCAGTAAAATGCCCCAAGCGCTGCAGAACGGAATTCATATACTGAACCACTTGCCTGCCAGGGCTCCCAGGAACCCACTATAGTAGCCAGTTGCATAGGATGAAATACATGAGAAGCATCATAAAACGCACGCCGTGCTTCGTGGGGATAATAAACATCCTGGTTTTGAACTTTAGATGAGCGCTTCACAGCGCCGTAGTCTTTCAGACCACCACCATTAGAACAATTCTCCCATGAAAAGCCCGGAATACTTTTATAGAGAGAATCAATAATCTTGTAAAAACTATAAATAGACCAATAAGAAACATCTTCTTTATATTTTGCTCTTTGTCCACTACCATAAGTGCCGGCAATGATAGGGCCTGCTGTAGCATCAGAGCGATAAAAATCTGCACCTAATTCTTTTATGAGATAAGTAATGTCCTTGATTTTTTCAGCAAATCCTGAATCGCTGGTAAGATTTTCCGGTTCATTACTATACAGTCCGAATCGTATATTTCTATCCTGAGCATATTTCGCCGCAGCTTTCATCCCACTAGGCCAATCAATGGAGTCGGTAATCATATTTCCGGGATCGCCATAGCTGCTCCACCATCCAATATCTATAACCACCTCTTCAAAACCTAAAGGCGCAATATCATCAATAAACGGATAATACTTAGATTCAACAGGATCCCAACTGCCCAGGCTTTTACCCGTGGGGGCAAAGGCATTCCATGCAAGTTTTGGATAACTGCTATCTTTTCGTATCAGATCAGGCATTGCGTGATTGAATAAATATTTTCTGAGGCTATTTCCACATTCATCAAAATCTCCATGGTAGGCGCCAATAAATGCCGGCGGTACATAAAATGTTTCTCCTGCTGCGATATCTGTTTTGAAATCATCAGATATGCCTGCTTTTATTTTAATAGTCGACAGGCTGTTGTTGATGCTTATCCTTCCGATACTCCATTCCCAGCCGATATACATTCCGTATTGATTGCCGGCATCAACAGCCACGAATGGTATCCAGTCATGATATTCGGATATTGCCAATGTTTTTTCATAATTTGTTTCCAGTAGTTCGCGATACACTCCAATAGAATCCGGATGAGTAGCATCATCATTTATGTAAGTAATAAAATGCTCGTTTTTTTCATTGGGGATATTTAGTTCAATGCTTTCAGCATTATATATTGTAACGGGTGTTTCGGAAATGTTTTTTAATATCATGCTATATCTTACTGGTCCCCGGCCCTTATGCGCTTCAAATATTGCCGTTAATTCAATCGCAGGATATTGATTGGTATATTCGAAAACAATACCATGCTCGGTGTGGGTTACTGATTTATATATCCATTTCGTTGTATAATTTTTACCATCAACAGCAACATTGCTGATGAAAGGAACAGGCGAAAATGATGAAAC
Organism: Agriterribacter sp.; assembly: GCA_037190905.1. Classification (GTDB taxonomy): domain Bacteria; phylum Bacteroidota; class Bacteroidia; order Chitinophagales; family Chitinophagaceae; genus Agriterribacter. The sequence goes on along the minus strand of JBBCKG010000015.1, from coordinate 154,051 downwards.
CCAGTTAAAATCATTTGTAGTATTTGCTATGTTACTAAACACAAGCTGGCCCGATGTGTCGGTCTCCAGCAAAATTTTCGTATCGTCTGTTTCGAGCAACCATTTTTTGGGCGAAGAGCTACAGGAGCAACCAAAGAGAAGACATAATACAATAAAATTCCTCATTCTAATTTATTAAAAATATATAAGATGTATAATCGCCAAAAAAAGCATTAAATTAATACTATTATTTTATATAGCGTTATTGTTACCTGATATATCCATTTACCAATTCGACCAATTATTAAATACATTTTGAATTGGTTAACTTATCCACTTTGTTGGTGGCTGTCGCTTTTACCTTACGATCATTTGGCCAATTCGCCAATACATATTCAGAAGGATTGACTTATTACTTCACCAGACAACTTGTTTTACCTCCCGGATTATTTCCTTCATTACTGAGAGTAAGTGTGTATCATTTTACAAGTCGCCCATAATATCTCATATTTTGATCCAGGAGTTACATGTGAAAATAAAGGTGCACGCATCTATACCATTCCAGGGAGCCCTCCTTATTTCGTGAAAATGGTGGCTTTCGATTTTTTTATTCCCCCGGGCTGCTTTACATTTCCATTCTAATAGCAAGTAAATGGCAAACGCAAGAATACTGAAAGAACGCAAACGGATAGCCCTGGTAGCGCACGACAACAAGAAAAAAGAGATGATGGACTGGGCGGAATTCAACAGGACTACGCTGGCGCGGCATGAGCTGATAGCTACCGGTACTACCGGGAGGTTGCTGGAAGAATCACTGGACCGGCCCGTCAGGCAGGTACTCAGCGGCCCTCTGGGGGGCGACCAGCAAATCGGCGCTATGATTGCTGAAGGGTTGATTGATGTGCTGATCTTCTTTTGGGATCCCATGGAAGCACAGCCCCATGATCCGGATGTGAAAGCTTTACTGCGGCTTGCCGTTACCTGGAATATTCCTGTAGCCAGCGACCGGGCCAGCGCCGACTTCCTGATGACTTCTCCCCTGATGCACAGCGAGTATACGGCCTTCATTCCGGACTATACCAACTATATTAAAAGAAGGTTATAACCTTTTCTATGAAGGTGCACCTGCGTTTATGGAGAGAGGACGACACCCCTCAACTGACGGAACTGGCCAACAATATCCATATCTGGAACAACCTGAGGGACCGCCTCCCCCACCCCTACCTACCGGAACATGCGGCAGCCTTTATCCAATATTGCAACGCCGAAAATGCTCCTGCTGTTTTAGCAATAGAGGCAGACGGGCAATTGGCAGGATGTATTGGTATTGAACGTCAGACCGATGTGTCGAGGGTAAGCGCCGAATTGGGATATTGGATAGGAGAGCCTTACTGGGGAAAGAACATAGCAACGATGGCTGTAGCAGAAATGACGCACTATGTATTTGCGTACTTTCCACTGATCGTCCGGCTGTATGCCAGAGTATTTGAATACAATAAGGCTTCGATGCGCGTGCTGGAAAAAAATGGTTATCACCTCGAATCGATACAAAAAAAATCAGCGATCAAAAATAACCGCATACTGGACGAGTATATATGGGTTAAACTGCGAGACCCGAACGTGGACCCGGAACTGTATAAGACAACCGGTTTTCCGTGGACAATTCTGTAATTTTACGGTCTATGCCTTTCAATTTACAATCGTCCTACACGCCGTCCGGCGATCAGCCGGAAGCCATCCGACAGCTTACGCAGGGATTACTTGACGGCGAAACAGACCAGGTGTTGCTGGGAGTTACCGGGTCTGGTAAAACATTCACGATGGCCAATGTAATTCAGAATGTACAACGGCCTACCCTGGTGCTTACTCATAACAAAACCCTGGTGGCGCAGTTATACGGAGAATTCAAACAGTTTTTTCCGGATAATGCAGTAGGATATTTTGTTTCGTATTACGATTATTTTCAGCCGGAGGCCTACCTCCCGGTAAGTGATACCTATATAGAAAAAGACCTTTCTATCAATGAAGAGCTGGACAAGCTCCGTCTACAGGCTACCGCACAATTGCTGACGGGACGAAGAGATATTATAGTGGTAGCATCTGTAAGCTGCATATATGGTATCGGCAACCCCAAGGAGTTTGCCAACGGCGTGATTCGTATAGAACAGGGGCAAATGATCAGCCGGCAAGGGTTGCTGCATGCCCTGGTCAACTCGTTGTATAACCGTAGTCAGGGCGATTTCACCAGGGGAACTTTTCGGGTAAAGGGCGATACCGTAGACATTAACCTGCCCTATCTGGATTACGGATACAGGATCAGCTTTTTCGGTGATGAAATAGAAAGCATCGACACCCTGGAGATCAGTACGGGCAAAAGGATCAGTCCTGTGAAGGAGGCCGCCATATTTCCGGCCAACCTGTACCTGGCGCCGAAGGATATGCTGCAGCAGGTGATAGCGGAGATACAGGACGAGATGCACCGGCAGGCGGAGTATTTTAAATCTTTGGGAAAATACATTGAAGCCCAGCGCATCACCGAAAGAGTGAATTACGATGTGGAAATGATAAAAGAGCTGGGCTATTGCAACGGCATAGAAAACTATTCCCGCTTCTTCGACCGGCGCGATGCAGGCACCCGCCCGTTTTGTCTGCTTGATTATTTTCCAAAAGACTTTTTATGTGTGATCGATGAGAGCCATCAAACCATACCACAGATCAGCGGTATGTATGGAGGCGACAGAAGTCGTAAACTGATATTGGTAGACTATGGGTTCCGGCTGCCCTCGGCGCTTGATAACCGCCCGTTGAATTTCCATGAATTTGAATCGCTGGTAAACCAGACCGTGTATGTATCGGCTACACCTGGTGAGTATGAGCTCGAGAAAGCCGGGGGGGTGGTAGTGGAGCAGGTGGTGCGACCCACCGGATTGCTGGACCCTCCCATAGAAATACGACCCAGCATCAACCAGATCGATGACTTGTTGGACGAAATAGACAAAAGGGTTACTAAGGGAGACCGTGTACTCGTAACCACACTCACCAAACGGATGGCAGAAGAAATGGACAAATACCTGCATCGCATCAACATCAAGTCGAAATACATTCACAGCGACGTAGATACGCTGGACAGGGTGGAAATACTAAGGCAACTCAGGCTGGGAGAGATAGATGTGTTAGTGGGGGTTAATCTGCTCAGAGAAGGATTGGACCTTCCCGAGGTGTCGCTCGTGGCCATACTGGATGCAGACAAAGAAGGTTTTTTGCGCAACGAAAGATCATTGACCCAGACTGCCGGGAGGGCTGCCCGTAATGTAGACGGCCTGGTGATTTTCTATGCCGACAAGATGACCGAAAGTATGCAGCGAACCATCGATGAAACCAACCGGCGCCGCGAAAAGCAGATCGCGTATAATATGGAACATGGCATTACGCCCAGAACGGTCACCAAGTCAAAAGAACAGGTATTTGCACAAACATCGGTGCTGGACATAAAAGGATACGATGTAAACAAGCCTTATGCCATAGCACCGGACGAAAGCCTGGCAACATCAGCCGCTGAAGAGCAGGAAGAATACCTAACAGTGCCTAAAATGGAAAAAGCCATTGCCAGGGTGAAGAAAGAAATGGAGAAAGCTGCCCGTGACCTGGACTTTATGGAAGCCGCCCGGCTGCGCGACGAAATGTTCACCATGCAGAAGAAACTGGACGAAATGAAAAAATAATTAACGGGAAGGCTTGTTGAGGTCTGCAATGGCCAGTCTTAAAATCTGTACACGTTCTGACTGACATAAGTAACACTCATCCCCATCCGGTAGCATTGGCCTGCGGGGCTTTTCAATTTTTGAATAAGGGGCCGGCTGTATGGTTTGCATGGCAAGTCCGTCTAACCGTTCATTCTTGTTTTTCATTGTCAAATTTTGATCCCATACCTCTTTCCTGCCACAAATCCGATAAGGGTTGCCATAAAGTTGCGATTTTATTCGAACCGGCCTAAAAAAAACTGGCTACTTTCAGGGATTTTATCAAAAGATAACAATCCATGTATTTTTTGTGCACTGTTTAAATGAACACAAGTACACTTTTTCAGATAAAGTAGCAGTATAATATAATTATACCATTTTGGTGGAGCCGCAGGGAGTCGAACCCTGGTCCAAACAAATCCGCCGTATGCCTTCTACATGTTTATCTGCTGATTAATTGTCGGGAACAGAACGGACAGTAGCAAACCTGTCTGTTCCTTAGCTGAATATGTCTTAAGTTGCAATCACAGCCTTTTGCAACCGCATTCCGTTTTCTTTTTAAGTCGGCGGCGGCCCGCGGTAACAGACAAACCTGGACGGCGGCCCGAATGACTAGCTAATCACTGATTAGGCAGCCATGGCATACTCATTGTTGCCATTTGAAGTTTGAATATTCAGATTAACGTGCTAATTATACAACGCACGACATGCTTATACATACAAAGAACTTTGCTGTCAAAACCGGTCGGCCCCGGATTGATGCCCGACTGAATACTTTCAGGCGGGACGCAAAGTTACATAAAGTATGAATGGGTTGTTTACCCCGCCTTGAAAAGTTGTTTAAACAAGAAAACCCTCACCCTGCATTCGTTAATAATGACTGCAGGGTGAGGGTTGTTTGCTATATGATTTACAGTTAGTTGCGGTGAATACTTTGATTGGCTGTCTCCCTGTAAATCGTACTGCTGCGGATTACAAAAAAGAGTTAAAACTTATGGCCGCGTTCTGTTTAATTGCTAAACCGGTAGGCAAGTCCGATGCCAAGCAGTTGTTTTAGCTGCATTTTGGGGCCGCCGGTTGTACCGTCTTTCCCAACGGTTTTCACATCGTCGTCATAGATCATATCCAGCGACAGGCTTACGGTAATGAGCTTTGTAGCTTTGAACAATAATACATTGCTCATAAAGATGTCTATATTCTGGGGATCTTTCAGGTAGTTGGAAAACAGATCCAACCTTCCTGCATATGAAATGGTTTCCGTAAGATTGGACTTGTACCCTACAGTAGCAAAAGCGCCGAATTCAGTGCGTGCCTTTTTTCCGGGATCTACACCAAAGGCCCCCTGGTTCGACAAAAACTCATCTGTTACAATGGTCCATCTGGCTGTTGCAGGCGACAGAGAGGCGGAAAAGTTACTGTTGGGCTGATAGGAAATGGTGGGAGATATCAAAGCATACGCTGGAGCAAAAGAGTTAGAAATCAGAACCTTAGACCCATCGTCCGGGTACGAAAATCCTTTTGCAAACTGTGTTCTGAAATTGAACAAAGCACCTATATACCATCCTTTCGGATTGATCTGATAGCCGTATTTGGACAAAAGGTCAAACCGGTCGTCGGCCTTCCTGTTTCCCAGACTAGTGGTATTGACGATGCCGTACGCAATATCCATGGTATTATCCCATATATGTCTGTCTTTTTTATAAAATGCATACAGGTTGGCAATGGTAGCAAGTGAAAAAGAGTACCTGTCTCCCCCGGCTGCCCAATTGGTAAGAGAGCCCTGATTCAGGTTGATATTGAACAAGCCGCCTGTTTTCCATGTTTTGGGAATAGTGTCATTGGCATCTTTCGCCACGGTACGGGCTGCCTCGCTTTGAAGGGATTTGATGGTTTCGTCCTGGGCAGATGCCGACAGCGAAAACAATACAAAAAACAATGCCAGTGTGTTCCACGTAATTCTTTTCATAGTTCGTAAATTTTGCGCAAAAGTAAAGTAAATCAACTTACGATGAGATTGCACGCGCAATATAGTGGCGTGTGTTTCTATCAATAAGACCTATTCATAAAATGTGCCGGAAATAATAGGGCAGCATGATATAGGGATAAAACGAAACAGGAAGACCCTGTTATGGAGGATCTTCCTGTGTATCATTTCAAAAGAAGCGAGTATTTAATACAGGGGGTTTTGCAAGAGAGTGGTGTTTCTGTTCATTTCATTAATATCTATTGGCAGAAAATACCAGCGGTCGTGCCAGATTCTCTCCTCCACATCTATAATGGTATAGTTCGGTTGTGTAGCGCCGTTGGGCGTTCTGATGTCTACACCGGTAGCCCATACATTCATAACCTGCGGTGCTATCTTCCATCTACGGATGTCGTAAAAACGATGATCTTCTCCCATAAGTTCAATTCTTCTTTCGTGCCGGATGGCATCTCTCAGAGCGGGGCCGCTGGCGGAGATATCTGGCATGCCGGCCCGCTTGCGGATTTTATTAACGGCAGTGCGCGCATCGTCTTCAAAGCCGGCTTCCATACTTGCTTCGGCATAGGTGAGCAATACTTCAGCAAAGCGGATGTATCGCCAGGGGCATTCCTGGGGGTTGGTGGGTTGCTCAATATCGGGATCCAGGAACTTGCGGAGATAATATCCGGTATAGCTTCCCTCCCAGCTACGGGCGGTGCTTCCCCGGGCATCTAACCCTGCTTCCCAGGTACCATCCGGTTTCTGTTTATATCCTGTGTTGATGATGCCCACCGGATCTACCGCCTGCAAGTCCGAAAAACGTTCCCGCCAGCGGGTGCCATTGTAGAAAATATGCTGGGTAAGCCTGGGGTCGCGGTTGGCGTAAGGGTTGGCTTTGTGTGCGGGGTTGTTCCAGTCGAACCTGGATCCGTCGCGCATTTCATAATCGTCTACCAATTGCCCTGTAGGGCAGGTGTTTGCCCAGCCCCTGTAACCTACCGACAAATCGAATTGGCCGAAGCCGTTACCCACCGTACCACGGGAAAAGAATCTTACAAAAATATCTTCCGACGTTACCTTATCCACAAATATTCTTTCGATGTTTTTAGGAATGGAGTCGCCTGCTGCGGGTTCTGCATGGTGCAGTGCATACTCGCCGAGGTCCATCACTTCTTTGGCAACGTTGCGGGCGGCATTCCACATCGCATTTCTGTCTGCTCCGCTGTAGCCTACCAGTTCCGGATGCCCGTAGCCATTGGTCCAGCCCTGGTCGTGGAAAAGATCGCTGGCAGCATGCAACAGCACCCTCGCTTTCAGCGAAAGAGCCGCACCTTTGGTAGCCCTTCCCAGCAAAGCCACATCATGTGAAGGTGGCAGCAGAGCGGCAGCGCTGTCGCAGTCTCTTGTTATAAAATCAACTGTTTCTTTAAAGGTGTTTCGCGGAAAGCTGTAGTCGTCCCCCAGCTCATAAGGCTTTTCCACAAGTGGTACGCCCCCGTAGAAAAACAGTAGGTTCATATAGTTGTAAGCGCGCAGGAAATAGGCTTCTCCCCTGATCCGCTTCAATAGTGCTTCATCGCTATAGGTTCTCTGGTCTGTTTCAGTTAATATAAGGTTGGAGCCCCGGATATTGTAATAAGAAGGCGACCACATACGCTGGTTGGTGCCTGCCCAACTCCCAAAAGACGAATAGTCGCTGGGGTTCACCAGCGATTTATTGACGTTGGCGTGCCCGTTGGCCGAGCCCGGGTTCATCTGAAATTCATCGGTGAATACGCCCAGCATACAGCGGTTGGTACTATTGCCCAGGCGGGCATAAAACTCGTTGACATACGTTTCAATAAGCGCGAGATCGCTCCATACCGCTCCTGAACCAAACTGATCCAGTGGCTCCAGGTCCAGCACATCGGTTTTACAGGAACCGAAGCTCAGCAAAACCGCATATATGATAATGATTTTTGACAATATCTTTTTCATAAACTACAATTTAAAAGGTGAGGTTAACGCCAACATTCAATACGCGTTGTACCGGATAGCTCTGAGAGAAAGCGCCGGTGTACACCGATTCCGGATCGAAATCTTTCATATCGGTAAATGTGAACAGATTGAAGCCACTTACATATACCCGCGCGCCATTAGACCAGAATTTGCTGGTGATTCTGCCTGGTAAACTATAGCCCAGTTCCAGGGTTTTTATCCGCAGGTAATCGGCGTTTTGCAGAAAATACGTGCTGTTATTATTCGTCCAGTAAGTGGAGTTCCGGTTGTATACCCTGGGCCCTTCGGAATCCGGGTTTTCGGGGGTCCAGCGTTTATCGTAAAAGTCTTTCAGGAAATTGCCGATCTCGCCCGATTCGGTAAATACATACCGTACATGGCCGCCCGCTCCCTGGAACAGTACGGAAAGATCAAAGCCTGCGTAGCTGAGATTCAGGTTAAAACCGTATATATAGGTGGGAATATTGGTTTTGGTGATGCGGAGCCGGTCGTTGCCATCTATCACCCCATCCTCGTTCACATCCCTGAAAATGATATCACCAGGTTTTGCCCCATCCCAATGGGGGTATTTGGCCAGGTCTGAAGCATCCTTGAATATGCCGATGGCATCATAGTACCAGTCGCCCGTTTCCGATGAAGGATTGGTGGGTATAGGCCGGCCGGTAGAAGATTGCCAGGGCAGTCTTCCTCCCGGTTCATCCCAAAACAGCACCTTGTTTTTTTGTGTAGAATAATTGGCGCTGACAGTATAGTTCATTTTGCCGAGTCGGTCACTGTACGATACCACGGCTTCAATCCCTTTATTTTCTGATTTCGCGATATTTTCCCTGGGCAGCGTTACGCCGGCCATAGCAGGTACGGTGGCGTTCCTGATCCACAGCATATCGGAGCGTACGTTCCGGAAATAGTCGAAGTTGACGGTAAGCTTATTGTTCAGCAGGGCGGCGTCAAAGCCGATGTTTTTCTGATCGGCCACTTCCCACGTTACGTTGGCATTGGGAATACGCACTTCGTACATCCGCTGGTTTTCACCAGTGATACCAAACAGATAAAGATTGCCACCACTGGCCGCCCGCAACGCATAGGTTGAACGAAACTGCCATTGATCAATGCGGTCATTGCCTGTTTGCCCCCAGGAAGCCCTTAGTTTAAAATAGTCAAGTACCTTCACATTATCGCGCCAGAAATTTTCTTTGGAAATAATCCAACCCACTGATGCTCCGGGGAAGAAACCAAACCTGCCGTGTGCCGGAAAAATCTGCGATCCATCGTAGCGCCATACAAACTCCAGCAGGTATTTTTGCGCATAGTCGTAGTTCACACGACCGAAATAGTTCAGACGAGCGCCGTGAGAAGAGTTTCCGCTCACAGCGCGGTCGGGATTCCCACCTGCAAATAGTTCCGGAACGGTCGTAGACAAAAAATATCTTTTAAAAGCATCGAAATTGGAATTGTAGTAGGTGCGTCTTTCCATACCTGCCAGAAATTTGACGCCATGGCTTCCGAAATTGTTTTCATAATTGAGGATGCCATTCAGCAGTACATTCTGGTTATTGGCAGCCCACTGGTTTAGGCGGGGGTCTGGTGTGCCAATTTTCATGGGTTGTACAACCGGGGTATTGGTTTCATCCACACTCACCCCATCCCAGGAATACAGCGTAAAAGCGTGCTGGAACCTCTTCCTGTATAAAAATGTTTTGTCGTAGGCGGCCATCGTATTAAAAGACAAGCCCTTCACCCAGGGGATATTCACATTGAGTTGTGCGGTACTGTTCAATACATAGTTGTGTTGGTTATCAAAACCGGCTTCTCCGGTACCCATCACCACCGGGTTGCCATTATCGCCGATTGAAGGAGCTGGCAGTCCGTTGGGCCAATAGGCCGGACGATAGGGTTGGCCGGAAGTAGCCAGGCGGTAGATTTCACCTGAACCCATCATGGAATGATTGGTATTCTCCAGTCTTCCTACCACGTCGAACCGGAACGATATGTCTTTTGATATTTTAATATCTATGTTGCTCAGAAAATTGTGTTGTTTAAAGTTGGCATTGCTGTGTTTGTAAAATGCGTCCTGGAATTTTGTACCCAGCCCCACAAAATATTTTACATTGTCGGTGCCGCCCGAAACGGTAACGCCGAGATCGTGCTGGGGCGACCATTCTTTCATGATATCCCTGTACCAGTCGGTATTGGGGTAACGCCAGGGATCTGATCCGTCGCTGTATTTTTGGAGGTCGTCTGCTGAGTATCGTTTGTCTCTTCCTGCGTCTACATCAATTTCATTTAGTAATGTGGCATATTCAACAGCGTTGGTCATCCTGGGAATAAAAGTGGCCTGGTTAAACGCCTGGTTTAAATTGAACTGCACGGTGGGCTTACCCGTTTTGCCGCGTTTGGTGGTAACCAGTATAACTCCGTTTGCAGACTCCGATCCGTAAATGGCTGCAGAGGCGTCTTTGAGCACGGTAACGCTTTCGATGGTATTGGGATCTATTCTGGAAAGCGACCGTAGTGGAACGCCGTCTACCACCACCAGGGGGCTGTTATTGCCGATTGAGTTTACGCCTCTGATGGTAATACTCGCATCATCTTTTCCCGGCTCGCCCGTGCGCTGTACGGAGGTAACTCCCGGCAAGCGGCCTACCAGGGCATTGGTGACATTCATTACCGGGGCCTGCCGGACATCACTGCCTTTCACCGTACTCACAGAACCTGTGAGCGTACTTTTTTTCGTGGTAGCATACCCTATTACCACCACATCGTCCAGCGATTTTTCATTGTTCTCCACCAGCTCAATGTCGATGTGCGAACGGTTGCCGATGGCAATACTTTGATCGTTGTAGCCGATATAGCTTATATCCAGGATAGCTTCGGCAGAAGAAACGGCGATGGAAAAATTGCCGGATTCATCTGTATACGTTGAAACAGAACTGCCCCTTACTGTTACAGTGGCACCTGGTAAAGGTTCCCGGGCAATGTTTCTTACAGTGCCCTTCACTGTTTTTTCTTGTGCATGCGCATGTAATATACACACGACAAGCATAAACGTTAACGATAGTAAACTTCTCATAACTGTAGTTTGATGAATAATAAAATGACAGGGTCACCCTGCGTTGGATGATGATTTAAAAATCCGCAGGTGAGGCAAACACTTCTTCAGTAGTGAACTCAGGATTTCATGGTGATCATTGTTGGTTTAAAAATGAATTCGCTTTTGGTGAAAGGCAGACTAATACCATGCACTGCATTCGAAAATATCTAACGCCGGTGGATATGGTTTAGAACTGGGCGCCGATGCAGTGAATAGTTCAGTTGGTTATTGAAAGTAATATTAGACGGAAATCAAAAAAGGCTATTACTGGTTCTTAGCATTGGAGTGTTGAATTTTAGCATTTGCCTGGCTAAAGCGTTAATACACCGGGGGTTATGTTAACATAGATCAGTTATATGTTAATATGGTTCTGATGGCATAAGTATGTGGCTACGGTGGCGGCGGGCAGGAAGAAATAATGCAGTATTGTTTGTGTGTGGCACCCCCATTTTTTTATATACTGGTTAATATACAGTAATGTTTTTGCGGCTTTAGTTATTTAATTGCATGGTAAGTAAACGGGCGCCCGCCTGTAAATCATAGAATGTTGAGCATGAAGCGGATATTGAATAAACGAGGCATCGTGATGGTAATGGTGCTGATGATCGCAGGTGCTGTTTTCATCAACAGTTATCTGCTATCTCCCCGCGTGAATTTTAGTACAGAGGTAAAACCTTTGTTGAACAGTAAATGTATTAGTTGCCATGGCGGGGTAAAAAAGGATGGCGGCTTTAGTCTGTTATTTGAGCACGAAGCGATGGACACCACCAATAGTGGAACGCCTGCCATCATTCCCGGTAAGCCGGAACAAAGCGAACTGATAAAACGGATCACTGCAACGGATCCGGAAGAAAGAATGCCCTACAAACACGATCCGCTTTCCGACGAAGAAATTGATCTGCTGACACGGTGGATACGGCAGGGCGCTAAATGGGGGGAACATTGGGCGTATATTCCTGTAAAATCTGTAACCGTGCCCGGTGTGGCATCTGGTATAGCAAAACTTTTCTCTTCACGAAACGACTGGGTAGTTAACCCCGTAGACAATTTTATATATACACAGTTAAAGAAAGAAAGGCTGCAGCCGGCTGCTATGGCCGACAAACCTACGTTGTTGCGGCGAGCCAGTCTGGACATCATTGGTATGCCTGCGCCGGATGCTATTGCACAATGGTATCTTAACAATAATAACAGTGATGCATATGCGCAATTGGTAGATACATTACTTTCGCTGCCACAATACGGCGAGCGATGGACCGCACTCTGGATGGATCTCGCCCGCTATGCAGACAGTAAAGGATATGAAAAAGACAGCTACCGCAATATCTGGCGTTATCGCGACTGGCTCATAAAAGCGTTTAACAACGATATGCCTTACGACCGGTTTCTTACCGAACAACTGGCAGGCGACCTGTTGCCAGAGGTAACCGACGAACAGTTTATCGCCACCGCCTATCATCGTAATACCGTTACGAATGATGAAGGCGGATCGGATAATGAAGAGTTCCGGGTTGCAGCCGTAATGGACCGTGTGAACACCACCTGGGAAACGCTAATGGGCACTACCTTTGCGTGTGTACAGTGCCACAGCCATCCTTACGACCCGTTTACACACGAAGAGTATTTTAAATTCCTGGCATTCTTCAACAATACCCGCGATGAAGATGCTATAGATGAGTATCCGCTCTTTCGTGAATACAAGGGAGAAGACTCGGTAAAATATGAGGAAGTAAAAGCCTGGATACAACAACATGCCACACCGGAAAAACAAAAGGAGCTGGTTACGTTTTTGAAGACCGGACAGCCTGCCATCAACTCGCTGGTGGCAAATAACTTCTACCGAAGTGAAATATCATTGAGCGAATACCTATCTCTGAGCAACCTGGCGCGGTGCAGGCTGGCCACTGTAAACCTCCGGCAAAAAACCAGGTTGATATTCCGCTACCGCTGTTACGCCCCCAATAGTCAATGGAATATTTACGCCGATAGTGTAGGAGGGAAACTGCTGGCATCTGTGAACCTGGAGCCTTCTTCTTCCTGGAAAGTGGCGGCCATAGACCTTGAACCGGTTGAAGGCACCCGCGATATCTATTTTTCGTTCAACAATCCCGATATTGACAAAAACAATGAAGACTACCTCGCTTATTTCGACTGGTTTTATTTCACGGGAGAATTTCCGGGTAAAGAACGGCAGGGGTATGAAGCGATGTATCAGGCATTTCTGCACCTGGCGGGGAGCCGCAGCTTCACCGCTACGCCCATTATGATGGAAAACCCTGAGGATATGACCCGAAAAACCCATGTGTTTGTGAGGGGTAACTGGCTCGAAAAAGGAGACGAGGTGCAACCCGGAACGCCAGCCTCCCTCAATCCTTTTCCGGAAGGAGCGCCGCGCAACCGCCTCGGATTGGCCATGTGGCTGACGGCAAAAGATAATCCGCTCACTTCCCGCACGCTGGTAAACAGGATTTGGGAGCAGCTAATGGGGCAGGGTATCGCCGAAACACTGGAAGATATCGGCACCCAGGGAATTTCGCCCACACACCAGCCCCTGATGGACTGGCTCTCATGGCAGTTGATGAATGAATACAACTGGAGTCTGAAACAACTGATCCGCACTATAGTAATGTCTGCCACGTATCGTCAGTCTTCGGAAGTGAGCCCCGAAAAACTGGAAGCCGATCCCTTCAATAAATACTATGCGCGGGGGCCCAGGGTACGACTGACTGCGGAGCAGATCAGGGATCAGGGGCTGGCGGTATCAGGTCTGCTGAGTACCAAAATGTACGGCCCCAGCGTTATGCCCTACCAACCGGAAGGCATCTGGCTGTCTCCCTATGCCCGCGTTACGTGGGTAAAAAGTGAAGGAGAAGATCAGCATCGCCGGGCCATTTATACACACTGGAAACGGGCGGCTCCTTACCCCTCCATGATTAGTTTCGACGGGATAGCCCGCGAAGTGTGTCAGGCGCGCCGTATCAGAACCAATACCCCTCTCCAGGCCCTGGCTTTGCTCAACGACAGCGCCTATCTGGAAATGGCGCGGAGCTTTGCCGGTCGGATGGAAAAGCAGGGTGGCGATCTGCAAAAACAAATCAGCAGCGGATACAGGATGGCTATGTACAGAGAGATTGATCCGGAAAAACTGGAAACGCTTGCACAACTGCATCAACAGGTGAAGCAGGAGCTGGCGGCTGAAACGGCCAGTGCGAGAGAGCTCATAGATGAGCACGGAGAAGACGACAATCCCGATAAAGCCGCATTGATTGTAGTGGCTAATGCGATGCTAAATCTTGATGAATTCATTACAAAGAACTGATTATATTGATAACTGTGCTAAATGAAGCAATATGACACGAAAAGAATTGAACGATCAGAGAATATTGCAGGAAGCCAGCTTTGAAACGCTTCGCCTGGAAACCCGGCGGCATTTTCTGAAGCAGAGCGTGACCGGATTGGGTGCAATGGCGCTGGGCTCGCTGTTGGGTAGTTGCGGCCTTTTCCGGTCAGACCCGGTACAAAATACCCTCGCTAACGTATTGACCGATAGCAACAATCCACTCAGCGGTAAAGCGCCTTTGTTTGCCGGAAAGGCAAAATCTGTGATATACCTGCATATGGCAGGTGCTCCCTCCCAACTGGAGTTGTTTGATTACAAGCCCGAGTTGATGAAACTGAACGGGAAAGAATGTCCGCCCTCTCTTCTGGAGGGAAAAAGATTTGCTTTTATCAGAGGTGTACCGAAAATGCTCGGACCGCAGGCCAGCTTTTTGCAGCGCGGCGAAAGCGGTGCCTGGGTATCGGATAAAATGCCGCATTTCGCTTCTGTAGCCGACGAGGTAAGCTTTTTGAAAGCTGTACAAACAGATCAGTTTAACCATGCGCCCGCACAATTGATGATGCATACCGGATCGGGAAGGCTGGGGAGACCCAGTGTAGGCGCCTGGGCCAGCTATGGACTGGGTTCGGAAAACACTAATCTGCCGGCTTATGTGGTATTGGTGTCCGGGGGCAAAAATCCGGATGCCGGAAAAAGCGTTTGGGGCAGCGGGTTTCTTCCCTCTGTGTACCAGGGCGTGCAGTGTCGTTCCGAAGGTGATCCTGTGTTGTTTATCAACAATCCGAAAGGGATGAACAAGAACATCAGGAAAGCATCCATCGATGCCATTAACGATGTGAACCGGAAGACCTACGAAGAGTTCAAAGACCCTGAAATACTCTCCCGGATTTCACAATATGAGCTCGCTTACCGAATGCAGATGTCGGTACCGGAAGCGATGGACATTACAGACGAACCCGAATACATTCACGAAATGTATGGTGCAAAGCCGGGCAGGGGAAGTTTTGCCAACAATTGCCTGTTGGCCAGAAAGCTCGTGGAAAAAGGAGTACGGTATGTACAACTTTTCGACTGGGGCTGGGATACCCATGGTATAGACCCTTCCAGCGATCTGAATATTGGTTTTATCAACAAATGCAGAAGTGTGGACAAAGCGACTACAGCTTTGCTTCTTGACCTGAAGCAGCGAGGGCTGCTGGAAGAAACCCTGGTAGTATGGGGCGGCGAATTCGGGAGAACGCCCATGCAGGAAAACAGGGATGGCAAGGAAAACTCGTTTCTGGGAAGAGACCATCACGCAGAAGCTTTTACTATCTGGATGGCTGGAGGTGGTATTAAACGTGGAACCACGTTTGGAGAAACAGATGAGATAGGCTATACGCCTGTTTCCGGTAAGGTAGATGTACATGATATACACGCTACCATGCTGCATCAGTTGGGTTTTGACCATGAAAAATTGATATACCAGTTCCAGGGAAGGCCCTTCAGGCTCACAGATGTAGGCGGACGGGTGATACACGAAATTGTAGCATAATTTTACAGTCCGTATCTATGCATGTATTGCAAATTGCAGAATTCAGCGGTCGTCTGCATCCGCTTCTGGTTCATATGCCCATCGGTATTCTTTTGCTGGGCGTTGTATTACACTGGCTAAGCTTCAGGCCGTCCGGGAAAGCCCTGTTGCCTGCGGTGAAGATCAGTTTGTTATTAGGCGCGATCGGCGCGCTTCTCTCTTGTGTCAGTGGCTGGCTGCTGGCGGCAGGAGGCGATTACGAGGGGCCTGTACTGGAGCGTCACCGCTGGATGGGCATAACGGTGGCCATGGCAGCATTGGTATATTACTTTCTTTTCGTAACGCCGTCAGGTGCAAAAACTGTTGCTGCGGGCAGGCTGGCGTTGTCGCTGATCGTAGCCATACTATTATCCATTACCGGTCACCTTGGCGGTACGCTCACGCATGGTGAAGGATACCTCTCTATAGCCTGGAAAGGAAATGAATCCTCCATGCGGGATAAAAAAATCATTACAAACGTACAGCAGGCAATGGCGTATGAGGATATCATAGCACCTGTGCTGGCACAAAAATGTTATAGTTGTCACGGACCTTCCAAACAACGCGGTAAACTGCGGCTGGACGATTATGAAAGAATTTTGAAAGGAGGGGAAGAAGGAAATACACTGGTAGCCGGAGATCCGGAAGCAAGTAACCTGTTTGCACGCCTGGTGCTGGACCCTTCTGACGAAAAGCGGATGCCGCCAAAAGGAAAAACCCCGCTAACGGACAATGAAATATCGCTGATTCATTGGTGGATACAGACCGGCGCTGCTGCCGGTAAACCGGTCAACAGCCTGGAACAGCCGGAAGCAATATTGCGGGTGCTCGCTGCGCTGGAACAGAGCGGGGAAGCGGCGCCTGCAGATATTCCCGACGATCCCATAGAACCGGCGCCGGGCGAAGCAATAGAACGGCTGAAAACTACCGGGGCAAACGTTGTTCCCGTGTCGGCTTCCAGCAACTATCTGTCCGTTAATTTTTTAAGCCTTCGGTCGGTAACCGATCAGGAAATGGAGCTGCTGGAACCACTTGCACGGCATATTGTGTGGCTGAAAGCCGGGAGCACTTCTATAACCGATCAGGCACTGCCTGTCTTCAGCAGGCTTACAGCGTTAACCCGTCTCAACCTCAATGATACCCAGATATCAGATGAGGGGCTGATGCACTTATTACCCTTACAGCAACTCAGGTACCTGAATCTGGTAGGTGCACCCGTTACTGTAAAAGGGGTGCTGGCGTTGAAAGACCTGCCCCTGCTGCAGTCTGTGTATCTTTATAAAACGGGCATCCGTTTTTCAGAAGAACTTTCTGCATTGGAACAGGCGTTCCCGGGCGTGTATATTGATGCTGGTGGTTATATAGTACCCCTGTTGCCGACAGACACCGTGATTGTTACAAAAGCACCTTAAAATAGGGACTCGTTCCCCGGGAAGAATGATAATATATCTTACCTCCTGGTTAATATGTGGAAATGTAAAGGCATAAAATAAGCATTATTTGCGGGTTAAACCCGGCCAAACCTATCATCCAGTCATCCGGCAAAATAATAACGTAGTAAATCGCCCTGTGTCATGAAAAGAATAATTATACTATCCTGCTGTTTGTTTTCAACATTTTGCCTGTATGCACAAAAGATGCCGTTTGAAAGCAGGCCGCTGACCGAGCAGGGAGATCTTTCTGCTATAATGGTGGAAGGCATCAACCGGTTTCTGATAAATGAAACAACGCGCATGCAGGCAGAAAGAAACGTGCACTGGAAAACAAATTTCAGTAACGCAAAAGCTTTTCGTCAGTCAACAGAAGCACAACGGGAATGGTTGGCTGATCGGCTGGGGATTGCCGGAGAAAGAGTAGCCCCTGAATTGGAAGTACAAACCGGGTCGCACCTGCAGCCTTACGTGCTGGATGTGGAAGGGGCCACCATATATGCTGTTCGCTGGAACGCGCTCGAAAACCTTTCGGCCGAGGGCATCCTGATCCGGCCGAAAGTGCAACCGAAAGCACGGGTGGTGATGCTGCCCGATGCAGATGTAACGCCCGAAGCATTAGCCGGACTGGAGCAGCCGGCAAGTGCCGGGTTCGGAAGGGCGCTCAGCCTGGCCCGGGGAGGCGTGGAAGTGCTGATTCCAGCGCTTATCAGCCGCGAAACGGATTTCTCGGGCAACCCGTCCCTGAAAAGACAAACGCAACAACCACATAGGGAATGGATTTACCGCCAGGGGTATACCATCGGTCGTCATGTAATAGGATATGAGTTGCAGAAAATATTTGCCGCAATCGACTGGTTTGAAAAACAGGCAAACGCCGCTCCTGTAGGAGTGGCTGGCCACGGAGAAGGCGGTTTGCTGGCCCTCTATGCAGCAGCAATAGACGAGCGGATTACCACCACTCTTGTGAGTGGATACTTTAATAAAAGGGAGGCCTTGTGGCAGGAGCCGATTTACCGCAATGTGTTCGGACTGCTGAAGACTTTTGGGGATGCCGAACTCGCTATGATGGTATGGCCGCGCAGCCTGGTGATAGAAGCGGCCCCCGGTCCGGAGCTGGTGCACAGTAATCGCGGTGCCACTCCGGGCGTTCTCAGCACCCCGTCTATGGCAAACGTGCAGCAGGAGTTCAACCGGGCGGTTGCTCTGACCAGGGGCAAACAGCACCTTCAATTGATCACGGCCGGCGGTCAACCGGTGAAAGATGTATTCAGTGAGCCCGCCCTTAATGCCTTTACGCAGCCATTGTCAGTAAAAGTGCAGTTTACCCCTGCGGTTGTAAAACCTGCTTCCTGGACAGATGGGAAACGCAGGCAGGAGCGCCAGGTGCGTGAAATGACGGCCAGGGTGCAGTGGGAGCTCTCCATTTGCGAAAGAACAAGAAACGAAAAAGTGTGGAAACCGCTTGGTGACGGCGATGCCGCACAACAGGCTGCTACGCGCGAAGCGCTGAGAACACAGTTTGGAGAGGTATTGGGAAGGTTGCCTTCTCCGAAAGTGCCGTTCAATGCAAGGGCACGGGTGTATGAAGAGTCCGATAAATGGACCAGTTACGAGGTGGTACTGGACGTATACACTCCCGACGTATTTGCCTGGGGCATATTGGTGGTTCCAAAAAACATACCGGCGGGTCAGCAGCGGCCTGTGATTGTGTGCCAGCATGGTCTGGAGGGGTTACCCGGCGACGTGGTCACCACCGATTCTACCCACAAAAATTATCATTATTATAAAGGGTATGCCACCCACCTGGCTGAAAAAGGCTATATAACTTTTGCCCCTCATAACCCCTACAGGGGAGAAGATAAATTCCGCGTTATTCAGCGAAAAGCGAACCCACTGGGACTTACGCTGTTTTCAGTAATTATCAGTCAGCACGAACGGATTGTAGAGTGGTTGCAGCAGCTCAGCTTTGTGGATGCAGAACAGGTAGCCATGTACGGACTTTCTTATGGGGGGAAAACTGCCATGCGCGTACCCGCCCTTGTAAAAGGATATGCAATGTCTGTATGTTCGGCAGATTTTAACGAGTGGGTACGGAAAGTGTCCTCCTCCGAACACAATTTCGGGTATGTATATACGGGAGAGTATGACATGCCGGAATGGAACCTTGGTCATACGTTTAACTACGCGGAGATGGCCGCTTTGATAGCGCCCCGCCCTTTCATGGTGGAGCGTGGACATTTCGATGGTGTGGGCACAGATGAATGGGTAAATTATGAATACGCCAAAGTAAGGCGCTATTACAACCTGATAGGGCGTGAAGATGCGGTGGATATAGAACATTTCTCCGGACCGCACAGCATTAACGGCGTGGGAACATTTGAATTTCTGGATAAGCATCTTAAACTCAACAAATAGATCTGCGGGCATGAAAGCGAGGGTATGCATCATAGGAAACGGTGATTTTGCCAATAAAGTGCACTTGCCTTCGCTTGCCTCTATGGATGATGTGGAAATAGCAGGGCTATTTGCCTTTAATGCAGAACGGTTGCGTCAAACCGGCGAGAGGTATGGTATAGCAGCCGACAAGCTTTTTGCCATGTCTTCACCAACAGATTACCAGCAGCATCTTCTGCGAATACGTCCTGATGGTGTGTATGCAATTGGGCAGCCGCAGCATATGCTCGACGTATGGTATTGGTGCCTGCAGCAGGGCTTTCCCCTTTTTATAGAAAAGCCAATGGGGCTCACCTGGCATCAGGCCCGGATGCTGGCCCATCTTGCAGAAAAGCATGGCTGTATTACCCAGGTATCCCTTCAGCGGCGATCCAGCCCGTTGTTGCAATACCTGCATGCGCAATGTCTGGCACGCGGCCCTGTAACACATGCAGTGGTAAGTTTTAATAAATTCAACATTGGCCCCATGGTGAATTCGAGAGACAGGATGCTGGACGACTTCGTTCATTGCGTGGATACAGCCCGGTGGCTATGCGGTGGCGACGTGGTCAATATAACGGCCACCTGTCGTAGCATACTTACACCGGACCTTAACTGGATCGGCGCTGGTCTTCATTTCAACAATGGGGCTGTCTGCTATGCTGTTGGCAATTGGAGCGCCGGCAGAAGAGTATTCAGGGTAGAAGCGCACAGTCCGGGCATTTCTATAGAGTCGGAGCCGGAAAAGGAAGGATTTATATATGCAGATGGCGATTACAACGGTGTACGTTACGATGCAATGGAAATAGCAGGCAGTACTGCGTTATATATGTACGGGGGATTCCACCAGAAAAATCGCGAGTTTATATCGTCCGTCCGTTCTGGTATAGAAAAAACATCCTCTCCTTTCAAAGATGTATTACAAACCATGAAAGTATGTGAAAGCATACTGGCACAAAACCTGTTATCCCAATATGAGTAGTAATCCCCTGGCCGACAAGTCCGCAGGTCTGCCCCGCATGCGCTGGATAATGCTGTCGTTTGCATTTTTTGCTACCGTGCTTAATTATGTAGATCGTCTGGCATTCAACTACCTGAGCGCCGATGGTGAGCTGCGGGAACTGATTCCCAATGACGCGTTCGGATATATTGCCACGGCATTTTTTGTTGCTTACATGGCATCCAATCTGGTATCGGGCTTTATAATAGACAGGTTGGGCACGCGGCTTGGTTATTCTATTTGTATGGCTTTCTGGACCACCGCTTCCCTGCTGCACGCGTTTGCGCGGCTGCCTTTTCATTTTGGAATAGCCCGCTTTCTGTTAGGTATAGGCGAAGCAGGCAACTGGCCGGCGGCTATCAAACTAACCAGTGAATGGTTTACGCCCGAAGAACGCTCTACTGCCACTGGCATATTCAACAGCGGTTCTGCCGTGGGGGCTATTGTAGCCCCTCCTTTGATTGCCTGGCTGGGCATGAACTACGGATGGCAGGCAACCTTTATCATCATCAGCAGTGTGGGTTATGTCTGGCTGGTGGCGTTTTGGTTTACTTACTATACACCGGCGCGTATGGAAAAAGCGGCCAAAGCCCGTACCATCCCGTTTCCGAAGCTCGTTAAAACCCGTTTCGTAGCCTGGCTTACCTTTTCTAAAGTATTCATGGATCCGGTATGGTATTTTATCACCTTCTGGATTGGTCGTTATCTGGTAGATGTGCATGGCTGGGGTATAGAAAAGATCGGTTGGTTTGCCATGTTTCCTTTTATTGTGGCCGATATCGGTAATATACTCGGAGGGCTTTTCACACAATTTATCATCCGCAAAGGAGTACCGGTGCCCCGGGCCAGAAAAATAGCCGTGGGCACTTTCGGATCCCTGCTGGTACTGTCGCTCATCCTGGGTCCTTTTATCATCACCAATCCCACCACAGCGCTGGTGGTGTTGAGCATGGCAGGTTTTGGGTATGCCGCATACACGTCTAATACCATGGCATTCCCGGCCGATGTGGTACCGCTGAGCGCTACCGCTTCGGTGTGGGGGGTGGCAAGCGTAGGCGCAGGGTTAGGTGGGGCGGTATTCCAGGCATTGTCTGGTACCACTATCGAAAAGCTGTCGAAAGCCTATGACTATACATTTGCCTACCATACGGTTTTTGTAGGCTATGGTGTGCTGGCTTTGATAGCGGTGCTGGTTATATTATTTTTACTGGGTCCACTGGAGAAAAACCAAAAACTCGAAGCCTATGTAAATGAGTCTACTTCGCCATAGCCAACACGGCATTGACGTATAGCAATTATTTATAAAAACTACCCGTTTTGTAAAGCATTTTAGCATGTCGGCCCCCGGGCAAGCGATATTGTTGTAACTTGCTACAAGCGCTGGTGTTAAAAACCCACTTCGAATTGTATGTCATGAAAAAGATATTGTTGCTGATATCCCTGGGGATTACTGTTAGTATTATGCTGATGCAGTCTTGCAACAGCAGTGGTTCGGGCAATATGCCAACATCGGCGCATATCAGTTATAACTTCGATATAAGACCCATTCTGTCCGATAAATGCTTTGCCTGCCATGGTCCTGATGCGAACAAGCAAGAAGGAGGATTACGGTTAGATATAGCCGAAAATGCTTACGAAGCGCTCCGCGACAATCCGGGCATGCATGCTATTGTACCCGGAAAGCCGGAACTATCTGCGGCGTATACGCGCCTGGTAACAGATGATCCAGCCTTGATTATGCCTCCCCTGTCTTCTAATCTAACCCTCACCGGGCAGGAAATACAACTGATTAAAAAATGGATTGAACAGGGCGCTCAGTACGAACGCCATTGGGCTTTCACCACGCCTGTGAAGAGCTCACTGCCAAAAGTCAGAAACGAAGACTGGGCACTTAACGAAATCGATTATTTTATTCTGCAAAAGCTGGAGCAGGCCAAACTGCAACCCAATGAAGCTGCAGACAAAGAGCGGTTGCTGAAGCGGATATGCCTGGATATTACAGGGTTGCCGCCTACTCTGGACATGATGGAGCGCTTTCTTGCCGATAACAGCAACGATGCATACCAGACAATGGTAGATGAACTGTTGCAGTCGGAGGCCTATGGAGAAAAGATGGCCATTTACTGGCTCGATCTGGCACGATATGCAGATTCTCATGGTTACCAGGATGATAACTACCGCAGCCAATGGCCCTGGCGCGACTGGGTGATCCATGCTTTTAACAGAAATATGCCCTACGACCAGTTTGTGACCTGGCAACTGGCAGGCGATCTGCTGCCGGAAGCCAACAAGGAACAACTGCTGGCCACCAGCTTTAACCGCAATCATAAGATAACCGAAGAAGGAGGCATTATTCAGGAAGAGTACCGGGTGGAATACGTTGCCGACAGAACCAATACCTTCGGAAAAGCATTTCTGGGTATTTCGTTTGAGTGTGCCCGTTGCCACGACCACAAATACGATCCCTTGTCGCAGAAGGAATACTTCCAGATGTTTTCTTTTTTTAATAATATAGAAGAAAGAGGGATAGAGGGGGGAACGCATAACGTGCAGTCGTTTGCCAAGAACCCGCAAATGGAGATAACGAACGAAGACGTAAAGGGAATACTGAGTTTTGTTCAGAAAACCGATACCAATACCCTGAAAATATCTGTTATGGGGGAACTGAAGGATTCTGTGAGAAAAGCGTATGTGCTGGACCGTGGTGCTTACGATGCACCTACAGAAGAAGTAACCCCTGGCACGCCGGAGTCTGTTATGCCCTTCGATGCTGCATACCCTGCTAACCGCGTTGGGCTTACCCAATGGCTATTCGATACAAAGAACCCGTTGACAGCAAGGATATTTGTTAACCACATGTGGCAGGAGTTTTTCGGGAAAGGTATCGTAAGCACAACCGCTGATTTTGGTATGCAGGGTTCCCTGCCTACGCATCCCGAACTGCTCGACTGGCTGGCTGTAGACTTTATGGAAAACGGCTGGGATATCAAAAGGCTGATCAAACAAATGACTATGTCTGCCACCTACCGCCAGTCGTCAGTAATATCCAAAGAAAAACTGGAGCGCGATCCGGACAATAACCTGTTGGCGCGAGCGTCCCGCCACCGCGTAAAGGCAGAGCTGGTACGGGATATTGTACTTTCCAGCAGCGGGCTGTTGGTTAAAAAACTGGGCGGCCCCAGCGTAAAGCACTACCAGCCGAAAGGATTGTGGGAAACCGCTACTTCAGGAAGAGGTATATTGGCTACCTATATTCAGGATAGGGGCGAAAGTTTGTACAGGCGGGGACTGTATACCCTGGTGAAAAGAACCGTACTGCCCCCTCAAATGAGTATTTTCGACGCCAGCAAGCGCGAGGTGTGTGAAACCGGCCGCCTCACCACCAATACACCCCTGCAGGCGCTGGTAATGATGAATGATCCTACGGTGCTGGAGGCTGCCAGGGTGTTGGCTACCCGTTTACAACAGGAGGCTATCGCCCCGGAAGACAAAATCAGAACCGCATTCCGGCTGATCGTTTGCAGAAATCCGGGTGAGGAAGAAATGAAGATACTCACCAACCTGTACGAAGAGCAAACCAGGGAAATTGATCTGCACAAGGCTGTGGAAATGCTGTCGGTAGGTGAGTATCCGCAGGATGAAAACATCGATAAAAAGTTAACGGCATCGCTGATGCAGGTAATATCTGCCTTATACAATATGGAAGAAACCATTTCCAGATCCTGAAAAGCGGTACCCTTAAAAAAGAAGGTTATGAATAAAAACATGATGGAATATAACCTCAACCTTAACCGGCGGAGGTTTTTGTCGAAGCTGAGCCTGGGGCTGGGCAGCGTGGCACTTGGATCGCTTATGATTCCCGACCTCTTCCGCAGAGGCGGAGAAGAGGCGGAAGCATTTGTACCGGGCGTACCGCATTTTGCTCCTAAGGCAAAAAGAGTGATTTATTTGTCGCAAAACGGAGCACCTTCTCAGTTGGAGTCTTTCGACTACAAGCCGAAGCTCAGGGAAATGATGGGCATGGAATTGCCGGAATCTATCCGCAGGGGCCAACGCCTCACCGGCATGACCTCCGGACAATCTTCTTTTCCTTTGGTTGGCTCCTATTATGATTTTAACCAGTATGGTGAATCACGGGCATGGGTAAGTGATCTGTTTCCCCATACCTCCAAAATAGTGGATGATATCTGTATCATACGGTCTATGTACACCGAAGCGATTAACCACGACCCCGCGCTCACATTTTTTCAAACAGGCGCGCAGCAGGGCAACCTGCCCAGCATGGGTGCCTGGCTCAGTTATGGATTGGGCAGCGAAAATAACAACCTGCCCGCCTTTACCGTATTGCTGTCTAGAGGGAAGGGAGATGCGCAGGGCGTGTACAGTAAGTTGTGGAGCAATGGTTTTCTCGATTCCATCCACCAGGGTATACAGTTCAGCGATAGCGACGATCCGGTACTGTACCTGAAAGATCCCAAAGGAATGGACCGGCAGAACCGCCGGAAAATACTGGATCACCTCGGGCAGCTCAACGAAATCACTTATAAAGAATTTGGCGATCCGGAAATTACGACCAAGGTACAGCAGTACGAAATGGCATATCGGATGCAGACAGCAGTGCCGGAGATCATGGACCTGTCTAAAGAACCGGATTCCATCATCAAACTATACGGAGCAGATTGTCTGGTACCCGGCACCTATGCTGCCAACTGCCTGTTGGCCCGCAAGCTTTCGGAGAGCGGCGTTAGATTTGTGCAATTGTACCACCAGGGATGGGATCAGCATAGCAACCTGCCTAATGAAATGGCCGGGCAGGCGCTCGATACCGACCAGGCTTCTGCCGCCCTGATCACAGACCTGAAACAAAGGGGGCTGCTGGACGAAACCCTCGTGATATGGGGGGGTGAGTTTGGCCGTACCAACTATTCGCAGGGGCGATTGCAACACAACAATTATGGACGTGATCATCATCCACGCTGTTTTTCTATATGGATGACCGGAGGCGGCATCAAGCGGGGAATGGTGTATGGGGAAACGGATGAGTTCGGCTATAACATCGTGAAAAATCCCGTGCATGTGCACGACTTCCATGCTACGATGCTCCACCTGCTGGGGCTGGATCATGAAAGGTTGACCTATAAGCACCTTGGAAGAAGATATCGTTTGACAGATGTGGCCGGTACCGTTGTAAAAGACCTCATAGCCTGATCTTTCTACAACTTAAGACGCATACAAATTATTATACCCCGTGAACCTTAGGAAGCCGGCTGAAAACATACTGTTTGCCCTTAATAT
Source organism: Agriterribacter sp. (assembly GCA_037190905.1). GTDB lineage: Bacteria > Bacteroidota > Bacteroidia > Chitinophagales > Chitinophagaceae > Agriterribacter. Next base: position 128,227 of record JBBCKG010000015.1, on the reverse strand, counting down.
TTATATCGCGTTTATAGCGGTATTCAACAATAGTCTCTACGTACCCGGATGGCTGCTTCCTTTAGGAAGGCTGCATCCTGTGGTGCTGCATTTCCCTATCGTACTGCTTGTTCTTACACTGGTGGCTGTTTTCTTCCGGTTCAGCAACCCATATCATCAGCAGGCGCACCACCAGTTGACGAGTCATCTGCTGTTAGTGTCTTCTCTTTTCTCTGCGATTACTGTTATAACTGGTCTGTTTTTATCGAGAGAAGACGGTTATGCAGGAGAAACCCTGAACCTGCATATGTGGACGGGCATTGCCATCGTATTTGTGTCTTCCTTTGTATACTGGTTTCGCGACCGGCTTTGGAAAAACCTGCGGTTGTATAAAATTATTTCAGTGCTCTTCATTTTTCTGGTAGGCGCCACAGGGCATTTTGGCGCTACCCTTACGCACGGAGAGGGCTTTTTGCTGCCGGTGGCAGAAGAAAAGAGAGAAAGGGTGTCGATGGAAGATGCCGTTGTTTTCGATCATATTGTGATGCCCATTGTACAGACAAAATGTGCATCGTGCCATAACCCCGGCAAAGCAAAAGGCAACCTGGTGTTGCGCGATTCCGCATCATTCGTGAAGGGAGGAAAAACGGGAGCCCTTTTCGTGGCGGGACAGCCGGAGATCAGCTTGCTGCTGGAGCGCATCCATTTGCCGGAGGATGATGAAAAGCGGATGCCTCCGCCGGGTAAGCCCGCACTTACTCCTGAGGAAATAGCTGTGCTGGAATTGTGGGTACAGCGCGGGGCAGATTTTTCAACCAAACTTATTGCGCTGGAACCCGGCGACTCATTGCGTGAAATGGCCGCTCTCTTTCTCGATACGCAGGAATCGTTTGACTTTCCTCCTGCCAGAAAAGAACTGGTAAAACAACTGAATACCAACGACCGGCTGGTGAGTACGCTCGCAAGAGAGTCGCCTGCGCTGGCTGTGAAAATGTACAACAGCGCTACCTGGACGGTGGGTAAACTGGAGGAACTGCTGCCGGTGAAAACACAGGTGGTATCGCTCGATATGAACAAACTGCCCGTCAGGGATGAAGACCTTGCCATAGTTGCTCAGTTCCAAAACCTGCGTCGCCTGAACCTGAACTTCACCGATATTACAGGGCCGGGCTTACAATCGCTGGCCAGTCTGCCGCATCTTCGAAACCTGTATGTATCAGGCACCAAAGCAGATTATAACAGTCTGCAGCAACTGCAGGCGATAAAAAGTCTGCAGCAGGTGGCTATATGGAATAACCCGATCAGTGAGGCAGACATAGAGGCATTGAAAAAAGATCTCCCGGATATATCGTTTATTACCGGCTACAGGGATGATGGCGTTCCATCGAAGTTGATACCGCCACGGCTTTCAGACAACGCCGTAGTATTTTCAGATACCTTGCTGCTGCCACTGGAACACCCGATCTATGGGGTAGATATCCGGTACACGACCGATGGAACGGAGCCAGACAGTGTAAACGCTCCATTGATGAAGGCAGGAGCATTTATTACAGAAAACACAACGGTAAAAGCGAAAGCCTTCAAAGAAGGATGGATAAGCAGCGAGGTAGCGGCATTCACCTTTTTCAGAAATGCATACAAGCCGGACAGCCTCTATTATATGGCAGAGCCATTTGAAAACTACCGGGGTGCCGGGGTGCAAACCTTCTTCGACGGCGAACTGGGAGGAACCAATATATACCGGTATACCAAAAATAAATGGGTTGGGTTTAAGCAACAGCCGTTGGCGCTGATGTGTCTTTACCGGCAGCCCGTTACTGTAAAGTCTGTAGAGCTGCATGCTTATATATCGGCAAATGACCAGGCGTTTCCGCCGGAATCAATTGAAATTTGGGGCGGAACGGATCCCGATAATCTTAAACTGCTTGCTTCGGTAAAGCCCGCTATGCCCGGCCAAAAAGACGGAAGTATGGCCCAAACCATTGCTACTGCATTTTCACCGGCCACCATCTCGTGCCTGAAGATTATAGCAAAACCCCTGGCAAAACAACCTTCATGGGCGCGGGCGAAAGGAGAGCAGGCTATGTTGCTGATAGATGAAATACTCGTAAATTAAGTGCTGTGCGCAGGCGACCGCGCAAATTAAATCGACAGGGATATGCGGGAGTTTTCGTATCTTAATAGGATATATTGTCTGGATACTATGGTCACCATATCGTTTATTCCTTACAGGTACGATTTGCTATAAAAAATTATCAGGGCGATGTACACCTTCTAAAATATACCTACAAGTTGTAAAAACCATACAAATGAAGCAGAATCCACTCTCCCGGTCTTTGTTTACAATCGGCAAATTTTGCGCGGTATTGCTGTTTGCGTGTTTCTCGTCAACTGCGTTTGCCCAGAATGGAAACATCAACGGTGTTGCTTTGTTTGACGGTAAAACGCTTTCCGGCTGGAAAACCATAGTGGCGGCAGACAGGGCTTTATGGAAAGTGGAGAATGGAAATATTACTGGAGGCAATGGCAGAGACAAAGTAAAAAGCAATACCTATCTCTGTACAGAGAAGGAGTTCGAAAATTTTGAACTTCGATTCTTGTTCCGTCTGTCGGGCAACCCCTCCACTGGCATGATCAACAGCGGCGTTCAATACCGATCTACCATAAAAGATGGAGATATTATAGGATACCAGGCAGACATCGGCAATGGATACTGGGGAGATATATACGATGAACACCGGCGGGGGCAACTGGTAGCAGGTGACCTTTCTGTATTGACAAAGTTGCTGAAGGAAGATGGATGGAACAGTTATATTGTACGCGTGATCGGCAACCGGCATGAGTTGTACATCAACGGAGTAAAAACCGCAGACTATATCGAAAAAGATGCGGGTATACCTTCCCGCGGTGTTATAGGCTTTCAATTGCATTCCGGTGGCGCAGCAAAAATAGAAATCAGCGACATCACCATTACAGAGTATTAATTGCTTCTGAATATATGAAACCCTCCACCCTCATTGTTTCAATGGCATTGTCCATTGTGTCCTGTACGCAAGGCGAAAGAAAACTGAATATTGACTGGGATACTCCCGAAAACCGAACGGCCGGAGAAGAATTGTCTGGCTTTACAGTGCCCGAAGGGTTTATCGTAGAACTTATTGCCAGCGAAGAAGATGGTATTGTCAACCCCATTGATATTACATTTGATGATGCCGGAAGGTTATGGACGCAGACTGCCGTGATGTATCCGCTGGATCCTATTGCGGATATTCAATGGAACGATCTGCTGGAATTAATGAACGATGCTGAAAAGCAGCGATCGCATCCCAATTTCCGGCGTGCGCTGGATCTGTACAAAGGCATTACAAAGGGCGAAGACAAAATACTGGTACTATCCGGCTTTTACGATTACAAACAACCGGCCACGGATGTGACGGTTTGGGCTGATGGGCTTACTATACCCATGAGTATACTGCCGTATAAAAGCGGGGCCTACGTGGCACAGGGTTCGGAATTGTTTTTTCTGGATGATGCTGATGGCGACGGCAAGGCAGACCACCGCGACAGTTTATTTACCGGATTCGGATTTACTGATACCCATACGATGGCGCATGCTCTTGTAAGAGGACCCGGGGGATGGTTCTACTTCAGCCATGGCGCACTCAACAAGGGAGAGGTACAGTCGTATCGGAACAAAGGCATGAAACAGCGGATGGACTATAGTAAAATAGCACGCTTTACGGGAGACGGTCAACAAATGGAGATTGTTACCGCCGGGCTAAACAATATCTGGGGCTTTCAGTTGCGCGCCAGCGGACAGTGGTACATGACCGAAGCCAACGACCTGGGCTTCAGCGTAGTACCAATGGAGCCGGGATCGGCGCTGCGCGGTATAGGCAATGAGCGTTTTGCTGCCTATCAGCCCTGGATGCCCGAACTGTTCGATTTTCGGGTAGGCGGTACCGGTATTTCCGGACTGGCCTTTTCAGACGATGAGTCCGGGTCGTTTCCGCCGGAGTGGAAAGAGGTGGCTTTTCTTGCCAACCCCATCACCAGTACCATCAATGCCGTAAAAGTACAACGCCATGCAGATGGCAGCGTATCCGGCGAACACCTCCCCGATTTTCTGACCTCAAAGGATAAGTTCTTCCGCCCTGTGAATATAGAGTTTGGTCCGGATGGCAGCTTATACATTGCAGACTGGTACAACAAGATCATTTCGCACAACGAAGTACCCACCTCGCATCCCGAGCGCGATAAAACACGGGGGCGTATCTGGCGTATCCGCCATAAATCGCAGCCGCCTAAAAACATCACCAATTATTATACATTGCCTGTGGATCAACTGGCAGCGCATATTCAATCGCCTTCGCTTTGGGCGCGGCGGGCAGCGCTGAACCAGGTATTGGAGCGACCAGTGTCTGAAACGCAAGCCCTCATCCCGGCGCTGAAAGCAACAGCCGGCGATGCCGGTCAACCTGAATCGGTACGCATACATGCTTTGTGGGCCCTGGAAGGATTAAAACACTATGATCCCGAACTGATGCATAACCTGCTGTCGCAAACAGCAGCCGACGATCTCAGAAGAGAAGCCGTACGCAGCCTGGGGAGTTTTGAACTTCCGGCTGCAACGCTGGCAGCTGCGATTTCACCCCTGATAGAAGATGCCAATGCTATGGTGCGCTCGCAATGCCTGCGTACATTGAGTACGCCCGGATATGCAGATACCGCCGTCACGGGTATACTAATCAGAGCTTGCAGGCCGGAGCTGCCGGGCAATGCCATGGGTGGTAGTTTTGAAAGAAAATTTGAACGGTACCTGGCATTGAAAGGCCTGGCAATGTATCCCGAATTGCTGCTTTCTTATCTGAAGGATCATTCCAATCATATCTCTGCATCACACCTGAGGTGGGCCGCCCTGGCCCTTCCGGAAGGGCAGCGCGAAGCCTGGTTCCTGCAGGCCTGGCAGCAGGACCTCCCCGCTGATATAAAGGAAACAGAATGGATAATGGTAGCCGGTATGCTGCAACATCCCGGGATACTGGCTGCTATAAGACCGGTGCTCCAACATGCAGACCATGGCAAACGATACATCACCACGGCATTGCAGCATGTGGATCGCATGCAATCCCCGGCCATACCGGCTCTGCTGCTGCCCGCCGTCCGTCATCTCCTGGCAAGCAGTGAAGCCAACAACAAAAACCTGGCTTTGGAAGCTGCCGAAAAATTGAACATAAAATTACCTGCCGGGGATGTAGCCGCGTTGGTGAACAGTGCATCTGCCGATCGTACCGTACACCTGGCGTTGCGTGTGCTGGAGCAGGGCCTGCCGGCTAGCAGACAGACCCTTATGCAGGCAGCAGCAAATGAAAACATACATTTCAATGCACGTGTATATGCAGTACGAAGCGTATTGAATACAGCGCCCGCAGCAGCCAGGGGAATAGTAGAAAAATTATTGTCTGAAGCACGGGAGGATGAAAAAAAGCACCTCGTGTCTGAGTTATCGCGTTCTGTGCCGGGAGCCGGATTGCTGAAAGCACTGTACGCCGGTAAGCAGATAGATGCCACCAGTTTTAGCGTGTCGGCTGCAGAAAGCGTACGGAATGCAGATGAAAAAGATCCGCAGGGAACCGCCATATTGGAAGCGGTGCACCGGAAAAAAGCCGAAGAAGAAAAGGCTTTTCAAGAGCGTCTGGAAAAATATAGGGGTATCGCACAAAAGCGCTCAGGCGATCCCGAAAAAGGAAAGGTGATTTTTCAAAGCACCTGCCTGGTATGCCACAAAGTAGGCAGTAACGGACAGGATATTGCACCTGCGCTGGATGGATCGGGCAATCGAGACGACGAAGCGCTGCTGACGGCCATTCTCGATCCCGATGCAGCCGTGGAAGGCGGCTACGAGTTATTCAGGGTGATCAAAAAAGACAACAGTACCCTAGAGGGCTACCTTTACCAGCGGGCCGATAACGGCATTACGATTGCTGTGATGGGAGGCAATAAAATATTTATTCCAGAAGCGGACATAAAACGCACACAGGTGTTGGGTGGCCGTTCTTTTATGCCCCGGGGCCTGATAGACCGGTATACAGATGAGCAGGTAGCAGATCTGCTGGCATATATCAGAAGTTTGATGTAAACAGCCGTTATAGTAACAGCGCTATCTATCTACTCTTAACAGAAGATATAGATGGAAGACATGCTGCATGTATCCATCCTGCTATTTAGTACTTTCAAACAACTGGCTGCGGGGCACCACTTTTACTTTTGATCCGTTTTTGAGGGTTTTACTTACAATGGTGTACGGCCCGGTAATGACCTCATCGCCTTCGTTGAGTCCGCTTAAGATTTCAATGTTGTTAAGATCCTGGATACCTGCTTGTACCGGTACCAGCTTAACGGTATTATCCGGCTGCAGTACAAATACCAGTTCCAGGAGCGAGTCGTCTGTTGATGATGCATCTGCGCTTGTTGCGGATGCAGATGTTGCTTCTACTTCCTGGTCCTTAGCGGGCATTTTCGCCGCCGCGCCGGATGCTATAGACGCGGTATCTTTTTTATCCCGAACGGTTACCGCGTTGATCGGTACGGTTACCACGTTCCTGTTGGTTCTTGTCTGGATATCAGCGCTGGCGCTCATACCGGGGCGGAAAGGCAGCTTGCGTGGTCTGGAAGGATCCAGCAGGTCGGCATAAGACTCCTGCAATATCCGGATCTTGACTTCGTAATTGGTAACATCGGTGCTGCTGCTGGATAAAGCGGCTGTTTGTTGTGCCGCGCCTTTGTGGCTGCTGGCTATTTGCGTTACCAGTCCTCTGAACTTTCTGCTGCCATAAGCGTCTACTTCTACTACTGCCGTATCGCCGAGGCTTATTTTCTGTACATCGTTTTCGCCTACTTCCACGCGTATTTCAAAAGTGCTCACATCGGCGATGCGCATCATTTCCGTACCGGCCATCATGGAATTGCCTACCACCCTTTCCCCGAGCTTCACATTGAGCAGCGATACCACCCCGGTCATGGGTGCAATCAGGGCTGTACGACTCAGGTCTTTATTGGCTCTTTGCAGGTTGGCAATGGCGCTCTGTACCTGCGCCTGGTTGCTGCGTATGCTTTGTTCTGCCGCTTCGTAATTGGCTTTGGCGGTATTCAGGTTGTTTTGCGCCTGCTCAAATTCAGCCAGAGAAATGACTTTATCGTCCAGTAATTTTTTCTGCCGGTCGTAAGTAACTTGTGCCAGATCGCGTGCAGACTTCAATGCTTCCAGTTGTGCCTGCGAATTCGATACGATGGATTGTTGTCCGGTTACCTGCGCAGCAGCCTGGTCGCGTTGGGTAGCGTAAATATCAGCGTATATTCTTGCCAGTATCTGTCCTTTTTGAACGCTGTCTCCCTCCTGAACGGTGAGCTCGGTAATTTCTCCGGATACGTCCGGGCTTATTTTAACTTCTATTTCGGGATATATTTTTCCGCTGGCCGTCACTATTTCAGTGATATCTCTTCTGGCGGCTTTTTCAGAGGAAACATTGATCCCTTCTTCTTTACCGATAACCCCCGTTTTTTTCAGCACCAGCAGGGTCGCGATCAGAAAAATAAGGATGCCTATGATCCAAAGCAGTTTTTTATTCATGGTAGTATATTGAAATAGTGATTTTTATAGTTTTATTCCCTGACCCTTATAGAACTCCAGCACTTTCATCTTGAATACATAGTCGAATTGGGCAATCAGTGCATTGATCTTTGCTTCGGCGAGTGTATTCTGGTTATTCAGCCATTGAATGGTTTGCAATACGCCGATTTCATAACGACGGGTGGCAAAATCGAAAGCTTTTTGAGCAGATGCTACCGATTTAACGCTGGCATTGTATTTTTCGTAGGCACCGAGCGCCTGCTGGTACGCATCGTAAATATCCCTTTTCATGTTGAGCTTATCCTGCTCCATTACAATTTCCTGGCTGCGGATATTGAGCTTTTGCCGCCGCACATTGTTGCGGGCCTGCAGCCCGTTGAAGATGGGTATGTTCAGGCTGAATCCAAAACTCTGACCAAAATTATTATTGTATTGGTTAAAGAAATTAATGGGTCTGTAGTTTTGATATGCTCTTTGAGGAACGGGTGAAACGATTAACGGATCGGAGGGGTCAACGCCGTATTTACCGATAACGGGGTATATCAGTTCGTAATTTCCAAAAGGTTCTCTGGTACGGTCGTTCGATAAGGTATTCAATTGTGCAAATGCGGATATGGTAGGGAAAAGCTGCCCGTAAGCGGCCTTGTATCTTCGCTCGGCCGCCTGCATTCTCAGGTCATTTGCACGGAACTGTGGTAAAGACTCAATTGCCATGTTATAGATAACGGCAGGAGACTCTTCCAGAATATTGTCTACCGGAATAGATTCCACAGGCGGGGTGGCCACTACAAACGTGGTATCAGCGGGCAGGTTGAGTGCGTTTTTCAATTGCAGGATAGACAATTCTATATTGGTTTTGGCCTGTATCCAGTTGGCACTGTCTACGCCTACCTGTGCTTCCAGCTCTACGGCATTCAGCTCGGGCAATGCGCCGGCATCTACCTGCTTGCGCGTGTTGTCAAATTGTGCCCTCGACTGTTTGAGCCGGGTTTCATTGATTTCAGCCTGCTGGATATTAAACAATACCTGCAGGTACAGGTTGGCCACATTCAGGGAAACATCGTTTTTGATCTTTTCTTCCTGCAGGTATTCTGCTTCCGATAGCAGTTTGTTTGCCCGGGTGGTGTTGATTTTGCTGAACCAGTTAAACAGCGTTACATTACTGCTCAGGCTTGCATTCGTCTGGAAAAATGTTTGCGTGGAGTAAGTATAATTAACCTGGTCTACCGACCGGCCGAAGTTCCAGCCGCCCTGCAATGCGCCATTCAGGGTTGGTAGTTGAGAATATTTGGCCTGGGTGTAATCCAGGTGAGCCAGATTGGCCTGTATATGTTGTTGCCTGACCTGCACATTGTGCTCACGGGCATATTCAACACATCTTTTAAGGTCCCATTCGTTATCCTGTGCTTTTACTGATAGGTTGGCAGAGATGGTTACCAGCCATAGCGACCAAAAAAATTTTCTCATGCGCAAATTTTGTAATATAACCGCCTTCCCGCAAAAGAATGCGTATACAAATATTCAACTAAAATGGCTTTTGACAAAACCTCTCATGTAATATTAATGCCAGCGGTAATATTATCAGGGTATTTAAGCGAAGGAACTGAGCAATAAATTACTTTAAAAAGCCGGTGTCTGGCGATAATACGAGGGTTTATTGTCAAGAATTTGTAAAATATTCAATACAAGAGAAAAATTTCCGGATTACATAAATCGAAAACCGGGTGGTCTGTTAGCTTGCGGCTCCATGATGAAAACGATATCCACGATACGTACCGGGGAAGCTTCTTCCTACATCAGAAAAATGTGTAAGCATTTTTCGGTCAAAGTTCCAGCCACCTATACCGAAACAGAAGGCCGTGTACAATTTCCTTTCGGGCCTTGTTCGATGCAAGCAGACAAGGATGCACTGGTTATTGCTATTGAAGTAGAAAACAATGAAGCGGCAGAAAGGGCCGAAGGAGTCATCGTTTCGCACCTGGTGAAGTTTGCCTGGCGGGAAGAGCTGGATATACAATGGAAAAGAACCACGGAAGTGCAGTGAATCTATAATAGAAAGAAGTATGAAAAAAACGCTGATGTTAGTGGTGAGTATATTGGTTGCAGGGCTATGTTACAGCCAGCCTGTGCAGGTGACCGATGTGTTGGGAAGAACGGTTACGCTGAAAAAACCTGCCAGAAAAGTGCTGTTGGGAGAGGGGCGTGATATTGTAACACTGAATATCCTGCATCCACGCCCCGGAGACCTGATTGCAGCATGGACCGATGATTTCAAAAAAACACTGGAGTATAAGCACTACTTAAAGCAGTTTCCTGAGCTGGAAAGGATACCTACCACTGGTTCCGGAGCCGCCGGTTTTTCTGCTGAAAACGCCATAGCCTCCCGCCCCGATGTGGCTGTGTTTGCCGTAAAAGGCCATGGCCCTGGTCCGGAAGCCAAAGAGCTGATCAGTCAGTTGCAGGCCGCGGGCATCCCGGTGGTATTCATCGATTTCAGGAGCAGCCCGTTTAAAAATACCATTCCCAGTATCCGTTTGCTGGGTAGCGTATTACAGCTTGAAGCGCGGGCGGAGGCGTTTATTGCTTTTTATCAATCACGGCTCAATAAAATTACTTCCGTTATCAGCGCCAGGAAACCCGCCACACCTGCCGTGTTTATGGATATGAAGGCTGGGATGGCAGAGAATGAATTCAACTCGCCGGGCAAAGACAATCTGAACCAGTTTATACAGGCTGCCGGTGGTTACAATATCGGCGCCGATGCGTTGCCCGGACCGGTAGGGCAGCTCAACCAGGAGTTTGTTATCAGCCGCAGGCCTGCCATCTATATTGCTACCGGTACGGATATTTTCAGGGGAAAGGGTGTGGTATTGGGCGCCGATGTAACAGCAGAGGAAACAGCCGCCAGTATAAAAAAGCGTTTACAACATCCGGTTATTTCTACCCTGCCAGCCGTTAAGAACAAGCGTGTGTACGGACTGTGGCATTTGTTTTATGCCTCGCCTTTCAATATTCTGGCTACGGAATGTATTGCCAAATGGATACATCCCGATCTGTTTGCAGATATTGACCCGGATGCCTCCCTGCGTGAGCTGAACGAAAAATTTTTGTCTGTTCCCATGAAAGGAACATATTGGATAAGCATGGATAAATAGCATTTGATGGTGAAAACCCTTCACACAACCACTACCAGAGATATAGCCGAGCAGCATTACCGGCAATTGAGAAAAAAGCGCCTGCTGATTATTGTGCTGCTGGCCGCAGCCTGTTTTATATCGTTTTGTTTCGACATGGTCACCGGCCCTTCCGCTCTGTCGGTACGAGAGGTGCTGGCAGCGCTTTTCAACACCGCATCGGCAGATGATACCACGCGGGTGATAGTATGGACGGTAAGAATGCCTTATGCAGTAATGGCTTTATTGGTGGGCATGGCTTTATCGCTGGCAGGTGCAGAAATGCAGACCATTCTTAACAATCCCCTGGCAAGCCCTTTTACCCTGGGCGTATCGGCTGCCGCTACCCTGGGCGCAGCACTGGCTATTATATTGGGCATTAGTTTACCCGGCATATCCGAAAACTGGATCGTGTCGTTCAACGCATTCCTGCTGGCTTTTGCTTCCGTGTTGTTGCTGCAACTGGTTTCGCGTCTGCGGAATGCCGGCGTTACCATCCTCGTACTGTTTGGCATAGCCCTGGTATTTACATTCAATGCGCTGGTGGCGCTTTTGCACTATGTAGCCACGCCTGAAGCCCTGCAACAGGTGATTTTCTGGAGCATGGGCAGCCTTGCAAGGGCCAACTGGGAAAAAGTACAGTTGCTGGCCGTAGTGGTACTGGCGGTTACGCCGTTTACCATGGCTTCCTGCTGGAAAATGACGGCGCTGAGGCTGGGAGAAGAGCGGGCTACCGGGCTGGGCATCAACATAAAAAAACTGAGATTTACCTCCCTGCTGCGTATCAGCCTGCTGGCTTCCGCATCGGTAGCTTTCGTAGGTACCATCGGCTTTATAGGGTTGGTAGGACCGCATATTGCGCGCATGCTGGTGGGCGAAGATCATCGCTATTGGTTCCCGGCCAGTATGGTGACGGGTGCGCTCGTGATGTCGCTGGCTTCTATTGCGAGCAAACTATTGGTTCCCGGCGCATTACTGCCCGTAGGTATTGTTACTGCCCTCGTGGGTGTGCCGGTGTTTATTTATCTGATCATGCGTAAAGCAAGACAAACCCGATAATGGAGGAAAGAAGCCTGCATATAAAAAGTATTTCGGCCGGTTATCCCGGAAAGCCCGACCTTATCAGGGAGCTATCTACCCGGTCGTTTAACCCCGGCGTTATCACCGCACTTGTAGGGCCCAACGCAGCCGGAAAGTCCACACTATTGAAAAGCATCGCCGGGCTACTGCCCGCCAGGGGGGAAGTGTACCTGGATAAACAAAACATTCTCCGGCTACCGCTGCTGAAAAAAGCAGGCATCATCAGCTATATGCCGCAATACCTGCCGTTTGACGTATCCCTGACGGTGATAGAGTCGTTGGTAACATCATTAAAAGTGTCGCCGCTGGATCATATCAGTGCTCATGCCCCGGATGTGAGAAAGAAGGCGTTCGATATATTGGAAAAAATGGACATCGTGCACCTGGCCATGGAGCCCCTCGATGAACTCTCCGGCGGGCAGCGGCAACTGGTAAGCCTGGCACAGGCAGTGGTCAGAAATCCACACGTATTGTTGCTAGACGAACCTACCAGTGCACTGGATCTGCAACACCAGGTGTCGGTGATGAAATGGGTGCAGGATTATGCCGCACAACACAAAATTGTGCTGATGGTGTTGCATGACATCAATATGGCCATACGCTGGGCAGATGAAATACTGGTACTGCATGAAGGGAAAGTATATAAACACGACACACCGGATAAGGTATTTACACCCGCTGTTTTAAAGGAGGTATACAAAGTAGACGCAGCAGTTGAATACAGTGCCGGTGGCCATCTTCAGGTGAGGGTAGAAGGATAATATTATAAAGATGCATACGGCAGCGCAACATATAAAACATTTTCTTGCAGGAGCTTTTGTACTGTTGGGCATGCTGGCGCCCGCGCAGGAAAAAGGGTTTACCGTTTCCGGAAAAATAACAGACAGGAACGGAACACCGCTGGAAGGAATAACCGTTGTGCTGAAAGAAACGGGCAATGCTACCACCACCAACAAGGAGGGTATGTTTACGCTCGTTCATATTCCTGCTGGTAATTATACATTGGAATTCAGCGGTACGAGCTATCAACCGCATACGCAGTACTTAAAGATCAGCGGAGATATTTCGTTACGCTCCATATCGCTGATGGCCGGTGGGCAGGATTTGGCAGCCATAACGGTCACGGGCAGAACAGCCAGTCAACGGGTAGCTTTACGGACTATCAAAGCAGAAGTGATAAACATTCGCCAGGCATACGACCAGGCAGCTACCCTGCACGATATGCTGAACCGGGCTTCAGGAGTACGCATCCGGCAAAGTGGGGGATTGGGCGCTCCGCCCGATGTTTCCGTCAATGGTTTCCAAGGCAGGTCGGTACGGTATTTTAAAGACGGTGTGCCGATGGATTATTTACAGGGAGCTTACAATATTTCCAATATACCGGTCAACAGTCTGGAAAGGGCCGAAGTGTACCGGGGGGTATTGCCGGTATCCCTCGGTGCGGATGCGTTGGGCGGGGCAGTAAACCTGGTAACCCGTCAGCCCGCAGCCCGGTATGCTGCAGTTTCTTATGAAACCGGCTCCTTTAATACGCATCGTGCCACCCTGAGCGCATTTTATCAGTCCGATAGCAGTAAATTTTTCGCGGGAGCCGAAGCTTTTTATAATTACGCAGATAACAACTACAAAGTGTGGGTAAAGCTAACGGATCCGGATACCCGTAATCAATACACCGGAAAAGTGTCGCTGTTTCACAACGGCTTCAAAAGTTACTATGCCGAGGTATACGCCGGCGTAGCGGATCTGCGCTGGGCAGACAGGCTAAAGTTGAGCATAGCGGCTGTAGATGCCTCCCGCGAAGAGCAGCATCCGGCCCTTATGACCGACCCCTATGGAGGCATTATGCGCCAGCAGCATTCCATCATACCTTCTGTTACCTATACTAAAAGCTGGCACGAACAAAAATGGCAGTTAGAACAATTTCTGGTGTACAATACCTATTACCGGAGCAGAACAGATACGGTTCGCGGGCAGTACGACTGGCTGGGCAACTTTACGCCCATACCCTCCCGGCGTGGCGAGGGAAGGCAGCCGTCTATGTCGGATATTGCCTTCCGCTACCTTACCTCCCGCACCAATTTGAAATACCAGCTCAATGCGGAAAATGCGCTTGAGTTGAATTTTGTGCACAATGGTGTAAGCCGAAAAGGCGCTGATCCGCTCGGGCCCAGGTTTGCCAACACCAATACTGATGTGCTGGCGCCAAAGGCGGATTACCAGAAGCAGGTGCTGGGATTGGGCTGGGAATCGAAATGGCTGCATCGTAGCATAACCAACTACCTCATGGCCAAAGGCTATCGGTACTACTCTACCGGCATAGATGCCTGGGATGCAAGAGATATTCATGAAAGGGAACGGGTAGATACAAAAGCGGTATACTGGGGCATTGGCGATGCCGTAAAATATGATCTGAACACAAGCAGCTTTGTGCGATTTTCTGCAGAATATGCTTACCGCCTGCCGGAGCAGGACGAATTGTTTGGCGATGCCGTGTGGATCGTTTCTAATTTCGGCATCCGGCCCGAAAGGAGCCTGAACCTCAACCTGGGTTATCGCCTGCAACAGCCCGTGTATACGGTAGAAGTAAACGGTTTTTACAGACGTACCAAAGACATGATACTGCTGGTGCCTGTGCAGGCCCCGTATGCCCGGTACACCAATATGGAGCATGTGAAGGGCTACGGTATGGATATGGATGCGTCGTTTCGTTTCCTGAAATGGTTTACGGGTAATATCAATGCTACGTGGCAAAGCCTGCGGCTGTTTGGCTTTACCGTGCCGCAGGACCAATGGAAAAATGGTTCCAGGCTTCGCAATACCCCCTACTTTTTTGCCAATGCAGGTGTTACGGGTTCTTTCGGTAACCTCTTTCGTACAGGCGACAGGCTGCAACCGTACCTGCATTACAATTTCATCAGAGAGTTTTACCTAGAAACCATCCCCCGCCGTCTGGAACCCCGGGGCTTTATGAGTTTATGGGGATCGGCCGATATCCGGTCAGACCTGCTGATACCCACACAACACCAGCTTACCGCAGGAGCCAGCTACCAGTTGGGCAATGTGCCCCTATCCTTCGGAGTGGAAGTCAAAAATATTACCAACGCCGATGTATACGATTACTACCGGGTACAGCGTGCCGGAAGAAGTTTCCATATAAAGATCAATTTTCAATTCATCCACAAAAAAAGTATAAGTTATGATTAAGCGAGTATTGAAAGGAGCCGGTTTGATGCTGGCGGCCGGATTGCTGTTTACAGCCTGTAAGAAAAATGAAAACAATGGCGGAGATCCACTTCCCACCAAAGTATCGAAATACGTGGTTATGACCATGAGCGAGAGAACCCCAACCAAACCTGGTTATGTAAGCGCTTTCGACGAATTCAGCGGATCGGCTGTTTCCAATATCGTATCCGGCAAATCCCTGCAGGGCCTGGGTATGGGCGGATGGCGCCCCTACAAAAACTGGTTGTTCAAAATGTTCAACACAGCCGGCAATGAAAAAGGGATTGAGCGCATTGAAGTGGCAAAAGACGGTACGGTTTCGGCGGGTACCTTTCTAAAAACAGGCAACGGCACCAACGGGTCCGGGAATTTTGTAATAGTAGACGATACCAAAGGGTTCTATTGGGATGCCGATAAACCCTGGGAAATTCAGGTGTTCAACCCTGCCAGCGTATCCCGCGTTGCTACCCTGGGCAATTACGAAACAGACCTGAAGAAAGAAGATGCCGGAATCCTGTTTCAGGGTGTTGGACAGCATTTTCTGGCCATCAAAAACGGAAAGCTGTTTGCAGATATCACCTATAGTAAAACCGAAGGTGCACAGGCAGGCATGTTTGGTTCCGATTTCTTTGAAGATGTACACATAGCCGTTATAGATGTAGCTACAGGTAATTATGAAAAAACGATCACTATAGATGATACCGGCGCTATAGCCTATGTGAATGAAAACCCGATGTATGCTTTCGACACCAACGGAGATCTTTATATTGTATGCCAGGGGAGAACCACTACAGGGGGGCAGTCTAAAATCGTACGTATAAAAGCGGCGGATACCGATATAGACCCGGATTGGGTGTTGGATATAGACGAGATCAACGATCCGGTAAAAGGCAAGTTTGTAAGCGTTTTTGCCAAAGGTGGCAAGCTCATTACTTTGATGCCAAATGCGGCGCTGACGAGGGATAATATCAATGCCGAGGATGTATGGGATTACTATTCTGTGGATGTTGCCAGCCGGGATTTCACAAAAATCACCGGCGTTCCTTCCCTGACCAACCCTGGCGCAGCTTTAGGTACGGTGGAAATAGACGGTAAAATACTGTTGCGCGTGACCTCCATTGCCGGGCAGAACGGATATTATGAACTGAATGGTACTGCCGCCACGCCCTGGCTGACGGTTTCGGAAGGCGGCTCCGTATCCGGTATTCACAAAATTGAACTGGAATAAAATTGTCAACCATCTGTAAAATAAAACGTTAATACAGCAGGAACAGGCGGTTTAGGCGGTTTGGTAATATCTTTATAGCCCGGTTCCTGCTGATTTTCAGGATTCCACTTCTCATATCGATGATCAATTGTAAAATCGGCTTTTTGTTATTTCTCCTCACGACCACATTGATGGTTGTTGCCGGTGTTGTACAGCCTGTTGCTGCACAATACAAGGTAACCATTGAGGTAGAACGCTTACCCGCGCAGCACAGAGGAGAAGCATTGTACATCACCGGTAATTTTAACAGGTGGGTACCTGCAGATCCCGCTATGGAAATGAAAAAAGCTGCTGATGGGCTGTATGCCATCACGCTGGAGCGGGTGAAAGAGGGGTTGCTGGAGTTCAAGTTCAACCGGGGATCCTGGCAAAAGCTGGAATGTACGCCCGAAGGAAAGCTGGCAGATCCACACAATGCCATCATCAAAAAAGATACTGTGATCCGAACGGTTATTCATGGCTGGCGCGATGATTATCCTGCCTCTACCGCTTCTCCGCAGGTGCATTTGCTGGATAGTGCTTTTTACATACCGCAGTTGAATACCCACAGGACGATCTGGATATACCTGCCTGCGGATTATACAACGTCGGGTAAAAACTACCCCGTCATGTATATGCACGACGGGCAGGCTTTGTTTGATGAAGCGACTTCACAGGGCAGAACAGGGCCGGTGGAATGGGGGGTAGACGAAACCATTGACCAATCGGGAAAAGGGTGTATTGTGGTGGCCATCAATCATCACGCAGATAAAAGCCGAAGGATACAGGAGTATTATATACATCCGAATCCGGATTTTGATACCGTATACGGAAGGCAGTATCTGGAGTTTATTGTAAAAGAACTGAAGCCGCATATCGATAAAACCTATAGAACGCTGGCAGATACAAAACATACGTTTATGTCGGGCAGTTCGATGGGCGGGCTGATCACGCTGTATGCCGGTTTGTTGTATCCGGAAGTATTCGGCTCGCTGGGGGTATTATCGCCCTCCGTATGGCTGGATTACGACAACAGCTACGCTGAAATAGCAAAACTGCAGCCTGCTGCAGCCCACAACAGGCAGCGTTATTATTTCTATGCCGGTGGTAACGAAAACCGGATGAAACGAGACAGCAGCTTTGTTGAAATGCACAACGATGTAAAACACACAGTGCAGGCTATGCAAAAAAAAATACATCCGGCGATCAGTATAGCCGTTAATCCTGAAGGGCGGCACGGCCCCTGGTACTGGAGTCTTGCATTTCCGGCCTTCTATGAATGGCTGATGCAGGATTATAAATAATATATGTAAAAGGAAGCCTGTGGATCTGACACGGGCTGGCAATATTCCACTTCTAAGCAGTCAAGGTGTACCTGATAGTACGCATCGGCAACTTATTACCCTGTAAATAATTTTTTAATAATTGATCAAAGCACTCAACATGAAAAAACATACGTTCCGTATAGGATTCGCAGTTGTATTGTTAACTGGCATAAGCAGCGCTGATGCCATTGCACAAACGGTTTCTAAAACCATAAAGCCCGGTAAGGGATTATTCGAAATAGTGTATAGTGAAAGAGGCAAAGCAGTATATGTAGCGGGTGTAGGGGGTCGCGGAGAAAACAATGCCCGCATTTTTAAGCTCGATCCCAAAACGCTGGAAGTAAAAGACAGTATCGACGTATCAGAAGCGCCAGCCTTCGGATTGGGGCTCAACGACAAAACGCAAACGCTCTACACTTCCAACACCCGCAGCAATTCTGTGCATGCCATTGATCTTAAGACTGGTAAAATAATTGCAACGATCAGGAACTCAAACGAAAGATCGCATACCCGCGAGATTGTGGTGGATGAAAGTACCAACACTATATACGTGTCAGACGTGGGCGCCGGTGTATGGGTGATAGACGGCAAAACCAATACCTTTCAGCGGATGATAGAAAACGCCGGAACTTCAGTAACGGGCTTGGCGCTGGACGCAAAAGATAAAAAGCTGTACATAGTAGATATGAAAGCCAATGCCGTGGCAACTTACGATCTGGCAAAAAATGAAGTGGTTAATACCTTCCCTACCGGCGGAGAAGGCGCCATTAACATAGCCCGCGATGCCAAAACCCGGAGGCTGTTCGTTGCAAATCAGGGATCTGGCGAACTGACCATACTGAACGAGGCAACCGGCGAGCTGCTTAAAAGCATTCCTACTGGCAAAGGGGCGCTGGGTGTTAATTTTAACCCGGCTAAAAATCTGGTATATGTAGCCAACCGGCAGGCTGGTACGCTTACTGTTATTAATGCCAACACCTACGAAACAGTAGCCGATCTGCCAACCGGCACGCATCCGAATACGGTAGCACTGGCAAAAGATGGTACAGCGTATGTGTCCAATAAGGCAAAAGCCGGGCCCCGTCCGCGCCAGGGCGAAACACCCCAGCCGCAGCCGGAGGATCCCACCGGCGATGTGGTAGCCCTCGTAACCATTCCATAATAACTTATCATATAACCAACAACAGGAGGTACGCTTTAGCGGTAACCTCCTGTTGTTGGTTATAACCCTGTATTGGTGCCGACAAAATCATGGTATTAACCTGCGTTCAGGTTAAACGGAAAGTTAGCTTAAAAACCGACCGTCTTTTAAACCCGCCGCAGGCGCGGAGAAATCTCCTCGATATCCGGCAATGTTTTTATAAGATTTTCCTCATTCTTCGTCGAGAGGACGACGTTATGCTGTTGCTGCAATGAAATAAAGCCTATTCCCTTATTCCGGACGCAGGTTAGCATTATCGGTTCAGGTTTTGCCCCGGACGGTTGGTCATGGAGTTCAACGTGGCAATACTCACCAACTGATCATACCGCCCACCCAGTTCGCGGTAATAGACCAGTATGGTATATTCATTTTCTGCTTCCCAGATATTACCTTCCGTTTGGTCGGTGTGGAACAGTAACTGCGGTCCCTTTTTTTCTGCCAGGGCATATGCATAATCGTAGTAGCCCTGCTTCAGCCATAAGCTGGCCTGATAAACGCCCTGGCTTTCGTTCCAGTACATCCTTGCTTCTTCATCCTTTCCATAATTGGTTAACTGACCGATCAGGTATAAGTCTTGCGCATAAGGAACATTACCAGGCGGTGCATACGTAAAATGAACCATGGCATAATCTGCCTGCCAGTACGGGTTGATGTTCTCGTTGGTAACGGAAGCGAACCAGCCGTTGTAATCGCGGTAATAAACATACCGCTGTACATTCCTGCTTACATCAGGAACCGTGTATAAATCGAACGTGCGGTTGGTGTTTTCCTGGCGGCGCACACGGTCGCTGAGCAGGCGGAAGCTACGGAGATCCAGCCAGCGCCATTCGCGCATGGCGGGAAAAATACAATCTGCTTCGGCATTGTATTCATATACATTGTTACGTATAATACTGGGTTTCGGGCTCTGAATGGCATTGTCCCAGCGGTTGTTTTGTAGTATCACCACCTTTACCTGCTGCTGAGGGTAGCTTACATTTACCGTGCCTGCATTCACAGAGAGATTGATTTTCTGATGCGTACGAAATACCTGCTGGCTGAACGGCTGTTGTACCTGCGCTCCTACAGACATTTGACGATCTACCACTAAAAACCGCTTTGTGAAAGCCAGTTGCGAAGTGTCGCCGTTCAAAAATACCTTCAGTACATAGTTGCCGGCTTTGGTAGGTGTAATATTGCGGTCGGGAAAACTGAGCTGGTAATGCGTATACTGAGTGAGTGTTTGCGCAGCGTTTCGATAACTGGTGATACGCTGGTTCTGGTATCCCTTTGCATAGTCGAAGTAGCTCATTTGAACGGCAGACCAATCTGCATTTCGCAGCTCAAAATTGTAATAGTAGTTTTTTACATCGGCATCCATATCATCAAAATCAAGCTGAAGCTGGTCGTTGCTGTTCAGCCGTATTACGGGATAAGCCAGCGGATCGCCATACAGGCTCAACTGCACGGTTTTGATGTTGTTCCTAAAAATCCGGTCTGGCTCCCGTTGCGCAGATACCTGGCATACACTAAAAAACGACAATGCCAGCAACAGCGCAGCGTGTCTTCGTTTAAACATCGGCTATTTCATTTATCTTCACAATTTAGTATAAAATACGGCGAATTGAATATCGCAGCATTTATAGCACAACGAATAGCATTTAACCGGCAGCAAACTTTTTCGCGAATTATCATACGCCTTGCTGTTACCGCTACGGCCATTAGTGTAGCGGTGATGATCCTTACCCTGGCATTTGTAAATGGTTTTCAGCACGCGGTAAGCCAGAAGGTGTTCAGCTTTTGGGGGCATCTTCGGGTACAGCACTATGAACAAAGCAAAGCGGCAATAGCCGAAGAATCGCCTATCACCAAAGAGGATGCTATAGCGGCAGACATACGATCTATGCCGGGTGTTAAAACGGTACAGGCTTTTGCCACCAAATATGCCATTCTGAAAACAGAAGCCTCCATAGAAGGCGTACTGTTTAAAGGAGTAGACAGCAGCTATGATTTTAACTCGCTACAGCAGTTCCTGACCACCGGGCGGTGGGTAGCGTATAATGACAGCACTTATAGCAGAGAAATTGTCATTTCCGAATACACGGCGCAGCAACTGTCGTTGTCGGTAAACGACAGGATATTGATCTATTTTTTCCGGGGCGAAGACCAGCGTCCGCGCCCCGACAGGCTTACCATCGTAGGGCTGTACAAAACCAATATGGAAGAGTACGACCAGTTGTATGCCATCGGTGACCTGAAGCTGGTGCAACGCCTCAACGACTGGGGAGCCGATCAGATTGGAGGCTACGAAGTTTTTCTGGATGACTATACCCAAATGGATGCCATCAATGAAGAGGTATTCGTCAATCTGCCGGGCGAATGGGGCAGCAAGTCGATCCGTGAAATATACCCGAATATATTCGACTGGTTACAGTTGCAAAACACCAACCGGGACGTGGTGCTGGTGGTAATGATTGTTATTGCCATTATCAACCTGATAACCTGCCTCATTATTCTGGTATTGGAACGAACCCGTATGATAGGCGTGTTGAAAGCCGTGGGGGCTACCGACTGGACGGTACAGCAAATATTTACCTATCACGGGATATACATTGCGGGTCTGGGTATCATTATAGGATTGGCAGCCGGGCTCGGAATTTGCTATTGGCAGGAGAAAACCGGCTTCCTGAAATTTTGGGATGAAAACGCATACTATATGTTGGTGGTGCCGGTACAGGTAGTTTGGTGGCAGGTGGCGCTGGTGGTGGTGGGCACACTGGTAGTTTGCGGGTTAACGTTGTTGATCCCATCTATGGTCAGCAGAAGGATACAGCCTGCTCGGGCGGTGCAATTCAGGTAGCCGTCACCGTCTGCCAGGGATGGAATACCTGCACGCAAGCCCAGCATAAGCGAATATGTTCGCGGATGCACAGGGTTGCCTGCAGGCGCTCCAACAGATAGGTATATACTTCGTGATACGTTTGCTTGCGTGGTTAAAAAATAGTAGGCTGAGCAAGCGAAGAAGCGCAATGTGGTATTCCTTCGTAATATTTCATATCCTCCGGCCCTCGTGTTTTAAAAACAGCGCAACCCGCTACTTTTTCACAGGGTGTTAGTATAATTCTACCCCATTTCTAAACACAAAAAGTTAGGTTTGTAAAAATCTTTTTCATGGGAGACTGGCAGAGTATAGCAGATTTTTTATCACCGGTAAACCGGCACCTGATTTCGCACGACGAGGGTTATCACGAAGGACAGATAGGATTGGAAATTGATGTGTATGAGGAAGGGCTGCCGGATATAGACAGTGCCGAGATTGTTTTGGTGGGTTGTGGCGAAGAAAGAGGTGCAGGGTCTCCCCGAGCTTCTCTGGCGCCGGATGTGATACGCTCTCAGTTATACGAACTGTACTATTGGCATAGAGATATCGCAATAGCTGATATAGGAAATGTATTGTCCGGGGCATCACTGGCCGACTCTTACGCAGCGCTGCGCACAGTAGCAGGCGAATTGATCAAAGCAGGAAAAACCGTGATTATCCTCGGAGGAAGTCATGACCTTACACTGGCCCAAACCAGTGCGTACAAATTGAGCGGACAGTTGGTGGAGGCTGCAGTAGCAGATGCTTTGATAGACATCCATACAGAAAACCCTCAGCCCAGCAGAAGATTTTTGATGGAAATGCTGACAGCAGAACCCAACTACATCAAACATTATAATCACATCGCTTTTCAGAGTTACCTGGTCAATCCGCATATGCTGGAAACACTGGATAAGCTCCGGTTCGATTGTTACAGGGTAGGAGTGGTAAAGGAAAACATGAGCGAAATGGAACCGGTATTGCGAAACAGCCACCTGCTGAGTTTCGACATCAGCGCACTGCAACGTTCCGCCGCGCCATCTAATTATCTTTCCCCGAACGGTCTGGATGGAGAACAGGCCTGTACACTCACCCGGTTTGCCGGCATGAGCCCCAACCTGTCGTCGCTTGGTATTTATGGCTACAGCGTGGAGAACGATGTACAGCAGCTTACTGCCAAACAAATCGCACAGATGATATGGTATTTTGTAGATGGCAGGTGGCAGGGCAAGCAGGAAGCACCATTGGCAGAAAAGGAGTTTTTCTACGAGTTTACCACTGCCTTTGGAGAAGTGGATACCGTTTTTCTAAAGAGTAAAAGAACCGGACGCTGGTGGATGCAGTTGCCGGATAAAACCTATATCGCCTGCTCTTATCAGGATTATGTGCAGGCCAGCAGCAACGAAATACCCGAGCGCTGGCTGAGAGCCCAGGAAAGGAACTGATCATTTAGATACATCATATACTACCGATGTTGTATACCCGAATTACCATTGCTGTTGTTGTGCTGTTTTTTTTATTATCATCCTGTTCAGCCTCCCGGGGTACGAAGAAAACGGTTGATATTTTATTCGGAGATACGCTGCTCAGGAATGCGCATGTGGGTATTGCAGTTTATGACCCTGAAAAAAGAGCATACATTTACGAGTACCAGTCGGAAAAACTTTTTACGCCTGCCAGTAATACAAAGATCATCAGTCTGTATGCCGGCTTGAAATACCTGTCAGACAGC
Organism: Agriterribacter sp.; assembly: GCA_037190905.1. Taxonomy (GTDB): domain Bacteria; phylum Bacteroidota; class Bacteroidia; order Chitinophagales; family Chitinophagaceae; genus Agriterribacter. The sequence continues at coordinate 104,800 of JBBCKG010000015.1, read as the reverse complement.
CTGGAAGGTATCCGGTACATCGAAACGGCCGATTCGGTGCTGGTGCAGCCCACAGGCGACCCAACCCTGCTGCACCCCGATTTTGCACAGCAACCTGTCATAGATTTTCTGGAAAGGAAAACCAGGCCTATTGCTGTTAATAACGGCAACTGGCAAACCACCGCCCTGGGAAACGGCTGGTCGTGGAATGACTATGGAACCGCCTATATGGTAGAAAGAAGCGCCCTGCCGGTATACGGCAACGTAATAAGATGGACACAAACACGTGACTCGGGGAGTCTGGCTGCCCTGATCAACGAAGAAGCGTTTGTATATTCCGAGCCCGATATAGACTGGAGGGTAAGATTCAGTGCAGACACAGCCGCTTCAAATTTTTCTGTAAAGAGAGCCTATGAAGAAAATGAGTTTTTCATAACGCAGGGAAGGGAAACGCATGCCACAAAGGATGTGGCATTTCTCACAAAAGGTCTGCAATCATCGCTGGAACTGTTGAGCATCAGGCTAGAAAAAAAGCTGGATTCCACTACCACGCAAGGGGGGGGCTGGGTTACACTTTTTTCCCAGTCTGCGGACTCGATGTATAAAAAAATGATGGAGCGAAGCGATAACTTCTATGCCGAGCAGACCCTGCTAATGGCGGCATTCAAACAATTCGGCGTGATGGACGAGCGAAAAATGATACGACACCTGCTGACGGGCGACTTGTCTGGTTTTCCGCAACCGCCGAACTGGGCAGACGGAAGCGGATTGAGCAGGTACAACCTGTTTTCTCCTGCAGATTTCGTATGGATACTGAACAAGCTGAAAGATGAATATGGAATGGAGCGTATGAAGGTGTTGTTTCCTGCCGGTGGAACCGGTACCCTGCAAAATTATTATCAAAGCCCTGCACCTTACCTTTTTGCTAAAACCGGCACATTGAACGGAGTAGTAGCGCTAAGTGGATACCTCTATACCAAAAAGGGGCGTCTGCTGATTTTTTCTTTCCTGGTAAACGGCAACACAGCTTCTGCCGCAGCCGTCAGAAAAAGAGTAGAAACTTTTCTTACAGGGCTACGGTAAGCAACACAAACCAGGCGCTCCAAAATGATCGGAGGTTGTTGCCATCGTATGCGAAAATGCTTTATCTTCAACTCGATTTTGATCTCATTTCCGATACCCCACCTATCCGGGCAGCCATCAGGCTGCCGTTGACCTGTTGGAACGCCAAACAAATCAGTTACCATTTTGCTCTTAGTGAGGGTGTGTTTTGAAACACAGCCATGCATAGGAAAGCTATGGTGTGTTTGCCGCATCGGGCTGCAAAACACGCGTGCTTTTTTCCATGCACCGGAAACCCTTTCTTCGACGATGCCCATGCCCTAGCCGGAAAACACCAGCGCTGCCGATCAATATACTCTTTCTTATTATAAATTTTCCAAACATCCATTTTACCAAAAACATGTCATATGAAACAATGTCTACTCCTGGCCTGCGGGCTGTTTTTTGCTCTTTATGTACAAGCTCAGTGCGTTTTTCCGGAAGGCCGGGAGGTACCTGACCTGGCCTGCGATGCAGGAGACCCGCTCAGCGACGGGGCAAACATCGGTACAGGCGTTACTCGTCATTTTAACGGTACAGGAGGAGTATTTTCCAATATATCCTTGTCGGGAGGCACGCTGGTGCTTTGTGGCACGGCAACGCTCAACAATGTAAGCCATAATGGAGGAGTCATTCTCATTAAGCCGGGTGCTGACATTACATTTACCGGCAGCTATAATATTGGAGGTACTCCGCATCTGTTTTACAATCTCGGTAGCGTAACGTTTCCCAGCAACGTACAATTGCAGGGAAGCGACCAGTTTGTCTATAACGGTCCCGGTGCCACTTTGGAGGTTGAAGGAGAAATCACATTCCTGAATAATGGCAAACTTTTTAACTATGGTACCACTATCGCACATAGAATTGTAATCAACGGGAGTAATGTGGAGTTGTGTTTTGGTCCCGGTGCAGTTAATATTACGGAGTCAATCGTAAGTGACGGAACCGGCAACACCATTACAGTACCTTCCGGTGAGGCCTGTGTGAGCTACTCCGATCAGTTAACCGGCAATTCTCCTCTTACAGCAACAGCTAATTTACGGGTTTGCCAGGCACCGGGTGCCAGCAATCCTGCCCCTAATACACTAGGAGGCGCTACCCTCGTTCCTGATTGCTCTTCCTGCAGCGTGGCGTTGCCGGTGATATTGTCTGCATTCAACGTACAGGAAAACAACGGACAGGTACACCTAACCTGGAAAACCGACATGGAATTCAATGTTAACGGGTTTGTGATAGAAAAAAGCACAGACGGTGTACATTTCACAGGGATAGTCCGGATACCCGCCCGCAATACGGCGTCTGATTATCAACATACTATTCCCGGCTCGGGCAGGTCTTATTTCAGGCTGAAGATGGTAGACAATGACGGGTCTGTTACTTATTCGCGTGTGATAGCTATCCAGGTCAGTGCGCAGGCCCAATGGCGGCTGCTGGCAAACCCCGTGCAAACAGCCCATCTCGAACTATACATACAAGCCAGCGCTACGCAAAACGGACTGTTATCTGTTTTCAACGGTTCGGGTCAGCTTATAGGAAAAAAGCCGGTGCGTGTATTAAAAGGTGACAACATCCTGACCTATCCTCTCGGCAACCTTCCTGCCGGTAGCTACTATGTACAGTATCACGGGCATGGTATGGAATCGTATAAAACCTTGCGGTTCCTTAAAAACTAAAAAAATGCGGCCTGGTTATCCGGATATAGACATGCACCGGATAACCAGGCATTAGCTGTTAATGTATATTTGACTGGCCTATTGCAGTATCTGTAAGCAGGTGGGAGGCATGGCCTGGAAAATATAGCCATTGCTATGAAAGATAAATTGATACAATATTTCTCCGCCTTTACCAGGTTTACGCGTGATGAACTGGCCGTATTGACAGACAGCATGGCGATAGCATATTTCGAAAAAGGCAGTTTTATTGTAAAAGAAGGCCAACACAATACCAATACGTTTTTCGTGCTGCACGGGTTGGTACGTCAATATCAACTGATAGATGGGGAAGAAATCATAACCAATTTTTTTTCGGAAGGGCAATGGATTATTTCATTAACAGGTTTTTCGAAGGATACCGCTGCCAAAGATTACCTGGTTTGCGTAGAAGACACTGCGGTGGTTGTAGGGGATGAGCAAAAAGCACAGGCGCTGTTTACAGCATTTCCGAGATTTGAAACATTGTCGAGAGCTGTATTGGAAACCGAGTTTGCAGCGCAGCAGCGAAAATTACGCGATTATATGACTGCTACACCTGAGCAGCGGTACCTTCAATTGCTTACAGCCAATCCCAATATATTACAGCGGGTGCCACAGTACCAGATTGCCAGTTATATTGGTGTAAAGCCTGAATCGTTGAGCAGGATCAGAAAGCGACTCCAAAAACGGAAAGAAGACCATTTTTGATTTTTGAGGAAGGAGCAAGCCCTTTCACTATCATACGGATGCTGAATATGATCTCGAACAAACCTCCCGGAACAGATAACAGCACTCCATACTGGTACCCGAATAGCTCCAGCAAACATCCTGTTATGAAAACAACGTAGCCTGTGATCCCGAAAATAAGGAGCCATACAGGAGCGCATGCTGATTGAATAAGAAGTACGCACAGCACCGTACCCCCCAACCCCCACAGGATCATTCCGCACTGGTACATGTAAAAGTTTGCGGCTGAACACAACTGCAGGATGAGTTGAAATTGTAATACTGTCGCGTCGGTAAACGCAACAACGTTTTCACTGGCTACAATGGGTAGTTGCAGAAAAATACCACCCAGCGCGAGTAACAAAGTAGCGAACATTCCCAGTACTATATAGCATCCTGCGAAGAAGGCATGGATATTTTTCAGGAAACCAAACATGGTAATAAGCAATCCTGCGTTGCATAGAGTATGGGATACCGAAACGAGGAGACCTCCTGAAAGGATGTTGTTTTTATGGTTGAGAATGTCCACTGGCAACGACTGCTCGTTCTGAACCAGCGACATCCGATCAGCGCCGATGGCATAGGATAAGAATGAAAGTATAAGCAAAGTTCCAAATAAACGAGCCAGCCTGATAGGCATACTATTCAGTTTTTAATTTTTAAAAAGCATGCGATATTGCGCTGGTATATCCATACCCCTGAAACGATTGGTGAGCCCGTAAAGGATCAGCAAGCTTACACAGGTGCCGATCACAAGTATTACTACAGATTGTAGTACAGGCCTGGTAGAAAAAAATGTCCGCTTCATCCTCTTATTATGAACAGCAGCCATATGCCCAAAGAATGAAAAAACAGCCAGAAAATAGTAGGGAATAAAAAACAGGTTATAAGGAAAAAGGTGGATGCCTGCTACCCCAAAATAAAAGTTGGTATCCAGCCCAAAAATCCAGCGCCCTGCCAGTACGGCACCTACGTGTATAAGCAGAAAAAAGGCCAAATACAGTCCCGTCCAAACATGTAGTTTTTCAAACGCCGATGCTGCATGATTTCTGAAACGCGGCAGGAGTTGAAACCCGGAAAACAGTTGAACCAGAATTGCCAGGAACAAAGTAGTTTCAACAAATATATTCCGATACACCACCCGAAAAGTGTGCATTATTTCCATGTGCTGGTCAATACCGGCGATGCTATACAGATGGTTGAACAAATGAAATCCGGTAAAGAGCGCAATGATCGATCCGGATAGCAGATGAAGTGTTTTAATATTCATATAGCTTTTTTGGGGCAGTTGATAAGGCAGCGCGTAACCGTCGCCTGCCTTATCAGGATGGTCCAAAAGTATAGCAGCATGTTGTACATTTTATTGACTATAGTTAAGAAATGAGTCTGCTGTTATATTACTGAATGGAGATGCGCTGCATAGAAGGGGCACGCTACTTTTCATCTGCCGGGGTACGTATAGGTACCCCCCCCGCCGACGGGAGTAATACTGTAGAGACAGGTGCAGGTTTATTGTCATTGAATATCCGTTCTACACTGGCAGCTTCTTGAATGTTCCGATCTTGCGTAAGCAGCTTCCCATGCATTGTTTCTCCTGCCCGCTATAAGGAGGAGATAAACATACATTTTTGAAACAACCCATGCTTTTTGCGAGGCATCAGCTATCCGTCATCTGACCACCACAAGTGCTGTAGGTTATTTTCTTTAGCCATTGCTACCCTTTTCATGCTGTAGGGACGAAAAAATAGTCGTTTCACCAACCTGACTTGTTTCACCAAGCCTGTAGCGTAGATAGACATACATTTTCGAAACAACCCACGCTTTTGTAAAACCCATCAGCTATCCGTGACCTGACCACCAATGACCTCATTGTTCGTTGTTTTCCGAATTGTAGAAGCCGTCAGCTTTTCCGTCCTGTAGGGACGAAAAATAGTCATTTCGCCAACCCTGCCTGGTATCGGCCAGCTGGTAGCGTAGATAGACATACTTTTTTGAAACAACCCATGCTGTTGTAAAACCCATCCGCTATCCGTCACCTGACCACCTATAGTGCTGTAGGTTGCTTTTTTTAAGTCATTACTACCCTCTTCATCCTCTAGGGACGAAAAAATAGTCGTTTCACCAACCCTGCCTGGTATCAGCCAGCCGGTAGCTTAGATAGGCATACGTTTTTGAAATGACCTATGCATTTGTGAAGGCATTAGCTATCCGTGATCTGACCACCAATGACCCCATTGTTTGTTGTTTTCTACGAATTGTAGAATCCGTCAGCTTTTCCGTCCTGTAGGGACGAAAAATAGTCGTTTCACCAACCCCGCCTGGTATCAGCCAGCCGGTAGCTTAGATAGGCATACGTTTTTGAAATGACCTATGCATTTGTGAAGGCATTAGCTATCCGTGATCTGACCACCGATGACCATATTGTTCGTTGTTTTCCGAATTGTAGAAGCCGTCTGCTGTCCCGTCCTGTAAGGACGAAAAAATTGTAGATTCCCGACCCGGGACAATAACCGCGTGCCGTAGGTACGCAACCCTACCAAACCCTTTCTTCGAATACCACCTTTCAGCAGGAAGTTTCCTTTTTGCGTAACAGGGTTTCCGGCGCATGAGCTAACTTGCGATATGAAATCTACCAGGTACGGAAGGCCATTGAGCGGGCTTCTTATACTCGCCGGCATACTTGCATTGCTTTTTACTACAGCGGTAGTCCAGGCCCAGGACGCTTATTCCATAACCGGGCGCGTAACGGATTCCTCCGCGTCGAAACCCATAGCTTACGCAACCATCATAGCAATGGACGATCAGGAGGAGGTGCAGGCCTCCGGTTTTTCCGACGAGCAGGGTGTATTCCGCATTATGGTATCCCGAAGCGGGAGGTATACCCTCGAAATCAGTTTCGTAGGTTACGGCGTGTATGCAGCAACGATTGAATTACAGGCCAAAAAAGAAACGGATATCGGTACCATCGCGCTGAAACCCGCAACTGCAACCCTCAGCGAAATAACAGTGGTATCGCGCAAAAGGATCATAGAAGTACGTCCGGGAATGATTGTGTACAACGCAGAGAACGACCTCTCTAACAAAGGCGGTACGGCAGTAGACGTACTCCGGAAAGCGCCGGTGCTGAATGTAGACGCCCAGGGGAACGTGAGCATGCGCGGAAGCAGCAATCTGAAGATACTTATCAATGGTAAGTATTCCGGGCAGATGGCGCGCAGCCCGGCCGACGCCCTGAATATGATGCCCGCGGAAATCATCCGATCGGTAGAAGTAATCACTACCCCATCGGCCAAATACGATGCAGAGGGCGCAGCAGGCATCATCAATATCATTACACGAAAAAACAGAAAAAGTTTCAGTGGTGCAGTGGAGCTCACCGGCAGTAATCTGCAGCAGATGGTCAATCCAAGGCTCGGGTTTACCATAGGGAAATGGGATATTTCCTTTCATGGCCATATTCACCGTCTTCGCCAGAAGGAGCAGGTTTCGTTGTACAGAGAACACTATCGGAATGGTACGGTTACGGACAAACTGTTGCAGGAAACGGAAAAAGACAATGCTGCTCCGCACGGATCAGGCGACCTGGCCATTATATACACACCCGATTCTCTAACGGAATTCAACATCGGCATCAACACCTGGGCAGGTAAATGGCCGGAAAACGCGTCGTTGCAAACCATCACTAACAATGCCGGAGGAGCAGAGCTGGAGCGGTACCGGCAGCGAATCACTGCAGACGACCGGTATTTCGGCAGCGATATCAATATCGGCTACAGCAGAAAGCTGAAACGTCCGGGGCAGGAAATCGTATTGCTGGCACAGCACAGCCCCGGTCGATCCAGAGGGCCCTACCAGTCCGTATTGGAAAACGGAAATGGAGAAGTGTTTTATGAAGAACAAAACGCGAATAGCATAAGAAACAAAGAGTGGACCTTTCAGGCAGATTATGTACAGCCCGTTTCTAAAACGGGTGCTTTTACCGTTGAAACGGGTGCGAAGGTCATTCTGCGAAACGTGCGCAACGCTTACGATGTATATGTAAAGCAATCACCGGCGGATTTTGAATTAGTGCCGGCCCGCTCGGATCAGTTCCGCTACAGCCAGGATGTGTGGGCGGGATACCTTATGGGAAAAGCCAACCTGCAACACAACTGGTATGCAGAAGCGGGGGTAAGGGCTGAAATAACACGGATTGATGGTCGTTTTCTACGTGCAGGAAATGATTTCAGCAATCGTTTCAACAACCTGATCCCTACAGCCACCGTTTCAAGAAAGATCGGCGACCAGCATACGCTTACCGCCAGCTATACCCAGCGGCTGACGCGACCCTATATTTGGGACCTTAATCCCAATGCCAACGCCAGCGATCCCAAAAATATCAGCACCGGTAACCCCTCCCTGCAGCCCGAGATTGCTCACCAGGGAGAGATAGCCTACGGACTAAACATGGGGGCTACGTTTTTTGTGAATACTTCCGTTTACTGGAAGCAAACAGATAATGCCATACTCAATTTTACCGAAACAAACGAGCAGGGCATCTCTGTAACCAGCAAACAAAACCTGGCAGCCAACAGAAGCGCCGGGTTGAACGTTTCGTCTTCTAAAACTTTTTCTGCTGCATTTTCGGTTAACGGCAACATTAATCTCAGTTACCTGGATTACCAAAGCAGCGCGCTGCAGATTTTTAATGAGGGATGGGGGGCAGATGCCGATCTCAACTTTACCCTCAATCTGAAAAATCAATATACGGTGCAGGCTTTCGGATCATATAATACCCGGTCTGTGATATTGCAGGGCGTTCAATCTGACCAATACTATTATGGTTTCGCGGGGAAAAAAGAATGGAAAGAGCCCAATGTTACCCTCACGCTCTCTGTGCTCAACCCGTTTGCTGCGTATAACCCGCGCATTGTAGAGATCAGGTCCGGGCAGTTTTACGCCGAAACGAACAATCGATACTACCTGCGTGCTGTTCAGCTAACGGCGAACTGGGAATTTGGAAGCAGACTGGGCGGTAAAACAAAGAGAAAGAAGATCAGCAATGATGATGTTACAGAACAGGGAAAAGGATAAAAGCCCCCGTAAAACGGAGGCCTGGAACTTATAATCCGAAAAACAATTAACTTCTTTTTTTAATCACACTAAAAGTGAATTTTTTGCCGGTTTTTCGCCCGGCCAGCCATACCCTGTCTATCACCTCCTGTATGGGCATGTTTCCCTGCTTCTGGTAACGCACTTTAATGAAGCTGTCAATGTCTGAACGGACTTTCTCCACAGCACTTTTATTTTCCGTAGTGAAAAGTTGACGCTTTAATTCTTTATCGAGTAACAGCAGATCTTGTTCATCTGCGTTGTATAGCTGTATACTTGTTGAAAATATAGGCATTTTAATGGATTGATATGTGTATGAAAAGGAATGCGTTTACACGCAGGCTGTGGCCACTGATGGTTGGTTGCAACAACAACAACGATAGGTGGCGGAAAACTGCGGAACCGCCCGGTTAAAATTGTTATATGTGCAGGATTTTTTCATGTATAAAGTGAAGAACGCAGGTAAAGATAGAAATATTATATTTAGTCTATCAATTTAATAGACTAAATATTTGTGAAAAAAAATCCCCCGGTGTATTGCCGGAGGATCTTTGCAGGTGCCCATCAGAATTATTGCTTCCTGATCTTTTCATACACACTGCTATTGCCGATGCTGTCGTATTGTATGGTATACCAGTACTTGCCATCCTGCATTTTCACGAAGTATGCCAGGTTGTTGCCAGAGGATATCTCGGTAACGTAAAGTGATGTTTTGCCATTGTGGTTTCTGGCAATATCAGAAAGTATATTCGTGGGCAGCATAGCGGGTTCGTAAAACTTCATAGATCCCGTAATGTTTCCTCTTTTGTTGTAATACACGATATACCTTGTGTCTCCCTGGTAAAATCGAACAGAATAGCTATTGTCCGATTCATGCCACTTTACATCTTTGGCGTCGGTAAAAGTTTCTTTAAAAGATTGCAACACTTTTTCACTAACAGCCTCTGGCGTATTGGCAAAAGCTCCTGCACCCAGCAGCGCGAACAATCCTACAGCAAATATTCTTTTCATAACAGATTTTTTTTTGTTTTTAAATCATAATCACAAGTCAAAAATAGAGGGGATATCTGGCGCACAAAACCATATATATACCAGTGGAAACAGCAAGACAGTATTTGTATGGAGAACCTTTCAGTTAGGGTAATTATTTACGGAGTGATTTCTTTTAGAAGGCTGGTCTGTGCTGCGTTTCATCATATGTTGCATAATGTTACCCGCCGGGGGTTAAGCTTCTGTTAAACTGGATTTGCGGAAAACAACTTGATAAGTTGCAACTCCCCGTAAATTGTGCATCTTTGCAACAACCATTTTATTAATCTATTATCATGAAAGCAGCTACCCGTTTTATACATGCCGGTGTACATCCAGATCCTTCTACTGGCGCCATTATGACGCCGATTTACCAAACTTCTACATACGTACAGGAAGCGCCTGGCAAACACAAGGGGTATGAATATGCCAGAACGCAGAACCCTACCAGGGATCAACTGCAAAATGCCCTGGCTGCTGCCGAAAATGGAAAATTCGGTATTTCTTTCGGCAGCGGACTTGCCGCTACCGATACCCTGCTGAAATTGTTTAAGCCGGGAGACGAAATCATCAGTACCAACGACCTGTATGGCGGTACTTACCGGCTGATGCGCAAGGTTTGGGAAGACTATGGATTGAAATTCCGGTTTATCGATATGAGCGATGCAGCAAACATCAAAAAATATGTAACGCCCGCTACCAAATTGATTTGGGTGGAAACACCCACTAACCCGTTGATAAGGATTATTGATATCAAAGCCTGCGCTGCTATTGCACGCGAAGCCAATGCACTGCTTGCTGTAGACAATACCTTTGCTTCTCCATACCTGCAAAACCCGCTCGACCTCGGGGCAGATATTGTTATGCACTCTGCTACCAAGTATATTGGCGGACACAGCGATGTGGTACACGGTGTAATTATTACCAACGACAAAACAATAGCTGATCAACTGTATTTTCTGCAAAATGCCTGTGGCGCGGTGCCCGGTCCTCAGGATTGTTTTTTACTGCTCAGAGGTCTGAAAACCCTGCATGTACGCATGCAGCGACATTGCGAGAACGGCGAAAAGATTGCTCATTTTCTGCGGCAGCACACAGCGGTACAAAAGGTGCATTGGTGCGGCTTTGAAGATCATCCCAATCATGCAATAGCAAAGCAGCAAATGCGCGGCTTCGGTGGCATGATGAGTTTTGAACTGAAAGACAATACGGTAGAAGCAGCCGAACAACTCCTGTCTGCGACCAAATTATTTGCCTGTGCCGAATCGCTGGGAGGAGTTGAATCGCTGATCGGGCACCCGGCCAGCATGACACATGCCTCTATTCCGCGGGAGGAAAGGATTGCCAACGGACTGGCAGATTCACTCATCCGTTTGAGCGTGGGTATAGAAGATGCAGAAGACCTGATAGAAGATCTTAAACAGGCGATAGGGTAATATGCCGTCTGCGGATACATTGGAAGATTTTTTGAACAGAAAAGTAGCTGAGTATAATACGCCCAGGTTTATTGAAGGCGATCCCATTTGTATACCCCATGCATTTCAAAAAAAGCAGGATATAGAAATAGCGGGTTTTTTTGCAGCCATACTGGCATGGGGCAACCGGACCATCATTATCAATAAAAGCAGGGAGCTTATGGCGTTGATGGACAATAGTCCGTACGATTTTTGCCTCGATCCGGGAAAGGAAGGCCTGAAAAGAATCATGACGTTTAAGCACCGTACTTTCAACGCCACCGATATGCTTTGGTTCGTTTACTTCCTGCAGCAACACTACAAGGTGTCGGATACACTGGAAACAGCATTTACCAGGGGAATGAAGCAGGAAGACGTTACCACGGAAAATGCCCTGAAAGCATTTCACCGCTATTTTTTCTCCCTGGAAGATGCGCCGCTACGTACCCGCAAGCATATTGCCACGCCGGACAAAAAATCAACCTGCAAACGGCTGAATATGTTTTTGCGGTGGATGGTACGAAAAGACAAAGCCGGTGTTGACTTCGGCATATGGAACGGTGTTCGCCCCGACCAGCTTGTGTGCCCTATAGACCTGCATGTGGCAAGGGTGGCGCAAAAGTTTCGTCTGGTTACGCGTAATCAAACCGATTGGCAGGCTGCGCTGGAGCTGACAAATAATCTGAAAAAGTTTTGTCCCGAAGACCCTGTGAAGTACGACTTCGCCCTTTTTGGACTGGGGGTGGTGGAAAAATTTTAAACAATATAGTTCCCAGCCCCATGCACCGTATCTTTTAAAAACTTCTTTTCATTTGAAAGCGTACGCCTGCCATGAGCCATCTGCCGGGCATGGGCGACCCAAGCAGATCGCTGTATTGCCGGTTGAATACATTATCGGTTTGCATAAATGCCGAAAACCCCGCTCCAACACGATAATCGGCCTTGGCATTCAACACAAAATAATCCGGTGAAATAACGGCATGAATAGCATTTTCCTCCTGCTTTTGTCTTTGTTTGTAAATGCCGTTGATACTGAGAGTGAGGTTATGGCATTGGTATATAAGAGAGAAATTGGCAAGAAACCTGGCATGGGAAGATATATAAAAAGATGGTGTGGCGTCGCTGCTTTTGCTGTTGAGCAGCACCAGGCCGGCGGCGCCAGTAAGCGATTGCCTGCTCCCGATTGCCTGAACATATTGCATATCCAGCTCACCGCCGATGGTATTGACTTCCGCAATATTTTTAGCCAGCGCATAGACGCCCCCTTCTGTGAGATTGTCTTTTCTTGGCATATCAGCATAGCCGGTGGTGGTATAGTCAATCAGTCTTTCATGGAAACGCTGGAAAAACCCGGCAGACAGCTTCAGCCTGTTTTGCCAAAACCAGTCGGCGCCGGCTTCATAACTGAGAGACCGCTCTGGAAGCAGGTATGGGTTTCCCACCCTGCCGCTTGTTACCAGCGATCGACCGTAATTATTGTACCGCTCTGTGAAATCCGCGTCGCGTATGGTTTTACCCACACTACCCCTCAGTTGCCAGTTACCTAATTTCTGCGATACATCTACCTGCGGAACGAATTCTGCACGTATGCGTTCGAATGCTACCCACTGTGCCGAAGGACGAATATGGAATCCCGCCCATAATTGCCGGGATACGGTTATAAATGGCGATGCCACATACAAAGAATGTTCTCCCCTGTCGTTGGAGTGGATGTTTTTGTTCTGATAGTTTACACCTGCAGAAAAAGAGGTAAGATTGTTCAGTTTCCTGTGATAGGTAAGTAATCCCTGGTAGAGTGCAGATTTACTGTTGTTGGGAACAGCCGTGGGGGTAAAAAAGAAAACGTCGGTAAGTGATTTATAGGCACCATCCAGCGTGATGCTTTGTTTTTCGGTCTGGTAGGCCACCTTCAATTGGTGCCACCTGGTTGTTACGCGTTCGCTGGCTGTATCAGCCGCAAAGCTGGTATAATAGTTCTGAGCGGCAAAATCGCGATGATCGTAGGCAAACCGGTAGCCCAGGCTCCAGTTATCGGTAAACCGATAGCTGGCAGATGCGGACACGGTATTGTTATTAAAGAAGCCCCGGGTGCCGCGTTGTTGCACGCCGTCTGCCCGGTTGGTCACCACGCCAGCAGACAGGTTCAGTCGTGGACTGCTGTAATGTACGCCGGCGTCTCCGTTAAGATACCCATATTCTCCGCCGGCTACCGAAGCACCGGTCTGTAATTGTTTTTCTGTTTCCCTGGTGGTAAAGGCTTTTGTAAATATATAAATCACCCCTCCCACGGCATCTGCCCCGTGTACAGCAGAAGAGGCTCCTTTCAGCACTTCTATTCGTTCTATTTCCGACGGTGATATAGGTATATAGCTACTGAAATGTCCGGTGTTGGGATCGTTGAGGCGCATGCCGTCGAGTATTACCAGCACCTGCTGAAAAGTACCGCCCCGGAGTACGATATCGCTCTGCGAACCTTTGGGTCCACGCGCCTGCATTTCCACTCCGGGGATGTAGCGCAGCAGTTCGTCCAGCGACTGAACGGGCAACTTATGAAAAACCTCACCTTTTATGACAGTAATATTTCGTCCTGTTTGCGATGATTTCTGGCGGCTGAGCGAGGCGGTAACGGTCACCGGATCCAGTTCTATATCCTGCGATATAACAGTGGTAGCCGTCAGCAGGCAGCCAAAGAAAACAACACTTATCTTTTTCATCATCGGGCAAAATTAGGCAAGTTGCTCATCCCCTTCCCAGAATTCTGTATAAAATATTTCCCACCACTTCTTTGACAAGACTATGCCAGTTGTCGAGTGCACGCGCAGAAGGAATGAACATTGCGGGTAATATGCGATTGTCGGGCCTTACTGCAAAAGCAGCCGGAAAAGCCTTTACCTCCAGTCCGGCTTTGCGAAAGGTGGCAACTGCCCTGGGTACGTGCAATGCAGATGTAATCAGCAGGTAGGGCGGTGGTAATCGTAAAGAATCGATGATTTTTTTTGCATTCAACGCGTTTTCGTAGGTATTGCGGGAGTTTCTGTCGGGCAGCAGGTCTTCTGCTGGTATGCAGAGGTTAGACAATTGAGAAAATGCGAAATCCGCTTCTCTGAAACGGCTTTCAATAATCTCGCCGCTGCCGGCAGCAATGATAATTTTACGAATATGACCGCTTCTGTACAACTGTGCAGCCTGGATAAAACGATCGGCGTTATCGCCAAAATAAAACTGCTCATCGGTTTCGTTGAAACCCGAAAACCCACCCAGCAGAATGCCCGCCCCATAAACATCTCCTGCCTGCAAACTATATTTTTCTGCCTGATAGGCTACTGTAAGTTTGTCTGCTATAAACGGGTTGGAAAAAAACAGTAATGCAACGATGCCCGCTATATATGCTTTTTTCTTTCTGTGAGGATGTTGAGTGATCCGTGCAAACAGGAAAATACATGCGATCCACAACACGGGATTGAGTAGTGCAATGAGTAATTTGCCAAGGATAAACATAGCCCTTAAAAGTAAAGAAGGAATTTGAATTATAAGTTTGAAATTTCTTATACATTTACAATCTAAACTTATCACCCCGAATGGCTACAGGTAAGAAAAAGAAAGATACACCTGTAATATTGGTCACCAACGATGATGGCGTGATGGCGCCTGGCATTTATAACCTTGTTCTCTCCCTTCAGGGTCTGGGAAAAATTGTGGTGGTGGCCCCGGATAAACCGCAGTCGGGCATGGGACATGCCATCACCATCGGTTCGCCGCTCAGGTTGCAAAAAGTGGTACTGCCTGTGGAGGGAGTGGAAGCATGGAGCTGTAGCGGCACGCCTGTTGATTGCGTTAAGCTTGCCGTAGACAAGGTATTACAAGGCAAGCCGGATATTTGTGTGAGTGGCATCAATCATGGCGCCAACCACTCCATTAACGTAATTTATTCCGGCACGATGAGTGCCGCCATTGAAGCTTCTATAGAAAACATCCCTTCCATTGGTTTTTCGTTGCTCGATTATAGTATGGAGGCCGACTTTACGGCGGCAAGAACCTACGCAAGAACCATCGTGAAGGAAGTGTTGAAACGGAAAGCCAACAAACACTTGTGCCTGAATGTAAACTTTCCGGCGGTAGATGAAAGTCTGATTAATGGCATCAAAGTATGCAGGCAGGCCTATGCCAAATACGAAGAAGATTTTGACGAAAGAAAAGATCCTACCGGCAAAAAGTATTTCTGGCTGACCGGAGCTTTTGTAAATTTTGATAAAGGGAAAGACACCGATGTGTGGGCGCTGGCAAATAACTATGTAAGTGTAGTGCCTATACAGTTTGATCTGACAAATTATTCTTTGAAAACCAAATTAGAAAAAATTTTTACACCGTGATCCTAAGAAAAGACAGCATCAGGCTCGGTATTCTGCTGGGGTTGGTTACGCCGCTGCTGAGCGTGGTGATCTATTATTTTATTAAATTTTACCCGCTATTCACCTTCGGAGATATGCTGGAAGCTTTGCGCAGCGATAAAAGGCTGGTAACTGCCATCACCATTCCCTGCTTGTTTCTGAACATCCTTTTGTTTACGCTGTTTATCAACTACCGGAGAGATAAAACAGCCAAGGGTATTTTTGCCAGTACACTGGTGTATGCAGTAAGCGCCCTGGCATTAAAGTTTCTTACATAGTACCGTCGTCATCTTAAAACTGAGGGTGTGAAATATTACATTATAGCCGGGGAGGCTTCCGGCGACCTGCACGGATCCAATCTCGTGAGAGCGCTGAAAAAGCTGGACAGCAATGCAGCGATAAGATCCTGGGGGGGCGACTTAATGGAAAGCGCCGGTGCGGAAGTAGTAAAACATTACCGCGAGCTCGCTTTCATGGGCTTCGTAGAAGTGCTGATGAACCTTCGCACCATCTTCCGTAACCTGGATTATTGTAAAAAAGACATCACGAACTTTCGTCCGGATGTACTGGTGCTGATAGATTATCCCGGGTTTAACCTGCGCATTGCCAAATGGGCCAAACAACAGGGGTATAAAGTGGTGTATTATATTTCGCCCCAGGTATGGGCCTGGAAGGAAAACCGGGTGAAAACCATCCGCCGTTGTGTAGACAAAATGCTGGTGATCCTCCCTTTTGAAAAGGAGTTCTATCGAAAATGGAACTACGATGTGGAGTATGTAGGGCATCCGCTCGTAGAAGTGATTGAGGAGGAGAAGGCCAAAGGCAGTATCCAAAAACCAGGTAATCTGGTGGCCCTGCTGCCGGGAAGCCGGAAACAGGAAATACTTAAAAAACTGCCGGTAATGCTCGAAGTGAGCCGCCATTTTCCGAATCTGGAATTTGTGGTGGCAAAGGCGCCAGGTCAGGACGACTCATTTTACGAAGCGTTGCTCAGTCCCTATCCCAATGTAAAGAGTGTTTCGGGGAAAACCTACCCGCTGCTGATGCAGGCAGAAGCTGCACTGGTTACTTCCGGTACTGCAACGCTTGAAACAGCCCTGTTTGGTGTTCCGGAGGTGGTTTGTTATAAAGGCAGTGCCATCTCTTACCAGATAGCCAGGCGCGTCATAAAAGTGAAATACATCTCGCTGGTAAACCTCATCATGGATAAGTTGGTGGTGAAAGAACTGATACAACAGGAGATGACCGTGGACAACCTCGTTTCCGAATTAAATCAGATTATGTACAGCGCCGAAAGAAGACAGCAACTGGCTTCCGACTACGAGTCCTTACACGCCATACTTAGCAGGGGGGGGCACGCTTCTGCCAATGCTGCAGCCGCTATCCGCAACTTTTTACTGCCCTGATAAGGATAACGACTATTGCGAACAGGAACAGCAGAATGGATATTCGGTTAATACCATGCATGTACCGTACCCATGAACTGTCTTCCCGAGCAGGATCCTTTTTCCGGATATACAGATATTCTGCAATTTGTTTCCAGACTCCCATAAATTGTTGTTCATCAATGGTTATTCACCTAAGAGCTCCCGCTCCACTTCTTCCATCTGTACAATGTCCCAGGCCTCGCTTTCTGTAGGCGTTACGTTCAATACATCCAGTACGTCCTGTTCTATCATAAAGGCTTTAACAGACTTTTGCAGTTCGCAGATTACGAAAGAGCGATTGTCGATAGCAGCCTGCTCCTGTTCTGCCACCAGCCAGGCAGCAACTTCAGGGGCAAGGGATGTTACATTCTTTAAATTCAGTATGATGTGTTTAACACGATTTTCTGTAACTTCATTCAACCTTTTCCGTAATATATCTGTCATATTAGCATGAAGCGAAGAATCTTCAATCGTTATGACATGAAATTTTTCCTTGGTATCTATTTTGAAGTCCATAGTGAAGTTCTTTTTAATTGTAATACTGTTGGCTAAAATACCCAATTCTTTTTCGGGAAGAAGTGGCAAAAACTGTGTTTACAAGTTTTAACATCTTATTGAGCCGCTTAATCGTCAAATGGTTGTGTAACACAATAATTTACGCAGGTGTAATGTTCTATTAAAAGGAATCGAAATTATTTATTATTATTGTATCGATCACATTTTAAACTGGAATAAATGGATAATAATTTTTCAACCCAGGTAAAGGAGATCATTTCTTTTAGCCGGGAAGAAGCATTGAGGTTGGGGAATGATTTTATTGGCACAGAGCATTTATTGCTGGGGTTGATCCGGGAAGGAGAGAACCTTGCAGTTAAAATACTAAAAAACCTGAATGTTGACCTATACGAATTACGCAAGGAGGTAGAGCTGGCCGTAAAGGATAAAACAGGGAAGAATATTGCGAATATAAACAGCCTTCCGTTAACCAAACAAGCTGAAAAAGTGATACGCGTGACGGTGCTGGAAGCTAAAGCGCTGAAAAGTCCTACCGTTGAAACCGAGCACCTGATGTTGTCGATTCTGAAGAACAAAGAAAACATCGCTACCCAGATCTTGAATCAGTTTGATATAGACTACGATCTTTTCAGAAATGAACTGGGAATGGTAAAGAGCAACGATGTAAGGAGTGAGTATGCAGACGATGCAGATGACGATTTTGATGAGGAAAAGAAAAGCTATCAGCAAAAGTCGAAATCGCAGGCTGCCAACACCAAGAGCAAAACCCCTGTACTGGATAATTTTGGAAGAGATATAACCAGGCTGGCCGAAATGGGCTCACTGGACCCGATTGTGGGAAGAGAGGAAGAAATAGAGCGCGTGTCGCAGATACTGTCGCGCAGAAAGAAAAACAATCCTATTTTGATTGGTGAACCGGGCGTAGGGAAAACGGCTATCGTAGAAGGGCTTGCGCTCAGGATTGTGCAACGCAAAGTATCGAGGGTATTGTTCGACAAGCGTGTGGTATCGCTTGATCTGGCGGCGCTGGTAGCTGGTACCAAGTACCGCGGACAGTTTGAAGAGCGCATGAAGGCTATTATGAATGAGTTGGAAAAAAACCGCGATGTGATATTGTTTATAGACGAGATTCATACCATCGTGGGTGCCGGCGGCGCCAGTGGATCGCTGGATGCTTCCAATATATTCAAACCGGCCCTGGCCAGGGGGGAATTGCAGTGCATAGGGGCTTCTACCCTTGATGAATACCGTATGTACATCGAAAAAGACGGGGCGCTTGACAGGAGGTTTCAGAAAGTGCTGGTAGATCCACCCAGCGTGGACGAAACCGTGCAGATTCTGCAAAACATCAAGTCTAAATACGAAGACTACCACAATGTTACATACTCCGACGATTCGGTTGACGCCTGCGTGAAGCTCAGCGACAGGTATATTACCGACAGGCTGCTGCCCGATAAGGCTATAGATGTGATGGATGAAGTGGGCGCGAGGGTGCATCTCAAAAACATCAATGTACCGGCTGAAATTGTGGACCTGGAGAAGAAGATTGAAGACATCAAGCACGAGAAAAACAAAGTGGTTAAAAGTCAGCGGTTCGAAGAAGCAGCTTCACTGCGCGACAGCGAAAAAAGATTACAGGAAGAACTGGAGAAAGCGAAAGCTCAATGGGAAGAAGATAGCAAGAACAAACGCTATCCTATAGACGAGGAAGCGATTGCCGAAGTGGTGAGCATGATGACAGGTATTCCTGTAAAGAGAATGGTGCAGGCGGAAACAGAGAAGCTCAGAAAGATGAGCGATGATTTGAAAGGAGCTGTTATAGGACAGGAAGAAGCCATTCAAAAAGTGGTGAAAGCCATCCAGCGTAACAGGGTAGGTTTGAAAGATCCTAAAAAGCCGATCGGCACCTTTATATTTCTTGGTCCTACCGGTGTGGGTAAAACCGAGCTGGCCAGGGCATTGGCCCGCCATATGTTCGACTCGGAAGATGCATTGATTCGCATCGATATGAGCGAATACATGGAAAAATTCACCGTGAGCAGGCTGATTGGCGCTCCTCCCGGCTACGTGGGATACGAAGAAGGCGGACAACTGACAGAACGTGTACGCAGAAAACCTTATTCCGTTGTATTGCTGGATGAAATCGAAAAGGCACACCCGGATATTTACAATATACTGTTGCAGGTGCTTGATGATGGACAATTAACAGACGGACTGGGGCGTAAGGTAGACTTTAAGAATACGCTCATCATCATGACTTCCAATATAGGTGTGCGGCAACTGAAAGACTTCGGCGAGGGTGTAGGGTTTGCTACAGCCGCGAGGGTACAGAACGCAGAGGAGAACAACAAAGCTGTAATTGAAAAAGCACTGAAGCGTACATTCAGTCCCGAGTTCCTGAACCGGATCGATGATGTAGTTGTTTTCAACTCGCTTACACAGGACGACATATTCCTGATTATAGATATACTGATGAACGGAGTAATGAAACGTCTGACTAACCTCGGATTCTCGCTTGAGCTGTCTGAAGAAGCCAAGAAGTTCATCGCAGAGAAGGGATATGATCAGCAGTTTGGAGCGCGCCCCCTGCACAGGGCGATACAAAAGTACCTGGAAGATCCGCTTGCGGAAGAAATTTTAAATATGAACGTAAAGGCAGGCGATGTGCTGCTGGCCGAATTGGATAAGGAAAAGTCGCTGATAAAATTTTCCCTGAAAGAAGAGAACAAGGCGGAAAAATCGGAAGCGTAATCAAGTTTGTTTCAGCAATAACTCAACAAAGGCTATAAGATTGGAATTACTCCTTACTTATAGCTTTTTTATTACCCATAATATACCGGAAACAAGCAGGCTCAATAATAACATAGTGGTAATGGGAAAGTAAAACCCGCTGTTTTCGTTTTCAATCCGGATATCACCGGGAAGGCGTCCTATCCAACGCAACTTATCGTGGAAAAAGTACACTACAATTCCCGCTACTACCAATACCGCGCCGAGTACAATAATATATTTGCCGGTTTGCGCATTCATAGCTGTAAAATTAACATAGATATTTTTTAATGAGGGTAATTTGATATTTGTCAACGAATATTGCATCGGGTTTTGCACAATAGAGCTGCGAATAAAGTGTTTTATTAGTTATTTTTGAATTTGTCAGCAATTATAACCGCTCGATATGGCGTACAAAAAACTCAGGTCCTGCTTCAGCAACCCCTCCCTTTTATTTTCAATCGTTGAGATACTTATTATAGTAGTACTTGCTGTAAGCTGGATATTTTTTAAGTATCCTTTTAAAATCGGACTTTATCTGACCTGGGAAGGCGCCTATCGCATGAGTGAAGGACAATTGCCGTTTAGGGATTTCGGACTGCCTATGGGTGGTTTTTACTGGGTAATTCCGGCCGTGTTCTTCAAACTGTTTGGTCCTGCTCTTCTGTCGTTGATCAAGGCGCAGGCCTTTATCAATATTCTGTCCGGACTGGCTTTTCGTTCCATCCTGAAAAGTCTTTCTGTAGCGCCGGCCATCAGGGTTTCCGCGGTATTGCTTTTCTGTCTGTCTTTTTCCTTCAAGAATTTTTGGCCCTGGTATAATCATACCGTTATCGTTTTCGGGCTGATTGCGCTTGCTTTTCTGCTGCGTGGTTTTTTTGCCTCTTCTTTAAAAAAAAGGTACTTGTTGCTGGCATGGGCCGGGGTATTTACCTACGTTAGTTTTTTTACCAAACAAGACGGAGGCGGATTGGTTTTCTTTATATGTCTGTTTCTCGTTTTGTATACCAGTTGGGTGGATGGAAGATGGAGCTTTCTGGCAACATATCTGCTACCATTTATGGTGTTGACCGGGGCAACCGTCCTTTACTTTTCACAATGGGATTTTCATCATTGGTTCAACTATGGTCAGTTACCGCACAATGCACGTGTAGACAAAAATGATATCATCGATAAATTCATGACCGACTCAGCCTGGCTGCGTTTTTACATGGTGGTAATTGCATTACAGGCTTTTCATCGCTTTAAAGACTGGAGAAGCTTTGTAACAGACAGGTACTATATGATTTTCCTGTTACTCACGCTTGGAATATTATGTATGGCGGTTATTTACCAGATAACGAGTTATACGCCGGAGGAAGGCAATATCTTTTTCCATGCGTTTGCATTTGTGTTTATCGCAAGCAACCTCGCTGACGGTCTCCGGATCAATGTGCGAAGCCTTAAAGTGGCTGTACTGCTGCTGACGGGTGTTGCACTATGGTGGAGCCAGTCTTACTGGACCCGGATAAAGCGACTGGTCATTTCCTCCAACAACGTAAAAACACATATTACATCGCCAACCGGAGAGAACGTGGTAAATATGCACAATGCGGTCATGCCCCGGCGCGATACGAACCTGGTGGAAATGAACGAATGGATATATACAGATCTGCCCACACTGAAAGGTATAAAGGTGCCCCCGCCCTCGGCTGAAGGCATAAAACGCATTATGAATATGGACCTGGTAAAGAGCGGGCGCGATCTGAAAGTGTTGAACATGTCTGAACTTACCATGCTTGCAAAAGAAATACCTTATAAACCCGAAGCCGGACCGGCGCTCCCGCTGTGGTATCACCTTGGAGTAGGCATGTTTAACCGGGATGCAGAAACACTGGAAAAAAGGATACGAGAAAACTACTACGATCTTGTATTGTTTGAAGATCTGCCGGAGTTAAATCACTTCTTTCCCTACCGGGTGCAAAAAGTACTTAAGGAGCATTACCAGCTCGTAGACTCTTTCCTGGCGCCCCGAAGTGTTACGCAGGGCTTTATAGAGGTGTACGTGAAAAAAGAAGTAGAATAATACGGCCTGTTCTCTCCGCAAAGGGTATAATACGCATTTAAAATATTTTTTGTATTTTAAGGGAGACAATTTGCCATATTTCACCAATACTTTTTTTATGAGAACGGTTGCCCACATTTTTCAGCGTAAGGGACACAACAATGTGTCTATCACTCCCGATGTAACGGTATTTGAAGCGCTCAAGATCATGGCGCAAAAAAATATTGGTTCGGTTATAATATTGGATCAAAGCGGTAAATACCGTGGATTGATGACCGAAAGGGACTATGCAAGAAAGGTGATCCTCCAGGGCAAGTCGTCCAGCGAAACTCCCGTGGGCGAGATCATGCTCGAACACCTGCCAAAGGTCACGCCGGAAACAGGGCTGGACGAATGCATGAGTATTATGACGGCACATAATATACGATACCTGCCTGTTTTCCACGATCGTGAGTTCTTCGGTGTTATTTCTGTGATGGACATTGTAAAAGAAACGATACTGGAGCAGCAGGAAACCATCGATCATCTGGAGAGTTACATACATTCCATGTGATCCTGTTTTGGCTTTTTATTTTACGCCCTCAAAAAAAGATCCACAGCGAAAGCTGTGGATCGTACTCAGTTTTATTACTTGTTTGCGTTAGAAATCATTGAAGTTCCATGGCGCCCGATACGGGCGTGAGATCATCATGTTGGCATTGGGATCATTGAAAATTTCCTTTGAGGGGTTCCAGGTAAGCGGGCGGCGCAGTTCATATGCAATATTTACAGCATTGCAGATGGTTGCCGTGCGATGGCCTATTTCCACATCGCATATAGGCCGGGTTCTTTTCTTAATGGCATTAATCCAGTCCTGCTGGTGGTTATCACTAAAATACACCCTTTTGTCGCTGCCTTTGAGTTGGGTGGCTGCTAAGGAAGCAGGGTTAGACCGCAGAAAAGACCTCGAAACCTCAATGGTACCTTCCGTGCCAATGAATTGGATGGCGTTACCATCGGCTTCGCCGCCCCATTTACGATGATGCACCGTAATGCCGTTTTTATAAGTGTAATACAGTCCGCTTTGAGCGCCTCCCTCTTCCGGAGGAGTAAAGCTTACGGGGCCGGATGCATCCATTCCCAGCGCCCATTGTACAATATCAAACATGTGTGCACCCCAGTCGGTAATCAATCCGCCGCCGAAGCCTTTGTAGCCCCGCCACCAGGCCCAGGAGTCATCTTCAATGGGGGGAGAGAGCACCGGGTTGTATCCGCGGTATGCAGAAGGACCAATCCACCTGTCCCAGTCAAGGTAATCAGGCACAGGAAGTACCGGCAGGTCGCATTCCCGCACCGGCTCTCCTACAGAAACATTGATTTCTTTTATATCGCCTATGTAACCATTTAATACCAGTTCTGTGGCATGCCGGAAATTATGCGACGATCGCTGCATACTACCGGTTTGCAGTACTCGCTTGTATTTTCTTACGGCTTTTACCATCGCCCTGCCCTCCGCGATGGTCAGGGAAAGGGGCTTTTCGCAGTAGATATCTTTACCGGCTTTGGCAGCATCAACGGTAATCTGTGCATGCCAGTGGTCGGGGGTGGCTACTACTACGGCATCAATGTCTTTACGTGCAATCATTTCACGGTAATCGTTGTAGCCGCTTACATCGGTATTTACTTTCTCAGCATTGGCTGTTTTTGCCCTTTCTATGAAACGGGCCAGCTTTTTTTTGTCAACGTCCGAAGAGGCTACTACCAGGGTTTCTTTGAGGCGGGAGAGTGAGTTCAATAAGCTCAATCCCATTTTCCCGTTTCCTACAAACCCTAGGTGTATTCTGTCGCTGGGTGCTATATGATTGGGCCCTCCCAAAACATGTCGTGGTACGATGGTAAAGGCAGCAGCGCCCAAAACGGCAGACCTGATAAAATCTTTTCTATGCATTGCAATACTTTTGGTTAAATGTAATTTAAATTTTTTCAAAAAACGGTTGCCCTGCCGATATTTCACTGGACAAACTCATTAAGACTTAGCTTTGCAATATGAACTGGAATGAAATTACTTCAATAGCCGACTGGCAGTCCCTCATTGCCGATTCAGAAACAACCCCGCAACTGGTGTATAAACACTCCACGCGATGCTCCATCAGCAGTGTGGCCAAATCGAGGCTCGAACGGTCAGCTATACCTGCTAATGTGCAGTTTCATTACCTCGACCTGATCAAATACCGGTCGGTATCGGATCAGATCGCCGCAGATACCGGCGTGCGTCACGAATCGCCGCAGGTATTGCTTATCGTGAATGGAAAATGTATTTATAGCGAAACCCATATGGCCATCAATATGGAAGATATCGTTGCAGCGTTGGCTTAGCTACTTTATTTCTACCATTTTGTTGTTTTTTCCTTTTCTCTTCACGAGGTCAAATGCGTCGAAGAGTTCGCCTGTGGCAGTATAGCACCGGTACAAAAGCTTGTTGCCATCAACAGTGATGATCTGATACAATTGTACATTGGTGCCTAACTTATCCATCCATTTGTTGGATTCGTTGTTATACATTTTAGAACCACACATCGACACTACATATGCAGAGGCGGTAGTACCTGTAAGTCCTTCAGGCATCGGTACATTTTTCATGCCACGTGCATATGCGTGATCGTGCCCCTGTAATACCATATCCACTTTGTATTGTTCAAAAATTGGCTGAAATTTTTCCCTCAGGTTCTTGTTATCTCTTCTGGCGCTTACGGAATGCACTGGGTGATGGAACGTAATGATGGTCCATTTGTTGGGGTTGTTGGATAACACCTGGTGCAGCCATTCAATTTGACGCTGCATTTTTTCATTCCCGAACCAGATCTCCTGCGAGTTCAGTGAAATAAAACGAACACCCTGAATATCGGTAAAGTACACTGTTTCTTCAAGCCCGGCAGGACCATTTTCGGGCAGGTTATACTGGGCCCGCCACAGGGGGGTTATCACGTTGACTCCCTCGGCATTGTCTGCATGCTCATGGTTACCGGGGGAGGGCATAGCCGGGATGGACCCATGAATGAAACCACCGCCATAAAATAGTTCACCCCATTCATGATCGTTGAGTCCCCGGTTTACGATGTCGCCAGCATACATAACCAGCCTTGCATCCGGTGCTTTCAGGTAAGCTTCTCTTATCATTCTGGGCCAGAAGCTACGCATACCCTGCTGTACATCGCCCATATAGATGAATGAAAACTTCTCTCCTGCTTTTCCTGCCGTTCTGATATGGAACCATTCACTCCAGTGTTCGCCACTGCCTACACGATACATATACAAGGTGTTAGGCGTGAGCGATTTCACTACAGCAGAATGAAAATGCGAATGTATGCCCCGCAGTTCAAACGATTCGGTGACTGCCCGGGTACGGGGTGCATTTTTCGTCAACGCCGGGTCAGACACCGCCGGAAGTATCTCTATATAACCGTCAGTTATGTCAGGGCTGGTTCTCCAGTTCAGCGAGATAGCAGTGGAAGGATCTTCTGTAACATTCAGTGCTATCCTGTCGGGAAACCGGGTTGGCGGGTACGGGTTTTCGTTTTGCGCACGCAGGCGCATAAGCGTAAACAGCAGTACAGCGAGTAAGCAATATCTTATTGTATTCATTTTTGCGGTTTGGTGGTGTTATTATTCAAAAATTTCCTTTACGCCATCGGCAATCGGGTGAGGTGCAGTATACGTAAGGCCCAGCAGGGATGCTATGGTTTGGGCAGCCTGCTGCTGATACAACTGCAGATCAGTCTTCACTTCTCCTTTGGCAGCTAAACCGGGGCCCATAACGGCCATCCAGATTTCATGCGAATCTTCTACCCGCTTGCTTCCGTGGGTGGTCCATTTGTCTTTGTCTATGTCGCCCCGCCCGTGATCTGTGGTAATAAAAAGAGCTGTTTTGTTTTTGTATTTTGGCGTGGATTGAATGTATTCCCATATATCCTGTATCCACCGATCCCATTGATGGGCGGCGTCCAGGTAGTCTTTATATTGCCCATGATGAGCCCATTCATCTGTTTCACCGTAGCCGATGAACAATACCCTGGGTTGTTTTTCCTTCAGGTGTTCGAAGGCCATATAGTGGGTGAATACATCGAGGCATTCGCCGTCGCCGAATGGTTTGTATGAATCCAGCAACATGCTGTTGAGCAGTTTTTCTTTTTCCGTTGGATGCTCACCGCCGGTAGGGCTGAATGCGGCTACCACTGGAAATCCGGCGCGTTCCTTGTTCAATATCCTGTCGAAGGCGCCCCAGGCGGCAAATGCAGCCACTTGTCCTTCAAACCCCGGCTGCTGGTGTATGTAGTCCAGCACGGTGATGTGCGGGTTGGGCGGGTGCTCGTTGGAGTTAACCGAGGTGTCCGGATAACCGGTAAAGATTTCATTGTACCCGGGATAAGAAAACCAATGGGGGTTGGCGCAGTCTACTTTGTTTCCAAACGTCCGGTTACCGTATAGCTGCCCTTGCTTTTCCAGTATGTTCCAGAAAAAAGGAAGCAGTTTGGCCCTTCTTTCTACGGGTGTTGCTGCCCAGTACCTGTCGAATATATTGGCAGAGTCTGAACTCCTGCGTACGAACTGCTTTTTCCGGGCTATGACAGAATCCATTCCTCCAAAAAGTTCCTGCCAGCGAAGTCCGTCAGTGGTAATCACAATTACATTTTCAATTGTGCCTGTGTTGGCAGGTTCGGTCGTCGTTTCCCCGCACGAAGCAAGGAGTAATACCATCCATGCCAGCAGGCTGTTTCTATACATCATACTGTTGTTGATTTTACTGCTATGTCGAATGATCGCTTGTTCAGGTTGTGCAGCCAGGTGCTGATTGTCTGCACCTTGCGGGTGAAAATCAATCTGCTATAACTCCATTGCTGATCTTTCAACGACATAGCATCAGTTATTGGGATTATACTTTTCTATCCAGTCTATTGCTTTCTTAATCACATCTACCGCGGCAGCCGGTCCTACCCCGTGCTTCTCATCCGGATAAATTTCAAGCTGCGTAGCGATGCCCAGCTCCTGCAGCCTTTTATGGAGTTTCTGTGCCTGGCTTACATGCACCAGCGGGTCTTCTGCTCCGTGAAAGGAAATAGTGGGTGCTGCCGTCTCCTTTGTAAGGAAATAGATCGGACTTGCCAGCCTGGCTATTTCAGCGTTGGGATCTTTTTCTCCTAAAAAGTTGATCACTGTATTGTCGGCATCGCTTCCATCCTGCCGTACAGATTTGTCGGTAAGGTCTGTTGGCCCCCAAAGATTCACCACAGCTTTCACCTGCTTATCTGCATCGTGTCCGTAGGCATAGAGCATGGCCAGATGAGCGCCGGCGCTGCCGCCCATCAGAACAATGTTGTCTGCATCGTACTTATATCGCTTTGCATTTTTGGTAATGAACTCCATCACTTTTTTTATGTCTTCGATTTGAGCGGGAAAAAGGTTTTCTCCGTCTTTTACCAGTCGGTAATTCACCGATGCCACTACGTATCCCCGCTTGCCGGCAAGCTCTTCAATCAGTTGCCTGGGGAGCTCAGATTTGTCGCCTCCTTTCCAGCTGCCGCCATGTATGTACACGATCACACGGGCGCCATCCTTCAGGTTCTGCGGAATAAAGGCATCGAAAGTTTGTTGTCCGTTGGCTGCATTGCCGTATTTGATATCTTGTAAGGTTCGGTAGGTTTGTTTTCTGTACCTGGCATATGGATCTTCTCCCTGGCGGACGATGCCGTCGCGTAATTTATTCTTTTTCAGAAATTTAACGAGTGCACGTGGGTTATCGGTCTGAAGGCCCTGCACACCGAGATGTACAGCTTGCCGCCAGTTGTCTTCATTTTCTGCTTTGTGCTGCACATCCAGCCATACAGCCACGCCGTGTTCATTGGCGGTGGTGATCATCTCTTTCTCGTATAGGTTGTCCAGTACCTCTATGCTTCCCTGGTTCAGAAAAAAAGCCAGATGGTCTTTGTTTTTTATTTCATCAATCGCGCGTGTGATAAGTGGGATAGAAGGGGCGATTTTCCGCCATTCTCTGTATTGGGGAATGGAGTTTACGTATACGGCCACCTGCTTTTCCATACCTGCATCTTTGATCTTTTGCAGCGTGGCTGATACGTCGGCATCCTTACAATCCAGATAAATATTTATTTTGTTGCGGCATATTTCCAGTACCTCCGTCAGCAGGGGAATAGTAAAGGTTTTTTTCCCGCTTTTTATTTTATCGATTACCTGTAGGTTGCGAACCTCTTCGAGTGTAAGGTCTTTCACATGTCCACTACCGTTCGTCATCCGGTCTACGGTAGCATCGTGATGTATCACCAGGTGACCGTCTTTCGTCGTTCTGAGGTCTATCTCCACATAATCTGCCCCGCTTTTGATGGCATTTTTAATGGCAGGCAGTGTGTTCTCCGGAACTTTGGTATGATCACCCCTATGTGCAATCACCACCAGCTTGTTTTTGGCTACGGGTAGCGGCGCCTTTTTGTCCTGCGAAAAACAGGCGAAGACATATATAAGGCAGCAGATGCCTGTAAGGAGCTTTTTCATGATGTGAAATTTAGGGTTTCATTCGATGGCGTTTCAGCGCGGGTGCATTCATAATCCGATATATGCGATGTGTATTAATCAGCGCCTGTATTCCATCTGAGAGCTTAAAATTAAAATCTTATACTCATAAAGCATTGGCGAACGCCGTTAAATTTAAGTGGCTGAAAATTTGATAGGAACAGCCGCGGATATTTTATATATTTAACACATATCAAAGTGTCATTATGCGGCGGTTTATTTCTTTGCCTTTGTTGGTATCACTATTGTTTGCCTGCAATACTTCTCCGAACGATAATGTGTTGCAGGCAGATATCGTTATTTACGGAGGTACATCATCGGCTATTATTGCTGCTGTTCAGGCGGTTAAAATGGGAAAGTCTGTACTGGTTGTTTCTCCGGATATACATCTCGGTGGATTGTCTTCTGGTGGATTGGGATTTACCGATACGGGTAATAAACTGGTCATAGGGGGATTGGCGCGCGAATTTTACCATCGGTTATATAAACATTACGATACGGAAGAAGGGTGGCGATGGCAAAAAAAGGAAGAGTATGGCAACAAGGGGCAGGGAACACCTGCTATAGACGGAACAGAGAGAACAATGTGGATATTTGAGCCGCACGCTGCAGAAAAAGTTTTTGAAGATTTTGTGCGGGAGTATGATATAAAAGTGTTTCGGAATGAATGGCTCAAACGCGAAGACGGAGGAGTGGTAGTGCGCGATGGAAAGATCATTTCTTTCACGACGTTGAGTGGCAGGAGGTTTGAAGGTAAAATGTTTATCGATGCTACTTACGAGGGCGACCTGATGGCTGCCGCCGGCGTAAGCTATCATGTAGGAAGGGAAGCCAACAGCGTATACGGAGAAACCTGGAATGGTGTACAGACCGGTGTACTGCACCATAAACACTGGTTTGCGGCAGCTATAAGTCCCTACAAAATACCCGGCGACAGCACCAGCGGGTTGTTGCCCCGCATATCGGCCGAAGATCCCGGTGTTAAAGAAGAAGGCGATGATAAAATTCAGGCGTACTGTTTCCGGATGTGCCTGACAGATCATCCGGATAACCGGGTACCTTTTACGCGTCCGGAACGATATGATTCCACGCAATATGAATTACTGGTACGCGTATATGAGAGTGGCTGGCGCGAAACTTTCGAGAAGTTCGACCCTATACCTAACCGTAAAACAGATACCAATAACCACGGGCCTTTCAGTACAGACAATATAGGAATGAATTACGATTATCCGGAGGCTTCCTACGAACGCAGAAAAGAAATCATCCGGGAACATGAAGACTATCAAAAAGGACTGATGTACTTTATGGCCAATGATCCCCGCATACCTCAGGATGTACAGGAAGCGTTTAGTAAATGGGGACTGGCAAAGGACGAATTTACCGATAACGGTAATTGGCCTCATCAGATATACGTGCGCGAGGCCAGGCGAATGATCGGAACTGAAGTGATGACGGAGCACGAAGTGCTGGGAAAAAACAGGGTTGATAATTCCGTGGGCATGGGTTCATATACCCTGGATTCGCACAATACACAACGTTACGTTAAGCTGGATGGATTTGTACAGAACGAAGGAGATATCGGTGTTTCCGTACCGGAACCGTACCGGATATCGTATGGTGCCCTGTTGCCAAAGCGGGAAGAAATCCAGAACCTGCTGGTGTCCGTATGTGTTTCCAGCTCGCATATCGCATTTGGGTCGATCCGAATGGAGCCTGTGTTTATGATTTTAGGACAAAGCGCTGCTACTGCTGCTGCCCTGGCTATAGATCAGAATATAGCTGTGCAGGATGTGGAATATACCCGGCTGAGGACGCAGCTTTTGGCAGACAGGCAAAAACTCGAAAATTGATGCTGCTCTTTCTCAACGGAACAGGTCTTCCATTATCACCTCGGATGCGATGCGTGCGGTATAATGGTTGTTTTGCCTGGTGCCATAAGTGGTAATCATTGTAGGAAAGATTGTTTTTCTGGTGTTGGTATGCTCCCTGAAAGCACGCAGCTTGTTATCCAGTTCTGCAGCATATTTTTTATCGATTACAAAAGGCTGTTCCGAAAACTTGATTTCGCAGATATTGATACAATGATCACGCCGGTCCAGTAAGAGATCGATCTGAGCACCGGTTTTTCCTTCTCTCGGATGACACCTCCAGGCAGATGCTTCGGTATACACGCCGCCAATACCCAGTGCATTCTTTACCTGCTGCACATGTTTCTGGCAGATAGCTTCGAATGCATAGCCGCTCCAGCTTCTATACGACTGTTCTGCAGATAGGGTGTGCCAGTTGCCGGCGCCGGTACTGCGTTTGCGGTCAATAAACTTCAGATAAAACAGCGAATACTCGTCAGACAACTTGTAGATTCCGTCGCGTAATGTTCTTTCATATGGGATATACTGCGCAATAAATCCGGACTGTTCCAGCTCATCAAACAGCCTGGATGTGGTACCACCGGAGGTGAGTCTGCATGCAGCGATTATTTCAGCCCTGCTCATTCCCTGTGGCTTTTTAGCCAACTGCCGCACAATGGCTTCGTGATGGCTGGCATTGTTAAACAACGATCGATACAGTACCCTGAACTCCTCTTTCAGCATGCCGTTTTTTTCAAAAAACAACTGATCAATTACCTGAGCGGCGCTGTGCCCTTTTTCCACCTGTTTTAAGTATTGAGGAATGCCCCCCATAGCCATATACAGTTGTAAAATCTGAAAGCGACTTAATTGTATACCCCGGCTTACAAGGTATTCCTCCGTTTCTTTCAGGTTGAAGGGCATTAGCCGGAGGGTGCGGCTTACCCGGTTATGCAGGCCACCCCGGTTGTGAAGCACGTTTTCAATCATCCAGGATGCAGCAGAGCCACAGATCACCACTTTCAGGTGTGGCTGACGTGATGCCCAGGTATTCCACCAGTGTGCGAAGGCAGTTAAAAAGCCAGATCTGGGTGTGTGCATCCAGGGAAATTCATCGAATAGCACGACAGACGGATTGCCTGCTGGTTTGGTTTGTAGCCACTCGCTCAGGAAAATGAAGGCCTGCATCCAGTTGCCAGGGGTTGCCGGTGGAATGGCAGATTGCATAGCTTCCTGCAACGACTGGCTGAAGTTCAGCAGTTGTTCCTGCAATGCAGCCTCATGCATACCCGTACATTCGAAAACCAGTTGCTGCCGGTAGTAATTTCTGATAAGAAAGGTTTTGCCTACACGACGACGGCCTAAAACGGCGATCAACTCTGCCTCTCCTGATCCAAGCAGTTTTTTCAGAACGTTCTTCTCTGCATCCCGTCCAATGATGGCTTCTTTCATATAGTTGTGGACAAATATGGGGTTTTATATTTGTCCATAAATATATTTAAAAATGCAGTTGTGGACAAGTATGGATTTTTATATTTGTCCACAACTATACAATTGATTCATAATCATGTATATACATTAATTTGAAAAGTCTCCCTGCGCTTTGCGTAAAGAGACTTTTTTATTGTGGTGGCAGGGTGATTTCCCTGAATAACGGGTGAAAAATGCGGTATGCTGTCGGGTGCTGGTTTACTCAAAAAAGGATATCACCGCTTTCCATGGAATATCCAGCATGCCCGGAGATACTTTTTGCATGATTTTTTGCTCGATGGGAGGTGCCTGTCCGCTCATTTTCAGTGCAGCCCGTTCCTTAGCACGAACAGAAATACTCACATAAGCAATCGCCATTAAAATAATGATAGCGGCTGTCATTGCGATGCCGGTGCCCAAGAGATATTTGTTGTTTCTGTTCATTGCATTCAATATTTTTTATAAATCAAACCAATATATTTTCTGTAACGGTCTGTCCGTCGAGCATCCGGATGATTCTGTGGCTATACCTCGAATCGTGTTCGGAGTGCGTAACCATAATGATGGTGGTTCCCTGTTCGTTCAAATCTGTGAGCATCTGCATCACTTCATTTCCGTTGGATGAGTCAAGGTTGCCGGTAGGTTCATCCGCAAGGATCAATTTGGGATTGTTTACCACCGCTCTGGCTACCGCCACCCGCTGTTGCTGACCACCAGATAGCTGCTGTGGATAGTGATTCCGCCGATGCATGATCTGCACCTTATCCAGCACCTCTTCCACCCTTTTTTTCCGCTCAGCGGATTTTACGCCGGTGTATATCAGGGGTAGCTCCACGTTTTCAAAAACTGTCAGCTCATCTATCAGGTTAAAACTTTGAAACACAAATCCGATATTGTGCTTACGCAGCTCTGCCCGTTTTCGTTCGTTAAAATGCGCTACTTCAATCCCGTTGAACAAAAAGCTGCCTGCATCAGGGTCGTCCAGCAATCCCAGTATGTTCAGCAAAGTAGATTTCCCACAGCCGGAGGGCCCCATCACAGATACAAACTCTCCTTCTTTTACCTCAAACGATAATTTGTTGAGGGCTACGGTTTCTACCTCTTCCGTTCGGTAGATCTTTTCAAGATCCTTGATTTTTATCATAACGCATGCTTTATTATACGCGCCTGCTAACGGAATGTTACACCTACTAACAGACAAAGTTTTAAGAAATATGTTGCTTTACTGTATTAAAAGTTCTTCCATATTGCCATAATTTTCATAACTGCTGGTAATTACCCTGTCTCCCGGCTGTAGTCCTTCCAGTATTTCGTAGTAATCCTGATTTTGGTTGCCGAGCCTTATAGCTGTCTTGTAAGCTTTTGATCCATCCCCGCTAACTTTAAATATCCAGTTGCCCCCGGTTTTCTGGTAAAACCCGCCCCGGCTAAGCAATAAAGATCTTCTTTCGTCGCTCAATGCAAGCAGGGTCTGCAGTGTTTGACCCCGGCGAATACCTTTTGGCGCTTCGCCTATAAATTCCATATCTACCTGAAAACGTCCGGCTGTTACCTGCGTATACACTTTCCTGATCTCAAGGTAATAAGTACTGTCTGCAAATTTAAACCAGCCTTTTTGTCCGGGATATATTCTCGAGATATAGTGCTCATCTACGTCTACCCTTACTTTAAATCCGCTCAGCACGTCCAGTTGCCCCAGGCGTTCACCCTTGTTTTTGTTCTGCCCAATTTCGGCATCAAGCGATGTGAGCTGTCCGTCAACGGGTGCGCGCACAATGAGGTCGCCGACTTTTTTTTGCATAATGGCCAGGGCGTTTTGAGACCCCTCGTACGACTGTTTATCCTGCCGGTTTTGCTGTAGCCTGGAGATAGAGTCCTGCTCCAGTATCTGACGGGTCAGTTGTTGTTTATTGAGCAGGTAATTATAATTGATTTCAGACTGCTGGTATTCCTGAGAACCGATTACCCTTTGTTCGTATAGCTGTTCGTTAAGCTTGTATAATCGTTCTGCTTCTTTCAACTGGCTTTCTACGTCTGCCATCTGATTGAGCTTCATGACGGTATTTTGCTGGGCGTTATTACTGTTGATCTGCATTTGTGTCAACGTGTTGTACACCGTATTCTGCTGGCTCATCAGTGTCATCAGCAGATCGGTATTGGACAGGCGCAGAATGGGCTCGCCTT
The DNA here is from genome assembly GCA_037190905.1 of Agriterribacter sp. GTDB lineage: Bacteria > Bacteroidota > Bacteroidia > Chitinophagales > Chitinophagaceae > Agriterribacter. Next base: position 70,523 of record JBBCKG010000015.1, on the reverse strand, counting down.
TTTTCATGATGGCGCCGTCTTCGACGAATTTTTCCTCCACCCGGCCACCTTCCTGGGCGTCGAGGTAAATACTGGTAACAGGCAATACGATACCGTTCACCGGGATGGTTTCCTGGAAAACGCCTTCCGTGATTTCGCTGATGGTGATCCGCTCTTTGTCTACATTCAGCTTTGCATTACCAGAGGTTGCATAATAGCTTCCTGCTATCAACGCGATAATACCGGCCACTCCTGAAATCATAAGGATTCTTCGTGGAGTCCATTTCCTTTTGACGATAACTCTGTCCATGTGTTCATTTATTATACCTGTAAGTTTTCCTCGGATATGTCTACTGGTATAGAATGGCATGCCAGAAAGATATCTAATTGATTTTAAATGCGTTACTTTCGTTGTTTCGGTTTTGTCGTGCGTTCACGATACACTGTGTGTTCGTTTTCGATACAGTCTCTTCTTTTCTTTCCTGGCTGTGGTGTCTGTTGACGAACGGGCGATTATAATGGTGATATGATGGGATTGTTTAACATTAATTAACCTGATAATTGGTGGATAGCCGGATGGCTTTGCAGTCAAATTATATTAGCTTCGCTGTAATGAGTAAGTCAGTCATTGCTTCTGTTATGCTTGCGGTATTATTCGGATGTACGGCAAAAAAAACAGCAGACGATAAGCCTGCGTCTGTAGCCAATATCCGAAACCGGCCGGTAACTGCTGATGCCTTTATCGTCAAAAACCAGGCCATAAGTGAAAATATTGAAGTGCCGGGATCGCTCATGCCAGCGGAAGGCACGGATATCCGCCCGGAGATATCGGGAAGATTGGTGAGTATCCATTTTACCGAAGGTGGTGCGGTGAAGAAAGGTGCATTGCTGGCAAAAATTTTCGACGACGACCTTAGGGCCCAGTTGAGAAAGCTGGAAGTGCAGTTGGAAATCAACCAGAAAACCGTTGAACGGTATAGGGAGTTGTTGAAAATACAAGGCATCAGTCAACAAGATGTAGACCTGAGCGAACTACAGGTGAATAACAATAAAGCAGATATTGAGCTTATCAGGGTGGCCATCGCCAAAACTGAAATCAGAGCGCCGTTCAACGGGCGGATCGGTTTGCGGAGTATCAGCCCCGGTGCCTATGTATCACCCGCGGATATCATTGCCACTATACGCCAGTTGGATCAGTTGAAGCTGGAATTTACGGTGCCCGAAAAATACAGCACCCGGTTTACTCCCGGCAAAACCATACATTTCTCCATTGATGGCAGCAACGAGCAGTTTACCGCCACTGTGCTGGCTTCTGAATATTTTATAGACGCCAATACCCGGAGCCTTACAGTAAGAGGCCTGGTAAAGAACAATAATCCTTCGCTGGTTCCCGGTGCTTTTGCCCGCGTAAACCTGAATATGGATCAGGATAGTGGTGCGCTGATATTACCCACGCAGGCCGTCATTCCGTTGTCGCATGGAAAACAGGTGATCGTTTACCGCGATGGTAAACCGGAGTTCAGGGAAGTGACCACCGGTATCAGAGATTCCAGTTTTGTGCAGGTCACGAGCGGTCTTACTGCCGGAGATACCGTTTTGATATCGGGACTGATGGCGGTAAAGCCCAACTCTCAGTTGCAATTGACCAATATTCAGTAGGAAGCATTGCCTCTTGAAAGATCGATAGCTTCCTGCGAACCAAAAAAGTGTGTATGAACATTTCCGAACTCAGCCTCCGGCGACCGGTAATGGCTACTGTAGCCAACATACTGATTGTTATCTTTGGGATCATCGGTTTCACATTCCTCGGCATACGCGACTACCCTGCCATTGACCCTCCTGTAATAAATGTACGCACCGCTTATGCCGGCGCCAACGCCGACATTATAGAATCGCAGATCACCGAACCCATCGAAAAATCCATTAATGGTATTGCGGGTATCAAGAATATTACTTCCAGCAGCAGCCAGGGCAGCAGCAATATTACCGTGGAGTTCGACCTTGGCGTAGACCTGGAAGCTGCCGCGAACGATGTTCGGGACAAGGTGTCTCAATCGCTCCGGAGTTTGCCACAGGACCTGGATGCCCCGCCCGTAGTTACCAAAGCCGACGCCAGCTCCGACGCCATTATTTCCATGACCGTGCAAAGCAGTACCCGTAATCAACTGCAGGTAACCGAATATGCAACAAATGTATTGCAGGAGCGGCTGCAAACCATACCAGGCGTAAGCAGCCTGCAGATATGGGGCGAAAAAAAATATGCCATGCGTATCTGGTTCGAACCGTCGAAACTGAATGCCTATGGGTTGACGTTCCAGGATGTACAGGAGGCTTTGCGCAGAGAAAACGTAGAGTTGCCGTCAGGTAAAATAGCAGGCTCAAATACAGAGTTAACGGTTAGAACATTCGGCCGGTTGAGTACGGAAGAGGAGTTCAGCAATATCATTATCCGTAATACCGGGTCCGGGGCTATAAGGGTAAAAGACATAGGCGAAGTGGTGCTGGGGCCGGAAAATGAGGAAACTGTACTTAAGTTCAATGGCATCCCCATGATTGCGCTGGCCATTGTTCCCATGCCCGGCTCTAATTACGTTGCCATTGCGGATGAGTTTTACAAGCGGTACGAGCAGTTGAAAAAGGAAATACCCGACGATATTGTATTGGGTATATCAAGAGATAATACCCTTTTTATCAAACGATCAATTTTGGAGGTAGAGGAAACCCTGGTAATAGCCGTGGTATTGGTGGTACTGATCGTTTACCTGTTTTTCCGGTCCTGGCTCATTGCTGTTCGTCCACTGATCGATATCCCGGTATCGCTGATAGCTGCTTTTTTTATCATGTACCTGTGCGGATTCACCATCAATGTATTGAGCCTGCTGGGGATTGTGCTGGCTACGGGATTGGTGGTAGATGATGGCATTGTAGTAACGGAAAATATATATAAAAAACTGGAGAAGGGGATGAATAAGTGGCAGGCGGCACTGGAGGGCTCGAGAGAAATTTATTTTGCTGTTATCGCCACTTCGTTAACCATTGCTGTTATATTCATCCCTATTATATTTTTGCAGGGTTTTGTAGGCAGCCTTTTCCGCGAGTTTGGGGTGGTGGTAGCAGGAGCTGTATTGGTATCGGCTTTCGTATCGCTTACGCTTACACCGGTGTTGAATGTAAAGCTGACAAGAAAAGTGCATAAACACGGTTGGTTTTATCGTGTAACAGAGCCTTTTTTCCGGGGGATGGAAAATGGTTACCATAAAACGCTTGCTGCATTTATGAAGGTAAAGTGGCTGGCCATCGTAATCTTTGTGGCTTGTATTGCCATCATATATTTCATAGGTGTGAACCTGAAGTCGGAGCTGGCGCCGATGGAAGATAGAAGTCAGTTCAGGCTACAGGTAACCATGCCGGAAGGCTCTTCTTTTGACTATACTGACCGGTTTATCGATAAGCTGACCAATTTTGTAATGGATTCCATTCCCGGAGTGGAATCGGTACTTGCAGTAACGGCGCCGGGCTTCACCGGTTCGGGTTCGGTGAATACCGGTTTCCTGCGTGTAACCTTGGTAGACCCGCGCGACAGGGAACACAGCCAGCAGGAACTGGTAGACATGGTAAACAGCCGGTTGTACCGGTTTCCCGAAGGAAGAGTGCTGGCCAGTCAGGAACAAACCATTTCGGTGGGTAGAAGAGGCGGCGGCATGCCGGTGCAGTTTGTAGTGCAGAACAACAATTTCGATAAGCTGACGGGTGTATTGCCGGAGTTCCTGGAGGAGGTACAGCGAAATCCCGCTTTCCAGGGAATAGATATAGACCTGAAATTTAACAAGCCGGAGTTGTCTATAACCGTAAATCGCTTAAAGGCCAGTTCACTGGGAGTAAGTATAGATGTGGTATCTGAAGCATTACAACTGGCTTATAGTAACAGAAGACTCGGATATTTCTCCAAAGATGGAAAGCAATACCAGGTAATCGGGCAGGTGCCCCGGGATGAAAGAAATAAGCCCACCGATCTGAAAAATATTTACGTACGCAACCAGCGCAACGAGAGTATTTCGCTCGATAACCTTGTAACGGTGGAAGAAAGTACCACGCCACCAACGATCTATCATTTCAACCGGTATAAATCGGCGACCATTTCAGCAGGGCTGGCGCCTGGTTATGCGCTTGGCGACGGCATCAAAGCCATGCAGGATGTAGCAGGTAAACTGCTGGACGATACGTTTGCTACCTCACTGGCCGGTACCTCGCGCGACTTCGCCGAAAGCTCCGGCAATACCATGTTTGCGTTTATCATGGCATTGGTACTGATTTTTTTGTTGCTGGCCGCACAGTTTGAGAGCTTTGTTGATCCGCTCATTATTATAGTGACGGTTCCGCTGGCTGTAGCCGGGGCTTTTCTATGCCTTTGGATATTTAACCAAACCCTGAATATCTTTTCTCAAATCGGTATGATTATGCTGATCGGCCTGGTTACTAAAAACGGTATCCTTATTGTGGAGTTCGCCAACCAAAAGCAATTAGCTGGTATGGCAAAGACTGCGGCAGTAGTGGAAGCTGCTGTAGCGCGGCTTCGTCCGATACTGATGACGAGCCTGGCAATGGCGTTGGGCGCTTTGCCCATAGCCCTGTCTATCGGAGCGGCTGCCACCAGCCGGATACCCCTGGGGATAGTGATTGTGGGAGGTATTGTGTTTTCACTGATTCTTACCCTGTTTGTAATCCCGGCAGCGTACAGCTATATGTCGGCGAGGAAGCAGAAAAATAAAATCGATCAATATTTCGAAGAAGAAAAAAGAGCATGACACAGGGAAAACGCATTGTCAGGATAGGTATAGCCTGTATGGTATTTTTATGTGCGAACAGACTGAAAGCCCAGCAGGTGATCAGCCTGGAAGAGGCCATCGCAGCAGCGCTGCACTACAATTACGATATACTGTTGCTGCGCAACGACACAGAGGCTGCTGCTGTTGATAAACAGTATGTGTATGGCAACTATCTTCCTGCAATAAATGCTGTTGGTGGAATAGCGCAAACGACCTCTGCTCAGGAACAGGAATTTGATACGCGGCCAAAAACTTCCGGGTCCGGCATTAGAACGGTAAACTTAAACGCCTCAGTTAATTTAAACTGGACTTTATTTGACGGACTACGCATGTTCGCCGTGAGGGATCGTATCTACCAGCAATACGAGCTGGCAAATCTAAACCTCAAAAATCAGGTGATCAACACCACTGCTGAAGTGATCGGCGCGTACTACATCATCGTTCGTCAGAAGCAAAGACTGAAAGCTATTGAAGAACAAATATCCCTCAATGAGGAGCGGGTGAAACTGGCAGACAGAAAACTTTCGGTAGGGCTGGGCACGAAACCTGAATTGCTGCAGGCTAAAGTAGATATGAACGCCCAAAAAGCCGCACATCTTCAGCACCGTGCAGTTATGACGCAGTCAAAAGACCAGTTGAATCAGCTTACAGGAATGAAGCTACCGGCTATATACGATGTAACGGACAGTATACCTATCAATGCATCCCTGGATATCGAAAGTGTATTAACCGGCATCGAATTTACGAACCCGACCATATTGCAGTCATTAAAATCTGTAGGTATTGCTGAGACCTTGTTGCGTGAAGCTAAGGGCGGTAGATGGCCGTCTGTATCTTTTATTTCTGCCTATAATTTTACTCGCAACAACAACTATAATAATATCAACCCTTTTGCTCCTATATACAACATGAATCGCGGACTTAATTTCGGGCTAACCGCCAATGTTCCGATTCTGAACTTCATGAATGTAAAACGTTCCGTCCGTCAGGCACAGATTGACGTAGACTACAACAAAATCAACCTTGCAAAGCAAAAAAATGCCATCAACGTTGCTGTGAAAGTAGGCTACTATGATTATCAGTACCAGCTCAGTGCGTTACGGCTGGAAGAGGAAAATATAGCGCTGGCTAAAGAAAATGTGTTCATTGCCATGGAACGTTTTAAGCAGGGGGTTTCCACCTTCCTTGAGCTTCGCGAAGCACAGAAAAGCCTGGAAGATGCCTACGATCGTCTTATTGCAGCGAGGTACAATACCAAGGTGGCTGAAACAGAATTACTCCGTCTGAAGGGCGAACTCGTGAAATAACCCAACCTGCCCTATTATATACCGCTGTACTTTTTAGCGGCAGATTTAGTGTAAAGCAGGGCCAGCAGACTGAGCGCAAAAAAGATAATCAGCGACAGGATGGAGTACCGGATGTTGTGGGTAATATCTTCGAGAAATCCGAAAGAAAACAGTCCGATCACCAGTGCCAGCTTTTCGGTTACGTCGAAAAAGCTAAAAAAGGAAGTGGTATCTTTTGTCTCTGGCAATAGTTTTGAGTACGTGCTTCGGCTCATAGATTGTATGCCGCCCATTACCAGTCCAACAGCAGATGCCAGCAGGTAAAACTCCATCTGTGTCTGCACAAAATAAGCCCAGCCGCACACGGCTATCCATATCGATACGCTCAGCATCAATACATTCATATTGCCCCATCGCTTAGAGAGCCTGCTCATCAGGGTAGCGCCGGCTATGGCTACGGCCTGTATCAGTATGAGTGTAAACAACAGCTTCGGTTCGTCTTCGGCCGCAGGAAATATTTCTTTTTTGCTGAAACCTGCTGCTACCAGCAATACCGTTTGTACCCCCATACTGTACAGAAAAAAAGCAAGCAGAAAACGTTTCAGCACCTGCATTTGCTTCACCTGATTCCATACCAGATTCAGCTCCCGGAAGCCCTGCGTAAAAATATTGGACTTTTCCTTTCCGCGTTGTCCCGGCGGGTTGGGCAATACCCGCAAGGTGAACTGCGCAAACCCAAACCACCACAGCCCCACCAGCAGGAAACATATTCTCACCGGCAGGGCGTCTCTATCCGGAACTCCAAACCAGTCCGGTTTTAAAACCAGTATAAAACAGAGAATCTGTAACAATATGCTGCCGGTATAACCGAGTGCGAATCCCCGGGCGCTTACGCGATCCTGATCTTCCGGAGCGGCAATATCCGGTAGGTAAGAGTTATAAAAAACGAGGCTGCCCCAGTAGCCGATTGCGGCGAGGGCAAACAGTAATATACCCAGCTCTAACCGTTCCAATGTGAAAAAAAATAAACCACAGCAGGCAGCAGATCCTATCATGCAAAAAAATCGCAGGTATGCTTTTTTGTTGCGCCGATAATCGGCTATTGATGATAGTATGGGAGAAGCAAAAGCTACCAGCAAAAAAACTGCTGCCAGCACATAATCGAGCAGGCTGGTGTTGATATAGTTTCTTCCGAAAAAAGAAACAACATGGGCCCCTTTTTCATTGCCCACCTGGGTAATGGCTACGTAATAAGCTGGGAAGATGGTGGTGGTGATGACGAGATTATATACGCTGTTGGCCCAGTCGTACATTGCCCATCCGGTTATCACTTTTTTCGATGCGGTTTGCATAAATGATCAGGTTATTGCAGGTAACCCGTGTAGATCAATACCAGCAAAATCACACCTGCAACTATACGGTATATACCAAACAATTTGAACCCGTGTTTCTGAAGATAGCCGATAAAGAATTTGATGGCCAGTAGTGCCACAACAAAAGCTACTATGTTGCCAACAATGAATGCGAGCGTATTGTCTGCATTGGAGAACACAATTTCGTAGCCGCGTACTTCTTCTGCACCCTGGGGATATTTTTTGAGAAAGAGCTTATAACAGGTGGCAGCCAGCATAGTGGGTACGGCCAGGTAAAACGAAAATTCTGCTGCCAGTGTACGGGTTAGTTTTTGCTGCATACCGCCGATGATGCTGGAAGCGCTTCTGCTTACACCGGGTATCATTGCCAGACACTGCCAAAAACCGATAATAAAGGCGTTACGATAGCTGATATCCTGTTCTTCACCAATAGGTTGGTGATTAAATAACCTGTCTACAAACAACAGTACTATACCGCCCAGCAGCAACGAAACCGCCACCACAGTGGGGCTTTCGAGCAGCTCGTCTATTTTGTCTGAAAAAAAGAAGCCCAGGCCGAGTGCCGGAAGGGTAGCCACCAGCAGCTTGATATAAAACTGCCACTTGCCAAAATCGAAAAATTTCCGCCAATACAACACCACCACCGACAGGATGGCGCCAAGTTGTATAGCTATTTCAAATATTTTGGTGTAGTCGCTGTCTGATATACCCATCAGGGAGCTGGCAATGATCATGTGTCCGGTAGATGATACAGGAAGAAACTCCGTCAGCCCTTCTACAATGGCAATAATGATGGCCTGTACTATACTCATACCGTAAAAACGCTTGGAATGTTGTATAAAGTGTTTAAGATGATAAAAAGGGCCAGAAAACTGACCCTCGGTTATTTGTCGGAAGCTTTTGGCTTAAGCATGATCGCGTATATCTCAATCAGCAGCCCCAGCATCAGTACAATGGGAGCCACGGTAATACGCCGGGCGCTGTACACTTCGTTGTAATCGAACACAGTGGGATCTTCGCTCTTACCGCCTGCCATCAACAGCAGACCAATGACCATTACCACACCTCCGATAGCCATCCACCGGTAATTCTGTTTGCTAAACTGTAGACTGTTTGGATTGTTTGACATATTTATCCTGATAAATTTCCAATGCAAGATACAAGGAACCGGCAGAATAGCCAAAACGGGTGGCCCCTGTATGGTGAAGAAATAATAGGGATATAAAATAATGGTACTGATGGCTTGTATAACAAATTAGCATATAAGCCGATACATATCTTCTGCCTTCAGGGTTGTTTCGATGGTTTAAACACGCAGATGCGCAGCAGGAAACGCTATCTTCGGGAGAAAGTTTTTATCGTTATGCAGTTAATTCGCCATTTACTCCTGGTATTACTGATGTATGCCGTCACCCCCGCGTTGGGGAGCGATCCCGTAACGCCCAATCAATTCACTGGTACGGATACCGAGCGTTTGCAGCAGGCAGTTGATGCAGCGCGTCTGCATGGCGGTATTGTTCGTATTCCTGCCTGGAATGCCAATGGAACGTTTTTATGGAGGCTGGATCATGCTGTGTTGCTGCCCGGCGATATTACGGTAATGCTGGATAACTGCACCATCCAGTTGTCGGACTCCTGCCGAGATAATATGTTCAGAAGCGCCAATGTGGGAGTGGGCATCGAGCAACCAGGCTGGCTCCGGAACATCCGCCTGGTAGGTATAGGAAACGTGGTGTTGAAAGGAGCAGACAATCCGCGTTCTACCGGAGATGGCGCCCGCATGCTGGCCCTCTATCCCGACCGGGAAATTGCACGCGGTAATCGGGGGGTGAGCTATGGAAGCGACGCCGCATACCCGGATCGTAAACAAACGGGCGACTGGAGAAATATCATGATACTTATAGCGCAGGTAGACGGTTTTGCTCTGAAGAATGTACGCATCGAAAACTCCCATGCCTGGGCGGTGAGTTTTGAACGAACCCATAATGCCGAACTGAGCGATATATTCATCTATAATCCGGAAGAAATTACCGTACAGGGCCGTATCGTAAAAGTATTTAACAAAGACGGCATTGACTTGCGGCAGGGGTGCAAAAATTTTCGTATTTACAATATCTCAGGATTCACCGCTGACGATTTTATTGCCCTTTCGAGCCTGGATGTGAAACCGGCGCTTACCCGCAGCAATGGCAGCCTATTATCTACCATGGTTACGCGCGCGGGTTGGTACGGACCCGAAGACGATACGGAGCAGGTTTTTATTTCCAATATCCAGTGCCGGTCTGTTTGCAGAGCTATTGCCATCAGGGCCAGCGATAGCGCAGGCATACATCATGTATACATCAATGGGCTGACCTCGCAGGAGGTAAAAGGAGAAGGTGGCAAACACAATGCCCTCCTGGTCGGCGGAAAAGGATATGGGGAGCTTTCACATGCGGGAAAGATCAATAACATATATGCCATGAACATTACATCTACGGGGCATGCTGCCATAATGGTAGAAGCCCCGGTTGCCGATTGTCACTTCATGAATATCCTGTACCATGGCCACGATACCAGCGTCATTCATTATGCCATGGACAAAGAATTAATGCAACGTGTTACCGAAACCAATCTGATCAAAACCAATCGCTGACATCCATTGGTCTCCCCACTACCTATGTGCTCTATCGGATGGCCGTTTGCAGGTAGTGCATCAGATCAATGGTTTCCTGATCTGTTAATGTGCTCAGCAATCCCTGCGGCATCAGGGAAACCTCCGTCACCTCTTTCGACTGGATGGCAGACTTGGCAATGATTACATCATCTTGTCCGGCCATACGCATGGTAACCTGTCGCTGGTTTTCACCTACAATGTTGCCGGAGTAGGTACGGCCATCGCGGGTGGTGATCACCACCATTTTATAGTCGTCCTGTATCTCTTCGCTGGGGTCGAGGATGTTGAACAGCAGGTATTCCAGGTCTGACCTGTTGGAACCCGTAAGATCGGGGCCAACAACGCCTCCTTTGCCGAACATTTTGTGGCAACTGCCGCAGGTTTTGGCAAACACCGCCTGGCCGTTCCGGATATCGGCTTTTTCAGCGGCGTTGCCAGCCATAAGGTCCCGGTATTTCTTATACAGTTTTTCGTCTCTTGGCTTATCGTCAATGGGGCCCCATACTTCTACGAATCCACTGCCCACCACTCTTCTCATTTGCCTCGCCGCACCGGCTGAAATATCCTTCCTGGGGATGCTGCCGTTTTTGATTTCAGCAGTCAGCAACCATCCATATGCAGGACGCGAGGAAAGCGTTTGTATGGCCGTTACTTTGTCTTCTTCATTCAGGCTTTTGTACCTGGTTATCAGCAGGGTACCGAGGCGTCTGTTGTCGTATGCGGCTATGGCACGGATGGCGTCGGTACGCAGTTGGGGGTTATCCAGCAATCCGGGCAGCCGTTCTACGAGCTCCGACCGCTGTTGCAATGCCAGCATCTGCAATGCTTTTCTGCGTTGTTCAATGTCGGCCCCTTCGTTGGTGAGCGTAGCGAGAGCGCGTTGCGCTGCTTCGCTGTCGCCAAACATATCTGCCACCTGGTTTACGAGTGCAGCGGCAGGATCGTTTCGTCTGCTCAGAGAAGCGTAGGTTTTTGCCCATGCGGCAGGCGGCTTAATATCTGTGCGTCCCTCCATACCATTGGCCATGCCTTCCAGCAGGTGATGGAGCATGGGAGGGCGCTTGTCGAGGGTGGCTATCAGTGCATCCAATGCATTAGCATCTACTGCCCGTCGGGCGGTAAAATGTGCTATCTGAGGAATTTTAGAGCGGGCTGCCAGTTGCAGCGCGCGGGCAGGGTCTTGTTTTGTCAGCGCCTCCAGTCCAAACCAGATCATCTTGGGAAGGTTATGGTCGGCTACATCTTCTTCGTGTTTGAGTAAGCCTTCGGCTATTTTCCAGGCGGTTTCCGTATCCACTCTCTGCAGGGCGCTGGCCAGGTATAGCCTTACTACCGGTGAACGATCGGAAGCTGCCATGGATATCAACTTCTTTTTAGCAGCAGCGGAAGGGTTTTTGTCCTCGCAGAGCAGTTGTACAGCCCATGCTCTTATATAGGCTTCTTTGTCGCGCAGTGATTGCTCCAGCAGTGCAGTTGGCAGGCTGTTGGTGATATGCAGTGCCCATAGGGCCTTCAGCCGGATGTTTACATCGGGGTTTGACCGGTACATTTGCAGCAGTAGTTCGGCGGTGCCGGCTTGCAGTTTGCCCGCAGCCGCACGCGATTGTAAAATCACCCGTGCCCGTCGGGTATGCCAGTCGCTTTTACTGGTTTGCAACGCCACCAGTTGCGCATCGGTCATGCCAGAGAGGTCTGCATACCGCCCCTCCCAGTTTTCAGCGCCGGATTTCTCGGGCATGATCCGGAAGATGCGACCCGTTTCGTTGTTCAATACTTTCTGCCCGCATATATCTGCATCGTGCCAATCCAGGGCGTACAAGCCGCCATCGGGCCCTATTTCCATGCTGAAGCCCACCCATTGTGCATTATTGGCCATCAGAAAATCATCGCCATGTTTCGCTACAAATCCGGAGCCTTTAGGCTGTAAAATATCAGACAGTACAGCATGTTCATGGATATTGGCCATGAAAATTCTGCCCTGCTGGGATGCAGGGAAGGCATCGGACTGATAAATCCGGGCGCCTCCGTGCGCAGAGCGGTGGCTGTGGTTGGCAATGGTTTTAATATCGTCGTACACATAGGGGTTGAAATGCTGTCCGCCCTGGCGGTGGTAAATACCGCCGGGAATCACGTGCCACATATGCGGTAATACGCAGGCGCTGATGAAGAGCTGTCCTTTGGCATCGTAGTCAATACCCCATGGGTTGCTAAAGCCGTGCGCCACTACTTCAAAGATATCTTTTACAGGGTGATAGCGCCATACGCCCCCGTTGATATCCACGCCATCTCCCTGCAGTATATCTTCAGGAAAAGGATCCTTGTGTTTATAAAGCCTGCCTTTACCCTGGGGTTTTCTCACTTTAGAAGGCGTGGCAAACCCCTGGCAGCCATACAGCCATCCGTCTGGCCCCCAATGGAGACTGTTGAGGGTTTCATGCCTGTCGGCTATCCCCCAGCCGGTGAGTCTTACCTCAATATCGGCAGTGTCGGCTTTATCGTCGCGATCTCTGTCGGGGATAAACAGGAGGTTGGGCGGAGCGCCTATAAATACCCCGTCAAAGCCTACCGCAATAGCCGCGGGGAAAGCCAGCCCTTCCATAAACACTTTGCGGGAGTCTGCCACACCATCGCCATCGGTATCTTCCAGGATGAGTATGCGACTGTCTCCTGCATTTGAAAAACCATACCCCCGCGATTCATAATCGCGGTTTTCGGCTATCCACAATCTTCCCTTATCGTCCCAGCAGAAGGCCATGGGTTGCGTCATCAGGGGTTCGGCGGCCCATACATTCACCCGGTAACCGTTTTTTACTGTCATAGCGGCCACTGCTTCTTCCGGGCTCAGTAACTTTGCGTGCAGTGCTTCTTCCTGGGCTATTTTCCACATCATGGCGGTTGCATACAGCGCATTCTCATTTCCGGTGAAAACCGCCCATTGGTTAGATATTTCCACGTCATCCAGTTCTCCGGTGTATACCAGCAACTGGTGTCGGATGGTTTCCGACGCTCCCTTTTTGATGTGAATATCCTGTTCGCGTGCGGGGGCCGGTCCTAATCCCAACTGTTCGTCTACGCGCCAGTGCTGGGGATAGCCTTTGTTGTCCGGATGGTCAAACACCGCAATATGAGCCCAGTCGTCCCGACCGTCAATAGCCATACCCACATCGGCCCAGGTGGCTTTACGCCCTTCCGCCTGTACGTTTTTTTGCCGCACACTGTTTACCACTTCGCCTTCCACACCCTCTTTCCAGGGCATCCGGATGAATAATCCGCCATAATCGTATTTCCCGATGGTAATATCCGTTTTAGCCTCTCCCCGCCACTCCAGCGTCATCACATACCGGCCGCTATCTTCCCGGAAACTCCATTGCTGGGTTTCTGTGAGCAGGGTATTCCCTTTTTCATCCAGCATATCATATACCGTTTGCCATTTCACTTCCGGCCCTTCTTTTTCGGATATGAAAGCGGTATTTCTTTTCCAGTATTCACTGCCGGGGTTATGAAAAAAGTCGCGCCCGTTTACGCGGGTAAATCCCCAGTATATACCGGTTTGATGCTTGTGGTGCGAAGGACTGTATTCTGTAAGAGTACCCATACCGTCCGGTGCCTGCAAGGGGTGCAGGTAAGGACGAAAGTCAGCTGCTGCATTTTGTATCAGCACAGGTTCGCCCGTCATTCCTTCTCTGTATATAGAAATGGTTCCTGTTTTGTCGTCCTGTACCGCGTAAAAATTTCCGTTGCCTGGAGGAGGATTTTCTTTCTTTGTTTTATTTTGTACACAGGCAATAGGAAAATAAAGAAAAAGGAACAAGCAGTATCGTAGTTTCATTGCTAAAAAAATTAACCTTGTAAGCAGAAAAAATATAGGGCTAAATATAAAGAAAGAAACGCAGTATGCGTTGTTCATGAGTAAGATTCAACTTTGCCTACACCACCACAGCAGGTACCAATGATGTGTAGCATTATTAACCGAACCTCGTCGTGTGAGCAAAAATATCAAATACCGGCTATAGCGCTATCGTATTGCTAAAGCATTGTTTATCTTTATATTCATATGCCGGGTATTCATATACAAGATACGATGAATTTATTGTCTAAGCTTAGCCTGAGAAGGAGCTGGAATGCCTTAAAAGTACTCAGCAGCTTTTATCTCAGCCGGTGGACTAAAAAGCCTGTGCAATGGGGGTATCCTGTTTCCGTATCATTCGAACCTACTACCTCCTGTAACCTTCGTTGTCCGGAATGTCCCAGTGGGCTCCGGCGCTTTTCCCGTGCTACGGGGATGTTAGAAAAAGATTTTTTCCGCCGTACGATCGACGATATTCACAAAGAGCTGCTGTACCTGATCTTTTATTTCCAGGGCGAACCCTACCTTAATCCGCAATTCCTGGAAATGGTGCAATATGCATCGCAAAAAAAGATATACACGGCTACTTCTACCAATGCACATTACCTGAACGATGATAATGCCCGCAAGACCGTAGAAAGCGGACTCGACAGGCTGATCATCTCCATAGATGGCACCACGCAGGAAGTATACCGGGAATACCGCCGGGGTGGGAATCTGGAAAAAGTAATAGCAGGCGCTGAAAGAATCGTGGCGTGGAAAAAGAAACTGAACAGTAAAACACCGTTCGTAGTGTTTCAGTTCCTGGTGGTAAAGCCCAATGAGCACCAGATAGAAGAGGTGAAACAACTGGCAAAACGGGTAGGAGTAAACGATGTATGGTTTAAAACCGCGCAGGTATATGATTACGAAAACGATCCTAATGAACTAATTCCTACCATAGATAAATTCAGCCGTTACCGGAAAACGAACAAAGGGTATGCATTAAAAAATAAATTGAACAATCACTGCTGGAAGCTTTGGCATGCTAATGTCATCACGTGGGATGGGTTGGTGGTGCCATGTTGCTTCGATAAGGATGCTATGCACCGGCTCGGGAATTTGTCAAACCAGAGTTTCAAGGAGATCTGGAACAACGATAACTACAGGCAATTCAGAAAAGAACTGATGACCAGCCGGAAGAATATAGACATCTGTGCCAACTGTAGTGAAGGAACCAAGGTGTGGAGCGCTTAAACCTATCAATATGTTGTTACACGTACACCCCGTTAATCCGCAACCGCGGCAAATAAAAAGCATTGTGGAATGCCTCAGGAACGGGGGCATTATTATTTATCCCACCGATACGATTTATGGTCTGGGATGCGATATTCATCAACATAAAGCGGTGGAAAGAATTGCCCGTATTAAAAATGTAGATCCGCAAAAAGCGAATTTTTCATTCGTATGTCAGGATCTCAGTCAGCTAAGCATATACTCGCGTAGTATCTCCACTTCTTTATACCGTATGTTGAAATCGTACCTGCCCGGACCCTATACCTTCATATTACCCTCTGGCAAGGAAGTGCCCAAAATACTCAAGAGCAAAAAAAATACGGTAGGCATCAGGGTACCGGATAACAATATTGCCCGCATGATCGTAGAGGAACTCGGGCACCCCATACTAAGCACCACCTTACCGGGTGAAATGGTGGAGGAATATACCGATCCGGAACTGATGGAGCAGAACTTTCACAAGCTGGTAGACATGGTAGTAGATGGGGGGATAGGCGGCATGACCCCGTCTACAGTTATAGACTGTACCGGCGATGAGCCTGTGTTGGTAAGGAAAGGGCTGGGAGAATGGCCGGAGGATTAACGGGTTGCGCGCAGGCCAGGCCAGCTTATTTGGCAGAGGACGTGTAAGGTCCGAACACATCCTTCACCGGCATATCTTCGCGGCTATCATCGAGTATGATCACGTAGTATTCTTTTCCTCCCGGCAAAACCCTTACCACAATATGTCCCTGCATACTTTTGTAAGATCGTTCTATGATGGGGCCGTTAAACAACTTATTTGCTTCAAGTATATTGGTGGCAAAAAGATCGCGCGGTGCATTGTACAGATGGCGGGTGGTAAGTCGGCGGATCACTTCCTCTCCGGGGTGGTCAGACGACCAGGATTGCTGTATCCACACCCTGGGTTGAAAAGTTGACACCTGAAAATCGTTAACGGCATCTCTGTTGCCGTGATGATCCAGCGTAGCCACATCTACTCTTCCTACAACGCGGGCTACCGGTGTTTCCACGTCTTTCCATTCGGGGTCGCCATAGGAAACGATGCCCGCGCAGTCGCCGCCTGAGTAATAAACAAAGGGACCGTAATGTATGGTGAATGCCAGGCTCAAACTGTTCTCCCCGGGTAACTGAGAGCGGCTTCCGCTTTTCACAGGCGGAAACAATTCAACAACGGCGCTGTCTTTTCCCGACCATACCGCGCCATTGCTCTTCAGGTTTCTGACGAAGAAGCCGGGAAACGAACCGGGTTTTTTCAACAGGCCAACCTGATTGTGGCTTCCTGCCTGGAACTGTGATGCTTTCATCCCTCGTTGTTGATGCTCGTGTATAAAGGCGAGGTAGTTGCGCATCGTTTGGGTGAAATTTATTTCGCCGGAAAAATCATCGTTTTGCAAATCGTACGGATAATTGTAGTGGGGGTAGCCTCTGTCCAGTAAGTGTTTCAGGGGTATCAGCTCTCCCAGTCCGGTAATACCGGTGAGGTCGTATTTTCCGGTTGCGGAACGCGGAGCCCCGGCATACCAACTACCGAAATGGTCGTCGTGAAAATGAGAGATGACGGCATAATCTATCACCCCTTCTTTTTTCAGGGGCGATACCTGTTGAATATAGTGCGCAATCCAGGCATAGGGTTTGCGGCCGTAGTTAGGCCGCATGGGCGCATTTCTGGGTGTAAACGCCCTGGGGTCGGTTGGGTTGATTTCTCCTGCGTCGAAAAGCATGGTTGTGCCGTCGGGAAAAATGTAAAACGCCGCATCGCCCCAGCCTGTGTTGATGTGATGCATATCCAGATAGCCTTCCTTCCAGTCTGGTAATTGCCTGCCGATTTCGGCCACCTGAGCCTGCAGTGTTGCCATAAACGAAATCATGGCAAACAGCGCTGTCGTCAGTTTTGTTTTCATGGTAACAAGTATACGTAAATCTGCTATGGAATCAAACGAACGCAGGAAAATTGATAGGAAAATAAAGTAGCCGGCATGTGGCCGGCTGGTCATAGAAATCGTTCTTCGCAGACCGTTATCATTGGCAATAGCGGGGCGAAAACTATTACGCCGGTTATTCTGCAATAAAAAAAGTTTTAAGTTTGGGCGTGATAGCTGACTTACGCGGAGCTATAACTAAAAAAATCGCCAGATGTATAAGCTAAAGGGAAAAGTACAGCATTATGCCTGGGGTGGGCACAATTACATTCCGGCATTGTTGAACGAAGTAAATTTTGAAAACCGGCCGTATGCCGAATACTGGATGGGAGCGCACCACAGCAATCCTTCGCTGGTGGAAGCTGGTGCCGTATGGAAGGCGCTCGATCAACTGCTGGAGGAAGATAATTCGTTGTTGGGTGATGCCGTGCTGCAGCGGTTTGGCCGCTTGCCTTATTTGTTTAAAGTGCTCGATGTGAAAGAGATGCTTTCTATTCAGGTACATCCCTCGAAAGAAGAAGCCGAAAAAGGATTTATAAGAGAAAACCAAGTGGGTATTCCGCTGAATGCAGCGCACCGAAATTATAAGGACGATAACCATAAGCCGGAGGTGATGATAGCCCTGAGTGAATTCTGGTTGCTGCACGGTTTCAAAGAAAAAGAGGCACTGGGGGATACGCTAAAGCAGGAAACGGCATTTAACAAGCTGCTGCCCGTGTTTGAAAAAGAAGGATATTATGGTCTGTACAAATATGTGATGGAAATGCCGCAGGCTCAGGTAGATCTTATGCTACAGCCATTGTTGTCGGAGTTATTGCCGGCATTCCATTCAGGTAGTCTTTCCCGCTCCGATCCCGGCTATTGGGCGGCCAAAGCCATATCACTGGAGGGTGGGGAACTAAAGGATATAGACCGGGGCATATTTTCCATCTACTTTTTCAATATTCTGCAGCTACAGCCCGGCGAAGGCATTTTCCAGGGGGCGGGTGTGCCGCACGCTTATCTGGAGGGGCAGAATATAGAACTGATGTCGAACTCAGACAATGTGCTGCGGGGCGGGCTTACATCCAAGCATGTGGATGTGCCGGAACTGCTGCGGCATACTTTGTTTGAGGGGGTACGTCCCGTTATTATGCACGGAGCAGCGCAGGGTGCTGAAACCATATACCATTGCCCGGTACCGGATTTTGTTGCTTCCTGCATTGTATTGGAAAAAGCGCACCCGTACCACCATACCGCTTTTTCAGTAGAGATACTGCTGGTGACGGAAGGCCAGGCTGAATTTACTGCAAACAGTAAAACACTTTCTATACCGAAAGGGGGGGCTGTGGTCATCGGCGCAGGCGAAACATATACCATCAACACTGGCTCAAAAGCAACCATTTACAAGGCGGCAGTGCCTGACAGTCATCGTTAAATATTTATTACTCTTTAGCATTTTATAATATTACACATGTTGACAAACGAAGTAGCCATCGTTACAGGAGCAGGACAGGGAATAGGTTTTGAAATAGCCAGGCAACTGTGCAATCATGGCGCTTCGGTGGTGCTAAACGACCTCGACGAATCCCTGGCAAACCGCGCTGCGCAAGTGTTACAATCAGAAGGGCTTGCTTGTCAACCTTTTGCAGGGGATGTGTCCCAATTATCGTGTATAGAAAGCATGGTGCAACTGGCTGTACAGCATTTCGGAAAACTCACCATAAGTATAGCCAATGCGGGTATAACTCTTTTCGGCGACTTTTTAAATTACCCGTCGCAATCCCTTAACAAAGTGATGCAGGTAAACCTGGCGGGCAGTTTTTTCCTGGCGCAGGCCACGGCCAATCAGATCATCCGGCAGCAGTCGGGGGGAAGCATCCTGTTTATGTCTTCGGTTACCGGCCACCAGGCACACCGGCAACTCGCGGCGTATGGCATGACGAAGGCAGCCCTGGAGATGCTGGCGAAAACGTTGGTGGTGGAACTCTCTGAACATCAGATTTCTGTAAATGCGATAGCACCTGGCGCCACGCTTACAGAACGGACTACAAACGACCCGGAATACATCAACACCTGGAGCCGGATCACCCCAATGGGCAAGCCTGCTACGGTGGCCGATATTGCCAATGCTGCACTGTTTTTCGTATCACCTGCGTCGAGGCATATTACCGGACAAAGCCTGGTTATCGACGGTGGCTGGACCTCGGTAAGCCCTTCGCCTTATTAAAAATTTAAACAGCTTTACTACGGCAGGACGAAAATTAGTGCTAATTTTATAAGTATTCACACTTCTCCCAATACTCTAAACATTTCATCCAAACCGGTTTTTAATGAGAAAGGCGGCTCTTTTTCTGTATACAGTAGTTTTTATTATTGCAGGTATTTCCTGCAACCAGTCTGCACCGAAAGCTCCCAGGCTTTCTCAGGCTGGCATTACCGTAAGATGGGAACTGCTTTCCAATTTTCAGGATACCGGATCGGCTTATACCGCCAGATTCAGAATATACAATAAAGAGAACTTTGCCCTCAACAAAGACAACTGGGCGTTGTTTTTTTCCGCCGCCGGCAACCCCATTATAGACAACCGCGTGGGCAATTCCCGTGGGCGGGTAGATCATATGAACGGCGACTGGTATAAACTTTCCATCCGTGCAGATACCTCTGTGAAAAAAGGAGATTCAGCCGATGTTATTTATCGTTCGCTTGGATCTGTAATAAAAAACACCGATGCACCCAGCGGCCTGTATGTAGTGTATTACGATGAAGGCGGCAAAGAAGAGAGGATAGCCCCGGTGACCGATTTTACGGTAGTGCCATTCTCCAAAAAAGAACAAATGCTTCGCGGTAAGGACGATAAGGAAGTAGCAGCCTCTCCCGCAAAAACATTCTGGGAAAACGACGAACTCTCGCTCCTGAATGCACGCCACCTGCTACCCATCATTCCCACGCCCCGGCAATTGATACGGCAGCAGGGTAGTTTTCCTGTGCCCCAGGGACTACCCATTGTTTATGACGACAAAACCGAAAACGAAGCCAGGCTGCTGGCGGGTTACCTGAAAGAAGTAACAGGAAAAAGCTTTCATCTTACACAGACAGATGAAGAGAAAGCCATTCGTCTTGCTGTTGTTACCGGTGCCGCAAAAAAAGATATGGCAGAAGGCTATAAGCTTACTATTAACGGAAGCGGCGTTACTATACACGGCAACGATGCATCGGGCGTGTTTTATGGCGTACAGAGCTTATTGGCCCTGATCCCTGCTGAGGTATACCTGGGAAAAGGCACTTCTATAGAGCTGCCCTATATGGTGGTGGATGATAGCCCCCGGTTTGGATTCAGAAGCGTGCATATTGATGTAGCCAGAAATTTTCAAACCAAGGAAACCCTCTTAAAGACCATAGATCTGCTGGCGCGGTATAAAATCAACCACGTGCTGCTGTATACATCCGAAGACGAAGGGTGGCGTATAGAAATACCCGGACTTCCCGAACTGGTAGAGGTGGGTTCGCAAAGAAAGCATGTGAGCAGCATCAGTGAGCCCGCGCTGCACCCGGCTTACGGGTCGGGGCCGTTTCCCGATTCGAAAGACAACCACGGCACTGGCTACTATACGCGGGCTGACTTTATTGAAATACTGAAATATGCAGCCAGCCGGCACATAAAGGTAATACCGGAACTCAACTTTCCCGGACACGCAAGGGCTGCCATCAAATCTATGGAAGCCCGCTATCAGCGTCTGATGAAGGAAGGAAAAGAAGAGGAAGCCAATGAATACCGTCTGATAGATCCGGAAGACAAATCAGAATATCTTTCTGCCCAATTGTATAAAGACAATGTTGTAAATGTAAGCCGTGAGTCTACTTTCCGGTTCTTTGAAAAAGTAGTGGATGAAATAGGTAAAATGTATGAAGAGGCCGGACTGATAATGGATATTTTCCATGCAGGTGGAGATGAAGTGGCAGAAGGCGCCTGGACGCAATCGCCCGAAGCTTTGGAACTGTTGCAACGTAACCCGGATGTTAAAGATCCAAAAAATCTGCAGGCATATTTTTTCAGCGAACTGGTAAAGCGCCTCGAAAAAAGACACCTGACGGTGCATGGCTGGGAAGAAGTGGCGTTGCTGAAAGACTCCACCGGGAAATACATTCCGAACCCAGCGTTCGCCAACAGGAAAGTTGTGCCGTATATCTGGAACAACCTGTTTGATTATCCCGATCTGGGGTATCAACTGGCGAATGCGGGGTACAAAATAGTGCTGTGTAATGTATCTAACTTTTATTTCGACCTGGCCTACGACAACGACCCGCTTGAACCCGGGTTATACTGGGGAGGGTTCATCAACACCAAAAATGCGTTTGCCTTTGCACCTTTTCACATGTTCAACACCACTTTTTACAACAACATGGGTGCCGAGTTGCATTACGACAGTCCTGCCGCTGGTCTGCAGGCTTTGCATCCGGAAGCCAGAAAGAATATCATAGGGTTGGAAGCACAGTTGTGGGCAGAAACCATCAAGGGACGGGAGATGCTGGAGTACTATATATTGCCCAAATTGCTGGGGTTTGCCGAAAGTGCCTGGGCCCCCGAACGGCGGTGGGAAGACGAACCTAACCGGCAAAAAAGAATCAGGCAGATTGATGAGGACTGGAATTTTTTTGCCAATACCATCGCACAAAAAGAATTTCCCAAACTGTCTAAAATCAACGGAGGATATGCTTACAGGATTCCTCCTGCAGGTGCTATTATTGAGAATGGTTTACTAAAAGCAAACGTGGCGCTGCCGGGGTTAAGCATCCACTATACCTTAGATGGCTCGGAGCCTACCAGACAATCGCCTGTTTATAAAGATCCCATACCGGCAAACAGCCTGATCAAACTGAAAGCATTCGACGCTGCGGGACGCTCCGGCAGAACCATTACCCAACGACCCGTTATTGCCGGACGACTCAACTGATAAGTTTTCGGGGGGCGGGTTTTACCGTCCTGATTGAGAACCCAGAGGCGTCTCAGTGGCCGGCGCTCGGTCTGGTATAGGCTGGCCTGGGATACTTGTATGAAAGCGCTGCCAACCTGGGGCAACATATAAGCCGGCTATATGAGGTGGCAGAAAAAAGTAGTATTTTTAAAATATGGAACTGAGAGAACCGGTCACTGCCTTCGGTAAGCAAAAATTCACCATTGAAGAATACCTGACAATGGAAGAAGCGGCTACCGAAAAGCACGAATACTATAAGGGGGAGTTGTTTGCAATGTCCGGGAACAAAATACCGCACAATACCATTGTCAGCAACCTGTTTGGCGAACTGGCGGTAAAATTAAAAGGTAAAGATTGCCAGCCTTTCGGCAGCGATATGCGCGTGCATGTGGAAGCGAATACGCTGTTTACCTATCCCGATATTTCTATTGTTTGCGGCGAACCAAAAACGCTCAACAACGACGACTGGAATATGTTGAACCCGGCTGTGATTGTTGAAATACTTTCTGCCTCCACCAAAAATTACGATCGCGGTGAAAAATTTAAGCGATACCGGGACATACCCTCGCTGAAAGAATATATACTGGTAGATTCCGAAGCGATGTATGTTGAGGTTTTCCGGCTGAATGATTCGAGGCGCTGGGAACTGGAAGCGTATAGATCTGCAGAAGACACATTGCATATCAGAACCATTGATACAAACATTCAGCTGGCAGCTATCTATACCGGCGTGAAATTAACATGAGTGAATAGACGGCGGAAATCTCTGCAATTGTTTTTTACGTATATTCAGTTTCTGTTTACCCCAAAAACGTTGGCTTATGGCTCTTATCTACAGATGCATGTACATCGTTATCGGCATACTGCTTACTACGCATGCCATTTTCGCCCAACCAGATAAACAGCTCAAAAAAGAACTCGAACACACGGGCTATATCCATTACAGTTTGTTGCCGCTGGACGAATCAAAAGCTTTTGAGACATTCGGGATTCGGAAGAAAGTGATCAACAGTGTTATGCTCTGCGATATGGAAGATCTGTCTGTATGGAGTCACAAAGGCATTGGCAAGATATCGCAGACGGCGGCGCGTAGTAAGTCTGGGCTATACAGTCTCCGCCTCGAAGCACCTGCGGCACCGCCGGGTATACCCGATTGGGGGCTGGGGCGCGGCACCTGTCTTGCCTCTTTTGATGTGGGTGGTGCCAACTGGGAGAAGTACAACCGGCTTAAGTTTTACATTTACCCCGATTGCGAAGGGGCCAGAAGTATCTATCTCAACCTGTATATCGAAAATGAGGGTAAAACCAAAATACCCGACCAGTATGGCAGGGAAGGCTACCACGAAATAAATCTTAAGAACGGACAGTGGAACGAATGTTTCCTGGAAATAACCGGGCTGGCAAGAGATAAGGTGACCAAAATATCCTTTGCCATAGAAGTCTTTGGAAAGGAACTGACCATGGCAGATTCGCTTCGTTTTGATGTAGATGCCGTGGAGCTGCAAACGGTTGAAAACCCCGAGGCCGTTCGGGGCTGGACGCCCGCGCAAGATCGCATCATCTTCTCCACCTCAGGCTATCGGACAGAGAGCAGAAAAACGGCCATTGTTAATGTAGCAAAAAACGATGGGAGCTTCCGGTTAAAAGAGGCGCACAGTGGCAAAACAGTATATACCGGTAAAATGAAGACACAGCAGGGAACTGTAGGAACCTTCCAGACCATCGATTTTTCAGATTTCACTGCGCCCGGACAGTTTACAATTGCTGTTGGCTCTGTAGAAACATTACCCTTTTACATTCACCCGGATGTGTGGGATAATTCGGTATGGCGTATACTGAATTTCATATACGCGGAAAGATGCGGGTTTCCTGTACCCGGCAAACACGGTACTTGCCATACAGACCTGCACGCGAATTTCGACGGAAAAATCATTCCTTTGAATGGTGGCTGGCACGATGCAGCAGACATGTCGCAGCAAACCCTTCAAACCGGTGAAATAGCACTCTCACTGATGCAAATGGCCGCGCGTGCAAAGGAAAAGAGGAACCTGCAATTGTATAACAGGCTGATGGAAGAAGCCTTATGGGGAATGGATTTTGTGATGCGCTCCCGACTTGGGGATGGGTACCGGGCGCAAAGCTGGGGTACCAATTTCTGGACAGACGGCATCATTGGTAGTATAGACGATACGGCCAGACGGGAAATACGGGTCCACAACGGAGCCCTGGAAAACTTTATCCTGGCTGGCATTGAAGCGGTGGCATCTGAAATGACAGACCGGGACGATGCTTTGAAAAACAACCTCAGAAAAATAGCCATAGAAGACTTTGACTATGCCATGCAGCGATTTAACCAGCACGGCTTTGAAGAACTCATAAAAACGGGGGGCGGAGGTAATCATGCCGGTATGGCTTCCCAAAGCCAGTACATGGCCAATATATCCTGGGCCGCAATAATGTTGTACCGGCTTACGGGCGACAAAAGGTATGCAGATGAGGCAGTCAGGGCTATACAGTATACCCTGCAGTGCCAAAGAGTGGAGCCGCTGAAAGATAAGGATGGGTTGGCCGGCTTTTTTTACCGCGACCTCAGCAGGAGATCGATTGTACATTACACACACCAGTCGAGAGATTATGCCTATATGGAAGCATTGGTGGCTTTGTGTGAAGCACTGCCTGGCCATACTGATCATGCCCGATGGACGAATGCTATTCAGTTATATGGTAGCTATCTGAAAAAAATAATGCAATACGTAAAGCCCTATGGCATGGTGCCCAGTGGAGTATATCACCGGGATGAAATAAAAGACTCTGCCAGTTTTTATGCAGTACAGGTAGGCATCAGAGGAAGAGTTGCGGCCGACTTCAGGGAACAGTTTGAAAACGGCATCAGGCTGGATGAAGAGCATCGGTTGCGGTTTTTCCCGATTTGGTTTTCATTCAAGGGAAACGGCGCGGTGTCGCTGGCTACTGGTAAAGCAGCAGCTATTTGTGCGGGGTTCCTGAACGACGCGGAATTGTGGGATATAGCAGAGCAACAACTGTTTTGGATAGTGGGAAAAAACCCTTTCGGTCAATCACTTATTTACGGGGAAGGCAGTAACTATCCCCAACTGTATACGGCGTTACCCGGAGAAACGACCGGCGGCATGCCTGTAGGCATGCAGTCGTATTTTAATGAGGATCAACCTTACTGGCCGCAATTCAATACCGCTACGTATAAAGAGTTATGGGGCGCCCCGGCGGCGCGCTGGTTAATGCTGGTGGCGGAGTTCTGAAGATACAGGTTCCTGTTTTCTTACAGATCAGACGGCTCTGTATTTTCGCCGGTTTTCTGCGCCGATTTAACGATCTTCTTAGGCTCCCTCGGTTGTTGATCCCTTTCCTGCTGTCTTTCAAAATCCCGGTCGTATGCTCTGATGATGGCTTTTACCAGGCGGTGACGAACCACATCGTCTTCATCCAGCTCAATATGGGTGATGCCGTCTATATTTCTCAGTATGCGGGTGGCCTTTTCCAGTCCGCTGAACTGGTGTTTTGGAAGGTCTACCTGGGTCAGATCGCCGGTAATGATTGCTTTTGCATTGGCTCCGATACGGGTAAGAAACATTTTGATCTGCAGATCGGTGGCATTCTGCGCCTCATCAAGTATAATGAAGGCGTTGTCCAGCGTACGTCCGCGCATATAGGCCAGCGGGGCGATTTCGATAACGCGGGTGCTCATATAATACCCAAGCTTGTCTGCCGGAATCATATCGTCCAGCGCGTCGTACAGCGGGCGCAGGTAGGGGTCAATTTTTTCTTTAAGATCACCAGGAAGAAATCCCAGGCTCTCGCCAGCCTCTACCGCAGGTCGTGTAAGAATGATCTTTTTAACCGATTTATTTTTGAGAGCCCGTACTGCCAGGGCCACTGCCGTATAGGTTTTACCGGTACCTGCAGGTCCTACGGCAAAAACAACATCGTTTTTGTCAGCCGCTGCTACCAGCCGTTTCTGGTTGGCCGTGCGCGCGCGCACGCTTTTCCCGTTGGGACCAAATACCAGTACTTCGTTGGGGTTGCGTTCTACAAAGTTGTCTATAACTTCTCCGTCGTCCCCGCCAAGTATCTGCTCAAAATAATTCTCACTAACGTGCCCGTTCCTTTGGAGAAACTGCACCAGTAATTCAATTTTTTCCCTGGCTGTCTCTATCTGATCCTGCGATCCGCTTAGCTTTAACTGGGTTCCGCGGCTTAATATTTTCAGTAAAGGAAATTTTTTTTTGAGCAGGTCTAATTTTCCGTTGTTAACACCAAAAAACTCTATAGGGTTTACGGTATCAAGGCTAATGATGGTTTCCGTCAAGTGTCTCCAATTTTATTTTTCACAATAGCGCTGGGTTTCACAGGCATTTCACTTCCTTCAAATGTAACTATTTACGGGCATACTCTCCGCGCCTGGTTATTAACACACTGTGAATTTTAGCACGCGATAGCTAATATTTAACATTGGTAAAGGAGAAACCGCCGGATCACTGTTCGACCCTATACGAAATATTGTAGGCTTTCCGTTGCCGCCAGGTCTACAACGCCCCCTTGTAGCCAGGGGGTGTACTAAAGAAAGAATATAAATGGTTTGAAGGGGAGCCTTTCAAAAGATGGGTAGGGAACATAAATTTTAATTAAGTTGTTTAATAATAAAAATATGCTTACTTTTGCGCGTCAAATTTGAGTTCTTACAGTTCCGGTAAGTGAAAATGATTTAATCTGCTACGCAATATCTGCTAATAGTTCAGTCTTGTTTACTACCCTGTTTTCTCAGATTCTTTTTTAATTTAATTTTTTATTGAATGAACATTTATGTTTCAAATTTAAGCTTCAACGTAGTTGATGAAGACTTAAAAGCGTTTTTTGAAGAGTACGGTGAAGTTTCTTCTGCCAGAGTTATTACAGACAAATACACTGGTCGTAGCCGTGGATTTGGCTTTGTAGAAATGCCTAACGACGAAGAGGCGAAAAAAGCAATCACTGAGTTAGACAAAGGCGTGGTAGAAGGCAGAGCGATTACCGTAACCGAAGCTAAGCCCCGTGAGGAGCGCAGCAATGGTGGTGGTGCAAGGCGTTCTTTTGCCGATAGCCGCAACCGCTACTAATCAGCGTAACTGATACTATTCAAAAAGAGGGCAGCTCCGGTTGTCCTCTTTTTTATTGCACCTACTTCCGGGTTTTGCTGTATATTTGCCCTCCTCAACGACCAGTCCTGCTCGACAATGAGAATCAGGCGGCCATACATTGGGTTACAATCATTTAACAATCCAACGATGACACATAATTTTAATGCCGGGCCCAGTATTTTGCCCCGGCAGGTGTTTGAACAGGCAAGCAGGGCAATTATAGATTTTAATGATACAGGCTTATCCATTCTGGAAATCGGTCACAGAACGCCGTTGTTTCAGGCGGTACTGGACGAAGCTATTGCTTTGGTAAAAGAACTGATGCAGCTTGATAGCCGTCGTGAAGTGCTTTTTATGCATGGCGGTGCTACCACACAGTTTTTCCAGGTGCCTATGAACCTGCTCGATGAGTCTGAAACAGCCGCCTACCTCGATTGTGGTACCTGGGGCAGTAAACCCATTAAAGAAGCCGGACTCTTTGGAAAAGTGGAGGTGGTAGCCAGCTCAAAAGATAAAAACTACACGTATATACCCAAAATATATTCGATTCCGGCCGGGGCAAAGTATTTTCACTATACAACCAACAATACCGTAGAAGGCACACAGGTGCACGCGATACCGGATACAGAAGTGCCGCTGGTGGCTGATATGAGCAGTGATATATTGAGCCGGGTGATGGATTTCAACCGGTTTGACCTGATCTATGCAGGTGCGCAAAAAAACATAGGTGCAGCCGGCGTTAACCTGGTAGTGGTAAACCCCGATATACTTGGCAAAGTCAACCGAAAACTCCCATCGATGATGGATTACCGCAAACACATAGAAAACGGATCTATGCTGAATACGCCGCCGGTGTTTGCCATTTACGTATGTATGCTTACGCTCCGCTGGCTGAAAGAGCAGGGAGGAGTAGCCGCCATCGAAAAAAATAACAACGAGAAAGCCGCGTTGTTATACGATACCCTTGATAGCCTTCCGTTATTCAAACCTACCGTCAACAAGGAAGACAGGAGTAAAATGAACGCGGTGTTTATCATAGAAGACCCGTGCCTGGAAACAGCTTTTCTGGACCTCTGCAAAAAAGAACGAATGATAGGCGTGAAAGGACACAGAAGTGTAGGAGGGTTCCGGGTGTCTTTATACAATGCACTGCCGTTGAGCAGTGTATCAGCGCTTACAGAAATGATGAAATATTTTGCATCAAAAAATGCTTAAACAATCACCGAAACATTATCATGGCCAATATTGTTCCCTTTAATGCATTGCGTCCTCATGCACAATATGCTAAGCAGGTTGCTTCCAAACCTTACGATGTACTCAATAGCAAAGAAGCCAAAGAAGAGTCACGTGGCAATCCCTACTCTTTTTTGCACATTACCAAGTCAGAAGTAGACCTTCCCGAGGGTGTTGATATCCATTCCGATGAAGTATATCAGAAGGCGAAAGACAACCTGAAAGCCTTTATGCAGCGGGAAGTGCTGTTTGAAGAAAACAAGGCATGTTACTATATATACCGGTTGGTAATGAATGGGAAAAGCCAAACCGGCCTGGTCTGTGCTTCCTCGATTGATGATTATGAAAACAATATTATCAAAAAGCACGAGTTCACCCGCCCGGAAAAAGAGCGTGACCGGATCAACCATATCACTACTACCGGCGCCCAAACCGGTAATGTATTCCTGGCCTATAAAAATGTGGCAGAAATAGACCAGTTGATCGAAAAATGGCAGTCCGATAAATCACCCGTATACGATTTTACGGCAGATGATAATATAGGGCATACCGTATGGGTGGTTACAGACGACAAAGTGATTGAAAGCATTACCACACTTTTTGCAGAAAAGGTGGAGCATACCTATATAGCCGATGGGCATCACCGAGCTGCCAGCGCTGCCAAAGTGCGGCAGGCGCTCGGAAAAAATAAAAGCTCAGACTTTTTTCTTACTACCCTGTTTCCTGCATCGCAGTTGTATATCATGGATTACAACCGTGTGGTAAAAGACCTGAACGGGCACGATACCGCATCGTTCCTCCAGCAGGTGGAAGAAAAATTTGTTGTGGAAAAAGTGAAAAAAGCGTATGCTCCTGAAGCACTCCATAGTTTCGGTATGTACCTGGAAGACCAGTGGTACAAGCTCACTGCAAAACCCGGCACCTATCTGGAAGATCCTGTAGGTGTACTTGATGTTACGATATTACAGGATAACATACTCTCCAGGTTGCTGGGTATTCAGGATCCACGTACCGATAACCGGATCGATTTTGTAGGAGGCATCAGAGGGTTATCTGAACTGGAAACCCGTGTAAACAGTGGCGAAATGAAAATTGCATTTAATCTTTACCCGGTAAGCATTCAACAACTGTTTGATATTGCCGACAGCGGGCAGGTGATGCCACCCAAAAGCACCTGGTTTGAGCCTAAACTGCGCGATGGGCTGCTTACCCACCTGATCTATTCTTAATGACAACATGCTGCGTGGTCGCTATTACAGGTGGGCGATAATTTTTTGCTGAATATGCCTGAACTCTTCCGGTGATAGTTTCAGCTTGGGGTTGGCAAAGTTAAGATCGTTGATGCCATTGATGGGAGCCAGGTGTATATGTGCATGCGGCACTTCCAGGCCAACGACAGCCATGCCGCAGCGGTTGCAGTCGAAACTTTTTTCAATAGCTTTCGCGATGCGCCTGGCAAAAGAGATCAGCGCTGTAAGATATTCTTCCGGCAGGTCAAACAAGTTGTCTACTTCTATTTTGGGTATCACCAGTACATGCCCCTCTGTTACGGGAAAAATATCCAGGAATGCATAGCATTGGTCGTTCTCCGCAATTTTGTAAGAGGGAATTTCTCCGACTATGATTTTTGAAAAAACAGTCATTCTGCAAGATTTTTATCATCAGTGATTAAAATAGATTTCAGTAGCGCCATATCCGAACGAAGGGTGGAACTGGTTGACGAAGGATTTCACTTCCTTTTTGTGGCGGAGTATTTCGTGTATTTCATTCCGCAGCTTTCCGGTGCCCAGCCCATGCACCACAATAAGCATATGCTGGCGGTTTTGTAATGCCTGGTCGTAAAATTTTTCAAAAGCCTTTAACTGGAGGTCCAACTTCTCGCCATTAGACATTCCCTGCCAGTGGTCCGTTAACTTTTCGATGTGCAGGTCTACTACCGTGCGCACCGGGTTTTTCGGCGTCCGGTCTTGTATTTTAAACCCGGCCTGCGCCAGCTTATGAAAATCTGGTTTTTCTTCTTCCTCCTTGTCTGGGTATTCTTCAAACAGTAGTGAAGAAAAGAAGGCCTCCTGCTTCAGGCGCATATCTTCCACGCTCCTGAATATCTGCTTGGCCCTCGGTTTGTAAACCGCTTCAAAATAGGGCGCTTTATTTTTAAGAGGTGTTGTTAAAGAAAATTCGAACCAGAACCGGGGAATATCGTTCAGGTGTTCAAAGGCGAGATCATTCAGGTAGAAATCGCTGTGTTGCCCCACTTCGCTTTTGATACTGAAGTCCGGCACACCGTTCAGCGACATCTCGTATTCGAACTGAAAGCCATGATTTGTTTGGTTGACCAGGTACAGCCGGAATTTCTCCACGATATCATCATCAAATACATCTTTATCAAATACAGGGAAAAAGAGCAGCCATACGCCGGCGCTCACATCGTACTTCGTTTTTTTGGTTTCCCGTTTCAATGCATCTACGTACTGCCGGTTTTTCTTCGGTTCCGGTTTTTTTTCGGTAAACCGCTTGAAATACGGGAAGTCTATCTGGTCGGTATACATCGGGAATTTTACACCGCGTACTTCCACCAGCACCATTTTGTCGTTAATGATTTCCAGCACCTCCCCTTCTTCGCTGGAATACAAAACCAGGATCTTATCGCCTACCTGATACTTCATGCAACAAAAGTACTACAAAGCAAAGGTTTCCTGCCTCCCTGCTTCGAAGAATCATTCAAGTGCGGTATGGCAACCCTCCTGCTTGGGTAAGCCATCTGCCCGGCCAATGTGCAATTGCCGGTTTCTGAAGACTAATGGCTAACTTAGATAAGATTCCCCACTCTTAAAAGCATTCGTATGGAAAGATATCTGCTATTGATTGTAATAACACTGGGCGCAATACCCGTACAATCTCAAAGCGGCAGGGTACTGGTGGTAAACAAAGCCAGCCATTCCGTATCTGTGGTGGATGTAGCCACCCTACGGCAAACCGCAGAAATACCTGTGGGTAAAGGCCCTCATGAGTTAGCCGTTGCTGACGACGGTAAAATTGCCTATGTAGCCAATTACGGTGTTCCGGCATACGGTCATACCATTTCTGTAGTAGATATAACCGCCGGCAGGGAACTGCGCACAATAGACCTCGGCGCTCTATACCGCCCGCATTGCATTGTGTTCAGAAACAACCGGCTCTATTTTACAGCAGAAGCCAACCGGGCGATAGCCCGTTACGACCTTGCTGCGAACCGGTTAGACTGGATAGCAGGAACGGGACAGGACGGTGCGCATATGCTGGTGGTATCGCCGGATGAAAAGCGTGTGTACGTGGCGAACAGAGGCTCGCATACGGTAACGGTGGTTGAAACCGGCAGCGCACAGCCTGGCGCAGTGTTGCAGCTTTCAACCGATGAAGGCCCCGAAGGGATTGATATATCGCCCCAGGGGCACGAGGTATGGGTTGGCAATACCAGGGATGGCAGTGTCAATATTATCGATGTGGCCAGTGGAACGATCGTACAAAAACTTGCTGTGGGAAAATCACTTATTCGTATCAGGTTTACACCAGATGGCAGCCGCGTGATCGTTTCAGACAATGCCGCAGGAGAAGTAATCATCATGGATGCCACTACGAGGGCTGTGATCAAAAGACTTCCGGCAAAAGATGCCCCGATGGGCATCGCCATCACAGCAGATGGCAAAACGGCTTTCATTGCACACGGAGCGGCAGATTATATCAGCCTGCTGGATATGAAAAAAATGGTTTTTACAGGTGCGGTGAAAGTAGGCCGGCAACCGGATGGTATGGTGTGGATGCCGTGAAAAACTAATTCCTCATTTTCACCCGAAGAATCTGTCCATCGTTGGTAATGTACAGGGTTTTGTCGTCGTTGCCCAGCGCCACGTTGCTGCAGGGCCCCGGTATCTTCAGTTTCCCTGCCAGGCTGCCTTCTTTGTCGAATATCCATACTCCACCGGGTCCGGTAGCGAAAATATTGCCTGCCTTGTCCACCTTCAGGCCGTCGGGTACGCCGCCGGCTTCCTTGCTTTCTGCTGTTACATCGTGTAAAATCCTGCCATTATACAGGCTGTCGTTATTGCCTATATCGAACAGGTACCAAACAGCCTTGTCGGCATCGGAGTTGGCCACGATCAAAGTGTTTTCATTATTCCATAACCCGATGCCATTGGGGCGGGTAATGGTATCTGTTAGCAGCTTAATTTCGCCGGATTTTTTTACCACATATACCCCCTGGAAAGGAATTTCTTTGGCAGGGTCGGTTACGAAATGCTCCAATCCGTACGGCGGATCTGTAAAGAACAGGTCTCCATTGCTGTGGTACACCGCGTCATTCGGACTGTTGAATTTTTTGCCCTCATATTCCCCTGCGATGGTGGTGAAAGTACTGGCGGGCTGGTCGAGCGGAGCGTCCATTTTCGCCATGCGACGGTCGCCATGCTGACATAATACAAGCGCACCATCAGGACTGAGAATGAGCCCGTTGGAGCCTACCTCCCCGGTACGGGGTGTAGTACCTGTATAGCCTGAAGGGCGGAGGTATAAGGCTGTGTCGCCGGCTTCGGTCCATTTATATACGGCGTTCGGAGGGATGTCAGAAAACAACAGAGCTTGCTCTTTTTCCAGCCAGAGCGGACCCTCCGTCCAGTCGAATCCTTCCGCAATGATCTCTATCCTGGCCGTGCTGTCAATGATGCTGGCGAGTGCAGGAGACAGGGTTTCAATACTGCCGGTGGTTGTATAAGTAGTTGTATGGTGGCTGCCGGAATTGCAAGAAAGAGCCATGAGTACTGTTAAGCCGAAAAGAACATGTTTCATACCGCCAGAAAGGTTTTGTTTTGTTGAAGATATAAAACTATCGCCGCTTAAGGTGTATTATAGCCGGAAAGCAGTCAATCTTTTGCCATAAGCATGTAAATGGCCTTGCATAATCTACCTGAGCGTGCATTGGCGTTGAAAGGGTTAGAGCAATGATCGTGTAAGCGAATAGCTTCTTTTGTTGCAAACGCGTGGTAGTGCAGGCTGCGTATCTTCAGAATATGACATGGGATCGGCTGATGATAAATATTGCAGATGTACTACCCAAAAATCTTTTTAAAAATGCCCAACCTGCCTTTAAAGGGCGGATATTTAACGGGTATATCCGGCCAGTTGGGTGTTTTCAATACCGGTTTGAGCCGGGTGAAGGTATCGAAACTGTACTTGCCATGGTAGGCGCCCATGCCGCTGGCACCAACGCCGCCAAACGGCATAGCCCCATTGGTAACATGTACAATGGTATTATTCACACAACCGCCTCCGAAAGGAACCTGTTGGATCCATTGTTGTTCTTTATGCCGGTCGCTGGTAAACACATAGAAAGCAAGCGGATCGGGATGTTGTGTTATCAGCGCCAGCGCTTCCTCGTGTGTATTGAACGTGAACAGCGGCAGCAGGGGGCCGAATATCTCCTCCTTCATCATCGGCGCATCCGGCGCTACATTTTCAAGGAGAGTAGGCGCTATATACAAAGCTTCGCGGTTGTGCTGCCCTCCATAGAGAACCGTACCCTGGCTGAGGTAACTTGCCAGCTTATCGAAGCGTTTGGTATTGATGATTTTTCCGTAATCGTAGCTTGTGGAAGGATCATCTCCATAAAAACGTTTCAGTGCCTCTTCCATGGCGGTGATGAACCTGTTTTTAACTGATCGGTGCACCAGCAGATAGTCCGGCGCAATACAGGTTTGCCCCTGATTAAGGAATTTTCCGAATACGATGCGTTTAGCCGCAACCGTTAGCACTGCATCCTGCTCCACTATACAGGGGTTTTTGCCGCCGAGTTCCAGTGTAACCGGAATCAGTTGCTGCGCCGCTTTTTCATACACAATCCTGCCTACTGCCGTGCTGCCGGTGTAAAATATATGGTGAAACCGGAAATTGCTCATCAGGCCGTTCACTACCGCAGCTCCCTCGCCCTGTACTACCCGGATATAGGTTTCCGGAAAGGCCGACAGTATTTTTTCCAATACAGCCGCTGTAGCCGGTGCCAGTTCGGAAGGTTTTAATACAATACAGTTGCCCCCGGCAATAGCGCCGGCAATAGGCAATAGCGACAACTGCAGCGGATAGTTCCAGGGCGCTATTATGAGTACCACCCCGAGCGGATCGCGGTACAGGATGCTTTTGGAAGGTATGTTCACCAGATTGGTCGACACTTTTTCCGGACGCATCCATTCCTGTAGGTTAGACAGTAAATGATCGATCTCAGCGATCACCATCCCCAGTTCGGTAATATACGCCTCTTCCTGGCTTTTCTTCAGGTCGGCGTACAGCGCGGCATATACCTCCTTCTCGTGCGCAAGCAATCCCTTTTTCAGTTTTTTCAACTGCTCTTTTCTGAAAGCATACGACCGCGTGGCCTGGCTTTGATAAAACGCCTGCATAGCCTCCAGGCTTTGTTGATAGCTCATTCTCCGAAGTTACCAAAGAATGATGAGGGAGCCGGCGTGTCTTTTTTGCGTATCATACTTCTTTTTGGAGTAAGCTTATTGTTGTGTTTCTTCCGTGAAACGAATTCCCTCTCTTTCCAGCGCCTTCAGTACGGGCGCATAGATCTCAGGGAGTGTGGGTAGGTGCAGACCGGTGAGCCGGATTTTGTTTTGAAGAATCAGTGCGGCAGCTATGCCAAGGGGTAATCCTACTGTTTTTGCCATGGCGGTTCGGAGATGGTTATCTCCCTTTACGATCAGGCAACTGCTTATTTTTAGAGGTTTGGCATCTTGCTGGTATGCCAGTTCGTGCAGCATGATGATCATATCCCGGTCATCCTCCCGGAGCGTCAGTTTGGTTTCCAACAGATGCTGAAGGATTTCTGCGGCGGTTTGTTGGCCACGCCCAATAACCTGTTCTTCGTATAGCCCCAGGAACGACAGCATATTTTTTTGGAGTGCTGTTTCTTTCGGAGCAATGCGTTGTTTCAGGTATTGCCGCCTGGTAAGTTCGGCATAGGTGAGGGTATCTGTGTCGAGCAATAACGTGTCATCGGTTAACCCCAGTGCTACAATCCTGCTCCAGCCCTTGCAAAAATCAGGATGTCGGAGTGTGGTTCGGATGAACGTTGCGGTGCTGTTGAGTGCATACAGGTTGGCGTAAGCCAGTGAATCACGATTGGGGTACCAGGCGTAGCTGCCATAACCGGGTATTGATACGTTCGGGTTATTCAGGAACAATTTTTCGTAAGGTGTGGTGATGATGGCGCCGGATTGTTTGTATACAGCACCGGATTTTCCGGCCATTACCACATTCCGTGGATTCCAGCTTATTTTATAATGCCACGGGTTGTTGTCGCTTTCCGGAGCTACCAATCCTCCGCAATGTGAATGGAAAGAACGGATGTTGCCGCCCTGCGATTGGATACGATGAACGAGCTGCATGGCGCTCATGTGGTCGATGCCGGGATCGAGCCCCATCTCGCAAAGAAAAAGCAGCCCCTTTTTCTTCACGTCTTCAGCCAACCCGCGGATTTTTTCATCTGCATAGGAGGCCGTCAACAGGTGAGTGCCTTCCGAGAGGCAGCTTTCAGCTACCAGCAGGTGCAGGTGGGGAGGCAGCATTGAAACAACGATGTCTGCCCGGGCGATCAACCGGCTTCTTTCAGCAGCGTCGGTGATATTCACCGCCAGCGCTGTTGCCTGCGAAACGTTACCCACTTTGCCTGCTGCCTGTTCCATGTTTTGATCTGCTACCAGTATATGCCAGTTGTTGGCAGGCGCCTGTGCAATCAGGTAATCGATGAGGCAGGTGGCCGATTTGCCTGCGCCAAAAATAAGTACTGTTTTCATCTGCATGTTTTCCTGTACAAGTTTAGCTATTTCACGATGAACTGTAAAAACTACGTGGCCGGTTGATGGCGCAGATGCTATAATATGCTGATAATCAATTTAAAACTGCGCCTGTTGTGCGTGGAAAAATTGAGCGCAAAAGAGCTTCCTTTTTTAGGGCAAAGCAGGCTAAAATCAGTACATTTGCAGGCTTTTCAGCATATTCTTTCTAATACAAAAGAAACAGATTCACAGCGGATATGGAAGAAAATTTAACACCGGAAGCCACCCAGGACAACAACAGGATCATACAGATAAACATTGAGGAGCAGATGAAAAAGGCCTATATCGATTACTCGATGAGTGTAATCGTGGGTCGGGCCCTGCCGGATGTACGAGACGGTTTAAAGCCGGTACACCGCCGGATTTTATATGCCATGAATGAATTGGGGCTGGCGCATAATAAGCCGTTTAAAAAATCGGCGCGTGTGGTAGGGGAAGTACTGGGTAAATACCACCCGCACGGAGACAGCTCTGTGTACGATGCTATGGTGCG
This sequence comes from Agriterribacter sp., assembly GCA_037190905.1. GTDB lineage: Bacteria > Bacteroidota > Bacteroidia > Chitinophagales > Chitinophagaceae > Agriterribacter. The sequence continues at coordinate 33,660 of JBBCKG010000015.1, read as the reverse complement.
CATGGCGCAGGAGTGGAATATGCGTTATACACTGGTAGACAAACAGGGAAACTTTGGTAACCAGGATGGAGATGATGCAGCGGCCATGCGTTACACAGAGGCCAGGTTGCAAAGGCTGGCTGAGCATATGCTGATTGATATTGAGAAAGATACGGTAGACTTTCAGCCCAATTTTGATGACTCCGAAAAGGAGCCTACCATACTGCCTACCCGCATACCGCAACTGCTTGTAAATGGCTCCAGTGGTATCGCCGTGGGAATGGCTACCAATATGCTTCCGCACAATCTTTCTGAAGTAATAGATGGGTGCATAGCCTATATTGATAACAACGATATCACCGTCGACGAACTGATTAAATTCGTTAAAGCGCCTGACTTCCCCACCGGGGGCATTATTTACGGCTATGAAGGGGTGCGCGCCGCTATGCACACCGGACGCGGACGAGTGGTGGTGCGCGGAAAACTGCAGGTAGATACCAAGTCCAGCGGAAGAGAGCAGATCGTTATCACCGAGGTACCTTATCAGGTAAACCGCGACACGTTGACGAATCGTATAGGAGAATTGGTAAATGATAAAGTGATAGACGGTATTGCACATGTTAACAACGAATCGAATCAGAAGGAAGGAACCCGGATAGTGCTGGACCTGAAAAGGGATGCCATTGCCGCGGTGGTAATCAACCATCTCTACAAGCATACCGAGCTCCAGACCTCTTTCGGGATCAACAATGTAACGATTGTAAAGGGACGTCCCCGCCTGCTGAACCTTAAAGAGCTGATCAGCGAGTTCATTGAGTTTCGCCACGAGGTGGTAGTACGGCGGACCCAGTTTGAACTGAGGGAAGCAGAAAAGAAAGCACATTTGTTGCTGGGCTACCTGATTGCGCTTGATCACCTGGACGAAGTGATCGCCCTGATTCGCAGCTCTGCCACACCGGAAGTAGCGAAAGAAAACCTGATCAACGCAGGCTGGGGACTGGATGAAATACAGGCTAAAGCCATACTGGAACTCCGTTTACAGCGCCTTACCGGCATGGAACGTGAGAAGATTAAGGAGGAATACGACCAGATCATGCAACTGATCGGGTATCTCAAAGACTTGCTCGCGGATGAAGGAAAACGGTTTGAGGTGATCAAGACGGAACTGCTGGACATAAAAAGTAAATTCGGAGACGAAAGACGCTCTGAAATACAGTACCTGGCAGATGAAATGAGGATGGAAGACCTCATTGAAGAAGAAGATGTGGTGATTACGATCTCTCACCAGGGATACATCAAGCGCACCTCTGCTACCGAGTACCGCCAGCAAAACAGGGGAGGAAGAGGCGCTATTGGCGGTAAAACCAAGCAGGAAGACTGGATTGAGCATCTTTTTGTAGCGTCTACTCACCATACCATGCTGTTTTTCACAGAAAGAGGGCGATGCTATTGGCTGAAAGTATACCAGCTACCGGAAGGTGATAAAACCAGTAAAGGACGCGCCATACAAAACCTGATACAAATACCGCCTGGTGATAAAGTGAGGGCCATCCTGGATGTTAAAAACCTGGAAGACGAAGAATTTGTTAAAAACAATTACATCGTACTTTGCACCCGTAAGGGCATTATTAAGAAAACAGTTTTGCAGGATTTTAGCAGACCGCGTGCAACCGGTGTGAATGCTATTACCATCGTAGAAGGAGACCAATTGCTGGAAGCACGTATGACAGATGGCAGCAGCGAGATTATGATGGCAGTAAAAAGCGGCCGGGCCATACGCTTTAACGAGAAAACCGTACGACCAACCGGAAGGGGGGCGATAGGAGTATCCGGGATTGAGGTAGATGGCGCCAGCGACGAGGTGGTTGGCATGATTTGTGTCAAGAAGGAAGATGCGTCCCGCACGGTGCTGGTGGTAAGTGAAAAAGGCTTTGGCAAACGTACAGCTATAACCGACGAATCTGGAGAAGATGTATATCGCATTACCAACCGGGGTGGTAAAGGGGTGAAAACCATCAGTGTGACTGATAAAACGGGGTCGCTGGTAGGTATTCTGGATGTAGCGGAGGAAGAAGATCTTATGATTACCTGTAAATCTGGCATCACTATTCGCATGGCCGTTAGCCAGGTAAGTGAACTGGGGCGCGCTACACAGGGAGTGAAACTGATCCGGCTGGATGAGGATGATGAAATCGCCGCGATAACTCGGCTGACCAGATACGAAGAGGCAGAACCGGAGGTTGAAGACGAAGCCGGAGCATCTACAGACGGCGCGACGGGTGAACCCAAAGAGAAAGAAGACGACGCATCGCAACAACATGAAAACTAAATATTATCGTACAAACTGAGTTTAATTTTAAAACTACCAACATGAAGAAGTTTATAATGATGTTCCTGATGGCAGGCATTACCCTTCATCTCTCTGCCCAGAACCTGAATAAAGTAAAAGATTATTTACAAAAAAATGAGTTAGACAAAGCCAAAGAAGGCATTGATCTACTGGTAAACAATCCTAAACAAAACAAAAAAGCAGACGTTTGGTTTACCAAGTCTAAAATCTACAGCGCTATTGCCGCCAGCGATGATTTCAAGACACTGGTTCCCGACGGAAGGGCAGAAGCATTCGAAGCAATCCAAAAAGCATCTGAACTGAATAAAAATGAAACGGCCACTATGCTGGCGATGGAAAGTTACCAACCCGTTTATTCCCTCTATGGAGGCTATTTCGACCTGGGTGCAGCACAGTATAATGCCGAGAAATACGAAGACGCTTATCAAAGTTTTCAGAAATCAGAGGCGGTGAGCAAATATATATTCTCGCAGGGATGGGGATTGTCTGAGCTCGATACAACCCTGGTATATTATTCTGCGCTGGCAGCGATGAATGCACAGAAAGAAAATGAAGCGGTGGCAGCTTTCCAGAAGCTGGCCGATGCCAAGATTGGCGAAAAGCCTGAATATGTAACCATCTACAGATTCCTCGCCAAACACTACCTCGACAAAAAGGATATTCCCAACATGCAGAAGTTTGTAAAGCTGGGAACCGAGTTGTACCCCAAAGACGACTACCTGCCGCTGGTGGAGTTCGACCACCTGAAAAGCAGTGGCGATAAAGTGGCTTTGTATGCAAAATATGAGGAGTTGATTGCAGCGAGCCCCGAAAACTATGAGATCATTGTAGATTATGCCAACGAGCTTTTCAACGAAACACACGTTAGCGATGAAAAAAGCAGACCGGCCGATTACGATCAGCGTCTGTTGAAAATAGAAGAGTTATACAAAAAGGCGCTGGCATTGAAGCCCGACGGTGTTGAGGTGAACCTGAACCTGGCCAAACATTATTTTAACCAGGCGCTTTTTGTAGACGACGAGGTAAGAAAAATTCGCGGGAACAAGCCCGAAGATGTAGCGAAAAAGAAAGAGTTGCAGGCCAAAGTAGTGGCATTGTGCGATCAGGCCATTCCACCTTTTGAAGTGGTATTTGCAGAGTTTGATGGCAGAGACGACCTGAAATTGTCTGAAAAGTCTGAATACAAATCGGCTTGTAATAACTTGGCATACTGCTACGACCGGAAAAATGACAAAGCGAAATCTGAATATTTCCAGAAAAAATACGACGAGGCCGATAACAAATAATTATCAGGTGTTTACCCCTTACATTATCCCGATGGCCTGCCAGGTCATCGGGATTTTTTTATAAACTATGCCGAGTGCCGTAAGGTTGCACCGGCCGATATCAAAAAGGGGGTAGTATATTTGCAGCAGCAAAATGGAAAAGGCATGACAGAAAAGCGGAGATCGATAGAAGCATTGATACGGCATCCACATACGGTTGCTGACTTGAGAAGCGTAGGCGAAAAAGTGCTGAACGGAGAAAGGCTGACAGAGGAAGACGGCGTGTTGTTGTTTGAGAAAAGCAGCCTGCCCTTTGTTGGGGCGCTGGCCAATTTTGTACGCGAGCAACGGCATAGTGATATCACCTACTTCAACCGAAACTTCCACATAGAACCAACCAATGTCTGCGTGTTTACCTGTAGCTTTTGCTCTTATTCGAGGTTGTACGCCAAAAGAGAAGAAGGCTGGGAACTGAGCATTGATCAGATGATGCATATGGTAAAAGCGTATGATGGAAAGCCGGTTACTGAAGTGCATATAGTAGGGGGCGTGCACCCCAAGATGAATATGGCTTTTTTCATGGATCTGATGCGACAGATCAAGGCACACCGGCCGGAGCTTCACATCAAGGGCTACACCCCGGTGGAGCTGGATTATATGTTCAGAAAGGCGAAGGTAACGCCGGAAGAAGGTATGAAGATGCTCAAAGAGGCAGGGTTGGATTCATTGCCGGGAGGAGGCGCCGAAATCTTCCATCCGGAAATCCGCTCGCAAATATGTGATGACAAAGTAGACGCAGACGGATGGCTGCGTATACATGAAGCTGCACACCACCTGGGTATGCACAGCAACGCAACCATGTTGTACGGGCATATTGAAAAATACTGGCATCGGATAGACCATATGAAGCGGCTGAGGGATCTGCAGGATAAAACCGGCGGCTTCAATACATTTATTCCGTTGAAATTCAGGAATAAACAGAACGATATGCGCCATGTGCCCGAATGCTCTGTGGTGGAAGACATGCGCATGTATGCCGTTGCCCGGCTTTTCATGGACAACTTTCCCCACCTGAAAGCCTACTGGCCCATGCTGGGCAGAGAAAATGCACAACTAACCCTTTCCTTCGGTGTAAACGATATAGACGGCACAATAGACGATACCACTAAGATATATTCGATGGCGGGGAGCGAGGAGCAAAACCCATCGCTGACAACGAATGAGTTGGTGAACCTGATTCGTCAGGTAAGACGCCGCCCGGTAGAAAGGGATACTTTGTACAATGTCATCAAAGATTACAGCAGGGAGGAAGAAACCGCTCCGGCTTTATCGTAGCCGGGCGAATCGAAGGCTATCGCCAAAAAAGGGTTTCGCGTGTACAAATGGGTATGTCAAAAAGGCATTCATTTTTTCCGTTTTTTGAACTTTTTTAACAGTGCGATCCATTATCTTCGCAATCGATTGCACGTCAAAATCAGCCTTTGTTGATCCAACCGTTTAGAAGTATACAGGAAGGTTTCAACAAAGGCTGAGCCAATTATGGGCTATGGCATATCAATTGTGGCGCCCAGCCAGGCCATCATGCCTGCACCCCGTTCGATAGCCCGCTCGTCAATATCAAAAGTGGGGGTGTGTACACCCGATACAATGCCTTTCTCCACATTGCCCGTTCCCAGTCTGAAAAAGCACCCCGGTATAACCTGAGAATAATAGCCAAAGTCTTCGGCACCCATCCGCAGTTCTGTTTCCTCAATGGCCGCCTCACCGGCAAAATCAATAGCCGCCGCCTGCACAATCGGATACAATGATTCATCATTATACACAGTAGGGTATCCCACATCTATATGAAGGTCTATTTCAGCGCCCATACCCTGTACAAGCTCCGTTGCTAATCTTCTGATCAAATCATGCGCTTTAAACCGCCAATCCTCATCCATAGCCCTGAAAGTGCCCATCAGTTTTACTTCGCTGGGAATCACGTTGGTAGTAAACCCTCCCTGGAAGGAAGTGATGGACAAAACCGAAGGTGAAAACGGGTTGCGGTTGCGGCTGATGATCTGCTGCAATGCTACCACCAGTTGCGAAGCTATGAGAATGGTGTCGGCTGTTTGTTGTGGCGCCGCTGCATGCCCGCCCTTGCTCCGGATGGTGATATAGATTTCATCGGCGCTGGCCATGATTTTGCCGCCGCGGAAACTGAATTTACCCACGGGTAATTGGGGATGAACGTGTAGCCCGATGATGGCAGCGGGAGCCGGGTTTTCGAGCACTCCCTCTTTGATCAGCAGGCTGGCGCCCCCCGGATTTCTCTCCTCGCCGGGCTGAAAAATCAGCTTTACCGTTCCCTCCCAGTCGTTTTTCAGTTGGCTCAGTATCATAGCAGTGCCCAAGAGGCAGGTAGTATGTACATCGTGCCCGCAGGCATGCATCACGCCATCGTTTGTGGATCTATAAGGTACATCGTTGGCTTCTTTTATGGGCAGGGCATCCATATCTGCCCGCAGCGCTACGATTCTTTTGTCGGGATTTTTACCCTTCAGCAAACCTACTACACCCGTTGCCGCCTTCACTTCAAAAGGGATATCCAGCTTTTGCAATTCCTGCTGCACAAATGATGAGGTGGCAAATTCCTGGTAACTCAGTTCCGGATGGGCATGCAGATGGCGGCGGATCGCGATCAGCGAGGGCGATAGCTGTTGCGCCAGGGTGGCTATATTGGTTTTTAGCATACCGCAAAGATATTGTCTGTAAGCATGAAAATCCTATGCTGACATAGTATTCTGCCAGGGGCCTTAATCATTGATTTGTGGCATCAGGTAGTTGACTGTTCAGTTTTATCTGGGTAATCTGCCACGGTTTTGTAGCTGAAGTTATAGTAGTGCCAAAACTTAATCAATCCTGCACGTTCGTGCCGGGGAACGGCGGTAATCCGCGCCGCCGCCGGGTGGCTTTTGACCTTCCTTTTTCGCAAAAAGCAGCAGTGGAAAACTAAGAGGCGATATTCTTCCGGAAAGAAGTAAGAAAGTGCTCTTATTGCGTATCGGTTGTTGGTTTGAAACAGCCGCCGGCCTTTTGTTTCCGCTTCTGGTTGCAAAACATGATTAGGTAGGGACATCGGATTCAAAAAGTTTGAAAATCAAATGATTGATATGGAAAACTTTCCATTTAAAGGCTCTTATTCTTTTATTACCTTTGCAGTCTTTCTGACAGAGTGGCTGCTTTCAAAAGCAGCACCATATTTGAGTCAAAAAAAGTTATACGTATAAAACATCTTATTATAATATACTTTCAACATGTTGAAACTGCTATCTAAGCTGTTCGGAGGAAACAAGTCTGAGAAAGATATCAAATCCATTTCACCGCTTGTACAGCAAATAAATGATCATTTTGCCTCTTACGCCTCCATTTCCAACGACGAACTTCGTGGTAAAACCGCTGCGTTTAAAGCCCGTATCAAACAGCACATCGCTTCCATTGACGAAGAGATTGCTGCTTTAAAAAAGGAAGCAGAAGAGCTGCCCTTTAATGAAATCGGCCAGAAGGACGAAATTTACCAGAAGGTAGATAAACTTGTTAAGCAGCGGGATGAAAAGCTGGAAGAAGCGCTGGATGAAATATTGCCGGAAGCTTTTGCTGTGGTGAAAGAAGCAGCGCGCCGCTTTACGGAAAATGAAGAACTGGAATCTACCGCCACCGATCTGGATCGGGAGCTGAGCATTACACGTCAGCACATTATCATAGAAGGTGATAAGGTGAAATACAAAAACACCTGGATGGCGGGTGGCAACCAGGTAACCTGGAATATGATCCATTACGATGTGCAGTTGCTGGGAGGTATTGTACTGCACAAAGGAAAAATAGCCGAGATGGCTACCGGCGAAGGTAAAACCCTGGTATCTACACTGCCGGCTTACCTGAATGCGCTGGCAGACGAGGGCGTACACATTGTAACGGTAAACGATTACCTGGCAAAGCGTGACTCTGAATGGAATGGTACGCTCTATGAGTTTTTGGGCATGACGGTAGATTGTATTGACAGGCACCAGCCCAACAGCGCCGCTCGTCGCAAAGCTTATCAGGCTAGTATTACATACGGCACCAACAATGAATTCGGCTTCGATTACCTGCGCGATAACATGGTACACAACCCGGATGAAATGGTACAGCGCAAGCATCATTTTGCTATGGTGGATGAGGTAGACAGCGTGTTGATAGACGACGCAAGAACGCCGCTGATCATTTCAGGCCCTGTAACCAAAGGCGGCGACGACCAGCAGTATATAGCACTGAAACCACGGGTACACCAACTGGTGGAAGTACAGCGGCAGGTAGTGAATAAATCGCTGATAGAAGCCAAGAAACTGATTGCTGAAGGTAAAGATGATGCAAAAGAAGGCGGACTGGCTTTGATGCGGGCATACAGGGGGTTGCCGAAAACAGGGGCTTTGATCAAGTACCTCAGCGAACCCGGTATAAAAGTGAAGCTGCAGAAATCGGAGAACTATTACCTCGCAGACCAGCAGAAGCAAATGCATATCGTAGACGAGGAACTGTATTTTCACATCGACGAAAAAAACAACCAGGTAGAACTCACAGAAAAAGGCCTGCAATACATTACACGTTCGGGCGAAGATCCTAACTTTTTTATACTGCCCGACCTGAGCATACTCCTGGCTGAAATAGAAAAAAGCAATGATACGCCCGAAGAAAAATTGCAGAAGAAAGACCTGGTGTTGAAGGAATATGGCCAGAAAGCGGATCGCATTCATACCGTACAACAACTGCTGAAAGCTTACGCCTTATTCGAGAAAGACGTAGAATACATAGTGATAGACGGGCAGGTGAAAATTGTGGATGAGCAAACGGGGCGTATCATGGAGGGCCGGCGTTACAGCGATGGTCTGCACCAGGCCATAGAGGCCAAGGAAAATGTGAAAGTAGAGGCTGCCACGCAAACCTATGCTACCATTACCCTGCAGAACTTTTTCCGCATGTACCATAAGCTTTGCGGTATGACCGGTACTGCTGAAACAGAAGCGGGTGAATTCTGGAGCATTTATAAGCTGGACGTGGTTTCTGTTCCTACCAATATACCTATTACCCGGAAAGACGAACAAGACCTGGTATACAAAACCAAAAGAGAGAAATACAGATCTGTTATTGAAGAAGTGGAAAAGCTTCGCAACAGTGGACGCCCCACGTTGGTAGGTACTACCTCGGTGGAAGTGAGTGAATTGCTCAGCAAAATGCTCCATGCCAGAAAAATACCGCACAATGTATTGAATGCCAAGCAACATGCCAGGGAAGCCCAGGTGGTGGCGGAGGCCGGCCTGGCGGGTGCAGTAACCATTGCTACCAACATGGCAGGACGTGGTACAGACATCAAGCTTGGCCCCGGAGTAAGGGAAGCAGGTGGCCTGGCCATCATCGGTACGGAGCGCCACGAATCGCGCAGGGTAGACAGGCAGTTGCGTGGACGTGCAGGACGACAGGGGGATCCCGGAACTTCCCAATTCTATGTATCGCTCGAAGACGACCTGATGCGTATGTTCGGAAGCGACCGCATAGCATCGCTCATGGACAGAATGGGCTATAAAGAGGGAGAAGTGATCCAGCACAGTATGATCACGCGAAGCATAGAGCGGGCGCAGAGAAAAGTGGAAGAAAACAACTTTGGTATCCGTAAACGACTGCTGGAGTACGACGACGTGATGAACAAACAGCGTAATGTAGTATATACCAAACGCCAACACGCTTTGTTTGGAGAACGGCTGGCGCTTGACCTGGATAATGCATTTTACAGTGTATGCGAAGGCCTGATCAACTCATTCCGGGAGCAGGATGATTTTGAAGGGTTCAAGCTGGCTGCCATTATTCACTTCGGATTGGATACCGCCATTACCGAAGATGAATTCAGAAAAGGAGATATAGGCAGGGTAACCGAAACCTTCTATACCGAAGCCTCAGATAATTTTGCCCGCCGAAAAGAAGGTATCAGGCAGCAGGCGGTGCCGGTGTTTCAAAACATCAAGGTATCGCAGGGCAATCATATAGAAAACGTGGTAGTGCCTTTCACCGATGGCAAAAAGAACCTGCAGGTGCTGGCAAATATGAATAAAACCCTTTCCTCCGAAGGATTGGAACTGGTAAATGCGCTGGAACGTACCATCACCCTGGCCGTGATAGACGAAGCCTGGAAAGAGCACCTGCGGTCTATGGACGATCTCAAACACAGCGTACAAACTGCCGTATACGAGCAAAAGGACCCGCTGGTGATCTATAAAACCACGGCTTTTGAGCTTTTCCGTAATATGGATGGCGATGTAAACCGGGATATCGTTTCTTTTCTCAGCCATGCTGCCATACCGGTAGAAAGGCAGGCTTCCCAAATCAAAGAGGGCAGAGAAAAGAAGACCGACATGAGTAAAATGAAGGTGAATAAAGATGAGATCGATGCACGGGGAGACGATTATGCAGCGAATGAAAACGATTATTTCGATCCTTCTGAAGTGCCGGGTAAGCTTGAGCCTGTAAAAGTAGGGCCGAAAATAGGCAGAAACGATCCCTGCCCCTGCGGAAGCGGTAAAAAGTATAAGCAGTGTCATGGAAAGGAAGGATAGTTGGGAAATGTGGAAATGTGAGTACCGAGACTTCGAGATGGAAATGAAGAGACTGCCATGAATATTGCATCGTATATAGACCATACCATACTAAAGCCCACTACTGTAGTGGGGGATATAGAGAAACTATGTGCAGAAGCAACGCAATACCGTTTTGCATCCGTATGTGTGCCGCCCTTGTATGTTAAAAAAGCCCGGCAATGGCTGGAAGGCAGTTCCGTGAAAGTTGCCACGGTGGTAGGTTTTCCCTTCGGGTATTCGGTTATTGAGTCGAAAATTGCAGAAATTGTATTGGCTATAGTAGATGGAGTAGACGAGCTGGATATGGTCGCCAATATTACCGCCATCAAAAATGGAGATTGGGAATTTATCGCCAACGAAATCGGCACCATTTTGCCGATTATCCGTAACAAACAAAAGATTATAAAAGTCATTATAGAAAGTGGTGTGCTCTCCCGCGAGGAAATCATCAGATGCTGTGATTTGTATGGTGTTGCCGGTATCGACTATCTCAAAACCTCCACGGGATATGCAGCGCAGGGAGCTTCGGTAGAAACAGTAACCCTTATGCGCACCTATCTGCCAGATCATATTAAAATAAAAGCATCTGGCGGTATACGTACCTTCCAGTTTGCAGAACAATTGATACAGGCAGGGGCAGACCGGCTGGGTTGCAGCGCCAGTGTAGCTATCGTGCAACAAGCCGGCGAATAGCGTAGATCGTGCTTTTAACACAATAGTTTCCTCCAAATACGTATTTTAGTAGCAGGCAACCGCTGATCCGGTTAAATCGTCTGATGAGTATGAAAAAATTTGTTGTAACATTTGCTGCGTTTTTTGTAGGGGTGGCCGCGTTTGCACAATCCGATACGTTAAAGAACATATCGGTAACGAAAGATGCCCGCATAGACGCATTGTTGCAGAAATACAAGGAAATAAACGAAGAAATTTACCTGAAAACCCTCAGGAACATGGACGGTTTCAGGCTCCAGTTGATCAGTACCAACGACCGGCAGAAGGCGCTGGAACTGAAATCGAAAATGATGGCTGAGTATCCTGAAGAAGAAACTTATCTCGTGTACCACGCGCCTTATTATCGCATGCAAATGGGTAATTTCCGCACCAGGGAAGAAGCTGCAGCGTTTGCCGAAAAAATAAAAGGGGCTTTCACGGGCAGCGCTATCATCATTCCTTCTAAAGTGGTGATCAAGCCCTCGAAAGACGGAGACCTGATATTCTGATACGCGATAACTGTCAGACAATCAGATGGTTATAGGATGGGTTGCTGTTTGAAATGGTACCCATGCGTGCCACATGCTGCCCGCTTACGCCACTATTCCTGCCTCCTGTTACACCTTCCTTTGAGGCAGCATTCTTACCAAGTAAATAAAAAAACCACGTTTATACCTGGCGATGCAACATACAGCCTGGCAACCTGTCTTTATATTGAATTAAAATAACAAGCAAATTTTGGCGCCCACCATCCAATACGAGCAATATGCAGACCTGGTGCAAAAATGCCGGGAAGGCGACAGCAGGAGTTTTAAGCAATTGTATGATCATTATGCATCCGGTATGTATAATACCAGTCTGCGGATTGTAAATAATACAGTGGAGGCGGAAGATATACTACAGGAATCGTTCATCGATGCATTCCGGAATCTTCATTCTTTTGAAAGTAGGAGCAGTTTTGGCGCATGGTTAAAGCAGATTGTGATCAATAAATCGATCAATCTGTTGAAGAAGAAAAAAATTATGCTGGTGGAAGCGGATGCGGATGCTCCCGTAAACGAACCGCCGGACGAAACCTATACCGACTGGAAGGTGCAGCAGGTGAAGGATGCTATCAAAAAACTACCGGATGGATACCGCACTACGCTAACACTTTATCTGCTGGAGGGATACGATCATGAAGAAATTGCGCAGATAATGGGTGTGGCAGAATCCACCACGCGTACACAATATATACGAGCGAAAAAGAAATTACTGGATATTATCAAAAACGGTTCATATGAGTAAGAATTTAGAGCGCTTTGTAAGAGATAACCGGGCTGCGTTTGATACAGACAAACCTTCAGAAAATGTATGGGCAGCTATTGAAAAAGAATGGGGGCAGTCTTTGCCCGATAAAAAAACATTCCGGCTAAAAAAGGTATGGATGGCCGCCGCCGCAGTATTGCTGCTTGTTTTTGCCACCTATATTTATTTTTTGCGCTACGCTCCTGGCAACGACCCGCAACAGGCGGCATTACCGCAAAGCAACGGAAACGGTTATATAACAGCGCTGGACCCGGCATACGGTGCAGAGGTAAGCAGGTTCACGGCCCTTATAGAAGAAAAACAAGCCGAACTGCAATCTCTGCAGGAAGACGACCCGGTGTTGTACCAAAAATTCAACAGTGATATTCAAAAACTGGATAGTACCTATAGCCGCCTGAAAAGCCAACTTCCCGTGAACCCCAATAAAGAAGAATTGTTACAGGCCATGATCTGGAACCTGCAGCTACAGATCGACCTGCTGAATCAACAACTGGATATCATACAAAAAATCAAACACTCAAAGCAACATTCATTATGAAATATTTAGTCTACATAATTGCCTCCGCTTTCCTGTCACTTTCCGCAACCAGGGGTATGGCCGGCCATAGGGATATGGTAGAGAAAAAGAAAACCCTTACCGAAACGTATACCGTTTCATCGTCGGACAAAATAGCTGTCACCAACTCTTTCGGGCAGGTAAAACTCAACACCTGGAATCGCAAAGAAGTTAAAGTGGAAATCACTATTATAGGAAGAAGTGCTTCTGAAAAAAAGGCACAGGATATACTCGATAAAATAATAATCGAGCATGGCAAAAACAGCGCCGGCGTTTATTTTAAAACCATTATCGATAAGATCAGTACCAACGGCAATAAACAACAGAAGAAGGAAAAAAATTACAAATCAGAGGGTATGGAGATCAACTATGTTGTTTACCTGCCGGCACAGAACCCGATTGACATTTCCAATTCATTCGGTGCGCTGGAATTGGGTGATTTCGACGGAGAAGCCGTATTGGAAAGCAAATTCGGAAGCCTGGTGGCCGGGCAGCTTACCAACGTAAAAAAGCTGCAGGTTGAATTTGGGAGGGCCGACATAAAAGCCATCAACAACGGCAAACTGGTGATCAAATTCTCTAAAGCAAATATCGGCAGGCTGAGCGGTAATATCCAGTCTAACGTAGAGTTTTGCGAAACGGTGGAAACAAGTATAGACAAAACATTGAAACAGTTCAACCTGAAGTCTTCCTATTCTACCATCTCCATAGCGCTGGAAAAAGACCTGTCTGCCGATTTCGATATCAAAACAAGCTTTGGCGAGGTCGACAACAGCAGCACCTTCGATATACCGGAAAAAAAGCAGCAAAGAAAAGGGCCTGTTTTTGATAAAATGTATTATGGTACCGCCGGACGGGGGGCTGCAAAAGTGATGATCACATCAGAGTTTGGCAACATCAGGTTTCAGTAGGCCTCTGTAATGAAATACTGGAACAGCGTATCCCCAGGTAACGATTTTTTAAAAAACAATCGTTATTCTTGCATCAAAATAACTCCGGTATGAAAAAATGGATACTCTTATCACTGGTTACTTGCTTTGGATTGCAGCTCATAGCACAACACCATACGCCACTGAATATTGCCTCGTATAACATACGTTACAACAACCCGGGAGATGGCATTAATGCCTGGCCTAACAGGAAGGAAAATGTGAAGGCGCTGATAAGGTACCATGAGTTTGATATTTTCGGAATCCAGGAGGGGCTGATTGATCAGGTGAAAGACCTGGCAGAGCTGAAGGAGTTCAGCTATTACGGGAAAGGCAGGGATGATGGAAAACAGGGAGGAGAGCATTCCGTTATATTTTATAAAAAAGACCGCTTCCGATTGCTTGATTCCGGCGATTTCTGGCTGAACGAAACACCCGATAAGCCGGGCAAAGGATGGGATGCCACCTGCTGCAACCGGATCTGCTCGTGGGTGAAGTTGAACGACAAAATAACTGGGAAAGAGTTTTACTTTTTTAACGTACACTTCGATCACCAGGGAGTGCAGGCCCGCAGGGAGTCCGGAAAATTGATGGTGAAGAAAATCAAAGAAATTACCCAGGGGAAATATCCTGTTATCTGTACCGGCGATTTTAATTCCACTCCGGAAACAGAGCAGATAAAAGAAATCCAGACCCTGTTAAAAGATACTTACGACGTTACGGAGCAGCCCCCTTACGGACCTATTGGAACGTTCAATGCGTTTAAGTTCGATGCGCCAATGAAGAACCGCATCGATTATATTTTTGTAAGTCCCGGTATACGAGTACTCAAGTATGGCGTACTTACAGATGCCAACAATCAGTTATACCCTTCGGATCATCAACCGGTAGTAATCAAAGCAATCATACCTTAACACCGGCTGCACGGCGCTGCTCGTCGGACATACACCAGCAGGAAGTTGACTTCTTATTCTTCCGGGTTGAGGATGATGTTGGCTAGTTGGTTAATGGCTTTTTGCTGCAATAGTTTATGTCCTACGGGCAATAAGTGAACGGTAATATTCTTCCCGACCTTTTGCGCAAGATCCTCACCGGTGTTATACCGGATCACCTTGTCATACTCGCCGTAGATCATCGTTACCGGTGTGCCACATTGCTGTAACAGACGAATGATAAGGGGTATATCCGGACGTATGCCGCGCAGCGTGGTCCATATGGCATAAAGCTGGTTGCGCGCAGTCTCCTGCAACAGAAACTGCCGGGTGAAATTGTATACACCGGTATTGATCAGTCCTGCCTTCCGGAGCCAACCGGTGGCGAGGAAAAAGAAGCCAGGCTTTTGCATGCAATACCGGAAAAGCCGGTTGCCTATGCGCGACTGTGTGGCCAGCCTGTACCAGCCGTTTATTGTAAGTCCGTCGGGCGCCATCAGCACCAGCCTGTTGATACGGCGGTGCAGGTGTTGGTAAAGATGTAAAGCCACTCGTCCGCCCATGCTGTAACCGCCGACAGCAAATACCGGTTCCATTCCCGGTATCAGATCTATGATGGCAATGAGGTCGGTTATATCGAAGTGCATGCCTTCTCTCCATTCGGTAGAGCCATGCCAGGGCAGATTGATGGCTATAATACTATAAGTCTCCTGCAGCGCTGCGGCCAGTGCAGCAAAGGTAGTGGCGCTTTCACCATAGCCGTGGAAGCATAGCAACTGTTGGGGGCCACCGGGAAAACGAATGTATTCGATGGAAGAATTTTTATACAATACCAGATTTGAACTCATATAACGAAGGTATCAGTATCCATAAACACCGTATGGCAATGCTGTTGTATTACAAATCTAGTTGAGCCTGGCATCAAGCTGATCGTACAGCCTTCTTTTGTCAGAGGGGCGCAAGGCGTCGAACTCTTTTATATTACCTGCCGCATCGATGATCACGTATAAAGGCAGGGGTGTACCTTTTCCTCCCCAAAAAATATTGGAAATACTTCTTTGTAAACTGGGGTTGGCTCTCACATGATGCCCTTTCAGATCGTAGAATTTGATCATCTCCTTCCAGTCCTGCACGGCTGTCGGATGGTCTACCGAAATAAAAAGGTGTTCAATTCCTTTCAACTGCAGGAAGCGGTGCAGGTCCTGCTGGTATTGAAACTGGTCTTTGCAGGTAAAACACCAGGACGACCAGAATTCCACGAACAGTGGTTTTCCCCTGAATTTGCTTACCAGTTCTGCAAATGAATTAATGGAGGCATAATCGGGCACCAGTTGCTGGTCTGCTGTAAAATCTCCCGTCGCTTTTTCCATATAGGCCATCGCTTTATCGATCTGCGGCTGGATATAGGGAAGGTATTTACTTTGCGGATATCGTTCACGAAAGGCTTTTGAAACCGGCAGCAGATCTTTATAATTTTTTTCAAGGCTCAACTCTGTAGAGAGAATGGTAGCCTCCATATATTCCGCTATTTCCGGCTGCATATTGTTTTGTACCCGCCGTATCATTTGTTGCATTTCGGCAGACCAGTTCAGGGGCGATTTGGGGGCTGCGCCCTGCCTGGCCTGCAGCCAGCCGAGGTATCCTATAATATAATTACCTGCGTAGGTGTTGAAGCCATCGTTGAAGCCGAAAGATCGCAGAGCCGCCACATTATTCACCGGGTACTGTTTATAGATTTGTTCCCATAAGGCGCCCCATGCTGCAGGAAAATCGGTTTGGTACTGCGGATGATTATCGGGCAGGGTGGTGAGGGCATACTTGCTGAACACGATTTCAGAAATGAGTGCGGCATGGTAATAATCCAGCGTCAGCACGGCGAAATCATAAAACGGCTTGTCTATTTTACCAGCTTCAAACAAAGCCTGGTACACATTGCGGCGCACAGCTTTATCCTCTTCCACATGTTTCAGCAGCAGCGCGGCAGTAGTATCATGCTTATACCGGGCAATCTGGTTGCCAACGTATACCAGCTCATTATTACTCAGCAGGAGTTGCCCCTCCCGGTTATTGCCTTCGATGACCAGGGGCTGCTCTTCGTTTTCTTCATCTACCGTAACGCTGACTCTATTGCCTTTCTGCACAAACAGCCGCACGGGTCGGTTGAAGACATCAATGTTCACGTAGCCGGTTTGGGTTTCGTCCAGTGCGATGGTATGTTTTTTACCGCTTTTTATGGTATCAGTGCGCGACGCGCCCCAGAAAACAGTGTGTTGTACCGGCAGGGTAACGGTAACAATGCCTTCGTCAATGCTTTTAACAGTCAACTCTACCACAGCAGCAGCCCTTTGGGCATACACGGGCAGAGAGCCTGCAAATAAGAATAATAAAACGAACCACTTCATCATGCTGCGCTGTTGTTCGGGGTTGAACCCAAATGTAATGATTAATCCCCGGGTATCACCTGTGTTTGCAGCAGGTCGTCCAGGGTATCCCTCCTTCTGATTAAATGATATTGCCCGGATATTACCAATACTTCTGCTGGCTTGAAACGGGCATTATAATGAGACGACATTTCAAATCCATAGGCTCCTGCATTATAGAATACCAGAAAATCGCCTTCGCGGATTTCGCTCAGCAGCCGGTCTTCTGCAAAATTATCTGTTTCACAAATATTGCCTGCCACGTTATACACGATTTGCCGCCCGTCCGTATGTGATATATTCTCCATGTGATGATAAGACCCATAAAACATAGGACGTATCAGGTGATTCAACCCGCTGTTGACACCGGCAAAACGAATATCGCCAGACTCCTTCAGCACGGTTACCTGCACGATAAAATAGCCGGCCTCACTCACCAGAAATTTGCCAGGCTCGAACCATATCTGCAATTTTTTACCGGTTTGTTGTTCCAGGGCATCAAACTCCTTTTTCACCCTGGCCGCCAGCGCCGGAATATCTGTTCCCTGCTCGCCCGGAACATAGGGTACCTTAAACCCTCCTCCGAGGTCTATTACCTGCAGGTGGGGAAACAACGGCACCAAGTCAAACAATACCTCAATTCCTTTCGCAAACACTTCCACATCTTTTATCTCACTGCCCGTATGAATGTGTAATGTTTTGATGATCAGCCCGGTGTTTTGCATCAGATCTACTACTTGCGACAGCTTTTCTACCGGTATGCCGAATTTGCTGCG
The DNA here is from genome assembly GCA_037190905.1 of Agriterribacter sp. Classification (GTDB taxonomy): domain Bacteria; phylum Bacteroidota; class Bacteroidia; order Chitinophagales; family Chitinophagaceae; genus Agriterribacter. Next base: position 15,793 of record JBBCKG010000015.1, on the reverse strand, counting down.
GCTGTGTCCGGTGGCTATTTTCAGGTTACCCCCGGCCATGATATCGGGACGTACCCGAATGCCCACAGGATAGCTGCTGCCATACTTTTCGGCAAATTTTTGCAGGTTGGAAACGCTGTCGATATTGATATGAACGCCCAGTTCAGCGGCCGCGGTAATTTCGGCAAAATCTATGTTATTGGAGGTATACAAAATCTGCGCGGGCGTAAAGCCTGCTTTTACAGCCAGCAGTACTTCGTTGATGGAACTGCAATCAATATTGCAGCCTATGCTCCTGATGTGCCTGAGTATATTCAGGTTGGTGAGGGCTTTGGCGGCGTAGAAAAAAGTGGTATTCATGCCGTTGAAGGCTTCTGTTAAACGACGGTACTGTTCTGTTATGCGCTCTGCATGATATACATATACGGGTGTGCCGAACTGACGGGCTATATCTCTGAGCTGTGCGTGCGATAAATGAGCTGCCATATACTGTGGAAAAACTTCATCCGGGTTCGGGTAACGATACCGCTCTGATGGTAAGTCTGAATTTAAAAATGGTTAAAAAAACTGGCTGCTAATGTACGCAAAACGGGGCATAAATCTGCCCGCTGCAGTTTTCGCTTCCGAAACCTGTATGGCCTGCATTACCACCTGATGAGGGCGCTGCCCCAGGTGAATCCACTGCCGAAGGAAGCCAGGCATACGATATGGCCCGGATGTACCATGCCTTTTTGCCAGGCTTCGTAGAGGGCGATGGGGATAGAAGCATCGGTGGTGTTGCCGTAGTGCTGAATATTATTATACACTTTATTGTCCGGCAATCCGAGCTGTTGCTGTACAAACTGGCTGATGCGCAGATTGGCCTGGTGGGGGATCAGCATATCAATGTCTTCCGTTTTTAGATTATTGGCATCCAGCGCCTCCATCACCACCTCGGGAATTTTTACAATGGCTTTTTTAAATACAGTAGGCCCGTCCATAAAAGGAAAGTTTTGAGCCTTGTCTACCATAGCATGGCTCATAAACATCTGGCCCATTTGGGCATCATCAAACTCAGCCAGTTTTTCTTCTACCCAGTGGTTGGCGTGGGTGCCAGGGTTGTACATGGCGAGTAATTCGGCGCTGCTCCCATCGCAATGCAGGTGGGTGCTCAGTATGCCTTTCCCGTCTTCCCCGGTGGGTTGCAATACAACAGCGCCTGCACCGTCGCCGAAAATAACGGAAACGTTTCGCCCGCGGGTACTGAAATCCAGCCCGAAGGAGTGTTTGTCACTGCCGATCACCAGTACATTTTTGTACATACCTGAGCGGATGTATTGATCGGCCACACTTAATGCATAGATGAAACCGCTGCATTGGTTGCGCACATCCAGCGCGCCGATTTCTTTCATCTGCATGGCCCGCTGCACCAACACACCACAACCCGGAAAATAATAATCCGGGCTGAGTGTGGCAAAGATGATGAAATCAATATCGTCAGACGTAATACCGGCATTTTGTATGGCCATTTTTGCCGCTTCCACCCCCATGGTTGTGGTAGTTTCGCCGGTACGTTTGGCATACCTTCTTTCCTTTATACCGGTGCGTTCCTGTATCCAGGCATCGCTGGTATCCATGATTTTTTCCAGGTCAGCATTCGTTACTACCTGCTCGGGTACATACATACCTATTCCTGCAATCCTCGTTCGGGGCATGCCATCATATTTTAAAGTGCGGGTAACCAACCGGGTGAATCAGACAGTTGGAATTTTATACCCGTTGTGGTATTGTTTTGCAAAATACTCCCGGTTCACCGATTCGTCGGTAAACCTACCAGTCGCTTTATTCCATGCCAGTCTTTTCCCGCTGCGGAAGGCAATATTGCCCATCTGGGCCACGATGGCCACATCGGCCCCCACCTGAATGGGCGCCGTGAGATCCTCCATTTTTCCGCTTCGTATTACGGAGGTGAAGTTCACCATATGTGCATCGAGCCCGCTTTCGGAGGGTTGTGTAAACGGCACCGACACTTTGTTGTTCGAGTTTTTCTCTTCGATTACTTCCCACCCACCCCTGTACAGCACCAGCGTACCATTGTTGCCTACGAAAGCAATACCATGGTCTTTCCCGTATTGCCCGTTGTCGATGCCCATGGCGTGATCCCATACCAGGTTGAAGGTGTCAAATTCATACAGCGTAGTGAGGGTATCGGGGGCTTCCTGCGCCAGTTCGGGGTAGGCAAACTTGCCGCCAAGCGCCATTACGGTTTTAGGTACATCCGCCTTCATTCCGAATAATGCGTAATCGAGCAGGTGAACGCCCCAGTCTGTCATCAGCCCACCGGCATAATCCCAGAACCAGCGGAAATTGAAGTGGAAGCGGCTGGCATTGAAGGGCTTTTTCGGCGCGGGGCCCAGCCATCCGGCATAGTCTACGCCTGCGGGAGGTGCTGAATCCGGGCGCACGATATCGGGCTTCATCCAGCCCTGGTAACACCATACTTTGGCGGTGCGTATATTGCCTAGTTTCCCGGAATGTACATAGGCGATGGCGTCCCTGAAATGTTGCTGGCTTCTCTGCCACTGCCCTACCTGCACCACCCGGTTGTATTTCTTTTGGGCTGCCACCATTACATTGCACTCTGCAATGGAGTTTCCGATAGGTTTTTCCACGTACACATGTTTTCCGGCCTGGCAGGCTTCCACCATTTGAAGGCAGTGCCAGTGATCGGGTGTGCCGATGATGACTGCGTCCAGGTCTTTGTTTTCCAGCAGTTTGCGATAATCACCGTATGTTTTTACTTTCGAGGCGTCTACCTTTAGTTCCGCGAGGTCTTTCAAACGGCTGTCCAGTACATTTTTATCAACATCACAGATGCCCACCAGGGTTACCCCGGGAACCTTCAGCGCGGCACGCAGATTAGACCATCCCATTCCTTTGGCGCCTATCAGTCCGATATTGATACGGTCTGAAGCCCAAAGGTTCCGGTTTTGAATGGCAAAAAGATCGGTGGAGGATGAAAGGAGTAAACCACCCGCGGCAATACGGGCGCTGTTTTTTAGGAAATTTCTTCTTCCTGACATATGTAATGCGTTTTAATGAATGGAAATACAGCAATTATACCTGTTTCGCGAAGAACGCTTGCGCAATCGTTGCTAATAAACAGGGGGATGAATTTACGTAAAATTGTAATTGGGAGATCATTAAAAAGAGGGAGCAGAGTAAACCGGTAATCGTATAATTTTGGCTCCGCATTAAAAAAAGCTACATGATCATAAGAATACAAAGCGTTGACAGGGTAGGGTTGGTGGCCGACGTTGCAGGCATACTGGCGAAAAACGGCATCAATATAGAATCCATGCGTGAATTTGTAGACAAGACAGCCGGAAATTTTTTTCTCAGGATAACGGCCGATCGCGACCCGGTAGAAGATACACTCCGCGAACAACTGTCTGCCGTGCTTCCCGCAGATGCTACCGTAGACATCAGCCGAAAGAGCAGGGAAAAGAAACTAGTGGTACTGGTTACAAAGGAATATCATTGCCTGAGCGATATACTCACCCGCCATCATTTTCATACGCTGGGCGCAAGGGTGGAGGCCGTAATCGGCAACCATCCGGTGTTGCAGGATATATGCGATCGGTTCAATGTGCCGTTTACCCTTATCAGCCATGAAGGAAAAAGCAGGGAAGCCTTCGAAAGCGCACTCAGGGAACAAATTGAGCTGCATGCTTTCGACTACATTATTCTCGCCAAATTTATGCGTATTCTTTCGGATGATTTTGTGGCGCAATACGCCTACAGGATCATCAATATTCACCATTCGTTTTTGCCGGCTTTCGTGGGCGCCAGCCCTTACCGACAGGCTTTTGAACGAGGCGTAAAAATGATTGGTGCTACCGCTCACTTTGTAACCAGCCTGCTGGATGAAGGGCCCATTATCGAACAGCAGATCATCCGGGTAAACCATACCTATACACCCAAGGACATGGTGGTAGCCGGAAAAGAAATAGAAACCTCGGTTCTGGCCAAAGCCATGCAGTTGGTGCTGGAAGACCGCGTATTTGTTTCCAATAACAAGACGGTGGTATTCGATTAAGTTTTATATTGTAATATATAAATGAGGGGTTTATGAAAAAATGGTTTGCCGCGCTTGCTCTGCTGGCTGCTGTCCTTGCAGGTTTTGATAACAAGCGCGCTGATAGCTGGATTCGTATCAATCAGTTGGGCTACCTGCCCGGGGGCATCAAAGTGGCGGTATGGTGCAGCCAGTCGGCCAAACCGGTTAAAACCTGGAAGCTGGTGGAAATAGCTTCCGGCCAAACCATCGCCTCGGGCAAGGCGGGGAAGGCATGGGGTGCTTACGGGCCATTCAGGCAAACCGCCCGGCTTGATTTTTCCGATATCACCCGTCCGGGCAGGTATTACCTGCAGGCCGGCGATACCCGGTCGCCGGAATTTGAGATCGGCAACGACGTATACAAAGGAACGGCAGATTTTTGCCTGCGCTATATGCGGCAGCAACGCAGCGGATTTAATCCTGTTACCAGAGACAGTTGCCATACCCACGACGGCTTTACGCTGTACGGCCCCATGCCCGACAGTACATTCATAGACGTAAGTGGTGGCTGGCACGATGCCACCGACTACCTGCAATATGTAACTACGTCTGCCAATGCCACTTACCATCTGTTGGCCGCTTACCGCGATTTCCCCGGGGTGTTCGGAGACAATCACCAGGCCAACGGGCTGGAGGGCGCCAACCAGGTGCCGGATATATTGGACGAGGCCAAATGGGGGTTGGAATGGTTGTTGAAAATGCACCCGCGCGATGATTGGATGTTTAACCAACTGGCAGACGATCGCGATCATATCGGCATGCGTATGCCGGCGCTCGACAGTCAGTACGGCAGAGGATACCAGCGGCCGGTGTATTTCCTGAATGGTGAGCCGCAAATCAGGGGAAAATTTAAAAACAATACCACCGGCGTATCGTCAACTGCGGGCAAGTTCAGCAGTGCGTTTGCATTAGGCGCTGAAATATTTGCGAACGAACCTGCTTATCGGTTGCTCTTGCAGCGCAAAGCAAGAACGGCCTTTGCATTCGGACTCACCAAACCCGGGGTGGCACAGACTGCGTCTGTAGCGGCGCCCTATATTTATGCCGAAGAAAACTGGATGGATGACATGCAACTGGCGGCGGCTATGCTCTCGGGATACAATCAGGTGCAAGCGCCTGGCGGAAATCTACTCAATTATGCATACCGGCTGGCCCTGACCGAACCGCTTACGCCCTGGTTTGAGAGTGATACGGCCGCCCACTACCAATGGTACCCCTTCATCAATCTCGGACATTACGAATTAATGAAAAAGCTGAACGGTGGAGAAAAAGATACGATAGCGGGGTTTTATAGAAAGGGTATAGAACAGGTATGGGAAAGAGCCCGCCAAAATGCTTTTTACCGCGGTGTACCTTTTATCTGGTGCAGCAACAACCTCACCACCGCCTTTGCCATTCAGTGTTACTGGTATCGTACGGCTACCGGCGACAACCGGTTCGAGGCGCTGGAACAGGCCAACTTCGACTGGCTGTTTGGGTGTAACCCCTGGGGAACCAGTATGGTGTACGGATTGCCGGCGCATGGCGATACGCCCACAGACCCTCATGCATCTTTCCTGAAAGTGGGCAATTTCCCTGTAGACGGGGGATTGGTAGACGGCCCTGTGTATGGCAGTATATTCAACAGTCTGATCGGGCTTACCCTCACCAAACCCGATGAATATGCGGCTTTTCAGAGCTCGCTCGCTGTATACCATGATGATTCCGGCGATTACAGTACCAACGAACCCACAATGGACGGTACCGCTTCTCTGATTTACCTGATGGCGGCGAAAGAAAGTGATAACCTGCCGCGGCAGTCAAAAAAAAAATGACCAGCCACAACGGTCAGAACCTTAGCCCGTACCAATACAGCCATGGCGCCATCGTACGGGGCGATACTACCCGACGAAAACTGGCCCTGGTATTTACCGGCGATGCATTTGCCGACGGAGGATGGTATATACCGGAGGTATTGAAAAGAGATGACGTGCAGGCTTCCTTTTTTCTTACGGGGAATTTTTACCGGAATCCCGCATTTCGGAACATTATCCGGAACCTCCGGGCAGGTGGCCATTACCTGGGGCCGCACTCAGACAGTCACCTGCTGTACTGCGCCTGGGAAAACAGAGACAGCCTGCTGATTACACAAAAGGCGTTTAAGACCGATCTGGAAAACAACTACCAAGCAATGACTGCCTTTGGCATCGCGCCGGAGGAAGCAAGCTTTTTCCTGCCTCCGTATGAGTGGTACAACGATAGCATTGCCGACTGGAGTAAGGGCATGAACGTACAGCTTATCAATTTTACCCCCGGTACACTCAGCCATGCAGACTATACCACGCCGGATATGCCTCAATACAAATCATCTGCATCTATATATGAGTCAATCCTGCAACAGGAGCAAAACGCATCCGCTGGTTTGAATGGCTATATATTGTTGCTGCACATTGGCACCGATATAGCCAGAACAGATAAAATGTATTATCGGCTGCCGGAGCTGATCGGCTACCTGAAGAAAAAAGGATACGAGCTTGTGAAAATCGACGAATTGCTCACTGACCGCTACAAATGAGCAGATCAACGGCAGGCTGTTTTTCGCGAAAAACGTATTGCGCAGTGCGGATGGCGAAAAACAGCCGGTTGGAACAGGGTTGCCTGAAATTTTCCCGCTATTCCGTCAGTCTAATGTACTCGATGGTATATTTTTTCCCGATCGGATAACGGGTTTTCACCGATTTACGAAGCCCGTAACCGGCCAGTACTACAGCTCCCGACACGGCGATGGTGGTAGGGTCTATCTTATCTTTTTGTATCAGCCCGTTTACTGTGTGCAATACGGCATAGGTAGTGCCGCCTACAATAAAAAGGCCGCCCCTTCTGATAACCCCCAGTCCGGTAAAGGGTTTGGGGATGGCCGCAATTTCGTTGTAGTGGAAGCGCATATCGTATCGGGCTATGGTATCGGGGGCTGCCGTACCCCATTGGTTGGGTATCATTCTTACATCATGAAATGTCAGGAAGATGCTGTCGCGCTCGATCCTGTTGATCATACCGTTAATGTGATCTCCGTTTTTTCGGATGAAGTGTATAGGAACCCCCTTGAAATAATTGGCAACTGTGCGTCCCTTCTTTTTGAAAGAAATAAAATCGTTTTGTTGCGCGAAACCGGTGGTGCCCGTCAAACACAGGAAGAGTATAGCCCACACCGGTTTAGGCCAGGTTGTCCAAAAAGATGCGGGCAGGCTTATATACATATTGCGCTGTGTTTGTGCAATAATATCGTAACCGGTGTTTACCTGCCGAAAATACATGAAAGAAAACCGTTAATGTAATACTAATTTTTCACTCAATTCATGCGGAGATACTCGTTGAGTGTATTGATGTACTGGCAACCTTTGGCTGTTCTGGAACGGAGGTCTACAGCAAGCGTTTTTACCGCTTTCTGGATTTTTGCATTTTTTTGCTCCGGGAGGTGACCGCATTCGTTTAGCGCACTGAGTTCCTGCAGCTTGGATTTTACCTCACCCAGGAATCCGCGGTGCATGAACAGTTTATGCCATTCTACAAATTCGCCCAGCGTGGATTCTATAATCGATAAAGCTTTGGGAACTTCTGCCCGGCGCATTTCAAATGTTTTGTCCAGCATAACAGAGATCTGGTCTACATCCAGCAGGGAGATGCCTTCGGTTTCGCTTACGGAGGGATCAATGCTCTTTGGAACGGATAGATCCAGCAGCAGACGTTCTTTGCGCGTAGCAAAAAAATCCGGCAAAACGGTATAAGTCTCAGCCGTAGTGCTTACGATCAGTACATCACTTTCATCAGCAGCCGTTTGCAGTTGTTCGTACGGGATGCATTCCAGACCATGATTGATAGCAAAATCTTCGGCTTTTTGCGGGGTACGGTTGGTGATGCGAACCCGGGCACCGGGAAAATATTCGCAAATATTTTTGGCCACATTACAGCCAAACTTACCCGCTCCTACTAAAAGGATGCTTTTTTCACGTATATCGCTGATTTTTTCTTTCAGTACTTCTATGGCGGCATACGCTACAGATACCGTGCCGGTGCTCAGCTTTGTTTCGGACTTGATCTTTTTAGAAGCCTGCAATGCAAAATTGATCAGACGGTCTGTCAACGAACCCAGCAGGTTGTTTTCCCGGGCATATTTCGCAGACTTCTTCAACTGCATCAGTATTTCATAATCGCCCAGTATCTGAGAATCAAGCCCCGAAGCTACTTTAAACAGATGATGCACGGCCTGCATGCCACCTATCATGTACCCGTGTGTGGTAAATGCACTCCGGCTGTTTCCGGAAGCCTGACACAGAATATCTACCAGCGTGTCGGCTGCGCCTACACCGTATAGCTCTGTGCGATTGCAGGTAGATAGCACCACCAGGTCGGTAATGTTTTTTTTAACAGCCAGTTGGGTAATCTGCTCAAGTTTGTTGCTACAGATCGCAAAATTACTCCGGGTGGTGGTATCTGCATTTTGATAGTTGATACCAATCACCGAAAACCGGTCGAGTCCGCTGCAAACATCATATGTGGAAGTAGGAACCATGGGAGTTGCAAATGTAATAGAGAACCTTTAACAGTGTATGCCTTATTTGTCATAATATCGTCATTCCTGCCGGAAACGCTGAGAATCAGAAAATCAACTGATTTAAATCAGGATTTTCGCACGCCATTGCATGGTGTTCGGGATAATCAGACAACTGGTTGCACCACCAGCTTTGTGTGAGGATGTTGGTGTGGTTGGCTATTCTTGCGATCAGCTTCACGAACACCTTATGTATTTACCCTTCGCGCATCAGCCTTTCGGCTATCAGCAGATCTTCCGGCAGCGTGATTTTGATATTTCTTTTGTCGCCTTCGATGAGGTGAATGTTGAACCCGGCTGCTTCAGCTACGGTGGCTTCATCGGTAAAGCTTTGCCGGTAGGGCTGTTCAAATGCTTGTAGGATGATATCGCTGCGGAAGGTTTGTGGCGTTTGCACAGCCCGCAGCAGGTCTCTGTTAAGTGGTTGGGAACCGTTTGCTGTTAATACCCTTACACTATCCGTAACCGGTATAGCGGGTATGGCGCTGCCTTTCTCCATTGCCTGGTTGTAACAGCGATGTATCAGATCCGGACTCACCAGGCACCGCACACCGTCGTGTACAAAAACGATGGAAGATTCTTTTACCAGCGCCAGTCCGTTTTTAACGGAGTCGAAACGGCTGATGCCACCCGATGCCATCTGAACCCTTCCTGCATCCGACGACAGCTCCGCCATTGCCCTGCCGTCTTCCACAAAATCCGGGGGTAATACGAGTATAATCTGAAGATCGCTGAAAGATGTCAAAAAAGCCTCGATAGTATAGTACAGCACCGGCTTCTCGCCAAGTAGTATAAACTGCTTGGGCGTGGAAGCTTTCATCCGGCTGCCGCTGCCACCTGCTACGATCACTGCATATTTCTTCATATAAAACTGGGGCAAATATAACTGATAACCGACAGTATTGCCACCTGCGTTTGATGCTTTCTACGGGAAGGAATGCATTCCTATCATAGATGATATCTATCATCCAATAGATATTCATTATTTTTTACTATAGCTGGGATGCTGTAAATTTGCACCATCTAACGGAATACCATTTACGGTACGCTCAGCCATAGCAAGTTTGTAAAATAAATCATATCAAAATAAATCACATTTATTATGAGTACACATGTATTGTCGGTAGGAAGTGTTTTCCCTGCGTTTAAAAAGAAAGCGGTGGTTTCGATTGAAAAAGACAAGGAGTTTACAGATCTCACCGATACCTATGCCGCAGAACAGGGCAAATGGACGGTAATGTTCTGGTGGCCTAAAGATTTTACGTTTGTTTGTCCGACTGAAATTGCTGAATTCAACAAAAAAGCATCCGATTTCGCCGACAGAGATGCTGTGTTGATCGGGGCTTCTACCGACTCTGAATTTGTGCACCTTGCCTGGAGAAAGGATCACAAAGATCTTCGCGATCTGAAGTTTCCCATGCTCGCAGATACTTCCAAATCCCTGGCAGAATCGCTGGGTATTTTGAGTGAGGATGAAAAAGTAGCTTACCGTGCCACTTTTATCATCGATCCACAGGGTATCGTACGCTGGGTGAGTGTATATGATCTGAACGTAGGTCGCAATGTGCAGGAAGTACTGCGGGTGCTGGATGCATTGCAAACAGATGAATTATGCCCCTGTAACTGGAACAAAGGTCAGACTACTTTGACGCAGGAACTGAGCATGAACTAGACCGCTGGTACGGAGAAACCTGGAAGCGTTGAATGATGAAAGAATTTGTTGGATGTAAAAAGTAAGAATATGTCAGAAACTATTGCTATACAGAACGAAACATTTGTAAACCTGATCAACGATCTGGGCATTCCCGAGTACGTACCGGGATTTAATATGGAGGCTTTACTAGCGGCCGACGCCCGGTATATTAAAGATCTGAAGATTAATACGGGAAATGCGCTGAACAATACGCAGCACCTGAACAGAAAAGAAGCCCTGCTGCTGGCCCTGGCTGTAGCGGCCAATGAGAAGTTCGACCTTCTTAAAAACAGCTTTGCCACACAGGCAAAGGCTGAAGGTGCCACCGAGGCAGAAATTGCTGAGGTAGTAGCAGCCACATCATTGATGAATACAAACAATGTGTTTTACAGGTTCCGTCATTTTGCCAATAAGGATTTTTACAACAACCATCCGGCCGGCATTAAGATGAGCATTATGATGAACCCTGTGCTGGGCAAAGAGTTTTTTGAACTGATAAGCCTGGCGCTGTCTGCTGTCAACGGCTGTGAAATGTGTGTCAACTCACACGAAGCCTCCGTATTGCAGCATGGTAGCAGTGAATCGCGGGTGTTTGAAGCGGTAAAGTCTGCAGCTATCATCAAAGGCCTGATCAGCGCATTGTCGTGAGCAAAAGCCATGGGATAATTTTTATGCAAAAAGGGGGGTATTGCCCCCTTTTTCAGTGAGATACCCTCTCCAATAAACACGCTGATGCCTCTTTATTATCTATTAACACAATAGTTTTCCACAATCGGCGTTAAGAATGTGGAAAACCAAATAAGAGCTGTTAAGCCCCGTTTTTATCCAATACTCAAATTCCGCACCCTACTGACGACAGGCAACCCCTTTAGTTTACCTGTTAATCCGCCCCTTTTTATTGTAAACCCGAAAAACAGTGTCTATGAAGATCAGTTTTACTGCAATTCATGCCACGGGCGATGTAGCGGCCTATTTCGCAGCACTGATTTACTTTACAGCGATCACCTTTTTCGCTGTATGGTATGTCTGAACCCACAAAAAGAACAACCTTCGGGTGGCAACACCTGAAGGAATGTTCAGGCAAACAATAGAACAGATTGTTTTTCAACCATTGAAGAGCCATCAACGCTTGTCATGCCTGAATGTACTTTTGCTTTAACCGTCTTTTTTGAAACAAGCGTAGTCCCATGCCGGATATAGAGCAGTACATTGACGTCTGTTGCCACTCCGGCTGGCTTTTGATCTGTCGCATCTCTGTTGTAACCGGTGTTTACATCAGGGGTAGTGTGCAGGGTATTTGCCTCACCAACCAGAATACTATCGTCCTTCCGGCCAGGCACGAGCCGTTATTTTACAAATATTGCTGAAAACCAGGCGATTTTTCCCCGCCGCAGGCGGGTATAAAAGACGATCCGTTTTCGGGTTTACTTCCGGCTTAGATGGACTAAGGTGATAACCATCATCCATATACACGCGGAAAAAGGTGTTTTCCGGCCAGGTTGCACTGGGTCATTTTTTTGGAGTCTTGCACCAGCTATTGCATGCCATTCAGGTATTCTTCCAGGGTTTTGAACGCCTGTCGGTTCGCCTCCAGCTGCAGGGACTGGCGGATATCCTGCTTTTCCTGACGCGTCAGGTGAAAGTTCAAAGCGGCCCCTTTTTCTTTTGGTGGAGGTGTATAGTAAAATATAAGTTTTTTAAAAGGGAATTGATAGCCGGTTGCTGAAAAATGCACCATTTCTTCCTGGTAGTAGTCCTGCATTTTCATCCAGTTGTTTTGGAGGGTCACGATGGGTTTGGTAAACAGGCCAGTGAGCGTATGGTCTACATAGTTTTCGTTCCATTCTCCCGGAATGCGGTCGCGTATTTGCAGGAAAACCACACCACTGGTGTTTTCAGCAATCCAGTCGCTGAGTACATTCAGCATACGGAGGGTAGATTCCTGTCCGAAATTATCACGCATCCCTCCGTCCATCACGTCTATGACGGGCATACTGGGCAGCCATACATTGGGTAATACGTAGGGAAAGGTAGCATTGATACGCAGGATGGAGAGCAGGCGTAGCCCCAGGGGGTCCTGCCGGTTGAACAGGGCGGCAAAATCAATGGCATCCGGTTCGGACGAAACCGTGTCTTCATGTACGTTCCAGTTGCGCATCATAAAGCTGATGGGCTGGCTGCAGGTCATCATTTTTCTGCCGTCGCGGGTAACTACGGAGTTGAAGATCATCAACGGCACGGTGGCGTTGAATTCGTCCTGTGCAATATCTTGCAGGGGGTAGTCCAATATCTTCCCGGTATTGCGATTGAACTGTTCTTCGAAAGCATATCCCCTGTCTTTGGTATAGGTATAGTTGCCGGAGCGAAACTGTTGTGCCGGAGCAAAAATATCGCGGGTAACAAATGAAGCAAACAGAGAATTAAGGATGTCTTTTGAAATATTGTCTGCCCATGCGGAATCCTGCAGGTCAACCCTGTGCCCCTTTTGTTGCAGGCGGTACAACTCCCTGAAGTAGGTGGCGCCGAGCATACCGCCCGAGGCGCCGTTGATGCAGAATACCCTGCCCAGGAAACCATTGGAGATGCTATCCAACTGTTGCAGCACGTTGAAAGTAAAAGTGGCAGACCGGGTGCCGCCTCCACTCACGTTGAGTACATACAGTATCGGTTTTTCCTCCTTTTGGCGGGCTTTCCAATTTTCGAGAATAGTCAACATGTTATTTCTGTCGGCTTCCATCCGTTCCGATGTGCAAAGTGCAAGGATGGCTTTTCGGTTATATTGCGGCCGGTGCTCTTTATGCACGTAGTCTATACCATAGGCTTTGTTGCGTGGATCGATCCAATCTTTTTCAAACAAAATATTCAAGAGAACTGCCACCAATACAATTACCGGAAAAGCCCAGCTTTTTAACCAGAAACTCAAAGCGCCCGAGCCGGCAATTAATATAGAGAAAAACACCATGATGGCAGATGCCGCCGGTATAATAAACAGCGGCCGGTCCATCAGCATACCTAAAAAGGCCAGTATCAGAAAGGCCAGTATGATGGAAAACACGGCTGCAAAATGGTGGCGTTTGAAGATGAGTTCAATGAATTCTTCTGAGTAATGCGATACGTCTCTGGGCTTTTTCAGCTTGAAACGGGTGTTGAAAAACCAGTCTACGGTCAATATCCCTCTTTCGTGAAAATGTTTGCCGCCGATACCAAATTGGCGGGCATAGGTTTTGGGGTCGCGCAATACCGGTTCTACCGTTCGCATCATGGTTTTTTCGGTGCGGAAAAAGTAGAGAAAAGCCAATATGATGGTAAAACTCAGCCCGAGCAGGAAGCCGAGTATTTGTACCATAACGTCCCCAATACCGAACAACTGCTTGTGTAAGCCGAAACCCACCATTCTTACTACGTAGAAAATGAGAAAAAGAAGCGGTATAACGGCATTATTGGTGCAGTACTTCAGAAAGGGTTTGGAAGTGGTAGCCAGAAACTTTACCTGGTTGCTGTGCAGGATAAAGGTGGTTACGTTCCAGCTCATGATAAATACGCCCGTTGCCATACCTACGATGGCCATACTCACGCCATTCACATTACCCATGTATTCCGGAGCCAGGAAAAGAGCTTCGGCGCCAAAGGCGCTCATAAAGCTGCCGTTGACTGCACTGGTAAGGATATACCAGAAAATCAGCAGCACCTGGTAGCGCCTCAGGTGCAGTATAAGCAACTGAACCGGCAACGACCTGTAAAAGCCCTTGATATAGTCTCTGGGTGATGCTGTCATTATTGCAATATAATATTTTGAATACTAACGTAATAATGACCTCAAATGATATCACACAAGGTTTTTTATTGATATCACAGAATTGTTGTGCTGCCACAGAACTTATTGATACTTTTGATAACGTAACCAACATCATGTCGTCAAACGGGGAAGCATATGTCTTTTACATTCAATGAGCTGCTTACAGTTACATTCACATTGTTTGCCGTAATCGATATAGTGGGGTCTATTCCCATTTTTATATCGATCAAACAGAAGGTGGGCGGCATTAATGAGGCCCGCGCCACACTGATCGCTGGCGTACTGATGATTGCTTTTTTATACGCCGGTGAAAAGTTCCTGAGTATCCTGGGGCTGGATCTGAAGTCGTTCGCTGTCGGCGGATCTATTGTGATTTTTATCCTGGGGCTGGAGATGGTGCTGGGTATGGAGTTTTTCAAGAGTGAAAAGGATGTGAAAGCTGCCACCCTGGTGCCCATTGCCTTTCCACTGATAGCGGGCTCGGGCACGCTTACCACCATCATATCTTTGAAGGTAGGATTTTCAGATGCCGTTATACTGTTGGGGATTGTGGTGAACCTGGCTATTGTATACCTGGTGCTGAAATCGCTGAACTTTATTGCCCGATTGCTGGGTAACGCGGGGTTACTGGCAGTTCGGAAATTTTTTGGGGTGATACTGCTGGCTATAGCCGTTAAGATTTTTGCGGAAAATGCACCGGGGTTATTCAAGTAAAGCGCATACAAAAATACTTTCTTCGCCATCTTTGTACATTTCCCTATTTTCGCGTTTTATTACAGGCCTCGTAGTACAATGGATAGTATAAGAGTTTCCGAAGCTCCAGATCCAGGTTCGATTCCTGGCGAGGCCACTGTTTTCGTCTGCACTATACAATACCATCAAATATCATACGTTATAGAAACGGTTCACCCTCTGTTACAGAGGTGTACAAAACGAGCATATGAATAAATACTTTGCAGTATTGCTCTTTTACGGTATCAGCATTTCGGTGATTTTTATCCTCTCCAGGATCAGTCCCACCAAACAGGACGGAGGCCCCGGACTGGGCGATCTTGCTTTTTTACTTTTCAGCGTCCTTATAGTGGGACTATTTCTTTTCAGTATTTACAAAGCCATCACGGGCAACAGCAGTTTCTATATCATAGCAGGCATACACCTGCTGGTAATGTTGTACCTGCTCTTTTTCCGTTTTCGTTGACGACCGAACCAGCGTACTTACTAAACCCTGTATATATCTAAAATCGGAGCTGCAAAAGCTCCTTTTTGTTTTTTAAAAACAACCCCGTAAATCAATTTTGAGAAGAAAGTCTGGCGCTCTATATTTGCAGTCCTTTTGGGATCAGGCTGGCTGGAATATCGTGCAAAAAACGGCTGGTAAAGGCTTCGAAAGGAATATATTGGGGAACTAGCTCAGTTGGTAGAGCGCTTGCATGGCATGCAAGAGGTCAGGGGTTCGACTCCCCTGTTCTCCACGAGGCCCGCTGAATGGCGGGCTTTTTCATTGGCGGGGGGGGTCTTTTCGACCACAGCGTCCCGCTGCAAGCGGGAAGGTCAGGGGTTCGACTCCCCTGTTCTCCACGAGGCCCGCTGAATGGCGGGCTTTTTCATTGGCGGGGGGGGTCTTTTCGACCACAGCGT